>NZ_JBQWRI010000001.1:0-1089195 GCF_052545135.1 Nocardia aegles
CGGTGATCACGGCCGACGAGCCGATTCGTTCGAATCGGATTGCACTGTGCCAGTTGACTGCTCGTACGCTCGAACTCGGGTTGGGGAAGTTGGGGATCGCCGCACCCGAACGGATGTGATCTTCTGGCCGGACACTCAATAGGATCCAGCGCGGGCCAACACCGCCGAATTCGGTACGTCCGTCCTCACTCTGCTCGATGCGGTGAACGCAGCCGCAGGAACCAGCATCGCCCCACGCTTTGCGCCCGAGCGTGAAGGCGAATGGAAGCACGGCGCACTCGACTCCAGCCGCGCGGCAATCGAACTCGGATGGACCGCGACCACCACAGTTGCGGACGGCATCCGGCGCACCTATCAGCAGCTCAACGCATAGCCGTCATACGCCTCTGGATAACATGGGTTGTTGCGTGCGACGACTGTTGTCAACAGGGTCAGGATCCGGTCCTGCCCAGATGCTGCGGCGGTCGGTTTGCTGCGCATCTCGGCGAACTCGTCGTGCACGTCGGTGAACTGGTGGCGCAGATTGATCCGATCCTCATGTGTAGCACTGAATTCGGACACGATGGCAGGAGGAAACCACGAGAGTGGAAAACCGGGCGGGCCACCAGCCCGCCCGCGGCCAACCACTTCGATGCAGGCCCTAGGTGCGCTTCCGGCTTTCGCGCACCACTACGGCCCCGCGCGCGTCGTATTCCACCCGCTCGAACGTGGCGAAGCCCAGTTCGTTCAGTGCTCTCAGCGCGGTGTGCGAGTTGTAGTTACTGGTCTCGCTGGAGCTTCCCGGCACTCCCGTGGCCAATCCGATGAGTTGAGTTGGCGGCCAAAGGACGTTGTTGACAAGTACCGCATACGTCTGCGGCTTCCCTGGGGTCTGGTCACGGGTGGCGAGGAAGATCTGCTCATCACTGATCTGAACCGGATTGCCGCTGATCGTGATGGTTGTAGTCGAGCGAGCCATGTGCCGAGATCCTGCCATAGGATCGGCAAGCATAAAATCAGGCATCGCTGACCGGACCACTGGGCGGTGAATCGACGGACCAAGATCAGCGGCTGGGACGACGAAGCTGCATCTAGCATGTGAGCGGGTTGCTGAGTGCCGGCACCTGGTCACCCCCGCTGGTCAGGCAGGTGACAGTCCGCAGTTCGGGCGTGTGGCGGTTGTCGGTGCTCGGCCGTACTCTGTCCCTCATCGAGGCCTGATCGGGCCGCCGGGAAGCGAGGAGACCCCAGTTGCCCAGTCTGGAAAGTCGATTCGATGCAACCATCGAGGATTTGAAACAGCTCGGGCACGTCCCGGATGCGGAGAGTATCGAGCAGCTGCGCGCTCGCTTGGACGACCTGGTCGCCGAAGTGCGCAGAATAGTCCCGGCCGATGATGAGCGTCGCTACGAACTGATCCTGCGCGGCCGCCAGGCCAAGGGCCTGCTCATTGATGCCACCGAACGTCTCCGCCCACGACATCGGTATCGCTGAGGCCGCCCGCCGACGCGGACTATACGTGCTGGAGAACCCCACCGTCCTGGATTCGCCACTGAAGGACTACCGCAGCACATTCCAGCCCCAGGCCGGACCGGCGTGCTGCGCGTCACGGGATGTTGGTGTCCAGCAATGGCCGCACATGTTCGTGGCGCGTCTGGCCGCGATGTGGTCGAGCGGGTCCCGGCGCAAGCCTGTTCCGCGGCAGCTTTTCCCACGCCGATCAGCCTGGCCGATCTTCGCGGTTCCGGCAGTATTGCCCGGGAACGCGACCATACTCGCTGGGACGAAGCTGACCTGTACCTGGGAAGACTCGGTTCGGGGCCTACTGGTCGGCGAGATCGATGTCGGCGAACGTGTCCACCCATTGGTGCGGCGGCCGGGGAAGATTCGGCTCGCCCGGCCGGGCCAGCCCGACGACTCGCCAGCCCGCGGCGACGGCGGCATCGAGTTCGTCCGGGTGGTCGGAGAGAAACAGGATGCGTTCGGCCGGCACGCCGATGGCGCCCGCGATCTTGTCGTAGGACGAGGATTCGCGCTTCCCACCCGCCGTGGACAGATCGAAGTAGCCGCTGATCAGCTCCGACAGGCTGCCGCCGCGCGCGAAGGCGAACCAATCCTTTTGATTGCGTACCGATCCCGAGGAGTAGACGTACAGCGCTAGACCCGCCGCGTGCCACGCCGCGAGCGCGGGCGGCACGTCCGGGAAGAATTCACCGTGCAGTGCGCCATTGCGGAAGCCCTCCGCACAGATCAGACCCTGTGCGGTCTTCAACGGCTCGGCCTTCACGTCGGTGTCGAGCCACTCCCGCAGGATCGCGGCGGCCTCGGCCGGGTCGGCGCCCGGCCGCCCGGCCAGCTCCCCGGTCGCGGCCAGCACGGGCGCCGCGTCCGCGGAGCTGTTCTCGGCCAGCCACCCCGGAAGCCGTTCGCGGGTGTAGCCGTACAGGTCTTCGCGGACCGCGGCGGTGGGGCTGGTGGTGCCCTCGATGTCGATGACGACGGCGTCGATCACGGGGCGGTCAGCAACTCGTCGAGGGTGGGGAAGCCCGCGCTGATCTTGTCGCCGGTGAAGTCGCCGACCCAGCCGTCCTGCTCCTCGAAGAAGCGGATGGCGATGAAATCGGGGCGTTCGCCCATGTCGAACCAGTGCAGCGTGCCCGCCGGAACCGAGAGCAGGTCGCCGCCTTCACAGACCACCGCGAGAACTTCATCGCCCAGGTGCAGGTAGAAGCAGCCGCGTCCGGCGGCGAAGAAGCGCACCTCGTCCTCGGCGTGGCGGTGCTCGTCGAGGAACTTCCCGCGCGCGCCCTTGGCGATCTCGGGCCAGTTCGGGTCGGTGTCGTCGGGGTGGACGCGGGCGATGTCGATGTGCTTGTAGCGCCCGGACTCGTTCAGTTCGGCGACGTTGGTCTCGTAGTGCGCGAGCAACTCCTCCGACGGCACCGACGCGGCGTTCCGCACCACGGGCCACCGGCCGAACGTGATGCCGTGCCTGGCCAGTTCGGTGCCGATCACCTCGTCGTCGCTGGTGCGTACGCGTACGTCGGCCGGGTCACCGGCGGCCATCACCTGCAGCAGGGTCATGTCAGTCCAATCTCCAGAAAGTCGTCACGCGGGCCGAACGCCGCCGGACTGCCGGTGCGGGACACCAGCTCACACAATGCTTCCAGGCATTCGGCGCGATCGCGCGCCTGGGCGAGATCAGCGCCCCACGCGGTGATCCCGTGCCCGGTGATGATGAGGACCGGAAGGGCGTCGGGATGGTCGAGGAGGTAGCGCTCGATGTCGGCCCCGATGCGCGGCACGTCGGGCCAGTTCGGGAAGACCGGGATGTCCGCGACGGCCGGATCGCCGCCGCCGAGTCCCTTGATCAACTCGTAGTCGGTGATCCGCAGCGTGCCCGGCGCCGCCGAGCGGGTAGCCAAGGCCGTGGCGAACGGCGGGTGGATGTGCACGACAGCTTGCGCGGGGCGGGTCCGGTAGACGGCGGTGTGGATCGTGGTCTCCGCGGAGGGTTTGCGCCGCTGCTCGGCCACGGGCACGGAATCCGCGACGCGGACGGTGACCATGTCGCGTTCGGTGAGTTCGCCTTTGGACAGGCCGCTTCCGGTGACGACGGCGGTGTCGCCGGTGCGCACCGAGATATTGCCCGCCGTGCCGGGCATCCAGCCGCGCCGGTAGAGCTCGCGGGCGACATCCGCGATGGCGGCGCCGTGGGACGGATCGGATCTCTGTTCGCGGGCGATATCCGCGATCGCCGCACCCTGCGAGGAATCGGACCGCAGTTCGTGGGGGGTGTCCGCGAGCTCTATCGACGTGCCGCGGGAGCGATCATTGCGGTGCACCACGCCGTGCTCGGTGACCACCGCCGTCACCAGTTCGCCCGGCGTCACGTCGAAGGCCGGGTTGAAGACCTCGGTATGCGCGGGAGCCGTTGCCACACCACCGAATCCGGTCACCTCCGCCGCCGCGCGTTCTTCCACGACGATCTCCCGGCCGGTGGCCATCGTCAGGTCGCGGGTCGACTCCGGGGCGACCACGACGAACGGGATGCCGTGGTGGTGGGCGGCGAGCGCGAGACCGTAGGTGCCGATCTTGTTGGCGACGTCGCCGTTGGCGGTGATCCGGTCGGCGCCGACCAGCACGCAGTCGACCTGCCCGGTCGCCATCGCCCACGCGGCCGCCGAATCGACGATCAGCCGGTGCGCAATGCCCGCCTCGGCCAGTTCCCAGGTGGTCAAGCGCGCGCCCTGTAACAGGGGGCGGGTCTCGTCGACCAGCACCTGCTCGAGCGCGCCGCGCTCGGACAGCACCCGCAGCGTGCCGATGGCGGTGCCGAACGCGCTGGTCGCCAGTCGGCCGGTGTTGCAGTGGGTGAGCACGCGCAGCGGCCGGTCCGGGCACAGCCGCAGCACCAGGTCGGCGGCCTTGGTGGCGGCGGCCCGGTTGACCCGGCCGTCCTCGGCGAGCATGTCGAGCGTTTCCGCGAGGACCGCATCGGCACCCTGGCCCACCTTCGCCCGGACCCGCCGCACCGCCCAGGCCAGGTTGACCGCCGTCGGCCGCGCGGCCGCGATCCGGTCCGCCTCGGCCTGCGCCGCCGTTTCGTCCACCACGCCGTCGACGGTGTGCGCGGCGGTGGCGAGGACGACGCCGAACGCGCCCGCGATGCCGATGGCCGGCGCGCCGCGAATGGCCAGCGACTCGATCGCGTCGATGACCTGGTCGACGGTGCTCAGCCGCAGTTCGCGCACCTCGTGCGGCAGGCCGCGCTGGTCGATGGTGACGAGCGCGCCGTCCTCCCAGACCAGTGAGCTGTCGTCCATCAGGCGCATCCTTCGCGTCGAACCGGGTCCTGCCTGGTCAACGGTATCGGACGGGAGGCGGCGAGCCGAAATCGCGTCAGGCCGCCCCGGCGCGCGGCGTGGCGGCGGGATGCGGCCTGCGACTGCGGAGATGGGTGAGGCCATAGGCTCCGGGGTGAGCACAGGGCTCCGGAACGACCGCGACCGCCGGTCCCGGGAGGAGGTGGGGCCGGCGGCGCGGGTGGCGCAGATCAGCTAGCGGCGGCGCTCCTGCTCGCCGCGCCGGTCGGGCATCTCCGACCGGTTGCCCCGACGGCCTTCCATGTCAGCGCCCTCGCGCATGTCCTGCTCTTGGCGCTGTTGCTGCTGCTGCCTCGGCATCTGCTTCGGCATTTTCTTAGGCGTTTTCTTCGACTTTTCAGTCATCTCCACTCGGTCCTTTCCGGGTGATTGATATTCGCCTAACGAACACACGATAGCGAGCGGATATGGCCGGTGGAAGGGGAAATGAAAAATATGGCTCCGAGCGGCCATGGTGTGGCATTTTTGCTGGTCAGAGCGCTATCGATGCCGGAATTCAGTAATGAATCCAGTTTAGTTCGAACTTTCTTGCCGATGGCCGAAGTCGATCTCGGGTGGGGGCGGACGGATCGAAACGCGACGGTCGGCCGTCGATTTTATTCACCTTGCTGTTCGTGGCGTCGGGCGTATATCACGTCGAATTCGACTCGGTTGCCGTCGGGGAGTTCGGTGTCTCGGCGTCGTTGTTGCCGCGAGAACGAAAGTCGCTGCACCGCAGTGACTATGGTGCGACGGCGGCCGGCCGTCGGCGCACTCCCGGATCCCGCACCCGCTCGATCGCGCTGAGGCCAAGGGGCGCAACGACTTTCGTTCGGTCGCCGATGTCTGCCGAAGGGCTCAACGCAGCGGCAGGAATTCGACGATCGCGTCGTCCCCGGCATCGGGTGGGACGAGCACCAGGCCGTCACGGTCGACCAGCCCGCCGAGATGTGCCGTCCGGATGGCCGGGTCGCCGATCCAGCCGCCGTCCTCGGCGGCGCGCGCGGGGACGATGCGTGTCACCTGTCCGGCGATCTCGGCGGCGTTGCGCAGTGGCCCGCGCAGCGGACGGGCCGGAAGCGCGCCGGTGCGGCCCTCGACGATCGCGGGTGCGAGCGTCATGAGCGTCGCGACCGCGGCGAACGGGTTGCCGGGCAGGCCGAGCACCGTGGTGCCGGAGGCGAGCCGGGCGACCACGGTGGACCCGCCCGGCCGCAGCCGCAGCCGCGGCACCACGATCTCGGCTCCGGCGCGGGTCAGGGCGGCGCGCAGCTGGTCGGCCGCCCCGCCGCCGGTCGCGCCGACGATCACCAGCAGGTCGCACTCCGGTGCGCCGATCAAGACCTCGTCGAATCCGTGCGGAGTGTCGCGCAGGTGCACCCGATCGGTGGTGCGAATGCCGGACCGTGCGAGCAGATCCGGCAGGATCGGTCCGATCGAATCCCGGGTCTGGCCCGCCTGCAGCGGCCCCACGTTGCGGATCTCGTCACCGGTCATGACGACGCGCGCGCGTACCGGCCCGCGCACCGGCGCCGAGGTGACCTCGACGCTCGCGGCCGCGGAGACCAGCGCCACGGTGACCGGCGCGCCCTCCGGCGCGACCGGATCACCAGCCGCCCGGTCCTCGCCGCGGCGGCGGATGTCGTCGCGCGGCGGGGTGTCCGGCAGACGGTGCAGCGTCTCGTCGGCGACGTGCACGAACTCGTCGCGCAGCACGCCCGTGGTGCCGTCGGGGACGTGCGCGCCCGTGGCGATGCGTACCGCTTCGCCCGGCAGCAGCCCCACCGGTCGTCGTCCGCCCGCGAAGCCGATGTCGTGGCGCAGGCGCCACGGGCCGTCACCCGCCACCGCGTAACCGTCCATCGCCGAGACGTCGAAGCGGGGCAGGGGCGCGGCGGCCGTCAGCGGGGCCGCCAGCGCGGCACCGATCACCGAGCGCAGGTCCGCTTCGTACGAGGTGAGCCGGGACAGACGGGTGCGCAGCAGATTTCGCGCTTCCTCGAGTTCGAGCGGCGGTTGCTGTCGTGGCGCGTCGACCACCGCCCTGGCCTGCCGCACCTCCGCCTCGGTGTCGCAGTCGCCGACGCCGGAGAGCGGGATGATCGCGGCGGAGGCGGGCACCAGCGCCTTCATCGGCTGATTGATCAGTGCGTCGAGCCGGTCCAGCGCGGCCGCCAGCGCGGACCGTCGCCACACCCCGATCAGGTATTGCGGGCGACCCGACTCATCGGCCGCGAACACCGCGTCCGCCCCGGATTCGGTGGCGTGCCGGACGAGTTGGGCGACCGTCCACGGCGACAGGAACGGCAGGTCGGCGGCCAGCACCACGACCAGCGGAGCGGCGGAGCGGAGGGCGCGCAGCCCCGTGCCGATCGCCGCCACCGGACCCGATCCGGGCGGCACCTCGCGCACCTGGATGATCTCCGGTGCCAGCTGGGGGCGGTGCGGTCCGACCACCACCGTCCGCGTGCAGGAGTCGACGGCGGCGAGCGCCACGTCCAGCATGGAACGGCCGCCGATGACGATGGCGGGCTTGTCCACGCCACCCATCCGGCTGGCCCGGCCACCCGCGAGCACGATCGCGTCGGCGGCCGTCACACGCCACGACCCGGAGCTAGGTACACCATGGCGGCCATGCTAATTCGTCACCGCCGGGAAGCCCGGGAGCGGACGGCGTCGATCAGGCGTTCGACCAGAAGCGCGCCGGTGGCAGCAGCCGGAACTCGTTGAGCTCAGGGTCGGCGAGCACGAGGTCGGCGCTCCGGTCGGGATCCGGGGCGCCGCGATCGATCGAGGTGGCGCCCGCCGCGTGCAGCCGGGCCACCTCGGCGGCCCGGTCGTCGGCGGGGAACGAGGTGAGATCCAGGCGCAGTCTGGTCCGGGCGGAGCCCGCGTCGGGCGTGCGGACGAACTCGAGCCAGGAACCCAGTCCGGTCGGCGCGCGCAATCCGGCCAGCCGCTCGCCGCGCGGCAGGGACGGCCAGCCGGTGGCGGCCGACCAGAACTCGGCGAGGCGCCGCGGGTCGCGCGTGTCGACCACGATCGCCGCGACGGCTCCGGTGTCCACGTACTCCTCCCTGGGCTCGAGCACGCAGAACTCGTTGCCCTCCGGGTCGGCGAGCACCGCCCACGGCACCGCGCCCTGCCCGATGTTGATCGAGCGCGCGCCCAAGGCCAGCGCCCGGTCCACTTGGGTGCGCTGGTGGTCCAGCGAGCGGGTGGCCAGATCGAGGTGCAGGCGGTTCTTGCCGACTTTCGCCCGCATCGCGGGCAGGAAGGTGAGCGCCAGTTCGCCGCCGTCGGTGTCGGGGGCCGCGACGTTCACCTCGTCGGGACGGTCGAGTGTGACACTCCAGCCGAGCAGTTCGGCCCAGAAATCCGCGACCGAACGCGGCCGGTCGGCGTCGAACACGACACATGCCAGGCGGGTGGGCATGGATCAACGGTACTGTCCGACATTCCGGCACGGAGGAATTTCGGAAAGCGGCGCTCAGTCGCCGGGCAGACCGGGCAGTGGGAAACGCGCGGCGCGCAGGTCGACGCGTCCGTCCCGGATGGGCGCGCCCTCCTCGGCCAGCAGGCGCAGCTGGCGATGGGCCAGGTGGGCGGCCGGTCTGCCGCTCGCGCCGAGCACCCGGTGCCAGGGCAGGTCGGCCGCGTCGGTGCGCATGATCCAGCCCACCGTCCGCGGCGTGGACAGACCGGCGGCCGCGGCGATGTCGCCGTAGGTCACCACCCGGCCGGGCGGCACCGCCGCCACCAGGGCACGCACCCGCTCGATCTGGGCGTCGGTGGTCGGCATCGGTTCACAGCACCGAGCGCACGAGCTCGCCGGTCCGGGCCGGGCAGGCCTGGGCGACCATGTGATCGCAGTCCCATTCGAGCACGGTCAGGCCGGCGCCCATGTGTGCGGTGAGCGCCGCGCGGAACTCCGGCGTGACGAACGGCGGGTGCACCTTCATCGCCTGCACCAGCACGGTCGGCAGGTCGGCGGGCGGCAGCACCCAGTGGCGGGCCAGCTGGCCCCAATAGGAGTTGATCGCGGGCAGGCTCATCCGCCACCCGAAGCGCCCGTCCGCGGTCGGCATCAGGTGTTCGTCCAGTTCGGCATCGAGCAATCGCGGCTCGACGTCGCCCCAACCGGTGTCGAGCTTGTCCTGGCGCGCGTGCTCGACGCTGTCGTAGTCGGCCGACATCAGAGTGGACAGCGCGATCTCGCTGAGCCATTCCGGCTCCAGCGCGATCGCCGGATCAAGCAGCACCAGCTTGCGCACCAGGTCGGCATGCCGATGTGCCAGGTGCAGCGCACACGCCCCGCCGAAGGAGTGCGCCACCACCACGACGGGGCCGTCGGCCTCGGCGGTGATCAACTCGACCAGGTCGTCGACGATGGTCTCGAAGTTCCACGGCGGCAGCGAGGTCGAGCGACCGTGCCCGCGCAGATCGGGTGCGAGCACCCGGACGTCGGGCAGATGCCGGGTCGCCAGGTCTTCCCAGCGTTTGCCGTGACCGGTCACACCGTGCAGGGCGAGCACCACCGGTCCCGTCGCCGGACCGAACCGATGGACATTCAGAACAGACACCGGTCCATTCTGACCTGCGCCGCGATCGGCCGCAGTGCCGGTCGGGCGGAGGCGTGTACCGGCGTGTCGGTCGTGTCTGTTGCAATAGCCGGCGTGGTGCGATCGGATGGCGCGGTGCGACTGGTTCGCCGGAATGTGGTGGCGCCCCGGCCGCGAGACTGGGGCGCCGACGCTCGCGCGCTGCTGGACGCTGCGGCCGAGGCCGGTCCCGCGCGTTCCGGGTGGCGGCCCTGGCACGTGCTCGGCGGACCGGGCACGGGCAAGACCACCCTGCTGGTCGACATCGCCGCCGGGCGCATCGCGGCCGGAGCCGATCCGGAATCGGTGCTGGTATTGGCCCATTCGAAACAGGCGGCAGGCGCTGTGCGAGACGCCATCACGACGCGGCTGAGCGGCCCGGGCCCCGACGCGGAGGGCGGTGTGCCCGGCGCCACCCGGGAGCCCTTGGTGCGCACGCTGCATTCGTATGCCTTCTCCGTGCTGCGCAGGCACGCGATAGCGCACGGCAACCCGCCCCCGCGTCTGCTGACCGGAGCCGAACAGGACGCGGTCGTGCGCGAGATGCTGCGCGGCGATCTGGTGGACATGGCCGAGGGTGCGCACGGATTGTGGCCGGAGCGACTGCGCCCCGCCCTCGCGCTCGGCGGGTTCGCCGAGCAGTTGCGCGATCTCATGCTCCGGGCTACCGAACGCGGTATCGGCCCGGAGGATCTGGTGCGCCTCGGCCGCGAGCACGCGAAGCCCGAGTGGGTGGCGGCGGGTAGATTCGCCCTCCGCTACGAGCAGACGATGCTGCTGCGCTGGTCGGTGGGCGTCGAGGCGCCGGAGGCGACCGCGCCCGCGCTGGATGCCGCCGAACTGGTCGGCGCGGCGCTGGACGCGCTGGCCGCCGATCCGAATCTGCTTGCCGCCGAACGCGCCAGGATCCGATACCTGCTGGTCGACGACGCGCAGCACCTGGACCCGCAGGCGGCGATCCTGGTCAAGGCGATCGGACACAGCGCGCGCACCACGGTGATCGCCGGCGACCCCGATCAAGCCGTCTTCACCTTCCGCGGCGCGGACGCGCGGTTCGTCGCCGAACTCGACGTGCCACCCGGGCGGCGCGTCGTGCTGCGCGACAACCATCGGTTCGGCGGCCAAGTGGAGCTGGCGGTCGCGCGGATCGCCGCACGTCTGCCGGGCAGTGCGCCGCAGCGCATCCCTGTGCCGGAAATCACCGGGCCGCGAGACGACGGCACCGAGGTGCGGGTGCGCGTGCTGGCCACGCCGGCGAAGGAGGCCGCGCTCATCGCCGACCACCTGCGCCGCGCGCATCTCACCGGTGGGGTGCCGTGGTCGCGGATGGCGGTGATCGTCCGTTCGGTTCCGCTGTCGCTGGCGCCGCTGCGCCGTGCCCTGATCGCCGCGGGCGTACCGGTGCGGCAGCCCGCCGTGGACACACCGCTGGCGCGCAGGCGCGGCGCGGCCTGGATGCTACTGTCGCTGCGCGCGGTCCTGGCGGGTGCGCAGGCGCAGCGCGGCGCGGAACCGGGGTTCGAGCCGGAGGACGCCCTGGACCTGCTGTCCGGACCGCTCGGCGGCGCCGATCAGATCGCCCTGCGCCGGTTGCGCCGCGGCATCCGGCGCGCGGTCGTGGAATCGGTACGCGCCGGAGCGAAGACACCGGATCCGGGCGACGATTCGCCGCCCGACCGTGACGCGGACCTCGACCGCCCGTCCGCACTGATCCTGCGCGACCTGCTGATCGGGTCCGGTGATCCGGCGATCCTGAACCGGCTCACCGAAGTCGAGGTCGCGCCGTTGCGCCGGGTGCTGGACGCGCTGCGCCGGGCACGTAAGGTGCGCGGGCGCGGGGCGGGGCTGGAGGACGTGCTGTGGGCGCTGTGGACCGGTTCTCGGCTGGAGCGGCGCTGGGTGGCGCAGTCGGAGCGCGGCGGCGCGGCGGGCATGCAGGCCGATCGCGATCTGGACGCCGCGGTCGCGTTGTTCGACGCGGCCGCCGCCTATGTCGACCGGTTGCCGCGCGCGAGTATCGAAGGGTTCGTCGAATACCTGACGCAGCAGGAGATTCCGCAGGACGCGGCGCCGCGCACGCTGCCGGGCGAAGCCGTGGCACTGTTGAGCGCGCACGCCGCCGCGGGGCGGGAATGGGATGTGGTCGCCGTCGCCGCCGTCCAGGAAGGGATCTGGCCTAATCCGCGCGCCCGCGGCACCCTGTTGCACACCGAGGATCTGGTCGATCTCAGCGCCGGGGTGTCCGACGCGGGTGAGCGGGTGAGCCGGTCCGCGCCGATCCTCGCCGAGGAGCGCAGATTGCTGCTCGTCGCGTGCAGCCGGGCCCGGCGGTCGCTGTTGGTCACCGCCGTGGAATCGGTCGCGGGCGAACGCGATCTGGTGCCGTCGCGCTTCCTCGCCGAACTGCTCGGGCACGACGACGACAGCGAGCCGGGCGCGCTTCCGGTGGTCGACCCCGGCCGCGCCCTGGTGATGCACTCGCTGGTCGCCGAATTGCGCGGTGTGGTCTGCGATCCCGAGACCGACTCGGAGCGCAGGCGCCGCGCCGCGCATCAGCTCGCGCGGCTGGCGGACGCGGGCGTGCGGGGCGCTCACCCCGACGACTGGTACGGCACCGCCGAACTCAGCTCGCGGCGACCGCTGTGGACCGAGGACGACGGCGCGGTGGCGCTGTCGCCCTCCACCGTCGAATTGCTGCGCACCTGCCCCCTGCGCTGGGCGCTGGAACGCAACGGCGGCACCGACGGCGACAACCCGCACGCCGTCAAGGGCAATCTGGTGCACACGCTCGTGCAGGCGCTGGCGGGCACAGTGCCCGAAGAACAGGTACGCGCCGCGTTGGCTCGCGCTTGGCGGGCGGTGGATCCCGGGACCGGCTGGCACTCCCGGCAGGAGTTGCGCCGCACCGAGGCGATGCTGGAGACCTTCTCGGCCTGGGTGCGCAACACGCGCGGCGAACTCACCCAGGCCGGGGTCGAAGTGCCGGTGGACTGTGTGTTGCCCGCGCGCACCGAAGACGAACGCGCCGTGCGGATCCGGGGCCGCGTCGACCGGCTGGAGCGAGACGCGCAGGGCCGTTTCGTGATCGTCGACGTAAAGACCGGCAAGTCCCCGGTCACCAAGCAGGCCGCCGTCGATCACGCGCAGCTGGCTACCTATCAGGTGGCGGCCGCCGCCGGCGCGCTCGACGCACCGGCGGAATCCGGTTCCCCGGAGCCGGAAACCGCGACCGGCTCGGCGGGCGAGCCCGGCGGGGCGCGGTTGGTGTACGTCGCCAAGCCGAGCAAGGCGGAGGGCGCCACCCAGCGCATGCAGCCCCCGCTGGACGCCGAGGCGCTCGAGCGCTGGCGCGACACGATCCACCGGGCCGCCTCCGCCACGCAGGGCCCCAGCTACCTCGCCGTGCGCAACGACGGATGCCGCCACTGCGCGGTGGCGGGCAGCTGCCCCGTGCAGGACAGCGGGAGGCAGGTGACCGACGAGTGAGCGCGCTCTCGGTCCCGCCGCGGCCGGTCGCCGGGGCGCCGTCGTGACGGGCCGGGTGACACCGCATCAGCTGGCGCAGGCGCTCGGTCTGCCGCCGCCGACCGACGAGCAGGCCGCCGTGATCGCGGCGCCGCCCGGTCCCACCCTCGTGGTCGCGGGCGCGGGTGCGGGCAAGACCGAGACGATGGCCGCCCGGGTGGTGTGGATGGTCGCGAACGGGCTCGTGCTGCCGGACGAAGTGCTCGGGCTGACCTTCACGCGCAAAGCCGCCCAGCAGCTGACCGCCCGGATCCGGACCAGGCTGGCCCGGCTCGCCGGGGCGCCGCTGCTGCGCGAACTCGATCCGACCGGCCGCCTGCGTGCCCAGCTGACCGGCGCGGAGCCGGAAATCAGCACCTACCACTCGTACGCGGGCAGGTTGCTCACCCAACACGGCCTGCTGCTCCCGGTGGAGCCCTCGGCGACCCTGCTGACCGTGACCCAGCTCTGGCAGCTCGCCCACCAGGTGGTGCGGACCTGGGACGGCGACCTGGAGACCGACCGCACCCCGGTGTCGGTCACCGAGGCGGTGCTCGCGCTGTCCGGACAGCTGGCCGAACATCTGGTCGAGCCGGAGGAACTGGCCGAGGCGCACACCGAACTGGCGAAGCTGGTGCACACGCTGCCCGCGGGCCCACGACAGCGGGGCGGGCCGAGCCAGTCACTGCTGAACATCGTGCAGGTGCAGCGGGAACGGGTAGCGCTGCTGCCACTGGTGCAGCAACTCGCCGAGGCGTTGCGGCGACGCGGCGCACTGGACTTCGGCGCGCAGATGTCCCTCGCCGCCCGGCTGGCCGCCGAGCACCCCGAGGTCGCCGCCGCCGAACGCGCCCGCTTCCGCTTGGTCCTGCTCGACGAATACCAGGACACCGGCCACGCCCAGCGGGTGCTGCTGTCCGCCTTGTTCGGCGGCGCGGCGGGGGACGCGACCGGTGCACACGCGATCCCGCCGGACGGGCGCGACATCTCGCCGCTGACGCAGAGCGGTCGGCGCGGGGCGGGGGAGGATTATGGGCCGCCGTCGACTGCCGATGCGCCCTCTGGCGACTCCGCGCAAAACGAGCGGGCCGATGCGAAAGATGCTGTTACGGAGGGAGATTCGCGGTTTGCCGGCGCGCACGACCCGCACGTCGCGGCGCGGCGGGAAGACCAGCGCTCGCGGGCCGGCGAAATGCAACGCCTCGCCGTAACCGCCGTCGGCGACCCGATGCAGTCCATCTACGGTTGGCGTGGCGCTTCGGCGGCGAACCTGCCCCGGTTCGCCACCGACTTCCCCAGCGCTCCGGGCGTGCCCGCGCCGACGTTGTCGTTGCTGACCAGCTGGCGCAACCCGCCGGAAGCGCTGGCACTGGCGAATCTGGTCGCCGAACCATTGCGGCGCAGAGCATCCGAAAGCGGCGGGGTGACGGTCGACGCTCTGCGCGCCAAGCCCGACGCCGGTCCGGGGGTGGTCGCGCTGGCGTTGACCGGCACCGTCGCCGATGAACGTTCGTGGGTGGCCGAGCGAATCGCCGCGGAGTGGGTTGTCCGGCGCGCGGCCGGAGGGCAGCCGCCCACGTCCGCCGTTCTGGTGCGCCGCAATGCCGATGCCGCTCCGCTCGCCGAAGCGCTTCGGGCGCAAGGTCTTCCGGTGGAGATCGTCGGGCTCGGCGGGTTGCTCGCCACGCCGGAGGTCGCCGACGTCGTCGCCACCCTGCGGTTGATCGCCGAACCGGGGTCGGGTAGCGCCGCCATGCGCGTATTGACCGGCGCGCGCTGGCGTATCGGGGTCGCCGACATCGCGGCGCTCGCCCGCCGCGCCAAGGACCTGTCCATCCGGCGTCCCGGGTCGGAGGGCGCGGCCGAGATCGCCGACGGCGCCGCACTGGACGAGGCGTTGCGCGAAGTGGCGCCGGAACCCGCCGAACAGGCCGGGCTGGCCGACGCGATCGCCGATCCCGGTCCGCCCGGGCAGTATTCACCCGCCGGTTTCGCACGCATCGAGGCGCTGGGCCGGGAACTGGCGGCGTTGCGCGAACGCAGCGGTCAGCCGTTGGCGGAATTGGTCGCCGATGTCGAGCGCACCATCGGTGTCGGTGTGGAGACCCAGACCCGGCGAGCCCTGGCGGGCACCGGGGCCGGACGCGAGCATCTGGACGCGTTCGCCGAGGTGGTGGCCGGGTACGCCGCGGAAACCGGCGCCTCGCTCGGCGGACTGCTGGCATTCCTCGCCGCCGCGGAGGAGGTCGAGAACGGGCTGGAGCCGGGCGAGGTCGAGGTCGCCAAGGACCGGGTGCAGGTGCTGACCGTGCACGCGGCGAAAGGCCTGGAATGGGAGATCGTCGCGGTTGTGCACGTGGTGGAGGGCGTGTTCCCGTCGAAGGCCGGCTCCGGCACGTGGCTGGGCGCGCTCGCCGAGCTGCCCACGTCGCTGCGGGGTGACCGGCAGCAGGACGACGCGGCCGAGGGCGTGCCGGTGCTCGAACTCACCGATCTGTACGACCGCGCGGACCTCGACCGTGCGATCAAGGCGCACAAGGAGGCGCTGGAGCGCCGCAGGATCGACGAGGAACGCCGGCTTTTCTACGTCGCGCTCACCAGAACCGAACGCGTACTGCTGGTATCGGCCCACTACTGGGCGGAGACCGGCAGTACCCCGAAAGGTCCCTCGGATTTCCTGCTGGAACTGAAGCACGCGCACCAGGACCCCGGCAGCCCGGCGCACGGCGTCGTGGCGATCGACCGCTGGGACGACCCGCCCGCCGCCGACGCCGTCAACCCGTTCACCGACGATCCCGCGACCGCCGAGTGGCCACGCGACCCGCTCGGCGACCGCCGCGGCACCATCGAAGAGGGCGCCGCGCTGGTCCGCGCCGCCCTGGCGAGCCTGCGCGCCCGCCCCGCCGAGGGCGGGCGCCGTGGCTCGGAGCCGCCCGGCGCCGCCGCCCCGAACCGCAGCGCCGGTGCCGAGATGGCGCCGACGCCCCCCGTCGACGAGCCGGAGTTCTGGGCTGAGTCGGCCGACGACCCGCGTGGTGGGGGGTCGGGGTTTGTGGATGTACCGGGTGACCCGCGCGGTGATCAGTCGGCATCTGTGGATGAACGCGGCTACCCCCCGCCCGCCGATGAGCCGGGGTCGGTGGATGGGCCGAGTTACTACCTGCGCGGCGACGGGCCGGGGCGTGCGGAAGAGCCTGGCCATTACCCGCCCGCGGACGAGCCGTGGTTCGCGGACGAATCCGCTCACTATCCACCCGACGACGATTACCCGCCCGACGACTTCGGCGGGGACTTCGAGGTCACTTCCCTCGAATACGCCGATCCCTACGCGGATATCGAGCCCTACTTCGGTTCGGCGCCGGACCCGGTGGAGGAGTATCTGTTCGCCGACGAACCGGCATTCGCCGCGACCGGTTTCGCTGCGCCCCCGCCGGACGACCGGTACCGGGCGCAGGACGCCGGTGCCGCGCCGGACCCCGGCGATCCGGAAGGCTGGGCCGCCGACGTCGACGCCTTGCTCGCCGAACACCACGCGGCCGCGGCCACCGACGACGAGGTGGAACTACCCGGACAAATCGCCGCGACCGCCCTGGTCGAGCTGCGGGCCGATCCGGCGAAGCTCGCCGCCCGCCTGCGTCGTCCGTTGCCCTACCCGCCGAACCCGCTCGCCCGCCGGGGTACCGCGTTCCACGCCTGGGTGCAGCGGTGGTTCGGCTCCACCCGACTGCTCGGTCTGGACGAACTGCCCGGCGCGGCCGACAGCGGCGCTGCCGACGCGGGCCTGGACACCGAACTGACCGCGATGCAGGAGGCGTTCCTGAACTCGCGCTGGGCCGATCGCAGCCCGATCGAGGTCGAGATCCCGTTCGAGACCTCGATCGCGGGCACGGTGATCCGCGGCCGGATGGACGCGGTGTTCGCCGAACCCGGCGGCGGCTGGATCGTGGTCGACTGGAAGACCGGAGCCGAGCCCAGCACCGCCGAGGAACCGGCGGTCGCCATGCAGCTGGCCGTCTACCGTCTGGCGTGGGCGCGGTTGATGGCCGCCCGCGAGGGACGGCCCGAGCAGGAGATGTTGCCTCGGATCGGCGCCGCGTTCCACTACGTGCGTACCGGCCGCACCATCGCGCCCGCGAACCTGGCCGGTCCGGAAGAACTGGCCGAACTGATCAGGAACGCCGCACCCGCCGGCTCACCACCAGCGCCTGAGTGATCAGCCGGATCTGCGACGGAAAGCCGCAGGGCGGAGCCGACAGCCGGCCACCGCAACACGCGTGCGCTGGGCAGTGGGCTTCGATACCGACGTGCCCGGCGCACCGCAACTACGTCTTTCGAGCGCAGCGAGACCGAGCCTGTTTCTGTTCGCCACAAGAGGGCCGCGAACACGCCGCGACGCAGTCGCGGCAAATCCGACACAGTAGGCTCCCCGGTGTGCCGCAGGGACAAGGATTACCGGGTATGACCGACACGAGCGGCGAAACGACGGGTGTGCCCGGTGTTCGGTGACCGAGGCCGCGGCCTGGGCTTGGCCGGCCGCCCCGATTTCGCCCTGGTCGGTGTACTGCGCATCCCGGAAGTACAGAGCAGCCCGTGGATTTCGCTGACCAGACGGGTGCTGTTCGCCACGGCGCTGCTGTTTCTGGCCGCGCTGGTGGTGTATCTCGGGCGTAGCGGCTACAACGACAACTCGGGCAACGAACTGTCGTTCCTGGACGCGTTCTACTACGCGACGGTGTCGCTGTCCACCACGGGATACGGCGACATCCACCCGGTGACGCCCGAGGCGCGGCTGGTGAACATCGTCGTCATCACCCCACTGCGCATCCTGTTCCTGATCGTTCTGGTCGGAACCACGCTGGGCGTGCTGACCGAACGTTCCCGGCAGGCTTTCAAGATTCAGCGATGGAGGCACACCGTGCGCAATCACACCGTGGTCGTCGGATACGGCACGAAAGGGCGGACCGCGATCGACGCCATGCTCGGCGACGGGGTGCAGCCCGCCGACATCGTGGTGGTCGATACCGACGCGGTCGCCTTGGAGGCCGCCGCGAACGCCGGGCTGGTGACGGTGCACGGCACGGCCACCCAATCCGACGTGCTGCGGCTGGCCGGGGTGCAGCATGCCGACTCGGTGGTCGTCGCCACCAATCGGGACGACACCGGCGTGCTGGTCACCCTGACCGCCCGGGAGTTGAACAAGGCCGCCAAGATCGTGGTGTCGATCCGGGAGGCGGAGAACACCCACCTGGTCCGGCAGTCCGGCGCGAACTCGGTGGTGGTGTCCTCGGAGACGGCGGGCCGGTTGCTCGGCATCGCGACCACCACGCCCACGGTCGTGGAGATGATCGAGGACCTGCTCACCCCGGAGGAGGGCTTCGCCGTCGCCGAACGCGAGGTGGAGCCGTCCGAGATCGGCGGATCGCCACGGCATCTCAGCGATATCGTCCTCGGCGTGGTGCGTAACGGGGTGCTCTATCGGGTGGGCGAGCCGGAAGTCGACGCGGTCGAGGCGGGCGACAAGCTGTTGTACATCCGACGAGTGGGTAAGTGATCCCGGCGCGAACCGGGCGGTAGCTCGGGCGCGATAGTCTCGAACCGTGTCGGCATTTCAGCTCAATAGCGTTCCCTTGCTGTCCCGGTCCGTAGTCGACCGGGCCGAGCAGATCCGAGGTGATGCCCAAGTCCTGAAGGAGGGCTGGGGCGAGGCCAAACTCCTGCGGGTCGACCGCCGCGGGCAGGTGCGCGTCGACGAGGGCGCCCTGGTTCTGGACGCGGCCGTGGAGTTGTCCGCCGAACCCAGCCCGGACGCGGTGTTTCTCGGTGTCGAGGAGGGCATCCACCTGTGGGCGGTGCGGGATCCGGAGCTGGAGGGCACGCTGACCGACCTGCGCGCGCTGGCCGGCGGCGCTGTCGACGACCGCACCGCCGGGTTGCTCTCCACCGCGATCGCCCTGCTGAACTGGCACGACAAGGCCGGGTTCCACGGTGCGGACGGCACCGTCACCACGTCGGCGAAGGCAGGCTGGTCGCGCGTCACCGAGAGCGGCTACGAGGAGTTCCCGCGCATCGATCCGGCGGTGATCTGCCTGATCCACGACGGCGGTGAGCGGGTGCTGCTCGCCCGCCAGAGCAGCTGGCCGAAGTCGCTGTTCTCGCTGCTGGCCGGGTTCGTCGAGGCGGGCGAGTCGCTGGAGCGCTGCGTCGAGCGCGAGATGCGCGAGGAAGTGGGCCTCGACGTGCGCGAGATCAGCTACCTGGGCAGCCAGCCGTGGCCGTTCCCGCGTTCGCTGATGCTCGGGTTCGCCGCGGTCGCCGATCCCGGACAGCCGCTGACCTTCTCCGACGGTGAGATCGCCGAGGCCGCCTGGTTCAGCCGCGCCCAGGTGCGCGAAGCCTTGGCGGTGGGCGACTGGTCGAACCGGGACAGAGGCGCCGACCTGCTGCTGCCCGGCTCGATCTCCATCGCGCGTACCATCATCGAATCCTGGGCCGCGATCGACTAGCGCGCGGGCCGGTTGCGACCCGCGCGCGGCGGGTGATCAGGACAGACCGGCGAGGACCTGCTTGACCGCCGCCAGTGACGGGTTCGTCGCGGTGGAACCGTCGGCGAACTTCACGGTGGGCACGACGTGGTTGCCCCCGTTCACGCTGCCGACGAACTCGGCCGACGCCGGATCTTGCTCGATGTCGATCTCGACGTAGCTGATGCCCGCCTCCTCCAGCTGCTTCTTCAGCCTGCGGCAGTAGCCGCACCACGTGGTCGAGTACATCGTCAGGGTGGGATTCGCGTCAGTCACGGACACTGCAACGCCGAACCATCGCTCACTGTTCCAACTCGAACCATGTCGCCGCCACTCGCGCCTGATCGGACGCCGCGACCATCCGGGCGAAGGCCCTGGTCGTCACCGAGGCGGGCGTGGCGCTGACGAACCGGGCGATCGTCGCGGTCGAGGCGTGCGGCGCGGAGTTCTTCGCGCCGCTCGGCGCCCCCGGGACAGCGGAGCGAGCGGTGCCCTACCGCGACCGGCCGGTTGTCGGTGGCCGCTGTCATGATGGACCACGTGCCCGCTCTCGACCTCGCAGACCTCGACCCCGAGCAGGCCTCCGCCGTGCGGGCGCCGCGCGGTCCGGTGTGCGTGCTCGCGGGCGCGGGCACCGGCAAGACCAGAACCATCACCTATCGCATCGCGCACCAGATCGCGCAGGGGCACGTCAAAGCCGATCAGGTGCTCGCGGTCACGTTCACCGCGCGCGCCGCGGGGGAGCTGCGCACCCGGCTGCGCGCGCTCGGCCTGGGCGGCGAAGCGAGCCAGGTGCAGGCGCGAACGTTCCATGCGGCAGCGTTGCGGCAGCTGAAGTACTTCTGGCCGCAGATCGTCGGTGACGTGCCGTGGCGGCTGATCGATGCCAAGTTCCCGATCGTCGCGCAGGCGGCGCACCGAGCCGGGCTGTCCACGGCCACCGACAGCGTCCGGGACCTGTTGAGCGAGATCGAGTGGGCGAAAGCCTCGCTCATCGCGCCGGAGGACTACCCGGCGGCGGTCGCGAAGCAGCGGCGCGAGACGCCCTGTGAAGCGCTGCGGGTCGCGGACGTTTACGCGGGTTACGAGAAGCTCAAGGCGACGCCGGACGGGCTGCTGCTGGATTTCGACGACCTGCTGCTGCATACGGCGGCCGCGCTGGAGGACTATCCGGCGGTGGCCGACGAATTCCGCGGCCGCTACCGCAGTTTCGTGGTGGACGAATACCAGGACGTCACGCCGCTGCAACAACGCGTGCTCGACGCGTGGCTCGGCGACCGCGACGACCTCACCGTCGTCGGCGATGCCAACCAGACCATCTATTCGTTCACCGGCGCCACGCCGAGCTACCTGCTGGATTTCTCCCGCCGCTTCCCCGATGCCACCGTGGTGCGGCTGGAACGCGACTATCGGTCGACTCCGCAGGTGGTGTCGCTGGCCAATCGGGTGATCGGAGCGGCGCGAGGCCGCATCGCGGGCACCAGACTGCAACTGGTCGGCCAGCGTGCCGACGGACCCGAGCCGGTGTTCGCCGAATACGACGACGCGCCCGCGGAGGCGGCGGCGGTGGCCGAGGCGATCGGCAGGCTCATCGCGGCGGGCACGCCGGCCGCCGAGATCGCCGTGCTCTATCGGATCAATGCCCACTCGGAGAGCTACGAGCAGGCGCTCACCGAGCGCGGCATCCCCTACCAGGTGCGCGGCGGTGAGGGCTTCTTCGCGCGCACGGAGGTCCGGCAGGCCGTGCAGGCGCTGCGGCAGGCCGCCTCCCGTGCCGACCTGCCCGACCAGGCGCGCAGTGGCAACTCCCTGATCTCGCTGGTCCGCGCGGTACTCGCCCCGCTCGGCCTGACCGCGACCGAACCCGCGGGCGCCCAGGCGCGCGAACGCTGGACCTCACTGGTGGCCCTGGTGCGGCTGACCGAGGAGCTGGTCGGCCACGACGACCGGCTCGATCTCACCGGGCTGCTGCGCGAGCTCGCGACTCGCGCCGAGGCCAGACACCCACCCACGGTGCAGGGCGTCACGTTGGCCTCCCTACACGCCGCCAAGGGGCTGGAGTGGGACGCGGTGTTCCTGGTCGGACTGTCCGACGGAACCATGCCGATCGCGCACGTCCTCGCCGACGACGGCTCGGTCGCCGACGAGGCGGCGCTCGAGGAGGAGCGGCGGCTGCTCTACGTCGGGGTCACCAGGGCGCGTGAACATCTACGGCTGTCCTGGGCGTTGGCCAGGAACGAAGGTGGCAGGCGCAGCAGGAGGCGTTCGCGATTCCTCAACGGACTGGTCCCCGACGATTCGCCCGCCTCGCGGATCGCGGCACCGCCGTCGGCCCCGAACGGCGTCCGCCCGACCTGCCGGGTCTGCGCGAAGCCGCTGATCGGCACCTACGCGACCATGCTCGGCCGCTGCCGTCGCTGCCCGGCCGAGCTGGACCCGGAATTGCTTGCCGCGCTGCGGGACTGGCGGGCGGAGAAGGCGGAGGCGTTGCGGGTGCGCGAATTCGTCGTGTTCACCGACACCACGCTCACCGCGATCGCCGAACAACTGCCCGCCGACGACGCCGCGTTGGCCGCGATCGCGGGCATCGGTGCCAAGAAGATCGATCAGTTCGGCGCCGAGGTACTCGCCATCGTCGCGTCCCGGCTTCGATCCATCTCACAAAACCGCAGGTAGAAAATAGGTTGTTCCGCTGGGCGATCTTGCCTATGGTGGATTTCACGCACCGGGAGGGCATCTCGGCGCGCACAGTTACCGCACACAACGAGTACAGGAGGGAGGCAGAGCAATGGACAACATTATGAACTTCGGCGCCAGTGGCGTTGCGGTCTATGCGCCCATGGCGGCCTCCCGGGGGATCCTCGCTTTGCAGGGGATCGGTCTGTCCGGAATCGGTGCGTTCGGCAAATCCGGCACGCATGTGAATTGCGCTGCCATGCAGGCGTCGATCGGTACCGAGAACCAGGACAAGCCCAGCGCGGGCTGGCACCCGACGGCTGTCGAGGCAGCAATCGGTGTCTTCGCGGATGAAACCGGCTTCGAGCCGGCGGATCCGCGGGCAGCACGCCTCCGCACCGCACACCCAGCGACCGTGATCAGGACACGACACAGATGTCGACCTAGGTAGGGAACTCCTCCCCGACCTCCTGGCCACGGATCGCCCGACAGCGAAACCGTGGCCAATATTCTCCGGCCCTTCAGCCGACCGGCACCGGTTTCGCCACAACAAACGAACCGCTGCAAACGAGCTGAAGGAGAACGACGTGTTCACCGCACAGGGTTGGCCGCAGGCCGCTACTGACGTGACATGCCGAACCGTGGCGTCGCCTACTCGGACCCAGGAGATCACCAAGGTCCTGCCCTGCCGTGCTGGAGACCCGGACCTCTGGTTCGCCGAGAGCCCGGTCCAGTTGGAGCAGGCCAAGGCACTGTGCGCGACCTGCCCGATCCGCAAAGGCTGCCTGAGCGCAGCCATGGATCGTCGTGAGCCGTGGGGTGTTTGGGGCGGTGAGATCTTCGACCAGGGTGTCGTGATCGCCCGCAAGCGTCCCCGTGGTCGTCCGCGCAAGGTCGCGGTCCCGGCATGAGCCGGGGAGTGACTTCCCTCCCTCCGGTCGATGTGCTCGATTCGGTCGGACCCGGCACGGGCCGAGCCAACGAACGAGAAAGCAAGCCAGCCGCCCACCGTTACCTGGTGGGCGGCTGTGCTGGTTTTTGCAGCGCCTGCGGCGCTGCGTGTTCGCGGCCCCGGGGAGTCTCGCACCCGAGCGACCGAGACTCGCGACTGCGTCGCATGCGCTGTGTTCGATTTGCAGCGCCTGCGGCGCTGCGTGTTCGCGGCCCCGGGGAGTCTCGCGCCCGAGCGACCGAGACTCGCGACTACGTCGCATGCGCTTCGGTCACTCGGGTGCGAGACGGGCCGCGAACGGTGCTCGTAAGACTCGCACTCGGCGGGTCGGGTGGGGAGCGGTAGCGACTTCCCCCGGTTCGGTGGCCGTAGGGACTTCCCCGGTTCGGTGGCCGTCCCGGAGTCCCTTTGTAGTTGAGCGGTAGCTCGCCGGGCTGTGGGGGTTTCGGTTCAGGAGGCGGTGCGTTCCTCGGTGAAGCCGGGCATCCAGGTGCGGACCAATTGCATGAACGGCAGTTCGGCGTCGAGTTGCGCCAGGATGCCGACCGAGCCGCCGAGCACCCGGAAGATCATCAGGTATTGCGCCGGAAGTTGAAGTGCGCGTGCGGTTTTCATTTCGGGGCTGGAGAGCTCGGAAGCTTTGCCCGCCGCCCGTTGCATCCAGCTGCGAGTGAAGTGGAACGAGTCGGCCTGGATCGGGTCGGTGAACGGCCGCAGGTAGTCGGCGATCTCCTGGTGGGTGACTACTCGGCCGGGGATCACCCAGCCGTGGTCGTAGAGCAGTTCGGTGAGTTCGGCGAAGCGCTCCTCGACCGCCAAGGCCAGCATTCGGCCGAGAACCGGGGGAAACCCCTCGGGCATCGGTGCGCAGGCGCCGAAATCGATGACCGCCAGTTTGCCGTCGGGCAGCATCATGAAATTGCCCGGATGTGGATCGGCGTGCAGGAGCCCGACGATCTCCGGTGAGGAGAAATGGAACCGGCCCATCAGCCCCGCGACGCGATTGCGCAGCGCGCGGGTGCCCTCCGGATCCTCGGCGCCCTGCTTGATGATCGTGGAGACGGGGACGCCGTCGAGCCATTCGGTGACGATCACCTTCGGCGCGCTCGCCACCACCTTCGGCACCACGATCTCGCCGTGCCCGTCGAAGCCCTTGGCGAAAGCGCGCTGGTTGGCCGCTTCGTTGCGGTAGTCGAGCTCTTCTTCGGTGCGTTCGGTGATCTCGGCGAGAAGCGGCTTGACATCCGCACCGGGAATCACCGACGCGACCAGGCCGGACATCCGCGACAGCGTCTTGAGGTCGGCGCGCAGCGCCTCGTCGGCGCCGGGATACTGCACCTTCACCGCGACGATCCGCCCGTCCGACCACACCGCCCGGTGCACCTGTCCGATGCTGGCCGATGCGGCCGGGGTGTCGTCGAACTCACGGAAGCGGCTACGCCACTGGGTGCCGAGCTGCTGGTCGAGCACGCGGTGGACAGTCGCGGCCGGCATCGGCGGCGCGGCGGCCTGCAGCTTGGTGAGCGCCTCACGATAGTGCTCGCCGAACTCCTCGGGAACCGCGGCCTCCATCACGCTGAGTGCCTGCCCGAACTTCATCGCGCCGCCTTTGAGCTCGCCGAGCACCGTGAACAGCTGCTCCGCGGCCTTCTGATTGAGGTGGGCGTTGATCTCGGACTTGTCGCCTCCGGCGAGCTTCTTGCCGAACCCCATGGCCGCCCGCCCGGCTATGCCGAGCGGGATTTTGGCCAACTTGGCGTTGCGGGACGAGCGACGGCGCACGATCTCAGACACGTACCCATCATGGCGGACGGACCGGCCGGTCGGCCACGGCAACCTCGATCACGGCCGGGTTGCGGTGCCATGTTCCGCGGGAACGTGCGCACACCCGCAGTCGGGATGGCGGTGCCATTCGCGCCGATCGAGAGTGTGTGAATCCAGGTCCAACTCCAGTGTCGCGTTCAACGTGGCGGGGGTTCGCCGGGGTGAGCAGTCGATGATCGTCTCTAGTTCGGCGAGAGCGATTGCCGTGGTGGCCGCTATTCCGGCGGGGGAGGCGTGGCCGATGCGGCCGAGCAGTTGGGCCGCCAAGTGCGGCCAGTCGGTGTCGTTCTGTGTGCGGATCAGGTCCGCGCAGCGCAGGCAGCTGGTGACGCCCGGCAGCACCAAGGGGCCGATGACGCCCTTGCTGTCGCGGATGCGCAGCTGTAGATGCGGGATCCGGTGCAGCACCAAGTCGCTCACCAGCCGGGGATCGGGCATCAGCGTGTCGGCGAGCACCACGAGATCGGCTCCCCAGGACCGCACTGTCGCGGTATCGGAGGGATAGTCCCGGGAGCGGCTCGGCCGCATACCGAGCGCCCGCAAGCCGGTCGACACCGCGTCCGACAGCGGCCCGAGCCCGTGCACCCGCACTGTTCGCACGTGATCGGCCCGGTCCTGCGGGTGGTCCAGCAGTCCGGCTTCGTCGACCAGCGTGAGCAATGCCACGGCGCGTTCGGCATCGATGCCGCATTCTCCGGCGCGCCAGATGATCTGCGGTTTGGTGCGCAGACCGTCGAGCAGGCGCAGGAACGCGACGACGGTGTCGGCGTCCATGCCTTCCGGATCGAGTACCACCGCGGTTTCCGGATCGCACCCGAGTTGGACGACACCGGTCGGGCGGACCAGGACAGTCACCCTCGGGCGCAATCGGGGACCACGACACAGTGTTGTCATGTCGTCAGTATGCGGATCACGCGGTGCGCGGCCGGTGTCGAAATCCTCGGTTATCCACAGGATTTCGCGTCATCCACAGCCTGGTTCAGGAGGATGCGCCACCCTCTTTGCCGAGGTCGGGCCCGGATTCATCGTCCTTTTGGTCCCGGGCGGCCCGCTCGCGAGCCTCGGTTTCGGCCAGTTGCGCGAGCGGATCGTCGAACGCGGTGGCGCCGCCGCCGATGACCGAGTCGATGAAGCGGGCGGGGGAGTCCAGATCGTCGGAATCCGGCAGCAGGTCGGGGTGGGCCCACACGCGGTCGCGGGCGGTCATGCCCGCGTCGTCGGTGAGCCTGCGCCATAGTGCCGCCGCCTCGCGCAGCTTGCGCGGACGCAACTCCAGGCCGACCAGCGTCGCGAAGGTCTGCTCCGCGGGACCGCCGGTGGCGCGCCGCCTGCGCAGCGTCTCCGCCAGCGCACCCGCGCCGGGCAAGCGGTCGCCCACCGCGTCGGCGACGACCACCTGCACCCAGCCCTCGATGAGCGCCAGCAGCGTCTCCAGCCGTTCCAGCGCCTGCTTCTGCTCGGGCGTGGTCTGCGGCTCGAAAGTGCCCTGCGCCAGGATCTCCTCGAGCTTCGACGGATCGGTCAGCGACATCGGGTCGATGTTCTGCGCGGCCTGCTCCATCGCGGAGAAGTCCATCCGAATGCCGCGCGCGTAGTCCTCGACCGCGCCGAGCACCTGCTGGCGCAGCCACGGCACGTGCGCGAACAGCCGCTGGTGGGCGGCCTCCCGCGCGGCCAGGAACACCAAGATCTCGCTTTCGGGCTGCTCCAGCCCCGCACTGAACTCCGAGATCGCCGCGGGCAGCAGCGCCGCTGTGCCGGTGGGGCCGAGCGGAAGACCGATGTCGGTGGAGGTCAGCACCTCTTTGGCGAGTTGGCCGAGCGCCTGGCCGAGCTGCGATCCGAAGGCCAAGCCGCCCATCTGGCCCAGCATGCCGACCATCGGCGCGGCGAACTGCCTGGCCTCCTCGGGCAGCGCCGCGGTCCACATGCCCGAAATCTGCTCGGCGACCGGGTCGCACAGCCGCTGCCAGGTGGGCAGGGTCTGCTCGATCCAGTCGTTGGCGGTCCACGCGACCGTCTTGGTGGCGCCCGCGGGCAGGGTGGTCGCATTGTCGAGCCAGAGTTCGGCGAGGTGGGTGGCGTCGGCCACCGCGCTCGCGGCGCCTGAACTCACCGGGGCGACGGTCGAGCCGAGCTGCTGGCGGGCCAGCCGTTTGGCGAGGTCGTAGTTCACCGGCCCGGCCTGCGTCGAGCCCGGTCGGCCCATGCCACTGAGCATCTGGCCGAGCGAGGTCAGCATCTGCCCGAGTTGCGCCGGGTCGAATCCGCCCGCGCCGGACCCACCGATGCCGAAACCGAACGGGTCGTTCGGGCCGGGCCCGCTCGGCTCGTCACCGCGCTTGCGATCGTCGTCGTCGCGGTTCGAGAATCCGAAGGGGAGGTCGTTCATGCCCTTTACGTTACGCGTGTAGCACAGCATCCCTCTGTTCGCGCGGCGCGAAACCGGCGGCGGCGCGCCCGGGCGAAATGACCGCCTTCGGCCACTCGCGCCGCGGGCGGTCACTACTGTGGTCCAGGTGAATCGTCGGATCCTCACCCTGGTGGCCGCCCTGATCCCGGTGCTCATGCTCGGTGTCGTCGGCAGCGTGCTGACTGTGCCGTTCGTCGCACTCGGGCCCGGCCCCACCTTCAACACCCTCGGCACGGTGGACGGCAAGGACGTCGTCGACGTGCAGGGCACTCAGGTCGATCCGACCACGGGCCATCTCAACATGACGACAGTGTCGGTGCGGGACGGGCTGAGCATTTTCGAGGCGTTCGGATTCTGGGCCAGCGGCAAGCACGGCCTGGTGCCGCGCTCAGAGGTCTACCCGCCCGACGTCTCGCGGGAGGAGATCGACAAGTCCAACCAGGAGGACTTCAAGAACTCCGAGAGCAACGCCGAGGTCGCCGCGCTGCACTACCTGAACCTGCCGACGGTCGTGCTGCTGCGCAAGGTGTCCGACGACGGGCCCGCTCATGACGCGCTGCGCGCGGGTGACGAACTGATCAGCATCAATGGCACGCCGGTGGCGACGCCCAAGGACGTCGTCACGGCGGTCGGGTCCCAGGCGCCCGGCAGCACGCTGACCGTTGTGTTCCGGCGCGATAACGCCGAGCAGACCGCGACGAT
Organism: Nocardia aegles; assembly: GCF_052545135.1. Classification (NCBI taxonomy): domain Bacteria; kingdom Bacillati; phylum Actinomycetota; class Actinomycetes; order Mycobacteriales; family Nocardiaceae; genus Nocardia; species Nocardia aegles. The sequence continues at coordinate 28,038 of NZ_JBQWRI010000001.1, forward strand.
CGTGCTCGGCGCCCGCCCCGACGACCCGGCCAAGGGCTACCTCGGCGTGACGCCGGGCGAGGGCGCCCGGCCGCCGCTGGAGGTCGCGTTCAACCTCGCCGACATCGGAGGCCCCTCGGCCGGCCTGATGTTCAGCCTGGCCCTGATCGACAAGCTCTCGCCCGGCGAGCTGGACGGCGGCAAGTTCGTGGCGGGCACCGGGACCATCGATCAGGACGGCAAGGTGGGGCCGATCGGTGGCATCCAGTACAAGATGATGGCCGCGCGGGACGCGGGGGCGGAGACCTTCCTGGTCCCGGCCGCCAACTGTGCCGAGGCCAAGCAGCGGACTCCCGACGGCCTGCGGTTGGTGCGGGTTGAGAACCTGACCGGCGCGGTGCAGTCGCTCAACGAGATCAACACCGGCAAGGAACCGGTCAGCTGCGGGTAGCGCCGGACCGCGCGGCGGCGGACGACCCGCGACCGACGCCGGGCGAGCGAGCCGTGGTCGGCACCACCGCGGGGTGATCCACCCCGGAATGCCGCGACGCCGAGGCAGCGCCGTTCCGCGGTGCCGCACCGGCGGCATGTCACTCGAGCGTGTGGTGCAGCGCCTCGACCAGGTTCGGCGCCAGGTTGGGGTAGGTGCGCAGGTCGAGGTCGCCGAAATCGTCCGCGTCGTCCTCGGGGCGCAGCTGCAACAGGCACAGCGACGCGCCGTCGCGCAGCACCGCGGCGAACAACCGGGCCTCCCGGCGCTCCGGGTGCGCTTCGGCGGCGGCGCGCGCGGCCGCGTCGGCGGCCTCGTGGTCGGCCAGCAGCGGGGCGAGCGCGTCGTCGAGCGTCGACTCCGCGTCCGGCGGGAGCACCACGATCTCCTGCACCAGCACACAACCGCGGACGGCGGGCGGCCAGCTGGTCGTGGCCAGGAATTCGTCCAGGGCGATCGAGCCGCCGGTGATGTCGTCCGGGAACGCCTCCTGGGCCACCGGCGTCAGCTCGTCGCCCTCATCGAGCTGATCCTCCAGTTCCGGTTGCGCCGCCACCAGCTCCGCGGTCGGCACCAGGGCGAACATCTGCGGGGGACGCCCCCAGCCCTCGGCATCGACGAATTCCGCCACCTCCCGGACGGATCGGGCGAGGACTAGTTCGGCGTGCAGGTCTGCGGTCACGCGAACATCCAATCAAACCGCCGACGGCGACAGCCGGAAGCCCGGACAAACGGTTCCCGGCGCGGCAAGCGCAACCCTGCCAGCTGCATGGTGTCCGATTTCCGTAGAGTGGGCCGAGACGGTCCGGAAGGACCACCCGCAACATCCGACTGCGGCGCATCGGCCGGGCGTATCGGTGCGAGCGTCGCCGGACCTTGGAGAGTGGCATCGTGGGCATGCGGCCCCCCACCGGCTTACCTTCGCTGTCCCGACGCAGCCGTGTGCTGCTGGTGGCTGCCATCGTCCTCGCGGCGTTACTGCTGCTCGGGCCGCGGTTGACGGACGCCTACACGAACTGGTTGTGGTTCGGCGAGGTCGGCTTCCGCAACGTGTATCTCACGGTGTTGCGGACCCGAGTGCTGCTGTTCCTCGTCGTGGCGGCCTTCGTCGGACTGGTGGTGTGGCTGGCGCTGTTGCTGGCCTACCGATCCAGGCCGGTGTTCGTGCCGGTGGCGGGCCCGAACGATCCGATCGCGCGCTACCGCACCACCGTGATGAGCAGGCTGCGGCTGTTCGGCGTCGGCATCCCGGTGTTGCTCGGCCTGCTGTCGGGTCTGGTGGCCCAGTCGAACTGGGTGACGGTGCAGCTGTTCCTCAACGGCGGCTCGTTCGGCGAGAAGGACCCGGAGTTCGGTCTCGACGTCGGCTTCTACGCCTTCGACCTGCCCTTCTACCGCATGGTGCTGAACTGGCTGTTCGTCGCGGTGGTCATCGCGTTCTTCGCCGCCCTGGTCACCCACTACGTCTTCGGCGGGCTGCGGCTGAGCGGGCGCGAGGGCACGCTCACCCGCCCCGCGCGCATCCAGCTCGCTCTGCTGGCCGGGATCTTCGTGCTGCTCAAGGCGATCGCCTACTGGTTCGACCGGTACGAACTGCTTTCCAGCAGCCGCAAGGAACCCACCTTCACCGGCGGTTCGTACACCGACATCAACGCGGTGCTGCCCGCCAAGCTGATCTTGCTGTCCATCGCGGTGATCTGCGCGCTGGCCTTCTTCGCGGGCATCGTGCTGCGCGATCTGCGGGTGCCCGCGATGGCCGCCGCGCTGCTGGTGCTGTCCTCGATCCTGGTCGGGGCGGTGTGGCCGCTGGTGGTCGAACAGTTCTCGGTGCGTCCGAACGCCGCGGACAAGGAGAGCGAGTACATCGAACGCAACATCGCCGCGACCCGGCAGGCGTTCGGCATCACCGACGACAGGATCGAGTACAAGGACTACAAGGGCGAGAGCAGCAAGAGCCCGCTCGACGTACCGGTGGACGCCGCGACCATCGGCAACGCCAGGCTGCTCGACCCGAACATCCTCTCGCCCACCTTCACGCAGCTGCGCCAGCTGAAGAACTTCTACGGCTTCCCCGAGTCGCTGGACATCGACCGCTACAACCTCGACGGTGACGTGCAGGACTACATCGTCGCCGCCCGGGAGCTCTCGCCCGCGGCGCTGAGCGGCAACCAGACCGACTGGATCAACCGGCATACCGTGTACACCCACGGCAACGGCTTCGTCGCCGCCCCGGCCAACCGGGTGAACAAGCCGCCGTCGGACGATCCGAACGCCGCCGGGGGCAGCGGCGACGGCGGTTACCCGATCTTCATGGTGAGCGATCTGTTCACGCCCGCGGACAAGCAGCGGATCAAGGTGGACCAGCCGCGCGTCTACTTCGGCGAGCTGATCTCGCAGGCCAATCCGGACTACGCGATCGTCGGCGCGATGGACGGCCAGCGTCCGCGCGAGTACGACTCCGACACCGCGCAGTACACCTACACCGGCACGGGCGGCGTGCCGATCGGCAACTGGTTCAACCGCCTCGCCTTCGCGGCCAAGTACGCCGAGCGCAACATCCTGTTCTCCTCGGCCATCGGCGAAGACTCGAAGATCATCTTCAATCGCAGCCCGCGGGAGCGGGTGCAGAAGGTCGCGCCCTGGCTGACCACCGACGGCAACGCCTACCCCGCGGTGGTCGGCGGGCGCATCGTCTGGATCGTGGACGCCTACACCACCCTGGACAACTACCCCTACGCGCAGACCACCTCGCTGGAGGGCGCGCTGGAGGACAGCATCGACAAGAAGACCGGGCGGCTGCTGCCGCGCAAGGAGGTCAGCTACATCCGCAACTCGGTGAAGGCGACGGTCGACGCGTACGACGGCAGCGTCACCCTCTACGAGGTCGACTCCTCGGACCCGGTGCTGAAGGCGTGGCGCGGGGTGTTCCCGGGCGCGGTGAAGCCGGAGAGCGAGATCTCGCCGGAACTGCGGGCGCACTTCCGCTATCCGGAGGATCTGTTCAAGGTGCAGCGCGAGATGCTGTCGAAGTATCACGTCGACGATCCCCGAGAGTTCTTCACCAACAATGCTTTCTGGTCGGTTCCCGCCGACCCGACCACCGAAGGCGGGACTACCGCCAACCAGCCCCCGTATTACGTGCTGCTGGGTGACCCGAAGACGAACAAGCCCACGTTCAATTTGACCAGCGCGATGACCGGCTACAACCGGCCCTATCTCGCGGCGTATATCTCGGTGCGCTCCGACCCGGACGGGTACGGGAAATTCACGATTCTCCGATTGCCCACGGACACCCAGACATTGGGTCCGCAGCAGACGCAGAACCGGATGACGACGTCACCGGAGGTATCGCGGGAGAAAACGCTGCTGTCCAATTCGAACAAGATCAAATATGGCAATCTGCTGACCTTGCCGGTCGCCGACGGCGGCATCCTCTATGTGGAACCGTTCTACAACGAGCGCAACACCGGGCCGAACACGGCGACCTTCCCGCAGCTGTTGCGGGTGCTGGTGAGCTACCGGGACGAGGCGGGCAACGTCAAGGTGGGCTACGCCTCGACTTTGACGGACGCGCTGAACCAGGTGATCCCCGGTGCGGGCGCGCTGGCGACGCCGTTCGGCGGTGACTCGGGCACCAGACCCAAGCCCGGCACCACTCCGGCGCCCGCCGAACCGGGCAACAACGGGACCAGCAACGCCTCGATCCCGCCGCCCGCCTCGGTTCCGCCACCGGCGGCGGGATCGTCCGCCGCCAAGGACGCCGCGGCGGCCGAACTCAACCGCAAGATCGAGAATGTGCGAAACGCCATGCGCAGCGGGAATTTCCAGGACTTCGGCCGGGCGCTGGACGAGCTGGAAGCCGCCGTCAAGGCGTATCAGGACGCCGGTCGCTGAGTAGCCCCGCCGTCCGAACGGGGACAAGAAAGGCGCCGCCGATCATCGCGATGGCGGCGCCTTTCTTGTGGTGCGGGATGCGTCAGCGACCGAGAGAGTCGATCAACGCGCCGTTCTGGCTCAAGATCTGCTCGAACTGACCCTTCAGGCCGTACTGTTCGGCCAGTTCGCGCGCGGCGGACTCGGCCTGCTCGACCACGGATTGCGCCGCGCTCACGGCGGGCCGGGCGGGCTCGGGTACGGCGGGGAGTTCCTCGGCCGGCGCCAGCGTCTCGGGCTCGGAGGTGCCGGGGCGCAGGTACTGGCCGCACACCGGCCATGCGCCGGGGCCCTGGGTGGCGAGCACGTTCTCCGCCACGCGGATCTGCTCCGCCTTGCTGGCGGTGTGGGCCGAGCCCTTGCCGCCGTTGGCGGCCCAGGTGCTCTGCGAGAACTGCAGGCCACCGTAGTAGCCGTTTCCGGTGTTGATCCCCCAGTTGCCACCGCTCTCGCACTGCGCGACGCCGTCCCAGTCGTGGGTCGCCGCGGAGGCGGAAGCGGTGGAGAATGCGAACGGGACGGCAACAAGAGCGCCGGTGATGGCGGCGAAGCCGAGGGCGCGAGTGCTGATCTTCCGGTTCTCAGTCATGGTCGTTTCCCTCCCTGCGCCCGCCGGCACGGCGATCGTGCTTTCTGCCGTGTCCCTGTCCCCAGGTCGTCGGGGATCCTCGAGCCGCGGGACAGGGTCACCGGTGTTCGGCGGTTCGAGTTCGAGCCCGTCTCGGATGATCCGGGCCGTGGAGTGACGGTAACGAAGAATTCTCAGCAGATCACATCTTGATAACGCCGGAATTGCATGAAGCGAATAACTCGAATATGCGAGTTTTACCAGGTGGGAAACGCTGCCAACACACCCTTTCCGCGTGAAGTTATCGCATCGTTATGTGAGTGAGATCACCGTGAAATGGTGAATCAGATCACGTTTGAAGCGAGTATTCGATGGTCAATCTTGTGGGCGCGGTGCGGAAATATGTGCGGTGCGCCGCGATCGCCGGGACGTGGTTCCGGGTTCGGTGGCGGTCGGCGTTTCCTGTCGTGCGGTCTGTTCAACTTCTCGAAACCGCCTCTGAGCTGGCGATTTGCAGATTTCGCGAACCCGTGTGTAATGTTGTGTTTACCGACGCGGGGTGGAGCAGCTCGGTAGCTCGCTGGGCTCATAACCCAGAGGTCGCAGGTTCAAATCCTGTCCCCGCTACAAGGGAAACGGCTCCGGAACATTGGTTCCGGAGCCGTTTTACGTGGATCGGGTCAGCTATCGGTCCCGGTGGCGGCAATGCTGAGCGCGGGGCATCGCCTTTGTCTCCCAACTCGGCGGCCGGTCCGATGGTGTTAGTACTCGCTCGATAGTTGCGCGTCCGCGGCTACATGGCCTCGAAGCGGGCGATGCGTTCCGTACCGTGCCCGAGACGGTGGTGCCGATCCGGCGATGAGCAGGGCCGGGAAGTTGGCCGCCGGTGGACCGGGCGGCGGGGCTGTAGCGGCAGGTCGGCCGGAGTCGAACGGCGTGTGCGCCGCCGGTCGCAACCACCCGGTTCGGTTGCCGATGGTGGACGCCACGATCGATTCGCTGAGAGATGTCTGTGGCGCGGCGCGGCCCCCGTGGGGGATCGCGGAACGGACGTTTTGCCCTCTTGACTAGCGGCGAATGAGGAGGAAACTAGTTATTACACCGGAACACCGGGTAGGTGAGCGCACTGTCCGCTGAGACGTCGGTAGGCAGTGAAGACACCGAACCAGGATCCGGCTAGGCCCCCGGCAGCCAGTCGAAAAACCGGAGCCGTCAGCGACGACTGAGGCTTACGGAAACGACCAGACTACCGGGGACTGATCTGTGTAGGGGGTCTTCCGCCTGGTTTGCCAGGCTCGCGAACTGGACCAGGGCGCGCGGCCGAATCTGCCTGCTCCAACGGAATGCTGGTGGTTGACTAGCCGTGTGCAGGCTGTCCCGGCCGCACATTCGGCAACCCGTACCAGGAGGCACCGCAATGCCCACTCATGACGGAAGCTGGCCGGAGGGAACACCGTGCTGGGTCGACTGCCAGGTCGACGACCCGGCACGTGCCCGCGAATTCTACGGCGCACTCTTCGGCTGGGAGATCCAAGACAGCCCGCCCGAGGCGGGGGGATACCTGATGGCGATGCGCAACGGACGTGCGGCCGCCGGGATCGGACCCAAGCCCGAAGGCATGCCGATGCCATCGGTGTGGACCACCTACCTCGCCGCCGACAACGCCGACGCCATCGCGCAGAAGGTGACCGCCGCCGGCGGTTCCCTGATGATGCAACCGTTCGACGTGCTCGATGTCGGCCGCATGGTCGTCGGCGCCGACCCCACCGGAGCTGTTTTCGGGATTTGGGAGGCCAAGGCGCACAGCGGCGCGGGCATCTACAACGAACACGGCGCCTACTGCTGGAACGAGCTGCACACCAGCGACTACAAGAAAGCGCAGCAGTTCTACGCCGAGGTGTTCGGCTGGCACTACACCGAGATCGGCGACGGCGAGCGCTTCGTCTACTCCACGTTCAGCTTGACGCAGGACGGCGACGCCGTCGGCGGAGTCAACGACTCGACGAAGATGCCGGGCGACAACCCGTCGTACTGGCTGACCTGGTTCCAGGTCGGCAACACCGACGAAGCACTCGCCAAGGCGCGCGACCTCGGCGCCACGGTCATGTCCGGACCCGACGACAGCCCCTTCGGGCGCATGGGCATCGTCCAGGGTCCGCAGGGAGAAGTCTTCGGCGTCATCGATCCGACGACGACCGTCGGAGAACCGTCGACCGGCGCGTGAGTCATCCGGTGAGCGACAACCGAGTCGTTGTGCTCGGTTGTCGCGCTCGGTTGTCGCTCATCGGGAAACCGCCGGCTCAGACGGGGAGTTCCGGGCGGGCTCCGCGGATCGGGGCGAGCACGTGTGCCGGGCCCGACGAACCGGCTGGCCGGGCGGTGCGAGTCGTCCGACTCCGGCGTTTCGTGCCGCTCCGGACCGTGACTCGACTCGGATCAGACGGAATCGAGGTAGAACCGCAGACTCGCGATGCCGTCGCCGCCGGTCGCGAACTCCACGACCGCGACTCCGGGTACCGCACCGAGCCGCACACTCGCCGTGACGGTGCGTCCGGCGGCGATCACCTTGCTCCAGCGCATGTTGCGCGCCCGATTCGTGAATTCCTCCACCGACACCGGCGTGCCCGCGGGCAGTTCGATATCGACCCGGTGCCCGAGCAACGCACGCACACGGCTCGGGTCGGTGCGCGCTGCGGCGGCGAAAAGCCCGGTCGCAGTGCGCTTTCCACGACGGCCGACGCCGCCGAGTGCCCGCAGCATGCCCAGCGCCCCGCCGACGCCCTGGTTGACGAGCAATTGTGGTCCGAGCTTCAACGCGGCGGCCAGGCCCGGTGGACCGGTGCGCAGCAGCTGCCGGATCATGCCCGCCAGCTCCCAGTGCGCGGCCAGGTAGGCGATCTTCCAGGCGCCGTCCTGCTCGATCAGCCGGTAGCGCAGATGCATCGGGACGAAGACGGTGGCGCCGGTCGACATCGTGGTGACGATGGTCAGATCGCGTAGCACCGTCGGCGGATGGACCAGGTCCCGGTCGACCCGGAAGGCGATGGTGTTCGGCCCGATGAAGGTGTCGTAGAAGCGCTCGATCGCGGCGCGGCCGACGTGCGGGCGAGAGCCCACCGGGTCGTTGAGCTCCGCGTCGGAGGCGAACAGGCCGACCCACGCGAGCTTGTCGTGCGCCGCGACCGCACGCGGCGAGGCCTCGACGGCCGTCAGCAGCGCAGTGCCCGAGTGATCCAGCGGCATGGCAGAACCTCCGTCGACGTGAACCGGACTCGACACATGGTAGAACAAGTTCTAATTATGGCGTAGCCTTCCGAAGTCGTCGCCTGGGCGGGCTTCGCGGTGGCGACGTGGTCGGTGAAATAACGATGCGTAAACGACGCATCCATCCGGATTCGCGCTACAGTCGGGTGATGGGTATCGAGTACGCGAGCGTCATCGATCTACCCCGGTCCGAGGTGTTCGCCTGGCACGCGCGCCCCGGCGCCCTGACCCGCCTGGCGCCGCCGTGGCAGCCGGTGTCGCCGCGCGCCGAAGCGGACTCGCTCCGTGATGGGCAGGCGGTGCTCGGACTGCCCGGCGGCCTGCGCTGGGTAGCGCGGCACGACTTTCGGGAGTACGACCCGCCGCGCCGGTTCGTCGACGCCGTGACCATCGACGGAATCGGGTCGCTACCCGCCGGACTGCTGCCGTGGCGGCACACCCACGATTTCGAGGTGGTCGACGAGGCGCGCACTCGGGTAGTGGACCGGGTGGACGCTCCGGTGCCCGCCACGGTGCTGCGACCCATGTTCGCCTACCGTCACCGGCAACTCGCCGACGATCTCGCGGCCCACGCCCTGGCGGCGGGAGCGGGTTTCGTGTCCAAGACCGTCGCGGTGACCGGAGCATCCGGCACGGTCGGTTCGGCGCTGACCGCGTTCCTGTCCACCGGCGGGCATCGGGTGGTGCGGCTGGTCCGGCACGCGCCCCGCGCTGCGGACGAAAGGTATTGGGACACCGACCATCCCGCGCCTGATCTGCTCGACGGCGTGGACGCGGTGGTGCATCTGGCCGGAGCGTCCATCGCGGGCCGGTTCACCGCGGCGCACAAGCGCGCCATCGCAGACAGCCGAATCGGGCCGACCCGCGCACTCGCCGAGGTCGCGGCCCGGGCGGCGGTGCCGGTCTTCGTGAGTGCTTCCGCGATCGGCTATTACGGCGCCGACCGGGACGACGAGATACTGACCGAGCGGTCGACACGCGGTGCGGGCTTCCTCGCCGACGTGGTCGAGGGGTGGGAGGCCGCGACGGTTCCCGCCGCGGAAGCGGGGGTACGCGTGGTGCGCGTGCGCACCGGGATCGTGCAGTCCCCACGCGGCGGCACGCTGCGGCTGTTGCGGCCCTTGTTCATGGCTGGGCTGGGTGGGCGCATCGGCGACGGTCGGCAGTGGCTGTCGTGGATCGGGATCGATGACCTGATCGACGTCTACCACCGGGCGCTCTGGGACCTCGAATTGTCCGGTGCGGTCAATGCTGTCGCCCCGCAACCGGTTCGGAATGCGGAGTACACCACGGTGCTCGCGGGCGTGCTGCATCGGCCCGCGCTGTTTCCGGTTCCGGGGTTCGCTCCGGTGCTCCTGCTCGGCCGCGAAGGCAACCGGGAGGTCGCGTCGGCCGGTCAGCGTGTCGTGCCAGCTCGGCTGACCGAGGCCGGTCACCGGTTCCGTACCCCGGCCCTCGAACCGGCGCTGCGGCATCTGCTCGGCAGGTCCGCCGGCTGATGCCCCCGGCGGTGCTCAGGGGATGAACGCATGATGCGCTGGTCGAAGGGTCGCTCTGGATTCAGCCGGGGTGTCGTCGAACCGATCGGCCGCTGACCGTACGCGGCGAACAGGCTCGGCCGAACGAGATCCGCTGCTACGCGCACCGGAGGAGCGAATCGGAGGTATGCGTCGAATTTGCCCTGGCCGCCGGTAGCGAGCGGGTTCGGCGACGATGGTGTGCGCCGTCGAGGCATCCGACGACAGATCGGTCCCGGCGCCGGATCGCGCTCAGGCGAGCAGGTCGGCGGCGTCGACCAGGCTGTCGACGCGTTCCACGCCGTCGGGGAGGAAGACCGCCTCCCATCCGGGACCGCCGAGCAGAACCCGGGCCCCCGCTGCGAGGCAGGCACGCACCGCGGAGGTCAGTGCGGTGGACTCCTGCTGCGACCACAGCAGTACCGCGGCGGGGTGTTCGAACCGGGTCAAGGTGTCGGCGAGTGCGGCGGTGGGCACGTCGGCGCCGAGCATCCGGGCTCCGGCGCCGCGTTCGGCGAGGGCCGCGCGCAGCACTTCCAGCGGAAGCGAATGCGTCTCCCCGCTGGTGCAGGCCAGCACCACCGGCGTCGTCCCGACGGGGGCCGACGGCGGGTTCGTCCGGTGCAGCACCGAGATGACGCACCAGGACAGCAAGTGCTCCACATCGATGCAGCCCTCGCCGCCGAGCTGGCGGTCGACGATGTCGGCGAACGCCGGACGGCACAGCAGGTTCCAGGTGTCCACCACGCCGAACGCGCGGACGTGCGCTTCGATCCGGTCCGAGACCGCGGTGGTGTCCAACGCGAACGCCGCCTCCAGCAGCGATTCGGGGTGGCCGCGGGTGGGCGCGGGTCCACGCACCGCGGCGGCGGCTCCCGCCGGGCTCGCTCCCGCGCGGATCAAGGTCAGCATCCGCTCGAGCATGGCGATGTCGGCCTCGGTGTAGAGCCGGTGCTTACCCGGGCGGTGCTGTGGTGGGCCGATGTCGTAGCGGCGGTTCCAGCTGCGCAGCGTCGCGGTCGGGATACCGAGACGTTCGGCGACCGCGCGCACCGTGTATCCGGCCGCGTCGGACACGGGAACGGGACCGGCGGGCATCGCCCCATTCTGCCCGCCGCCGCCAGGATCCGTTCCACCCGGCCACAGGTCGGGACCCGGCGCGCGAACCCGACGATCAGCACATCCGGGTTGAAAACACCGTTGACCCAGCCGGGGTCGATCCGCGCGGCGACGCGACCTCACCCTGGAATTCCTGCCGGGACATTGGGCGCGGCCTTGCGGGCAGTCCGAGCACGGCGCGAGTGCTGGTCGCCGCGGTCAGTGGTGATGAAAAGCAGCGGCGGTGGGCCCGGCGCGATGGCATCCGCGGATCGGCGCGACGGCGATTCGCGCGGCAGCGGACTCGCGATACCCGGCCGGGCCGCGTTCACAATCGACCCGGCCACGCTGCTGCCCTGATTCCCGCTGCGCACCAGTACTGCGCGCCGCTGCGCGCGCAGGGACGGGGCCGGGAGGGACATCGGCGTGAGACCGGAAGCGAGTCGGGGCGTTTCGGCTGTGCGTACCGCGTCGCGGCATGCGGCATTCATCCAGCCGCACAGCTGCGGGATCATCCAGCCGCACGGCTGTGGCGGGAGGCCGGATCTCTGGGCACCCGTCCGCCTGTCTCCTGTGGTCGCGGGGTGGTACTCGGCGTTATCGATACTCCCGGAAAGAAACGCTTTGCATCGAATTTGCATCGTTCTATGCTGGTGTGGTCCGCGTCGCCGATTTCCCAGGAGTTGGCATGCATCGTCGAAATCTGCTGCGTACGTCGATCCGCCTGCTCGTCGGGGCGGTATCGGCGCTGTCCGGCACGGCGCTGGTGGCGGGAGGTGCGTCGGGGGAGCCCGGGCCCGCACCGGTGGCTCGCCTCGAACTGGATCGGTACGTGGGCACGTGGCGTCAGCTTGCCGCCGTCCCGCAGTACTTCAACCTGGCCTGTGCGCGCGACACACAGGCGAACTACGCGCTCGACCCACAGGGCGATATCGCGGTGCGCAACACCTGCACCACCTGGGCGAACACACAGAACGAGATCAACGGCACCGCGGTGGTCAACGATCGGGAGACCGGGGCGCAGTTGCACGTCAGTTTCCCTAGCGTGCCGACCCAGGACAGCCTGAACGGGCCGACCAACTACATCGTCACCGCGTTGGGCCCGGACTATTCATGGGCGGTGGTCACCGACCCGAGCCTGGTCTCCGGATTCGTCCTGGCTCGCGCCGTGTCGCTGGGCGCGGATGCCTGGCAGCAGGTACGCGCGGCGATCACCGCGGCGGGCCAGGACCCGTGCCGGTATCTGACCTCGCCGACGACGGGCGGTGAATCGCGCATCGTCCCGCTCTGCGTGGCGTGATGCGGGCTCGGCGCCCGGGAGGGTCGCGTCGTCGGCGGTATGGCCGAGCCGCCCGATGCCGCCCCGGCGCGGCCCGCACCGGCGCCGAGCCCGACCGCGCCATTCGACAAGGAGGCTTGAGGATGACCATTCGTGCCGGACGGCGGGCGCGATGACCGTCACGATCGCTTTGTTCACCCGCGACCTACGGGTGCGGGACAACCCGGTGCTGACCGGCGCGCACCGAGCGGGCGCCGCGGTGGTGCCGCTGTTCGTGCTCGACGACGCCATTCTCTCCGGCCGCTTCGCCGCGCCCAACCGCGCCCGGTTCCTCGCCGCAGCCCTCGCCGAGTTGGACGACGAGCTGCGCGCCATCGGCGGCGGCTTGGTTCTGCGCCGCGGTGATGTGGCCGCGGAGGTCGATCGCGTGGTGGCGCAGGTGCGCGCCGAGAACGTGCACGTCGCCGCCGACGTCAGCGGCTACAGCCGGCATCGGGAACGCGCGCTGCGGGCGCGTCTTTCCCGCCGCGGCTGCCTGCTGCACACGCATTCCGCCACCGTCACCGTCGCCGATCCGGAGATGCTGCTGCCCGCCACCGGACGCGACCACTTCGCGGTCTTCAGCCCGTATTTCCGCCGCTGGTCCGACGCGCCGCAACGCACGCCGCTGGGCAAGCCGCGCAACCTCACTGTGCCACGAGTGTCCGGCCTGCCGCTGCCGGACGCGAGTGAACTGTGCGCGGGCCCGACGTCGCCGCAGCTCGCCGTGGGCGGGGAGACGACGGGCCGGAAGGTCCTGCGCGACTGGCTGTCCGGACCGGTGCGGCACTACGCGCGCGACAACGACCGCCTCGCCGCGGACGCCACCTCGCGGCTGTCACCCTATCTGCATTTCGGCTGCGTGTCCCCCGTGGAGCTGGCGCATCGGGTGGACATGTCCACCCCGGGTGGGCTCGCGTTCGCCCGGCAGCTGGCCTGGCGCGATTTCCACCACCAGTTGCTGGCCGCCCGCCCGTCCGCGGCCTGGTCGGACTACCGCTCCCGCCCGATCCGCCGGCGCGACGACCGGCAGGCCCTCGACGCCTGGCGGGAGGGACGCACCGGCCACCCGATCGTGGACGCGGGAATGCGGCAGCTGCACGCGGAAGGCTGGATGCACAACCGGGCACGCCTGATCGCGGCCAGTTTCCTGACCAAGTCGCTGCGGGTCGACTGGCGGCTGGGGGCGGCGCACTTCCTGCACTGGCTGGTGGACGGCGATCTGGCGAACAACCAGCTCAACTGGCAGTGGGTCGCGGGCACGGGGACCGACACCAGGCCGAACCGGGTGCTCAATCCGCTGCGTCAGGCGCAGCGCTACGACCCGGACGGCGCGTACGTCCGGCGGTGGGTCCCGGAGCTGGCGCAGCTGCCCGGTGCGCGCATCCACCGACCGTGGCGCGAACAGGTCGATCCGGCGGACTACCCGGCGCCGATCGTCGATGTCGTCGGGATGTAGTGCCGGCCCCCGGCGTCACCAGGGCAGTTCGTTTGGCCGCTGCACGGCGTCGGCGACCGACTCGACGGCTCGCAGGACATTCGCGGCGGTTTGCCCGACCGCGCCCGCCGCACATCGAGACCAGTCGTGCGAGTGTGTCCGTGCCAACGGCGCGACCGCGGCACAGATGTTTCTGACGGTGGATCGAAAGGTTTGCGCGCGACGGTGGTTCGCCGCACGGACGCGACCGGTGCCGCGACACAGAGGATTCGACGAGCAGTACCGCGCGGATCAACCTTCTCGACAACACGCGTCCCGGTACGGGCTTGGCGAATCCTGTTCCCGCGCGTTTGAATTGATGTGTCGAGGATTTGCCATGTCCGAGGAAAGGGGCCTGTCATGGGCACCGTCGAAATCGCGATCACCATCGGCCGCATCGTGGACACCCTGCAGAAGGCGCTGATTCTGCTCATTCTCTGAGCAATCCCGCTTCCCGGGTCCGCCGATGAAGGTTGTCCCGAAAGTACACGACCGATTCGGCTACATCGATCTTGGCGGCGAAGTGCAGGACGCCGTCGAAGCCCGCCGTCGGGGTGAGTACGTCGGCGACGCGGTGGATCGACAGTTCGTGGAACGCCGCGCGCGCCGGAAGGTTCGTCGCGAAGCCGGTGGACCGGTCGTCGAGAATCTCCACTTCGTGGCCCGCGTCGAGGAGTTGGTGCGCGACGACGCTGCCGATGTCCCCGGCGTCGCCGGTGACGAGAAGCTTCACGGACGTCCTCTCTTCTGGGTGGCCCGGCGTAAGACCTCACGGCAGGCGCGGCTGTCAGCAATTTCCCAGCGCACCACCGGGCTCCCTCGAGATCCCGGGCCGAGGATCGTCGGCACGGTCGAGGTCCCTCCGGCGGCCCGACGTGCCCAGAGCTAGCTGGGAATGTCTTTGGCACACTGGTGCGATGGCGACCGTTGTGGCATTCCACGCGCACCCCGACGACGAAACGCTGCTGACCGGCGGAACGCTGGCCGAGCTGTCCGCCGCCGGGCACCGAACTGTCATCGTCGTGGCCACCGATGGCCACATGGCCGATCTGGACGGCCGGAAGGCGCTGCGGCTGAGCGAGTTGGAGGCCAGCGCCGCCGCCCTCGGAGTGCACCGCGTAGTGCACCTCGGTTACGCCGACAGCGGCCACGGCGCGGTGCTGTACGCCGACCCGCCGGACCGGATGCGTTTCGCCCGCGCCGATATCGAGGACGCGGCGCGGCGGCTCGCCGCGATCCTGCGCGAGGAGAACGCCGAGATCCTGCTCAGCTACGACCGCAACGGCGGGTACGGGCACCGCGACCACGTCCGCGTGCACGAGGTGGGCAAACGCGCGGCCGAATTTGCCGGGGTGGCGCGCGTGCTGGACGCCACCCTGCCCCGCGACGGCTACACCCGCCTGCTCCGTTCGCTGGGGCGGTTGGGCTTTCCGCTCCGCTACGACCTCGCGGATCTCGACTCGCTGTACAGTCCGCGTTCGGCGATCACCCATCGGATCGACGTCTCCGCCCAGGCCGCCCGCCGCAAGACCGCCCTGGCCGCCCACCAGTCGATCATCGAGGGCACCAGCCGCTTCGCGGCCATCGCGAAGGTGCTGCTGCGCACACCGACCCCGGTGCTCGCCCGGGTCATGCGCTGGGAGTGGTTCGCCGAGGAAGGCGCCACCGCTGCCTCGGGAGCTCCACTCGACGACATCTTCCGGCCCGCCTCCCGCTGAGCGGTCGGCGGTGATCCGGCCTTTGTGTCGGAACCACCCGCGATCCCCGTCGCTACGCAGGCAGTGCCGATCAGCCGCCCCGGCCCCGGGCTGATTCGACTACACCGCAGGTCGCGACGCGACCGGGCGATCCGATCTGCCCGATCGCCGGCGGGCTGCGGTGGACCTGTGCGTTCCCGGCGGGTACCGGTGCGGATGTACCACGGCCCGTGGGCCGCCCGGTCTTCGACGGTCACACCGCGCACTGTGCGGCCGGGCGGCCCTCGTCACTCGCTCGCCCGGATCACACCGTGCTGACCACCTCCGCGTACTCCAGTCGCGGTGAACGCGGGAACCATGCGTTCTGGCCGGGTTTGCCGATGTTGACCACGACGAGGCCGGTGTTTTCACCGCCGGGGAAGAAATCCTCGTCCAGGCCCGCGCCGTCGAAACCGGTCATCGGGCCCGCCGCCAGCCCGGCGGCGCGGACGCCGAGGATGAAGTAGCCGATCTGGATCAGCGCGTTGCAGCGCGCGGACTCGGCACGATAGCCGGGGTCGGCGAAGTAGTCCTTGGCCTCCGGAGCGTGCGGGAAGACCTTGGGCAGGTGCTCGTGGAAATTCAGGTCGGCGGCCAGGATCGCCGACAGCGGCGCGGCGGCGGTCTTCGGCTTGTTGTTGTCGATCATGTGGGTGACCAGCCGCGCCCTGGCCTCCGGGCTGCGCACCAGAACGACCCGCAGCGGTTGCTGGTTCATCGACGTCGGTCCGTATTTGACCAGCTCGTAGATATCGCGGATCTGCTCGTCGGTGACCGGCTCAGCGGTGAAGGCGTTCGCCGTGCGAGCCTCCCGGAACAGCAGGTCCTGGGCGTCGGCGGCGAGCGTGAGCAAGGCAGGCTGAACGGAATTCACGGTTTCTCCTCGAATGGTAAGTCGGATCAGTCGTGGACGACGCGCCGCGACCGGGTCAGCAACCCGCCGTCGGCGCGGACGAGCACGTCGTGCACGACGCAGCTCGGCGCGATCTCCGGCTTGCTGTTCGGACGGATCTTCACCACCAGGCAGTAGGCGGTGGACACGATGGTCCCGTCGTCCTGCGGTTGCAGGTTGATCATGTTGAACCAGTGTCTGCGCTGCATCGGGTCGGTTTCGAAGCGCTTGTGGAATTCGACCAGGTCGGCGACGATTCCCGCCCTGGTTCGAGCGGGTGGAATGCCAGGCGTGTGCTCGAACTCGGCGTCCTCGGTGAAGGTCGCGGCGTAGCCGGGGATGTCGCGGTTGTCCAGCCGCTGCATCTGCTCGGCGTAGAACTGCTGGACCTCGGCGTACAACTCGGTGCGGCTGGCGACGGTGGTCATGGTTGCTCCTGTGGTCGCGGCGGGGCTCGGCTGCACGCCAGCGTGGTACACGCCGCTAGAGCCCCGGTTGAGCCGAGTCCGGCACGCGGTTGACCGGATCTATAGGACGCGGGTCGACCCTGGTGGTCGAGAAGCCCGGCGAGTTCGGAAGTTCGACCGATGGAGGAGTCATGGCGGAAAATCGGCGCGTCGCGCTGGTCACCGGAGCGACCAGCGGAATGGGCCTGGAGATCACCAAAAGTTTGGCGGCCAAGGGCATTGCGGTGTTCCTCTGCGCTCGCGATCAGCAGCGGGTGACCGACACGGTGAAGAGCATGCAGGATGACGGTCACGAGGTGGACGGCACCGTGTGCGATGTCGCCGACGCCGCCCAGGTCCGCGAGTACGTCGACGCGGGTGTGCGGCGCTACGGACCGATCGACATCCTGATCAACAACGCGGGCCGCAGCGGTGGCGGCGTCACCGCGCAGGTATCCGACGACCTGTGGTTCGACGTGATCAACACCAACCTCAACAGCGTGTTCCTGATGACGAAGGCGGTGCTGAACGCGGGCGGCATGCTCGAACGTGGCAGCGGCCGCATCGTCAACATCGCCTCCACCGGCGGCAAGCAGGGCGTGGTGCACGGGGCTCCGTACTCCGCGTCCAAGCATGGTGTGGTCGGCTTCACCAAGGCGCTCGGCCTCGAACTGGCCAAGACCGGGATCACCGTGAACGCCGTGTGCCCCGGATTCGTGGAGACGCCGATGGCCGAGCGGGTGCGCGAGGTGTATTCCGGGCTGTGGGGCGTGGATACCGACGAGGTGCACGCCCGGGTCAGTGCGCGGGTGCCGATCGGCCGCTATGTGCAGCCGTT
This sequence comes from Nocardia aegles, assembly GCF_052545135.1. Taxonomy (NCBI): domain Bacteria; kingdom Bacillati; phylum Actinomycetota; class Actinomycetes; order Mycobacteriales; family Nocardiaceae; genus Nocardia; species Nocardia aegles. The sequence continues at coordinate 45,594 of NZ_JBQWRI010000001.1, forward strand.
CGAGGTGGCGGCGATGGTGGACTATCTGATCGGTCCCGGGGCGGGCGCCGTCACCGCGCAGGCGCTGAACGTCTGTGGCGGGCTGGGCAATTACTGACAAGGAGGGACGGCGATGACCGCAGTGGAGGAGAACGCCCGCACCACCGGACACGAGGACTATCTGCGGGTGCTGGAGGCGATCCAGACCGGCGCGTTGCAGTTGCTCGCGGGTTTTCCGCGACAGCCGAGCGCGCTGCGCTTCCAGGTGGGGGAGGTGACCGTCGAGGCCGAGTGGGCCGAAGCCGGCCCGCCGGTGCCCGCACCGCTCGCGGTGGCCGCGGTGGAAGCCGTCGCGGCGCCGGAGGTGCTCGGTGCGGTTGTGCGCGCCCCCAGCGTCGGCGTGTTCTATCGATGCCCCGAGCCGGGCGCGGACCCGTTCGTCGCGGTCGGCGACCGGGTGAGCGCCGGGCAGCAGGTCGGCATCGTGGAGGCGATGAAGTTGATGATCCCGGTGACGGCCCAGGCCGGCGGTGTGATCACCGGAATACTGAAGGAAGACGGCGAACCGGTTCAATTCGACGAGCCCCTGTTCTCGTATTCCCCGGAATGACGGTCCGGTTCCGGCGGGCGGCTGCGACGCCAGGTGAGCACCCGGCGTTGTGTCCGCCCGCCGACCTGTGCGGCGCCGATCAGCGTCAGAACGTCGCCGTTCAGCGACATCTGCCGCACCTGCTCGGTCCGCGCCATGGCCGGGTTGGAACACACGCTGATCGCGTGCACCACCTCCGCGCCGGTGCGCCGCCAGGTGCCCGCGTATCCCATGAATGGAGTGACTCCCGCGGCCCCGTCCGTGCGCATCATGCTCACCGACATGGAGCCGTGCGCGTCGTAGATCAGCAGGCCGCGCGGTGCGTCGCCGAGTGGTCCCCGGCTGGTGATGCCCTGCTCGTCGATGTCGTAGTAGGACAACAGTTCCCAGGTGCCGACAAGATCGGTTGCGTGCATGACACCGACGATGACTGCCGCCGCTCTAATCACGCTGTAGTCGGCCGGGCGGCGAAGCCGTGACTTATTCGCACCAGCTGCCAGACGACCTCCAGCTCCTCGCGATCGCGCGGCCCGTACACCATCACCAGGGTGCCCGGCAGGTACCCCTGCCGCGCCATCGGATGCGACTCCGCCCATCCCTGCGAAACAGCCTGCGCTACCGCGTCTTTCGGCAAGCACATATGCAGGCTGCCGTCCCCGTGCCCGTGCAGGTGGGCGAATTCGGTGCCGGCGAGGTACGCCTCGCCGGGCCCTTGGGCGATCGTCGGCCGCAGGTGCAGGGCCCGGGTGTCGGGTAGGGAGACTCCGCTGCGGCCGAGCAGGACGCCGTCGAGCGTGGTCATCCGCGACCACAGCTCCTCTTGCAACTCGGGCGGCGCGATCTGGTCGAGCTGCTGGTGTGGATTGTGCGCACGGGTGCGTGGCCGGTCGCCGGAGCGCCGCGGCAGATCCAGGCGGCCGTCCGTTGTTGTCGTCGTCATGACTGTGCTCCCTTCGGTTTCGCGTGCTCGCTTCCCCTGGGAACAGATTACTTTCCAAAGTATAGTAGTAACCAAGAGGAAAGTGACTTACCGGGAGGACGTATGCCAGCCGCGCCGGGAACGCCCGTCGATCCTTGTCCGATCACACCCGTCATCGACCTGGTGTTCGGCCGCTGGTGCACCCAGGTGCTCTGGGTGCTCACCCACGACGGCAAGCTGCGCTTCACCGAACTGCAACAGCGCATCCCCGGCTTGACCCCCAAGGTCCTCACCCAGCGCCTGCGTCAGCTCGAACGCGACGGTCTGGTCGCGCGCACCTACCATCCCGAGGTCCCGCCGCGCGTCGAATACGAGGCGACGCCGCTGGCCAGAACGCTCACCCCGGTGTTCGGCAGCATCGTGGCCTGGTCTTCCCAGCACCTCGGCGAGGTCCTCGCGGCGCGCGCCGCCTATGACATGGGGGAGACAGCGGGCTGAGATCCGGTGGATGCCAGCCGGTGGCTAGGGCGCCGGTGCCGGCCGGACGGAGCGTTCGAGCAGGCATCCGGCCAGCTCACGCGGCATCGTGATCATGCAGTCGTGCCCGGTGGGGAGTACGTGCAGGCGGCCGGGAGGCAGATCCGCCGGCGGCAGGGTACGCGGCATGGCGGCGCGCATCGCTTTGAAGTCGTCGCCGCCATCGCTGCAATAGACGTGCCGCACCGGGATCGCCTCCAGCGCAGCGGGATTCGTCAGTGTCATCGGCTGCTGGAAGGTCTTCAGCGATTGCGGCGTCTGCAGGGACGCCAGCCAGCTGAGATCGGGTTCCGCCGTGACGCCGTACAGGCCGCCGTCGCCGGTCGGCTCGGTTTGCGGCGGCACCAGCCAGCCGTCGCCGGTGGCGGCCGCCGCGGCGGCGAAGGCGTCCACCATGCCCGGCATGATGTCGGACACCGCTTCGCCGTCACGGGGCACGAAGGTGTCGAGGTAGACGAGTTCGGCGATGCGGTCCGGCACGGCGTCGGCCAGCGCGGTGACGACGATGCCCGCGTAGCTGTGGCCCACCAGGACGATGTCGGTCAGATCTTCGGCGGTGACCAGGTCGAGCAGATCCTGAACATGGGTGTCGAGGCCGACGTCGGGGCTGAGCAGGTCCGCGCGGTCGCCGAGACCGACCAGCGAGGGGGCCAGGACACGGTGCCCCGCCGCTTCCAGCAGCGGAGTCACCCGCTGCCAAACCCAACCGCCGTGGAAGGCGCCATGAATGAGCAGGTAAGTCGACACGATCAGTTCTCCCTGAGTTTCGTGAGGGCCGTGCGGGTTTCGGTCGCGGGCGGCACCGGCTCGGGCCGGATGCCGACGCCGATCACCCGGGCCACCAGCCGGGGCAGGCGCGGGAAACGGCGCAGCAGCCGGACCAGCAGCGGCTTGTCGGTCCCGGGTCGTCCCGCGCTGGGGTAGAGGTCGGCCAGCAGGTGCAACTGCGCGAATTGCACCACGCGCATGGGGAATTCGCGGCGGCGCTGAACGGTGCGCAGCTGGGCCGTGGACGCGGTCGCGCCCGTGGCGAGGATCGGCGCGAGCAGCCGGGCGGTCGCGATGGCGTCCTGCACCGCCAGATTGATTCCCACCCCGCCCGCCGGGGACATCGCGTGCGCCGCGTCCCCGATCGCCAGCAGCCCGGGGCGGTACCAGCGGCGCAGCCGATCCACCCGGACGTCGAGCGGTTTTACGTCGTCCCAGTCCAGGATCTCCGCGTCCAGACGCGGCGCGAGCACGGGATAGATGGCGGACAGATCCGCGCGGAACCGCGCCAGCCCCGCCGCGCGGATCGTCGCGAAGCCGCCCTTCGGAATCATGTACGCGACCTGCAAGTAGTCGCCGCGATCGATGCAGACGACGAAGAATCCCTTCCCGCTGCGCACCGTGGGCAGGCGCTCGCCCTCCGGCTTGCCGACGCGGAACCAGAGCACGTCCATGGGCGCCGCGGTGGCGGCGACTTCGAGCAGTCCCGACCGGCGCACGATCGAATGCCGTCCGTCGGCCGCGATCACCAGATCGGCGGCGACTTCCAGCCGACCACCGGCCGTCTCGGCGCGCACGCCGACCACCACGCCGTCACGCTGGATCAAGTCGGTGACCTCCGCTTCCCGCACCAACCGGAAGCCGGGGTAGCGCCCGCCCGCCTCGGCGAGGAAATTCAGCACGTCCCACTGCGGCATGAACGCCACGAACGGGAAGGGCCCGGGCAGGGCACTGAAGTCGGCGAACACCACGGGACCGGTGGCGGTCGCCATCGGCAGCTGGGGCAGCTCGACGTGCGGCAGCGCGAGGAACTCCTCGGCCAAGCCGAGTTCGCGCAGCGCGAGCAGGGTCGAGGTGTGCACGGTGTCGCCCCGGAAATCCCGCAGGAAGTCCGGATGCTTCTCCAGCACGAGCACCGCCACGCCGGAGCGTGCCAACAGCAGGCCGGTCATCAGGCCGGCGGGCCCGCCGCCGATCACGCAGACCCGCACGGATTCGGTGCTCACGCCAGGCATGCCGGCACCTGCCCGCCGTTGTAGAGCACCATCTCGTCGAAGATCGCGAGCACGTCCAGCGGCTCACCGGGCTCGCCGCCGGACAGTTCCGCGTCCGCGCGATACAGGTTGCCGACCAACCGCTCCTGATCGACCAGATCGGCGAACTCACCGTGATCGGCCTCCAGCGCGATCGCCAGCGGGGTCAGCCCGAGTGCGCGTCCCTCCCTGGCGAGGTCCTGTACCCAGCGCAGGTAGCGCAGCGTCTGGTCGAAGATCTCCGGGCCGGTGACCGGGCCGTGTCCGGCGACGACCGTCTCGGCACCCAGCGCGGCCAGCCGCCGGATCGCGGTGATCGAACCGCTGACCGACCCCATCAGGCAGAACGGCGCCGCGCCCGCCATCACCAGGTCTCCGGCGAACAGCACGCGTTCCTCCGGCAGCCACGCCACCACGTCGTTGGTGGTGTGCGCGGCCGTGCCGAAGTGGAGGAGCTCCGCGCGGCGTTCGCCCAGATGCAGGGTCAGGTGATAGCTGAACGTGATGCTCGGCAACGTGACCCGCGCATCGCCCCATTCGACGTCCGGCCACAGCTTCGTCAGCGCCAGGCCGGTCTCGATCATCTCGGGCCGGATCCGGTCGTGGCCGACCACCACGGCGGCCGGGCCGAACAGATGGTTGCCGAAGTTGTGGTCGCCGTGATGGTGGGTGTTCACGATGGTGCGGGCCGGGCCGGTACCCAGCCCGCCGACGAACTCGACGAGCGCCCGGGTGCGCCCTTCCGTGGCCAGCGTGTCGATCACCACCGCGCCGTCCGGTCCGGTCAGCACGCCGGCGTTGCTGACGCACCAGCCGCCGCGGCTGTGGGTGTAGGCGTAGACGCCGTCGGCGATCTCGCGCACCTGCGGTGTCGCGGCCGTCTCGGTGGCGGTCATGTCGGCGACTTCGTCGTCGCGGCATAGCGTTGCGCGCACCGCAGGGTATTGCGGCTGTTGGCCGACAGCGCTTCGGTGAGGTACGCGCGGGCGTCGGCGAGCTCGGTATTCGCCCCCAGGGTCGCGCGCGCGGCCTCGGGATCGATCGCGACCGTGTGCCGCGCGGTCACCACCGCGCCGTCCGGTCCGTCGGCGAACTCCCAGGCACCGCTGTGGCCGAGCAGGATCGCGGGCGGCACCAGCTGCTTGTAATCGATTCGTTCGCCGGACACACACACCCGGATCGACTTGGTGGTGTGCGGGATACCGCCCGCCGTCACCGTGTCCATCTCCATCAGCTGCACGCCCTCGGCGTCTTCGGTGAGTTCGATCCGGCCGACGTGTGGCACCTGCTCGGGCCAGCGTTCGCTGTGATAGACGAAGTCGTACGCCTCGGCGGCCGAGCACTCCAGCGTCACGGTGTCCTCGAAGGTGTGGATCACCTCGTCCACCGGGTGGCCGAGCTCGGCGATGCGGCCCAGCGCCGCGAGCTCGATCACGCTGTTGCGATCGACCGACGCGGCGACCTGCGCGGCATCGGCCCCGTCCAGCACCGTGAAGTGGTGGTCCAAGGTGACTTTCGTGGCGCCGGGGCCGATCTCGCGGAACGACCAGCCGCCGCCCATCGACGCGATCGGCGCGTGGCTGCGTTCCTGCTCGAAGGCGATCTGGCGCTGCTCGGCGTCCAGCACTCGCCGCGACGTCCAGTTCTGCACCGCGCCGCCGACCCTCGCCCACAGCCGGAAGCGCTCCTCGTCCGGCCCGCGGTGCAGATGGCGCACCAGCACGCTCGGCTCGAAGATCACCGGCCACCTGGTCACGTCGGCGACCAGGCCGTAGACGACCTCGGGCTCGGCCTGCACCACTCTCGTGTGGCTCATCACCTCGGCGCTCATGCCCTGTCCTCCATGACGTGCGCGCGGCCCTGCGTGGTCACGCCGCGCTGCCTGCTGCGGCCCTGGCCCCGCCCGCTCATGCCGCGCCTTGCAGTTGGGTGTTCACGATGTCGACCAGCTCTTGCGGCGTCTTGACCTCGACGAGTTCTTCCTCCGGGATCGTCACGCCGAACTCGCGCTGAATCCGCGCCGCGGTCTCGATGAGCGCGAGCGAGTCGTAGCCCAGCTCCTCGAATTCCACGGTGGCGATGTCGCCGCCGAGTTCGGCGAGGTCCTCGCCGCCCGCGCAGTCGACCAGAATCTGGCGTAGCTGGGTGATGGTCATGGTCATGATTCGCTCCTCGGCAGATCTCGATCGGATACGGCGCGCACGACGACCGCGGAGTTGAAACCCCAGCGCCCGCGGGCCAGGACGAGCGCGCCGCCGACGGTGGCGGAGCGCGGGTCGCCGAGTACCAGATCGATCCGGCAGTCCTCGGCGAGCGTGGTGGTGTGCGCGGTCGGCGGAATCACCGAGTCGCGCATCGCCAGCAATGCGGTGACGACGTCGAGTGGACCCGCGCCGGAGAACAGACGCCCGGTCAACGGTTTCGACGCGGTGACCGGAACGCCGCCCGGCCCGAACAGCGCCTCGATGGCGGCGGCCTCGTCGCGGTCGCGATCGGGTATGCCGGAGGCGTCGGCGAATACGACAGCGATGTCACCGGGCGTCATCGCGGCGTCGGCCAGCGCGAGTTCGGCGGCGCGGCGCAGCCCCGACGGCCGGCCGGAGCCCGGCGGCGGGTCGAAGGTCGACGCGTACCCCGCGATCGCGCCGTGCACCTTGGGGACGCCGCGGGCCCGCGCGGCGGCGGCGTCTTCGACGACCAGCATCGCTCCGCCTTCACCGGGCACGTATCCGGCGGCGCGGGCGTCGAACGGCAGATACGCGCGATCGGGGTCGGTCGCGGTGCTCACCCCACCGCTGGACAGATGCGAGGCCCATCCCCACGGATCCAGCGCCGAATCGACCCCGCCGGTGACCACCAGCGGCGTCCCGCGCCGCACCGTGCGCCGCGCATGGCCGATCGCGTCCAGGCCACCCGCCTGCTCGGCGACCAAGGCGCTGCTCGGCCCGCGCATGCCGTGCCGGATGGAGATCTGGCCGGTGTTGACCGCGTAGAACCACGCGAAGGACTCGTAGACGCTGACGTGCTCGGAGCCGAGCGACCACAGCTTGTTGAACTCGCGATGGGTGAATTCGAAGCCGCCGGAGGAGTTCCCGGTGACCACGCCCATGTCGTAGTCGGTCATCGCCGCCGTGTCGACCTTCGCGTCGTCCAGCGCCCACTGCGCGGCGACCAGCGCCATCCGGGTCGAGACGTCCGTCTGCGGCAGCAGCCGGCTCGGCAGGTGCGCGCCGGCGTCGAAATCGGCCACCTGGCCGGCCAGGCGCGCCGCCGAGCGGCTGGTGTCGAACCGGGTGAGCGGCGCGATGCCGCCGCGCCCGGCCAGCACGGCGTCCCAGAAACGCTCCACGCCCGTTCCGTTCGGCGCGAGCACTCCCATTCCGGTCACGAGGATCATGCCGCCACCGCCTCCGCCTTGCGCAGCACCATGGCGCTCTGGAAGCCGCCGAACCCGCTGCCCACGGTGAGCACGGTGTCCATCCTGTGGTCGCGGGCGACCAGCGGCACGTAGTCCAGATCGCATTCGGGGTCGGGTTCGTGCAGGTTCGCCGTCGGCGGCACTACCTGGTATTCCAGCGCGAGCAGCGAGGCGGCGATCTCCACCGAGCCGATCGCGCCGAGCGAATGCCCGACCATCGACTTGATCGAGCTCATCGGTGTGACGTAGGCGTGCGCGCCGAGACTGCGCTTCACCGCGGCGGTTTCGTGCCGGTCGTTCTGCCTGGTGCCGGAGCCGTGCGCGTTGATGTAATGCACGCCGGTCGGGTCGATCCTGGATTCGTCGAGCGCGACCCGGATCGCTTCGGCCATCTCGCGGCCGTCGGCCTTGAGGCCCGTCATGTGGTAGGCGTTGCACCGGGTCGCGTACCCGGAGATCTCGGCGTAGATGTGCGCGCCGCGCCTGCGCGCGCTCTCGTACTCCTCCAACACGAACATCGCCGCGCCCTCGGCGAGCACGAACCCGTTGCGCGAGTTGTCGAACGGCCGCGAGGCCACCTCCGCCTCGTCGTTGCGCGGAGTAGTCGCTTTGATCGCGTCGAAGCAGGCCACCACGATCGGAGTGATGGGCGTGTCCGACGCGCCCGCCACCATGACGTCGGCCGAGCCCTCGCGGATCAGCTGCACCGCGTGGCCCACCGAGTCCAGTCCCGACGTGCATCCGTTGGAGACCATCGCCACCGGCCCCTCGGCGCCCACGCTCCAGGCGACCTCCGCCGGCATCACGCTGGGGATCATGTAGTCGAACATGTGCGGAGTGAGGTACGTCTCGTCGACCAGCCAGTTCTTCCCGGAATCCGACAACACGAGGTATTCGCGCTCCAGGCTGGTGGCCGCGGCGACCGCACTGCCGAGGCTCACGCCGAGCCGGTGTGGGTCGACCGCGGCGAGGTCGAGACCGCTGTCGACCACCGCCTCCCGCGCGCAGACCACGGCGAACTGCACCGCCCGGTCCATACGCCGGATCTCTCTGGGGGACAATCCTTCCCCGGCCGCGTCGAAGTTCGCTTCGCCGGCCACCTGGGACCGATACGGCGAGGCGTCGAAGAACGAGATCCGGCGGGTGGCGGTGCGGCCCTCGGACAGCAGCTTCCAGAACTCGTCCTTGCCCGACCCGCCGGGCGCGCGGACGCCGAGCCCGGTGACGACGACGCGGCGGCTCATCGCGGACCACCGGATGCATTGAGGTTCATGGCGTTCTCCCTTCGATGGTGCGATCGAGCATCGGCGGCGGCCCTCGAACCTCGCTCGAGCGAGTGAGTCGAGTTGTTCTCGAGCGGTGCGGCGCAGGCTGTCGCTGTGATCACCCGGCCGGCGCCGCCCGGACCGATCACCCGTTCCCGAGCAAGGAGACACGCGTGATGAAGTCAGCACACGGCCGAGACGGCGCCGCGGACTGGGTGCTCTGCCCGGCATGCCTGATCCCGCTGTACGGCAAGCGGTTCGCTCGCGACCTCGGCGTCTGCGGCGAATGCGGCAGGCACACTCCGATCACCGCGCAGCAGCGCATCGAGCAGCTCGCCGACCAGGGACGCTTCGAGCCGCTGCCGGTCGCCGCCACCGACGAAGACCCGCTGACCTTCACCGATACCAAGCCCTACCCGGACCGGCTGGTCGCCGCGCGTGCCCGCACCGGCATGCACGACGCGGTGCTGTGCGCGCTGGCCACCATCGAGGGCAGGCCGGTGGTGATCGCCGCTATGGACTTCCGCTTCCTGGGCGGCAGCCTGGGCACCGCGGTCGGCGAGATGATCACCGCGGCCGCCGAAACCGCGCTGGCCCGGCGTCTGCCGCTGATCATCGTCACGGCGTCGGGCGGCGCCAGGATGCAGGAGGGCCCGCTGTCGCTGATGCAGATGGCCAAGACCAGTGCGGCGCTGGAGCAACTGGACCGGGCGGGCATCCTCACCGTCAGCCTGATCACCGACCCCACCTACGGTGGTGTCGCGGCCTCCTTCGCCACCCTTTCCGACGTGCTGATCGCCGAACCGGGCGCCCGGCTCGGGTTCGCCGGGCGGCGCGTGATCGAGCAGACCATCCGCCAGGAGCTGCCGCTCGAGTTCCAGACCGCCGAATTCCTGCTGGAACGCGGTCTCATCGACCTGATCGTGCCGCGCGCGGGCCTGCGCCAGGCGCTCGGCGCACTGCTGCGGGCGGCGGGGCCGGTCGATCCCGCCGAGACATTCGTCCCCGCGGACGCGGGAACGATCACCGATCCGGCCCGCATTCCCGCGACCGATCCCTGGGCGCAAGTGCGCCGGGCTCGGTCTCCGCAACGGCCGACCGCGCTGGACTACTTCGCCCTCGTCTTCGACGAGTTCCGCGAGCTGCGCGGCGACCGGATCGCCGGCGATTGCGCCGCGGTGGTCGGCGGGACGGCGCGGCTCGGCGGGCGGCCGGTCATGGTGATCGGCCACCAGAAGGGACACGATCCCAAGGAGTTGATGGAACGCAACTTCGGCATGCCGACGCCGGCCGGCTATCGCAAGGCGGCGCGGTTGATGCGGTTGGCGGAGAAGCTCGGGCTGCCGGTCATCACCTTGATCGACACGCCAGGCGCCTATCCGGGCGCGACCGCCGAGGAGCAGGGGCAGGCGATCGTCATCGCGGAGAACATCCGGTTGATGTCCGCGTTGCGGGTGCCGGTGATCAGCGTGGTGATCGGCGAGGGCGGCAGCGGCGGAGCCCTGGCGCTCGGGGTCGCCAACCGGGTGCTGATGTTCGCGAACGGCACGTACTCGGTGATCAGCCCGGAAGGCTGCGCCGCGATCGTCTGGAACGATCCCGCCGCCGCGCCTGCCGCCGCGGCCGCGCTGGCGCTGACCGCCCGGGACCTGCTGCGACTCGGTGTGGTCGACGCGGTGCTGCCCGAGCCGGGCGACGACGTGGGCGCGGCTCCCGTGGCCGCGGCCGAACAGCTGCGCCGCGCCCTGGCCGCGACCCTCGGCGAACTCGCCGGTCGCAGCGGTGCACAGTTGGCCGACGAGCGCCGCGCCCGGTTCCGGCGCTTCGGCGCGCGGCAGCAGGTCCTGGTCCGGTCGGTCGCGTAGGAGTGGCGTCATGTTCGAAAAGGTCCTGATCGCCAACCGCGGTGAGATCGCGCTGCGGGTCGCGCGCACCTGCCGCGAACTCGGGGTGCGCACCGTGGCGGTGTACTCGGTCGCCGACGCCGAGTCGGCGGTGGTGCGTTTCGCGGACGAGGCGCTGCAGATCGGTCCGCCCGCGGCCAAACGCAGTTATCTGAACGCCGCTGCGATCCTGGCCGCCGCCGATCTCACCGGCGCGGACGCGATCCATCCCGGCTACGGATTCCTCTCCGAGTCAGCGGATTTCGCCGACGCGTGCCGAGCGGCCGGCATCACGTTGATCGGGCCGCCCGCCGACGTGATGGCCCAGCTCGGCGACAAGCAGTCGGCGCGCACGCTGATGGCGAAGGCGGGGCTGCCACTGCTGCCGGGCAGCCTCGATCCACTCGAACTCGACGAGGCGCACGCGCTCGCGGACTCGATCGGTTACCCGGTGATCGTCAAAGCCGCCGCGGGCGGCGGCGGACGCGGCATGCAGGTGGTGCACGAGAGCGCGGCCTTCCCGGGCGCCTATCAGGAGACCAGGGCAACGGCGCGAATATTGTTCGGCGACAGCCGGGTCTACCTGGAGAAGTACCTCGCCGCCGCCAGGCACGTCGAGATCCAGGTGCTGTGCGACGCCTACGGCAACGGCGTGCACCTGGGGGAACGCGACTGCTCGGTGCAGCGCAGGCACCAGAAATTGATCGAGGAATCGCCGGCGCCGCTGTTGCCGGACGGTCTGGCCGAGCGAATGGGCGCGTCCGCCGTGCACGGTGTGCTCGAAGCCGGCTACACCGGGGCGGGCACCGTGGAATTCCTGGTGGATCGGGACGGGAATTACTATTTCATGGAAGTGAACTGCCGAATTCAGGTGGAACATCCGGTGACCGAAATGGTCACAGGGATAGATCTCATCGCCGAGCAGATCCGAGTCGCGGCGGGAGAACCGCTCGGCATCACGCAGCAGGATATTGTTCTGCGTGGCGCGGCGATCGAATGCCGGATCAATGCCGAAGACCCTGCCGCCGAATTCGCTCCCGCCCCAGGAATCCTGGCGGAATTCACTCCGCCCGGCGGTCCGTTCGTCCGGGTCGACACGCACGCCCACGCCGGTTATTCGATACCTCCGCACTATGATTCGCTGCTGGCGAAATTGGTGGTATGGGCGCCGGACCGCGACCGGGCGCTGGCGAGAATGCGCCGGGCGCTGGCGGAATTCCGGATCTCCGGCGCCCGCGTCGCGACCACCCGGGATTTCCTGTGCGGGGTGCTCGACCACCCGGCCATGCGCGCCGCCACGCACACCACCGGCCTGGTGGACGAACTCGTCGGGCGGGACTGAGCGCGCGGGACGCTCACCCTGCCCGGCGTCAGGCGGTCTCGGCGGCGGCGCCGAACTCGGGGGAGTACCAACCGATCAGGTAACCGGCATGGCATCTGTTGAGCATCGCGCTAACCGAGTCGTCGGAGGCGGCCAGGATGTCCTGGTGCAGCTTCTTCAGCTTCTGGCACGGGTCGAGCCCCAACTCCTCTTGCATGGACCTGCTGAACTGCTGATAGGAGGCCAGGGCGCGGGCACGCTGTCCCGAGCGGGACAGGGCGAACATGTAATACGCCTGCAGCCGCTCGTGCAGCGGGTGCTGCACGGTCAGCCGTGCCAGGTCTGGGCAGACCTCGCGGTGCCTGCCCAGCCGCAACTCCGCCTCCACCCGCAACTCGATGTTGGCCAGCCGCAGGTGGTCCAGATGCGAGATCTCGCCGGCGAGCGGAATGCCGCCCTCCACGTCCACCAGCGCGGGACCGCTCCACAGCGCTTCCGCGGCGCTGAACAGATCCACCGCGCGCTCGTCGTCGCCGGTCTTGGCGGCGCAGCGCGCGGCGGCGGACATGGACTGGTAGTCGCGCAGGTCGAACACACAGTCCTGTACGTCGAAGGAATAGCCCTTGCTGCGCGTGCGCAGAAAGCGTTCCGTCACCTCGTTCTGCCGCACGCCGAGCTGCTCCGCCATCTTCTTGCGAATTCCGAGCACATATGTCTGCACGACCGTCACTGCGCTGCGCGGCGGATCGTCGTTCCACAGTTCTTCGATCAGGGTCGGTACCGGGACCACGGTGTCGTGTCGAACCAAGAGTAATGCCAGCAATTGCCGCTGCTTCTGCGCAGTCGGCGTTGCATTGTGATTGTTCAGGGCAAGCGTCAATGGACCTAGCACGCGAGCGCATACTGGATATTTCACTGGGAACTCTCCTACGGGCGATTTTCCCCCCGACCGACGTGAGATTCTCGATTGCCACCGCGTTGTAGGCTGTGTCCACAGTAGCGAGAAACCCGTATCGACGCCGTGAATCCTGCGTAATATCGGAGTTAATTCGGCCCGCTGTTGCGCCGAATTCCCCTCGGCTGCAAGGAGATTCGCCTGCTATTTGCGGAACCGTCGGCTACGGCGAATTCGTAAGATGTTGTCTTTACGCGTGCCCGGCTGCCCCTCCGGGCCCGGATGCGCACGCTCGACCACCTCGTCCACTTCCACCTGCCATTCGGCCGGGTCGAGCGCTAGACCGGCGCGGACCTCGGCCGTGGTGGGAAAATGCAGGTCGACGGGTGGTTCCAGCACCCAGGAAGGCCATTGCGCGTGCCCGACGATCAGCAACAGCCCGCCGGGCGCCACCGCGTCGGCGGCCCGGCCCAGGATGCGTGTCCGTTCGCCGTCCTCGGCCGCCGGTGAGTGCAGATACTGCGCCGTGACGAGGTCGAAACGTCCGGCGGGAAAGGTGCGATCCAGATCGTGCCGCTGCCAATCGATGTCGCCGGACAGTCCCTGCCGGGCCGCGTTGGTCCTGGCACGAGCCAACGCGGTCTCCGACACGTCGACCGCCGTGACCCGCCAGCCGCGCTCGGCCAGCCAGATCGCGTCGGCGCCCTCGGCGCAGCCCAGATCCAGCGCGGTGCCGGGCGGAAGAGCTTCGATCTCGCGGACCAGCAGGAAGTTCGGACGTCCCGACCAGATCTGGTCGCGCTCCTGGTAGAAAGCCTCCCAGTACTCGACGGTCGTCGACGCCGTCCGGTCGGGGTGGTGATGGGGTGTCGCACGCATAGGTCCCACCATCCAGCCGGTCGACCGGAACGGCAAATATCGTTGCCGGTTCGGCAACTCCGCTGCGGTCGTCGGCCCGTACTCCGGCCGGCGTCGCCCGTGCATCAGCGGTCGTCGAGCGGGTCGCGCAGGATCATGCCCTCGGCCGCCCGCAGCCGCGTGGTCATGGTCGTCAGCAGATCGACGGAGTCCTCGGAGAGGCCGATGGCCGTGTGCAGCAACCTGCGCAGCCGCGGACTGGTGAGCCGGCCGGCGAGGGTGTTGTCGTGTTCGGTCGGTTCGGCGTCGAACTGTCGGTCGAGATTCACGAGAAGGTACTCACAATCGGTCATCGGGCCCCCAGGAAACCATGGTGGAAGCGGCGCTCGTGCCCGGAACGACGTACGGGCACGGGCGGGAGCGTTCCGGGGCGCAGCGTACATGGCAAACGGTCGGTCGCTGGACCGGGTCGAAATGGGTGCATGTGATCTCCGTACCGCAGTCGGGTCGGCTCCTCCGTGCCGTGGCCGCGCCCGCTCCGGTGCCGGGATCGTGCCCATTGTTCCACTCGCCGTGCGCAATTCGATGAAGTGGCCCCCGTCAGCGCAGGCTGTGGACCTTCTGGGCGCGCGGAAGCGCACGTCGGGCCCGGCGCCGGGTCCTGTCGTTCCCAGTCCTGGGAATCGTCACTCGCGCCAGGACCCGCGGAAAATCGGGCGTCCGGCTCGTTCCCCATGACACGATGGGTGACGGCCGAAGCAGGTACCGACCGACGAAGGGCCGGCGATGGGGAATCTCGACGACCGGGTGGCGGTGATCACCGGCGGCGCCCGCGGGCAGGGCCGCGCGCACGCCTTGGCGTTGGCGAACGCGGGCGCGGACATCGTGGTGTGCGATATCGCCGCACCGCTGTCCGGCCTCCCCTACGAGCTGAGCACGCCCGGCGACCTGGCCGAGACCGCCGCGCTGGTCGAGCGGACCGGCCGCCGCTGCGTCGCCGTGCAGGCCGACGTGCGCAGCTTGGAACACATGCGGGCGGTCGCCGAGCGCGCGCTCGCGGAATTCGACCGCATCGACATCCTCGTCGCGAACGCGGGCATCGCCTCCCAGTCGCCCGTCGCCGAGATGGACGAGCAGTTGTGGCGGGACATGATCGACACCAACCTGACCGGGGTGTTCCACAGCTTCCGCGCGGTCGTCCCGCACATGATCGAGCGCCGCTGGGGCCGCGTGGTGGCCACCTCGTCCATCGTGGCGAAGATGGGCGTGCGCAACGCGGCGCACTACGCCGCGAGCAAATGGGGCGTGCTCGGCTTGGTGAAGTCGCTGTCGCTGGAGGTGGCGGAGTACGGCATCACGGTGAACGCGCTGCTGCCCTCCGGGGTGGACACCGACATGATCCAGAACCCGGCGACCTGGCGGCTCATGGTGCCGGACAAGGAGAATCCCACCAGGGCGGATTGGATGGCGATCATCGAATCCGGGCCGCCCAACGGCGATCTGATCCAGCCCGCCGAGGTGGCCGAGGCGATGCTGCTGCTGGTCTCCGAGCACGGCCGCCACTTCAACGGGGAAGCCGTCACCATTTCCTGCGGCGGGAGCGCGAACACCTCTTAGGGTGGCGACCGGAAAGGGCGCTGCGCGAAACCTTCCTCGCGGCGGCGGGACTGAGCGTCCTGGTCGAGGCGCAGGCCGAAGCGACGCGCGCCCACCGCCCGATGATGCTGATCACCACGGAGCGGCCGGTGGACCGCGCCATCGAGCTCACCGGCCTGGCCGACCGGTTCCATCGGGTCTGCTCGCTCGATGCGGCTGGTCGGCCTGGCGCCCGGTTACGACGGGACCGCGTGACCGGCGCGGGCCGACCGGCGCACCGGTAGCGCGCCGAACCCGTCAGGACCAGTGGTCCGAGTGTCAGTGGCGACGCGAGTCGATCGCCTCGCGGGCCGCGTGCGCGGTCTGAGCTCCCCGCTCGCGGGCGACGTGCGCCGCATGCACTCCGCGCTCCTTGGCGGCATCGGCGAGCTCCGGTCCGCGCTCTTTCGCGATCTCGGCCCATTCGGCGCCGCGCTGCTTCGCCAGATCCGCGAGGTGAGCACTTTGCTCCTTGGCGATCTCGGCCCATTCGGCGCCGCGTTCCTTGGCGATCTCGGCCCACTCCGCGCCGCGTTCTTTCGCGATCTCCGCCCAGTCCGCGCCGCGTTCTTTCGCGATTTCCGCCCAGTCCGCGCCGTGTTCTTTGGCCGTCTCCGCCCAGTCCGCCCCGTGTTCTCTGGCGATCTCGGCCCATTCCTGCCCGTGCGTCTTGGCGGCCTCGGCCCAGTCGCTGCCGTGTTCCTTGGCCGACTCCGCCCACCCGGGCCGGTGCCGCTGGGCCGATTCGGCGAGTCCCGCGCCCTTGCTCGCGGCTGCCGCGCCCAGCGCCCGCGCCTTGTCCGCGGCCTCGTGCGCGTGTTTGCGCAGTGCCGCGCCGGTGGCGGTGTCGGAGGTCGCGCCGAACGGCAGTGCCGCGGTCACCGCGGCGGCGGCGTCCCGCGCTGCCCGGCGGCCGCGCCAGCCCAGCGAGGGCTTGCCCTCGGTGTCGGCGGCGGCGATCATCAGTCCGCCGAGCAGCCCGAGATCCTTGAGGAACGCGTTCCGCTTCGCCGACTTGCGAGCGGGATCCTGCTCGTTCCAGAAGTTCTGCTCGGTGACGGCGGCGGGTACGACGGTTGCGGCGAGCACCAGAGCGGCCAGTCGCGGCGCCTTGCCGAGGGCCAGCAGGACGCCGCCGCCCACCTGAGCGAAGGCATTGACCTGCACGACGGTCGACGGATTCGATGGCAACTTCGCGGCGATCTCTTCGGGGAGCTGTCGGTGTCCCCGTTCCAGCAGTGCGTTCGCGGACTTCACCCGCTCGTCCGGGTGCCGCAGCGTATCAACCCCGTCGACCACGAACGCGGTGGCCAGTAGCGGCCGGGCGAGTCGGCGTAACAACATGACAAAACCCCTTCCCTCGATGGCGTCACAATTCGGATGCCCGCGCGCTTCGTGGCCAAACACGCCGGTCCCGCCGCGTGTGAAGGCCGCCTCATCCGGGTAATAGCTAGTCGAGACAGATCGATCCAGGGGGTGAAGGCGCCGCCGCACCGCTCGTTCTCCCCCCTGCTCCGCCGGAAGGTATCTGCTGTGATCACCCCTACGGTCACAACGGCTTTCGATGCCGTCGTCGCCGAGTTGCCCGCCGCGCCGAAATGCACGTTCCGCTTCGATTCCGTGCCCTGCCGTCATCGCGCGGAATGGTTCATCCGTAAACGGTCCTGCTGCCACCGGGCCGGTGTGGATTTCCTGTGCGAGACCTGTCATACCCGCATCCACTGGATGCTCGACATGGGCGTGGTGTTCGAGTGCGCCGGGTGCGGAGTGCACTCGGCCACTTTCGCCGAACTGTTCCCGACCGCGGCTCCGCTCTGAGCGCGGCCCAGCCGCCCCCAGATCGTGCGGGTCGGCGGGAAACCTGCGGGCACGTCGAAGGTGCCCAACGCGCGGGAGGGCGGGAGATCCCGCATCAATCCGTGCCGGGTTTGCAGCCTGCCCCGATCGGCCCAGTGCGCCCGCACGCGCGGCTCGTGCCGGTTGCGTCGGTCCCGGCCGCAAGGCCGGGCTGATTGCCGACGATCAGGGAGACGGCCGGGTTCGGCCGGCTGATCCAGATGATCCACGGCGTAGCGCAGCGAGATCGCGCCGCCGAGACAGTTGCCGAGCAGCAAGGCGAAAATTCATCGTTTCTCTTGTTGCCCATTGTTCGCTGGATGCTCGAACGTTGCCGTCCGCCGACCCGATTCGACGGTGGCCCGCGAATGTGTCGGCGTCGTGCGGCATCATCTGTGCACGCAGCCAACCACGAAATCGCTCGGAGTTACCCATGTCGTCCCCACGAACCAAGCCGCAGCCCTTGTCGGACAGCGAGATTCAGCAGATCGCCGCGGACATCGCCGGTGGCAGCCCGCCCATGGTGTGGTTCACCGCCGCCGCGGTCGGCGTGCCGGAGGGGCGCTCGGGCAAGGTGATCGCGCTCGGCGACCCTACCGACGGTGACTTCCTCCAGGTCCGGCCGACCGGATCGAAGGATGTACTGTCCTTCTCTCCCACCGAGGTGACCTTGACCAAGCCGCCGCGAGGGGCGGCGGGCGCCACCGCCCAGCAGAAGTCGACAACAAGGAAGGAATCTCCTGTGACGCAGTCGTCGACCACGACGAGCACCACGATCGAGCCCGCGAAGCCGAGCGCCCCCGCGCCGTCGGCCACCGCGAGGCCCGCGGCGGCCGGGGAAGCGAGCCGAGCCGACAGCACGGCCAAGCAGGCCCCGGCGCCCAAACCCGCCAAAGCGACCGCTGCCCGCAAGGCCAAGGCGCCCGAGGTCACCGTGACGCTCACCGGCACCGCCGACGGCGAGTGGTCGATCGACGTGGTCAGCGGGAAGAAGCGCACCCTGCGCGGCCTGCCGGTGGCCGGTTCCGCGGTGGCGCAGGCGGCGAAGATCCTGCATCCCGAGGTCGCCGAAGTGGTCGCGGGGGTTCTGGATGCCGTGCGCGGGGTGCAGGAGGCCAAGGTGCAGCAGTTACAGGCCGAACTCGAGGAGGCCAGGCGCCTGCTGAACGAGCTGAGCGACTGAGTCCGACCAGTCAGACCGCGGAACTGGCGGATCGGACCGCGGTGCGCCAGATCCGGCGCTTGGTGTCGGGGGGCGGGCGCCGCGCGTCATCGTGGAACGCGTAGCCGAGCGCGTACTGCTTCGCGTGGTACATGGCCGTGTCGGCGTCCCGGAGCAGGCTGTGCAGGTCGGTGTCCGAGCTGCGCGGACCGACGCACGCCACACCCACGCTCGCGGTGATCGGTATCTCGCCCGCGCTCAACCCGAACGGCCGGACGAACGCGCCCAGTAGCCGCTCGGCCAGCACGCCGGCCTCCGGCCGGGCGAGCCCGGCGAGCACGACGAATTCGTCACCGCCGTAGCGGGTCACCACGTGCTGGTGGGGCACCACCCGCCGGATCCGGTCTGCCGCTGTCGAGAGGAGTTCGTCGCCGACGGCGTGCCCGTAGCTGTCGTTGACCCGCTTGAAGCCGTCGAGATCGATGAACAGCAGCGAGATCGGTTGCTCGGCGCACTGTTCGCGGTGCTGCCGCAGCGCGCGCAGCAGCGCGGCCCGGTTCAGCAGTCCGGTGAGTACGTCGTGATCGGCCTGGTACTGCGCGCGTCGCTCGCTGCGGGCGCTGCGCACGATCGCGCGCTCGCTGCGCACCAGCATGCCGATCAGCAGCAGCGCGAACAGCGACGACACCACCGCGCGGTCGAGCGGGCGCAGGCTCGACCCGACCACCGGAACCAGCGAGGCCACGATCAGCGCGATCGCGATCAGGCTGGCGCGCTGCCTGGAGTGGTGCGGGTGGATGCGTCGCGGCATGCCGAGCGTGGTCATGGTCGGGTGCAACGCGGCGACCCCCACGGTGGCGTACGCGGCGAGCAAGGGAGCCATGAGCACTTCGCGCCCGAACACGGTCGCGCCCGCGGCTTCCAGGCTGTAGCCCAGATCGCCGAGCAGCATCGCGACGAGTCCGGCGTGCAGCAGCCACAGCGAGGTCTCCGCGCGCGTGGAGGTCGCCATCGAGTGCGCCACCAAGGTGAGCAGCAATGCGTCGAGCACCGGGTAGGTCGCCGCCACCAGGGTGTCCAGCCCGGTCGTGGTGGTCTGCAGGATGGGGGAGATGAGGAAGGTCCAGGAGGCCAGCAGCGCGCCGAGCCCGATCAGGGCCGAATCCAGGACCAGGTCGTAGTTGCCGTGCACCTGGCGCGGCCACAGCCAGATCAGCGCGGCGAGCCCGACGCCCAGATAACCGAGCAGGGTGCACGCGTCGTCGAGCGGGTGCATCGTGTGGTCGCCGAGGTCGCGCAGGGTGGTGCCCGTGGCGAACAGTACCGCCGAGCCGGACAGCAGATACCACGGCAACGGGCGCGCGGGCCGGTGCGTGGCCACGCCGACGGCGATCATGGCGAGGGTCTCGCCGACGATGATCGTCATCGTCACCAGCGCCACCACGTGGGAGTCCAGCGCGAGGTGGACCGCGATCGCGGCCCCGCTTCCCCCCAGAAGCACCGCGTACCAGCCCGATCCGATGCTGAGCCGACAGCTGGTCTGTGACTGTTCCGTGGGTGTCATCAGCCCCCCTTGGTCGCTCCATCCCCGGTGAACCGGGCCGCGTAATAGATCTGGGAATCCTCCACCGCGACTTCGACGTTCGCCTGTTCGTCGAGCACCGCCCGGATGCTGTCGGCGAACGAGAACCGAGTGTTGTTGTACGAGCAGATGTCCCAACCGACCGCAGCGCGCTCGGCAACCAATATCTGGACAACTGATTTGATCATGGCATGGAACGCCGCCCCTTGGCGGGCACTTGGCGTAACAAGGGTGAAACCCGCGTAGTAAATCGCGTCGCGCGCCGCGTGTTCGGGGTAGCGGGCCGCGAAATAGTCCGGACTGATCCACGGCACGGTTTCCAGATGCCTGGTCAACGTGGTTACGCCGATCGGCTCGCCGTCGGCGTGCGCCACATACTTCTGCACGCGCGGATCCACCATCTCCGCCTGGAACTCCTCGGGATGCAGCACCTGCCGCGCGATGGCTTTCGCGCGCAGCGGGCCGAACGCCTCCTCATAGAGGCGGTGGAACATCGCGATCCGCTCCTGCGGGATCGTGGTCTCGACGGTCACGGTGATCTCGCTCATCGCGGATCCCACGGCACGGTGTGATATGCGGCGAGGACCAGCGCGCATGCCGGGTCGCCCGTGCAAGTGGTCTCCACCGTGCACAGCTGGACCGGGCCGAAACAGTCGCCGCGGTGGCGGGTCATGTCCGCCAGGCTGGCGTGGATCAGGGCGGCGACTTCGTCGCTGGTGTCGGCCTCGTGCTCGACGAACAGCCCCGCGCCGGAACCGTCGTCGCGCAGGGCCCAGCCGATGCCCGCGGCGGCGGTCGAGCCGCGTCCGGACGCGTGCCGCACCGCGTACACACAGTAGAGCCGGTCGCCCCACGGGATCGGCGTGCGCACCCGGCCGGTGCGTTCGACGGTGGCGCGCGGCGGGATCACCGACGACAACCGGATGAGATTCGCCTCACCCACCCCGAGGTCGCGCAACGCCGCGTCGAACGCCGACAGGGCGGTCGGTCCCGATCCGGTCGCCGCGCCGATCTCGATGGTCAGCGGCGCCGGGAACGGCCGCTCCAGCGCAGGCCGCGGCCGCTCCGGGCGCGGTCGCGCGCGGAGGTCGCCGCGTGAGGTGTCGTGCGTCATGGTGCCCTCCCGATCCGACGCGGCCGCCAGAAGTCGCAGGCCGGTCTCGCATCCGATTCGACTGTGCGGCATGAACGGCGATCCCGCAGCCAACCGGCCGAAAACCATGTTCGGACGGCGTGTCTCGTACCCTGGCACCGACCAGGACAGCGAGGAGCGAGTGTGCGGACATGGGCGGCGCCGGGGCGGGTCAACATCATCGGTGAGCACACCGACTACAACGACGGCTACGTCTTGCCGATCGCGGTGCCGCTGGTGGTGCGGTGCGCCGCGGCGGCGCGCGCCGACGGGCTGGTGCGGGTCGGTTCGCGGCAGCGGCCCGGCGAGCCGGTGCTCGTCGCGGTATCCGACCTCGCCGCACAGCGGGCGCGGGTGCCGGGATGGGCCCGCTATCCACTCGGCGTGGTCGCCGAGTTCACCCGGCGCGGACACCGGATTCCCGGCGTCGATCTGGAGCTCGACGGGGCGGTCCCGATCGGCGCGGGGCTGTCGTCCTCGGCGGCGCTGTCCTGCGCGGTAGCGGTCGCGCTGCGCGATCTGTTCGCGCCCGCCTCGACCGACCGCACACTGATCGACGTGGCGCGCGCCGCCGAGAACGACTACGTCGGCGCGCCGACCGGATTGCTCGACCAGTCGGCCGCGATGCTGTGCACCGCCGGGCACGCGCTGCTGCTGGACGTGCGGGCATTCGCCGCCGACACCGGCGCGCCGCGCGGGACCGGTCACGAGCAGATCCCCTTCGACCTGGGCGCTTTCGGCCTCGAATTGCTGGTGCTCGATACCGGCCAGCCGCACGATTTGGCCGACGGCCGTTACGCCGAGCGCCGCGCGCAATGCGCGGCGGCGGCCGAGGCGCTCGGCGTCGCGACGTTGCGGGACGTGGCGTCCGCGGCGGAAACCGCCCGGATCGCCGACGACGTGCTGCGCCGCCGCGCCGGACACGTGGTGACGGAGAACGCCAGGGTCCTCGCGGTTGCCGAAAAATTGCGCGCAGGCGACGACCCCCGGGATATCGGCCCGATCCTGACCGCTGGTCATGCCTCGCTGCGGGACGACTTCGAGGTGTCCACCCCGGCTCTCGACGCGGCGGTCGACGCCGCGCTGGCGGCCGGGGCGCACGGCGCGCGGATGGTCGGCGGCGGGTTCGGCGGCAGCGTTGTCGCGCTCGTCGATCGGGACCGCACCGAGGCGGTGACGGATTCGGTGCGACAGCGCTTCGCCGATGCGGGACTGCCCGATCCGCGCGCGTTCGTAGTGTTTCCCGCCGCCGGAGCGCACCGGATCGTTTGAGCGGCTTTGTGCGCGAATGTGCCACGCCGGTAGGGCATGATCGCGCAAAGTGGTGTCTGCCGACACCATTCGGCGGGCGACGAGAAGGTCGCGCGCGCCGGGCAGGACCAGCACGACGCAGCTCTCGCACGACCTGTCTCGCCGCCCCGGTTTCACCGCCAGGAGGAACGCTGTGCCGCTCGTCGATCCGTCCGTTCTCGCTGCCGTGCCCGGCCTGCATCCGGCCGCCTCACCACCACATCTGGAAGCCGCCGAGACCCTCCGCCTGGACGCGCAGCCCGTGGATTACGCGCTGGTGGCGATGTATTTCGTGTTCGTGCTCGGCATCGGCCTTCTGGCCCGACAGCGGGTGTCCTCCAGCATCGACTTCTTCCTGTCCGGGCGCTCGCTGCCCGCCTGGGTGACCGGCCTGGCGTTCATCTCCGCCAATCTCGGCGCCGTGGAGATCATGGGCATGTCCGCCAACGGCGCGCAGTACGGGTTCCCGACCTTCCATTACTTCTGGATCGGGGCGGTGCCCGCCATGCTGTTCCTCGGCGTGGTGATGATGCCGTTCTACTACGGCTCCAAGGTGCGCAGCGTGCCGGAGTTCATGCGCCGCCGGTTCGGCACCGGAGCGCATCTCGTGAACGCGCTGAGCTTCGCCATCGCGCAGATACTCATCGCCGGAGTCAACCTGTATCTGCTCGGGTCCATCGTGAACGTGCTGCTGGGGTGGCCGCTGTGGGTCTCGGTGATCGTGGCCGCGGTGATCGTGCTGTCCTACATCACCCTCGGCGGTCTGTCGGCGGCGATCTACAACGAGGTGCTCCAGTTCTTCGTCATCGTGGCCGCGCTGCTGCCGCTCACCCTGGTCGGGTTGCACCGGGTCGGGGGTTGGGACGGGCTGCGCGAGAAGGTGACCGCCTCGCCGGGCGGCGCGGCGCAGCTGGAGTCGTGGCCCGGCAACGCGCTCAGCGGATTTTCCAACAATGTCCTGTCCGTCCTCGGCATCGTGTTCGGTCTCGGATTCGTGCTGTCCTTCGGGTACTGGACCACGAACTTCGTCGAGGTGCAGCGCGCGATGGCGACGCACTCCATCTCGGCGGCGCGGCGCACCCCGATCATCGGCGCCTACCCGAAGATGTTCATCCCGTTGATCGTCGTCGTCCCCGGCATGATCAGCGCGGTGCTGGTGCCGCAGATGGCGGAGTACAAGGCTGCGGTGACCGCGAATCCGGACTTCGAGAGCGACACCACCTACAACCAGGCGCTGCTGTACCTGATGAAGGACGTACTGCCCAACGGCCTGCTCGGGGTGGGGCTGGCCGGTCTGCTCGCGGCGTTCATGGCGGGCATGGCGGCCAACGTCTCCGCGTTCAACACGGTCTTCAGCTACGACCTGTGGCAGCAGTACGTGCGGCGCGACCGGCCGGACGGCTACTACCTCGACGTGGGCAGGCTGGCGACTATCGGCGCGACCGTGGCCGCGATTTTCACCGCGTTCATCGCCTCCGGGTTCAGCAACATGATGGACTACCTGCAGACGTTGTTCAGCTTCTTCAACGCGCCGCTGTTCGCCACGTTCATCCTCGGCATGTTCTGGAAACGGATGACCCCGGCCGCGGGCTGGATGGGACTGGTCTGCGGGACCGCTTCCGCCATCGTCGTTTTCATCCTGCACGAGACGAAGGTCTTCGAGCTGTCCGGCCAGGGAGCGAGCTTCGTCGCGGCCGGTGTCGCGTTCGTGGTCGACATCGTCGTCAGCGTCGCCGTCACTCAGGTGACCCGGCCGAAACCGGCGGCGGACCTGATCGGGCTGGTGTACTCGGAGACGCCGAAGGAAGTGCGCACCGATCCGGAAGCGGGCACGTTGCCCTGGTATCAGCGCCCGGTCCTGCTGGCGGGCATCGCGCTCGTGCTCGTCATCCTGCTCAACATCGTCGTCGGATAAGGAACCGCCGCCATGCTTTTCGATATCCGCACCATCGTCGGCGGCTTGCTCGGCTGCTACGCCATCGTTCTCGTCGTCACGGGCCTGGTGCACGACACCGCCGCCGATCAGGCCAAAACCGGCGGGGTGAACGTGAATCTGTGGGCCGGGCTCGGCATGGGCGTGGTGGCACTGGCCTTCGTGGCCTGGGTGCTGCTGCGCCCGGTCCAGGTGCCGCCGCAATCGCATCCGGCCGAGCCCGCCGATGAGGAGCCCGGCTCCGCCTGAGACGAACGACGCCCCCTGGGAGACTTCCCAGGGGGCGCCGGTTGTCGCACGGGTCAGACGCCGGGGGTGCCTGTGCCGCCGGGCCACGTGCCCGGTCCACCGGTGCCGGTTCCGCCGGTACCCGGGGTACCGGTTCCGCCGACGCCGGGCATGCCGGTTCCGCCGACGCCCGGCGTGCCGGTCGGGCCCGCGCCTGGGCGGCGGGCCGTGCCGCGCTCCGCGGCGGTGCTCCCGGCATCCGGGCGCGGGATGTCACCGCGCCAAGCGCCGGTCTCGCTGCCCTGGTGTTCGATGAAGTGCTTGAAGCGCTCCAGGTCGCCGTTCACCCGGTGCTTCAGCACACCGAGTTTGTCGGCGACGTTCTCCACGAACCCTTCGGGGTCGACGTCCATCTGCGCGGTCACCCTGGTGTGGGTGTCGTCGAGCCGATGGAAGGTGACGACGCCCGCGTGCTTGGGCCCGCTGTCGGACTTCCAGGCGACGCGTTCGTCGGGATGCTGCTCGGTGATGGTCGCGTCGAACTCCCGCGTCGACGGGCCGACATGGACACGCCAGTGCATATGCCGGTCATCGATCTGCTGTACCGCTTCGACACCCTCCATGAACTGCGGAAACGACTCGAACTGTGTCCACTGGTTGTAGGCGGTGCGAACCGGAACCTCGACGTCCACCGTGGCGGCCATTGTGCTCACTTGCTACCCCTTTCCTCGCCCACCGCACCATTCGCGGGCGGGCGTCTCTCGGTTGACAAGCGCTCCCTTGGGGGCGACTCGGGACATTGGTCGCTTACCCGGGTGGTCGGGGGACAAACAGGCGGCGGTCCCGCTCCAGGTGCCGCGAAGCGTCCGTCGATACGCCGACGCCGGATCATTCCCGGCAGCGTTTCGCCTGCCGGCCGAGAGGTGCGGAGCTCGCCGGGGCAGCCACGGTCCGGATCGTCCCGCACCGTCGATTCGGATGTTGCGGCAGGGCGCGTTCGGTCGCGACGTCCATCTGTCGATCATCGGATTCGACTGCCATGCAGCGGAATTCGATGCGCGGTGCGTCTGGCGAACCTGCGATGACCGGGCCGTCCGTGCCGCTGCTCGTCGCCCGATACGCCGCCGGACACTCCTGCCCAGCGTCCGCTGCCCATTCGGGTCGAATACGAGGACCACCCGAAACGTGCGAGGACATAGGTGAACGCGAAGCGCGATTGTTGCTGCTGCGGCAATCACCCCTGCGACGGGTGACCGCACCGGACCATCGACTGAAGGAGGGTGCGAAATGAAGAAGGTCGAGATTTTCGAGATGCCCACCCGAAGCGAGAAGCGAGATCCCGAGGCCATGCGGAAACGCATGCCGGCCTCCAACGGCGGCGGAAGGGACGACGCGTACGGCGCGTACCAGCTCGCCTGCCTGATGGCCGCAACCGAGGCAGAAGAAGACGGAAACGACGACCAGGCATGCCTGAGCCAATTCGAAGACGCGCTACCGGGCTGGTTGAGCCGGTTCGGCTTGCGACTGGACGTGCGTGCGTACGGCGTGTGCCACATGTCGGATGTCGACAGCACCGATCGTGGCGACGCGTCCTCGATCTATTGGACGCTGTCCGGGTTCCGGGACCGGTCCCGGATCTACGAGGCCATCGCTTTCCCATCGGGCACACCCGCGCCCTCCGGCGCACTGATGGAGCAATACGACGACTGGTCGCAGAACGCCGCCACGGTCGCGGAGCAGGAATCCAGTGACTCGGCGCGATTCTCCGCTTTCGTCGACGTGATGTCGGAATACCTGAACTCGACGGACAAGAAATTCACCGGAACCTCGTTCGGCTACTTCACCAGCACCGGCGGCGAAATCTACACCCCCAGCCTCGAAGAAACCGGAATGCTGTGGAGTGTGGCACCCATGACCTCCTTCGACGGCCACATGTACGAGTGCGTCACCGCCCTCCCGAAGTGAGCTCGAGATCAACGGCACATGACCGCGCCTTTCCGCCATGTGCCGTTGATCTCGAAGGTTCAGCGGCAGCAGTTGGGGTCGAGGACGAAGCACAAGGCCGAGAGGGCGTCCCGGCGAGCGCGGTGAAAGGTGTTCATGCCACGCCGTTCGGATTCCACGAGCCCGGCTTTGCGCAGCTGGCCGAGGTGATGACTGACCGTCGACTCCGACAGTCCCACCGCTGCGGCGAGGTCGCCGCCGTTCTCCTCGTCGGAAGTGCTGGTCAGCAGCAGTGACAGCAGCTTGACCCGCGCCGGATCGGCGATCGCTTTCAATCGCAGCGCCACCGCCAGCGCGGCGTCGTCGTCGATCGGCCCGGCCGCGACCGGCGTGCAGCAGACCGGGGCGGACATGTCGATCATGGGCAGTGTCTTGGGCATGCGGTCGACTCTACCGACTTTGTTGACATATGTCGAAAAGGTGGCAGACTCAGCACCGAAGAGGTTCTTCGATATATGTCACACAACTGGAGGTAGTCATGTCCCGTATCCAGCTCGCCCTCGACGTCGACGACATCGACCAGGCCGTGCGGTTCTACTCGACCCTGTTCCGAACCGAGCCCGCCAAGCGCAAGCCCGGCTACGCCAACTTCGCTGTCGCCGATCCGCCGCTGAAACTCGTGCTGATCGAGAACCCCGGCCACGGTGGCGGCGTCAACCACCTCGGCGTCGAGGTCGAAACGTCCGACCGGGTGCACGCCGAGATCGCCCGCCTGTCGGAAGCCGGGTTGTGCACCGAAGAGCAGATCGCCACGACCTGTTGCTTCGCCACCCAGGACAAGGTCTGGGTCACCGCCCCGGACTCCGAGCGCTGGGAGGTCTACACCGTGCTGGCCGACAGCGAAACCTTCGGTACCGCACCGGAAACCGGCGATGCGGCCGAGCGTCCTGACGCCGCGGCGGTCCAAGCCTGCTGCGGCACCGCCGACAACGCTGTCGCCGAGGGCGCCTGCTGTGGTTCGGCCGCCGAGAAGGAGGCGATCGCCTCGGGCGCCACCTGCTGCCACTGACCCCGGGCAGCGTTCACCGGGTGTTTGCTTGCTCATGGATTCGATGCACATCAATATAGATCTGTGTCGAAACAGGAGTTACCGCTCGTCGGCGTGACCGAACCATCGTGTGAGGTCACGCCGATGATCCGCCAACCGCTGACCGTCGCGGCCGCCACCGAGCTGGCCTGCGTGTTCAAAGCGCTGTCGGACCCGATCCGGTTGCGGCTGCTGTCGGTGGTGGCCGGCCATGCCGGGCGGGAGGCGTGCGTGTGCGACCTGTCGGAAGGCTTCGATGTCAGCCAGCCGACCATTTCCCATCATCTGAAGGTGCTGCGCGAAGCCGGTCTGCTCAGCAGCGAGCGGCGCGGGTCCTGGGTGTACTACCGCATCGAACCCACCGCGCTGCGGCAGTTGTCCCGCCTGCTCGACAGCACCGTCGCGGACGCGGCGCGATGAGCGACCTGGCGCGGCGGCTACTGGCCGAATTCCTCGGCACCGCCCTACTCGTCGCCGTCGTCGTCGGCTCCGGCATCGCCGCCCAGCAACTGTCACCCGATGACATCGGCGTGCAGCTACTGGAGAACTCCACCGCCACCGTTCTCGGACTCGCGGTGCTGATCCTGCTCTTCGGGCCGGTGTCCGGCGCTCACTTCAATCCCGTTGTCTCCGTAGTGGACTGGCTCTTGGGGCGACGCCACGGCGCCGGTCTCCGCGGCCGGGACCTTCCCGCGTATATCGCGGCTCAAACCACCGGAGCCGTCGTCGGCGCGGTCCTCGCCAACGTCATGTTCGATCGACCCGCGATGCAGATCTCCACCCACCATCGGGTTTCCACCGGTCATGTGATCGCGGAAGTCGTCGCCACCGCCGGACTGATCGCCGTCGTCTTCGGCCTGGCCCGCAGCGGGCGGGCGGCCCTGTCGGCGGCAGCGGTGGGCGCCTACATCGGAGCGGCGTACTGGTTCACCAGTTCCACATCGTTCGCCAACCCCGCCGTCACCATCGGCCGCGTCTTCTCCGACACCTTCGCCGGAATAGCCCCCGCTTCCGTGCCCGGCTATCTCGCCGCCCAACTTCTCGGCGCACTGATCGGCCTCGCGCTCGTCGCCATCCTCTACCCGGCCACCGCGGCCGCCGCTGCCGGCAACGCCGTCATCCCTCGCGACACCATCGACACTCACTGAAAGGCCGCGATGCCAGCCACACCGAGCGTGCTATTCGTCTGCGTCCACAACGCTGGACGCTCGCAAATGGCCGCCGCCCTGCTCACCCACCTCGCTCAGGACGACATCGAGGTCCGCTCCGCGGGCTCGGCCCCCGCCGACGAGATCAACCCGGTGGTCGCCGAAGTGATGACCGAGATCGGCATAGACCTCACCGACCGGAAACCGAAGATCCTGACACCCGAAGCCGTCGAAGCCTCCGACGTCGTCATCACCATGGGCTGCGGCGACGCATGCCCCTACTACCCCGGGAAACGCTACCTCGATTGGCAGCTCGACGATCCCGCCGGACAAGACCGCGACACCGTCCGCGCGATCCGCACCGAGATCGAACGACACGTCCGCGGCCTGCTCACCGATCTGGGCCTGCGGATATCGGATGAAGCGGGGCCCGGCAGCGAGTGAGTCGGTTTCGATGCCGGGCCGGAAATCACTTCAACAGACTCCGAAGTCGCCGGGGTCTGTGCGCCGGTGGCGCAGTCAGGATGTCCGCGACCACTTATCCACAGGGTCTTCCATGCGAGCGCCCAAGGGAACTGGTCTATGTACCGTTCACCCGTCCCAGGATCATGCTGGCGGTATACGTTGTCGCCGACCAGAACCGTGACACCCCAGCGTTCGAGCTTGGCCATCGCTTCCTGTACAGCAGGAAACCTGATCTGTGCCCAGTTCGAGAAGGGCATTGCGACAATGGGCAGCTGTCGGTAGTGAGCGTCAGGACTATTCGCCCAGGTCGCTCATTGCCCCCGGAAAGGCGAGTTGATCGTGCTGAAGTACATGATCGCCGCGCCGATGGCGACTGGGGCCGTCACCAGGATCTGGCCCGCGACCGTGCCGAGGGCGCCGATGGCGGCGATGCCGCCGAGGCAGCCGACGGCGGCGGCCGGGATGAACGGGCCGAACATGCCGACGATGGTGGCGGCGGCAACGGTCGCGCCCGCGATGCCGCCGAGTACGCAGCCCACCGCCGCGCCGCCGATGCCGCCGACCAGGGTGCCGATGGTGGCGCCCATGGAGATGGTGCTGGTCATCCGGGACCAGGCCGCCTGCTCACGGTCGTATTCCGTCTTCCACGGGGCCTTGTCCTCGAACGGCAGGGCGACCGGCTGATAGACCGCGTGCGCCAGGTCGAACTGCGGGGTCAGCGTCGCGGTGCGGTCGGAAATCTCGGCGGCGATGGGGAATTCGAACTCGCCGACCAGGAAGGTCAACGGCGTGCCCGCGACGACTGTGCCGTCGGCGGCCTTGATCTTCAGCACTTGGTCCTCGACCACCAGCGAGCCGGAATCGATGCTGATGATGCCGGCGGTCTCGGTGGCGTGGGCGGTGAAACCGACGGCCTCGGCCGTCTCGGTGGACGTCGCCTCGACGGACGTGCTGTCCACCGGAGCGGTCTCGGGAGCGGCGGAACTCGTGCCCGCGGCGATGCTGACGGCGGCGGTCGTGAACGCGGCGGCGAGGGCTAGTTTCGTGATCTGCATGGAAATTCCTTGGTTTCGACGGCATGGCGAAGCGACGGCCATACCTGTGACGTTCGGTAGGTCGTGGAAGTAGCGGGGATATGTGGTTAAGCGGAGGCGCGCATCCGTCCGGCGAGGCCGATCAGCACGTCGATCGCGAGGAAGACGAGCAGGCTCAGCCCGACCAGCGGGACGAACCAGCCGAGCACCAGCGCGGCGGCTGCCAGCGGCACGACTACCCACAGCGACGACTTGCGTAGCGCGCCGCGCCGCGGAGCGTGGCCCAGCACGAACCGGCCGGCATCGCGGGTCGGCCGCCTGCGCCACCACATCAGATAGCCGCGCACGATCACGGTGATCAGCCCGATCATCGCCGCGAGCAGCAACAACTGATTGAGCAGCCCGAACATCAGGCCCATGTGGAACTGGATGCCCCAGTTGGTGAGCTTGGCCATCAGCGGCCAGTCGGCATAGGGCAGACGATCGGTGACCGTGCCGGTCGCGCCGTCGACGGCGACGGAATCGACGGTGTAGCTGCCCGGTATCCGGCGTTCCTTCACCGCGAACGCTGTGCCCGGCGCGGCCGGGACGGCGATCTCGGCCGCCTGCGTGATGCCTTCGGCGCGGGCGGTCGCGTAGACCCGATCCAACTGGGCGATCCGATCGGCCGGATCGGCAGGCGCGTGCTCCGCGTGGCTGCCGCTGTGGTGCTCGGAACCCGAATCATGTCCTGGAGCAACGGTTCCGGGCAGTGCGGTGCTGACCGCCGGCGTGGTCCAGCTGAGCTGTGCACGCAGTTCGGTGATGTTCGCACCCGCGTAGGTCGACCAAGTCATGCCCGTCGCCGACAGCAGCAGCACCAGGGGAAGCACCCACATCCCGACCGCGCCGTGCCAGTTGAGGGTGCGGCCTCGCGCGCGCTGCGACCGATCGGCCGCCAGCAGCCAGCCCCAGCCGTTGCGGGCTCGCCGGCTACGCACCCGGCGCACCCAGATGACCAGCCCGGCCAGCGCGACGATCCATAGCCAGCACGCGGCGAGTTCGCTATAGAGCCGGCCCGGTTCACCCAGGTGCAGGTCCCGGTGCAACCGATCGATCCAGGTGCGCATCGGCAGCGCACCCGAGCTGCCGTACACGACGGCATCGCCCACCGGCTGCGCGGTGTACGGGTTGACGAACACCGCCCGCCGCTCGGACTGGCCCAGCGACGGGTCACTGAACAACACCCGGGTGGTGTCCTCGGCGCCCGCCGCCGGAGCGACGGCGACCAGCGGAAGATCCGGCCGGGTGGCGACGGCCGCGCCGACCTGCTCCGACAGCGGCTTCGGCGTTCCGGTCTCGGTGACTGTCAACAGGTCACGCGACACAATCGACTCGAGCGTCGGCGATATCGCGTAGAGGGCGCCGGTGACGGCGGCGATGAGGATGAACGGCCCGACGAACACTCCCGCGTAGAAGTGCAGCCGCATCGCCAGCGCGTACAGGCTGTTACGCGCGGTGGTCCGGCGTGGGCCGGACGAATCCGACGGCTCCGATAACTCGGCGTCGGAAATGGTTTCTGTGGTACTCACGATCGTTTCTTTTCTGCGGACGGAACCCGGGCGGGCGCAACCGTCTTTCGGTCACCGTGGGCATGGGGCCGCCACGGCGAAAGCGCATACGTCGGACGCTCGTCACGGATTCACCCGCGGCGACAACCGCCTCGACCGGAGGTGCGCGCGCTCATTCGAGGGAGCCCGATCGCACCGCCACACGCGGAAAGATGGATTTGCGACCCGGAAGCGGCGTCGTGTCGGCACACTCAGGCGTGGGCACGAGAGTGCGCGAGGCTGCCGCTGCACGATGAGAGACCGTGATGGATGAGCGGCGCTCAGGTCACGCGTGCACCGGGTGTGGAAAGAATCAGAGAACGACCGCGAGCGGCGGAGCGCGGGTGCGCAGCGCCTCGGCGGCGAACACCCGCAGAACGACCCGGTCGCGATGGGCCGTCCGCAACGGAACATGTTTCGCGACGACGGGCGGGGTGTGCCGCAGCGGCAGCACCCGGTGCAGCACCGCGGTGCCGATCCGGTACGCGGCTTCCGCGCCTCGGATCACGACGGCCGCCACGACTGCCGCGCACAGATGCGCGGCGAGCATGGCCGGAGTCAGCTGGGCATCAGCGTGCTGGAGATGTCCCGAGGTGATCCCCATGGCGAGGTGCCCGAGCAGCTGCCCGGCGACCAGCGCCGCGACCAGCCCTGACGATGTTTCGCGCAGCGGGGCCAGCCCCGCCACCAGCGCGCCGATCACGGCGGACGCGGCGGCGAGCAGGGCCAGCGCGGTGGTGTCCGGCAGCATGCCGCCGGAAGCCCAGCCGTGCGCAGCGACGGAAATGGCCCCCGAGATCGCACCGGCCGAGCCACCGCGCACCCGCGCGACGGCGCCGCGACGTCCCGCGGCAGACCGGTCGAACCCGTAACTCACCCGCCGATGATAGCCGACCGATTGCACGCGTCCGACCGCATCGGCGCGCACCGAAAACCGCCGTCGCAGCGAATTGACCAGTCGCCGCTTGATCATCACGTTCACACCAAGGCCAGATCGCCTTGCGGGCCGCGCCACCCCACGACCGGACGTGTCACATATCTCAGCGGGCGGCTACCCGCTGGTGACGGCCGGTCGCGGTGGTGTTCATCAAGCCTCGACCTCGTACTCCGCCAGCACACGGCGTAGCAGCTTGCCGGTCGCGTTGCGCGGCAAGTCGTCGAGGAAGACCACCTCACGCGGCACCTTGTAGCGCGCGAGGTTGTTCCGCACGTACGCCTTGATCTCCTCGCCGTCGGGCGAGCAGCCCGGCTCCGCAACGACGAAGGCGCGCAGACGCTTGCCGAATTCCACGTCGTCCACGCCGACGACGGCGACGTCGAAGATGTCGGGTCGTTCCAGCAGCAGGTTCTCCACCTCCTGCGGGAAAACGTTCTCGCCGCCGGACACGATCATGTCGTCGTCACGGCCGTCCACCATGAGCAGGCCGTTCTCGTCGAAGTGGCCGACGTCGCCGCTGGCCATATAGCCGTCGATGATCTGCTTGTGCCTGCCGTCGGTGTAGCCCTCGAACGGCGCACCGCTGCGGATGAAGATGCGCCCGGTGGTGCCGACGGCGGTGACGCGCTGGTCGTTGTCGTCGTAGAGCCGCACCTCGCAGGTGATCGGCGCGCGCCCGACGGTGCCGGGCGCGAGCGCGAGATCCTCGGGGGCGGCCACGGTTGCCACAGCGCATTCGGTGGAGCCGTAGAGGTTGTAGAGCACCGGGCCGAACGCCTCGGTGGCCTTGATCGTCAATTCCGGCGACAGGGCCGAACCGGCCAGCACGATCGACTTCAGCGAGGACGTGTCGTACTTCGCCCGGATCGCCGGATCGAGTTCGACCATCCGGTGCAGCATCGTAGGCACCGCCACCAGCATGTCGGCTTTGTGCTCGGCGACCAAGGCGAGCGTCGCCTCGGCGTCGAACCGGCGGCGCACCACCACCTTGTTGGCCAGCGCCGCGCCGACCAGCCAGGTAGCCAGGCCGGTGCTGTGGAAGATCGGCGAGACGATCACCTGAGTGCCGCGCCGTGGGAACGGGATGCGGTCGACCATCTGCGCCGTGGACAGCGGAGTGACCTTCGTGCGCGGGGCGCCCTTCGGCAGGCCGGTGGTGCCGCTGGTCAAGATGATGAAGCCGCCGGGCTTGCTCGGCGCGGGCAGCGGCTCGGTGGAATTGGCGGCGACCAGGTCGTCGATCGTCTGCGCACCCTCGGGCAGCGTGGCGTCCTCGTCGACCCAGGTGAGGTAGCGCGGCAAGCCGGCGGGCAGTGCGTCGAGCAGGCCGAGAAATTCGCTGTCGTGCAACACCACCTTGACCTTCTCCCGGGCGCACACCTCGGCGAACTGCGGCTTGGCGAACCCGGTGTTCATCAACGCGACCCGCACACCGAGTTTGCCCGCCGCGGCCATGGCGATGATCAGCCCGCGGTGGTCGCGCGCGAGCAGGCCGATCACCTGGCCTTCGGTGATACCCGCCGCCCGCAGGCCGCGCGCGACGGCCGTCGACCGGTCGTCCAGTTCGCGGTAGGTCAGGGTGCCCGCCTCGTCCACAATGCCCGGCGCGTCCGGCGCTACCCGCGCGGAGTGCCGGATCAGCGTCGCCTGGGGGCCGAGGATGCGCGATTCCCGCATCGTGCGCAATGTCTCCAGCGGCTTCTTCGGATCGGTGACACCCCGGCTGCGCAGTACCCCGAGCGCCTTCACGGCCTCCAGCGTGTGGGCCACATTCATGTCGAACAACCTCCACAAACCTCGCTTCGATCCTCGACCCAGCGAACCGGTACGGCGTGCTGACTTGCCACCGTAACAGCGCGGAGTGCGGCAGGTCACAATCGAAAGCGGACAAATATCTCTCGGTTCGGTGACGTCCATCGCGGGTAGGAGCGGTCGGCAGCCCGATTTCGGCCGGTTCGCCCGCCCCCGAGAGGTGGCCCGAAACCGGCGGCGGATCTGTGGCCGCCGGAATCAGCGGCGAGCGCTGGCCAAGGCGACCAATAGCGGCACCACCCGGGCGGCGGGTACCTCGAATCTCCCGCGCCCCGCGGTGTGCAGCCAGCCGACGGCAGCCAGTTGCCGCAAGTGCTGATAGATCTGCCCAGAGTCGCCGACACCGTCCACTCCGGCGAGTTCGGCCGCGGTCCGCCGCCCGCCCATGATCTCGCGCAGCAGGCGCAGCCGGACCGGGCTGCCCAGCGCGGCAAGGCATTCCGCCGTCTCGGCCCAGTCGTCCTCGATGAGGTCGCCGGTGGTGAACCTGGCCTGCCACGCGCGCTGCTGATCGTTGGGCAGGCGGACCGACCCGGCGAAGACGACGCCTCCGTTGGGCTCGTCGGCCACCGCGAACTCGTCCTGCAAACGAGCCACCGCCCACTGCTCGCCGCCCGGCGGGAGATCGTCGGGCCGAATTCTCGCTTCCAGCGCGCTGAGCCGCCGCTCCAACTCGACGACTCGGTCTTCCAGACTCACGAACCCACAAGCTACGGAAGTCCGTACTTCACGACAAACCGAAGATCCCGGCTCCCGTGCCACGGGAGCCGGGATCTTTCGCGCTCAGCTGTAGACGGCGCCGAACGACGGAACCGAGATCGTGCCCAACCGGTAGGCGTACCCGTCCGGGTTCGCGTCGCTGACGGGTACCGACCAGCGGTGCCACAGCGATCCGTACACCGCGGCGACCACCGGGCCCGCGCCGGTGTCCAGGGGGCGGCAAGAAGTTCTCTGGTACAGCTCGAGTGAAAGATGTCCGCCGATTCGTCGATCCAGCGGCTCAGGACGATAGGCTGCCCGGTACACGCCCTGTCCAGGGGTGAGCGCCGAATGGCGTGATCGTGTCGTTGGCTCATCGACGCAGTGACGTGCTTGTGAAACGACAGCGCGCAAGAATCCTTCATGGCGCGCGGCGGTGTCCTTCCGCGGTACGAGCGCCGGCCGCGTCCTGATTTTCGCCACCGTCTTGACGGGGTTCGGCACACAGGCCCGAAAAAAACCGATCCGTCTGATCTGCGCAGGGTAGTGTGGAGTTTCTCGAGGTGAACGCCGACATCGCGGCGGTGACCGCGTCCACGCGGTCGGTCACCCAGTCAGGCGCCATCGATCGCCAGCGCGCCAGTGAGCGGAGAACCCCAGAATGCATCGAAGTAACCGGCACTCACCTGATCTTTTCAGCCATCGGACCAAGCCCGCCGAGACGAGTACGCCGGAACCCGGGGTGGTTCGTCCGCCCGTATTCAGCGACATCGCCGCGACGTCCGCGGTGGCGATGGACGAGACGACACTGGTCGACGCCGATGGGTGATTGATGCGTCCGTCCGCCCGAGCGTGGGACCTCGGCTACGCCGCCGCCTGGCGGCTGATACGCGCGCTGCCGGAACCGGTCGCTGTCCGCCTCTTCGACGCGGGAGCCGAACGCGCGGCCCGCGACGGCGGACCCGACCAGTTGCGCCGCAACCTTTCTCGGGTATTGGCCACGACACCGGAGGACGTGCCGGACGTGCTGGTCCGTGCGAGTCTGCGTTCCTACGCGCGGTATTGGCGCGAGGCCTTCCGGTTGCCCTCGATGGACCCCGTGCGACTGGCCGACACCATCGAATCCTCGGCCACCGGGCTCGACCACATTCGGCGGGCGGTCGAACGCGGCACCGGTGCGATACTCGCCCTGCCGCACAGCGGCAATTGGGACCTGGCGGGAGTGTGGGTGGTGCAGCGCGTGGGCACACCAACCGTCGTCGCCGAGCGCCTGCGGCCCGAATCGCTGTTCCAGCGCTTCGTTCGCTTCCGTGAGCGCCTAGGATTCGAGATCATCCCGCTCACCGGTGCTGCGACGCCGCCGTTTTCGCAGCTGCTCGCCCGGATTCGGCAGGGGCGGATCGTCGGTCTGTTGGGTGAACGCGACCTGTCCGGGGCCGGTGTACCGGTCACCTTCTTCGGTGAACCGGCCCGATTGCCGAGCGGTCCGGCGCGGCTGGCGATCGACACCGGAGCACCACTGCTTCCGGTGCACTGCTGGTACACACCTGACGGCTGGGGATTCCACGTCGACGCACCTATCGACACCAGCTGTGGAGTCCGGGCCACCACCCAGTCGCTCGCCGACCGATTCGCCGCGAATATCGCCGCGCACCCCGCCGACTGGCACATGTTGCAGCCCCTGTGGACGGCCGACCTCACCGCTGCGCAGCTTGCTCGCCGAAACGCACCGAACTGAACCACTTCCCGTGCGTGCGGCAGTCTCGCCTCACTCGTCGGGCAGTCCCCAGGCGAATCCGGCGGCGATGATGAAACAACTGACGATCGAAATCAGGACGATGATCCACATGTGCGCGAAGGGTACGTAACATTCGGTCCGAAATCCATAGCACCGCATCTATGAATGTGTTTCCGGACACGCAATCGGTCGCTGTTGACGGCCCGGGACCGAAAGATCCGGTGCGAGTCCGAGCAGGCTCGCACCGGATTCGTCGTCGCCTCCGCTAGCGCGGCGTCACTTCAGCTCGGCACTGGTCTTGCCCAGTACTCGGCGGGCGACGATGAGTTGCTGGATCTGCTGGGTGCCTTCGAAGATGTCGAGGATTTTGGAGTCGCGGCCCCACTTCTCCAGCAGCGTGCGCTGTGAATAGCCGAGGGCGCCGGCCAGTTCCACCGCCTTCAAGGTGACGTCGGTGCCGGTGCGGCCGGCCTTCGCCTTGGACATGGACGCCTCGAGCGAGTTGGGTTTCTTGTTGTCGGCCATCCACGCGGCGCGCAGGGCGAGCAGGTAGGCGGACTCGTAATCGGCTTCCATCCGCAGGAATTCGGCGGCGGCGGCGTGCTGGTTGTTGGCGGGGGTGTCGTAGGAGATCTCCACGCCCGCCGCGGTCAGGATCGAGCGCAGCTCTTCGAGCGCGGCGCGGGCCACGCCGATCGCCATCGCGGCGACGAGCGGGCGAGTGTTGTCGAAGGTCTGCATGACCCCGGCGAAACCCTTCTCCACGTTGACTTCCGGGCTGCCGAGGATGTTGTCCTTCGGAATGCGGCAGTCCTGCAACAGCAGCACGGCGGTGTCGGAGGCCTTGATGCCGAGCTTGTGCTCGAGCCGTGCCACCGACAGGCCGGGAGCGTCGCGCGGCACGACGAACGACTTGATCGCCGCGCGGCCCAGGCTCTTGTCCACCGTCGCCCACACCACGATGTGGGTGGAGCGTTGGCCCGCGGTGACGAAGATCTTCTCGCCGTTGAGCACCCACTCGTCTCCGTCGAGCACGGCGGTGGTGGACACGGCGGCGGAGTCGGAGCCGAAGGACGGCTCGGTGATCGCCATCGAGGCCCACACCTTGCCGAAACGCTTCAGCTGTTCGTCGGTGGCGACGGCGGCGATGGCGGCGTTGCCCAGACCCTGGTAGGGGATCGACAGCATGAGGCCGACATCGCCCCACGAGGTCTCCAGCGCGTTCAGCAGCGCGGACATGTTGCCGCCGTTGGTGTTACCGAGCAGCTCGGTGGCGTGGCGGTCGGTCTCGCTGTCTCCGGAGCGGCCACCGGCCGCGCCGCCGATCTTCTGGGTGCCGGAGTCGGCCAGGCCCTCGACCATAGCGGCCATGGTGTCCAGCTCGACCGGGTACTCATGCTCGGCGAGGTCGTACTTGCGTGAGATCGGGCGGAAGATCTCCTGCGCGACCTGGTGCGCCTGGTTCGCGCTGGCCCGCAGCTTCTTGGGGAGTTCGAGGTTGATCATCAGTGAGGTCTCCTGGAAAACGGAACGGGCCGGTCAGATCAGCACGACACCTTCGGCGACGCCGATGGCCCGCAGGTCGCGGTACCAGCGCTCGACCGGGTGTTCCTTGGTGAAGCCGTGGCCGCCGAGCAGCTGCACGCCGTCGAGGCCGATCTGCATGCCCTTGTCGGTGGCGAGCTTGCGGGCCAGCGCCGCCTCGCGGCCGAAGGGCAGGCCCTGCTCCGCGCGGGAAGCGCCGCGCAGGGTGACCAGCCGCAGGCCGTCGAGTTCGATCGCGATGTTCGCGACCATGAAGGCGACCGCCTGGCGGTGCGAGATCGGCTCGCCGAACGCTTCGCGCTCGTTGACGTACGGGATCACGTAGTCCAGCACGGCCCGGCTGGTGCCCGCGGCGAGCGAGGCCCAGCCCAGGCGGGCCAGGCGCACCGCGTCGGCGTACTCCTCGGCGCGGGTCGCCGCGTCGCCGTCACCCAGGATCGCGTCCGCGCCCACCGCGACGTTGTCCAGGATCAGCCTGCCGAGGCTCGCCGCGCGCAGACCCATGCTCGGATCGGCCTCCACCACCAGGCCGGGCGCGTCCGACTCGACGATGAACAGTGCGGGACGGCCGTCGAGTTCGGCGGCGATCAGGAACAGCTCGGCGTCGGCCGCGGCGGGCACCAGGCTCTTCACACCCGAGATGCGGTAGCCGCTGGGCGAGCGCACCGCCTTGGTGTCGAGTGCGAACGGGTCGAACAGGGCGCGCGGCTCGCTGATCACCACCGCGGCCTGCGGCACGTTCTCGCCGGTGAAGGAGGGCAGGTAGGTCTTCTGCTGCGCGTCGCTGCCCCACTGCGCGAGCGCGACCGCGACGCCGCTGGGCGCCAGGATCGGCAGGGCCAGGCCCATGTCACCGTGCGCCAGCGCCTCGGCGACCAGCGAGTTGGTCACCGCGCCGCGTTCGGAGGCCGCCCCCTCGAGTTCCTCGGGGACGTTGATCAGGGTGATGCCGAGCTCGGCGGCGCGCTCGAGCAGGTCGCGCGGCGCTTTGGCGGCGTTGTCGGCCTCGTAGGCGGCCGGGCGCAGGATCTCGGCGGCGAATTCCGTCACCGTCTCGACGATCATCTGCTGCTCATCGGTCGGCGTCAGGTCGAAGAATTCCTTGTTCCTCGCCTCGTTGGCGGCCAGCCGCTTCGGCGCGCCGCCGCCCGCGACCTTGGCGAACGCGCGGGTCGCCGCGCCGAGCGTGCGGAAGCCGGTCTTGGTGCCCTCGTAGGTGACGCGCTCGATCGGCTTGCGCAGGTTGTATTTCTCGGCCAGTTCCGACCCGGTAATGCTGGTCATGACCCGCATCGCCGCGCCCATCCAGTCCCGCTTGGGGTGGTTCAGGCCGACCGCGGACGTGTCTGGACGTCGCTTCGTCGCGCTGTCTCGGGTACTCATCATCACCTGGTTTCTCGGATGGGTTGGTGCGGTCTGTCCCCCGCTATGTTACTCCGGAGTAAGACTATCTTACTTCCGAGTAAGAAGTGCGTCGAGACGCAGCATACGCGGGCGATCCGGGCATTGCTGGACGAGTGCCCACAGTTGCGTCTTTGGGGGCGGACGCCGTCCAGCGTCCGGCGGCGCGCTACGCCCTGCACCACGATGAGCTGCGCTTTCGAAGAGGCAAGGGCACCTGCCCGGGCGGATGGCCGCTTCGGCCACCGCCGGTTCGCCCAGCCCCAAGGCCATTGCGGCGCTCGATCCGGAGTCGTCACCCGTGCACAGATGTTCCAGCCCCGTAGGCGGGTTGCGAATCGTGTGCGGCCGAGCTTGCCGCGAACACGGCGGCGGTGCGATCGGTGCGGCGAGACGCGCGGCACCGGCAGACGATGTCGACGACGGGGTTCGGCGGTATTGCCGTGACTACAATCCGACGCATGTCAGCGATCTTCGACTGGGCCCGGCCGGACAACGTGCAGCCGGAGCCGATCACGGTCGACATCTGGCGTGAGCTTTCCGAAGACTTCTGCCGCTTGGTCGAGGTGGTGAACGGGGATGCGGTCCGGTGCGAATCACCGAGCAGGGCACATCAAAAAGCCGTCCACCGACTGCTGGCAATGCTGGAATCGGCGGCTCGTGAATACATGGCCGAAGATCCGTCGGCGTGCCTGGACGCCAACCACGACTTCGACGTGGTGCTCTGGGAAGTCCCCCGGGCGACGATTCGGCGTCCCGACATCGCACTGTTCGAGTGCGTGCCGGCGGACGTGCGCCCGATGCCCGCACGCCATCTGAAGATCGCGGTCGAGATCATCTCGCCCAGCCATGTCAAAACCGACCGACTCGAGAAAATGGGCGAATACGCCGCTGCCGGAATCCCGTGGTACTGGCTGGTCAGCGTTTCGGACACCGAGGTAACGGCCATCGAGACCTACGGCCTCGACCACGGCGTCGGTCACTACCGGCTCGCCCGGGTCCTGAAGCCGCAGACCGCGTTCGCCGTCGACCTGCCGATCCGCATCCAGCTCGACTGGGACCAGCTCACCGATCTCGTGCTGTAGAAGGACCGCGCAGCCGGACTCGTGCACGGGCTCGGCCGCATCCGACGGGCGGGCCGGTGGCACTGCGGCCACCGGCCCGATGATCACTCGCGCACGTAGTACCGCAGCGTCGCGTAGGCCGTGATGGCCGCGAAGACGATGCCGGTCGGCGCGATGACCAGCGCGGTCATCGCGATATCGTCGCCGGTGATGCGGGGGAAGACCTTGCTGGCGAACAGGTCGCCGAGAGCGCGGTCGATCACGAGTGGGCGAGCGATGAGCAAACCGAGCACCGCGAGCACGGAGCCGGCCAGCGCGGCGACCACGGCCTCCAGCAGGAACGGCAACTGGGTGTACCAGCGGGTCGCACCGACCAGTCGCATGATGCCGACCTCGGTGCGCCGGGTGAACGCGGCGATCTGCACCATGTTCGCGATCAGCATCACCGCGGCGAGCGCTTGCAGCACGGCCAAGCCGAACGCGGCGTTGCGCAACCCGTCGAACAGGCTGACCAGCCGGTCGACGATGTCCTTGTCGTTGCGCACCATGCCGACGCCGGGGCGGTCGTAGAACTTCTCGTAGATCGTCGGGTAGCGCTCCGCGTTCGCCATCTTGACCCGCAGCGACGCGGGCAGCGGCGTCTCGCTGACGTATTTGGCCAGCTCGGGCTGGTCCTTGAAAGTCTTCTCCTTGGCCTCGCGGACCGCTTCCTCGCGGTTGAGGAACTGGACCGACTCGACGCCGTCGGTCGCCTTCAGGTCGGCCATGAGCGACCGGCACGGGTCCTGGGAACAGTCCGGGTCGTTGGCCGACACGTCCTCGGTCAGGTACAGCCGCACCTCGAGGCGGTCCAGGAAGTATTGCTCGGTCTTGTCCGCGATGCGCACCGCGAGCAGGCCGCCACCGAGCATGGTGAGCGAGACCGCGGTGGTCAGGATCATCGCGATGGTCATCGTGACGTTGCGGCGCAGGCCCGCGAAGACCTCGCCGAACAGGAAGCTCGCCCGCATTACCGGCCCACCCCGTACACACCCGTCGCCTCGTCCCGGACCAGCCGTCCCTGGTCCAGCTCGACCACCCGCCTACGCATCGCGTCCACGATGTGGTTGTCATGAGTGGCCATGACCACCGTGGTGCCGATGCGGTTGATCCGCTCCAGCAGCATCATGATGTCGGCGCTGGTGTCGGGATCGAGGTTGCCGGTCGGCTCGTCGGCCAGCAGTACCAGCGGCCGGTTCACGAAGGCCCGCGCGATCGCGACGCGCTGCTGTTCACCCCCGGAGAGCTCGGTCGGCAGCCGGTCGGCCTTGCCGCCGAGGCCCACCATGTCGAGCACCTCGGGCACCGTGCGGTCGATGACCTGGCGCCGCTTGCCGATGACTTCCAGCGCGAACGCGACATTCTGGTACACGGTCTTCTGCTGCAGCAGCCGGAAATCCTGGAAGACGCACCCGATCCGCTGGCGCAACTTGGGCACCTTGCGGCCGGGTAGGCGGTCGACCCGGAAATCGGCCACGTTGATCTCGCCCGCCGTCGGCGTCTCCTCCTTCAGCAGCAAGCGCATGAAGGTCGACTTGCCCGAGCCGGACGGTCCGATGATGAAGACGAACTCGCCCTTGCCCACATCGACGGTGATGTTGTCCAGCGCGGGTCGCGTCGAGGTCTTGTACGACTTGGTCACGTTCCGCAGGGTTATCACGGGGAGCCAGTGTAACCAGCAACCAGAAGTGGCCTGCGTTTGTCAACCGCGGGTGACGGTGCGAACGGAGCGTGCGGCCGGTTCAGCGCTCTGGTTGTTCGGTGAAGATCGCCGCCGGAACAGCATTGACCAAGGTGGTCGGAGCGGTGGTCGTCTCATCCGGTTTGACGAGTACGTACAGCACGAAAGTGGCGACCCAGGTTGCCATCAGAATCGCTGTCGATCTACGTGGTCTCACTGATTCCCTCCCGGCGCAGCGCCGCGGCGACTCGTACCCGCAGCTCGCGTCCGACATCGAACTGTTTACCCGGCAAAGTCCGGGCAACCATGCGGATGTTCATCTGGTCTACGGTGAGGTCTTCCACACCCATGACGGTGGGCTCGTCGAGCAGCAACGGCTTCAGGCGAGCGTCCTCGTACGCCTTCGTACCCACCTCGTGCAGGATCTCGTTGACCCTGGTGATGTCGGCGCTGGCGGCCACCGGCACGTCGATCGCGGCGCGCGCCCAATCCTTCGACAGGTTCGTCACCTTCACGATCTGGCCGTTGGGGACGGTGATCACTTCACCGTCGGCGTTGCGCAACGTGGTGATCCGCAACGTGACGTCCTCGACCGTGCCCTCCGCCTGCTCCGCGGCTCCGGTCACCGCGATGCGGACCACGTCGCCGAACCCGTACTGCCGCTCCGTGATCAGGAAGAACCCGGCGAGGATGTCCTGCACGATGCGCTGCGCGCCGAAACCGA
Source organism: Nocardia aegles (assembly GCF_052545135.1). NCBI lineage: Bacteria > Bacillati > Actinomycetota > Actinomycetes > Mycobacteriales > Nocardiaceae > Nocardia > Nocardia aegles. Next base: position 88,984 of record NZ_JBQWRI010000001.1, read on the forward strand.
GCGCGGCGCCGAGCACCGCGGCGGGCGCGACCAATCCGGTGACGGCGAAGCCGAGCCGCCGCAGCACCTCCATGGTGATCAGCACGTAGACAATGGTCAGCACCACCCACGTGATCACCTGCGCCAACGCGTGCCGATGCTTGGCCGCCTCGGTGCGCACCAGCGCGTCGCTGCTACGGAATCCGGCATCGATTCTGCGGGTGACCCGGTCCCGCACGTAGGTGGCGAACCGGCTGAACAGGATGGCGCCGAGGACGAGCAGCACGATCTCCAGGCCCGAACCGCGTAGCCACGTGGTGAAACCGGTGGAAGCGATCGCCTGGACTCCCGTGACATTCATCTAGCTCGCCTGCTCTCGCATTCGCCAGCGGATTCCCGACTCGATGAATCCGTCGATGTCGCCGTCGAGCACCGCGGACGGGTTGTTGACCTCGTAGTTCGTCCGCAGGTCCTTGACCATCTGGTAGGGGTGCAGCACGTAGGAGCGCATCTGATTGCCCCAGGACGCACCCTCGTTGGTCTTCAGCGCGTCCATCTCGGCGCGCTCCTCCTGCCGCTTGCGCTCCAGCAGCTTGGCCTGCAGCACGCGCATGGCCGAGATCTTGTTCTGCAGCTGGGATTTCTCGTTCTGGCAGGTGACCACGATGCCGGTGGGCAAGTGGGTGATGCGGACCGCGGAATCGGTGGTGTTGACGCTCTGGCCACCCGGGCCCGACGAGCGGTACACGTCGACGCGGATCTCCGTCTCCGGCACCTCGATGTGGTCGGTGGTCTCGACCACGGGCAGCACCTCGACCTCGGCGAAGGAAGTTTGGCGGCGGCCCTGGTTGTCGAACGGGCTGATCCGCACCAGCCGGTGCGTGCCCATCTCGACCGACAGCGTGCCGTAGGCGTAGGGCGTCTTCACCGCGAAGGTGGCGCTCTTGATGCCCGCTTCCTCGGCATAGGAGGTGTCGTAGACCTCCACCGAGTACTTGTGCCGATCGGCCCAGCGGATGTACATGCGCATGAGCATCTCGGCCCAGTCGGCGGCGTCCACGCCGCCGGCGCCGGAGCGGATGTTCACCAGCGCGTCGCGCTTGTCGTACTCGCCCGACAGCAGCGTGCGGACCTCCATCGCCTCCACGTCGCTGTGCAGCGCGATACGCTCGGCGTCGGCTTCGGCGAGCGCGTTTGTCCTGGCCTCGCCCTCTTCCTCTTCGGCCAGTTCGTACAGCACCGGCAGGTCGTCGAGCCGCTGGCGCAGCTCCTCCACCCGGCGCAACTCGCCTTGGGCGTGCGACAGCTCACTGGTGACCTGCTGAGCGTGGTCCTGGTCGTTCCACAGGTCGGGGTCGGCGGCCTGATGTTCGAGCTCGTCGATACGACGACGCAGCTCGTCGATGTCGAGGACCGATTCGACCGTCTTCAGGGTGGCGTCGAGTTCGGCGAGATCAGCGGAAACGTCAGGATGCACGATCGTCAAGCCTAGCTGCCCCTCTGCGGAGGCAGTACACGAGTGCGCGCGGCGTGACCGACGAGGGCGCCGGCGCGGGTGGCCGGAGCCGGACGCGGCCCCGACGGGCGGATCGCCGGGACGTCGCGCGCTCGCTCGACAACCCGCGCCGCGCGGGTGAGCTGTGCCGGACGCTTCATGGGTTTCCACCCTGAACGGCGACCGCGCTTGGCGCAGTTGGTGTTTGGAATTCGCGGCGCAGGTGCTCGTCCGGCCGCGCGATGGGACGCCGGTAGTGCCTGATCAGTCGTCCTGCCGGGCGGCGGGATTCGGTGCGGCGCGGGCAGTGTGTCGAATCCCACTCCTTTGGCCGCGACTGGCTGCCAGTGTTCTCGACTCTGGCCGTGCCGCTGTGTGCCCGTTCAGCCCGAGACCGCGCGCAGTCCGCCCGGGCGGCGTCCGGTGAGGGTGTCCAGGGCCGCGGCGGTGGCGTCGTCGGCCGGAAGATAGACGATCACCCGCTGGTCGTCGTCGGCGGAGAGGTCGAGGAACTCGTAGGCCAGGCGCAGGGAACCGGCTTCGGGGTGGGCCAGACGCGTGACGCCGGTGGCGGCGGCCAAGCTCGGCACGGTGTCGACCCGATCGGCGAACGCCGGGCCCACGGTGACGGTGAGCTCGTCGGCGAGCGCGGCGATGTGCGCGTCGGCGCGGAACGGGCCCTGCTTCAACGTGGCGACCGTCTCGTCGGCGACGTGCTCCCAGTCCGCGTAGGCATCGCGGGCCCCGGGCGCGCAGAAGACGAACCGTGCCAGGTTGGGCGGAGTGTGCGGCCCGTCGAAGAGCCCGGCCGGAGCCATCAACCGGTGGTAAGCGCCGGTGTGGGCGAGAACTTCGGTGAGGCGGTTGACCACCACGGCGGGCGTCGGCTCCAGCCGGTCCAGGATCGCGCGCACCGTCGGCCGCACCTCCCGCAGCGGCTGCGCGTCCCCCATGCAGGTGAAGCCGCCGTCCACCGACTTGGACAACCGGTGCAGGTGCACGCGCTCGGCGGGGGTCAACCGCAACGCGTTCGCCAGCGCGGAAAGCACCGGGGGCGAGGGACGCCGGTCGCGACCCTGCTCGAGGCGCGTGACGTACTCCACGCTCACACCGGCCAGGGTGGCCAGCTCGGCGCGGCGCAATCCCGGGGTGCGCCGCCGAGCACCGGTGGGCAGGCCGACCTGGGCAGGCGTCACCGCTTCGCGGCGGGTCCGCAGGAAAAGCCCCAGCTCGTTGTCGCTCACCTATCGAACCTAACAAGGTGAAACGCCTGGAGGGTGTCCCTGCCACTACCACTCTTACGGCGGTCTCCCTGTTACGCGGGCCCGGCGGCAGATTGAGTGGGCGGCCCGGCCGGGCCGTTCTGTGATCGGAGGAGGAAACAGCATGTCCGACGCCCCGTTGAAGCTCGCCGTGATCATCGCCAGCGTTCGCGCGGGACGGTTCGGGCCGGTGGTGGCCGCATGGTTCACCGAGCAGGCTCGGCGGCACGGATCGTTCGAGGTGGACGTGATCGACTTGGCCGAGGTGGACATCCCATGGGAGCTGCCCGCGGTGTCGCCGGCGATGGAGCCGAACCCGCGACGCCCCGAAGGGATGACCGACCTCACACGCAGGCTCACGGCGGCCGACGCCTTCGTCATCGTCACGCCCGACTACAACCGCAGCATCCCCGCGTCGTTGAAGGCCGCCATCGACTGGCACTTCACCCAGTGGGACGCGAAGGCGATCGGTTTCGTCGGCTACAGCGGTGCCTCCGGCGGGCTGCTCGCCATCGAGCACCTGCGGCAGATCTTCAACGAACTCAACGCGCACACCGTGCGCAACTATGTGTCGTTCCCCCGCTACTACCTGCTCTTCGACGACGAGGGCGGGCTGCGCGAGCCACAGCAGCCCGAGGCCGCCGCGACGGCGATGCTGGACCAGCTGCACTGGTGGGCGAGCGCGTTGACCGCGGCGCGGTCGTTGGAACCGGTGCGCTGAGTGCGGGATCGGTGCGCACCGGTCGCGCTCGTTCCGCATGGTCGTGCACCACGGGCCGACCGCGCGGGTGGGCCGAGCGCGAGCACCGCCGGCACATTGTGGCTGGTCGGCGCAATGCGGGCTCGGCGCGCGTAACCCGCGAGCTCTGGGCCGACTACGTGCTTCCGCGTGAAGCGAGACGGTCGAGGCGCCGCGACCGCTCCCGCTCGGCTGTCTTCTTTGCCCTCCGGGACGGTAATGGCAGTGATCAGCCGGGCCGATAAGGTGCGGAGCGTGGCTGTGTACTCCTCTGATCTCGAACTCGCCCTGCGACTGGCCGATGCCGCCGACGAGATCACCCGGGCTCGCTTCGGTGCGCTGGACCTGAAAGTCGACGCGAAACCGGATCTGACGCCGGTGTCGGACGCCGATCTCGCCGTCGAGCAGGCGATTCGGCAGGTGTTGTCCGAGGCGCGGCCGGACGACGCGGTGCTGGGTGAGGAATTCGGCGGTGCCGCCGAATTCAGCGGAAGGCAATGGGTCCTCGACCCGATCGACGGCACCAAGAACTTCGTGCGGGGAGTGCCCATCTGGGCGACGCTGATCGCGTTGCTGGACGACGGCGAACCGGTCGTGGGCGTGGTCAGCGCCCCAGCCCTGGTACGGCGCTGGTGGGCAGCCGCCGGATCGGGGGCGTGGTCGAGCTTCGAAGGGCGAGCAGCCCAGCCGATCTCTGTCTCCGCCGTCGACGAGTTGCGTTCGGCCAGCCTGGCGTTCTCCAGTCTGTCCGGCTGGCGCGACCGCGGCCTGCGCGAGCAGTTCATCACCCTGACCGACGACGTCTGGCGTGTCCGCGGCTACGGCGATTTCTTCAATTACTGCCTGCTGGCCGAAGGCGCGGTCGACATCGCCACCGAGCCGGAGGTCTCCCTGTGGGACCTGGCCGCCCTGGACATCCTCGTCCGCGAAGCGGGCGGACGTTTCTCCTCGCTGGATGGCGCACCCGGTCCGCACGGCGGCGACGCGATCGCCACCAACGGCCTGCTGCACGAGGAGGTTCTCGCCCGTTTGCGTGGGTGATCGCGCTGGAAACCGTGCGCTGCCGATGCGAGAGCCGAGCCCCGTGGCCTGAGCAGCGCACCGCAATCGGCCACCGGAGTCGACCGAGCCGAACCTGAACTCGCCGGATTCAGCGTGCTGGGCTCGGCGCGTCGCTGCCGCCCGCCGGATGGTGTTCGGAGCTGTCGAGGCGAGTGACGCGGTCGCGCGGGCCCGTCGTCATCTGTCGTCCCGTGCATGCAGAGCCTTCTCCATCAGCATGACGTGCGTGGTGCCGTGGAACCGAGGCGGCAACGCGGTCTCTCGAAGTTCGACGAAACCCTGTGCGGCGTAATACTTCCGGAGCACGTGGTTGTCGGACGCCGTGTCCAGGCGCTGCCGGGTGACGCCGCGGGCCAACGTGCGCTCGGCGCAGAACCGCAGGATTCGGGGGCCGAGGTCGCGGCCCCGATATTCCGGCGCGACCATCAGACCGTGGACGTAACCGGCGGCGGTGTCGTCATCCGCGCCCCAGAACTCCGGATCCCGCCAGATGAGACGAACGGCACCGACCAGCGCGGCGGACTCGTCGCGCCACACGAACCACTCGCCCCGGGCCGCTTCCTCGGCGACGACCGCTGCCGCGTACTCGCCGGGCACCCACTGCCCGATGCCGTTGTCGAGCATCCACCGCGCCAGCCGATCGCGTAGGCGCGCTATGTCGTCGGCGTCCGCCAGGGTGGCCGCCACCATCGGTGCCGCATCGACCACGATTTTCCCTCCTCGCATGGGTACAACTCGGCGACTTCCGCGTTCTGGAGCGCCTTCGGATCTGGCCGGCCCGCGCCGGAGTCGCCGGTGTCAGGTCGATTTCCGTTTCGGCATGAGCGACAACCTAACAGCGCCGGACCACGCCGGCAGGTCCGCGAATTCCGCTCGGGTGGAGGAAACGCCAGGTCGGCGCGGCGTGAGGGAAAAGCGAGGTTTCGATTGTCCACATGTGGACAACTCGGCGGCCCAACAGCGCGAACGCCGAACCGCGCGGGTACCGCCCCGCCGGTGCGCTCGTAGGATGGGCCGGGTGACTCCCCCCGATGATTTCGCTGCTGTAGCGACCGAAGTCCCGTCCGGATCGGACGCTGGATCCGTTGCGGCGCAACAGGTCCTACGCCGAGTCTTCGGTTACGACAGCTTCCGCGGCGATCAGCAGGCAATCGTGCAGCAGGTGATCGACGGCGGCGACGCGCTGGTGCTCATGCCGACCGGCGGCGGCAAGTCGCTCTGCTATCAGATCCCCGCTCTGGTGCGTCCCGGCGTCGGTGTGGTCATCTCGCCGCTGATCGCCCTCATGCAGGACCAAGTGGACGCCCTCAGTGCGCTGGGCGTGCGCGCGGGCTTCCTCAACTCCACCCAGTACCCCGATGAGCGCCGGACCGTCGAGGCGCAGTTCGTCGCGGGCGAACTGGATCTGCTGTATCTGGCCCCGGAACGGTTGCGCCTGGAGTCCACCGCGCAGTTGCTCGATCGCGGCAAGGTCGCGCTGTTCGCCATCGACGAGGCGCACTGCGTCTCCCAGTGGGGTCACGACTTCCGGCCCGACTACCTGGGCCTTTCGGTGCTGCACGAGCGGTGGCCGGACGTACCGCGGATCGCGCTGACCGCGACCGCCACCGAGAAGACCCGCGACGAGATCATCCAGCGCCTCGACCTCGGCAGCGCCCGCCGCTTCGTGTCCAGCTTCGATCGCCCCAACATCCAGTACCGGATCGAGCCGAAGAACCGTCCCGAGCGTCAGCTGCTGGACTTCATCCGCACCGAGCATGCCGGGGACGCGGGCATCGTCTACTGCCTGTCGCGCAACTCGGTGGAGAAGACCGCGGCGTTCCTCACCGAGAACGGCATCAGTGCGGTGCCCTACCACGCGGGCTTGGACAACCGCACCCGCGCGGAGAACCAGGCGCGCTTCCTGCGCGAAGACGGGCTGGTCGTGGTGGCGACCATTGCCTTCGGCATGGGCATCGACAAGCCCGACGTGCGGTTCGTCGCCCATCTCGACCTGCCGAAATCGGTCGAGGGCTACTACCAGGAGACCGGGCGGGCGGGCCGTGACGGGCTGCCCTCCACGGCATGGATGGTCTACGGCCTCAGCGACGTGGTGCAACAGCGCAAATTGATCGACTCCTCCGAGGGGGACGCCGCCCACCGCCGCCAGCTCCAATTGCACCTGGACGCGATGCTCGCGCTGTGCGAGACGGTCGGCTGCCGGCGCACGCAGTTGCTCGCCTACTTCGGCGAGCCCGGGTTGCCCTGCGGCAACTGCGACACCTGTCTGGCGCCACCACAGTCCTGGGACGGCACGGTGGCCGCGCAGAAGCTGCTGTCCACTGTGCTGCGCTTGAAGCGGGAACGCGGCCAGAGCTTCGGCGCGGGTCACATCGTGGACATCCTGCTCGGGAAGAAGAGCCCCAAAGTCCTGCAATACGACCACCACGAGCTGAAGGTGTTCGGGGTCGGCACCGACCTGCGCGACACGGAGTGGCGCGGTGTGGTGCGGCAATTGCTGGCCCACGGGCTGCTGGCCGTTCACGGCGATTACGGCGTGCTGACGCTCACCGAGGCCAGCGGCGAGGTGCTGTTCGACGGACGGCAAGTACCACTGCGCCGCGAGCCCGAACGCCAGGGCAAGCCCGCCCGCGCCGCGAAGGCGGCCAAGGCGGCCGGCGTCGACCTGACGCCCACCGACCTTCCGTTGTTCGAGAAGTTGCGCGAATGGCGTGCGGCCACCGCGAAGGAACAGGGCGTTCCCGCCTACGTCGTCTTCCACGACGCCACCCTGCGTGAAATCGCGGCGCGCAAGCCCACGAGCCTCGCCCAGCTGGGCGGTGTCAGCGGTGTCGGCGAGAACAAACTGGCGAAATACGGCGAACAGGTGCTCGAGGTGCTCGCCGCCGGATGAATCGTCACCGTCACGCGCGTCGCCGAAAAATCTGAAATCGCCATCGAAGACCACGTGATCGGAGAATGCCGGTTCATCCGGTCCGGGCACGATCAGTCGCCGGCGGTGCTCGAACCCACAGCGGAGTACCAACTGTGTTGCGCCGCGCGAGAATTGCGGCGCGTCGCCGTCACGGCGGCTACCGTTCTGGTTATGGCACCGGGTGATGGTTCCAGTGATACGGGTGATGATCTGTCCATCATCTCGGTGGGGGGCGAGGCCCCGGACGTGCCGCTGTATGTGCGCAGCAGGACCGATCCAGCGGTCGAGAACGTCTGGCTTCGGCGCAGTCCGCGGCCGGGGCGTCCCGGCATACCGCGGATGTCGACGGTGGCACTGCTCGCCGTGTTCCTCGCCGTCCTCACGCTCTACGTCATGCTGCATCAGGGCGGTTAGGGAGTCCGCGACCTGCGGGAATAATCCGGTTGCCGGGTCACTTAAAGTGGACCGTTATGAAGGAGAGAGGGCGCAAGGTCATCGCGACCAACCGCCGGGCGCGGCACAACTACACGATCCTGGACACCTACGAGGCCGGGATCGCGCTGGTCGGCACGGAGGTGAAGAGCCTGCGTGAGGGCAAGGCCTCACTGGTGGACGCCTTCGCGACGGTGGACAACGGCGAAGTGTGGTTGCGTGGGCTGCACATCCCCGAGTTCAGCCACGGCACTTGGACCAACCACTCGCCGCGCCGAGTGCGCAAGCTGCTGCTGCACAAGCGCGAGATCGAGCGGCTGGTCGGTAAGTCGCGGGAGGGCAACCAGACGCTGGTGCCGCTGTCGATGTATTTCTCCGACGGCAAGGTGAAGGTCGAGCTGGCGCTGGCAAAGGGCAAGCAGGACTATGACAAGCGGCAGGACTTGGCCCGGCGCACCGCCGAGCGAGAGGTCACACGCGAACTAGGACGGCGGGTCAAAGGCATGCGGTGACTGCCGTCCTGCTCGCGCTGGTCGCCGCGCTGGGCTACGGTGTCAGCGATTTCTACGGCGGTGTGGCGTCGCGGCGGGTGACCGCCCTGCGCGTCGTCATCTACACCTATCCGTTCTCGGTGCTGCTGGTTCTCGTGCTGCTCCCGATGGTGCCCGGGAGCCCGGACGCGGCGTCGTTGTGGTGGGGCACGGCGGCAGGGATCGCGAGCGGCCTCGCGGTGTGGTGGTTCTACGCCGCACTGGCCAGCGGTCCGATGGCGGTCGTGTCACCACTGACAGCGGTGCTGGTCGCGGGAATTCCGGTACTGGCCGGGCTGGCGACCGGCGAGCGCCCCGGCCTGCTCGCCTTCGTGGGCATCGTGTTCGCCCTGGTCGCGGTGTTGCTGGTGAGCCGGGAATCGCCCGACGACGTGACGGAGGAGATCACCGGCGGACGCGAATTGCGGTTCACCCGCAAGGTCGCCGCGCTGACCATCGGTTCCGGCGCCGCGTATGGTCTCGCCTTCGTCTTCTTCCACGAGACCGCCTCGGACTCGGGACTGTGGCCGTTGCTCATGCAGCGTGTCGCTGCCACCGCGGTGGTCTGGCTGACCGCGCTGACCGCCGGAGAGTTCGGGCGGTTGCGCGGTGAACCGCTGAGACTGGCCGGTTATATCAGCGCGCTGGACGTCATCAGCAATGCGGCACTGCTGTACGCCTTCCACGGATCGCTGCTGTCGCTGGTGAGCGTGATCGGCTCGCTCTACCCGGCGGTGACCGTGTTGCTGGCGATGGTTCTGCTCGGCGAGCGACTGCACCGGCAGCAGCAGGTCGGCTTATTCCTCGCACTGGCCGCGGTGGCACTCATCGCCGCGGCCTGAGTGCACCCCCGACCCGGCTGCGGCACTCGGACGAGCGTATCGCTCGCTTACGGCTGCACGCAGGGCTCGTTGAGCGTGATGCGGTCCTGAGTCGGCCCGTGATAGTCGGTCGCCACGGTCTTCGTGCCCAGCGGCGCGGTCTGATCGGGCGCTTCGATGACAGCTCGCTGCCGGGTGAGGTCGGGTTTGACCGCGCCGTAGGTGTGTTCGGGAATCGCGCCCTCGTAGTCGACACGCAGGCCGTGCACGGCTTGACGGACACCCTTGCGGGTCAGCTTGCCCTCGTTCACCGCTCGGGTGAGCAGCGCCTTCATCGGATAGGAGAACATCCAGCCCGCGCTGTAGCCCCAGGTGGAGGGTTCCCTGGTCGCCGAGGCCCTGGATTTCTTGGCGCCCGCGCTGGTTCCGTCCCAGCCGTCCAGCGGCGAGGTCGTGTGGTAGCGAGCGGTGATCGCCGAGGCCGCCGGGCTTTTCAGGAGACCGCCGTTCCAGGTCGGGCCCGAGCCGAGGAACCTGCCGGGGAAACCGGCCAGCGCCGCCTTGCCCATGATCTCGCCCGCTTCCGCGGGCCCCGTGGCCAGCAGCACGAGATCCGCTCTGGAAGTGAGGAGCTTCGCGACCGCTTCGTCCTGGTTGCCGATCTGGGTGTTCGGCTCGGTGTCGATCTGCGCCACCAGGTCGACCCGATTGGCCGACGCCCATTTCTTGGCGCCGGTGGCGTAGTCGCCACCGTAGTCGCCCTGATAGCTGACGGTGGCGATCGAACTCGGCTTCGCGTCGTGCTCGGCGATCCAGTCGAGCGCGATGATCGCCTCGGAGCAGTAGGAGTAGCCGGACTCCAGCAGCAAACCCTTGTCGCTGTTCTCGAATTGCCAGCCCGACCACAGGGTTCCGGCGACGGCGATCATGTTCGCCGCGTCCATCTCGGGAAGTACCCTCTGCGTCTGCACGGTGCCGAAACTCATCGCGAGCGCGAGGACGTGCGGCTCGATTCTCCGGTAGGCCTCGGCATGTTTGCGCAGATCGTAGTTCGTGTCCTCGGTGTAGGTGGCGATGTCCACCTCGTACTTGCCACCGATCCCACCCGCCTCGTTCACCGCCTTCCAGAACGCCAGCTGGCCGTTGTCGATGTCCTTGCCCAGCGCGGCGAACGGCCCACTCGTCAGATCGGACAGCACGCCGAGATAGATGCACCCTTTGCGCGAGTCCACCGCGTTCGGACACGGGTCGGAGGTGACCCCGGGTTCGATGATGGTCGACTTGTCGTGCAAGGCGGAACATCCGGTGAGGACGAGCCCGGCGATGACGGTGAGGACGGACAGGCGCAGCAACCTGTCCCGAATGGTGCGAACTGCCAAAGTGTTTCCTCAGTTTGAATCGAGATCCGCTGCTCAGAGCCGATCGTACGGTTTGTGCAGTGTAAGTCGGGTTCGTCGTCGGGCCTCGAGCATCGACTACCGGCGTCCGGGAAGGATCGGGCTCGCAGGGATGGTGCTGGTCGACGTGTCGTAAGCGGTGCGATTCGTCGACCGGGCGGCGGATGTTCTCGCGGAGTACCGTCGCAGGTCGGTCGTTCGAGGACCGGGGCGAGGTCCCGGCAGTCGCCGTCGCAGGTTCGCGCCCCGTTGACGGGCACGGTGTGCGATCGTGCCGTTCTCGACAACGTGCGCGGTTCGGCGGGTACCGACGCCCCGACCTGTCGCCCCTGCCCGGACCTCGGACGCTTGACCTGCGTCATCGACCCTCGGAAGCCCTCCGGCGACGGTGCCGGAGTGTGGCGACGGCCACCACCGGATATCGGGATGATCCACGCTTTCCCCGGTGTTAACATGGACAGCCCGGCAAGGTGCCGGGACGTACGGGGCTGAACGGTTTCGACTGCGTACGTAGATTCAGGGGAAGCGTGTCGGTGCAGGCAAGAGACCACCGTAAGCGTCGTTGCAACCAATTAAGCGCCGATTCCAATCAGCGCGAGTACGCTCTCGCTGCCTGATCAGCAGAGCGTCTCTGTCGGCCCGGGGCATGCCCTCGGCTCCGGTGCCGGCATCAGCTAGAGGGCTCACCGTCCTACTCGGTCGCGGAGTAGGACGGGACATCGAACAGCGACTGGGATCGTCATCCGGGCTTGTTCGCGGGACCCGGAGATCCGAGTAGAGGCACAGCGGACTGCACACGGAGAAGCCCTGAAGACGCGGCGGAGGACCCGGGTTCGATTCCCGGCAGCTCCACAAGGCCCCCGACCTGATACGACCAGGTCGGGGGCCTTTTTCATGCCCCGACCACCCGGAGGTAGGTCCGTGTGGGCACATTTTGGGCACATCTTGCGGCCGCGGCGCGCGGAATCGGCGCCCATGCGATCGGTCACGCCGTCGAGGTCGTCCTCGAGCAGGTGTCCGTAATTGTCGAGCGTCATCATGGCTGTCTTGTGCCCGAGCTGCTGTCGCACCGTCTTCACGTGCGCACCGCTGGCGATCATCAGCGACGCCGCGGTGTGTCGCAGCTGATGCGCAGTCACCCGAAGTCCAGCGCAGAAGGGCAGCGAGCCAACCGATGCCGCAGAGGCGTGACCTAGACCCCCCGGGGACGGGGCATCTGCTGGCCCGGGAAGGCCACCCCACCCTTGCTACAGCCCGACGTCGCTCTCCGTGCCCTGGCCCTGGCCGCGCTCCGGTAGCCACCGCTGGGCGGACACCTTGCGCGGGCACGGTGGTGTGCAGGCGGCGTGCAGCTTCACCAGGCCGCGCGCGTGCGTTTCGTCCGCGGGCGTGTTTCCGTCGTCGCAGTAGTCGTCGATCCAGTCGGGTTCGGTCACCGCTGATACTCCCGCGACGTGTCGGGCACCATGCGCCCGGCGACGATCAGTGTGTGCCGCGCTGCCGCTTTCCGCGGACAGCTGTCGGCGCGGCAACCGCGATGCCGTTGCATGTCGCTGTGTGCGTCGGTCACGCTCATCGGCCCGGCGGGCGCATCGTGCGGTCCGGCCGGCCGCCCGGCTGCCCATTCCGCTTGCACGCGGTCGATGATCGCCTGCGGTGATGTCTCGTCCGGTTCGGCGTTCCGCCACCAATCGAACCCCATCGTGTACCCCTGTCACGTTTCGCTGTGGTTGGTAGGCACCCGACGCCGAGGAGTTCGAGATTCACCCGACGCCGGGGCCACTTTCAGAGTCGGTCGACGGGGCGTGTCGCCGCGATGACGGAAGCGGCGTCAATCAGCCTCTATTCAAGGCGACATTTAGGCGTCAAAGAACTACCGTGGCGTCATGGCTTCCGCACCTAACACGGCTCTCCGCGCGGCCCGGAACGCGCGGCTGATGAGCCAGGACGACCTAGCGCGGGCGCTCCGGGAAGCGGGATGCGCCAGCGCGACCAAACGCCTTGTGCAGCGCTGGGAATCAGGGCTCACCACCAACCCGCGGCCGTCGCACGCGCGAGCATTGGAGAAGGTCATGCGACTACCGATCGAGTCTCTTGGCTTCGGTGCCGTGATGGCCGGCCGCAACCTGTCCGGCGGTGAGGACGGGACCGTGGTCGACTCCGCTATCGGCGAAGTCGCACCGGAGCAGTTCGCCGCGGCGCGGCGCCCGAGGACACCAGGCAACTACTCGGGTATCTGGCTGTCTCGGTACGAGTACTACAGCAGCGGCAGGGATGCGACGTTCACCGCTGTGCACCACGTCGTCGTGTTGCAGCACGACAACCGCCTTACGGTCCGCAGCCTGCCGAACTCCGCGCAGTCCTCCATGGAGATGGACCTCACGGTGGACGGGCACGTCGCCACGGGCACATGGTCGGAGCACACCGCCCAGGACGGTTACTACCGTGGCGCCTACTACCACGGAGCCATCCAACTGCTGATTGAGCTGACCGGCGCGCGGATGGCGGGGAAGTGGGTCGGGTTCGGCAAGAGCTTCGAGATCAACTCCGGTCCGTGGGAGCTGGTGTTGCAGGACTCGTCGACGTCCAAGGCCGCGATCGACGCCTACGACCGCCCGCCCGACGTCTGATCATCTTGCCGACGCCGACAAAATGACTGGTCCGCCAGGTCGTCGACGTCGACAACCTGGTCCCAATCCTCGCCGGTCGGCCTGGTGGGTGGTGTGGTTCGCATCCTGGCTTGGAACGTCGCTGTGACATCCGCGCCCACCGTGCCCACAAAATGCCTGAACAACGTTGGCGCGGCGACCTGTGGTTCATCCGGCCGCGTCGTCGAGTCGTCGCGATCAGGTATCGGTGTCCGCCACCCGCCTGTCAGGCGTTGGGATCGCCGTAGGCCGCGGCGATGTCCTGGGAGCTGCTCCATCGGCTGTAGGTGGGTGACTGGGGCCAGCCGTCGGGTGAGTCCTGCCATTCCTCTTGGCGGCCGTACGGCAGCAGGTCGATGAGGGCGAAGGAGTGGCTGAGTTGTTCGGTGCCGCGGCCGCTGGTGTGCCAGGTCCGGTAGACGGTGTCGCCGTCGCGGAGGAAGACATTGACCGCGAACCCGCCACCCGGCGGTGCGCCGACATCGGCGCCGAAGGAACTGTTCTCAGTGGAATACCAGGTCATCGTGTTTCCGACCCGCCGCTTGTAGGCGAGTGCCTCGTCGATCGGCCCCTGGGTGACGATGACGAACCGGGCGTCGTAGTTGTTCAGGAACTCCAATCTGGTGAACTGCGAGGTGAACCCGGTGCAGCCTCCGCATTGCCACTTCTCGCCGGGAAACCACATGTGGTGGTAGACGATCAGTTGCGCCATGCCGTCGAAGACGTCCGCCAGCCGGACCGGTCCCGCTTCGCCCTCGAGGGTGTAGTCGGGCATCTGGACCATCGGCAGGCGGCGGCGCTGGGCGGCGATCGCGTCCAGCTCCCTGGTCGCGGCCTTCTCCCGGTTACGCAGCGCTTCGAGTTCGCGCTGCCAGGTGTCGGCGTCGGCGACGGGCGGCAGTGCTGTGGTGCTCATGGAGGTCGTCCTCTCCGGTCGTGTTCACGAGTGGCGGGCTGTAGGTGTAGACCGCGCCCGCTCGCAGAACTCATCGGTGACCGGCCACCTCCGGGTCACGTGCGCGACGAGTGCGTGCGATGAATGGGGCAATCCGGATGAATCGGTCGGATTCTGTTTGGTTGCTGAGAGTTGTGGAATTCCGCAATCAATGTCCATTGACCAGGGAAAATGGGGTGTTAGCCCCCCGGTATCTGGATGGCCGTCATGATGCTCGGAGCCGAGATGCGATGCTATTGCCCCCAGGGCGGATGCGGGGGGCCGACATGACCGCGGATGTCGCGGGCAACGGCATGCCGTCGATTCTGCGTGCCGCCTGTGTGAGTGTCGGTATCGACGCGAGCGATGCCGAGCTGGTGGGCGCCCCGGGGGTCTACCGGTTGCGCGACGGGATCGTCGTGCGGATCGGTGGGCGCGGACAGAAGCTGGCGACCTCGCGGGAGGTCGCGGTGGCTCGGTGGCTGGAGACCTGTGGAGTGTCCGCGACGCGGGTTGTCCCGGATATCCCGCAGCCGGTCGTGGTCGACGGCCGACCGGTGACCTTCTGGCAGGAGCTGCCTGCGCATCATCCGGGCACGCCCGGTGATGTCGCCAGGGCGCTGGGACAGTTGCACCGGCTGCCGCTGCCCGGCTTCGAGCTACGCCGGATGTCGCCGCTGACTCGGGTGGAGGACGAGATCGCCGCCGCGCGGACGGTGACCGAGGACGACCGGCGCTGGCTGCACAAACACTTGGAGGAATTGCGCGGCCGCTGGAAGGCGCTGCCGCGCGGCCTGCCGTGGTCGGTGGTCCAGAGCGCGGACTGGGACGGCGGCGTGGTGGTCGGCGACGACGACGGCGATGCGATCCTGGTCGGGTTGGGACGGGCCGTGATCGGCCCGCCGGAGTGGGATCTGGTGCACACGGCCATCGAGTGCTGGACCGCCGCGAAGATCACTGCTTCGCAGTACGCCGAATTCTGTGCCGGGTACGGCCGGGACGTGATGCGGTGGGACGGTTTCTACCTGCTGCGCGACATCCAGGAGTTCCGGATGGCCTTGCAGTCGATGCGCGCCGCCACCGTCGATCCCGCCTATCAGCGGCAGGCCCTGCGTCGTCTCGCGTACATCCGCGGCGACGAGGGCATGCGACCGTGGCCCGGATGGGCGGAGCTCGGCTAGCGATGTCGGGAACGGCGCTCCGGCCAGATGCACATCGCCAGTCGTGCGGAACCGGGACCGCTCCAGCGATCGCCGGCCCTGCTCGCAGCGTGATCGCGGACAGTCCCGATACGGCAGCCGATGGGCTGCGCACTGCCGGGCAGCCGGAAGCGTCTGCGCACTCGCCGCGGGCGATCCGCGCCCGACCGTCAATCCTTCGCTTCGGTTCGCGTCGCCCCGGCTGACGCAGCGACCACGCACGCGACGCCCGCCCACTGTCCGAGATTCATGATCTGACCGAGAACGACCGACCCCGCGATCGCCGCCACCGCCGGCTCCAGGCTCATCAGCACACCGAAGACGCGGGGCGGGATCCGCCGCAGCGCTTCCAACTCCACCGAGTACGGCAGCACCGACGACAGCATCGCCACCGCGAATCCGGCGGCGAGCACGCCGGGCTGCAACAGCGCGGCACCCGCGTCGACGACGCCGACCGGCAGCATGATCAGCCCGCCGAACGCCATGGCCAGCGCCAGACCGCCGCCGCCACTGGTCTGTTCGCCGAGCGCGGCGCTGAGCAGGATATAGCCCGCCCAGCACACCGCCGCGGCCAGCGCGAACAGCACTCCTGCCCAGTTCACGTCGCCGTCCGCTCGGGTCAGCAGCAGCACTCCCGCGCCGGCGAGCACCGCCCACAGCGGGTCGATCCAGCGCCGTGAGCCGGCCAGCGCGACGCTCAGCGGTCCCAGGAACTCGATGGTCACCGCCATGCCCAGCGGTATCCGGTCGATCGCCTGGTAGAACGAGAGGTTCATCAGTGCGAGGACCGCGCCGTAGCCGAGGACGACCGGGATCGCGGCACGTGCCACTCGCAGCGACGAGCGCCAGATCACCAGCAGGACGATCCCGGCGAAGACCAGCCGCAGCGTGACCGCCCCGCCCGCTCCGGTCGCCGCGAACAGTTGCTTCGCCACCGCCGCGCCCATCTGCACGCTGACGATGCCCGCCAGCACCAGCATCGTCGGCGGTACGCCACCGAGCCCCTGAGCGGCGACCGAACGCCAAACCGCCACCGGCCTCGCCCCTCGCGCCTTTCGCTGGAAGTCGATCGCCACCACGCCGCACCTCCGTCGTTTCGGGAAGAACTCCGAACACACAATCACGCCGGGACGACCGTTCGGGCGGCACGGCACCTGGATGGCGACCGGGCCGGGAGATTCCGCGGTTTACCCCCGTCGAAGCCGTGGGGGAGTGAGTATCTAGTTATCGCGCCGGTGCGCGGCCGGCGTCCGTTCGACGAACGAGCGACCCACGACCGATAGGACCAGTCCGTATGCGAAAAGGAGTTGCCGCCATGGCGGCGGCGATCGGAACCGGCGCGGCAGTCGCGCTCGCTTGCCCGCCCCTGGCCGGAGCTACGGTGACCCAGGTAGGGATGTATCCCGGCATCAACTTCGGCTTGGCGACCAACTATGGGACGGGCTGCACCTACACCGCGCGAGCCACGGTGACCGACACCGTCGCATCGGTGACGTTCTACGACAACGGTATTCCATTCGGCGTGGTCCGGCCGTCCGGCGGCGTCGCGCTGATCGACTGGGTGCCCGCCACACCGGGTCCGCACACCGTCAGCGCGGTACAACCGCCGTACGCACCCTATGTGGCGAGTATCGATCTCCGGGTCGGCGAAGGCGTCCACCTGGGGTATGCGTGCGTCGTGTACGGCGGTTGACGGCGGCGCTCGCCGGCCCGCCGCGCCGGTAGTGTCGAAACCGGCGGTGCTGAGCTCGATCTTTTCGTCGGAAAGGAAGTGAGCATGCGAAGCAACGGGCCGATCGTGGTCGGGGTGGACGGTTCCGCCGGATCGGCGGCGGCGGTCGCGTGGGGAGCGCAGGCCGCCGCGCAACATCGGGCGCCATTGCGCCTGGTGCATGTGCTGGAGCCGGTCGCCGACTACGGGCCCGGCGTCACCGAACCGCTCACCAGTACCGACTACACCCGATTGGAGGGGCACGGTCGCTGGGTGCTGGACACCGCGACCGAGGAGGCGCTCATCGCCGCGCGGGCGTTGCGCGACATCGAGATCACTACCGAGCTGGTGTACGAGCCGGTCGGTCCGGCGCTGCTGGACCGTACCCGCGGGGCGCGGATGATGGTGGTCGGCACCCGGGAACGCGGGACCGTGCGGCGTGCTCTGCTGGGCTCGGTCAGCGCGGCCCTGGCGCGCCGGGCGCGCTGCCCGCTGGTCGTGGTCCGGGAGGGCGCCCCGCTCACCGCGCAGGCCAGGAAGCAGCTGATCGTGGTCGGGGTAGACGGCACGCAGAGCAGCGAACCCGCCATCGAAGCGGCACTGCACGAGGCCTCGGCGCGGGATGTGCCATTGCTGGCCCTGCATGTGTGGACCGGCGTCGAGGTGCCTTCGACGAGCGCGGCGCGCACAGTGGACACCGACAAGCAGATCGTGCTCGCGGAGAGCCTGGCCGGATGGCAGGAGCGCTTTCCCGAGGTGGAGATCCGCCGCGAGATCGTGACCGACCGGCCCGAGCGCTGCCTGCTCGAACGTTCCGAGCAGGCCCAGTTGCTCGTGGTCGGCAGCCGTGGGCGAGGGGGTTTCGCCGGCATGCTGTTCGGCTCGACCAGTCAGGCGCTGCTGCTGTCGGTGGCCTGCCCGATCATGATCGTCCGCGATCTCTCGATGGTGGTCCGCTACCTGCCCGACTGAGCCTGCCGCCCCGGTCGTCGAACCCGGCCGCGCGATCATCACAACGGTGACCACCGCCGGTCGACAACGGCTCGCGCGCAGCTGATTTCGGCAAGCTCTAGTGCCCGAGTGCCTTCGCGACGATACCGCCGGTGACCGATTTGACCAGATAACTGCTGGAGTCGTGCGGCGCCGCGCCGTTGTCGAAGTGCTGCTCGGTGATCGGAACGACGGTGCCGCCGGGATACGGCGGAAAGAACGGCGTGAGGTCCAGGTGCGCCGCGACGAGATCGTCCTCGTCCACCAGGTTGTGCCAGTTCGTCACCGCCTTCGGCACGGTGCTCGGCTGCGGGCGCAGCCGGTCGTACACGACCGTGCGCAGGCCGAGCGGCGAACCCATGGTCAGCAGGGTCACCGGGTGGTCGGTGCGGTGCAGCGCCTCGTAGGCCACCACGCTGCCGAGCGAGTGCGCGATCACCAGGCGGGTGTCGGGACCGACCTGGTCGAGCACCTGACGCTGGGCGTATTCCCGCACGTCGTCGTCGGTGAAGTACCGGGCCACCTGGGACAGCGCCGCGATGACGAACTTCTGTGCCAGCCCGAACCCGAACGGCGCGAACCAGCGCAGCCGCATCAGCGCGTTCAAAGCCGGCCGCAGCTTCGCCTGCGCCCCCTGCGCCACCGCGTCCGGCGGCGGGGGAGTGCCGAGGCGACGGGCCGTCGCCAGATCTCGCTGATCACCGGCGTGCGCCGCGGCCGTTGTGAGCCATGCGGCGGCGAGTTGCTCCATCAGATCCAGCTGGGCGTCGTCGAGTTCGGGCCGCGTGCCCTGGGCGCCCTCGACCAGGAACCGATTGCCGTAGAACGCCATGCGGGTCGACAAGTCGCCGGGAGTACCGTTGCGCCACAATCGATCCGCCAATTCGGGTGCGCCGTAGTTGCGGACGCCGCCCGCGAGTCCGGGCAACCAGCGCGCCTCCAGCGTGTCGGCCGATTGCTGTTCCTGCGCGATGCCGTGTACGAGGACGATCGTCGCCAACGTCCCACCCCTTTCGATCCCCGGTGCCGGGAACAGTGTCCCTCATCGGGGCCGGATCGGCAGCGGTGGTTCATCCTCCGGAACGGTTCCGCGCGCGAACGCGGGAAGGTCTTCAGGCGTCCCGCCATTTGATCGAGCAACCCATGCTCGGGCGGTGCGGTTCGGGGGCGGGCCCGCCCGCCAGCACGGCTTCGACGGCCGTGCGCAAGTCGTTCCCGGTCAGTGGCTTGCCGTTGCCGGGCGTCGATTCGTCGAAGGTGCCGCGGTAGGCGAGTCGGAGGTCGGCGTCGTAGAGGAAGAAGTCGGGGGTGCATGCGGCGCGGAAGGCCCGCCCCACGTGCTGTTCCTCGTCGACGAGATAGGGAAAGGTCCAGCCCGCGCGGATCGCTTGGTCGCGCAGCCGCAGCGGGGCGTCGTCCGGGTAGGCGGTCGCGTCGTTGGTGCAGATCGCCACGGTCGGCATGGTCGGCAGCGAGTCGACCAGTTCGCCGAGCGCCGCCTCGATGTGCTTGACGTAGGGGCAGTGGTTGCATGCGAAGACCACCAGCAGACCGGGTCCGTCCGCGAAGTCGTCCCGGGAGTAGATCCGCTGGTCGAGATCGGGCAGGGAAAAGTCGGGTAGCGGTGTGCCGATGGGAACCATGTGTGAGGTATGCGCCATGGTGTGCCTTCCGTCGGGATCGCAGAGGACAGCGGGAGCCTAACCCCGTGTCGTCCGATTCGTCGGAAATAGGCCGGTGAACGGTCAGTCGGCGTGGCGGGCCGCTCAGCAGGTCAGATCGGCCGGATCGGTGTTCGCCCCGCACAGCACCACGCACACCCGCTCGCCGGGCGCGGTCCGGTACGCGGGCTCGTCGCCACGTATCGCCGCCAGAGCGGTTGCCGCGGCGTGCTCGACGGCCAGGCGGCGCTCCAGCCACAACTCGCGGCGCGCCGCGACGATCGCGTCATCGTCGACCAGCACCGATGCCACGGCGTAGCGCTGCGCGGCGGTCAGCGCCAGCTGCGAGGCGCGGCGGGCGCCGAGCGAGTCGGCGGCGACCGAGTCGACCTCCACGTCCACGACCTCTCCGGCCGCGATCGCGGCGTGCAGCGCGCGGCAGCGGTCGGGTTCGACGGCGACGGTGCGGACGCCGTGGTGGTCGGCGGCGGTGGCCACACCCGCGAACAAGCCACCGCCGCCGACGGCGACCACGACGGCGTCGAGATCGGGAATCCGCTCGTGGATCTCCGTCATGAGCGTGCCCGCACCGGCGGCGATGAGCGGGTTGTCGTAGGCGTGGGAGAGCAGGGCGCCGGTGGCGTCGGCGAATTCGCGACTGGCCGCGAGCGCGTCGGCGTACTGGGTCCCCACCAGACGGACGTCGGCGCCATAGGAGGTCAACCGCTCCACCTTGACCCGCGGCGCGGTGGTCGGCAGGAACACGGTGGCGGGAATCCCCTGGCTGCGGGCCGCCCACGCACAGGCGAGTCCGGCGTTGCCGCCTGAGGCGATCGTCACGCCTACCGGAGGGAGCGTGCCGTTCTCGCGGTGGGTGAGCAAGAAGTTCAGCGCGCCTCGGGCCTTGAAACTGCCGGTGTGCTGGAGGAACTCCATCGCGAACCACAACTCGCCCGCGTGATCGGCCTGCGCTACGGCCACCGGTCTGACCAGCCCCGCCACCCGTCCGGCGGCGGCCTTCACGTCGCTGTGGGTCAGTTCCATCGAACTCCTCGGTGCCGTGCCGCTCAGTACTCGCGGCGGTGCGGGGCGAACTCCAGGGTGAGCAGGGCGGCGGCGGCGATCACCACTTCGCGCCAGCGGATCAAGGCGTAGCGCTGGTCCGCCAGCGCATGGAACTTCCGCAGGAAGCGGTAGAGCGATTCCAGCCGGATCAGCGGATCGGCGAGATGCACCAGCAGGTAGAGCAGCGTGGCCGTGCGCGATCTGTCCTTCTCGGCGAACAGTTCCGGGAACGGGGCGAAGGCCAGCGAAATCCGGTGGATGTCGTGGGACGCGGCGTAGTCGACCAGATCGACGATCATGCGTTCGTCCAGGCCGTTGGGCGCGTCCTTGCGCCGCCACGGCACATCGAGGCTCAGTTCCCGGCCCCGGTCGGAGATGCCGTAACGCTGGAAGCCCACCGTGTTGCCGTCCGCATCGCCGGCGATGACCACCAGCATGTTCGGATTCCGCCCGTCGAGCAGATGGTCCAGGATCATCGAGAAGCCGCGGCTCTGCCTGCCCCGCCGCCACTCGTCGACGATGGCCAGCAGCTCCTCGCGACGCTCTTCGGTGAGGGCCGACTCGTACACCACCTCGGTGGTGACGGCGAAATTCTTGGTGCGGCTCACGGCTTGGCGCAGATTGCGGAACTTGCGTCCGACCAGGTTGAACTCGTCCACGTCGAGCACCACGTCGCGGCCGATCGGCACCGCGCGCAGCCCGCGATGCTCCAGCGCCCACACCTGCCACAGTTCGGTCAGCTCCGGGCTCGCGCCCAGCACCGCGACGCGCCAGCCCTGATTGACCGCGAAGTCGGAGAACGCCGCGACCAGTTCGGGGAAGGCCGCGCGATCACCGATCGGGTCGCCCGCCACGGCGGCGATGCCGAAGCGAGCGCGATAGCCGATCGCGGCGGTCGACGACGCGTTGAAGAAGTAGGTTTTGGACGAGTGCAGGGCGAACGGCGCCAGCGGATCGCCCTCCGTGCGGCCGACCAGCTCGGCGACTCGGTACAGCTGGTCGGGCTGCGGTCTGCTGGACACGGGCAGCACCAGCACGAAGCCGGTGGCGGCCAGCAGCACGAACCCGGCGTGCGGATGTTCGGCGCGGTAGGCCAGATGCGCGACGGCGAGCACCAGGACGGCGGCGGTGAGATGCGGAAGCGTGATGGGCCTGCGCAGGTGCAGCCCGCGCGCGACGAACACCCCGGACAGCGCGAGTGCGACGAACCACCCGTGGTCGGCGTTCTCGTTCGAGGTGACGTTGGCCTCGTAGGCCAGGATCACCGCGATCAGCAGCGCCAAGGTGATCAGCGTGGCGCGCGCGGCCGGCGTGGTGGTGAAAGCGGCTTCCCGGTAGCCGCTGAGGGTGGCTGCGCGCAACGTGCGCGCGCTGGAGGTTTCCTGTCCGTCAGGCACGACGGGGCTCCGCACTGACCTCGCGTTCCGCTGCCCACGACAGTGTCGCCATGGTGGCCCTCCAGATGATCGCCTACCGACACACTATGCGCCCCGGCGGTCTCGAGGAAATGGCTTATCGGAACCGGCAGGTTGCTGTCGCGACACGAACCGGACCGGCCGTGCCGCCGCGATCGAGCGATCGAGCAGTAGGCCCATGCGGCACCGGTCCGGGCGTGACGAATGTCGAGTCGGCTGGTCGGTCGAGGTACGCGTGCGCGTCCTCGATCGTGCGCTGGGTGTGAGCGCCCTCGCGTACCGGGCCGAGCGCCGGGAAGAACGCGGTGTGTCCGTCCGGGACGCTGAGGTTGGGCTTGGGCAGCGCAGGCGCGCGACCCGATCGGTGAAGATGTTCGGTGCCGCACCGTGTAGCCGTGCGCGGCGGCCGTGCGCACCATCTCGCCCCACCACGGACGCAAGCCGAAGGCGTCCATGACGAGCAGCGCGCCGGGGTGTCCCGCTTCGTTCCCAGGTGTGGGAAGTGAGCGTCGGCGACGCCGTCGGTCAGTGCGAGATCGCTCGAACTGAACGGCACGGACGAAGTTATCGGGCTCCGAGGTCGGAGTTCGGCGGACAACCGGCGCGGTCGTAGCCGGGCGATGGGCGGCCCTCGCGCGGACACCCGCGCGCAGACGTCGGAGAAACCTTCTGCCGCACACCGATTGCTCGAAGGTGAGCGGAACGTGTTCGAAGTGAATCGACAATTCAACCCTATTTGATTCTCGGTGTGGCGAATTCGGGTGATTGCGGTCCAATTGCCGATTCCTCGGCGTGTATCCACGATTTTCCCCTGCTTGGTTGTCATGCTCAGTGCCTGGCTGATCCGAACCAACCGCCTGACGAGTGGGCGCGACGAGAGGTCCGACTGTGAAACTGAACTGGATGGCGATTACCGCGCTGGTCGCAGCCACCATGTGCGGGTGTTCCGACGACCCGTCGGAGAACGCGGCGGCCACCTCGACCAGCGCCGCCGCCCCGAGCGCCCCGGTGACAACAGCCGGAGCGCGCGACGACGACGCGACGGACGGCGGACTCCGGATTTTGCTGGGCGAAGTGAAGAAAGTGCCAGTACCCCCTGATGCCGTGCTCGACATACGAGCTCCCGCCGCGTGGGGTGACGCCGCGAGCGGCATTCGCTGCACGGTCACTGATAGTTCCGGAAGGAATGAAGATCTGCGCTCGTCGGACGCGAAGAGGACCGAGACGTTCGGCGGAACGGAATGGGTGACGGTGTGGACCTTCTCCTCCGCCCCGAACAGCGACGTCACCGTGGGTTGCCGGGACCCGGAATCGAAGATCGCCGCCGCTCAACGCGACTCGTATCTGCGCGTCGTGCCGCGCGAGATCGTTCCGATCGCGCCGCCACCGCAACGCTGACCCGGAGATGAACGCTGACCCGGAGATGTTCGTCGGTGGTCCGGAGTAGCGTCGGCGTCATGGACGACGCCGCCTACCGTGAGCGGCCGTCGCGGTACGCGGGCGCCGTGTTGTGGACCAAGACCGTCGACGGCTGTGGCCCCGGCCCGCCGGTACTGCCCGACGGCTGCATGGATCTGATCTGGATGAACGGCCGGTTGATCGTCGCGGGGCCGGACACCCGTGCGCACCACCCCGGCGGATCGTCCGGCGATCGGTACGTCGGTATCCGGTTCTTTCCGGGCACCGCGCCCGCGTTGCTCGGCGTTCCGGCGCGCGAGTTGCGCGACCAGCGGGTCGACCTGGCTGAGTTGTGGCCGTCGGCGGTGGTCCGGCCGCTGGTCGACCGGATCGCGGACGCCGCAGATCCGGCGGAGGCGCTGGAACACATCGTGCGGTCGCGCGCGACCGAGGCCGAGCCGGCCGATCCGCTCCTGCGCAAGGTGGTCGGCGCGCTCGATGCCGGGTGGCCGGTGGCGGCGGTGGCCGACGCGGCCGGGCTGGGGGAACGGACCCTGCACCGCCGCTGCCTGGACGCCTTCGGCTACGGCCCGAAAACCCTGGCGCGGGTGCTGCGCCTGCAACGCGCGCTGGCCACGGCGCGCCGCGGCGTGCCGCTCGCCGAGACCGCGACGCACGCCGGTTTCGCCGACCAGGCGCACCTGTCGCGCGAGGTGCGCGCCTTGGCCGGAATGCCGCTGGGAGAGTTGCTCGCCCAGCCCTAGCGAGCGGCGTAGAGGTCGATGCCGTTGCCGTCCGGGTCGTGCACCACCGCGTAGCGCTGCCCCCAGAACGCGTCCCATGGCTTCAGTTCGCCGTGGTAGCCCGCGTCCACGAGTTCGGCGTAGACGGCGTCGACCTCCGCGGGATCGGCGCAGCGGAAGGCGATCCCGAGACGGCCCGCGCCGGTCGGCGGCGTCCAGTCGGCGTGGAACGACCGGATCACGGCTTCGGTGTCCAGCGTGAGCCGCATGCCGTTGGGCAGGACCGCCTCGACATGCCCCTCCTGTTCGGAGCCTTCCGGGAAGTCGAGACCGAGGCGGCGGTAGAAGGCCAGCGAGGCGGCCATATCACGGACGACGATGCCGATTACATCGAGTTGCGGTGTCATGCAGGCAGCGTAGGCAGTCGCGCGCGGACGCGTCTTGAACGAATCGGACAGCGCCTACCGCGCGGGCGCGGGAACCAGTTCGGCGATGAGGTTCTCCACCAGGATGCGGATGCGGTCTCGGATGGTGCGCACCACATCGATGGTCTGGTCGGCGGGATCCGGCAGCATCCAGTCGCGGTAGCTGATGCCAGGGAAGAACGGGCAGGCATCGCCCGCGCCCATGGTGACCACCACGTCGGAGATGCCGATCGCGTCCATGGTGAGCGGCTTGGGCGTGTGGCCGGAGATATCGATGCCGATCTCGGCCATGGCGTCCACCACCGTGGCGTTCAGGGCCTCGGCCGGTGCGCTGCCCGCCGAGCGCACATCGAACCGGTCACCCGCGAGGGCGCTGAGGAACCCGGCGGCCATCTGCGAGCGGCCCGCGTTGTGTTCGCAGACGAACAGCACACTGGGCTTGTGGGACATGGAAACGCCTTTCGATGTGCAAGGTGGAGCATAAGTGTGCTGGCTGCCGGACCGGCCGCCCGGCTGGGTGAGCCGAAACGCTTTCGGAGCGTATGAGATACGTATACCAGCGAGCCGTGAATCGTTACGGCGCGCCGTGTCTTCGCGTGCGCGCTCCTATGTGGATCGCAGGTCAGAGGGCGGAAATCCGATACCGCGCAGCCGCGCGCCGGAGCGGTAGAGCGGTAGGCGCCCGCAGGGATGCGTCGGAGGGCATCGCCAGGTGGCCCGCGGCGTGCTCGAGGCGCGGGCATCATCCGGTCGCCGCCCCTAGGCTGTGCAGATATGACGACCGAGTGGCGCAGTCGTACCGGCCGGATCGGAGTGCTCACGGGCGCGGGCATCTCCACCGATTCCGGCATCCCCGACTTCCGCGGCCCGCGCGGGGTGTGGACGAAAGATCCCATCGCCGAATTGCTGTCGACCTATCAGAACTATGTGGCCGACCCCGGCGTGCGGGAACGCGCCTGGCTCGCGCGGCGGGACAATCCGGCTTGGCAGGCCGTCCCCAACCCGGCGCACCAGGCGCTCGCCGATTTGGAGCGGGCCGGTCGGGCGGTCACCATCATCACCCAGAACATCGATCGCCTCCACCAGCGGGCCGGGTCCTCGCCGGATCGAGTGATCGAAATCCACGGCAACATGTTCGAGGTGGTCTGCGTCGAATGCGACTACCAGACCTCGATGTCGGCCACCTTGGAGCGAGTCGCCGCGGGAGAACCCGACCCGCACTGCCCCGACTGCGGTGGCATTCTCAAGTCCGCCACCGTGATGTTCGGCCAGCAGATGGACCGCCGCACCATCACCAAGGCCACGCTCACCGCGGAGACCAGCGACATCTTCCTGGCCATCGGAACGTCGTTGCAGGTCGAGCCCGCCGCGTCGATGTGCTCCATCGCCGTGCGCGGCGGCGCGGATCTGGTCATAGTGAATGCCGAGCCCACCCCGTACGACGCGATGGCCACCGAGATCATCCGCGAACCCATCGGCACGGCCGTGCCCCGTCTGGTCGCGGAGCTTCTCGCCGAACGGCCGGAGTGAAGCGGCGGGTTCAGCTGACCGGGCCGAGTACCCGGTCGATATAGGGATTGGCGAAACGTCCTTTCGGGTCGAAGCGGCGGCGCACCTCGGCGAACCGGTCCCAGTCGGGATAGCGGCCGCGCAGGGTCGCGGCGGTCTGGAAGTGGCGCTTGCCCCAGTGCGGACGGCCCTGGTAGCGGTCGAAAACCGCTTCGCAGGCGCGGAAGTACGGCTTGAAGTCCATGCCCCGGTACTGGTGCACCGCGATGTAGCAGGTGTCGCGACCGCAGGCCGGGGAGAGGAAGGCGTCGTCGGGCGCGACCCACCGCACCTCGATCGGCATCGGGGTGTCGAACCGGGTGGACAGTTCCTTGATCTCGCGAATCGCGTCGACGGAGTGCTCGCGCGGGATCGCGTACTCCATCTCGGTGAAGCGGATCAGGCGCGGCGACGCGAACACCCGGTAGGAGCGGTCCACCTGACGCCGGTAGCTGCCGGCGTAGGCGGCGGCGCGCTGGATCACCGGGAGCAGGCGCGGCTGCCTGCGGCTCAGTCCGCACAGCGCGTCGAACAGGTGATTGGACAGCAGGATGTCGGTGAACCACTCCGCCGCTTTGGGGCGCGGCTGCTCGGGCAGGGACACGCGGTTGTTGCGCTTGGTCATGGCCAGCGGGCTGTGCGCGAACAGGTAGAACTCGAAATGCTCGTTGCCGTCGACGAACGAGTCCAGTTCGGCGAGCACGTCCGCCGCCGGGATCGGTCGCTCGATGCCCTCCAGCACGAAGGACGGCACCATTCGCAGTGTCACGGCGGTGACGACGCCCAGCGCGCCGATACCGACTCGCGCCGCCCGCCAACCGTCGGGATCGGTCTGCTCGTTCAGTTCCACCAGGGTTCCGTCGGCCTGCATCAGTTCCACCGAATGCACTGCGGCGGAGAGGTTCTGCACAGTCGCGCCGGTGCCGTGGGTGGCGGTGGCGATGGCGCCCGCGACGGTCTGGCGGTCGATGTCGCCCAGGTTCGGGAAGGCGAGGCCGTGCTCGTGCAAGGCGGTGCCGGCGGCGTTCAGGCTGATGCCCGCCTGCACTCGGACCAGTCCGCTCGCCCGGTCGACGTCGAGCACGCGGTTCAGTTTCGCCAGGCTCAGCAGCGTGCCGTCGGTGAGAACGGCGTCGGTGAACGAATGGCCGGTGCCCGCGACGCGCACGGTCCGGTCGTCGGCTTCGGCGTCGGCGAGCAGGCCGGCCAGTTCGTCGACGGAGCGCGGCGTGGCGAGGAGCGCGGGTGCGCACTGTTGATCCCCGGCCCAGTTCACCCACGAATTGGTCATATGTCCAACTCTACGGGGGCGCGTGTGACCCGCGCTGCGAATCCTTCGATTTCGCTACCGCTTGCGCCAGCTGCAGGTCAGCTGCTGCTTGGCTTGCTCGACCTCGTCCTCGCTCAGTGGGGGTACGTCGAGATGTCGGCGCGGCGTGTTGTCGCCGCGCACGCCGTTCAACATGATGGCCATATACCGCTGCCAGACATCGGGATTCACCGGCTTGGCGAACTCGGCGAGTCCGTCGACCATGTGCACCAGCGCGAAGAAATCCGAGGGCTCGATCCCATCGGCCAGCACGCCCGCGTCGCGGGCGCGGGTGCAGATCGCGTTCACCCTGGGCTTGATGCGATCGCGCACCACCGCGAAGCGATCGGTCTCGTCGTCTTCGAGTTCCAGCATGACTTCACTGAATCCGCGATTCGTGGCCAGGTGTCGACACGCGTATTCGAAGAACTCGACGAGTCCGAACCAGGGATCGGGATGCCGGTAGGCGGCGTCGGCCGCGTCGGCGAAATCGTTCAGGTTCTGGTCGAAGACCTCGACGATCAGTTCCTTCTTGTTCGCGAAGCGGCGGTACACCGTGCCGACACCCACACCGGCGCGCTCGGCCACGTCGTCGAGGGTGATCTCGAGTCCGTGGTCGGCGAACAGTTCCCGTGCCGCGGCGATGATCCGCTGCTGGTTACGCGCGGCATCGGCCCGCAGGCGCCGGGGTGGAGAGGCGACCGTGGCGTGATTCACACCTTCATTCTACCAACATGAAAGGGCTAACCGGAGGAGTTGACTCCGTTATCGAGTAGCTTCTCGAGACAAGCGCCGCTCCCGCGATTCGGTCGCGCCGTCCGTCGCGCGATCGTGCTCGACGGCGAGCGAGGCGACGCACTCGCGACAGTGATCCGACGGAACTGTGCTCGGCGATTGCCGTTGGCCGGCCCCAGAGGTCTGGTTCGGTGTAAGAACGGATCTTTCCGCCGGCGGGCGCGGCACGAATACGGATCGCGGATCGTGCCGCCCAGTACCGCGCACGACGCGCGCTGCTGGTCCGCCGCCGTGCACGGGCAAAGCGCTCCTGAATCACCATCATTGGTGCAAAATACGAGGTAAGTGGATGTGGCGAGCTTTACTGAACGCCATCGGGGTTTGCGCTCGATCCGGGTCTCGTGCACCGATGGGCGGTTTCCCACCCGGCGGCCCGCGGTAAATGTCGTGGGATACTTGGTAATCGGATCCCGATGATTCCGACCGCTTCGGTGTGGGTAGCCAAGAGGCTGCTGTGCACCCTTCTCGGTCTCGGCGCACCGGGCGGTCGCACCACCTTCTCCACCCCACCCGCGGGGTTCGTAGACTCCTCGGACCGGGCGCGCCACTACCCGCGCTCGTCCGTATCGGGGGTGACGGTGGCGTAGCCGGGGCGTCGGAGCCCGGCGCGGGCATGGCACGGTGAATACCTGGTTCGGCGCGGCGATCGACGGGAACAGCACGACGGAAGGGGGCAGGCATGAGTGGTTCGCAAGCGGGTGCCGCCACGGCGGGACGGTGGCGGCCCGCGGCACGGCTCACCGTGCTGCTCGACGAGGACGACAAATGGCGGCACACGCCCCTCTATCACGAGATCGTGCGCCGGGCCAGGGACAGCGGCCTGGCAGGCGCCAGCGTGTGGCGCGGCATCGAGGGATACGGCGCGTCCGCGCATGTGCACACCACCCGGATCCTGGATCTCGCCGACCATCTTCCGCTGATGCTGGTGCTGGTCGACGAGCCGGAACGCCTGCGCGCCTTCGTCGAGCGGAACGCCGAATTGTTCACTTCGGTCAACGTCACGTTGGCACCGGTGGACCAGTGGCAGGAGGGTGAGCGATGACCAGACCCCGTGGCAAGCCCGATGCGCCGGCCGGTTCTCCCATAGCGCCCGTGGCACCAGCGGGTTTCGCTGCCCTGATGCCGCCGGGCACGGCGGCCGTTACCATTGTCGGTTCGGCGCTGACCGGGCGGTCGTGGACATGATCCTGATGACGAGCCGGGCACAGCCGATACGGAAGGGAGACCCGAGCATGGCCCACGATCGAGCCGGGCGCCCCGCACGTCCCACCGATCTGGAAGACATCGCACACCTGGTGACGGCGTACTACAGCCGTGTCCCGGATGCGGAGGATCCGGCCCAGCGGGTGACGTTCGGAACGTCGGGGCATCGCGGCTCCAGCCTGGACGGCGCCTTCAACGAGGCGCACATCCTCGCGATCACGCAGTCGATCGTGGAGTACCGCGCCACCCGGGGCATCACCGGGCCGGTCTATCTGGCAAGGGACACGCACGCTCTGTCCGAGCCCGCTTGGACCACCGCGCTGGAGGTGCTCGCCGCCAACGACGTCACCGCGGTGATCGATGCACGCGACCGCTACACTCCCACGCCCGCGCTGAGCCATGCTGTCCTGCGGCACAATCGGGGCGGCACCAAGCATCAGGCCGACGGCATCGTGGTCACCCCGTCGCACAACCCGCCCCGCGACGGAGGCTTCAAATACAACCCACCGCACGGCGGCCCGGCCGACAACACGGCCACCGACGCCATCGCCGCGCGTGCGAACGAGCTGCTGCGCGAGGGGCTCACCGGGGTCAAGCGCACCACGCTGGAGCGTGCGCTGGCCACCGGCGTGGAACGCTACGACTATCTCGACCACTACATCGACGACCTGCCCAACGTGCTGAACCTGGACGCGATCCGCGGCGCGGGCATCCGCTTGGGCGCCGACCCGATGGGCGGCGCCAGCGTCGACTACTGGGAGGAGATCGGCCAGCGCTACGACCTCGAGCTCGAGGTGGTCAACCCCTTTGTGGACCCGACCTGGCGGTTCATGACGCTCGACAGCGACGGCAAGATCCGGATGGACCCGTCCTCCCGGTACGCGATGGCCTCGCTGATCGGGATCAAGGACGACTACGACATCTCCACCGGCAACGACGCCGACGCCGACCGGCACGGCATCGTCACGCCCGACGGCGGATTGATGAATCCCAACCACTTCCTCGCGGTGGCCATCGAATACCTGGTCCCCAACCGGATGGGCTGGGACGCGCTTACCAAGATCGGCAAGACCGCGGTGACGTCGTCGATGATCGACCGGGTGGTCTCCGTGCTGGGCCGCGACGTGCACGAGGTGCCCGTGGGATTCAAATTCTTCGTTCCCGGATTGTTCAGCGGCAGCTTGGCCTTCGGCGGCGAGGAGAGCGCGGGCGCGTCGTTCCTGCGGATGGACGGCACGGTCTGGACCACCGATAAGGACGGTATCCTGCTCGCTCTGCTCGCCGGGGAGATCGCCGCGGTCACCGGGCAGAGCCCGTCGGCGCGTTACGTCGAACTCGAACGCCGCTACGGCAGTCCCGCCTACGCGCGGATCGACGCACCGGCCACCGTGGAACAGAAAGAGTCGCTCGCGAAGTTGACTCCGGACATGATCACCACGAAGGAGGTCGCCGGGGAGCCGGTCACCGCCGTGCTCACCAGGGCGCGGGGCAATGGAGCGCCACTGGGCGGCCTCAAGGTGACTACCGCGAACGCGTGGTTCGCCGCTCGCCCGTCCGGCACCGAGGACAAGTACAAGATCTACGCGGAGTCGTTCCACGGCCCGGAGCACCTCGCCGAGGTGCAGACCGCCGCGGAGGAATTGGTGGGGCAGGCGCTGTCCGGTGACCGGTAGATCCAAGCCCCTACCCACCGAGATCTGGGTGCTGGTCGGGGGAGCGTTCGTCATCGCCATCGGGTTCGGTCTGGTGGCCCCGGTGCTGCCGCAGTTCGCTCGCGGCTTCGGCGTCGGTGTGGCGGCCGCCTCGGCGATCGTGTCCGCGTTCGCACTGATGCGGTTGCTGTTCGCGCCGCTCAGCGGGCGGCTGGTGCAGCGCTTGGGGGAGCGCTCGGTCTATCTCGGCGGGTTGCTGATCGTCGCGGTGTCCACGGGCGCCAGCGCGTTGGCGCAGAGCTATTGGCAACTCCTGTTGTTGCGGTCGCTCGGCGGCATCGGATCGACCATGTTCACCGTGTCGTCGCTGGCGCTGGTCATCCGGATATCCCCGCCGGAGCAGCGCGGCCGGGTCTCCGGGTTGTGGTCGACCAGCTTCCTGGTCGGCTCGGTGAGCGGGCCGCTGGTGGGCGGCGGGTTGTCCGGGCTCGGGCTGCGCTGGCCGTTCGTCATCTATGCCCTCGCGTTGCTCGCCGTGAGCGTGGTGGTGTACCTGAGCCTGCGGCGGTCGGAACTGGCCGCGCCGGAACCGGCCGGCGGGGTCCGCATGATGTCCTTCCGGGAGGGCTTGGCGCGGCCGGAGTACCGGGCGGTGCTGCTGTCGAACTTCGCCAACGGGGCCGCCGTGTTCGGTGTCCGGATGGCGTTGGTGCCGCTGCTCGTCGTCGAGGTGTTGCATCAGGCGCCGGCTATGGCCGGTGTGGCGTTGACGGTGTTCGCCGCGGGGAACATCGCGGTGCTGTTCGCCTCGGGACGATTGTCCGACCGGTGGGGGCGCAAACCGTTCGTGATCGTCGGCTCGCTGGTGTGTGCGGTGGGAACGGCAGGATTCGGCGTGGCGACCGACCTTCCCTGGCTGCTGGCCTGCTCGTTCCTGGCCGGCCTCGGGTCCGGCATGTTCACGCCTACTCAGCAGGCGGCCGTCGCCGACATCATCGGGCCCAAGGCACGCGGCGGCCCGGTGCTGGCCGGTTTCCAGATGGCCGCGGACCTCGGCACCGTCCTCGGGCCGGTCGCTGTGGGCGCGCTGGCGCAGCAGGTGTCCTATGCGTTCGCGCTCGGCGTGACCGGCGCGCTGCTCGCGGTCGCCGCGCTGGTCTGGGCCGTGGTTCCGGAGCCGTTGCGGAGAGGGAGTCCCGTGCCTTCGGAGGTTCCGTCCGAGCGTTCGGACGGAATGGACGACACCGGGCGGCAACCGGCTCTAATCGAGCGTTCGCTGAGCGAGGTGTCCGGTGCGCCGGTAGCCGACAGTCCGGTGCCGGTGGTGGCCGAGTCCACCGCGGTCGCGCGGGAATGTGGATACCGCGTGGCAGATTCGTCCATGGGGCCGCAATCGGTGCCGGATGGCGTCAGGACCGTGGCGGAATCCGGCGAGCTGGTGAGTTGTCCGCCGGCCGGGCGCGGCGATCGCCGTGCTGCGGCAGCCGATCCAAGGCCGGTGACGACCGCGCCGGGGACCGCGGTCGTCGATTCGAGCGAGGCGGAGAATTCGCTGGGCCGCCCGATGTCTCGCGGCAAACGTCGGCGGCCGGAGCGGCCTGCCCGCCGCAGCCGCTGACCGTATGGGGTGGGCGTTTGGCGTGCATGGGCCCGGTCAGTGCCACGCACTTGTAGCCGGCTGCCCAGCTGTCGGTGATGCCGATCGGCGATCCGCCACGGCCCGGGCGGATAAGGGGCTGGTACGCGGCGCAGACTGTGCAGCGGTGAGCGCGCGCCTGACGAGCTGAATCGACTGCTGTCGGACGGTGTCAGGTCGGCGACGGATGACTGTGTTACGTGCGTTACACGGCGGACGCGCCTTTGCGAGGTAGAACCCGACCGCTCGGATGGATCAGTGGCCCGCCGGTGGTGAGGGCGGTTCGTTGCGGCAAAGTGTCACTGTGAGCGAATCGCGTTCGAAGTACACGCCCCGGCCGATGTCGAGTGCGACCACCTACGCGCTCGGTGCGGTCGCTCTCGGGTTGATCGTGTTGGTCGTCATCGTGGCGATCCGCTGGGGGCGGGACGACGCGACCGTCCGAAACGACGGCTACGGTTCGGTGCGGAACCCCGCGGTGCTCTCGACGCTCGAGCGGAACGGTTCGATTCTGCTCGGCCGCCCGGACGCGAAGAAGACCATCGAGATCTTCGAGGACCCGCTGTGTCCCGGCTGCGGCAGCCTGGAGCGCATCTACGGTCAAGAGGTCGCGCAGAAGATCGATGAGGGCGCGCTGGCCGTGCGCTATCGCCTGGTGAACTTCCTCGACGCCCGCTCGCGGAGCGAGGATTACTCCACCCGCGCCGTCGCGGCGAACCAGTGTGTGGCCGAGGCGGGTTCAGGCCCGGTCTATTCGAAGTTCCACACCGAATTGTTCACCACCAAGCGCCCCGGCGAAGGTGGCGCGGACCTGAGCAACGAGGAACTCGCCGCGATCGCGGGCGATGCCGGGGCCACCGAGCCCGTGCGGCACTGCATCGCCACCGGTGCCAAGGTCGACTCCGCCCGCGGCAGCGCCGTGGCGCAGACGGCGGCGCTCGGCGAGGCGCTCGGTGGCTCCGCGGCCACGCCCGCGGTCTTCGACGGCACGACCAAGGTCGACACCGAAGACGAGAACTGGGTGGTCTCGCTCACCCGGTGACCAGCGGGTGCCTGCGCTGCTCACCGGTAGGGGACGACATCGGTGATTTCTCTCACCCAGCGCGGCCCGCCCAGGAACGGCAGAGCCCGCCATACTTCACGGCGAATCCGGTCTTCCGGCGAACGGAAGGGCCGGGACGCCGACTCCACCAAATCGACGCCCCGGCCCACTCGGCGGCGCGACCCGACATCCCCAGCCCCCGAGATCGCCGCGCGCCGAGCTTTCAGTTGGCCTGGGGCCGGGCAACGGCTCCACCTGCCGCCACCCGGCCCGCGCACTCGACAGCGCGATCCCGCCCCCTCTCCCTGGACCGCGCCTCGAGATGTCTCATTGCTCCGTTACGAGACCGACTGCGCCGCTGGGTATTCGGCCAATCGGTCCTGGCTCGTGAGACACGCCGACCGATCGGCCCATCCCTGTCCGGACTGTAACCATCACACCCACACGTGCCTCCGACTCCGCACCGCCGGACGCCCGGAACGGGCAGACCAGCAACCCCTCTGCTCCGCCCGTCCCGAGCGCTCAACTGCCTACCGCCTCATACTCCTTACGATCGACAGCAATTCGAACACATGTTCGATAATAAGCCATCCGTCGTCTCCTGTCACCCCCGAATCGAGGCGATTTGGTTGCCGACATACCGTTGGTGTAACTTCATTGAAGCGCGGCGGGGACGCCCGGAGCGCAATCAACCAGGGGCTATGGCGCAGCTGGTAGCGCACCACACTGGCAGTGTGGGGGTCAGGGGTTCGAGTCCCCTTAGCTCCACTTAAATAGCAGGTCAGTCCCGGTCTCAGATCGGGATTGACCTGTTTTTGTGTCTAGCCCCGCGCTTACCACCCGGATTCGGGTGACCTCGGCCGCCGACCTCATCGAAGCCACCCAGGACTGCAGTGCGTTCGTGCAGATCTCCGGCATCGTCAAACGCGTCGCGGTCAAACTGTCCAAGATCTGCAACGACCTGCGGCTGATGTCCTCGGGACCGACGACCGGTCTAGGGGAAATCTCCCTTCCCTCGGTGCAAGCCGGATCATCGCTCATGCCCGGCAAGGTCAATCCGGTCATCCCGGAAGTCGTCAACCAGGTCGCCTTCGCGGCCATCGGCAACGATATGACCGTCACCATGGCCGCCGAGGCGGGCCAACTGCAGCTCAACGCCTTCGAGCCGATCATCGCCTACAGTCTGCTCCGCACCACCGCGCACCTCACCGCCGCCATCGACACCCTGGCAACCAAATGTGTCGCAGGCATCACACCCCACCGCGACCGCCTAGAACAGGGTGTCCATCGCTCGATCGGCATCGTCACCGCCCTCACCCCCCATATCGGCTATGCCGCCAGTGCACGAATCGCAGAGCATGCCTTGCACACCGGACGCCCGGTGGAAGAAATCGCCACCGAACTCGGCCTGCTGGCCGCCGAAACCGTGAAATCGCTACTGGCACCGCACCGCCTCGCCGGACTGCCCAACTCGGCAACCGAACCTGCTGCGGCGCAGTAGTTATCGCGATAGAGCCGGTTGCGGCACCGGGAGATCTCCACTACGAGACCTATTGCCCCGTACGGTGCCGCTTGCAGTGCGCCGGGATCCGTCGTTTACCGCGGTGTGCGGTGGATCTTCGATCGTGCGATCAGCTCGGTGGTCACCGCGACCGCGGCTGCCTGGGCCAGCAGCAGGCCGGTCAGAACCAGCATCTGTACCGCGGCGGCTTGTAGGGCTGAGCCGCTGGCCAGCAGTACGCCGACGAAAGCGCCGGGCAGAGTCACCACTCCGACTGTGCGGGTCTGATCGACGCCAGGGAGCAGCGCATCACCGGCGCTCGGACGGATGACCTCTAGTCGTGCTTCGCGTTCGGTAAGGCCGAGGCTCATCGCCGCCTCGATTTCACCCCAGCGTTGTTCGACGGTGTCGAGGGCTCGACGTGCCGCGAGCGATGTCGCGGTCATCGTCCCACCCAGCACGATGCCGCCGATGGGGACCAACGCCACGCCGGTGAGCGGCACCACTCCGGTGAGCAGCATCAGCGGCAATACCGTTCCCGTTCCCGCGCCCAGTGCGAGGGTGAGCCACACCGCGGAACGTCCGGACGAGGACCGTCGCGCGGTGGTCGCCACGGCGGCGGCGAACATAATGACCAGCACGAGCAGCGAGCACCACAATTGCCTCAGTGCCGCGGCCAGTACCAGCGCGACGATCCCGAGTTGCAACGCGCCCCTGGCCGCCGCGCCCGGAGCCACCGACGCCGGCCCCAGGAGGGCCACCCGATAGAGCACTGCGGCCAGGGCCGCCATCGACACACACAGCGCCACCAGTTCGACGCTGGGCTGTACCGCTGCCTGCATCCGCACCGCCGTATTTCCCCTGTGCGGCCGCACTCGCCACCGCCACTCCCACGATGGCACTGGCCGCGAGTGTTCCGGAGTCCTCCGAGTACATCACGCCGGGATGGCGCAAGCCGAGGGACATGCCGGGCGCGTAGCAATCCCAGAACTTGGGAATGCCAGCTGTTCACGCACCGGTCAACGATTTCTCAGCAGTATCACAGGACCCGATCGCTATGGTGCGGAGCATGACGGAGACAATCAGATCCGGGACCGCCGGCCACGTGGTCAGTGTTGTGAAGACACTGCGGCGAGCAGACCCGACCCGGTGACCGAGACTCGGTTGTGAAGGCTGCGCGGGTCCCGCCCACTTGTATCGTTCGCCGCGGACATCCGATCGGTCGGGTAACGCAGTCGGCCTGGCGTGGCGGCCGCTGATCACCGTGAAGGATATGGTGCATAGGCCGGCGTCGGCGGTGCGAGCTACATCTGGTAATCGGTTGCGGCGGTTGGCGGGCGCGAGGTGGCCGCTCACGGCGCTCGGCGTCGATTTGCGCTGGTCGTCCCGGCGCCGCACCTGGCTACTCCGCACAGAATTGCCTGCCCGACGATGGCGAGTCTTCCACGCGTTCGTTCGCACGCTGATGTGAGGCAGTATCGGATGATGTACGAGGAAACCGAACCGCTCACGGTTGTCGCGTCCGCCCGGGCCGGTCGTGGCCGGTCCCGGCATGCGGAGAAGCTGAGCCGTGTGGCGGGATTCGCTCCTGCCGGGCGTCGTTCTCGTAGGGTGCGTACCGGGAAGGAGAGCCCTGCGGATCTGCCCACCGACCGACACGAACCGGTTCGCCATCGCCGCGCCGACCGCGCGACACGAGCTGCGTCCGGCACAGGGATGCGGGCTCTGCGAATCGCGGCTCGAATGCTGGTCGCCGCCACGGCGGTGGCCGTGGTGTCGGGAACCGGATTCGCCTACTACACCGAGCGGAGCATCGACTCGGGATTCACTCGTTCGCAGGCAATCAGCGCGGAGGACGCTGCCGCCCTGGACGGGGACCTGAACATTCTGTTGATCGGCCTGGATACCCGTAAGGACCAGAACGGCAACGACCTGTCGCAGACCATTCTCGACCAACTGCACGCCGGTGACAGCGACAACGGTGGGTACAACGCGAATTCCCTGATCCTGATGCACATTCCGAAGGATCTGAAGAAGATCACCGCGTTTTCCATCCCTCGCGACGACTACGTGACCGTCGCCGGGATACCCGGCTACGACCACGCCAAGATCAAAGAGGCGTATGGGTTGAAGAAGGCCGCCGTCGAGCAGAAGCTGATGAATCAGGGCGTCAAGGACAAGCTCGAACTGGAGCGCCAAGGGCGGGAGGCGGGACGCGAATCGATCGTGCAAACCGTGAAACAGCTGACCGGGGTGCCGATCAACCGGTTCGCTGAGGTGTCCCTCGTCGGTTTCTACGACATCGCGACCATCCTCGGCGGCGTCGATGTGTGCCTCAACCATGCCGTCGCCGACGCGTACTACTCCGGCGCGGTGTTTCCGGCCGGGCCACAGCATCTCGATGCCGCCAATGCTCTGGCCTTCGTGCGCCAGCGACACGGACTCGAGAACGGCGACCTGGACCGCACCCACCGGCAGCAAGCGTTCCTCACCTCGGTCGCCACGCAGCTGAAGGGCTCCGGCGTCCTCGCCGACGTCGGCAAACTTCAGCAGCTGGTGAACGCCGCGCAGAACGACATCGTGCTGTCCCAGGGCTGGAACCTGCGCGATTTCGCCCAGACTCTCGGCAAGGCCGGGTCCGTCCCGATCGAATTCCAGACCCTGCCGGTGAAGGCGTACGACGTCATCGACGGCCAAGACGTCAACATCGTCGACCCGGCGGTGATCAAGAAGACGGTGAGCACGGCATTCGGTGTGCAGGCGACCCAACCGGCCCGGGCCACGGCCACGACCACTCCGGCAAGCATTGTCGATGTCGTCAATGCGGGCAGTCACAGCGGCATGGCCGCCAAGGTGTCGACCGCTCTGGGTGAGAAGGGATACGGCAAGGGCGCGCTCGGCAACGCCGCAGCCTTCGCCGACGGATCCAGCTCGGTCGTCTACTACAACAGCGTCACCGGCAGCGCGGACGCCGTCCAGGTCGCCGATATGCTCGGCGGCCTGCCGACTTCCCCCTCACCGAACGTCGAGGCCGGCCATATCAAGGTTGTCATCGGCGACGACTTCACCCTTCCGGACGATCTGACCGACCCATCGGCCTCCGGCGCACCGCCGACCGGCGTCGCGACCGGCGCGTCGCCCACCACCGCCACGCTCACCAGCGGGGTACCCGACTCTGGCAAACCCGTTACGACCAGCATCGGCTCCGCCATCCCCTGCGTGAACTGAAGGCGGTATACGGCATCGGAAGCCGACCCGGCGAGCGCTCGTTTGAAGAATGTGCGTTTCAGTCGGCGGGGGAGTCCCGCCAGAACACGTCGATCAAGCGATCGACGATCAGTTGCATCTGGTAGAGGGCTTCGGGGATCCGGTCCCGGCCGAATCGGTATCGAGGACCGTTGAGGGTCAGGATCGCCACCATGTTCCCCGAGGGATCTCGGATCGGGCGCGAGAGGGAGAGCAGTTCTTCCTCGAGTTCGTTGTCGATGACACCGAAGCCTTGCTCGCGGACCTGGTCGAGTTCTTTCAGGAGTTCTGCGCGGTTGGTGATGGTGCGCGCGGTGTACGCCTCGAGTTTTTCGGGCAGGAGTGCGATGACCTTCTCCACCGGCCACTCGGCGAGCAGGACCTTACCGCTGGAGCTGGCGTGCAGCGGATAATGCTGACCGACCATGTGGTGCGACATCCGGGACGTGATGCCGACGACGTGTGAACCGGCGGCCTCGGCGATGAGATCGAGACCGTCGGTGACGTTGGGCACGGACATGGTGACCGATTCATTGAACTTGTCGGCCAGCTCCTGTAGCAGCGGCTGTGCGCGGGCGGCAAGACCGGCGTATGGGTCGGCGTGCCGCCCGAGCCGGGCCATCTCCCAGCCAAGGATGTAGTTGTTGTCGACTCGGTCGACGAGTCCGGTGCGCTCGAGGCTGTAGAGAAGACGGAAAGCGGTGGGTCGGGAGATCCCCACCGCTTTCGCCAGAGTGGTCACAGTGGCGCCGGTTTTGGGTTGCGCGGCGATTTCTCGGAGCAGCCGGACAGCTTTGGTCACCGACTTGTTGGCGATCTCAGCCGGCTCGGCGCTCGCTGCCGCACCGTGCTCTGTGTCTTCGGGCTCGGTCATGGCACCCTCTGATCGTCTGACGCGGCACATCTCGACGGGACGCGCTCTGACGTTCAGCTTACCGGTCGCGCTTTCAGATACTGAACGCGCTTGGCTGGGGTGCCACTACGAGGTGTACGCTGGCGGTCAGGGTAGGCCGCGTCCCCAGTCCGTGGATTCGCCCGCGGCGTTGATGGTCTGCGGAATATTCAGCGGGTTGTGTTCCTGGACCGGGGGCGGCAGCAGGATCTCGGGTGCGTCCTGGTAGGTGATCGGGCGCAGGAAACGCCGGATCGCGGTGGCGCCGACCGAGGTGTGCGCGACCGCGGTGGTGGCCGGGTAGGGGCCGCCATGGTGCTGGGCCGGGGTCACGGCGACGCCGGTGGGCCACCCATTGAAGACCAGGCGGCCGGCGCAGGCGGCCGCGATCCGGGTGAGCCGACGGAGTTGGTCGCGTTCGTTGGGTTGCGGCTCGGTGCGGGTGTGGACGGTGACGGTGAGACTGCCCTCGATACCGGTGAGCACCCGGTGGACTTCGTCCTCGGAGTGGTATTCGGCGATGATCGCGGCGGGTCCGAAGCTTTCTTCGAGCAGCGTCCGAGCGTGCGCGGTCAGTTGTTCCGCGGTCGTGCGCAGCAAGGTGGGCGTGACCTCGGGGACCCCGGCCTCGCCTGTCGAGGCGGTTCCTTTGACCAGGACTTCGACTCCGGGAACATTCGTGATCTGGTCGAGCCGCGCGTGGTATCCCTCGGCGATCTTCGCGGTGAGCATTCGCGCGGGCGGAACATCCCCGGTGAGAGCGGTGATGCGTTCGGTGACCGCCGAGCCGGCGGGCACCAGCAGGATGCCTGGTTTGGTGCAGAATTGGCCGGCCCCGAGGGTGAACGAGCCGACGAAGCCGGCCGCGATGTGCTCGGCGCGCTCGTCGAGGGCGCCGCTGGTGACGACGGCCGGGTTCACGCTCCCGAGCTCGCCGTAGAAGGGAATCGGGTGGGGACGCGCGGCGGCGATGTCGAACAGCGCGCGGCCGCCGGCGACGGATCCGGTGAATGCGGCGGCGGTGATCCGCGGATCCCGGAGTGCGCAAACGCCGGCCTCGAGTCCGCTGATCACAGCAAAGGTGCCCTCGGGTGCACCGGCGGTGGCGAGAGTCTGCTGAACGATCGCCGCGGTGGCGGCGGAGGTTCTGGGGTGGCCTGGATGGGCTTTGAGGATCACGGGGCACCCAGCGGCCAACGCGGATGCGGTGTCGGTACCGGCAACAGAGAAGGCGAACGGGAAGTTGCTTGCGGCGAAGATCAGGACGGGGCCCACGGGGATCTGGTAGCGGCGCAGGTCCGGGCGGGGGCCGAGGACGAATTCGGAGTCGGCTCGGTCGATGATCACGTCCAGGAACCGCCCCGCACTCAGTTCCTCGGCGAACATGCGCAATTGGACGCTGGTGCGGTTGAGTTCACTGGTCAGCCGGGTCTCGGGAAGTCCGGTTTCGGCGATGGCCACGCCGACCAGTTCCGCCGCCTGCGCGTCCAGGGCCGCGGCGATCGCGTTCAGGGTATGAGCGCGACTGAGGGGAGTGCGGTCCGCCCATTCCGGTGCCGCCGCTGTGGCGGCCTCGAGGGCGAGGTCGAGCTGGTGGTCGGTGGTGTCGGGCAGATCTGTGGTCTCGGTCATGACGTCCTCGGTGCGGGGATCGGGCGCGATGGCCTTCGCCCTATCGGTGGGGGTGAACAGTCAGGCTGCGGCGGGTTCGCGGTATCCGCCGAGTCGGCCCTTATGGAATACCAGGGGCTCGCCCCATCCGGCTTCCAGCTGCAGGACCCGGGCGATCACGATGACGTGGTCGCCGCCATCGAGTTCGTGGGTGACCTCGCAGTCGATCCAGGCGTGCGCTCCGGCGATGCGGGGCGCGCCGGCCTCCGACAGCGACCATTCGATGTCGGCGAACTTGTTCGGCTGCTTGCTCGACAGCGCGCGGCATACCGATTCCTGACCGGCGGCGAGCACACTCGCGCACAGCCGTCCCGCGGCGCGGACCTTCGGCCAGCTCGTCGAGGTGTCGGCCACGCTGAAGCTGACCAGAGGCGGATCCAGCGACAGGGATTGGAAGGTCCCGACCACCAGGCCGCAGGGGTACTCGGCGGTGGGGGTGATTCCGGACAGTGCCACTACCCCGGTGGGCAGATGCCCCATCACGCTGCGGAAGTGGCTCTGATCGATAGCGCTGAGCATGGTGGCTCCTTTTCGGGTCGGGCGCCGGCTCCGGTGCCGGTCAGGTGCGGGGATGGCTTCGATGTCGTGGGAGCAGAGGCGCGCGCGTCCGGCCCGGAACCCACCCCATACGGCGTTGCGGTCACCGACATACTCGGCTCGTGCCCCCGGAAGCGGACGGGCCGTGGCGGAAAGACGGTGTGCGCAGGCATTCCCTGTCCATCTACGTTCACTTTTCGAACACATTGTTCAAAAGATGCTGTCATTGATGATGCGGTCCAAGTCACAATTCGTCAAGGTGTCGGATACCGCGAGCGGGGCCGCTGCCGAGGCGCCGAGCGCGATCCGGTCGCGCGGAGGGTGTCTCGGTGATCTCCTCCGATCTCTGGAATCGCCATTTCCCGGGGTCTTCCACCTCGGCGACGCGGAAGCAGCCAGGGGTGCAGACCTGTGATCGACGTTGAAAATCCGCCGGTCAGGTCAACGAAATTCGCTGCCGTGCATGTCGGCCCGCCCAGCCGAAGTCGCTTCGCCGGCAGGCGGTGCCGGTCGGCGCACCCATCGGATGCCGTGGGTTGGCGATGTGGTCGCCACCACTCGCCGCACATATCCGGTCTTGACGTAGCGATGAGGGCCATGTCACAATTTTGACCGCAACGTTCAATCTGTGAACACTTCACGGACTCGTTGCCTTCTTCTCGGAAACACCACACATGTAGCACCACACATGTTTTGCCCAGCTGTCGGCGAATGCACGAACGCGCCCCTACGCAGCTCTTCACGAAGGTCGCACCCATGCGAACACCCCACCACCATCCATCCGCCCACCCGACCGGCCGCTGCTGTACCGCGTCGGCCGAGCGCGCCCCGCGACGTCTCGGCACTCACCAGCAAGGAGTGAACTGGTGACGACTACAAACCAAGATTCAGTCGGCAAGAACGAACCCGGTTCGATCGACAAGCAGCGATTCACCGTCAAACTGACCGGCGTCATCGCGGGCGGCATGTTCATCGACGGCTACATCCTCGGTGTCATCGGTACGGTCATCGGGACCATCACCGTCGATCTCGACATATCGTTGGTCTGGGAGGGGTTGATCGGGGCGTCCGCGCTCATCGGCATCTTCCTCGGCGGCCCGCTCGGTGGCTGGCTCGCCGACAAGGTCGGCCGCAGACCGATGTTCGCGATCGACTTGGCGATCTTCATCGTCGGCTCGGTGTTGCAGTTCTTCGTCGACTCGGCCTGGCAACTGTTCATCGTTCGACTGCTGATGGGCATCGCGATCGGTGCGGATTACTCCGTCGGCTGGCCGCTGCTCGCGGAGTTCGCCCCCAGGAAGGTGCGCGGAAAGCTGCTGACCCTATGTGAGGTCGCGTGGTACGTCGGCTTCATGCTGGCATTCGTAGTCGGTTACCTCATGACCGTCGTGTTCTCGGCGGATTGGCGAATCATCCTCGGCACCAGCACCGTTCCGGCGGTCATCTTGTTCCTGGCGCGGCTGGGCATGCCCGAGTCCCCTCGATGGCTGATGAACGTGGGGCGACACGATGAGGCGAGAGAAATCGCGCACGCCTACCTCGAGGATCCCGGCGACGTACTCGACATCACCAACGAGCGGCCGCGCAAAGGCGCCTTCGGAATGCTGTTCGCCCCGGCCTACCGCCGGGCCACGATCTTCATCTCGATCTTCTGGTTCTGCGCGGTGGCACCGTATTTCGCGATCGCCACCTTCGCCGCGAGCGTGCTGTCGAGCTACGGTCTCGGTGACGGGCTGGTCGGCGCCATCGCGGTCAACGGCCTCGCGCTGGTCGGAGTCGTGGTTTCGGTTGCGCTCATCGAGCGCATCGGCCGCCGGAAGCTGACCATCCCGCAGCAGTGGGTGTGTGCGGTGGTGCTGATCATCATCGGTGTGTGGTCGTCGGCCCCGCCGGTGCTGGTGCTGGTCTGCTTCCTGGTCTTCGCCTTCGCCAACGCTATGTGCACCGCCCTGGCCGGTGTCTACCCGGGGGAGATCTTTCCCACCGAAGTCCGCGGTCTGGGTACCGGTTTCGCGACCGCGTTCAGCCGCATCGGCGCGGGGCTGGGGACCTTCCTGCTGCCGTGGTCGATGCACTCCCTCGGCGCAGGGGTCACGATGCTGATCGCCGCGGGCATCTGCGTGGTCGGCGCGTCCGTCTCCCAGATCCTCGCGCCGGAAACGACGGGCCGCAACCTCAGCGAGACGTCGGCTCCCCGTTCCTGACCACACCAGCGGAGCGCCCGATGGACAGCCCGGTCGCCTCGGGCGTTCCGCACTCCCGAACTACCTCGCCACCATCGTGCGGCCGTGAATCGAAAGGACCAGCGACTATGTCGACCGTCACCGACGCCGTCACCGCACTGGCGAACAAGGGCATCGTTCTCGTCGTCG
Source organism: Nocardia aegles (assembly GCF_052545135.1). Lineage (NCBI taxonomy): Bacteria > Bacillati > Actinomycetota > Actinomycetes > Mycobacteriales > Nocardiaceae > Nocardia > Nocardia aegles. Next base: position 133,208 of record NZ_JBQWRI010000001.1, read on the forward strand.
ACGATGAGGATCGCGAGAACGAAGGCGATCTGATCATGGCCGCCGAATTCGCGACGACCGATTCGGTGGCGTTCTTCCTCGAGCACACTTCCGGTTTCCTGTGTGTGGCCATCGACGAAGTCCGTGCCGACAAGCTCGGACTCGGTCCAATGGTTCACGACAACTCCGAACGCCATCGCACCGCGTTCCTGGTCAGCGTCGACTACGCGCGCGGCACAACCACCGGCATCAGCGCCGGCGACCGCGCCGCGACCGTTCGCGCGCTGGCCGATCCCACCCTCGATCCCGCGGATCTGGCTCGCCCCGGTCACGTGATGCCGCTGCTCGCCCGGCCCGGCGGGGTGCTCGAACGCCCCGGCCATACCGAGGCCGGGGTAGACCTGTGCACCATGGCAGGGCTCAGTGGTGCCGCACTGCTCTGTGAGATCGTCACCCCCGACCGGCGCGGAATGATGCGCGGCAAGGACCTCGAGGCGTTCGCCGCCGCCCACGACATTCCGATCATTTCCATTGCCGCGCTGCGGAAATGGCGCGCCGGCGTCGAGCAGCGACACTGCTTCGGCGAGCAGGTCCCGCTGGTCGAGCGCACCGTCACTTGCACCGGACAGAGCACGCTGCCGACCGACCTCGGAACCTTCCGGGCACTCGCCTTCCAGACGGCCGGCGACACTATCGAACATCTCGTGCTGGTGGTGGGTGATCCAGCCGCCGACCCCGCGCCGCTGGTGCGGCTGCACAGCGAGTGTCTCACCGGCGACCTCGTCGGGTCGTTGCGTTGTGACTGCGGTAGCCAACTGCGGTCCGGGCTCGGCGCGATCGCCGAGGCAGGCTGCGGCATCCTGATCTACTTGCGCGGACACGAAGGCCGTGGCATCGGACTCGGCCACAAACTCCGCGCCTACGAGCTACAGCAGAACGGTCTCGACACCGTCGACGCCAACCTCAGACTCGGGTTCCCCGTCGATGCCCGCGACTACCGGGCCGCCTGCGAAATCCTCGACGAGCTCGGCGTGCGCGCGGTGCGGTTGCTGACCAACAACCCCGACAAAGTCCACGCGCTGCGCGACTACGGCATCACCGTCACCGAGCAACTCGGCCACGAATCCCTGCCCACCCAACACAACCTCGGCTATTTGACGACCAAACGCGACCGCCTCGGCCACCTGCTGCAGCTGCTGGGCTGACCAGACCGCACACCGAAAAAGAATGTGCCACCAGCGCACCACACCACGGTCCCGCACGGACCCGAACCGGAAGGAACAGTTCATGACGACCACGGAGAACATCGTCGAAACCCGCCCCGCTCCCTTCACCTGGGCACAGTCGGCTCAGTACAGTCAGGGCGCCAAGGCCGGGGATCTGGTGTTCACCTCAGGCCAGGCCGGCTACGACGACGCGGGCAACCTCGTCGAGGGCGGCTTCGAAGCGCAGGCTCGCCAGGTGCTGCGCAACATCGAAGCGGTCCTGGTCCAGCACGGCGCCTCGCTGGCCTCGGTGGTCAAGCTGACCGCCTACCTGGCCGACCGCGAGGACTTCGAAGCGTTCAAAAAAGTCCGCGGCGAGTTCTTCTCCAGTCCGTGGCCCGCGGTGACCGCCGTGCACAACGAGTTGCTCGTGCCCGGCATGCTCATCGAGATGGACGCGATCGCCGTGGCCGGCGCCCGGCGGGTGCTCACCGATACCGACCCGCACTGACGCCGGCATCCTCGCTGAACCCTTCCACCGCCAGTACAGAACTGGAATCTCATGCCTGACACGCTTTTCCCGAACTTGTTCGCTCCGCTGCAGGTCGGCGCCGTCATCCTGAAGAATCGGATCTTCTCTTCCGGACACGACACCGTGATGGTGCACGACGGCGCGGTCACCGACCAGCTCGTCGAGTACCACCGCGCGCGTGCCGCCGGTGGTGCGGGACTGATCATCATGCAGGTCGCCGGCATTCACGAAACCGCCCGGTACACCTCGCATGTGCTGATGGCCACCGACGACAGCTGTATCGAGGGGTATCGGCGGGTCGCCGAAGCGGTCCGAGAGCACGGCTGCGCACTGTTCGGACAGCTGTTCCACCCGGGCAGAGAAATCATGGAATCCTCTGACGGCGCGCTTCCGGTCGCCTACGCTCCTTCGGCGGTACCGAACGAGCGCTTCCGGGTCATGCCTCGGCCGATGTCGCAAGCGATGATCGCTGAGGTGGTCACCGGATACGCGGCCGGAGCGCGTCGCCTCCAGCAGGCAGGACTCGACGGTGCCGAGATCGTGGCCGGCCACGGTTATCTGCCCGCCCAGTTCCTCAACCCCGAATCGAACCTGCGCACCGACCGGTACGGCGGCGATCTCGACAATCGCATGCGGTTCCTGCGCGAGATCATCGCCGCTGTCCGCGCGGCCGTCGGCCGAGATTTCGTGGTCGGCGTCCGGGTATCCGGCGCTGAACGCTCCTCCCAGGAGGACGAACCCACCGAGATCGTCGAAGTATGCCGCAGGCTCGACGCGGACGGGCTGCTGGACTATCTCAGCATCACCGAAGGAACCTCCGCGAGTCGCTCGGGGTCACTGCACATCGTCCCGCCGATGAGCGAGGAGGCCGCCTACACCGCGCCGACCGCCGCCGGAATCAAGGCCGCGGTGTCGCTGCCGGTGTTCGTCGCCGGGCGGATCAATCAACCGCAGGAGGCGGAGACCGTTATCGCCTCCGGCCAGGCCGACGCCTGCGCGATGACCCGCGCGCTGATCTGCGATCCGGACATGCCCGCCAAAGCAGAGGCGCAGCGCCCCGACGATATCCGCGCCTGTATCGGCTGCAACCAGGCGTGCATCGGTCACTTTCAACTCGGCTACCCGATCTCGTGCATCCAGCGGCCCGAAACCGGACGCGAAATCCGTTTCGGCACAGTGACTCTCACGCCGAAGCCGAAGGACGTCATGGTCGTGGGCGGCGGCCCCGCCGGGATGAAGGCCGCCTCCGTCGCAGCCCAGCGCGGTCACCGAGTCACTCTGTACGAAGCGAGAGGGCGAGTCGGCGGTCAGGTCCTGCTGGCCGAACGCCTCCCCGGCCGTTCCGAGTTCGGTGGCGCCGTGACCAACCTGCAATCCGAACTCGACCGATACGGAGTGATCGTCAAGACCCGGGTCGAGGTCGATGCGGCGATGATCGCCCAGCAACGCCCCGACCACGTTATTCTCGCCACCGGCGCGCGCCCCTACCGGCCGCCCCTGGAACTGGATGGATCCATGCCGATCCTCGATGCCTGGGACGTGATCGGCGACTCCGGCGCCGGCACCCCGAAGGGTGAGATCGTGATCGCGGACTGGCGGTGCGATTGGACCGGCCTCGGCGTCGCGGAAATGCTCGCCCGCCAGGGCCGGCGAGTCACCCTGTGTGTGAACGGGTATGCCGCCGGTGAACAGCTTCAGCAATTCACCCGCATCGCGATGCTGCGATCGGCCACCGAGGCCAAGGTCCGCTTCGTCGCGCATGCGCGTCTGTTCGGCGCGGACGACGACACCGTATACCTGGTCAACACCCTGACCGGCGAACCGATCATCCTCGACGGCGTCGCCGGGCTCGTCCTCGCCACGGGCCACCAGCAGAACGACACGCTGCACACCGAACTGGAATCCTCCGGTATCGCGTTCACCGGGATCGGTGACTGCCTCGCCCCGCGCACTGTCGAAGAGGCCGTCCTCGAGGGACTCGAAGCCGCGACGTCCCTGTGAGTGCACCGGCAGGATGAGCTGACGGGCCGAGAGTACGGCCGAACTGTCCTCCACAGCTCCGAGGCCGCCGAGCAGGTCATCGCATTGATGACCTCCCGGCCTCCGCTGCGGCGTAAGCAGCACGGACGCAACGGTTATGAGATGCCGGGGCGCAGCGATGTGAACGCGTCGGCCGGCGGTGTGCCGTCGCGAGCATGGTGGTGCGGACCCGCCGGGCGTGGGGGAGACAACCGAGGGGTTCGGCGAAGTCGCTGACCAGCGTCTTGGTGTGCGCATGCAGATTTACCGCCTCCGGCCACGTCTGCGTGGATGCGGCGTCCGGGCGAGGGGACGCGGTGTCGGGGCCGATGAAGCTCGAGGCGTACTGGGTGAATACCGACGGCGGGTCGGTGGGGTGTGGAAGACGGATTCGGCGGCGTTGCAGTGACAGTCGAGCCCTACGACGCACACCTGTCACCGGGGATGAACGGGCGCCGAGGTGGATTCGGTCCAGCGCTTCGGTGGCGGGGCTCCCGGACGCGGGGCTCGGCCCCCTCATGATCGCCGAGCCCAGCGCCGCTTATCGGTTGCGCCGTGGATCGCGCAGACCGTGCGCGATCCACGGCGGGGAAGTTCTTCAGACGGTGGCCGCTACCTCGGTGCGCGCGCTGAAGCGGCGCCCGGGGTGGTCGTCGCGAAGCCGGACCGCGCCCTTGCCGTACAGCTTCTCGCGCAACGTCGATCCCTCGTACTCGGTCCACATGATGCCGCGGCGTTGCAGCTCGGGGACGACGAGTTCGATGAAATCGGCGATGTCCTGGTATTTCAGCGCGTGTGCGAGGTTGTAGCCGTCGATGCCGGTTTCGTCCATCCAGCGGATCAGCTCATCGGCGACGGTCGCGGGCGAACCGACGATGGTCGGCCCGGTGCCGCCGATTCCGACGAACTCCGCGATGTCGCGAGGTGTCCACTGTTTCTCCGGGTCCATCTTCGAGAACAAATCGACCATGGTCTGGCCGGCGTTGGTCTGGACATTCTGGAAAGGTACGTCCGAGTCGAACTGGGACATGTCCAGTCCGGTCCAGCCGCTGTAGCGCGCCATGGCCCCGGCGTAACTGACGAGCTTGCGATAAGACTCGAACTTGGCGTGGGCAGCCTCGTCGGTCGGCGCGCAGACGACATTGAGCATCTGCAGCACCTTCACGTTCCGCGGGTCGCGACCGGCCTCGGCAGCGAGGCGGCGCAACGCGTCGACCTGCGCCGCGAGTGCGGGAATCGACACGGCGTTGACGAATACCGCCTCGGCGCTCGCCGCGGCGAGCGCGCGACCCTTCGACGATCCGCCCGCCTGGAAGATCACCGGAGTGCGCTGCGGAGAGGGCTCACACAGGGCGAATCCGGGCACGTCGAAGTACTTGCCGTGGTGGCCGATGTTATGGACCCGCGTGGGATCGACATACCGGCTGCGCTCGACGTCACGGACGACGGCGTCGTCTTGCCACGACCCCTCCCACAGCTTGTAGCACACCTCCAGATATTCGGCGGCCATGTCGTACCGCTCGTCGTGCGGAATCTGCCGGCCGGTACCGAGATTGCGCGCAGCGCTGTCGGCGTAGGAGGTCACCAGGTTCCAGCCGACGCGGCCGTCGGTGAGGTGGTCGAGGGTGCTGAACTTGCGCGCCAGTGCGTATGGGTGCTCATAGGAGGTCGACCCGGTCAGCCCGAACCCGATGTTCTTTGTGACCGCCGCCATCGCGGAGACGACCATGAACGGGTCGTTCGCCGGGATCTGTGCGGCGTCGGCGAGCGCCGCGTCGGCGCTGCCCTGGAACACGTCGTGGTAGCCGACATTGTCGGCGAAGAAGACGCCGTCGAAGCGGGCCTCTTCGAGCAATTTCGCGTAGTCGGTCCAGTAGGCGAGGTTCTTGTAGTTCGCGCCCTGGTCGTCGGGATGGCGCCAGAGCCCGGCCGACAGGTGCGCCGGGCCCTGGAAATCGAAGGCGAACAGCCGCATGCGTCGAGACGCCATGGTCAATCTCCGTTCATTATATGAACACATTGTTCATGTGTTGAACATAACTTTAGGAGGCGACGTGTGAGGCAGTCAATAGGCGCGGACCCGGCAGAGCGACTGCTAGGTGGGTTTATGGACGAAATATTCATTATTCGAACATCCTCTAACCGTGCTGGTGCGCGTCACGACCACGGGTCGACCACGGTCGCGGGAGGCTGGTTCACCTTGGGCACGGCGTGGGGTACCGAGATGGGCAGGTGCTTTCTCGACCGACTCGGGGATCCGGTCGGTGTCCAGCGGCGGCTTCCGTCGTGGAACGTGACATCGCCATCCGGCTCGCGTTCGGTGGCGGGTGCAACGCCGATCAATCCGGTGCGATGGCCGAGCTGGCAAGCCGTGTTCGTCGTGATGGCGCTGTGGCGTTCCGTTTCGCCCACGGCAGTGGGGAGTCGACCAGCAGTCAGAGTGTGGGGCTCACGGCACGCCACGTGGGCAAAGGCGCCACCGAGAACTTTCTCGACGATCTGCGCGGGGTTCCGAGCGCTTTCGCGCGGCGGCTCGGCATGGTGGGCTATATCGCGAAGGGGCTGGCCGTCGCCGCGGTCGGGGTGGTGGTGACTTTCGCCGCGACCGAATCCGATCCGAACAAATCCGCCGAGCTGGACGGAGCCATCAAGAGCGCCCGACCTACCGCACGGCGGTCAGAAGCCGTGGTCGTCGCCACAGCTCGTCGAGTTCCTCGGGCAGATCCGGGACCGATCGCCCGTAGGACGCGGCGAGTTCGCTCGGACTGTCGCTGCGCACCGACCAGCCGTGGCCGGCCAGCCACTGCGCCGGATCGGCCCGCTCGTCGTCGTAGAACAATTCGGCCGGATCGATGTCACCGAACGGGTTGCAGCGGTCGAAATACTTCTTCTCGATAGTCGCGAAGCGTTTGACGTCGGTTCCCACCACGAAGCTTTCCACGGCCAGCCTGCTGCCGGGGGCGGACAAGCCGTCGATGTGCTCGAACAACTTGTCCTGCGCGGCACCGGGCAGGTAGGGCAGCAGCCCCTCGGCGGACCATGCGGTCGGTTCGCCCGGATCGAAGCCCGCGCGACGCAGCGCGGCAGGCCAGTCCTCGCGCAGGTCGACGGCTACTGTGCGCCGGTCGGCCTTCGGACGCGCGCCGTTCTCGGTGAGAACCCTGTCTTTGAATTCGAGAACCTTGGGCTGGTCGATCTCGAATACCGTGGTGCCCGCGGGCCAGTCGAGGCGATGTGCCCGCGCGTCCAGCCCCGCGGCGACGATCACGGCTTGCCGAACGCCCGCCGCGGCGGCCGACAGGAAGAAGTCGTCGAAGAACTTCGTGCGAAAACCCATGAACCCGGGCACCAGCGGTATGTCGTCGAGCTGGGAGGGGTCGGCCAACAGCCCGATGAAATGCGGATGGCCCGAAGCCGCGACGAACAGGTGCGCGTAGTCGTCCCGAATCAACGGATCGGGTGCGGTCGTCTCCAGCGCCCGGAATGTCGCCACCCCCAGCGCGGTGAGCCCGACACTGCTGACGATGTCCCATACGTCTCCGTCGGTTCGCATCGGTCAGCCCACCGTCGCGGTCTCGTGTTCCAGTACTTCGGCGGCCACGCGTTCGCCGGAGCGGATGGCCCCGTCGACCCAGCCGCACATGACCGCGGAACTCTCGGTGCCCGCCCAGTGGACGCGCCCGCACGGCTCGCGCAGGGCGTGGCCGAATTGCGTGAGCACGCCGGTGGGCGCGTGGCTGAGCATGCCGCCACCGGAGTAACGCTCGGCGCTCCAGTCCTGCTCGAGGTAGTCGACCGGCGAGGCCGCCTTCCGGCCGAATCGTTCGACGAGTGCGTCGAGGATCGCGCTGCGGCGCTGCGCGTAGTCGAGCCGGGCGACCTGCCGCGCGATGGGTCCCTCGATGATGACGCACAGGATCCCGGGCCGCCCGGTGTCCGTGCATGCATCGATGGTGATGGTCGCGGGGGAACCCGGCGCGGCGGACTGTCCGGACAGGCCGTCGCCCCGCCAGAACGGCTCGTCGTACACGACGGAGACCTTGATGATCGCACCGCTCGGCATGCGCTGATGCAGGAACATGCGGTCGGCGGGCAGCATCGGGTTGTACGAGATCTGGCCGGCGACGGCGAGGGGAACAGTCACGATCGCGCGGCGCGCGCGCACCCTCAGATCGGTCGCCCGGACCGTCACCCCCGCGTCATCCTGATGGATGCAGCGCACCGGCTGCGACAGGTGGATCGCATCGCCGAGTTCGGCGGCCATCGGCCGGTAGATCGCGCCCATACCTCCGACCGGTCGCGCGTCCTGGGCCGCGTCTTTGACGCCGAGGACGAAGCTCGGACCGCCGCCCGAAGCCATCTGGTACAGGACGAAAAGCAGCGAGACCTCCGAAGCCGCCGAGGTATAGCAGCCGCCGACGGCGGTCTCGAGCAGATCGTGCGCGGGCTTGGACAGGACATTGCCTTCCAGCCAGTGCGCGAGGCTGACCTGATCCCATTTGTCGGCTTTCCGCGCCGCCCACGGCGCCTCCAGCGGCACCGACTTGCACATATGTCCCAGCTCGAGCAACACGGCGCCGAGATTCATCGCCGCCCACGGGCTCATGGTCCAGGGGATCGTGCCCGTGTAGCGGTGCTGCTTGCCGTCGACCACCATCATGGCTTCGCCGTCGGTGTACTGCTGGTAACTCGGTACCCCGAACTCGGTCATCAGCGCTTGGATGCGGTCCTGGCCCGGGCCGATCCAGGCGCCGCCGCGATCGATCCACGACCCGTCGTCGCGCACCTGGGTGAAGGTGCGGCCGCCGAGCCGGTCCCTGGCTTCCAGCAGCGCCACCGATCGACCCATCTGTTTCAGCCGCAGCGCGGCTGTCAATCCCGCGAATCCCCCACCGATTACGCAAAAGTCGACGTCTGTCATGGCGTGCCGTCCTCGGGTTGCAGTTCGCGCACGGCCGCCGTGCTCCCTGCGCTCGACCGGCGCACTCGACACAGCGGGTGCGATTCGCCTTCGATCAGGTCAACGCGTCTAATATCGGAGCAATCCTATAGCAACATGCAGTGGCCGGTCATCTCGGGTCGTTTTCGGTGCGGACACTCGTCGAGCTGCCTAGGCTCACGGAGCTTGTTGTTCGACCGCCTGGAGTTTTTTCGATGCCGACGCCCCCGTCCTCCGCGCACAGCCGCGCACCGCATGGTTCACCGATCGACGCCGACGGTCCGCGGATTCCTCTGTTCACCAACGAGTTCGCCGCGGACCCGCACAGTGCCTATCGCGAGATGCGGGAGCGGTACGGATCGCTGGCGCCGGTGGACCTGGCGCCGGGCGTGCCGGCCACCTTGGTACTCAGTTATCACACCGCCGTGCGGATCTTGAACGATCCGGACCACTTTCCGGCCGACCCGCGTACCTGGGAGCAGGGCATCGCCCCGGACTGCCCGGTGCTGCCGATGATGCAGTGGCGGCCGAACGCGTTGAGCAACGCCGGAGCCGAGCATGTCCGCTATCGGCAATCCATCGTCGAGGGCCTGGCCACGGTGGACCTGTACGGCCTGCACGACACCGTCGCGCAGCTGGCGGCGCCGCTGATCAACTCGTTCTGCGTGGACGGGTCAGCGGATATCATGCGCCAGTACGCGTTTCCGCTCGCCTTCGCGGTGCTGAACGCGATGTTGGGGTGTCCGGCCGAGATCGCGCAGCGCGCCGCGAGCGGTATGGCCGCGGTCTTCGAGGGCGTCGACGCGGAGCGGGGGAACACGATGCTCACCGACTCGCTGAGCGAGTTGACGGCGCTGAAGCGGACCGATCCGGGTGACGACATCACCACGCGCATGCTCCAGCACCCCGCCGGCTTGACCGACACGGAGATGATCCACCAGTTGGGCGCGCTGTACGGCGCGGGCATCGAGCCGCAGCTGAATCTGATCGTCAATACGCTGCTGCTGATCCTCACCGACGAGCGGTTCGGCGGGAGCGTGCTCGGCGGCAGCCTGTCGACCCGGGACGCGCTGGACGAGGTGCTGTTCGACGACCCGCCGCTGGCGAACCTCTGCTTCAGTTTCCCGAAGCAGCCGATCCTGATCGACGGCGTCTGGTTGCCCGCCCACCAGCCGGTCGTGATCGGCATAGCCGCCTGTAACACCGATCCGGCGATCCGCGCTGAGCCGTACTCGGGTAACCGCGCCCATCTCGCGTTCGGCGGTGGGCCGCACGCCTGTCCGGCGAATTCGCTGGCGTACTTGATCGCGCAGGACGCCATCGATCAACTGCTCGACGCGCTGCCCGAGCTGCGGCTCGCGGTCCCAGCCGAGGAGCTGATCTGGCGTCCGGGTCCGTTCCATCGAGCGCTGACCGCCCTGCCGGTCGTGTTCCCGGCCTCGCCGCCGTTGCCGGTGTTGTAGCGGAGCGGAGCACTGATTCGTTCCTGTGGCCGGGCAGCCGGGCGGGGACGGTCCGAGCGAGCGCGTCGGTGTGCCGTCCGCAGCCGAGTGCGATGACCACGGCGGCGCGGCATACGCAATGATGGTGTCTCGTGGCGGATTACATGGCGGTATTCGATCGGGTCCGGGGTTGTCTGCTGGGTGGGGCGGTGGGTGACGCGCTCGGCTGGCCGATCGAATTCCTGCGGCTGGAACAGATTCGGCAACGGTACGGCGACGAAGGCGTGACGGGTTTCCTGCCCCAGTATGCCCAGGACGCGCCGCAGCAGGTGACCGACGACACCCAGATGACACTGTTCACCGCGGAGGGGCTGTTGCGCTCCGCGCCGGGCGCCGATCCGGTGCCCGCGTTGCGCCGAGCCTATCTGCGGTGGTTGCGGACTCAGCGGGAAGAGGCGCCCGCACCACACGTCGACGGGTGGCTGGCGAGTCTGCCGTTCCTGTACGCGGTGCGGGCGCCCGGGAATGCCTGTATGTCCGGACTGGGACAGCAGTCCAGGGGCTATCTCGCACCGGTCGCGTTCGGTGCCGGCGGGCCGGTGAATCCGCATTCGAAGGGATGCGGCACCGTCATGCGGTCGGCGCCCTTCGGATTGTCCGCAATGGGGCCCGATCTCGCGTTCACCACGGCCGCGCGGGCCGCGCAACTGACCCACGGACACCCGACCGGGTATCTCGCCGCAGGGGCGTTCGCGGCACTGGTCGATCGGGTCGTGAGCGGAACCGAGTTGCCGATCGCGTTGCGGGAGACGATCACCCAGCTCGCCGCCCTCCCGTCGAGCGCGGAGACGGTGGCGGCGCTGACCCGCGCCGTGGAATTGTCCGAGCACCCGGTCTCCGCCGAACAGGTCGAGCGGGTGGGAGAAGGGTGGGTCGCCGAAGAGTGCCTGGCCATCGCGGTGTACTGCGCCCTGCATGCGGTCAGGACCGGCGATGTTCGCGCGGCGCTGCTGCTGGCGGTGAACCACTCCGGCGATTCGGATTCCACGGGAGCGGTGGCGGGCAATCTGATCGGCGCCGTCCACGGTGTCTCGGGACTGCCGATGGAATGGGCCGCGGCGGTCGAGGGACGCGACGTGGTGGTCCGGGTCGCCGACGACCTCGTCCTGAATTTCGTGCTCGGCGACCGGTCCGCAGTCGCCGCGCGCTATCCCGTCGACGAAGGGTTGTGAGGATCCCCGCGAGCCGGGGCGGCCTGGATCCTCACGCGCCGAGCGCGCGCGCCAGGTGCGGCCACGAATCGTGGAGGTCGGTCTCGAACAGTCCCCAGGTGTGTGATCCTTCCGCGCGATGCACGTGGATCGCGGGCAGCCCGAGCTCGTCCAGACGATCGGCGAAGGCCGCCGTGCAGGAGCCGGCTATCGCCTCGATGGGTGGAAAGGACAGGCCGCCTCGATCGATCGCACCGGGAGTGCCCGAGGCGGCGGACAAGTAGATGGTCTTCCCGCCCAGGGCGGCCGCGTTGGCGAAAGCGTCGTGCGCGCGCCAGATCACGTCGCCCGGAGCGCCCCACATGTTCGCCGGATTGCCCCCGCCCCGGATGACCTGCGCGCTCACCATCGCCGCGCCGACGGCGTCCGCGGCCCACGGGCATCCGCTGTAGGCCGCGACCGCGTCGTACACCTCGGGCGCCTGGATCGCGAGGTCGACCGCGGACCCGGCGCTCATCGACACCCCCGCGATCGCATTGCGCCCGGTGGTGTCGAGTTCGGCGTCGAGCGTCGCCGGCAGCTCCCGCGTGAGATAGGTCTGCCACCGATTGCGCCCGACCGCCGGATCGTCCGCGAGCCAGTCGGTGTACATGCTGTAGGCACCGCCGACCGGCATGACCACGTTGACGTGCTTGTCCGCGAAGAACTCTCGGACGTCCGTGTTGTCCCACCAGGAGATGCCGTCGACTCCACCGCCGATGCCGGTGAGCAGGTACAGCGTCGGCGCGGGTGCACCGCCCGCCGCCCGGATCACCCGATTGGTGACCACTTTGTCCATGGCGGGCGAGTAGACATCGACCTGCGACACCGATCCGCCGAGCGGAGCCACCCCGACCACGCGCGCCCGCGCGGAATCGGCCTCGGCGGGACGAACGGACCAGACCGAAACCGCGACAACTGTCGCGAGCGCGCCGACGAGCGCGCCCAAATACCGAGAAGCACTCACGATTCCGTTGTACCCGGTCGCGCGCGAGCCATTCAGCGAACTGGACAGTCACCGGCCGGGCGCCCGAAAGCGACACGCCGGCAGTGTGTTCCAGTTGATCACGCGCGGTGCTGCCCGGCGACCTGTCAGCCGCTGTCGTTGCAGCCCGGGCCTTCTGTCGTGGAGCTGAAACCCGGGCACCGGTCCGCAGGGGGATTCCCCGATGGCCGAGCTCAGCCTGCCGCTGGTGCATGTGCTGCCGCGTTGTCGACCGGGTCGATGGTCGTCATGCCGCGTGCGGCTTCGAAGTTACCGCCACATCGTCGATTCGGTCGCCGGCCGCTCGTCGCGGGAAGCGCAGGATCCCGGCCGCCCACAGGGCGACGGCGATGTACAGTGCCTGCTCCGGAATACGCTCCCACAGTGGCGGTACGGGCGCGTCGTTGAACCGGATATGCGAGACAGCCGCATAGATGTTGGCGGGCAGCATCACCACGAACAAGGCGGTGAGCCCGAGCCCCGCTGCGCGGCGGGTGCCGGCAAGAAAAAGGCCCACCGCGCCGAGCAGTTCCAATACGCCGGTCAGGTAGACCATCGCACCGGGGAACGGGACGAACGGCGGCACCATCGGGATCAGATCGGCGTGGGTGGGAACGGGGGAGTCCGCGAACGTCTCCGGAAGGAAATGCGTGGTGCCGGTCATGATCAGCATCACGCCGAGGGCGTAGGCGGCGCACGTGGGCCAGGCGGCGAATCGGCGCGCGCCGAGAGCGCCCGCGGTGCGCAGTGCGAAAAGGGTGGTCAGCAGAACGATGATGGTTTCCATCATGCCTCCAGGGGGACGGACCGGCTGGGCGCCGGTGTGGTGGTGATTCGGATGAGCAGGTAGAGCAGCACGCCGATGGGCGCGAACAGGATGGTGAGGACGAGCAGGGGGCTGATCAGCAGCGGAGTGCGCCCGCGCGCGCGACTGTCCAGGAAGATCCAGCGCCCGAGGAACAGGTCGAAGGCCACGAAGTGCGCCCACGCTGCCGCGGCCCCCGGCTCTCGGCTCAGTAGTTCGCGCAGCCCGGAGAGCTCCGGATGGACGAGAGTCGCCGCGAACGCGCCGAATTCGGGCGCGACCAGCGCCGCGTAGACGAGCAGGGGAGGCAGGCAGATGAGCGGCGAGGCGACGATCGCACGGGTCCGCCGCCATCCCGGCGCCAGGATCATCAGTGCCCAGAACGGCGCCGCGAACCAGAAGGTGATGTCGAACAGGAATTCTGTCATCGTCCCGCTCCTACCGGGATACTTTGCGCAGCAACAGTTTTCGTCCGGAGCGCGACTGTCGCGGATAGTGCGGCGCCGAGGGCGATGGCGGCGAAAGCCGATCGGGTGGCGGTGTCGGGATGAACCACCGATTGTCCGCGCAGCGCCTGCCAGGTCAGCACCGCGAGCAGCGCGGCGTAGGCCGCCGCGGCGATCACGACGAGTCGTCGCTTGGTGCTTGCCGAGCGCAGAGCCGGAAGCCGGCGCGACCCGTACTCGACGGCGAGCAGCACCAGCGGAAGCACCTGTAACGCATGCATTCCGAGGAAATGGGGGACACGCAGATCTCCGCAGGCCGTGCTCCAGCCGAGGATGGGCAACCCGGGGCCGCCGTCGGCGAGCCCGACGGTGTGGGCGCCCCTGATCGCGCTGCCCGTCGCCCGCTGGTCGCCGGTCGGCGGCACCATGAGCATTCCCAGCGCGGCGCCCACCAGCGAGAGCGCGGCGCCGTAGCGGATCGCCGCGTTGCGGGCGGGGTCGGTCGTCGGGTCGGCGAACAACGCCGCCGACGCGATCAGGGTGGCGATCCAGACCATCACGATGGAGGACCCCATGATGTTCCACAGCGCCGCGTTCACCGGCGTCGTGAAATTGAAGTGACTGGTCGTGCCGCGCACGATCTGGGTGGTGATGACCAGAAGTTCCACCGCCAGGCCGAGCGCGGCCACGGTCCCGGCCCACCAGGCGATCCGCCGCCGGCGAGTGAGCTGGGCGAGCAGCCACGCCCAGGTCACCGCGTAGATCAGGACCGATAGGGCGAACTTGGCCGCTTTGGCCCAGATCGGCAACCCGGTCACGGTGCGGTCGTCGACGACCATGCCCACGACCGACCAGACGGTCAGCAGCGCCATCGCGACGGCGAGCAGCATCAGTGGCCGATGCCAGGACAGGGCGGGAAAGCGTTGGAAGAGGGCGGTCACGAGACGTCGACCTTTCGAAACTGGAGCTATCGATAGTTGTACTATCGGTAGCAATTATGGATAGCTGTACTATCCACTGTCAAGAAGCGTTCGAGACCGAGGAGTCCGATGCGGATCGCCGAACTCAGCCGCGCCAGCGGCGTTCCTCCCGCGACGATCAAGTACTACGTGCGCGAGGGGCTGCTGCCTGCCGGCGTGCGAACCCATCGCAACCAGGCGGAATACAGCGATGCCCACGTCAGCAGACTGCGGCTGATCCGGGCGCTGGTGGATATCGGCGGGGTGTCCATCGAGGCGGCGAAGGAGCTGCTCGCGGCACTCGACAGCGGCAGCCTCTCGGCGCGGGACTCACTCGGCCATGTGCAATACGCATTGGGCGGGCGGAGGTCGCAGGTCGGTGACGAGCAGCGGGACGCCGCCGCCGAGGATGTCGCGGCACTGCTGCACCGGCGCGGCTGGCGGATCGAGGACGACAGCCCCGCCCGCGGCACGCTCGTCGCCGTCTGCGCCGCACTGCGCCTGCTCGGCCACGACGCCGTGGTCGCCGCGATGGACGACTACGCGGGCGCGAGCGAAGCCATCGCCGCCACCGACATCGCGTTGGTCCGCAACGAACCCGGCCTCGAGCGGATGACCGAAACCGCCATCGTCGGAACGATTCTGGGCGACACCCTGCTCGCCGCGCTGCGCAGGCTGGCGCAGGAGCATCTGTCCAGCGCGCTGTTGCCGCCGCGCGACGCCGCGGATCGCCGTTCCGGGGAGGTTTAGCGCGGCCTTCGCGCGGCATGCCGGTAACAGGACCATCGCCGAGGCGAAAGGAGAGCGGCTCATGACCGGTCAATTGGATGGGACGCGCGTGCTGATCATCACCTCGAATACGGGAGTGGAGCGGGACGAACTGCTGGTGCCGCGCGACGAACTGCGCAAGCGCGGGGCGCGGGTCACCCATGCCGCACCGAAGCGCGAGGAGGTACAGACCTACCTGCACGACACGGAGAAAGACGCCGTCGTGCAACCGGATACGTCGGTGCACGAGGTCTCCGTGGACGATTTCGACGTGCTGATCGTCCCCGGCGGCACGGTGAACGCGGACAAACTGCGGGTCACCGACCGGGCGATCGAACTGGCCAAGGAGTTCGCGGGCGCGGGCAAGCCGATCGCCGCGATCTGCCACGGCCCGTGGCTGCTCGTGAACGCCGAGCTGGTGCGCGGCAAGACGCTGACCTCGTACTTCTCGCTGCGGACCGACATCGTCAACGCGGGCGGCGACTGGGTCGACGAAGCGGCGGTGCGCTCCGCCGAGGGCGGGTGGACCTTGCTCACTTCACGCAACCCCGGTGACCTGCCCGATTTCGTACACGCCATCACGCGCGAAGTGGTTCCTGCCGCGCGCTGACCCGCCGCCTGCGGGGCGCTCGAATCACTTGCCCAGCAGGGGTTTTCGGGGCCGACCGCGATGCTCGGATCGGGGAGCCCGTTGCTTGTGAGCAGCCGGCACTCGGTGGTCAGGCGGGTCGATGAGCGCCCTCTCGGTGGTGTCGTGGTGCTCCGGCCACCAGCGCACCGAGGCGTTACCGACCCGACCACCACCCCCGATCCGCGGCAGGCGGGTCGGCCCGACCAGTACCCCCGATCTGCGGCAGGCGGGTCGGCCCGACCACCACTCCCGGTCCGCGGCCGGCGGGCCGGCCCCGGATACCGGCAAGCTGCGGCTCCCTGCGGCGGAGATCTCGGCAGCGAGCGGGCTTTCTTTCGCCGACGCGCGGTTCGTCGCGGCCGCGCCGGCAATCGCGTCCGACCAGAAAGCGCTGGAGATCGAGATGCTCGGCGGTCCACCGCACGTGCTGGGCCGGGGACGCGGATGATCCCGGAGTTCCGTCCACCGCCGAACGCGCGCGGATTCGCTCGGTCGGATCGTGGTGCGCGGACCAGATGGGAGTGCAGGTGGGGCGTTCGCGGCGACCTCGGTGTCCGTCGAAAGCAACGGCAACAATTTCGGCGTGATGTACGCCGGTGTGTTGTACACCGTGGCCGAGATTCCCGGCGGCGCGCTCGCGATCTGCGGACTGTGGTCACCGATGCCGACGGCGTGGTCGTGGGGGAGACCGAAGCGCTCTACCGGGCGCGGGAGCACGGCAAATAGCTGGCGCCGGAGTGGCGTGTTCAGCGCGTTCCGGCGGCGGTATCTCGCTGCCGCGAGAGCGCGTCCAGGGCCGACGGCGCTATCCGGCAGGTCGTCGGGCCCTCGCGTGGAGGTCACGGATCGGTCGCGGCGTCGCGGCCCGGCCCTCGGTGACGGTGATATCTCTGGGTGCTCGCGCAAGGTAACGGCTTGGTAGCTTCCAGCTGCGGCGGTGGCCGGAGGACGCAATCTGCCTACTACTGCAAGTCGTGGACCTGCGGAAATGCGATCCGATTCACTATATAGTGGTGATCTCTGTCACATAACGAAGGTGTAACAGTTGTTCTATGTCCGCCGATTTACAAGGTCCGACCTGGGGGAATGGCGCAGAGTCTCAACTGGGGGTTAAAACTGCCGCCACGTTATTCGAACGTGATCTGTGGCGATATCTCCGCTAACGTCGGTCACGGCTCGGGACAACACCGAGATCGAGCTCGAATCGCAGAACGCCGGAAACCCTGTCCCGCGGTTCGAGTGTCCACGACCTTCCTGGGGACAGGGGCACGGCGAATTCGCCGAGCCGGTGGGCGCAGGCGGGAAATCTCATGTCGCAAAACCGTAAATTCACCACTCGTGTTCTCGGCTTCACCGCGGCCATCGGCGCTTTCGTCGCCGTGCCGTTCGGTCTGTCCACCGCGACCGCGTCGGCCCACAACTGGGACGCCGTCGCGCAGTGCGAGAGCAGTGGCAACTGGTCCACCAACACTGGTAACGGCTTCTCGGGCGGCCTGCAGTTCACCCAGAGCACCTGGGAGGCCAACGGCGGCAGCGGCAGCCCGGCCAACGCCAGCCGCGAAGAGCAGATCCGTGTCGCGGAGAACGTTCTCGCGACCCAGGGTCCGGGCGCCTGGCCCGTGTGCGGCGCTTACCTCTGATGCGTCACCGGCGCCTACCGCGAATCTGCGGTAGGCGCCGGACTGTTTTCGCCGAGGATGCAACCTCGGCCCGAATATCCGTTATCGACGAAATCTCGCCGATAATTCAAAATTCGATCAGCAACTCCGAATCGGATTCACCGATCCCGAATTCGCATTCTTCCGTTACATCGGATCGTGCCGGTCGTCGCCAGATAACGCTGCGGTACGGCGTGGGCGGCCACCCTGCGCAGGCTCGGATCGGTCGCTGCCAGGTAACGGTGCTCAAGCCCGCCACAGCTGGTCACCGGCACGTGACAGCACGATGTTCGGCACCACCGCGTTGCGGGACAGCCGGGTGATCGCCAGCACCATCTCGGCGATGTCTCCGGTGGTCAGCATGGTGGACCGGTCGAGGACATCACGCTTCCACGCTGTCATGTCGGTGTCGACGTAGCCGGGAGAGATCGCCGTCGCACTGACGCCGTTCGCGGACTCCTCCAGGGAGACCGTCTCGCACAGCGAGATGAGCGCTGCCTTGGTGGCTCCGTAGGCTGCCAGGCCCGCCTCTCCCGCTACGCCGGTGATCGACGCCAGCGCGACGATTTTCGCGCCACGCTCCCGATCGTCGTCCGCGCTCTTGCGCAGCAGCGGCAACGCGGCCTGGATGAGCGTCAGCGGCGCACGGAAATTCACGTCCAGCATGCGCTCGTACACCTTCGCGGGCAGATCGGCCACGGCGCCCGCCGTGCCGGTGCCCGCACTCAGCACCAGCGCGTTCATTCCGCCGAACCGTTCCTCGTGCGCCTGGACCAGAGCGCGCACCTGGTCGAGGTCGTTCATCTGCGCGACCACCGGGTGCACCTCGGCTCCCGTTTCCTCCCGCAGGCCCGCCGCGGCCTGCTCGAGCGTGTCGAGCGTGCGCGCGGCGAGGGTCAGGTGATAACCCTCCCCCGCGAGGCGGCGTGCCACCTCGGCACCGATGCCGCGCGACCCTCCGGTGATCAGTGCGGTGCGGGTGCTCATCCGAGGCGCTCGATGATCGTCGCGTTGGCCAGGCCGCCCGCCTCGCACATGGTCTGCAGGCCGTAGCGGCCGCCGGTCTGCTCCAGATGGTTGACCAGCGTCGCCAGGATGCGGGTGCCGGAGGCGCCCAGCGGGTGACCGAGGGCGATCGCGCCGCCGCGGGGGTTCACCTTGTCCGGATCGGCGTTCAGCTCGTGCTGCCAGACCAGGGGCACGGGAGCGAACGCTTCGTTCACTTCATAGGCGTCGATGTCATCGATGCGCAGCCCGGCGCGATCCAGCACCTTGCGAGTGGCCGGGATCACGGCCGTCAGCATGAGCAGGGGGTCGTCACCCAGCACGGCGAACGAGTGGAACCGGGCGCGCGGGCGCAGGCCCAGTTTCGTCGCCGCCTCCTCGCTCATGATCAGCGCCGCCGAGGCGCCGTCGGTCAGCGGCGAGGAGTTGCCCGGCGTGATCGACCACTCGATCTCCGGGAAGCGCGCGGTGTACTGATCGTCGACGAAGGCGGGCCGCAGCTTCGCGAGGCTTTCCCCGGTGGTGGCGGGCCGGATCGTCTCATCGGCCGTGAGGGTGCCCGCCGCGACCAGTTCGTTGTCGAAACCGCCTTGGGCCGCGGTGTCGGCGGCGAGCCGATGCGAGCGAGCCGCGAACTCGTCGAGCTCGGCGCGGTCGAGCTTCCACCGGGCGGCGATCACCTCGGCCGCTATGCCCTGCTGGATGAGGCCGTCCGGGTAGCGGTGGGCGAGCGGACCGCGGTTGGCGTCCTTACCCTGGCCGTTGGAGAACATCGGCGCGCGGCTCATCGATTCCACGCCGCACGCGATCGCGACGTCGTAGGCGCCCGCGATGACACCCTGCGCCGCGAAGTGCGCGGCCTGCTGGCTGGACCCGCACTGCCGGTCCACGGTGGTGGCGGGCACCGACTCCGGGAACCCGGCGGCCAGCGCGGCGGTCCTGCTGATGTTGAACGCCTGCTCCCCGCTCTGTGTGACGCATCCGCCGATCACGTCGTCCACCACAGCGGGATCCAGGTCGTTGCGGGCGACGAGTTCGGCGAGCACGCCTGCGAGCAGGGTGGCCGGATGCACGTCCGACAGGCCGCCGCCTGCTTTGCCCTTACCGGACGGTGTGCGGACGACATCGACGACGACGGCGGATCTCATAGCCATCTCCGATCAGATAAAGTTAACTGACATTCTCGATGAAGTTAACACAAATTCTCCTCGCTGGGTCACCACCGAGGCATTGCCGAGCCGGTCCGAGAGCGCACTGTCGCGGCGGGACGAGATTCCGTGTCGCGTCACAAAGGTGTCCGTTGTGCTCTACCGTGAGCACGGTCGGTGCCGAGAGGGGTCGTGGATGCGTAGCGGGATGCTGAGTGTGGCGCAATTGCGGGACCAGGTCGATACCGGTGAGATCGACACGGTGCTGGTCGCCATGACCGACATGCAGGGCCGACTGCAAGGGAAACGCTGCGCCGCACGCTATTTCCTGGACGAGGTGCTCGCGCACGCGACCGAGGCGTGCGGCTACCTGCTCGCGGTGGACGTGGATATGGCGACCGTCGACGGATACGCCCTCTCGTCCTGGGAGACCGGGTACGGCGACGTCGTGTTGCGGCCGGACCTGCGCACGCTGCGGATCGTGCCGTGGTGGCCGGGCACGGCGCTGGTGCTCTGCGACGTCGAGCACGTGGTGCCGGAAGGACAGCCGGTCGCGGCGGCACCGCGCCAGGTGCTGCGCAGACAGTTGGACCGGCTGAGCGAGCGTGGTCTGCGCGCGTTCGTCGGGACCGAACTGGAGTTCCTGGTGTTCGACGACAGCTACGAGGCGGCCTGGAACGCGGGGTATCGCGGGCTCACGCCGGCCAATCAGTACAACGTCGACTATTCGGTGCTCGGCACCGGGCGGATCGAGCCGCTGCTGCGCCGTATCCGCAAGGAGATGGACGGCGCCGGAATGTATGTCGAGTCGGCCAAAGGCGAGTGCAATCCCGGTCAGCACGAGATCGCGTTCCGGTACGACGAAGCCCTCGTCACCTGCGATAACCACAGTATCTACAAGACCGGTGCGAAGGAGATCGCGGCCCAGGACGGGCGCAGCCTCACCTTCATGGCGAAATACAACGAGCGGGAAGGCAATTCCTGCCATATTCACGTGAGCCTGCGCGGCGACGCGGGCGAGCCGGTCTTCGCGGGTGACGGCGCGGACGGCATGTCGCCGCTGATGCGGCACTTCATCGCGGGCCAGCTGGATTGCCTGCGCGAGTTCACCTACCTGCTGGCTCCGAACATCAACTCCTACAAGCGATTCGTCGCGGGTAGCTTCGCGCCCACGGCGATCGCGTGGGGCCGCGACAACCGGACCTGCGCCATCCGCGTGGTCGGCGAGGGCCACGCGCTGCGCTCGGAGAACCGGGTGCCCGGCGGTGACGTGAACCCGTACCTGGCCGTCGCCGCACTGATCGCGGCGGGACTGCACGGCATCGACCGGCGCCTGCCGCTGGAACCGGAATTCCACGGCAACGCCTACCTCTCCGAGCGCCCCCGGGTGCCGCGTACGCTGCGCGAAGC
Organism: Nocardia aegles; assembly: GCF_052545135.1. NCBI lineage: Bacteria > Bacillati > Actinomycetota > Actinomycetes > Mycobacteriales > Nocardiaceae > Nocardia > Nocardia aegles. Next base: position 154,389 of record NZ_JBQWRI010000001.1, read on the forward strand.
GGCCCAGCTGTTCGGTGACAGCACGGTGGCCCGCGCGGCCTTCGGTGATGATGTAGTGGAGCATTACCGCAACGCGGCGCGGGTGGAGCTGGACGCCTACGACGCCGCGGTCACCGACTGGGAGCGTATCCGTGGTTTCGAACGACTCTGAGGTCGCGGGAGCCCGTCCCGTGATCGGCCTGCCCACCTATGTGGAGCAGGCTCGTTTCAACGCATGGGAGCTGCCGTGCGCGGTGCTGCCGCACGCCTACGTCGAGATGGTGGCCGCCGCGGGCGGCATCCCGGTGCTGCTGCCGCCCGCGGGCGTCGCGCGTCCGGAGTTGGTGCGGCGGCTCGACGGGCTGGTGCTCACCGGCGGCGCGGACGTCGATCCCGCCCGCTACGGCGGCTCTTCGACCGGCATACCCGGTTACACCAGGCCGGAGCGGGACGAGTCGGAGTTCGCCCTGTTCGAGCTGGCCAGGGCCGCGGGCGTGCCGATTCTCGCGGTGTGCCGCGGGCTCCAGCTGGCGAATGTGGCGCTCGGCGGCACGTTGATCCCGCATCTGCCCGATGTGGTGGGGCACGAGGAGCACTCCGGCGTCGAGGGCGGGTTCACCACCACCCGGGTGCTGACCATCGCGGGCACCCGGGTCGCGCGGCTGGCCGGTCCGGAGGTGAAGGTGCACTGCCACCATCACCAAGCCGTCGATCGCCTTGCCGAGGGCCTGACCGCCTGCGCGTACGCCGCCGACGGCACGATCGAGGCCGTGGAGTCCACCGACGGGTCCTTCCTGGTCGGTGTGCAGTGGCATCCGGAGGCCGACGCCGCCGATCGCAGGCTGGTGCGGGCACTGGCGGAGGCGGCGGACAGCTACCGAAAGGGGCGGGACTCGTGACGACAGCGCAGGTGCGCAACCCGGCGACCGAACAGGTGGTCACGACCGTCGAGCTCGTCGACGAAGCCGGGACCGATGCCGCTATCGCCGCGGCACAGCGCGCGTCGGCCGGGTGGCGCGCGGTGGCGCCCGGTGACCGGGCGCGGTTGCTGCGCCGGTTCGCCGAGGCGGTGGACGCGGATGTCGAGCACCTCGCCCGGCTCGAGGTCGCCAACGCGGGGCACACCATCGGCAACGCGCGCTGGGAGGCGGGCAATGTCCGCGACGTCCTGCACTACGCGGCCGGGATGCCGGAACGGTTGCTGGGCAGCCAGATTCCGGTCGCGGGCGGAGTCGACATCACCTTCCACGAACCGCTCGGCGTGGTCGGGGTGATCGTGCCGTGGAATTTCCCGATGCCGATCGCGGCGTGGGGTTTCGCGCCCGCGCTCGCGGCGGGCAACACCGTGGTGCTCAAACCCGCCGAACTCACGCCGCTGACCGCCGTGCGGCTCGGCGAGCTCGCGCTGGAAGCGGGTCTGCCGGAAGGCGTGTTCCAGGTGTTGCCCGGCAAGGGGTCGGTGGTGGGGCAGCGTTTCGTCACCCACCCGGCCGTCCGCAAGGTGGTGTTCACCGGTTCCACCGAGGTGGGCACGCAGATCATGGCCGGCTGCGCGCGGCAGGTGAAGCGGGTGACGCTGGAACTCGGCGGCAAGAGCGCGAACATCGTGTTCGCCGACGCCGACCTGGAACAGGCGGCCGCGACCGCGCCCTACGGCGTGTTCGACAACGCCGGGCAGGACTGCTGCGCCCGCTCCCGGATCCTGGTGCAGCGCAGCGTGTTCGACCGTTTCCTCGAACTGCTGGAGCCCGCCGTGCAGGGGGTGCGGGTCGGCGATCCGGCCGACGAATCCACCGAGATGGGCCCGCTCATCTCGGCCGTGCACCGGGCGCGGGTGGCCGAGTTCGTGCAGCCTTCGACCAAGGTCGCGTTCACCGGAAGCGCGCCCGATGGCCCCGGCTTCTGGTTTCCGCCGACTGTGGTGCTGCCCGACGCGCCCACCGACCGGGTGCTCACCGAGGAGGTGTTCGGCCCGGTGGTCGCGGTGGTCGGGTTCGAGGACGAGGCCGACGCGCTGCGCATCGCCAACGACACGGATTACGGCCTGTCCGGCTCGATTTGGACCCGCGATGTCGGCCGGGCGCTGCGGGTGGCCCGCGGTGTGGAGGCGGGCAACCTGTCGGTGAACTCGCATTCGTCCGTGCGGTACTGGACGCCGTTCGGCGGTTTCAAACAGTCCGGGCTGGGGCGCGAACTCGGGCCCGACGCCGCGCTGGCGTTCACCGAGACCAAGAATGTCTTCCTCGCCACGTAGTGACATCCGCATATCCGACAGGAGATACGTTGCAGCGCTTACAGGATCGGGTCGCCGTCGTCACCGGCGGCGGGAGCGGTATCGGTCTGGCCACGGTCCGTCGCTTCGCGGCGGAGGGGGCGAAGGTGGTGGTCGCGGACATCGACGCCGGGACCGGCGAGGCGGCCGCCAAGGAGGTCGGCGGCCGGTACGTGCGGGTGGACGTCACCGATGAAGCACAGGTCCAAGCCATGTTCCAAACTGCGGTCGACACTTACGGCGGGCTGGACATCGCGTTCAACAACGCGGGCATCTCCCCGCCGGACGATGATTCGATCCTCACCACCGGCATCGACGCGTGGCGGCGGGTCCAGGAGGTCAACCTGACCTCCGTGTACCTCTGCAGCAAGTACGCCATCGGGCACATGCTCGAGCGCGGCAAGGGTTCGGTGATCAACACCGCTTCCTTCGTCGCCGTGCTGGGCGCGGCGACCTCGCAGATCTCCTACACCGCCTCCAAGGGCGGCGTGCTGGCGATGAGCCGCGAACTCGGCGTGCAGTTCGCCCGCAAGGGCATTCGGGTGAACGCCCTGTGCCCCGGGCCGGTGAACACCCCGCTACTCCAGGAGCTGTTCGCCAAGGACCCGGAGCGCGCCGCCCGCCGCCTGGTGCACGTGCCGCTCGGCCGGTTCGCCGAACCGGAGGAGATCGCCGCCGCCGTGGCCTTCCTCGCCAGTGACGATTCCTCGTTCATCACCGCCTCCCAGTTCCTGGTGGACGGCGGCATCGCGGGCGCGTACGTGACGCCGCTGTAGCGCCGCCGACGGGCGGTGCCGACGCAGCCCACCGGCCGCTCTCGCCGTCGTGCTCGGACGGAAGCGATTGCGGGCGTCGTCACATGCCGGCTCAGGGGAGTCCGGGCTTTACGTGACCGACATCACAACGCGCTGCGGAGTCGCAGGTCAGGGTGGATGCGCTGACTCTCTTCCGGTCGCATGACTGTTTGCCGGGTGCGAATCCCGGGTATTGGTCTGTTTCGTGCCCCACTTCGGTTCCAGGGATCGGAGGTGGAACGAACCGAGGTCCGTGACGGACTGGAGAGGACGTGCACGTGACCGATCGAACATCCGAAAGTTCTCCGCTGCGACGTTCCGTGGCGGCCTCCGCGATGGGCAACGCGACGGAATGGTTCGACTACGGCGTCTACGCGGCGACCGCGACGTACCTGACCGACGCCTTCTTCCCCGGCGAACTCGGCACTCTCGGCACCATGCTCGGCTTCGCTATCTCGTTCGTACTCCGGCCGCTCGGCGGCATGGTGTGGGGTCCGCTGGGTGACCGGATCGGGCGCAAAGCGGTGCTGGCCACCACGATCCTGCTCATGGCCGCCGCCACCGGCGCCATCGGCGTGCTGCCCACCCATGCGTCCGTCGGGGTGGCGGCCCCGATCCTGCTCATCCTGCTGCGCGTCGTGCAGGGCTTCTCGACCGGCGGTGAATACGGCGGCGCCGCAACCTATCTCGCCGAATGCGCGTCCGATCGCAAACGCGGATTCCTCGGCAGCTTCCTGGAATTCGGCACGCTCGCCGGCTTCGTCGGCGGCTCCGCGACGGTGCTGGCCTGTCAGCTCACGCTCGGTTCGGACACCATGCACGACTGGGGCTGGCGCATCCCGTTCCTGATCGCCATCCCGCTCGGCCTGACCGGTTGGTACCTGCGGGCCAAGCTGGACGAGAGCCCGGTGTTCACCGAGGTCGCCGAGCACAAGCGGCCGCCGGGCGGCCTGCGCGAGGTGCTGACCACCTACCGGCGCGAGACGCTCACCCTGGCCGGACTGGTGGTCGCGCTCAACGTGGTGAACTACACGCTGCTGACTTACCAGCCCACCTACTTGCAGAAAACGATCGGCCTGGGGGAGTCGGCCACCACCGCGATGATGCTGCTCGGGCAAGTGGTGATGATGCTGGTACTGCCGTTCTTCGGCCGGCTGTCGGACAACGTCGGCCGCCGCCCGATGTGGTTGTTCTCGCTGGCGGGCCTGGCCGTGCTCGCGGTGCCGATGTACTGGCTGATGGGTCAGGGCACGGCTTGGGCCATCCTCGGCTTCATCGTGCTCGGGCTGCTGTACGTGCCGCAGTTGTCCACCATCAGCTCCACCTTCCCCGCCATCTTCCCGACCCATGTCCGGTACGCGGGCTTCGCTCTGGCCTACAACGTCTCCACCGCGATCTTCGGCGGCACCGCCCCGCTGATCAACGAGGCCGTCATCGAGACCACCGGCTGGTCGCTGTTCCCCGCCGTCTATGTGGTCGGCGCCTCGCTGATCGGCCTGCTCGCCTGGAACTACTTGCGCGAGACCGCCGGAACCTCACTGCGCGGCACCGACATCCCGGACGCCGGCGAACCCGCCCCGAAGCCGAACCCGGACCTGCCTGCTCAGCCCGCGTTCTGAATCGGAGGACGACGCCGCTACCGCGTGGCAGGCGAGACGGTCACGGAGAGCGCGGAGCCGGGTACCGCGTTGTCGAAGGTGAGTCCGGCGCTGAAGGTCGTGGCATCGGTTTCGGCGCCGCAGGCCGCACGTCGAATGCCGGTCGCCCGCGGCGTGGGATGGCCGGCCGTCGGGTCGATCACGCGTCCGGCTCGTCCTCCGGCCAACCGTCCTCGATGACGAGGGTTCCGTCGCGGAGTGCGGTCGCGTACTGGTCGGCGACCAGGTCGGCCGGGTAGGTCGGCCAGTAGGAGACCGCCCCGGTGGGCTTGTCGATGACGCACACGGAGCCGCCGACGATCACCGGCGGGCTGTCCGGCTCGGCGTGCGGCGGCCGGGGGAAGGTCGCGACAGCGACGAAGCAGGTGTCGAATTCGGTGAGCTGATAGGTGATGCCGCGATCGGCGTAGTCGCCGGTGGTGAGATGTCGGTCGGTGATCCGGTGTGCCTCGGTCGGGTCCACCGGTGTGGTCGCGTCGGTGGGGTAGGCGTGGATGTCCATGTGTCGATGGCAGCTGGGATGGGGCCGCCCGCTCCTTCTGGTCTCTGGATAGCACGGTGGCGGCTCGGCGCAAACCGGTTTGCGGTCAGTCGAAACGGATGGTGGACAGCATCGTGCGGGCCAGGACCTCCGGATCGGAATCGATAGCCAGTGTCGAATTATGCAGTGCCCCTTCGCGCCAGAGCGAAGCGAAGCCGTGGACCAGCGACCATGCGGCGAGTTGGGTCGCCTGCCGACGCTCCTGGCCGCGGCCGGGTTGGATGCCGGAGACGCCCGATCGCAGCGTCGCCGCGGAGCGTTCTCGGGCGGCGCGCAAGGTCGCGTCCTCCGCGTGTAACAGGCTGTGCCGGAACATCACGTCGAAATGTCCGGGATGCTCGCGCGCGAAGCGGATGTATGCCACCGCGACCTCGCGGAAATCCGCACCGGCCCGCGCGAGCTGTGCGGCGAGCAGTTCGAAGCCCTCGGTGGCCAACGCGGTGAGCAACCCGGCCCGATCGCCGAAGTGGTGGGCGGGCGCGGCGTGTGAGACGCCCGCGTGCCGGGCCAGGTTGCGCAACGAGAGAGCGTCGACGCCGTCGGCGGCGATCTGCTCGGCGGCGGCGGCGAGCAGCGCCGCGCGGAGATCTCCGTGGTGATAGCCGTCCTTCGCCATACCTCGATGGTGACCGATCATCTAGACATTGACAAGTTCCTGACCGCGGTCGTATCTTTCCACTGTCAAGATTTGCGTGTCGATCCACAGGAGATTCCGATGGCACCGCTGGTCGTCCTCGTCACCGTCACCGCGGTCGTCCGGCTCATCGGCTGGCTGACCGGCAACGGCCGGCTCGATTCGTGGGCGCACGCGACCGCGCTCGGGCTGGCCGCGATGCTCGTCCTCACGTCGAGCGCGCACTTCGTCCAGCCGCGCCGCGACGCTCTGATCACCATGGTGCCGCCGCGGCTGCCGAACGCACCCGCACTGGTGACGCTGACCGGCGTGCTCGAACTGGCGGGCGCGGTGGGCGTGCTCATTCCCGCGACCGCCGAGCCGGCCGCCGCCTGCCTCATCGCGCTGCTGGTGGCGCTGTTCCCGGCGAACGTCCGCGCCGCCCGCGCCGAACTGGGCATCAAGACCATGCCGCTGCCGCTGCGGGCGCTGGTTCAGCTCCTGTTCATCGCGGCCTGCGCGGTCGTCATCATCGGCTGAAGGCGAAAAGGCCGCTACAGTCACCTCTGCCGCCGTTGCCCTACGGAGACCTGCACATCGGTTCCGTATCGGTCGGCGAGGGCCGAAACGGGGCGCCGTCGCGCGGGTATCAGCTGATGAACCCGAAGAACAGGAGCCCGCGATGACCAACCTCCAACCGTTCTATCGGCAGGTGCAGGCCCATTACGACCTCTCCGACGAGTTCTACGCGCTTTTCCTCGATCCGACGATGACCTACAGCTGTGCCTGGTTCGAACGACCGGACATGACGCTCGAGCAAGCGCAGCGCGCGAAGATCGATCTGGCCCTCGGCAAACTGGACCTGCGGCCGGGGATGACCCTGCTGGACGTGGGATGCGGGTGGGGCTCGACGATGCTGCGCGCCGCCACCGCCTACGGTGCGGCCGTTGTGGGGCTGACCCTCAGCCGCAACCAGTACGACTACATCCGGGGCAAGATCGAGCGCGAGGACATCCGTGGAGTGCGGGTCCGGCTGCAGGGCTGGGAGGAATACGAGGGCGAAGCCGACCGAATCGTCAGCATCGGCGCGTTCGAGCACTTCCGGCGTACGCGCTACGAGACGTTCTTCCAGCGATGTCACCGGATGCTGCCGCCGGACGGCAGGATGCTGCTGCACACGATCGTGGGATGGACGTTGAAAGACCTGCGGCGCATGGGCATTCCGGTGACCCGGGACGACGCGCTGTTCCAGATCTTCATCAAACGAGAGATCTTTCCCGGCGGGCAGCTGCCGCATCCCGCCGAGGTAACACGACTGGCCGGGCGCGCCGGGTTCGGCACGGAGCGGATGCAGGAGCTGCGACCGCACTACGCGCGCACCCTCGACTGCTGGGCCGAGGCGCTGCGGGCGCACCGGGAGGAGGCGATCGCCTTGGCGTCCGAGGAGGTCTACCTCCGATATCTGAAGTACCTGACCGGGTGCGCGGAGCAATTCCGCGCCGGCCGCATCGACGTCGTGCAGTTCACGCTGGTCAAATAAGCGGCCTTCAGCTCATCCGCCGCCACGGCGTAGACCCGCGCCGCCACGGCGTAGGCTCGGCAGGCCTGCGCATGGCCGCGGAGGGGGTGGAGGTATGCCGCTGCGCTTCAGCCACCGAACGAGCCGGTCGGCGGCGGCGTCGAGAGCAACCGCCACGGTCCGCAGTTCTCGGTCTTGAACCCGACGTCGGTCGGCTTGATCTGCACCCGGACCGGGCTGAGCCGGGTGTAGTTGTTCGCGATGATGTACTGCATGTTCGTGTTGTCCCCCTCGACCTTCCACAGCCTGCGCCAATCGCAGGCGTAGGCGGGGTCGGGCGTGCCGGGCGCCTCCCAGAGTCCTGGCCCGATGTCGACGCCGACCAAGTAGACGCCGTCGTGCGCGATGGTGTTCGCGGGTTCGGCGCTCGCCGTCGCCGTGGCGAACAGGGTCACGGCGACGCTCATGGCTCCCCGAGGAGGAGCGCACTGGCACGCATACCGGTTCAATACCAGAACCGACCGGACGGTGAGCCCGAATCTGCGATTCCGGCCCGGCTCGCCCGGACTGCGCTATCACCCAGATAATCCCGAGTGATCCGGACTTATCGGGAAGTCTTCGAGTGTTTCGGCGTGCCGGTAGGGACAGCGCTGACCCTGGTGTATTACGCTCTGCTATCTCTGCGCAAACCATCGTGGCGGATTCGACCGCCGGGGATCGCGCGTGCTGTAACACTTCGATTACGGACCTTGCCTTGCTGATACATGCGTTGCCAAAGTGACCATTGGGTTTGGTGTTACAAGTGGGAAGGGAGGGGTGCCCCGTCCCGGGGCACCGACCGCACTATGAAGCCAAGCATCGTCAAAGCCGGTATCTGCACCGCGGTCACGGCCGCGGTCACGGTGACGTTGTCCGGATTGCTTCCGGTCAGCGCGCAGGCGGCGCCGTCGCCGCTGGACATGTCGAAGAAGCTCGCGGGCAAGACCGTATTCCTCGACCCCGGCCACCAGGGGTCGAATCACTCCCAGGACTTGGCCAGACAGGTCAGTGATGGTCGCGGCGGCACCAAGGACTGCCAGACCACCGGCATGACCACGATGAACGGCGTTCCCGAGCACACCATCACCTGGAACGTCGCACAGGTTGTGAAAACGTCACTGGAGACGCTGGGCGCGCATGTCGTGCTGAGCCGCCAGGACGACATGAACTGGGGCGGCTGCGTCGACGACCGGGCGCGCGCGGCGAGCCAGTCCGGCGCCGACGTCGCCGTGAGCATCCATGCCGACAGCGCGCCCGCGCAGGATCGCGGGTTCCACCTGATCATTCCGGAGCTGCCCATCCCTAATCTGGTCGTCGATCAGGTCCAGGCGGGCGCGGGACTGGCCGCGTCCAAGTCGGTGCGCGACGCGTACCGCGAGGCGGGATTCCCGCCCGCCAACTACGGCGGCGTGGTGGACGGTCTGCAGACCCGCAGGGACATCGCGGGGCCGGCGTTGACCACCGTCCCCCTCGTCTTCCTCGAGATGGGCAACGGCGCCAATCCCGAGGACGCGGCGTCGCTGGAGACACCCGACGGGCAGCTCAAGCACGCGATCGCGTTGACCACCGGCGTGGTCGGGTATCTGCTCGGCACACCGCGGCCGAGTGCCGCGCCGGATCAGCAGGGCGACCAGACCACCCCGCAGGGTGCGTCGTTCGACCATCCCGCGGTCGCCCCGGGAACACCGCAGGCTCAGACGACGGGAACACCGCAAACTCAGACGAACCCGGTCGCTCCCCAGGCTCAGACGAACCCGGTGGTACCTCAGGCCCAGACGATTCCCGCGGTGCCGCAGAGTTACCCGACTCCCGGTGTGCCGCAGAGTCCGGCCGCCCCCGCCGTGCCGCAGGCGCAGCCGGTTCCGAGCACTTCGACGCCGAACCCGGCGCCGGGAACGTCGACACCGCAGTCATACGGCACGTCGACTGCGCCGAAATCGCCGGGGACCTCCGGAACCCAATCGCCGGGCACGCCGAACGCGCAGCAGTCACCCGGGACGGCCGGGGGCAACGCCTCGATCATGGAGTTGCTGATGCCGTTGGCGAAGATGCTCGGTCTGGACAACAACGCCATCACCACGGAACTGATCAATCTCGGCTACAGCCTGGCAGGCATGCTGCTGGGCCCCGCGAAATAGTCCGCCCACCGAACCCACCGGACGCCATCCTCGCCACGTCGGGGATGGCGTCCGGCTTTTTCCGCGGGTGCGGCGGCGCACTAGGGTGAGCGGAATGGCTGACCGGATTCCTGTTGTGCTGGTCGCGGGGTTCCTCGGTTCCGGGAAGACCACGCTGCTCAATCACTTGCTGCGGGACAACCGGGGCACCAGGATCGGCGTGGTGGTCAACGACTTCGGGGCGATCAACATCGATTCGATGCTGGTCGCCGGGCAGGTCGACGCCATGGTCTCGCTCGGCAACGGTTGTGTGTGCTGCGCGGTCGACGTCACCGAACTGGACGAGCTGTTCACCCGGCTCACCCAGCCGCGCGCCGCGATCGATGTGATCGTGGTGGAGGCCAGCGGCTTGGCCGAACCGCGCAACCTCATCCGGATGGTGGTCGGCAGCGACAATCCGCGTCTGCGCTACGGCGGCCTGGTCGAGGTGGTCGACGCCGAACAGTTTCCGGACAGCAGTGCCCGGCATCCGGAGCTGCGCACACATCTGCGGCTGGCCGACCTGGTGGTGGTGAACAAGGCGGACCGGGTGGTATCCGAGCAGCTCGCACGGCTGCGCGCGGACATCGCGGCGCTGGTCGGCTCGGTGCCGGTGTACGCGACCAGCTACGGCCGGATCGATCCCGGGCTGCTGTTCGACCGACCGCGGCGCGAGCGGCCGCTGGTGGCCGAGCAACTGAGCTTCGACGAACTCCTCGTCGAGCACGAGCACGACGACCACGCCGGGCACCGCCATCTGCACGACGACTACACCAGTGTCTGCTTCGACAGCGACCGCGAGCTGGACCCGCGCAAACTGATCGGCTTCCTGGAGGACCCGCCGCCCGGATTGTTCCGGGCCAAGGGCTTCGCCGCTTTCGGAGTGGCCGGCGAACGCAGGAAATTCGTCCTGCACATGGTCGGCCGCCACATCGTCTTCGAGCCGGGTGGCTGGTCGCGCGGCGAGTCGCGGGGAGCGCGGCTGGTGCTCATCGGTGCCGGTCTACACACCGACCAGGCCCTGGCCAGGCTGCGCGACACTGTGCACGAGGCCGCCGAACCGCTCGATGCGCACAGCATGCTGGGGGTGTGGCGCTATACGCCGCGGTGAGCGCGCACACGCTATGCCGGACATGTCGATTCGTCGTGAGATCCATGTCGGTCGGATCACCCGCAGGCGTTCACCCATTCCGACAGACCGTCGGCGAACAGTTGGCGCTTCCAAATCGGGACTTCGTGTTTGATCCGATCCACCAGTTCCGCACACGCCGCGAACGCCGCGCCGCGATGCGCCGCCGCCACCGCGACGACGATCGCGCGGTCACCGATGCCGAGCGACCCGACGCGGTGCACGGCCGCGACCGGCAAGCCGTGCGTGGCGGCGAGTTCGGCGCAGACGGTGTGCAGGAATCGCTCCGCCTGCGGGTGCGCGGAGTATTCCAGGGCCGAAACGGCTTGCCCGCCATCGTGGTCGCGGACTTTCCCGGTGAACACCACGACCGCGCCGTAGTGCGGTCCGGACACCGCGTCCTCGACCTCCGCTGGGTCCAGCGGCTGGTCGCTGATCCGGGCGAGCCGGACCGTGGCCTCAGCTGTTGTCATGACTTCCACCTCCGGCGACTTGTGCGAGCAGATGATCCAGCAGCGGTTCCAGCACCGCGATGCCGTCCTTCACGCCGCCCGGCGAGCCGGGCAGATTCACGATCACCGAGCGTCCCGCGAGCCCGGCCACGCCACGGCTCAGCGCCGCCAGGGGAAACTTCGCGGTGCCGCGCTGCCGGATCGCCTCCGCCACGCCGGGTAGTTCGCGATCGAGCAATGCCAGGGTCGCCTCCGGCGTCGCGTCGGTGGGGGAAGCGCCGGTTCCGCCGGTGCTGATGACGAGTGCCGGTTCGAAGCGCAGCGCGTCGGCCAAACCGAACTCGATCTCGGCGTCGGCGTAGACAAGCGGGCCCCGCACCGAGAAGCCGCGACCGGACAGCCACTCCATGAGCACCGGGCCGGTGGTGTCGGCGCGGGTGCCCGCCGCGACACCGGTCGACGCGACCAGCACCACCGCCGAGCGCTCCTGCGCGCCGAACTCGGGCTCGGCGTAGTCGGAGATGTCCGCTCGCGCCACACCGGGAGCGAACTCGTCGCCGGTGCCCGGCCGAACCTCGGTCTCGTCGGCGTCCGCGTCGGCCGGGCGCTCCCAATGACCGTGCTTGCCGCCTTCTTTGGTGAGCAGGCGCACGCCGGTGAGTACCGCCGCGGGGTCCACCGCCTTCACCATGTCGTGCAGGGTGAGCCCCGCGACCGCGACCGCGGTCAGGGCCTCCATCTCGACACCCGTCGGGCCCTTGGTCTTCGCGGTGGCCTCGATCGTGATCGCGGACTCGGTGAAGCCGAACTCCACCCGCACCGACGACAAGGCCAGCTGGTGGCACAGCGGGATCAACTCGGAGGTCTTCTTCGCCCCCGTGATGCCCGCGATGCGGGCAGTGGACAGCACGTCCGCCTTCGGCATGCCGTCGGCCCGCACCAGGGCGACCACCTCGGCCGTGGTACGCAACTCGCCTGCCGCGACGGCGATCCGGGTGGTCTCGCTCTTCGCGCTCACATCCACCATGCGGGCGCGACCTTCGTCGTCGACGTGGGACAACTCGCTCATAAGCACCACACTCGCACAAGTGCCCCCGCGGGCAGCGCGGTGACCTCGGCGGGCACCTCGATCAGCACGTCGGCCTTCGCCATGGCCGCCACGAGGTGCGAGCCGGGACCGGACACCACCTCGACCGCCCGCGGCCGTCCGGGCGCGCACGATTCGCCCGAGTGCCCGCGCAGCTTGCCCCGCAGGAACTGGCGTTTGCCCTCCGGCGAGCGGGGCACGGCGTCGACCAGCGGAAGTTCGTAGGTGTCCACCTCGGGCAGACCGGCGAGGTGCCGCAGGATCGGGCGGGCGAACACCTCGAACGAGACCATCGTGCTGACGGGATTGCCGGGGAAACTGAGCACCGGCACCCCGTCGACGACGGTCAGCCCCTGCGGGCCGCCCGGCTGCATCGCCACCGAGCCGAATCGCCCGCCCATCGGCTCGAGCACGTCCTTGACCACCTCGAAGTCGCCCTTGGACACGCCACCGGAGGTGAACACCACGTCGGCGCGCTGCACCGCGGCCGACAGCAGCGTGCGGAAACGCGCCGGATCGTCGGTGCTGTGCGCCACCGAGACCACCTCGACGCCGTTCGCCGCGAGCGCCGCGGCGAGGGCGACGCCGTTGGAGTTGTAGATCTGCCCCGGGCGCAGCGGCTTTCCGGCCGCGACCAGCTCGTCGCCGGTGGTGATCACCGCGCCGCGTACCGCGCGGAACACCGCCACCGCGGACAGCCCGACCGCGGCCAGGGCGGCGACATGCCGGGGTGCGAGCATGGTGCCCGCCCGCGCGAGCAGTTCCCCGGCCCGGACGTCCGTGCCCGGTTCCCGCACGAATTCGCCCGCGCTTCGGCCGCGTTCGACGGTCACCGTGCCGTCGCCGGCGTGGGTGTCCTCCACCGGCACCACGCAGTCCGCGCCGGGCGGGATCGGCGCACCGGTCATCACCTTCATCGCCGCGCCCGGCGGCAGCGGCGCGCGGCCCGCCGCCCCCGCCGCGACGACACCGGCCAAAGCCAGGGTGACCGGCGCGACCAGCACCGATTCGGCGCGCACCGCGTATCCGTCCATCGCGGAGTTGCGGAAGACCGGGAGATCGATCGGCGAACGGACGTCTTCGGCCAGCTGCCTGCCCAGTGCCCGCGGTACCGCAACGGACTCGACCGCGCGCGCGGCCAGAGGCCGCAGCAGCTGTTCGATGCTGTCGCGGTAGTCGTCGACGGGCCTGGCCGAGACGCCGGCGGGCCGAGAGTTCATGCGAGTCAGCCTAACGCCCGATCCGGGCGGGTTTCCGCCCTTGTCGCCGTGCGCCGGTCCGCGCGCAGGTCGCACCGCGCTGAGCGGCCCCGCACCGTCGATCCGCGGCCGCGGTGAGCCGACATCGGGCATTCCGCCCGCAGACGAATCGGGACAGGCGGTCATAATGGACGTGTGACTCTGGTCGAGATCGGGATTCCGGCGGTACGTTCCGGGCGTCCCTCGCTCGCCGGCCGTCCCGACAGCCCCTACCTGTTGGATCGTTTTGGACGCGTCGCTCGCGACCTACGCGTGTCCATCACCGAGAAGTGTTCGCTGCGCTGCACCTATTGCATGCCGGAGGAGGGGCTGCCGGAGATTCCCCGGCATGAACTGCTCACCGTGGACGAGATCGTCCGGCTGGTGCGCCTCGCGGTGCGGCAGCTCGGGGTGCGCGAGGTCCGCTTCACCGGGGGCGAACCGCTGATGCGCCGCGATCTGGAACAGATCGTCGCGGGCTGTCACGCCGAGGTGCCGCACATCCCGCTGGCCATGACGACCAACGGCATCGGGCTCGAGCATCGCGCCTTCGGTCTCGCCGCCGCCGGTCTGCGGCGGGTGAACGTCTCGCTGGACACCGTGGACCGGGCCGGTTTCGCCCGGTTGACGCGCCGCGACCGCCTCGAGTCGGTGTTCGCGGGCATCCGTGCCGCCCGTGCCGCCGGACTGGCCCCGGTCAAGGTCAACGCCGTGCTGATGCGCGAAACCGTGGCCGGTGCGTCCGATCTGCTGCGCTGGTGCCTGGACGAGGGCTGCGAGCTGCGTTTCATCGAGGAGATGCCGCTGGACGCCGACCACGAATGGGCCCGCGCCAACATGGTCACCGCCGCCGAACTGCTCGACGTGCTCGGCGCCCGGTTCGCCCTCGACGAGGTCGGCCGCGCCGATCCGTCGGCCCCCGCGGAGAAGTGGCTGGTCGACGGCGGTCCCGGCACCGTGGGCATCATCGCCACGGTGACCAGGAAGTTCTGCGACACCTGCGACCGAACCCGGCTCACCGCGGATGGGATGCTGCGGTCCTGCCTGTTCAGCGACCAGGAATTCGACCTGCGCCAGGCGTTGCGCTCCGGCGCCGACGACGACGAGCTCGCGACCCTCTGGCGCGGTGCGATGTGGAACAAGTGGGCAGGTCACGGTATCGATGCCGAGGGCTTCGTGCCCCCGGAGCGGACGATGGGAGCCATCGGTGGTTGAGATCCGCTATTTCGCCGCGATCGCCGACGCCGTCGGCAAGGACAGCGAGACCCTCGAGCTCCCCGCCGGAGCGACGGTGGCCGATCTGCGCGCGACCCTGGCGGCGACCTACGGCCCGGAGCTGGACAAGATGTTGTCGGTGTGCGCCTACCTGATCGGTGACGAACTCACCCGTGACCCCGCGGTCGCGCTGAGCCCGCGCGTCGACGTCCTGCCACCCTTCGCGGGCGGGTAGACACGCGCGCGAGGGCTAGCGCCACCAGGTGTCCAGCGGCGTCACCGGGACGGTGCGCTTGTGCCGGGTGTTGTGGAAGATGGCCTCCAGCCGTTCGGCGACCTCGGGAGTCACCTGTTCGCCCTCCAAGTAGTCGTCGATCTCGCTGTAGCGCAGACCGAGCGCCTCCTCGTCGGGCAGAGCGGGCCGGTCGTCCTCCAGATCGGCGGTGGGCACCTTGGACCAGATGCTGGGGGGCGCGCCGAGCTCCTGGAGCAGAGCGGCGCCCTGGCGCTTGGTCAGACCGGTGAGGGGAGTCACATCGACGCCGCCGTCGCCGTATTTGGTGAAGAATCCGGTGACCGCCTCGGCCGCGTGGTCGGTGCCGACCACGAGCAGGTTCTCCTGCCCGGCCAGCGCGTATTGCAGCACCATGCGTTCGCGCGCTTTGATGTTGCCGCGCACGAAGTCCCGCAGCTGGGCGGTCTGCAACGCGGCCGCCGCCTCGGCGGCTACGGCGTTCGCGCTGGGCCGGACGTTCACCACCACCTGCCGGTCGGGCCGGATGAACCTCAGCGCGGTTTGCGCGTCGGCCTCGTCGGCCTGCACGCCGTAGGGCAGCCGCACCGCGAGGAAGGTCGCGTCCACGCCGTCGGCGCGCAGCTCCTCGGCCGCGAGCTGGCACAGCCGGCCGGTGAGAGCGCTGTCCTGTCCGCCGCTGACGCCGAGGACGAAACCGCGTGCCGGAGTCGCGTTCAGATAATCCTTGAGGAAATCGACCCGGCGGCGGATCTCTTCCTTCGGTTCGATCGTGGGCCGGACACCCAATTCACTGATGATCTGTTCGCGCAGGTTCCCCATGGCGCCCGAGTCTACTGGCGGCTCAGCGGGCGACGACGCGTCGAACGACGCGCTCCCAGGTGTCGCCGATCTGCTCGCGGGTGTAGCCGAGCACCTGCATCTGGTGCATGACCAGCGCCGCGCCGAGCATCGCCAGCAGCCAGTCGGCGACGAGCACCACCTCGCCCGGCACGTCGGCCTGCCGCAACAGCATCGCGACGTGCGCGCGCAGCAATCCGTACGGCGCACCGGAGTAGCGGTCGCGCGCCTCGCCGAGTTCGGCGGCGCGGTGCAGTTCGCCTTCCACCTCGATGTCCAGTAGTCGAGCCCGCCCGAAGGCGACCAATCGTTCCACCGGTGGCGCGCCGGGCCCCAGCGGCGGCGGCCCGAAGATGAACGCCTCCTGGGACTTCCGTTCGGAGTGGTCCAGAAGCGCGAGCATCAGGCCGGACCTGTTCCCGAACCGCCGGAACACCGTGCCCTTGCCGACTCCCGCCCGTTTGGCCAGCGCGTCCATGGTGAGGCTGTCGACGCCGTGCTCCCGCACCAGTTGCTGCGCCGCGTCCAGCAGCAGTTGACGGTTGCGCGCCGCGTCCGCGCGCTCGGCGGGCTCCGACGTGCCGGGCAGTGGCGCGCGGACGTCGAGCAGCCGAGGGGCGCTATCGGTGGACGCGTCCGGTGTGGGGTAGTTCACAGCGTTCACGGAGACTCCGCGGGAAGTAATCGGACCATGGTCCGGTTGGTGTGTGGTGAACGTACGGACACCACTTCATGAGTACACCAGGAGTCGTCATGAGTCAGACCCGCATTCTCGCACTCGTCGGTAGCCTGCGCGCCGCCTCGGTCAACCGGCGGCTCGCCGAGGCCGCAGCGCATTCCGCGCCGGCGGGTGTCGAGGTCACTCTCTACGACGGGCTCGCCGACATCCCCTTCTACAACGAGGACATCGACGTCCCCGGCTCCGTCCCCGCGGCCGCCCAGGCGCTGCGCGACGCGGTCGCCGCCGCCGACGGCCTGCTGGTGGTGACCCCCGAGTACAACGGCACGCTGTCGGCGGTGCTGAAGAACGCCATCGACTGGGCCTCCCGCCCGTACGGTGCCGGCTCCATCAAGGACAAGCCCACCGCGGTGGTGAGCGCCTCGGTCAGCCCGAACGCGGCCCAGTGGGCACACGGCGACGCGGTCAAGGCGCTGGGCGTGGCGGGCGCGCGGGTGGTCGAGTCCGCGCACCTGCACTTCGGGGTCGTCGGTGAGCGGTTCGCCGACACGCATCCGCGTGACGACGCCGAGGCGCTGTCCCAGCTGGCCGCCACCGTGCGTGAGCTGGTGGAGGCGACGCGCGGCGAACTGGCGTCGGTGTAAGCTTCTCCTCCGGTCTGAACGAGGGCCATCGCCGCGGGCGCGGCGGTGGCCCTCTTCGTTTGCCAGAGAGTTTGCTGAAAGTAAGCTGACGCGTCAGATAGTGATCTGCGTCACTTTTTTGCCGAAGGCTGAATCGAGCTGCCTGGTACTTCTCTCGATGGAATTACATCGATGGAACTCGCTACATGTCGTGTTGTAGGAATCTGTCGGCCACTAGGTGTAGTGTCTTCGGTACTGGAAGACGGCGAGAGACCTCACTCGGCACGAGTCGGCCACAGGTGGCTGATCAGGGGGTTCGAGCTCGGCTCCAGGAGTTTGCGCAGCATGCGTCGGATCGTGTTTGCAACGGATCACAGGCTGTGGATCAGGCACAAGGAGAGAGGGATGTCAATGACCGTCACCGTGTACACCAAGCCCGCTTGCGTCCAGTGCAACGCCACCTACAAGGCCCTCGACAAGGCCGGGGTGGACTACGAGGTCATCGACATCTCGGAGAACGACGAGGCGCGGGACTACGTCATGGCACTCGGGTACCTGCAGGCGCCGGTCGTGGTGGCCGGAGACGATCACTGGTCTGGCTTCCGCCCCGACCGCATCAAGTCGCTCGCGACCGTGGCGGCCTGACGCTTCCACCGCTACCGGTTCATCCGAGGGCGGAGCGCCGCGGCGCTCCCGAGAAGAGGAAGGCGACCATGTCGGAGACGACGGCGCTGGTCTACTTCTCCAGCGCTTCGGAGAACACGCATCGCTTCGTCGAGAAGCTGGGTCTCCCGGCGACTCGCATACCACTGCACACCGCCGACTCACTGCGCGTAGACCATCCGTACGTGCTGATCGTCCCCACCTATGGGGGCGGTCGGCACGTACTGGGGGGCGATCGTTCCGACAAGGACTTCGTGCCGAGGCAGGTCGCCAAGTTCCTCAACGATCCGCACAACCGCGCGTTGCTGCGCGGCGTGATCGCGGCGGGCAACACGAACTTCGGCGACACCTTCTGCTATGCGGGCGAACTCATCGCACGCAAGTGCGGGGTGCCGTACCTGTATCGCTTCGAACTCATGGGAACCGCGGAGGACGTCGAGCGCGTCCGAGAGGGATTGGGATTGTTTTGGCAACAGCAACGACAGCACCGGCCGGAAAGACAGCTCGCTTAGAGCAGCCCCCGGTGCGCGGCGGCGACTCGGGCGAGGTCCTCGACTACCACGCTCTCAACGCGATGCTGAACCTGTACGGTCCGAACGGGGAGATCCAGTTCGACAAGGACCGTGAGGCCGCCCACCAGTACTTCCTGCAGCACGTCAATCAGAACACCGTCTTCTTCCACAACCTGGACGAGAAGCTGGACTACCTGATCGACGAGAACTACTACGAGGCCGAAGTACTGGAGCAGTACAGCCGCCAGTTCATCAAGAAGCTGTTCAAGCAGGCCTACGCCAAGAAGTTCCGGTTCCCCACCTTCCTCGGCGCGTTCAAGTACTACACCTCGTACACGCTGAAGACCTTCGACGGCAAGCGCTACCTGGAGCGGTTCGAGGACCGGGTCTGCATGGTCGCGCTGACCCTCGCCGCCGGTGACGAGGCGCTGGCGGGCAAGCTGGTCGACGAGATCATCGACGGCCGCTTCCAGCCGGCCACCCCGACCTTCCTGAACTCGGGCAAGAAGCAGCGTGGCGAGCCGGTGTCGTGCTTCCCGGCGGGCACGCCGGTGGACACGATCGACGGTCCCCGCGCCATCGAGACGCTGCGGCCGGGTGACCGGGTCTTGTCCCACGACGGTTCCTACCGTGCGGTCGAAGCGTTGATCGAGAACCCCAACGATCAAGCGCTGGTCGCGATTTCGCACTTCGGTCACAAGGAGCCGATCCGATGCACCCCTGAGCATCCGATCCTGGTGTGGACCACCCGTGAGGTCGACACGCTCATCGACGCGGACGGCGCCGACCCGTTCAACGGTTTCGTGTGGCTGGCCGCGCGGGACGTGCACCCGACCGACTTCATCGTGACCACCGCGCCGCTGGGCGAACGGGACCGGCGCGTGTTCGACCTCATGGAGCACACCGGCGAAGGTGTGTACGAAGAGGTCGACGGGCTGATCCAGAAGGTGAACACGGACGCGAAGCACCGCAACAAGTGCCGCCACAGCCGGCGTTTCGTGGCGGTCAACCGCTTCGTCGAGGAGTCCTACGAGCTCGGCCTGATCCTCGGCTGGTATCTGGCCGAAGGCCATGTGTCCAAGCGGTCGACCGACGTGAGCGTGCCCAACGGCGTACATTTCACCCTCGGCGCGCATGAGGTCGATTACCACGTCGAACTCGGCATGGCATTCAAGCAGGTGTTCGGGGTCGACCTGTCCTTGCACACCGACCATTCCGATCACTCCACCCGGATGGTGTGCAACAGCAAGGTCGTCGCATCATTGCTGTTGTCGTTGGCCGGGACCGGCTATGGCACCAAACAATTGAGCGGTGACGTGCTCACCGCCGACGAGGACTTCCAACGCGGCTTGCTGGCCGGGCTGTTCCGCGGCGATGGTTGCAGCACTTCGGGCGGCATGATGCTCGAGCTGGTCAATCCCGAGCTCATCGACCAGGTGCAGCTGATTCTGCGCCGTCTCGGCATCGTGTCGGTTGTCCGTAGCTACGTCGACCGGGCGGGCAATACGACCGGCCAGGTATTCGTGCCCGGCCTGCCGGGAAACAACGAGGAATTCATCTTCGACATCGGCAAGAACCTGTACAACTACACCGGACGAAAGGGGGGCAAGCGCACGACGTACCAGGTCGTCCACGGTCGTCACGTCTACGGCGTCCGCGCGATCGATCGCATCGCGGAAACCCCTGAGAAGGTGTATAACCTGCATGTTGCGGGCACCCACACGTATTCGATCCGCGGCGTGGTGGTCCATAATTGTTTCTTGCTTCGCATCGAGGACAATATGGAGTCGATCGGGCGCTCGATCAACTCCGCGTTGCAACTGTCCAAGCGCGGCGGCGGGGTCGCGCTGCTGCTGAGCAACATTCGCGAGCACGGTGCGCCGATCAAGAAGATCGAGAACCAGAGTTCGGGCGTCATCCCGATCATGAAGTTGCTCGAGGACTCGTTCTCCTACGCCAACCAGCTCGGCGCGCGGCAGGGTGCGGGCGCGGTCTACCTGCACGCGCACCACCCGGACATCTACCGGTTCCTGGACACCAAGCGGGAGAACGCGGACGAGAAGATCCGCATCAAGACGCTCTCGCTGGGTGTGGTCATCCCGGACATCACCTTCGAGCTGGCCAAGAAGAACGAGGACATGTACCTGTTCTCGCCCTACGACGTGGAACGCATCTACGGCAAGCCGTTCGCCGACATCGACGTCACCGAGAAGTACTACGAGATGGTCGACGACAAGCGCATCCGCAAGTCGAAGATCAAAGCGCGCGAGTTCTTCCAGACCATCGCCGAGCTGCAATTCGAGTCGGGTTATCCGTACATCATGTTCGAGGACACGGTGAACCGGGCCAACCCGATCGCGGGCAAGATCACCCACTCCAACCTGTGCTCGGAGATCCTGCAGGTCTCCACGCCGTCGGAGTTCAACGACGACCTGTCCTACGCCAAGGTGGGCAAGGACATCTCCTGCAACCTCGGCTCGCTGAACATCGCCAAGACGATGGACTCGCCCGACTTCGCGCAGACCATCGAGGTGGCCATCCGGGCGCTGACGGCGGTGTCGGACCAGACCCACATCTACTCGGTGCCGTCCATCGAGCAGGGCAACAACTCCTCGCACGCCATCGGCCTCGGGCAGATGAACCTGCACGGTTACCTGGCGCGCGAACGGATCCACTACGGGTCCGAAGAGGGCATCGATTTCACCGACATCTACTTCTATACCGTGGTCTATCACGCGATCCGGGCGTCCAATCGGATCGCGATCGAGCGCGGCACGTACTTCGGCGGCTTCCCCGAATCGAAGTACGCCAGCGGCGAGTACTTCGACAAGTACACCGATCAGGTGTGGGAGCCGAAGACCGATCGCGTCCGGCAGCTGTTCGCCGACGCGGGCGTGCACATCCCGACCCAGGACGACTGGCGCGAGCTGAAGGCCTCGGTCATGGAGCACGGCATCTACAACCAGAACCTGCAGGCGGTGCCCCCGACCGGGTCGATCTCCTACATCAACCACTCCACCAGCTCCATTCACCCGGTGGCGTCGAAGATCGAGATCCGCAAGGAAGGCAAGATCGGGCGCGTCTACTACCCGGCGCCCTACATGACCAACGACAACCTCGAGTACTACGAGGATGCCTACGAGATCGGCTACGAGAAGATCATCGACACCTACGCCGCGGCCACCCAGCACGTGGATCAGGGCCTGTCGCTGACGTTGTTCTTCAAGGACTCCGCCACCACCCGCGATCTCAACCGCGCCCAGATCTACGCCTGGCGCAAGGGCATCAAGACCCTCTACTACATCCGGCTGCGCCAGATGGCGTTGGAGGGAACCGAAGTCGAGGGTTGCGTCTCCTGCATGCTGTAGTTCGGTAGCGAAAAGGGTCCGGTGCGGGCCCTTTTCGCGTTTCGACGCCGCTGAGATCGCGCACTTGCCTATGCTCTGAGCTCGCAACCCCATCCGATGCTGTTCCTCCCGCAAGGTGCGGTGGGTCGTCGGCGTCTGGAATATTTCGGGGCAGAGGCGATCCGGTAGCGATGGGAACGATGATGACCGATCTCGGCGGAAACGGGAAGCCGCTCAGGCGGACCTATGACACGAGCGTGCCGAGCAGCGCTCGAATATACGACTATGTTCTGGGCGGGAAAGACCACTACCAGGTGGATCGGGATGCGGCCGAGAAAGTGATCGCGGCGTTTCCCACCAGCCGGGTCGCGGCTCGGCAGAACCGGCTCTTCATGCACCGCGCGGTGAACACGCTCACCTCGCTGGGCGTGACGCAGTTCCTCGACATCGGCACCGGCATCCCCACCGAGCCGAACCTGCACCAGGTGGCACAGGCGCCGACGCCCGAAGCGCGGGTGGTCTACGTGGACAACGACCCGATCGTGTTGTCCCACGCCCGCGCCCTGCTCACCGGCACGCCGCAGGGGCGCACCGCCTACGTCGACGCCGACCTCGAGGACCCTGCGGCGATCCTGTCCGCGCCCGAACTGCGCGAGACTCTGGACCTGGAGCGTCCGGTAGCGCTGAGTCTGGTCGCCGTCCTGCACTTTCTGAACGACGAGCAAGACCCCTACGGGGTCGTCGAGACGTTGATGGGTGCCCTGGCACCGGGTTCGTTCCTCGTGATCTCGCATATCACCGCCGACCTCGAACCCGAGATGATGACCGACGCGCTCAACCTGTATCGGCAGAGCGGTATTTATGCCCAGACGCGCACGCGCGACGAAATCGCCCGGTTCTTCACCGGACTGGAACTACTGGACCCGGGAATCGTCGTCACCAACCAATGGCGTCCGCAGGGCGAATCACCGCCTTGGCTCGACTCCCAAGTGAACTGTTGGTGCGCGGTCGGCCGCAAGGTGTGATCGGTGTTTATTGGCAGCGCCTGCGGCGCTGCGAACGGTCGCTCGTAAGACTCGCTCCGCTGGGGGCGCGTACGTGGCGAATCGAGCCATTCGGGGCTGGGCAGGGCTCGGTTTTGCGAGCCTGGTCGTCGGCGGGTGCTGCGCCCAGCGCACGGGGTTCGCGGAGTGTGGCGGGCTGTACCTGGGCACCGAGTTCGCGCGGGCTCTGCCGTTGGCGGGGGCTGTGCCTGGGGCAGAGGTTCGGGGGCTCGGCCGCTCCAGGCACAGCCCAGGCGATCACCTCAGGGCCGGGAGCACTTCGCGTTCGAACAGTTCGATACCGGAGGTGTCGTAGGCGGCTTCGGGGAAGTTGAGGATGGCGTAGCCGAGGCCGAGGTCGCGGACTCGGCGGAGGTTCTCGGCGATCTGTTCTGGGGTGCCGGTGGTGGCGCCGCTGTGGTACAGCTGCTCGAAGTAGGACTTGGCCGCGTCCTCGCCGATGACGGGCGTCAGGCGGGCCTTCAGCGCCGCGATGCGATCCTCGACTTCGGCCTGCGTGGAGCCGATGACGACGTTGAAGTTGGAACTGCGCACGATCGCGTCGAAGTCGGTGCCGACGTCGGCGCAGTGCCCGCGCAGCACCTCGGACTTGTGGGTGAATTCCTCCGGATTGCCGCTGAAGTTGGTGTACTGGGCGTACTTCGCGGCGATGCGCAGCGTCTTCTTCTCGCCGCCGCCCGCGATCCAGAGCGGAATTCCGTTCTGCTGCACGGGGAGTGGACGCACGATCGCGCCGTCCACCTGGTAGTACTTGCCGTCGAGGGTGGCCGAACCCTTGGTCCAGGCCTGCCGGAAGATCTGCACGCCTTCGTCGAGGCGGCCCAGTCGTTCGCCCGCGGACGGGAAGCCGTAGCCGTAGGCACGCCATTCGTGTTCGTACCAGCCACCGCCGATGCCCATCTCGACGCGTCCGCCGGAGATCAGGTCGACCGTCGCGGCCACCTTCGCCAGGTAGGCCGGGTTGCGGTAGCTGATCGCGGTACACATCTGGCCGAGGCGAATACGCGAAGTGGTCGCGGCGAACGCCGACATCAGTGACCACGCTTCGTGGGTCGCCTCCTCGGTGGGGACGGGGATGGTGTGGAAGTGGTCGTACACCCACAGCGATTCCCACGCCGGGTTCGCGTCGGCGCGCTGGGCGAGGTCTCGCATCACCCCCCATTGGTCCGCCGGGTCGATGCCCACCAGGTCGAGCCGCCAACCCTGCGGAACGAAGATGCCGAAGCGCACGAATATCTCCTTCGCGTGTACCCGAAACCACCGCGGCGAGCGCCGCGGCTTCCGTACCTCACTGTTACCAGTCCGCCGCGGTCTGGCAACCGTTCGGCGCTTGCCGCACCTAATTCCGGCTACGGTGGACCGAGCACCGACGCCGGCCGCGCGCGGTGAAATGGGCCGGCGGGAGCCGCTGGGCAGACGTGGAGCGTGCCGTGCTGGAGATCGCCGCAGGCGCACCTGGGAGCCGGTGACTCCGGATGAGCCGGTTTCGGTTCGGGTGCTCGGGGTCGCGGAGATGTCGCCGTGCTGCTCGGGCCGCGCGTGGTCTCCCGGCGGCGGCGAGTCGAGCTGCCGTCGTACCGGTCGGCTCGCCGTGCGGTGACCGCACGAAATCGGCCGGGAGCTCGCGCGCCCGGCCGATTTCGCCTGTCGGTTCCCTACGCGCCGGTGAATTTCTCGCCGGCCACGGACGTCGACGGCGCACCGTCGACGCCGACCGGGATGTCGCCCTCGAGGGTGGTGCGGTACAGCACGCGGGTGACATCCAGATGGTCCAGATCGCTCGGGGCGAGGTGCGCGGTGGCACGGTTGTCCCAGAACGCGAGGCTGCCCTTCTGCCAGCGGAAGCGGACCGTGTAGGCGGGGTTGGTGACCTCGTCGAACAGCAGCTTCAACACCGCGTCGCTCTGGCTCGGGGAGAGCCCGACGATCCGGGTGGTGAAGCCGGGGTTCACGAACAGTGCGCGCTCCCCGGTCACCGGGTGCACCCGGACGACCGGATGCTCGGTGATCAGCGGCGCGGCCGAGACCTTCTTCGCGTAGTCGCTGTCGGAGTCCCAGGCAGGCCTGCTGCCGCCGAAGCGGTGCTCGGCGCGCAGCCCTTCGACGAATCGCTGGAGCGACTCGGGCAGGTTCTCGTAGGCGGCGACGAGGTTGGTCCAGCCGGTGTCGCCGCCGCGCTCAGGGGCGATCTCGGCGCGCAGGATCGAGGCCGCGGGCGGGTTGATCAGCGCGGAGACATCGGTGTGCCACTGGTTGGTGTAGCTGTGCTTGCGCACACCGAACCGCTTCTCGTACAGCCTGCTGTCGACCGCGAGGATCTCCGGGTACTCCGTCGGCGCGTCGTCGTCGTACGGGTGCGACGGGGTGACCGCGCCGAAGCGGCGGGAGAAGGCGATCTGCTGAGCGTGATCGATGTGCTGATCGCGGAAGAACAGCACCTTGTAGGTGTGCAGCGCGTCGGTGATGGTCGCGACCTGCTGGTCGGTCAGCGGCTCACGCAGATCGACGCCGGAGATCTCGGCGCCGATGTGACCGGCGACGGGAGCGACGCGCACCGCGTCATCGGTAGTGGTCGAGGCGGGGGTTTCGTGTACAGCGGTCATCGGAAGAACTCATTTCGAACTAAAGGGTCGGGCCGGCGAAGACCGGAGGGCGGGGTCTGCGGCCCGGCGACAAGCGCTGCCGCAGACGCGCATGAAATCGACGACGCGGCGTTTGGTCAGCGCCCGCACGGTGACTGTCCTGCGAGCGGGAGGCGGGCGGACATGGCTCAGGCGTTCGCCGGGGCGCGCCACCGCGACAGGCGACGTTCGAGGGTGACCAGCAAGGCGTTGAAGGCGAGCCCGAGCAGCGAGATCGCGAGGATGCCCGCGTACATGTTCGGGATCGCGAAGTTCTGCTGCGCGGCGGTGATCAGATAGCCGAGCCCGGCCCTGGCCCCGAACATCTCGGCGGCCAGCAGCACGAGGATCGAACTGGCGGCGGCCATCCGCAGACCGGTGAAGATGGACGGCAGCGCCGCGGGCAGGACCACCTTCTGGAACAGTCGCAACGGCGAGAACCCCAGGGACGCGGCCGATTTGATCAGCAGCGGGTCGACGGTGCGCACGCCGGTGATGGTGTTCAGCAGAATCGGGAAGAAGCTCGCGTAGACGACGATGGCGACTTTCGAGGTCTCGCCGATGCCCAGGATCAGCAAGAACACCGGCAGCAACGCCAGCGCGGCGGTGTTGCGGAACAGTTCGAGGATCGGGTTCAGGAAGTCCGCGACCGGCTTGTACCAGGCGATCGCGACGCCCACCGGAATGCCCGCGACCAACGCGAGCGCGTACCCGGCCAGCGAACGGTTCAGGCTCGCGGACAGGTGGGTCCACATCTCCCCGCTCACCACCAGGTCGGCGAACGCCTGCGCGACCACCGAGAACGGCGGCAGGAATACCTGGTCGACCAGCCCGAGCGTCGGGGCGAGCTGCCACAGCAGCAGGAACAGGGCGATGACGACGGTCGGTTTGAACACCTGCCAGGCCAGCCGGCTCACCGCACGGGCGGAATTCGTCACGGCGGCGGGCACGGCCGGTGTGCGGGGCTGCGGGGCGGGGCGGGTCGGTGCGGCCGCACTCTCCAGTACTGGCCGCTCGGTCAACTGAATGGCACTAGACATCGGCCGTCCTCTCGGTGGTGGATTCGACATCGGCCGGGCGGTCGGACAGGGACTTCAGCTCCAGGCTCGCGGCCCGCTGGACTTCGCTGTGCAGTAGCGTCCAGATCTGGTGGCGGTAGTCCCGGAAGCGTTCCGAGGAGCGGATGTCGTCGTCGGTGTCCCGGTCGATCTCGACGTCGACGATGGCCTTGATCCGGCCGGGCCGCGAGGTCAGCACGGCCACCCGCTGGCCGAGGTACACCGCCTCATCGATGCCGTGGGTGATGAACAGGACGGTCTTGCCGGTGGCACGCCAGATGCGCAACAGCTCGTCCTGCAACGACTCCCGGGTCTGCGCGTCGAGCGCGGCGAACGGCTCGTCCATCAGCAGCACCTCGGGATCGAACGCCAGACTGCGCGCGATCGCGACCCGTTGCTTCATGCCGCCGGACAGTTCGTGCGGGTAGCGGTCGCCGAAACCCGACAGCCCGACCAGTTCCAGATAGTGCTCGGCGAGTTCCCGGCGCGCCTTGCGGCGCAGGCCTTTGGCTTCCAGCCCGAATTCGATATTGGAGCGGGCCGTCCGCCAGGGCAGCAGCGCGTACTGCTGGAAGACGATGCCGCGATCCAGGCCGGGGCCGGTGATCGGCTTGCCGTCCAGCAGGATCTCCCCCGAGGTGGGTTTGCTCAGCCCGCCGAGCAGGTCGAGCAGCGTGGACTTGCCCGAACCGCTCGGACCGACCAGCACCAGGAACTCACCCTCGCGCAGCTCCAACGAGATGTCGTCGAGCGCGGTGAACCGCTCCTGCGAGCCGCGCACCGCGAACTGCTTGCGCACTCCGGTGAGCGACAGTTTCGTCGCCGTTGTGGTCATTTGGCGGCCACCACCTCTCCGGTCGGCCCGGCCTCCGGCTTGTACTTGCCGTTGGCGTAGGGGTTGAACTTGTTGGTGAACAGATCCGCCGCCTTCAACTTGCCGTTCGGCAATTCGCCGTTGCGCACCAGCCAGTCGATCCAGATCTGCAACTCCTTGTCCGCGACCACCGCGCCGGGCACCGGGATCCCGGAACTGAGCCAATACGGCACCAGGTTGGTGTTCTCGTTGCGGCCGCGCTTGCCGATGATCTGGGTGAACCGCTCGCGCACCTGGTCGGGGGGCGTCACCTGGAGCCAGCGGGTCGCGCGCGCGGTGCCCTGCACGAAGTCCTCCACCGCTTCGGGATTCTTGGCGATGTAGTCGTTGCGGAAGACGTAGGTGCCGTAGTCGAACGTGCCGAAGATGGCTTTGTCGGTGTAGAGCGGGTGGATACCGCCGCGCTGGAGCGCGTTGTCGCGGAAGACGCTACCCAAGGTCCCGACGTCGACCTGCCCTTTGCGGAGCGCGTCCTCGGTATTGGCCGGCGGCACGACGATCAGCTGCACCTGCTTGATCTCGTCCTCGGTCAGGCCCTGCTGGTGCAGCCACTCCCTGGTGATGAATTCGTGGTGCGCGCCGAGGGTATTGACCGCGACCTTCTTGCCGATCAGATCCCGCGCCGAGGTGATGCCGGAGTCGTCACGCACGAAGTAACCAGTGAACGACTTCTCGTCGGCGCCATAGGAACTGAGCACCGAGGTGACTTTCGCGCCGCCCGCGATCAGCTTGACCACCGCGCCGTTGAACGCGCTGCCGAACTCGACCTGGTTTGTCGCGGCGGCCTGGATATTGGCGGGGCCACTGGTGGTGTCGCCTTCCCAGTGCAGGCTGATCTTGCTGAAATAGCCCAGGTCGTCGGCCAATTCGAAGGGGGTGACCTGCCCGGTGGTGCCTTGGTAGCGCAGCACGGTTTTGCCGTCGGCGGTCTTGGCGGGTGCGGACTCGCCGCAGCCGGTGAGCACGGACACGCCGGTGAGTACCGCTACGGCGGCGGAGAGAGCGCGAGCGACGCGCCGGGACGATAGCGACAAAGACATTGTTGTTCTTTCGAAGACGAGAAGACGCCGTGCGATTCGACGCTCGGCATCCGGAGACACCACAACGGCAGCGATGCGGCGGTGGACGACCGTGCGGGGCTCGGTCGCAGATGCGGGCCGCGTTGCTTCAGCGGCAACAGATTCCGTGCGGAACGCGCATGAAGTCGACCGCGCGACGGCGGATCAAGGCGGTGGCTGTCGACACTTCGAAACTTCCGTGAGCTGTAATGGCGGGGGCGGGCGCCGATGACTTGCGGCACTTGCCTGGCAAACACTGTCCAGGTTCCCAGGCATGGGAGCAACAGTTCTACGCCGACTGCGTATAACCCTGTCTTACGGCGGCCGATGGCCTATGAAGTGGTCCCGCCGGACGTGCGGACGTCGGTGTAGAGCGGCTTCGGTCACAGCTGTCCGCCGTAAGGTGATCATTGCCCCCGAAGCGATGTAAGCTGCACTAGGACGTTTTCGGTCCATGAGATATTTTTCCGAACGGTGCGGATAGCTGCGGATATCTGGCGGATAGCTGTGGATATCCGAGATCCGCGGCGACGACGAGAGGGAGGTGGGGTAGCGATGCGCAGCGAACCTCCCAGTCGAAGGCCGCGCGGCGCCGCCCCTTCGCACTCCTAGTCAGGTCGCGACGGCAGGGGCCGGCGCCCGCGGTGTGAATTTCGAATTCTCCGTTCACTCACGCATGTGCTGAGGTCCTCCCATGTCGCAGACCGACATCATCGAAGTACGTCCGACGCTGTCCGAGTCCCTGCAGGACGTCGTCGACACCCACCGCGTGGACGCCGCGCTGGACTGGCTCGGCAACCACCCGCCGCACGTCATCGCCGATCAGCTCGCCCGGATGGACGCCGTGCGGGCCGGGATGGCGTTCCGCCTGCTCGACAAAGACCTGGCGCTGGCCGTCTTCGAGGAACTCGAGCCGGTGGATCAGCAGCAGATCCTGCAAGGGCTGCGCGATCAGAGCTTCCGCGACCTGATCGAGGGCATGGCGCCCGACGATCGCGCCCGCATGCTGCGCGAGGCGCCGGCCAAGGTCGCCAAGAAGGCGCTGGCCGGGCTGAGTCCGCGGGAGCGGCGGATGACCGCGAGCCTGCTCGGCTACCCGGAGGGGTCCGCGGGGCAGTACATGACGCCGGAGGTGGTGGCGCTGCCGCGCGACCTCACTGTGGCCGCAGCGCTCGGCATGGTGCGGGCCAAGGGCGGCAACGCCGAGACGGTGTACACGCTGCCGGTCGTGGACGCGGGCAGGCGGCTGACCGGCATCGTCGAACTGCGCGAGCTGGTGCTCAGCGAGCCGGAGACGATGGTGTCGGAGCTGGTCGTCACCGAGCCCGCCTTCGCGCGCGCCACCGATTCGGCGGAGAAGGCCGCCCGCTTGATGCGCGAGACCAACGACATCAACCTGCCGGTGGTGGACAGCGAGGACCGGCTGGTCGGGCTGCTGACCATCGACGACGCGGTCGAGGTGATCGAGGCCGCCGACAGCGAGGACGTCGCGCTGCAGGCGGGATCGGCGCCGTGGGAAGGCCACTACATGGCCGCCGGGGTGTTCCAGCTGGCCCGCTACCGCGCGCTGTGGCTGCTGCTGTTGCTGTTCGCGGCGACCCTCACGGTGAGCGTGACCGACTTCTTCGAGAGCACCTTGCAGCAGGCGGCGCATCTGGCACTGTTCATCCCGCTGTTGATCGGCGCGGGCGGCAATGCGGGCGCACAGGCCGCCACCGCCTGTGTACGCGCGGTGGCGGTCGGCGAGGTCCGGGTGTCGGACCTGCTGCGGGTGATCTGGCGGGAATGCCGGGTCGGGCTGGTGCTGGGGTCACTGCTGGCGTCGGTGGGCCTCGCGATCGGCGCGCTGTTCGTCGGCCCGCGCATCGCCCTGGTCGTCGGCATCACCCTGGTCCTGATCTGCGGCTGGGCCGCCACCATCGGCGGCACCATGCCCCTGCTGGCCAAGAAGCTGCGCATCGACCCCGCGGTCGTCTCCGCCCCGATGGTCACCACGTTGGTGGACGCCACCGGGCTGATCATCTACTTCACGACGGCCAAACTGGTCCTCGGGATCTGAGGGCGCGCCGCGCTCGACAGACAAGGAGGGGCCCGGCATCACTGCCGGGCCCCGTTGTCCCACATCATAGTCGACGGTTCAGAACTCCCAGTCTTCGTCCTCGGTGTTGACCGCCTTGCCGATGACGTAGCTCGAGCCCGAACCGGAGAAGAAGTCATGGTTCTCATCGGCGTTGGGGGACAGTGCCGAGAGGATGGCCGGGTTCACCTCGGTTTCGTCCTTGGGGAACAGGCTCTCGTAGCCGAGGTTCATCAGCGCCTTGTTCGCGTTGTAGCGCAGGAACTTCTTCACGTCCTCGGTGAGGCCGACTTCGTCGTAGAGGTCCTGGGTGTATTCGACCTCGTTGTCGTAGAGCTCGAACAGCAGCTCGAAGGTGTAGTTCTTCAGCTCGTCGCGCTCGGCCTGGGAGACCAGCTCCAAGCCCTTCTGGTACTTGTAGCCGATGTAGTACCCGTGGACCGCTTCGTCCCGGATGATCAGCCGGATCATGTCGGCGGTGTTGGTCAGCTTGGCCCGCGACGACCAGTGCATGGGCAGGTAGAAGCCGGAGTAGAACAGGAAGCTCTCCAACAGCGTGGAGGCGACCTTACGCCTGAGCGGATCGTCGCCCCGGTAGTACTCCAGCACGATCTCGGCCTTGCGCTGGAGGTTGCGGTTCTCCTCCGACCAGCGGAACGCCTCGTCGATCTCGCGGGTGGAGCACAGCGTGGAGAAGATCGAGCTGTAGCTCTTGGCGTGCACCGACTCCATGAAGGCGATGTTGGTGAGCACCGCCTCTTCGTGCGGGGTGAGCGCGTCCGGGATCAGGCTCACCGCGCCGACCGTGCCCTGAATGGTGTCCAGCAGGGTCAGGCCGGTGAAGACCCGCATGGTCAGCTGCTTCTCGTCGGCGGTCAGGGTGTTCCACGACGGAATGTCATTGGAGACCGGCACCTTCTCCGGCAGCCAGAAGTTGCCGGTCAGCCGGTCCCAGACCTCGGCGTCCTTTTCGTCGGGCACCCGATTCCAGTTGATGGCCGACACTCGGTCGATCAGTTTCATCCTGCCTCCACGCCTTTCCCGAGCACGCTGCCGACGGAATATCGCCCTTCGAACACTACTCCTTGTGGCCGACATGT
The DNA here is from genome assembly GCF_052545135.1 of Nocardia aegles. Classification (NCBI taxonomy): domain Bacteria; kingdom Bacillati; phylum Actinomycetota; class Actinomycetes; order Mycobacteriales; family Nocardiaceae; genus Nocardia; species Nocardia aegles. Next base: position 185,850 of record NZ_JBQWRI010000001.1, read on the forward strand.
CCGCTCAGCACAACACCTTGTGTCGCTGCGGCAGGCGTCCCACGGGTGGGAGACCGCGGGGACGTGCCGCGCGCGGCCTCCTATTGTGCGGCACGCGGCCGTGGTGGACCGCATCGGCATCGCTGGTCGTTGTCAGGGCGGCCCTGGAACCCGCGTCACCGCGATGCGGGGCCGGCCGTCGTTCACCTCGCCGACCGACGGGCGTTCGATTCTGGGCGGACTGGGCCGACAAGGGCTTTACACCGCTCGAGTGGCCAGCGCCTTGCGGATCAGCCCCCGTGCCGCTTCGCCGGTCACGGACTGACCGACCAGGACATCGAACGTCCGGTGGTACACCGCTATCTCTCGTGGCTGAGTGATCGACAGCTCTGCTGTGATGTTCTCGACCAGAACACGGCTCGAATCGAACATCAGAAACGACGTGGTAGCCGTCTCGAACGGTGCGGGCATCGGCACGATTCCGAGCGTCACACGTGGCATACCTTGGACGGCTGAGAGCCGGTCGAGTTGGCCGACCATCGTCTGATCATCTCCTACGGTGGTGTACAAGGCTTGTTCACCGATGACGAAGTGGAACAAGTGGTCACGCTGGTACAGGACTTGTTGCCGCTGCATCCGCTTGGATACCCCCGCGTCCAGATCGTTCGGAATCTGCTGGAACTCGATTACCTTCCGCAGGATGCCCGCCGCGTAGTCGGCGGTCTGTAGAAGACCGGGAACCAAGACCGGTTCGAACGATCGGATGATCCGAGCTTCGGATTCCCACTTGATCGACGCTTGCTGTCTGCGCTTGGTTCCGGTACCGAGAATCTTCCGCCATTCGAGGTACGCGGTATCTATGCTCTGTCGCCGCGTGGAGGTCTGCTAGTTGGTCGCCCGCGTTGCAGTGTCGGCAGTACGCCGAGATGTCCTCCAGAGACGGCCGTATCCGGCCGTATTCGATCTTCGAGACCTTGCTTGCGTCCCATCCGCTACGGCGTGCCAACTCCGCACCGGACAACCCAGCGGCAACCCGAATACCCCGGAGTTGTGCGCCGAGATATTCGCGCTGCTGGTCGACTGAACCGGTCACTATCTGACGTACTCTCGATACGGGGTAGCCAGAGACCAGAACCGTTCTTTCAACCGCTGAGAGTAGGCGGCAATATTCGGGTCGGTGGTTACGGCACCCGACCAGCCTCCGGATTCACCGAATGCCGAGTAGATGACTTTATCGTCATCGAACAACCAGAAATCATCTGGCGGGACTTCCCCGGCGAGATGCCGGGGCAGATACCGAATATTTTCCCCCGCCTTGGTGTTGAGTTCCGCTATCCGCATAGAGAACCGGGTGTAGTCGGTGTGTGGCACGGTGACGATACGTACCCGTGTGACCGCCACGCCCCGGCTGGTCGTCTCCTGTACCAGGTCTGTCCACGGCTGGAACCATGCGTAGTCATCCGGCTCGTCTGCCAGGAATCGCCGGAACGGTTCATGCTCGTTCGGTTCGGCGTACGAGTCGAGCACTTCGAGGTGAAACGCTTCCCGCTTGCAGGTCCGGAGTAGGTCCGGGAACCCGTCATCGGGCACTAGCAGCACCGTAGAACGTCCTTTCCAGCTTCGGAACCTCGATGGCGGTTTCGTCGTCGGCGATGTCCAGCTGTGCGACTAGTTCCGGTTCGGTGACCGGCCGACCGGTGAGCCGGAATGTTCCCCGGCCGGTGTCGGTCAAAGTCGCACCGATGAACGTATCCGGTTCGAGGAAACCGAGTAGCAGGTGTGGCAGCTCGACGGTATCGGCCCGGTCTGTCTTCCACGCTTGGACGACGTACCCGCCGGGGTCGTTCGCCAGCAAGGTAGGGCACCCGTTGTTGGTGCTTGTTCGTGGCGTTCGCTGTCCCGAGCACCCCGCCGCCGTACCGGGGCGGTGGACACTCCTACACGGTGTCGGCCGCCTGCTACGCCGGCAAGTGGCGCGTCAGCGTCGGTATACGGGGCAAGATTCAGGGGACCAGTTCACCTACAACAACGCATCCGGCACCGTGGAGGTACCGACCTCGCAGTGCCACCCTCGATTCTGAAGGAGCCATCGGCGTGTCAACCCCCGAACCGGTCGAGTACCCGATCGATCCCGATAACCCACCGGAGTTTCCCGGAACGCTGCCCCGGGAGCTTTCGGTGACGCTGCGTGATCAGTTGCAGAAGATTGCCGAGGAAGTGAACCCGTACCTCGGTCCCGACCACCGGGCCATAGCCGCACTGGTTCAAGCCGCACAAGAGTTGGCCGCAGCCACCTTCCGCAAGTCGGGGCGTTACGCCGAGTACACGCCGGACGAGTGAGCCTGGAGGGGAGTCGAGACGACCGAAGACCCAGATCGGACTCGGGGGCACCGGTACGTAGCCCGACTGAGAGCTCTGAACAGGATCGGTTCAGCGTCTGCTGGCCCTGCGGTAGCCGATGCTCGCGGGCACCGCGAACAGGACGATCGCGCCGAGCGACCACACGACGGTCAGGGTGAGCGGGCGGGCGAGTGGTCCGCCGTAGGCGAGCGCGCGCATGGCGTCGACGCCCACCGACATCGGCTGGTTGTGTACCACCGGCTGAATCCATTTCGGGAAGGCGACCAGCGGCACGAAGCCGGTGCTGAAGAACATCATCAGTGAGGTGAGGATCGTGATGCTCTCCACCAGAGTGGACTTGGCGGTGAACACGGCGACCGAGGTGACGATGGTGGCGAAGGCGAGTCCGAAGAACACCGGCAGCGACAGGAAGACGATCGCCGCCGCGACGCCCTCGTGGAAGCGGAACCCGAGCACGAAGCCCACCAGCACGACGGCGATGGTGCACGCGAAGATGCGGCAGCCCTCGGCGAGCACCCGCGAGGCCAGACCGGAGGCGCGGTGCACGGGCAGCACCCAGAAGCGGGCGAGCAGGCCCGCGTCGCGTTCGCGGCCGAGCAGGACACCTCCGGCGACCGCACCGGAGAGCGCGCCGACCAAGGCGACCATGGGCACCGAGCCGTACAGCGCGCTCTCGCCGGTGAACTTCCTGATCTGCCCGCCGATCACGGTGTTGAGCATGATCAGCAGCAGGCAGGGGATGATCAGCGTCTCCAGCAGTGTGACCGGGTTGCGCGCCCAGCGCAGCAGTAGCCGCTGGGTTTGGATGAGCGTGTGCCGCAGCAGCGCCGACACCGACATCTCCGCGCCGGTGAGCAACCGATCCTGGTGTTCGGTCAGCAGTGCCATCACGCCCTCCTCGAGCTCAGCCGCATCGACAGCAGGACGCTGGTGGCAAGGTAGGCCAGCGCCCAGGCCAACGGCGGACCCAGCAGTGACCAGCTCACCGCACCCGCGTTCGGTCCGGTGTCACCGGCGAACGCCCGCAAGGCGATGGCCCACTGCGACACCGGCTGATTGCGCACGAACGGCTGCACCCATTCCGGGAACTGATCGGCAGGAGCGATCCCGGTGGACAGCATGCCGAGGATCAGCGGCGGTAGCACCAGCGCCTGTGCCGTCGCCTCCGGGTTGCGCGACATGGTGCCGATCACGTCGCCGCCCCAGATCAACGCGACCCCGATGAGCAGTGAGAACAGCACAAAACCGATCGTGTGCGCGAGGCCGTTGTAGAAGCGGAACCCGATGACGTGTCCGCAGATCGACGCGCTGATCAAGGCGATGATCAGGCGGAAGACGCTGCCGGACAGGCGCGCCGTGACCGGGATCAGCGGGCCGATCGGCATCGAGCCGAAGCGCCGGTTCAGCCCGGCGACCGAATCGGTGGCGGCGCGGAACGCCGCCGAGACCGCGGTGAAGGCGGCGGCCTGCAGGATCACCAACGGCATCATGTACTGCGCGTAACTGCTGAAGCCGGTGCCGATGACGGTCATGATGGTCTTCAGCGGAATGTAGAAACTGGCGGTGAACGTCACCGGCGCCAGCACCGAGGTGATCACCTCACCGCTCTGCGCCGAAGGGGCGATCAACCGGGTGGTCAGCACCCACCACTGCTGCGGCCGCAGCGGGGTGGCACGGGTCTGGCTGAGCCAGGTCGCCGCCGTCATGACACGCCCTCCCGCCGCGCGATCTCCTCCGTCGTCGCCAGATGCCCGGTCAACTGGAGGAACACGTCGTCGAGCGACGGGCGGCGCAGCGCGACGTCCACGAGGTCGAAGCCCGAGCTGTCCAGCCGGCGCAGCGCTTCCAGCAATGTCTTCGCGCCGTCCGGAGCGGGTATGGCGATCCGATCGGAGTCCGGACCCAGCGCGTCCCGGTTCTCCGGCGGCAGTAGCGAGCCCAGGGCGGCGGCGATGGCGGGCAGGTCCTTCAGATTCAGCGGCACCACCTCGCAGTAGCTGCCGCCGGTGCGCGCCTTCAGTTCGTCGGCGGTGCCCTGGGCGATCACCACCCCGTGATCGATGACGATGATCCGGTCGCTGAGCGCGTCGGCCTCCTCCAGGTACTGGGTGGTGAGCAGGGTGGTGATACCCGCCTTCTTGAATCCGGCGACCAGATCCCACACCCCTTGCCTACTGCGCGGATCCAGCCCGGTGGTCGGCTCGTCCAGGAACACCACGTCGGGCCGCACGACCAGACCGCAGGCGATGTCGATACGCCTGCGCATGCCGCCGGAGTAGGTGCCCACCCGGCGGCCCGCCGCGCGTTCGAGGTCGAATTCGGCGAGCAGTTCGTCCGCGCGGGCGCGGGCGGCCCGCTTGCGCAAACCCATCAGCCTGCCGAACATCACGAGATTCTCGTAGCCGCTGAGCATGTCGTCCAGCGCGGCGTACTGCCCGGTCAGCATGATGCTGCGGCGGACGGCCGCGGGGTCGGCCAGCACGTCGAACCCGGCGACCGTCGCACGGCCGCGGTCCGGCCGGATCAGCGTGGACAGGACGTTCACGGTGGTGGTCTTGCCCGCGCCGTTCGGTCCCAGGATGCCGAGCACCTCGCCCGGCTCGGCCGCGAAGTCGACTCCGCGTAGTGCCTTGACCGTGCCGAAGGATTTCTCGATCCCCTCGACGACGACTCCTTGGTCGGAATTCATCCCAGGCCTCCAAGATGTGCATCGAGCAGGCGCGCGACGACCGGAAGCACGTGCGGTGCGGTCAGTTCGTCGTGGGTCGCCTCGATGTCGTGGTTGATGATCTCGCCGGTCACGTACGGCCCCCAGCCGTCGGGACCGAAGATGTCGGAGGTGTCGACGATCGCGCTGAAGTACACGATGTCGCCGTCGAACACCGGACGGCGGTAGCCGGTTCTGGTCCGGGCGGCGGCGTTGTAGGACGCGGCCATGCGCTCCAGCGTCGGGGCGTCGATCAGCGACACCCCGCCGAGCCTTTCGCGGATCAGATCCGCCGCCTGCTGCGCGGACGCGTCCGCGGGGATGTCGTGGATGCCGAACACCGCGCCGAAGGTGTGCGCGAACGAGCCGGCGGTGAGCTGTTCGATGCTGTCGCCGTCGATGTCGGCGGTGTCGGCGTCCAGCAGCGCGACCACGCCCACCTCGGCGCCTTCGGCCTTCAGCCGCGCCGCCGCGGCGTGCGCGATCAGGCCGCCGAACGACCAGCCGAGCAGGTGGTAGGGCCCCTGGGGTTGCAGGGTCCGGATCTCTCGCACGTAGCGCTCGGCGAACTCCTCGATCGAACGCGCGGGCGGTTCGTGGCCGCCGAGGTCGGGCGCTTGCAGCCCGTAGATCGGGCGGCCGGGCGCGAGCGCGTCGGCGAATCCCAGGTAAGTCCAGGACATCCCGGACGACGGGTGGATGCAGAACAGCGCCGGTTGCTCGCCCCCGAGCCGGATCGGCAGCACCACGTCCAATCCGAGTCCGCCGGCCGCCGGAACGGGCGCAGACGCCGTGGCCGCCGCTTCCTCCTCGGCGGCGGTGCGGGCCGCCGCGGTATGGGCGAACCGGGCCGCGGCGCTCAGGGCGTCGATCCACAGATCGGCCAGTTCGGCGACCTCGTCCTGGTCGAGCAGGGTGGACGGGAAGCCGAAGCTCGCGCGTAGCCGGTCGCCGATCACGACCGCGTTCACGTCGATCGCCGAGTGCAGCGGCACGCCGGGGTCTTCGGCGACGTGCACATCGCCCAGGTCGTCGGTCGGCAGCCAGCCCAGACCCTCGAGTCCGGCCGGGATGTCGCCGCCGGCGTACCGGCCGAGGTAGTTGAAGCCGATCCGCCCCGGCAGCCGTCGCGGCAACTGCCGCGCGGTCTCGGAGTTGAGGTAGCGCAGCAAGCCGAAGCCGATGCCTTTGTCCGGCACCGCGAGCAGCTGATGCTTCACGGCGCGGATCGCCGCGCCCAACGCGGGACCGCCGGCGAGCGCGTCGTCGATGTCGATCTGTGCCAGGTCGAGGCGCACCGGGTAGATGCTGGTGAACCAGCCGACGGTGCGGGACAGATCGGCGCCGGGCACCACCTCTTCCTGACGGCCGTGACCTTCCAGGCGCAGCAGCGTCGACGGGTCGGCGTCGCGCCAGCGCGCCAGCGCCAGCGCCAAGGTGGCCAGCAGCGTGTCGTTGACGCTGCCCTGGAACAGGCCGGGCAGGGTGGTGAGCAGCGCGGTGGTGACCTCGGCGGACACCTCCCGCTCGACCATGCGCAGCGTGCCGGTCACGTCGACGGCGGGATCGAGCTCCCGGCCGCCGATCAGCGGATCGGGTCCGGCGAGCACGTCGTGCCAGTACGCCAGTTCGGCCACCCGATGCTGCGATCGCGCCTCCTCGGCCAGCGCATGGGCCCACCGCCGCATCGAGGTTCCGGTCTCCGCGAGCACCGGGGTGGCGCCCGCCGACACCTGGGCCCACGCGGCCACCAGGTCCGGAATCAGGATGCGCCAGGACACCCCGTCGATCACCAGGTGGTGCGCCAGCACGATCAGCCGGCCCGATCCGGTGCGCGACCCCGCGTCGCCCACCGGGTCCAGCCAGATGAATTGCAGGACCGTGCCGTCGGCCGGATCGAGCCGGTCGGCCGCGGCGTCCAGCTCGGTCATGGCGAACTCGTGCAGTTCGATCGGATCGACGGCGGTGAACTCGACGCGGTGCACCAGCGCGTCCACGTCGACCGATCCGGGCGGGCCGACCAGCACGCGTGGCCCGTCCACGCCGTCGTCCACCAGCCGGGCGCGCAGCATGTCGTGCCGGTCCACCGCGGCGGTGAGCACCGCGACGATCTGCGACCGCTCGATGCCGACCGGCAACTCGAGGACCGCGGTCTGGGCGAAGCGGTCGTGGTTCCCGCCGCGTTCCAGCATGTAGTGCACGATCGGCGGGAGCGGCAGTTCACCCACGCCGCCGCCGGGCAGCTCCGCCAAGGTCACCGCGGTGCCCGCCGCGTCGACGGCCTCGGCCAGCGCCGCCACCGTGCGGTGCTCGAACACCTGCAGCGGGGTGCAGGTGATGCTCTGCTGCTTGGCGCGCGACACCAGCTGGATCGCCAGGATGCTGTCGCCGCCCAGCGCGAAGAACGAGTCGTCGGCGCCCACCCGCGGCACGCCGAGCAACTCGCCGAAGATCGCGGCCAGCCGCTGTTCGGTCGGCGTGACCGGTGCGCGGTACTCGGTGTGGTCGGCCCGGAACTGCGGTGCGGGCAATGCCTTGCGGTCCAGCTTGCCGACCGCGTTGAGCGGGATCTCGTCCAGCACGACGAACGCCGAGGGCACCATGTAGCCGGGCAGGATGTCGGCGGCGAAGGCGCGCACCTTCGCCACGTCGAGCTCGGTCCCGGGCGTGCGGACCAGGTAGGCGGCCAGCGCGGTGGCCCCGGTGGGGCCGGGCACGCCGAGCGTCACCGCGAAGTCGACGCCGTCGGCGCGGCCGAGCACCGCGTCGATCTCGCCCAGCTCGATCCGTTGTCCGCGCACCTTGACCTGGAAGTCGGTGCGGCCCAAGTACTCCAGTTCGGGCCCGGCGTCGCCGCGGATCCAGCGCACCAGATCACCGGTGCGGTACATCCGTTCCCCCGGGGTGCCGAACGGTCCGGCGACGAAGCGGGCGGCGGTCAGGCTCGCTCGCGCGTGGTAGCCGCGCGCCAGCGCCGGTCCGGCGAGATACAGTTCGCCCGCCACGCCGAACGGAACCGGCCGCAGCCGGTCGTCGAGCACCAGCACCTGCGCGCCCTGCACCGGAGTGCCGATGGACACCGGCTCGCCCACCACCAGCGGCGCCGAAGCTGTTGCCCAGATGGTCGATTCGGTGGGCCCGTACAGGTTGACCAGGGCGCGTCCGGTGGCCCAGCGTTCGACCAGTTCCTCGCCGACCGCCTCGCCTGCCACCGCGAGCACCCGCACGCTGGTCACCTCGGTGGGGTCGAGCGTCGCCAGCGCGGAGGGAGTGATCACCATGTGGCTGACCTGTTCGGTGTCGATCAGCTCGGCCAGCGCGCCGCCACCGAACACCTCCGGCGGCGCGACCACCGCCGCGCCCCCGGAACCGAACGCCATGATCGCCTCGAACACCGACGCGTCGAAACTCGGCGAGGCCACGTGCAGCACCCGGGAGTGCTCGTCCAGGCCGAGCGAAAATCGTTGCGCCGCGACGAGATCCGCGATGCCGCGATGGGAGACCGAGACGCCCTTCGGCGTGCCCGTCGAGCCGGAGGTGTAGATCATCCACGCCGCGTTGTCCGGCCGGATGGGACCAGGTAGCTCGCGATCGCTCAGCGGGCGGCTGCTCGCGGCGCCCCACCGCTCGACAAGCGCGAGGTCGTCGAGCACCAGCCAGTTCGTGCTGTCGGGCAGCGTGGGCCGGAAGGCGGCGACGGTCAGCCCGAGCGTCGCGCCGGAATCGGTGAGCATGTGGTCGATGCGCTCGACGGGGTGCTTCGGATCGACCGGAAGGAACGCCGCGCCGGCCTTCGCCGCGGCCCACATGCCGACGAGCAGTTCCGTCGAACGCGCAAGCCCCAGTGCGACCACGGTTTCCGGACCGCCGCCCGCCTCGAGCAGGAGTCGGGCGAGGCGATTGGCGTGCGCGTCGATCTCGGCATAGGTGGTGGTCTGTCCGTCGGACACCAAGGCGATGCGATCGGGGTACCGCCGCACGGTCTCGGCCAGCAGATCCGGCAGGGTCGTGGCCGCTGCGGCCGCGGGACCGCGCACCGGCACCAGCGTCGCCCGTTCGTTGTCGTCGAGGATGTCGATATCGGCGATGCGGACCTCGGGTCGCGCCAGCACGGCCGCGAGCACGCGCCGCCACCGGGTGGCGAACGCGGCCGCCGTCGTCTCGTCGAACAGATCCGTGGCGTAGGTCAGCACGGCCTCGATGCCGGCCGGACCGCGGTCGGTGAAGCGCTCGCGCAGGTCCAGGGTCAGATCGAACTGGGAGGCGTCGCGCTCGACGTCCTCCACCTCGAACCGGAGGCCGGGCAGTTCCAGCACGGGTTCGACGAAGTTCTGCAGTGACAGCGAGACCTGGAACAGCGGGTGGTGCGCGGTCGAGCGAGCCGGATCCAGCACCTGGACCAGTCGCTCGAACGGCACATCCGCGTTGGCGAACGCGTCCAGGTCCGTGGACCGGACGGTGTCCAGGAACGCGGCGAAGCCCGCGCCGGGATCCACCGGCGTCCGCAGTGCCAGTGTGTTGACGAACATTCCGACGAGCTGGTCGAGCGCCGCTTCGCCGCGCCCGGCGACCGGGGTGCCGATCAGCACGTCGTCGGTGGTGGCCAGACGCGCGAGCAGTACCGCGAGCGCCGCGTGCACGACCATGAACGGGCTGACGCTGTGCGCGGTGGCGAAGTCCACCAGCGCTCGGTGCGTCTCGGCGTCGACGGTGAAGCCGAAGTCGGCGCTGCGCATGGTCTGCACCGCGGGGCGCGGCCGGTCGGAGGGCAGTTCCAGCACGTCGGGCGCGCCCGCGAGGGTCGCGCGCCAGAACTCGATCTGCCGGGCCGCCAACGACTCCGGGTTCGCCTCGTCGCCGAGCAGCTCGCGATGCCACAGCGCGAAGTCGGCGTACTGCACCGGGAGCGGGACGCGTTCGGCGTGCCCGCCCGCGGCCCGCTCGGAGTAGGCGGCGACCAGGTCGGCGGCCAGCGGCGCCATCGATGCCCCGTCCGCGCTGATGTGGTGCACCACGAGCACGACGACGTGCACCGGCGGCGTGGCGGCGATCGCGCCGGAACTCGCGGTGTAACTCGACGAGACCGGCGCGGTCGCGGCCGTGGGCCCGGACGAGACCGGCGCTTCGTTCGTGGACGGAGCCGACGACACCGGTGCCGCACTCGCGGAGGGCTCGACGCCGTCACGGATCCGGAACAGGCCCACCCGCAGCGGCGGCTGAGTGGCGAGATCGAAGCCGGTTCCCGCCGATTCGGTGATGCGCTCACGCAGTCGCGCGCCGTCCTCGGTATCGACCACCGGCATCGCGGGCACGGCCACCTCGGCGTCCACGACGACTTGACGCGGCCCTTCCGAATCGGCGGGGTAGAGCGTGCGCAGACTCTCGTGCCGGTCGACCACATCGACCAGCGCCGCGCGCAGCGCCGGGACATCCAGCTCTCCGGTGAGCCGTAGGGCCACCGCGATGTTGTAGGCGGCGGAAGCCGGATCCATCCGGTTGAGCACCCACATGCGCTGTTGCGCGGGAGACAGCGGCACCCGATCCGGCCGGATCCGCGGCGCGAGGCCGAACCCGCCCGGCGCCGCGCCGGCGGCGGGCACCACCCGGGCCGCCAGCTGGGCCACGGTCGGCGCGTCGAACAGATCGCGCAGCGCGATCCGAGAGCCGAGCGCCGCGTTCACCCGCGCCACCACCTTGGTGGCGCTCAACGAGTTGCCGCCGAGTTCGAAGAACGACTGGTCGACGCCGACGCGTTCGCGGTCGAGCACCTCGCCGAACACCGCGGCCACCGCCTCCTCCACCGGCGTGCGCGGTGCGAGATAGGGCCGGTGGCTGTCGGAGAAGTCCGGCACCGGAAGGGCTTTGCGGTCCAGCTTGCCGACCGGGGTGAGCGGAATGGTGTCCAGCACGACGAGGTAACCGGGCACCATGTAGCCGGGCAGTTCGGCGGCCACCCGCGCGCGCAGCCGCTCGACGTCCAGTCGCACGCCCTGGGCGGGCAGCACATAGGAGACCAGCACGGTGGTCCCGGCGGGACCGGTGCGCCCGATGGTCACCGCGTACTCGACCTCGTCGTCGCGGGAGAGCACCGCGTCGATCTCGCCCAGCTCGACGCGCAGACCGCGGATCTTGACCTGGAAATCGCTGCGACCCAGGTACTCCAGCTCGGGACCGTCGCCGTTGTCGACCCAGCGCACCATGTCGCCGGTGCGGTACATCCGCTCGCCGGGTGCGCCGAAGGGGTCGGCGACGAATCTGCTCGCGGTCATCTCGAAACGGTTGAAATAGCCGCGCGCCAGCGCCGGACCGGCGAGGTACAGCTCACCGGGCACGCCCATCGGCACCGGACGCAACCAGGCGTCCAGCACCACGGTGGCCGCGCCGCGGATCGGCCCGCCGATCGTGATCGGCTCGCCGGTGACGAGCTCACCCGGCCCGGTCGCCCAGATGCTGAACTCGGTGGGGCCGTACAGGTTCACCATCCGCCTGCCCGGCGCCCACCGCTCGATCAGCTCCGGTGTCGCCGCCTCGCCCGCTACCGCCAGCACGCGCAGGTGCTCCAGCCCGGCGGGTTCCATGGTGGCCAGCGCCGACGGCGTGATCACGGCGTGGGTGACGCGCTGGGTGCGCAGCAGCGTTTCCAGTTCGGTTCCGCCGTAGACGTCCGGCGGCGACACCACCAGCCTGCCGCCCGCGCCGTGCGCGATGAGCAGTTCGAACACCGAGGCGTCGAAGCTCGGCGACGCCACCTGCAGCGCGCTGACGGTGGGGTCGAGCGCGAGCGTCTGCCGTTGCGCGCTGACGAGATTCGCGATGCCACGGTGGCTGAGCAGCACGGCCTTGGGTTTGCCGGTGGAGCCGGAGGTGTAGATCAGGTACGCCGTCTGGTCCAGGTCGATCGCGCCGCCGCGTTCCTCGTCGGTGATCGGCGCTTCGGACACCGTCATCACCCGCCGGATGGTGTTCAGATCGTCGAGCAGCAACCAGTCGATCGTGCCGGGCAGCGTCTCACCGGTCGCGGTGACCGTCACGCCGATCGGGGCCTTGGAGTCGCTGAGCATGTGCTCGATGCGCTCCACCGGGTAGTTCGGGTCCAGCGGCGCGAACGCCGCGCCGGTCTTGGCCAGCGCCCATACGGCGATCACCGATTCCAGTGAGCGGGTCAGGGCCAGCACGACGAACACCTCGCGCCCGACGCCGCGGCGCAGCAGCACCCGGGCGTAGCGGTTGGACCAGGCGTCCAGCTCGGCATAGGACATGGTGAGCTCGCCCGCGGTGATCGCGATCGCGTCCGGATCGATCCGCGCGCCGGCGGTGAGCAGCTCGGGCAGCGTGGCCTGCGGCACCGACTCCGGGCCGTGTACCGGCACCAGCGCGGCGCGCTCGGCGTCGTCGCAGTACTGCAGCTGGGAGACCAGCGCGCGCGGGTTGTCCGCGAGCTGGTTCAGCAGCCGGACGAAGCGATCCAGCAGGGGCCGGGCCTGCTCCACCGGCAGCTGATCGGCCAGGTATTTCAGCGTGACCCGCAGCGTGTCGCGGCCCTCGTCGCCGCGCAGCGGAATCACCATGAGGTTCAGCGGATACGGCGTAGCGTCGGTGCCTTCCACGCCGAGCACGCGCATGCCCGCGATGTCCAGTGCCTGCGACAGCGCTTCCCGATCGATGGGGTAGGACTCGAACACGGTGAGCGTGTCGAACAATTCGGCGAGGCCGACCGCCTGGTGGATGGCGGCGAGCCCGACGTGCTGATGGTCCATCAGCCGCGCCTGCTCGGATTGCAGGCGTGCGAGCAGGTCGGCCACCTTCTCCGCCGGATCCAGGCGCACCCGCACCGGCAGCGTGTTGATGAACAGGCCGACCATCTCCTCGACCCCGGCCAGTTCCGGCGGCCGTCCCGAGACCGTGCCGCCGAACACCACGTCGGTGCGACCGGTCAGCATGGCCAGCAGCATCGCCCACGCGGCCTGCACCAAGGTGTTCACCGTCGCGCCCGCTTCGCGGCCCGCGGTCTCCAGCCCGGCCACGGTGTCGCGGGACAGGTCGACGGAGATCATGCCGGTTTCGGTCGATTCGATTCCGGCGAGGGTGGGCACCGCGCGGGTCGGCGTGTCGATGCCGGCCAGCGACTCGGTCCAGGCGGCGAGGGATTCCGCGTCGTCCTTGGTCTGCAGCCAGGTCAGGAACTCGCGATAGGAGTGCGCGGGCGGCATGGCCGCGGCGTCGCCGTCGGTGACGTAGAGGGTGAGCAGTTCGCGCACCAGCAGCGGCGTCGACCAGCCGTCCAGCACCAGGTGGTGATTGGTCAGCACGAAACGGTAGGTGTCCGGGGCGATCCGGATGAGCATGCAGCGCAGCAGCGGGGGCCGGGTGAGCTCGAACCGGGTACGGGCGTCCACCGCGATCAGCCGGTCGAGCTCCCGGGCGCGCTCGGCCTCGTCGGCGATCCCGGTGAGGTCCGCTTCCCGCCAGTCGATCTCGGCGTCGGCCAGGACGAGCTGACGTGGACCGTCCTCGGTCTCGACGAAGGCGACGCGCAGGTTGTCGTGCCGGGTCACCAAAGCCTGTGCGGCGCGGCGCAATCGGGCCGCGTCGACGGTTCCGGCCAGCGTGAGCAGCGACTGCACCGTATAGCCGTCGGCGGTGTCGGAGTCGTACAGCGCGTGGAACAGCAGCCCGTACTGTAGCGGCGAGAGCGGCCACACATCGGCGAGATTCGGGTAGGCGCGCTCCCAGGCGTCGATCTGCGCCTGGGTGACGGTGACCAGGTCGAAGTCCGACGGCGTGCGTCCGCCCGCGCTCGTGGACGCGGTGTGCCGGGCCAGCGCGCCGAGCGCCTGCTCCCACAGCGCGGTGAGTTCGCCGAGATCGGCCTCGTCGAACAGCCGCCCGGCGTAGGCCCAGGTCACCTCGAGCCCGGCAGCGGTGCGCACGGCGTTGATGTCGACCGCGGCGGCCAGCGGCGCGCGGTCGTCCTGGGTCGCGGCGAACCGGCGCGGCAGCCACGGTTCCGCGTCGCCGCCGGTGGACGCGCGCCCGAGATAGTTGAAGCTGATCTGTGGGGTGGGTGCGTCCGCCAGCGCCGCCGCGGTGTCCGGGACCAGATAGCGGAGCATGCCGAACCCGATGCCCTTGTCCGGCAGGGCGCGCAGCTGCTCCTTGGTCGCCTTGATCGCGGCTCCCGCCGCGGGCCCGCCCGCGAACGCGTCCGCCAGGTCGATGGCGGTCAGATCGACCGCGACGGGGTAGACGCTGGTGAACCAGCCCACCGTGCGCGCCAGGTCGGCGCCCGGCAGGACGGTCTCGGCGCGGCCGTGGCCCTCGAGCGTGAACACCGTGGAGGTGCGCCCGCGCCACCGGGCCACCGCGAGCGCGAGCCCGGCCAGCAGCACGTCGTCGGCGCCGCAGTGGAAGCGTTCCGGCGCGGTGGTGAGCACGGACTGTGCGATGTCCGGCGGCACGACGGTCGTCAGGTGCGCCATGGAACCCACCACGTCGACGGCCGGGTCCATCGGCGCCGAGCCGAGCGCGGGATCGGGCGTGGCCACGATGCGCTGCCACAGCGGCAGTTCGCCGGTGCGCGTGGCCGCGTGCTCGCGCTGGCCGTGCGCCCAGCGCCGGAAGGAGGTGCCGACCGGCGCGAGTTCGGCGCCCAGTGCGGCGGTGGCCAGATCCGGCAGCAGGATCCGCCAGGAAACGCCGTCGGTGACGAGATGGTGCAGCACCAGCCACAGCAGCGGCGCGGCGTCGGCGCGCTCGATCCACACGAAACGCGCGACCACGCCCGTCTCCGGATCGAGCAGGTCGGCGGCGCGCTGCAACGCGCGCTCGCAGGTCTCGTCCAGGTCGGCGTCCGCGGTCACGACTTCCAGCAGGGCGCCCGCGTTCACCGCACCGGGTTCGGCGACCACCCAGCTCCAGCCGTCGCCCGCGCTGCGCAGCGTCGAGCGCAGCAGGTCGTGCCGGTCGAGCAGCGTTGCGAGGGCGGCCACGAGATCCGCGCGCCGCATCCCGGATGGCAGCTCGATCAGCACCGCCTGGGCGAACCGCCGCCAGGTGTCGCCGGTCTCGAGCATCGCGTGCACGATCGGCGTGAGCTCTACCTCGCCGACCCCGCCGCCGGGCAGCTCGTGCACCACTCCGGTCGGCACGTCGGTGGCCACCGCGGCCAGCGCCGCGACGGTCTTGCGCTCGAAGACATCCCGTGCGCCGAACCCGAGTCCGGCCGCCTTCGCCCGCGACACCAGCTGGATCGAGACGATGCTGTCGCCGCCGAGCGCGAAGAAGCTCTCGTCGACCCCCACCGATTCCAGGCCGAGCACCTCCGCGAACAGCGCGGCGAGCGTCTCCTCGCGTGGCGTGGACGGCGGCCTGCTCGCCGTGGCGCGCGCGCCGAAATCCGGTGCGGGCAGCGCCTTGCGGTCCACCTTGCCCAGCGGCGTGAGCGGAAGATCGTCCAGCACCATGATCACCGAGGGCACCATGTAGGCCGGAAGCGATTCTCCGACAGCGGCTTTCAGCGCCTCAGCGTGGATGTGCGCACCCGGCTCCGGCAGCACGTACGACACCAGCGCGGTCGCGCCCGAACCGGTTTCGACGCCGAGGGTGAGCGCGAAGTCGACATCGGGCTGCCGCTGCAAGGCGGCGTCGATCTCGCCGAGCTCGATGCGGAAGCCGCGCACCTTCACCTGGAAGTCACTGCGGCCCTGGTACTCCAGTTCCACGTGCCCGTCGTTGTGCACCCAGCGCACGAGGTCGCCGGTGCGGTACATGCGCTCACCCGTGCCGTACGGGTCGGCGACGAAACGGTCGGCGGTCAGCCCGTTGCGCCGGTGGTAGCCGCGCGCGAGGCCGGGACCGGAGAGGTAGAGCTCGCCGACGGTGCCCGGCGGCAGCGGCCGCAGCCATGGATCGAGGACCACCGCCGACACGTCGCGGGCCAGACGGCCGATGGTGACCGGGCCGTCCGGCGTCAGCGGGGCGCTGAGGCTGACGGTGATGGTGGTCTCGGTGGGGCCGTAGCCGTTCAGCAGGGTCCGGCCCGCCCACTTCGTCACCAGCTCGGGCGGGCAGGCGTCACCGCCCACGATCACAGTGCGCAGCTGTGGCAGGGTCGCCGGGTCGAGCGATCCCACGACCGCCGGGGTCACGTTGAGGTGGGTGACGCGGTGGGCGCGCAGTACCCGGGCCAGCTCCTCGCCCGCGTACGCCGACGGCGGCACCACGGCCAGCGTCGCGCCGGACGCCAGCGTGACCAGGATCTCCTCGACCGAGATGTCGAAACTCGGCGACACGGCATGGGCGACGACGGACTGGCGGTCGATGCCGAATCCGGCGCCGGAACTCGCCACCAAGTTGGCCAGCCCGCGGTGCGGGACCAGCACGCCCTTCGGGAGTCCGGTGGAACCGGAGGTGTAGATGACGTAGGCGGCTTGGTCCGGGTGCATCGCGGCCGTGCGGTCGGCGTCGGTCAGCGGCGCGGCGTCCCGCTCGGCCATCGCCCGCTCGGTGCCCTCGTCGTCGAGGACGAGCCAGGACACCCGGCGCGGCAACGACTTTCGCGCGGCGGCCAGCGTGATGCCCGCGACGACACCGCTGTCGCCGACCATGTGCTCGATCCGGTCGGCCGGGTAGGTGGGGTCGATCGGCACGAACGCCGCGCCGGTCTTGGCCACCGCGATCGTCGCCAGCACCGAGGCGATGGACCGTGGGATGGAGATCGCCACGGTGCGCTCGGGCCCGGCGCCCGCGGCGATCAGCACCCGGGCCAGCCGGTTGGTGTAGTCGTCGACCTCGCGGTAAGTCATCGCGGTCTCGTCCGCCACCAGCGCGGTCGCCAGCGGATCGCGGGCAGCGCCCGCGGCGAGCAGGCCGGGCAGCGTCCGCGCCGCGACACCCGCGGGCCCGCGGGCGGGTGCGAATCCGGTGCGCTCGTCGTCCGACAGCACCGGCACGCTCGCCAGCGGCGCGTCCGGTCCGGCGGCCAAGAAACGGTGCAGGAACGACAGGAAGCGGCGGTGCTGCCCGGACAGCTCGGCGTCGGTGTAGAGGTTGCCGTTGGCCTGGAAGTCGATATGCGTGCTCTCGCCGCCGACACCCGGATACAGGTTGACGAAAAGGTCGTCGATCAACCCCGAGGTCAGCACGTGCAGCCGCCCGGTGACCGGGCCGAGCTGGATTCTGGTGTCGACCATCATCAGGTTCACCGAGGGGCCGAAGGAGCCGGCCTCATCCATCGGCCGGCCGAGATCGCGGAAGATGTCCTCCTGCCGGTAGCGCTGGCGCCGTAGCGCCCCGGTCAGCTCACCCTGCGCCGCCCGGATCACGTCGCCGACGGTCGTGTGGGGCGTCATCCGCAGCCGCAGCGGGACCACGTTGGCGATCATGCCGCCGGAACGGCGCAGTGTCGCGGTGGTGCGCGCGGACACCGGCAGGCTGAGCACGACTTCCGGTGCGCCGGTCATCGCGGACAGATACGCGCCGAAGGCGGCGACCACGGTCGGCGCGACACCCGAGGACACCTGCTCGGCGACGGCGTCCAGCAGCTGTCCGGTGTCGGCGGGCAGCGCGCCGGTGGCCCGCCTCGGATGCCCGTCCACCGGTGCGGTACGACCGGCCAGGCTCACCGGATCGGCCATGCCGTCCAGGTGCGCCAGCCAGTGCTCCCGGTCCGCGCCGAACCGCTCCGAACTGCGGTAGGCCAGATCCGCCTCGACGATCTTGCGCAGGTCCTCCGCCTTCGCAGGCGACGCCTCGCGGCCTTCGACGGCGGCGTTGTACAGCTCTCCGGTGCGCTGCACCATGGTCAGCGCGCCCATGCCGTCGAGCACGATGTGGTGGATCCGCGAATACCAGAACCAGCGGTCCGCGCCGACGCGCAGCATGGCGATGCGTACCAGCCGGTCGCGGGTCAGCTCCAGCGGGGCCTCGTACTCCGCGCGCATCCACGCGTGCGCGGCCGCCTCCGGATCGGGTTCGGAGCGGAAGTCCAGCGTCTCCAGACTGTCGTCGAGCGTGGGGTCGACGAATTGGAACGGATGCCCCCCCACCTCGACGAGGCGCAGGTAGCCGGTACCGAATTCACGCCCGGCCTGCCGCGCCGAACGCGCGAGCAAGTCGACGTCGATCGGACCGTTGAGTTCGACGTACTGGGCGATCGAGATCGGAGTAGCACCGGCGACGTGCTGGGCGAACCAGATGCCGCGCTGTGCCGCCGAGAGGGCGAAGGCCCCGTCGGGAAGAACTGTGTCCGGGTCTTGCGCCGAAAGGGAAGGCTGTTGCATGAAGTGTCCTACATTCTGACCGCGATCGGGCCGATCGACAGTGACCACCCGTAGTCACCGCGGTAGCGGTAGTACCTGCTGCCGCACAGCACGCGGCAAGTCAATTCTGAACCGGCGCGGTCGGCGCTGCGGGGATATTGGGCACACTGCGCGACCCGAACATCGCTGTTCGGGTCGCGGGGGAGGGGTTGTGACCGGTCAGGCGGCTTTCGGGAGAAGGTCGAGGTCGTCCGCGCGCAGCGGGGCGGCGGAGCTGGTCAGGTAGCGCTGCAGGGTGGAGCGCTCGTCCAGCACCAGCCAGGTGATCTCGTTCGCGTGCTCGGGCCGCTGGTCCTTGGTGGTGATGCCCACGGCGGTGCCCAGCGCGTAGGAGCCGTCGTCGGTCACCGGGACGGTGATGGCGCCGATCTTGGTGGCGGCGCGCTCGGCTACGACGGACTCGATCGCCTGGTCGATCGCCACCGCGATCCGGGTGCCGGGGCCGGCGCCGAGGCGCAGCAGCAATCGGGCCAGGCGGTTGGACCAGCGATCCAGCTCGGCGTAGGTCAGGTCGCAATCGGCGGTGGACGCCACGACCGCGTTCGGATCGACCCCGGCAACGGGCTGTGCCACCGGCAGGGAGTACCGGGTGTCGGCGAGCGAATCGGTCAGCGTGTGCATGTCGTGTCCTCGGGTTCGATTGAGAGGTTCTCGGCGTACCTCTGAATCTCGTCCGCGAAGGGACTTTCCGACAGCAACCCCAGCGCTGGTCCGGGCACTCCCAGGGTGGGGGAAACCCCACCCAAGGGGGTGGGCGGTCAGTCGGTCACGTAGCCGTTGAGCGTGTCGCGCAGGTCGGTGAGCAGGGCGCGGGCGGCGGTGAGGCCGTCGCCGTGCCAGACGCTGTCCTCCACGGCGAACACCCGGCGGTCGGTGGCGGCGCCGAGTTCCTTCCATTCGTCGGTGCGCAGTACCGCTTCACCGTGCTTCTTGCCATCTGGACCAGCGAGGATCACGTAGATCAGATCGCCCTCGACCTTGGTGGCGAACTCGTCCTCGCGCACGTCGAACGAGGATCCGCGCTGCGCGGCTGGACGCTGCACGCCCGCGTCGGCGAGCACCTGGCCGGAGAAGCTGTCGCCGCCCTGCACCCGCGCAGCGTCGGCGGTGAACCTGACGATCGATGCCTGGGTCTGGCCCGCCGCCAGCGCGGTACCGGTATCGCGCGCCTCGGTGCGGTAGTTCCGCAATGCGGTCTCCGCCGCGTCGCGCCGTCCCAAACCCGCCGCGTACGCCACGAATTCGGCTTGCCAGCCGTTGTTCGAACCGACCAGCACGGTCGGGGCGATAGCCTGCAACGCGCTGAAACTCGCTGTGCCGGTGGGGTTCTCACCCAGAATCAGATCGGGATGCAGGGCCGCGATCCGGGCCGGGTCCGGCCGCGCGGCGGTGCCGACGCCGGGAATCCTCAGTACGCCGGTGCCCAGATACGCCGGTTGCGGGCTCGGCCCGTCCATCGTCACCGTCCCTACGACCCGCTCCCACAGGCCGAGCGCGCAGACCGCGTCCAGCGCGGAGGTGCTGAGCACGACGATGCGCTGGGGGTCGGCGGGCACCTCGGAAACGCCCGCCGCATGGGTGACGCTGCGGGTGTCCCCGCCCGTGGGATCCGGCGCGCTCGGCAGCGCGCACGCCCGGGTGGTGTCGCGCTCCAGCCCGACCACGCCCGCGCCCGCGATATTGGTGGTGGTGCGCACGATGGAAGCGGAGTCGTCGGTCGCGCCGCCGCACCCTGCGAGCAGCAGCGCCGCACACCCGGCCACGACCGCCCGGAGCCGGCGACCGGCCGCGCCGTCGCGATGACGAACCGCGCGAATTCGGGTGCGTACCTGCGTCACGTCGCTCACCGGCATGCGAGTGAGGGTACATGTCGGCGCCCGCCGGTCCATTCGTTAGGTCGAGGGGGTGCAGTGCGCTCGCGGGCGGGGAATCGGCCACCCGAATCGACGATTCCGCCGGAGCGAATCCGGTCGATGGGCAGATTTCGCGCCCGCCCACGGCCCGCACGCAACGCCCGGGTGTGCGTCGGATCTTTCGTGCGGGCCGCCGGGTTCAGGCTCGATTGCCGCCGATGCTGAAACGGGCACCGGTGGCGTCGGTGACCGCGGCCATCCGGCCGTAGGGGGTGTCCTGCGGCGGCGAGAGCACCGTGCCGCCCAGTTCGGTGAGCCGGTCGACGGACTTGTCCACGTCGTCGGCGCCGAAGTAGACGATCCAGCCCGCGGGTGCGCCCTCGGGCAGGAAAGCCGAGGCGTCCATGACGCCGCCCAGCATCGGGCTCTCGGCGTGGATGGTGGAGTAGCGGAACTCCGGGGCGTCGGAGATGGTGAAGACATCCGACCAGCCGAACACCTCCCGGTAGAAGGTCAACGACGCGTCGTAGGCGCGGGTGTGCAGCTCGAACCAGGAGGGCGCGCCCGCGTGCGCACTCCACTGCCCGCCGGAAACCAGGCCCACGGTCTCGAAGCCGGGGAACGTCCCGGCCTGCCAGATGCCGACACCGGCACCGCCGACGTCGCCGAGCACGGCCATCGTGCCCAGCTCGCCGACCGCCATCGGCGCCACCACCAGCGAGGCCCCCGCCGCGGTCGCCGCGTCGGCGGTGGCCCGCGCGTCGGGACTGGCCAGATACACCGTCCACTGTTCGGGGCTGTCGGTGTCGCCGGGCATCCTGGCCATCGCGCCCGCCACGGCGCGCCCGTCTTTGCGGAAGGTGACGTACCCGCCGAACTCCTCGCCCGCGCTCTCGGCGGTCCAGTCGAACAGTTCGCGGTAGAACGCGATACTCCGATCGAGGTCGGAGCTGTACAAGTCGACCCAACAGGGATCGCCGATCGTCGTGCGGTTCGTTTCGGTCATCGCTGGTCTCCTGGCCTGAGGTGAACTCGTGTCACCTCTACAGACGCCCGCCACCCACCGAACTCATCGGTCCCGGCCCGCCGATTTTCCAGCGCCGGACTGCCCGCGCGCCGCGGCAAAGCGCCGCCGGCACCGCCCGGCGGGGCACGCCGAGCCCCACTCGGCCTGCCTCCGGGTTCGCAGTGGCTCGAGGATCTCGCCGACCACTGATTCGACGCAGTCCGCGGCCAGGCTGTGGACAGACTCGGCCACCCCCTGGGTAGGCACGCACTCCAATCCTGGCCCGCGCCTCGCCGAGAAGGGCTCGTTCCCGCGAAAGGCAGCATCGCTGCCGCCACCGGCAGCCGTATCTGCGCCGGGCGCCGTTACTGCGAGCCTCCAGCGCACCTGCACCGGGCGCCGATACCGCGAGCCTCCAGCGCACCTGCACCGGGCGCCGATACCGCGAGCCTCCAGCCGGTCGGTCGCCGACTACGCGCCCAGCGCACCTCGACCACGTCTTTCGAGCGGAGCGAGACCGAGCATCCGCCGTTCGCGGCCCGGCTCGCGTCCGAGTGGCCGCCGCGTCCGCGACGAAGGAGCAAGCGGCGGCCGCTCGGACGCGAGCCATGAAGGGGCCGCGAACACGCCGCGACGCAGTCGCGGCCAACAAATACGACAGAGAGTAGGACCCGTTCGGCTCGGTCCATCTCGACGGGTTTACGATTCGGAGAGCGCAAGCGAACTGTCGTCTATCCCGACATCGGGTTGGATGCGATCAGCGGAGCCTGCGGAGCGACCTAAAGGCACCTTTCAGGAGGATCAGTGACTGCCGTAGAGCCCCAGCCAGTCCCTCAGTTGGAAGCGACTCGGCCGTATCCGGCTCGGACCGGGCCGAAGGGCTCGTTCATCTACAAGATGGTCACCACCACGGACCCGAAGGTCCTGGGTGTGATGTACCTGACCACGTCGATGGGCTTCTTCCTCATCGGTGGCCTGATGGCCCTGCTGATGCGTGGTGAGCTGGCCCGGCCGGGCCTGCAGTTCCTCTCCACCGAGCAGTTCAACCAGCTGTTCACCATGCACGGCACGATCATGCTGCTGTTCTACGCGACCGCGATCGTGTTCGGCTTCGCCAACATCATCCTTCCGCTGCAGATCGGCGCCCCCGACGTCGCGTTCCCGCGTTTGAACGCCTTCAGCTACTGGCTGTACGCGTTCGGCGCCAGCATGGCGACCGCGGGCTTCATCACCCCGGGCGGCGCGGCCGACTTCGGCTGGACGGCGTACGTGCCGCTGACCGATATCCTGCACTCGCCCGGCGTCGGCACCGACCTGTGGATCCTGGGCTTGGCGGTGTCCGGTCTCGGTACCATCCTCGGTGGCGTGAACATGCTGACCACCGTGGTCTGCCTGCGGGCTCCCGGTATGACCATGTTCCGGATGCCGATCTTCACCTGGAACATCGCCGTGACCAGCGTCCTGGTGCTGCTGGCCTTCCCGCTGCTGACCGCCGCGCTGTTCGGCCTGGCCTACGACCGTCACCTGGGTGGCCACATCTACGACCCCGCGACCGGCGGCATCCTGCTCTACCAGCACCTGTTCTGGTTCTTCGGTCACCCCGAGGTGTACATCATCGCGCTGCCGTTCTTCGGCATCGTCTCGGAGATCTTCCCGGTCTTTTCGCGTAAGCCGATCTTCGGTTACACCACTCTGGTCTACGCGACCCTGGGTATCGCCGCGCTGTCGATCGCGGTGTGGGCCCACCACATGTACGCCACCGGCGCCGTGCTGCTGCCGTACTTCTCGTTCATGACCTTCCTCATCGCGGTCCCGACCGGTGTGAAGTTCTTCAACTGGATCGGCACCATGTGGCGGGGTCAGCTGACCTTCGAATCGCCGATGCTGTTCTCCATCGGCTTCATCGTCACCTTCCTCTTCGGTGGTCTGTCCGGCGTCATCCTGGCCAGCCCGCCGCTGGACTTCCACGTCACCGACTCGTACTTCGTCGTGGCGCACTTCCACTACGTGCTCTTCGGCACCATCGTGTTCGCCACCTACGCGGGCATCTACTTCTGGTTCCCGAAGATGACCGGGCGGATGCTCGACGAGCGCCTGGCCAAGTGGCACTTCTGGACGACGTTCCTCGGCTTCCACACCACCTTCCTGGTCCAGCACTGGCTCGGCGCCGAGGGCATGCCGCGCCGCTACGCCGACTACCTGCCCAGCGACGGCTTCACGACGCTGAACACGGTCTCCACGATCGGCGCTTTCGTGCTCGGCGCGTCGATGCTGCCGTTCCTGTGGAACGTCTTCAAGAGCTACCGCTACGGCGAGGTGGTCACCGTGGACGACCCGTGGGGCTACGGCAACTCGCTGGAGTGGGCCACCACCTGCCCGCCGCCGCGGCACAACTTCTACGAGCTGCCGCGCATCCGCTCCGAGCGTCCCGCGTTCGAGCTGCACTACCCGCACATGGTCGAGCGCATGCGCGCCGAGGCGCATGTCGGCTGGGGCGCGGGCAAGCACGCCACCGACCTGCACGAGCCGAACGTCCTGGCGCAGTAGGACGCCTGCTCGGCGGGGCCGGACGGGCGATGCCCGGCCGCGCCGTAGGATTCATCGCGACGAGTGTGCACCCGCAGGTGATCAGCGGGTGCACACTCGTTTGTGGAGATCAGTACGCACTGTGCGTTGCGACAACGACGTCCAGCACAACGACGGCGAACATCGAACATGGAGCGCATCAGTTGGCCGACACCACCGTCCTCGTCACCGTCACCGGGCCGGACCGCCCCGGTGTGACGTCAGTGCTGCTCGCGGCCATGTCCCGGCACCGGGTGAGCCTGCTGGACGTGGAGCAGGTCGTGATCCGCGGCAGGTTGACCCTGGGTGTTCTGGTCACCTGCCCCACCGACGCCGAGGCGTTGCAGGACGAACTCGAAGAGGCCATGAACACCGTCGGCATGAACGTCGACGTGGAGGTGGACGCGGACATCGGCAGGCAGCCGATGTCCACCCACGCGGTGGTCATCCTCGGCAGCCCGGTCACGGCGCGCGCGTTCAGCGCGGTGTCGCGGCAACTGGCCGCGTTGGGGGCCAACATCGACACCATCCGCGGTATCGCCGACTATCCGGTGACCGGCATGGAGTTGATGGTCACCGCGACCGACTCCGGCCCGGACACCGATTCGCGGCTGCGCACCGCGCTGGCCGAGGTCGCGGTGGCCGAGCGGGTGGACGTCGCGGTGGAACGCGCTGGACTGGCCCGCCGGGGTAAGCGGCTGATCGTGTTCGACGTCGACTCCACCCTGATCCAGGGCGAGGTCATCGAGATGCTCGCCGCGCACGCGGGCGTGGAGGACGAGGTCCGCAAGGTGACCGAGGCCGCCATGCGCGGGGAGATCGATTTCGCCGAATCGCTGCGGCAGCGGGTCGCGACGCTGGCCGGGCTGGACGAGTCGGTGATCGAGGAGGTCGCCGACCGGATCGCGCTGACCCCCGGCGCCCGCACCACCATCCGCACGCTGCGCCGGATCGGTTTCCGCTGCGGCGTGGTGTCGGGCGGTTTCCGGCAGGTGATCGAACCGCTCGCGCATGAGCTGGAATTGGACTTCGTGCAGGCGAACACCCTGGAAGTGGTGGACGGAAAGTTGACCGGCCGCGTCGTCGGCGAGATCGTCGACCGCGCGGCCAAGGCGACTGCCCTGCGTAAGTTCGCCGCCGACGCCGGGGTGCCGATGGAACAGACCGTCGCGGTGGGTGACGGCGCCAACGACATCGATATGCTCAACACCGCAGGCCTCGGTGTCGCTTTCAACGCCAAACCGGCGTTGCGTGAGGTCGCCGATGCCGCCCTCTCGTATCCGTATCTGGACGCTGTCCTGTTCATCCTCGGAGTCACCCGGCATGAGGTCGAGGCCGCCGACGCCAGGGACGGCCTGCTGCGCCGGGTGCCGCTGGGCTGATCATCCGGCCCGGTTTTCTGCGCCGGTACGTAGGGCCTGCTGGTCGCGGTACGGCGAGTCGGTCCGCGACGTGTTCCGTGGGAAGGGCCTGGAGCCGACCGAGACGTTTTCGTCGATGATCGAGGTGGAGCGATGACGAGCATTCCGGAATGCGGCGAAGTCCGTGAGGACGGCGATACCAGCGGCGCGGCAGATATCAGCGGCGCAACGGTATCGGATATCGAAGGGTTTCGGGCCCGGCACGCGGAATTGGCCGGAGGCTACGGCGGCGGCGCAGATCCGGACGACCCGGCCATGGTGCAGGCGATGCAGATGGTCCTGCATTTGCCCAAGGTCGATTCGCCGCCGCGCAGTGCGCTGCTCGCCGCCGCCGCGTCGGCCGCGGTGGCACTGTGCCTGGACGAGCGAGTCGGGTCGGGCGGCGAGTGGGAGGAACGCTATCTGGCGTGGAAGCGCTCCCGCATCCGCAAGGTGGCTCGGCGCGCTCGCGGCGCACAGTGGCAGGCGACTTGCGACGTCGCGGGCGTCACCGTGGCGATCGACGGCGCGCAGGCGCGGGCGCTGGTCCCGGGGCCGGTGGGTGCGGTCGACCCGCGGATCAAGCGTTTGCAGATCGGCGGCACCGATCTCGAGCACGACGAGCCAGGCCCGCCCGATCCCGGACTGCCGGTGCTGTGGGTGAACTCCGGGCTCGGAATGACGTTGGGCAAGTCCGCCGCGCAGGTGGGCCACGCGAGCATGCTGCTGGCCGGCGCGCTGCCGGTGGAGCACGCGCTGCGCTGGGCGGAACTCGGCTTCCGCTGCGCGGTGCGCGAGGCCGACGCGCAGCACTGGGCAGCGCTGGCCGAGCAGGTGGCCGAGGGCGCGGCAATCGCCGTGCGCGACGCGGGGTTCACCGAAGTGGCTCCGGGTTCCATGACGGTGATCGCGGTGCCCGCCCGGTCCTGGTGAACCTCCGCTACGGAGTCCCGGGCGTGTTGGGCGGCGCGACGGCGCGGCGGCATTCCAGCATAGATCCCGACCCGCCGGATCGGCTTTCCCCGCCCTGCGTTGGCAAGTGCCCCCTGGCGTGGGCCAAGATGGAGCGCGTGCCGCAACCGGATCCCGATCTGCTCATCGATTTCACCGACGTGACCGTCCGCCGCTCCGGCCATACCCTCGTCGGCCCGGTCACCTGGCAGGTCGAGCTCGACGAACGCTGGGTGGTCCTCGGCCCCAACGGCGCGGGCAAGACCTCGCTGCTGCGGATGGCCGCCGCCGAGCTGCATCCCACGGCGGGCATCGCCCATCTGCTCGGGGAGCGGATCGGGAAGGTGGATATCAGCGAGCTGCGCCCGCGCATCGGCCTGTCGTCGGCCGCGGTGGCGGGCCGGGTCCCGACCGACGAGAAGGTCAGTGATCTGGTGGTGTCCGCGGGCTACGCGGTGCTCGGCCGCTGGCGGGAGCGCTACGACGACGTGGACACCGATCGCGCGATCGACATGCTGGAGAGCCTCGGAGCCGAGCATCTCTCCGACCGCACCTACGGAACGCTGTCGGAGGGCGAACGCAAACGGGTGCTCATCGCCCGCGCGCTGATGACCGATCCCGAGCTGCTGCTGCTGGACGAGCCTGCCGCGGGCCTGGACCTGGGCGGCCGCGAGGAACTTGTGGAGCGACTCGGCGATCTCGCCGCCGACCCAGACGCGCCCGCGATCGTGCTGGTCACCCATCACGTGGAGGAGATTCCACCCGGATTCACCCACGGCCTGCTGCTCAACGAGGGCGAAGTGGTCGCGCAAGGCCTGCTGTCCGACGTGCTCACCGCCGAGAACCTCAGCGACGCCTTCCGCCAATCGATCGCGCTGGATCGAGTCGACGGCCGCTACTTCGCGCGGCGCTCCCGGCGGGCGGGCAAGCACCGCACCCGCTGACCCGGGCCGTGCGCGGGGGTTGAGGGCGGACTACGTCCGGCTGCACCTATTAAGGTGCAAGGGTGAGTGAGACAGAAGCACAGGCAGACACTCAACAACCGGCACCGCCGCTGAAGGACGCGTCCACGGTGATGCTGATGCGCGACGGAGCCGACGGGCCCGAGATCTTCCTGCAGCGCAGGGTCGGCGCCATGGCGTTCGCCGCGGGCATGACCGTGTTCCCCGGCGGTGGGGTCGACCCGTCCGACGGAACCGCCGACATCGCGTGGGCCGGTCCCGAACCCGCCTGGTGGGCCGAACAATTCGGGACCAGCGCAACCAGGGCCAAGGCGCTGGTCTGCGCGGCCGTCCGGGAGACGTTCGAGGAGTGCGGTGTGCTACTGGCCGGGCCGACCGCCGACAGCGTCGTCTCCGATACCACCGGTTACCGCGAGGCCCGCGCGCGGCTCGAGCGCAGGGAACTGTCGCTGGCGTCCTTCCTCGCCGAGGAGAAGCTGGTGCTACGCGCCGACCTGCTGCGGCCGTGGGCGAATTGGATCACCCCCGTCGTCGAGCCGCGTCGCTACGACACTCGGTTCTTCGTCGCGGTGCTGCCGGAGGGGCAACTCGCCGACGGCGCCACCTCCGAGGCGGCGGACGTGCAGTGGCGCACTCCGGCCCAAGCGCTGGCGCGGTGGCGTTCGGGGGCCGACGTACTGCTGCCGCCGACCTGGTCGCAGCTGGACGCGCTCAGTGGATTCGGCTCCACCGCCGACATCCTGGCCGCGCCGCGGACGATCGATCCGATCATGCCGGTACTGGAAGATGTGGACGGCAAGAAGCGGCTGTCCTTCCCGGACAACCACCGCTACTTCGCCGACCTGCCCGATACCGGGCGGCTCGAGCGATCTGTGCGTCCGTGAGCGGGCGTGACCGCCGGAGCGGATGATCCCCGGCCCTCCACGGCCGGCTCGGGGCTGTGCTCGGGGTAGTGCCGTCCGCTGCCGTTTCGGAGCTGCCCACTCGTGCTGTGTGCGCCGGCGGTTGGGTGGGGCGGTAGCGTGCGTTCCATGGCCGAATTCGTGACCCGGGAGCTGACCGACGGTGACGCCGCGCGGCGCGTGGCCGTCCTCCGGATCGTCCGCCCTCCGATGAACCTGCTGAACTTGCAGCTGGTGCGCGAGCTGGCCGAGGCGGCCGACGCCGTCGCCGCGGACCCAGGAGTCGCCGCGGTCGTCGTCTACGGCGACGAGCGAGTGTTCTGCGCGGGCGACGACGTGGCCGAACTGTTCGGACTCGGAAGCGCCCAGGCCGCCGCCATGGCGGCCGACCTGCAGCATGCCCTCGGCTGCCTGGCGCGGATCCGGCAGCCCACCATCGCGGCGATCAGCGGTTACTGCCTCGGCGGCGGGCTGGAGCTGGCGCTGGGGGCCGACCGCCGCGTCATCGGTGACAACGTCAAACTCGGCCTGCCACAGATCAAGACGGGCCTGATCCCGCTGGCGGGCATCCGGCGGCTCGCCCTGCTGATCGGGCCGGGCGCGGCCAAGGACCTCGTCTACACCGGTCGTTTCGTCGAAGCGGACGAGGCGAAGGCGCTGGGCCTGGTCGACGAAGTCGTCGCCCCGGACGACGTGTATACCGCCGCGATGCGGTGGGCGCGCCAGTTCACCCGCGGTCCCGCCCGCGCGCTGGCCGCCGCCAAAGCGGTCTTCGAAGCCGGTCCGCACGGTCTCGATCGGGCCCGTGGCGAGTGGTCCGCCCTGTTCACGACGGAAGATCGGCTGATCGGAACAGGTTCTTATCTGGCCGACGGTCCAGGGTCGGCGGAGTTCGTGGGCCGATAGCAGTCGTCAACTGCGGATTTGGGTAGGCTTGCCGACCATGACGGTACGTCCCGACGACCCCGCGCCGAACCCGCATGCCACCGAGGCAGAGGTCGCAGCAGCGCTCGAGGATACGAAGCTGGCCCAGGTGCTCTACCACGACTGGGAAGCCGAGACCTATGACGACAAATGGTCGATCTCCTATGACGAGCGCTGTATCGAATACGCGCGCGGCCGGTTCGACGCGGCCGTCGGCCCCGCGCCGCTGCCCTACGGCAAGGCACTGGAACTGGGCTGCGGTACCGGATTCTTCCTACTGAACCTGATGCAGGCGGGCGTGGCGAAGTCGGGCTCGGTCACCGACCTGTCGCCGGGCATGGTCAAAGTCGCGCTGCGCAACGCGCAGAACCTCGGGCTGGACGTGGATGGCCGGGTCGCCGACGCGGAGACCATCCCCTACGACGACGACACCTTCGATCTGGTGGTCGGCCACGCCGTGCTGCACCACATCCCCGACGTCGAACTGGCGCTGAAGGAGTGCCTGCGCGTGCTGAAGCCGGGTGGTCGCTTCGTGTTCGCGGGCGAGCCGACCACGGCAGGCAACTTCTACGCCCGCTGGCTGGGACGCATCACGTGGAAGGCCACCACCACGGTGACCAAGCTGCCGATGCTCAGCGACTGGCGGCGACCGCAGGAGGAACTGGACGAGTCCTCGCGCGCGGCGGCCCTCGAGGCGGTCGTCGACCTGCACACCTTCGATCCGCGCGCCCTGGAGGCGATGGCGCGCTCGGCGGGTGCGGTCGAGGTGGCGGCCACGACGGAAGAGTTCGCCGCGGCGCTGTGGGGCTGGCCGGTGCGCACGTTCGAAGCGGCCGTGCCCGCCGAAAAGCTCACCTGGCGCTACCGGATGGCGATGTACCGCGCCTGGCTCGGGCTGAGCTGGGTCGACGAGAACATCATGCGCCGGGTGGTTCCGCGCCAGTTCTTCTACAACGCCATGATCACCGGCGTGAAGCCCAGCTCCGCCGGGAAGTAGTGGCGCGCAATACCTGTCGCGACCGCATCGCACACCACCACGGCTGCACCGTCGGTGCAGCCGTGGCGGGTGCGGGCGAACCCACGTGGCGGTGGGAACGCCGTGACCGGGCGGCATTCTTCCGAACCGCCACCGGCACGATCGCTTTCGCGGGACTCACGCGAGTCGACTCGGTTCACCCGCCGGCGTGGAGCCGATAGTGGCCTATCGCTTCACCCGCGATGATGTCGGGTATCTGGATAGCGCGACCGGGCGGGCCGCGCTGGCGGAGGTGGATGGACTGGCGCTGACCTCCGCGTCCCTGCTGAAGGATCTCGAGCAGGTGCGCCGTGCCCACGGTGACCGGGCGGCGGCTCTGGTCGAGACGGTCCGGTTGCGTCGCCGCGCCACGGCCAAACTCGCCGACGCCGGGGAGTGGCTGTTCACCGACGACGCCCTGCAGCAGGCGACGCCGACCGCCGTCGCCCGGCACCGGGCCGCGCGCTTGGCCGGGCGGGCGGTGCACGACGTGACCTGCTCGATCGGCGCCGAGCTGGCGGCCCTGGCGCCGCACTGTCCCGCTGTGCTGGGCAGCGATCTGGACGATGTACGGCTGGCGATGGCGGCGAGCAATCTGTCCGGTCATCGCAATGTCTTGCTGGCCAAGGCGGATGCGCTGGCACCGTGCAGCATGGGCACCGTCGTGATCGCAGATCCGGCCCGGCGCGCCGACGGCCGCCGCACCCACAACCCTGCCGAACTGCAACCGCCGCTGCCGGATCTGCTCGATACCTATCGTGCGCGCGATCTCGCCGTGAAATGCGCTCCCGGTTTGGATTTCGACCGGCTCGGGTGGCCCGGCGAGGTGGAAGTGGTGTCGCTCGACGGCTCGGTCCGCGAGGCGTGCCTATGGTCGCCGGGACTCACCGAGCCCGGCGTCACCCGGCGCGCCACGGTGCTCTCGTCCCAGGCCGCCGGTTGGACCATCACCGACGCCGAACCCGACGCCATCGACGAGCGCGCACCGGGGCAGTGGATCGTCGACCCGGACGGCTCGGTCGTGCGCGCCGGTCTCGTCCGCCACTACGCCGCGAAACACGGTCTGTGGCAACTCGATCCCCGCATCGCCTATCTCACCGGCGACACGGTGCCCGAGGGGGTGCGCGGCTTCCGCGTCCTCGACCGCATGGACTTCCGCGAGAAAGCCCTTCGCGCCGAACTGCGCCGCCGCGACTGCGGTCCCCTCGAAATCCTCGCCCGGGGTGTCGACATCGACCCCGATGCCCTCCGTTCACGCCTCAAACCTCGTGGCAGCCAACCGCACACGCTGGTCATCACTCGCATCGGGCGTACCGCGACGGTCTTTCTCTGTGCCACCCCATGACCATCCGGGCGGAACTGGGCCCTAGGTAGGAAGTTCGGCGACGACGAGCCGTACCGCCCCGCCCACCGGCTCGTCGTCACCATCGTCCTGCTGTCGAAACAGGACGGCCATCATCCCGGATCCGGGCGCGGCCGCTCCGGCGAGAACCGTACTCGGCACGTCCCCGGCCAGTGAGAACGCCGGGTCTACTCCGGCTTGAACGCGAAGATCTCGCCGATGCGGGTGGCGACCACGACCTCGCCCTCCGCGCCGACCGATGTGCCGGTGGTCGTGCCCTTCGCGCCGGGCAGAACGTCGGAATCGATGGTGGCTCCGGTTCGCGTGTCGAAGGTGACCAGGTTCAGGCCGTCGCCGATCGCCGCGGTGACGTAGCCGGTATCGCCCGCCGTCTGCGCGGCAGCGCCGCGCAGTGCGAGATCCTTGCGTTCCCAAGCGGTTTCGGCGGTGTCACCGTTGTCTCGGAGCGCGAGCAGATAGCCTTCCTCACCCGACGGGATGACCAGGCCGTCGTTGGACACCGAGATGCCGCCGCGCGGTGTCCAGTCCAGCCGGTGGACCCACTTGGTCCGCCCGTCGGCGGTGTCGAGGGCGATCAGGCGGTTGTTGTTGTCGCCGACGTAGACGGTGCCGCCGTCCGCGGACAGGGCCGGGCTGGTCGCGCTGCCCCCGAGCAGCAGTTCGGTGCTCCACTCCCGCGCGACCTTGGCGCCGGTGTAGCGCAGCGCCACGAGAGCCGCGGCGGGCCGCCCCGGTTGCCACAACGTCACGTAGAAACGGCCGCTGGCGGCGTCGATGGCGGAGATGTTCGCGACCGGGCACTGCGGCCCTCCGACGGCGCAGTCGTCGAGTCCCTGGCCCGCGTCCGGCCAGCCGAGGCCAGGGTGCGCGAGGAAGTCCGGTTCGCCGAGCAACTGCACGGTCGCAACCGCCCGGTCGCCGGTCTGCCTGGACAGTACGTCGACCTGCCCGGACTGGCTGACCGTCAGCAGTTTGCCGTCGCCGGTGAACTGCACCGAGACCGGCGTTCCGGCCACGGGCGTCGCCCACCGCGGCTGCCCCAGGTAGTTGAAGGAGATCACCCTGCTGTCGTCGCCGACGTAGACGTTGGTCATCCAGTCGACCGCGGACGGCGCGGAGATCGCGCTCGGGCCCAGAGCGTTGCAGAACCGCTTGCGGCCGGTGGCCATTTGAAAGGAGAAGATCGAGCAGTTCGGTAGCCGCGTGGTGACGAACAGCTGGCTGTCGGGCCCCAGCGTGACCGGCTGGGCGATCGGTCCGCCGACCGGCCGCTGCCAGCTCAGCCCGAGCTTCCGCGATCCGGTGACCGGAGCGGTGCCGCTGTTGCGGCCGTCGTGGTAGGCGGCGGTCCAGCCCTTGCCGGTGCCGACGGTGATGTCGTCGTAATCGGTGCCGCAACCGGCCACTGTCAGCGCGCCGACCGCGGCCAGCACGACCGCGGCGCGTTTCCGGGACGGTCGCCACATGGAAGTAGCCAGTACGCCGCCGCTTCGCACCTGCCGTACTCCTGTCGTCGTTGGCTCGCATCCGCGCCTCCTCCGGCGCAGGAGTCACTGTACGGGAGGCCGGTGCGCGGGTGAACGAGTCCCGCGTTGTGGTAACGGGTGCTCGTCGCAACGCTCGTGGTGGGCGATAGGCTCTAACCGTCCGCCGTCGAGGCGGGCGACGACCGGTAGGACCACGACAGGAGAACCGTTCGTGACGAGCATGTGGGGCGCACCGTTGCGCTCGCGCTGGCGGGGATCGCGCCGCCGGGATCCGCAGCAGGCGCGTTTTCTGACGTTGGCGTCGCTGCGCTGGGTGCTCGCGAATCGGGCGTACACGCCCTGGTATCTGGTGCGCTACTACCGGCTGTTCAAGTTCCGCTTGGCCAACCCGCACATCGTGTTGCGCGGCATGGTCTTCCTCGGCCGTCGCGTCGAGATCCACGCCACGCCGGAACTGAGCCGCATGGAGATCGGCCGCTGGGTGCACATCGGCGACGGCAACGCGATCCGCTGCCACGAGGGTTCGCTGCGCATCGGCGACAAGGTGGTGTTCGGCAAGGACAACGTGGTCAACACCTACCTCGATATCGAGATCGGGGAATCGACCCTGGTCGCCGATTGGTGCTACATCTGCGACTTCGACCACAAGATGGACGACATCACCGTGCCGATCAAGGACCAGGGGATCGTGAAGAGCCCGGTGCGCATCGGCCCCGACACCTGGATCGCCGCCAAGGTGACCGTGCTGCGGGAAACCCGCGTCGGCCGCGGGTGTGTGCTCGGCGCGCACGCCGTGGTCAAGGGCGAGATCCCGGACTACAGCATCGCCGTCGGCGCACCGGCCAAGGTGGTGAAGAACCGCAAGGCGGCCTGGGAGGCGGGCGCCGAGAAGCGCGCCGAATACCTTGCCGCGCTGGAGGACATCGCGCGCAAGAAGAACGGGGCCACGCAGACCGCTTAATAGGTGCCGCCGGACGTAGTCCGCCCTCAACCCCGCGCATGGCCGCAGCGAAGGCGGAGGTACGCCTAATGGGCGCAGCCGGACGTAGTTCGTCCTCAGCCCCGCGCATGGCCGGAGCGAAGGCGGAGGTACGCCTAATAGCCCGCGCATGGCCGGAGCGAAGGCGGAGGTTCGCTTAGCGAGGCAGCCTCGCGAATCCGTCGGTGCGGGCGGGTAGGTTCGGCGCTATGACTGCCTACGCCGCCCTGTTGCGCGGGATCATGCCGAGCAATCCGAACATGAGTAACGCGAAGTTACGCGGAGTGTTCGAATCGCTCGGGTTCGAGGGCGTCGGTTCGGTCCTGGCCAGCGGAAATATC
This sequence comes from Nocardia aegles, assembly GCF_052545135.1. NCBI lineage: Bacteria > Bacillati > Actinomycetota > Actinomycetes > Mycobacteriales > Nocardiaceae > Nocardia > Nocardia aegles. The sequence continues at coordinate 219,964 of NZ_JBQWRI010000001.1, forward strand.
GTGTTCCGCAGCGCGGAGACCGACGTGCCCGCGCTCGAGGAGCGCATTCAGCGGGCGCTGATCCGGGATCTGGGGATCGGCGGCGGCACCATCATCCGCAGCCACGACGAACTGCGCGCGCTGCTGGACACCGACCCGTTCCACGGCCTGACCCATGAACGCGGCACGTATCTGATCGCCACGTTCCTCAAGGACCCGGCCGAGCCTCCGGCAACCCTGCCCGAGCGGCCCGACCCGCTCACCCGGGTCGTCGGCTACGACGAGACCGCCCGCGCCGTCCTGGCCGTCATCGACAACAGTCAGCCGGGCAAGACTCCGAACTTCATGGCGTGGCTGGAGAAGACGTACGGCACGGACATCACCACCCGCACCTGGCTCACCATCGAGCGCATCGTCAAGAAACTGGCGCCCTAGCGCGGCCGGGGCCTACGTCGGATCGCGTTCCGGCAGCGGGCGTTCCACGATGGACGGGCGGCCCAGCGGATTGCGCACCCGCCGCTTGGCCGACTGGTACACCTGGGCGGTCTCCGCCGCCACCACGTCCCAGGCGAAATCGGCGGTGAGCCGTTCCCTGGCGGCGTAGGCGCGCTGCTGCGCGGCGGCGGGATCGTCCAGGGTGGCGCGGACCGCCTCGACCAGGCCGTCGACGTCCGCGGGCGCGAACGAGGCGCCGGTGACCCCGTCGATCACCGCCTCGCCGAGGCCGCCCGCCGTGGAGGTGATCAGCGGGGTGCCCGCCGCGGCCGCCTCCAACGCGACGATGCCGAAAGGTTCGTACCGGCTGGGCAGCACGATCGCGTCGGCGCCGTGCAGCCAGCCGAGCAGTTCCGCGTGGTCGAGCTGACCGGCGAAGGTCACCGCGCGGGCGACGCGGTGCACCCGGGCGCGTTCGCGCAACCACGCGAACTGGGTGCCGACGCCGGCGACGGTCAGGGTGGTGCCGGGGTGGGCGCGGCGGATGCGCGGCAGCGCGGCGATCGCGTCCTGCACGCCCTTCTCGTACTCGAGCCTGCCCACGTACAGCAGCCGCGGCGGCCCGCTACGCGGTGCGCGCGGACGGAAGGTCCACGCGCCCACGTCGATGCCGTTGCGGATCACCGTCATCGGGATCCGCTCCGGACCGTAGAGTCGCTCCACTTCGTCCTGCATGGACGCCGAACAGGTGATCAGCGCGTCGGATTCGTTGGCGAGCCACCATTCCACCGAGTGCACCTGCTTGTTGACCTTGCCCGCGACCCAGCCGCTGTGCCGCCCGGCCTCGGTGGCGTGGATGGTCGACACCAGCGGCACGTCGTAGTACTCGGCCAGGGCGATGCCGGGGTGGGCGACCAGCCAGTCGTGCGCGTGCACCACGTCGGGCGTCCAGCCGTCGCCGATGCCCGGCTTCCCGAGTGCGACGCCCGCGCGCACCATGGCGTGCCCCATGGCCAGCGTCCAGGCGAGCATGTCCTCGCCGAAGTCGAATACCGGCGGGTCCTCGGCGACCGCGACGACCAGCACACCGTCGGCGATATAGGAGTGCGTGGGATGGGTGGAGGCGTCGGTGCCGGAGGGGCGCCGGGACAGGACGACCACCTCATGGCCGGCTGCGGCGAGTTCGACGGCGAGGTGATGCACATGCCTGCCGAGCCCGCCGACCACGACCGGCGGGTACTCCCACGACACCATCAAGATCTTCATGCACGTCCTTCTGCGGCCCGGCCGGGATCCGCCGGAACCGGTCCGTGGGCCGCGGTGGCGGAATCCGGGCCCGGCGCGGCGGCGGATACTGCCCCGGTTGCGCTGGGTATGGACGCCGCGGTGGAGAGTCGTCGCGCGTCCACGCCGGGGAAGAGTCCGTCAGCTTCCCCCCATCCTGCCGCCAACTGCCGTGCTTTCGCGAGTTGGCCCGCCCCGACGGCCGCGGCGATTTCCCGTACCGCGTGGGCATGGCGGTGCGCACGGTCACGCGCGTAGCCCGCGGCGGAATCCTTGCTGACCATGAACGCCCAGTCACTGGAGACGGTCAGGATCGCCTCACGCAGCAGTTGATCGGCGACGTGATCGCGAAGTCCCGGCGTGCCGCCCTGCGCGGCGCGCATCTTGTCGACGGTGTCCAGGGTCAACCGCACGATGTCGTCGTTGAGTTCGACCAGGTCGCGCACCTGCTCGCCCGCCCACACTCGCCAGTCCTTGCCCGAACCCCAGGAGGAGTCGGCCAGTGGCACCGGTTCGCCCAGATAGCCGCGCGCTCGGGCGTCGGCGAGGGTGCCCACGGTGACGCCTGCCTCCGGCAGCGCGCGCAGCACCTGCGCCAGCCACTGTGGGCCCTCGTGCCACCAGTGGCCGAACAGTTCGGTGTCGAACGCGGCGACGACCAGGGCGGGCCTGCCGATCCGCTCGGATTCGGAGATCAACCGCTCGCGCACCGTTCGCACGAAGTCGTCCACGTCCCTGACCACGGCCGCGGCGGCCGGTTCCGGATCGTAGGGAGCCTTGTCCGGGCCCGCGACGGTCTTGCCGGTGACCCGTGCGGGTTTGAGACCCGTCGCATGGTCGTAGTGATGAAAGTCACGGTAGGCGCCGTGGCCGGGATAGCCGGACTTCGGTGACCACACCCGGTAACTCACCTGCAGATCGCGCCCGAACGCGATCACGTCGGAGTCGTGCACCGGGCGGCCGAGCGTGGTGTCGCCGCGTAGCGCGGGCCCGTCGACCATGAAATGCGTCACGCCCGCGGCGGCGTAGCCCACCTCCATGCCGGGGGTGTATCCGCATTCCGGCGCCCAGATGCCGGTCGGCGTGTGGCCCCAGCGGTGCCGTGCGTCGGCCAGGCCCTCGGCGAGCTGGAACCGGCGCAGCCGGGGGTCCAGCAGCGGCTGGAAGGGGTGGGCGAGGGGGCCGCCGAGCAGTTCGATGGTCTCCGCGTCGATGAGCGTGCGCCAGACCGGCGCGGCGCCGTGCCGCCAGTACTGCTCGAATTCGGCCAGGGCGGCGGCGGCCAAGCGGTGCTCGTGCCTGCCGAGTGCGACGTTGCCCGCCATGGCGGCTTCGTCGGCGCGCAGCTGCCAGTTGCCCAGCCAGTGGTGCATGCCCGCCAGGCAGTGCGGGTCGTCCAGCTGGGCCGCGAGCACCGGCGTGATGCCGAGGCTGAGCAAATGCGAACGGCCTTCGGCCGCAAGAGTTCGCAGCACCTCGACGACGGGCAGGTAGGACGCGGCCCAGGACTGGTAGAGCCATTCCTCGCCGACCGGCCAGCGACCGTGATGGGCCAGCCAGGGCAGGTGGGAATGCAGGACCAAGGTGAACTGGCCCGGCACGGGGCTTGCTCCGTGTCCGCCGGGTACGCTGCCGCGATCGGTCAAGGCTTCACCGCGATGGCGATCAGATCCAGGCTCGTGTCGATATCCGCGGCGAGCAGTTCGAAATCGTCCACCGTGACGCGCGCGACGTCCGCGGTGAGTTCCGCCGGCCAAGGCTCCCCGGCCAGCGCTCGTTCGATCTGGGCGTCGATGAACGACCCGCCGTGTTTGGCGTCCAACGCTTTCAGGCCCGGTCCGTGGTGCACGCCGATCAGCTCCGAAACCTCGAATCCAGCGTCGACCAGCAGTTCGGTCAACTCGGTCGCGTCGAGTTCCCTGGTGTGGAACGGGTTGAGCGGAGTGTCGCGACCGGGCGAGAAGGTGATCCGGTTGGGGGTGCTGATCAGCAGCTCCCCGCCGGGGCGAAGCACGCGCAGGCACTCGCGCAGGAACTGGGACTGGTCCCAAAGGTGTTCGATCACTTGGAAATTCACCACGACGTCGATCGAGGCGTCGTCCAGCGGCAGCTCGGCGAGGTTGCCCTGGATCATCTCGACGCGGGGGTAGCGCGCGCGCACGTGCTCGACGGCGCCGGTGTCGTAGTCCACGCCGGTCACCGTGGCGGCCACGCCTGCGATCATGTCGGCGCCGTAACCCTCGCCGCTACCCGCCTCCAGCACGGTCTTTCCGGCGCAGCGGTCCAGCAGGCGGGCGTAGGCGATCTCGTGTCTGCGGAACCAGTAGTTCTCCTCGGCGATGCCGGGAACGGTGCGCTCGCCGGTCAGCGGCAGTGATCGGACGGCGCCGACGCTGGTCTCGGATTCCACGATGATGCCGGACGGGTCGCCCGCTGCGGCAGGGATCACAGCCTCGCTCATCGCTCCGACGTTACTGGCACCGGGTCCGCGGGGCACATCCCACCCGGTCGGCCCGGAACGGCGGCTTCACTCGCCGGGACAGGGGGTGCCGCAACGGCGCACTGTAGTGCGTGGTAACCAGATGTGAGAGAGAAGCCACTAAGTTACCGATGGGTAACTTAACGTAAGGTAATGTCACGGCCTGAGCCACCCACCCGGGCGTACGGCGCAGTTCGTGCGACCACCCACACGTGTAACCAGAACAGGAGGTCGACGAAGACCGATGCCGAACATCGTCGTACTCATCAAGCAGGTTCCCGACACCTGGTCGGAGCGCAAGCTCACCGATGGTGACTACACCCTCGATCGCGAGGCCGCCGACGCCGTCCTCGACGAGATCAACGAGCGCGCCGTCGAAGAGGCGCTGCTGATCAAGGAGGCCCAGGGCGGTGAGGTCACCGTGCTGGCCGCCGGTCCCGATCGCGCCACCGAGGCCATCCGCAAGGCGCTGTCCATGGGCGCCGACAAGGCCATCCACATCAACGATCCGGCCATCCACGGCTCCGACGCCGTGCAGACGGCATGGGTGCTGGCCAGCGCGCTCGGCCAGGTCGAGGGTGTCGAGCTGGTCATCGCGGGCAACGAGGCCACCGACGGCCGCGCCGGCGCGGTGCCCGCGATCATCGCCGAGTACCTGGGCCTGCCGCAGCTGACGCACTTGCGCAAGCTGACCGTCGACGGTGACAAGATCACCGGCGAGCGCGAGACCGACGACGGCGTGTTCAAGCTGGAGGCCTCGCTGCCCGCCATCGTCAGCGTCACCGAGAAGATCAACGAGCCGCGTTTCCCGTCCTTCAAGGGCATCATGGCCGCGAAGAAGAAGGAAGTGCAGACCTTCACGCTGGCCGACCTGGGCGTCGACCCGTCGACCGTGGGCGTCGCCAACGCGGGTTCCGTCGTCACCGGCGCCACGCCGAAGCCGCCGCGCACCGCGGGCGAGAAGATCGCCGACGAAGGCGACGGCGGCACCAAGATCGCCCAGTACCTGATCGGCCAGAAGATCATCTGATCTCGGTAGCGCTGCAGACTTCCTAGGAGACAAACACATGGCTGAAGTACTCGTGCTCGTCGAGCACGCCGAGGGTGCGATCAAGAAGGTCAGCACCGAACTGCTCACCGCCGCTCGCGCCCTCGGCGAGCCCGCCGCCGTCGTGCTCGGCACGGCGGGCACCGGCGAGAAGCTGGCCGACGCGCTGGCCGCCGCGGGCGCCGAGAAGATCTACATCGCCGAGTCCGACGATGTGGAGAACTACCTGGTGACCCCGAAGGTCGACGTGCTGGCCGCGCTGACCGAGTCGGTCTCGCCCGCCGCCGTCATCGTCGCCGCCTCCGCCGAGGGCAAGGAGGTGTCGGGTCGCCTGGCCGCCCGCATCGGCTCCGGCCTGCTGGTCGACGTCATCGAAGTGAACAACGACGGCAGCGCAGTGCACTCCATCTTCGGTGGCGCCTTCACCGTCGACGCGAAGGCCACCGGCGATGTCCCGGTGATCTCGGTCCGTCCGGGCGCCGTCGAAGCCTCGGCGCAGGCCGGAGCGGGCGAGAAGGTGACCGTCGAGGTGCCCGCGCAGGAAGAGGGCGTGGTCAAGGTGACCTCGCGCGAGCCGGTCGTGGCCGGTGACCGTCCGGAGCTCACCGAGGCGAACATCGTGGTCTCCGGTGGCCGCGGTGTCGGTTCCGCCGACAACTTCTCGGTGGTCGAGGCCCTCGCCGACTCGCTCGGCGCGGCCGTCGGCGCCTCCCGCGCCGCCGTCGACTCCGGCTACTACCCGGGCCAGTTCCAGGTCGGCCAGACCGGTAAGACGGTCTCCCCGCAGCTGTACATCGCCCTCGGCATCTCCGGCGCGATCCAGCACCGCGCGGGCATGCAGACCTCGAAGACCATCGTCGCTGTCAACAAGGACGAAGAGGCGCCGATCTTCGAGATCGCCGACTACGGCATCGTGGGCGACCTGTTCAAGGTCACCCCGCAGCTGACCGAGGCGGTCAAGGCGCACAAGGGTTGATAACGCCTTGCGCTGCCGAACGGCCCTGGACTGCGGTCCGGGGCCGTTCGCGTTGCAGCGGTCCACGGCAGTGACGATGCCTCGCCACACCCGTTCAGAAGGCGAGTGCCGTCCACGGTATGTCGATCGGAAACGGGTGTGTGAACGACACTCTCTCTTCCTTTTCGCCGTCATTCGCCCACTCGCCGACGAGCCGATATGCGGCCGTGTGCAACGGCCTGACCCCATCGGGTAGCTGCGCGTATCCGGTCTCCAAGCCGTAGGCCCGAATGAAAGCAATGGCGCTGACATCCGCTTTCAGCGTCACTTCCCAGTACCACGAAATCCCGGCCTTTGCGTAGCGTGCCGCCTTGGCGGCCAGGACGGGCGCGGTGTTCGACGGTGCGAGCACTTCACCCACGAGAAGTGTGTCGGCTGCCCGTACGTCCTGATATGGAGGCAGACAGCGGTGCACGAGAAAGTCTGGAGTGAGGAAGTCGGATTTCCCGATTGCTCCGAGAAAGACATTTGTCTCGAACTCGGCCTCCCAGCAGCTTTCGGGCCGCACCGACATATCCGCACGCGCACACCGCTCGATCTCGTTGACGATCCGGCGGGTGAACCGCTGATGTTCCCGGGGACCACGGGGCATCCACACCACGCGACCTTCCCAGAGTTCGATCTGTTCCGCGATCTCCTCGGGTAGACGCTCCAGTTCCTCCCAGGTCGGGTATTCAGGGAGGTCAGGACGCTCGACACCGGGCCTGGACATGCCGCAATGATAGCCCTGGGAACATCCTTGGCTTCGACCGTTTCCAGCCGGGGGGCGGGTCCGGCAGCGGACATCCCAATAATTCGCGTCCGCGCGGGGACGGGGCCGAGGTAGGGGAATCCCCGCGTCGCCTGGACCCTCCGCAGCTCCCCGAGGGCACGATGTTCGACCGCAACGGTGAACTCGTCTGGGACGGGACCAGTCCCGGCACGGAGGCGGGTGTTCCGCTGGGCATGAAGTTCGGAGTAGACGGCACGCTCCACTGGGATGGGTCCATCCCCGGTACTACGAGGGGGGCCAAGCCGCCGCGTGACAAATTGCCCGGTGGAAAGCAGCCGACCACAACCGGTGAGCCCAAACAGAAAAAGCCGAACCCGCCGCAACCTGAGCAAGATGCGCTGGAGAGTGCCACAAGCCCGGCCCGTGACGGCATGGATCAGGGCCATCCGAACTGGAATGTCGATAATATCGAAAAAGATTCCAATGTCCGCGGATTCGTAGGCGACGCACTCACTCGGGCAAAACTAGTACTGCAGGGATAGCGTATTATCGCTGCCGGGGAAAAGGCAAAGATCCCGTTCCGGGTAAGCCTGGCGAGTTCTTCAAGCCGGACTTTATTGCCATAGATAAAGACGGCAAGCTCGTCCTTGTCGAGTCCAAATTCAATGAATCCAAATACTTTCCCGATCAGTTCGATGGGTACAGATACTATGCCGAGAAAGGTAAATCTTTCGAGATAGACTTGAAAAAGAATCCAGACTTGCTGGAGTTGCTAAGGCAAGCTGAGGTTGACACTAGCGATATGGTGATCGACCGCGTGGAAACAGTTCGATGGAATAATGAATGGGCGCCTACGGATGCTGTGCTCAGTCGATCCGCTGACGATCCGAAAATTCTTGGAGATCTGGTCGACGGTACGATCGAGAATCCGGAATGGAGGAATTCGGCGCTGAGCGCATTCTCGGAACTAAACGCGGAGGCGGCTCGGCGCTCTTTCAATTCTGGTGACTATCTCGCTGCAATTCACTATCAATCTCGGCGCCAGGCTCTGGAGTTGGTTCGCAATCTCGAGCGGAGTCTGCAAGCGCTGGAAGACAGTCTGCTGGGCGCGGGCAATCCGCCCATCCGCCCCGCTGGAAACCCACAGGCTCGCGATGTCAGCATGCAGTCCGATGTGCTGAGGACTATTGGAGGCGATACACATGCCCTGTCGTTTCGGTGGAATTCTTGGCACTGGCAGGGTGTGGCGCGGCTACCTGGAATTCGCGAAGTCAATCGGCGGGTGGATCAATCGGTGACCGTGAATATCTCGACTACGGCTATGGGTCCTGATCAACATGCCCGGGCAGAAGAGTTGCGGGTCATCGCCTATGGCGCTCATCTGTAGGCTGCTGAAGTGTAGGGTCGGGCCTCATTGAGGGAGGATGATTGGCTTACAGTAAGCTGGATTTTTCGGAGAGGGGAACACGATGGCCGTCGGCGCAGTGCGGTTGACGAAGATGGTGGTCGGTCAGCTGACCGAGGCCTTGGCGGTGGAGGGTTTCACACCTTCGGAGCCGCTCGACAGCTTAGGTGTCGCCGAACCGGGTGTCAGGAACCCGTCCTGGGTAAGGGCCTGGTTCGTCGCACCTGATAGCGGGGTGCCGAATATGACGATGGCGGTGAAGGCCACCATTCAGCGAAACGGTCACGGTGGTGTGGGGATCGCTGCGAGCGGGTGGGTCGTTTCGTCGGCTGTGGAGGGTGTCCTGCGGGATATGCCGGATGAAGTATTGTCCAAGGGTGGTTGGGACCGAAACTATATGGAGTCGGTAAACTTCGGGTATTTCGAGCGACCTCTCGATCCGGGGGAGATCTCGGTGGGAGGCGAGCCGGGGGTGGAACGCGCGGTGGGCGAGTTCATGCGGCTCCTGAGGGGTCCTGTCGCGGAGTGGTTCTCCCGGTTCGACAGTCCGGAAAAGCTGGTCCAGGGTGCACGGACACCAGCCACACAAAGTAGGGACCCGGAGAATCCGCACCCGGTTCTGCTCCGAGCTGTCGCTGTGCTGTCTGTGTTGAACGGTCGGGTGCGGGATGCGGCGATTCTGATGGAATGGTACCTGCGCCGCGATGGGTTCCATAAATGGGACTCTATCGAGCGTGCGTCGGGCTTCGACGCAGCGATGATCGAGCGATTCCCAGAATACGCTCGGATGCGCGGACACTGATCGGCTCGGGCCGTACAGAACATGACACAAGCCGATGCGCCGACACCGTGCCTGTTGAGGCCTTCTCAATTGCCTACCTGATAATTCGTAATTCGCAGTGCTGGCTATTGTTTAGCGCGCTGTGGCTGAAATTCGAGGGGGCGGGTGTTGTGAGCATCCAGGATGTAGCGGCTGCGTCGGCGGCTACCGTAGAAGAGGTAAGCACCCGTATGGAGCGCGGATGGAATCGAGGAGCGTCCTGCGAACGAGGCAGGATGTGGAAGGTGGCCAGATGACGGTGAGTGAGTCCGATCGTGTCGACCAGGTCGCGGTGGGTCCGGATGGTCGTCTGGTGTTGGTGATGGTGGAGGAGCGGTCGTATCGCGATGGTGATCTGGTGGTGTTGTGCGAGGACTTGCGCCGGAAGATGAACAGTTACATTCATGCGATCCGGTCCGGCTATGCGCTCGAGTTGGCTCGAGAGCGTGGTCTGGCTGAGATGGCCGGCGTGGATATCGTCTTGTTCAGTGACACGCAGCCGCCTCCGGTGGTGCGACAGATGATCGATCTTGTGAAGCGCGAGTTGTCCGGTGAAGGTATAGGCGCGCGGTGGGAGTCCTGGGCGCCCGATGTGGTCGGGGTCGAGGTGGTCGAGCGGGCCCTGGTCACCGAGGTTGTCGAGATGGTCGGTGCGGATTGGGATTTCGTGCTGCTGTGGGCGACATTGGTGGGAGATTCGGGTGCGGCGGGTGTGCAGGTGCGTCGGAGCAGTGGTTCCGTAGACAACCTGCGGCCGTCGGAGGGCTTGCTGCAGTTGCTTTCCGAACACAAGCGGGTGTCGTTCGACGACCGGGTCGGGGCCTGGTTGAGTGGTCAGATCTCGATCGCGGGTCCGGACCGATATCGAGCGATGTTCTCGACATCGGAGATCCCTGATTGGATGCCGGCTCCCTCCGCCGATGACCTGCGCGCGGAGCTTGCTGTCTACGTCCGCCGCGACAGCGAGATCCCGGATTGGGTACGACAACAGCTGGTGTGATCGGCTGGGGCGTGCGTAGCTGAAACGGCCTCCGACGGTTTGTTGGCTCTACTGTCGGAATACCGGAAGGTTTTCATACCGACCGTATGCGAAGCCCGGCTCAGCGGCCGGATGCTCATCGAGAGCGGCGAGGACTACATCTGTCGATTCTCGACGACAGACCTTCCAAAATGGATGCTGCTGCCGGTCGCGACGCGACAGCCGGACGTGTCGACCCTTCCTCACGGAGCATCTAAGGGCGGCAACAAGCACGATATCGTCGCCTTCAAAGACGGCACGCTCATGATCGTGGAGGCCAAGGGCGGCAACCCGGGCGATCCCAAGGTCGGCGGCGCGCTGATTCCCGACGGCGCGTACCGGGCCCAGCAGATGACCGACCCTTATCTGTGGCACAAACTCGAACAAGACGCCGCGAAAGACCCCGCCTTCACGCAATGGCTCATCGACCGCGGCATGTGGGAGGCGATGCGGAAGGAAGACCCGACCAAGATCGGGTACCGGCTGATTAGAACCGACACCACCGGCAAGATCGACATCTACGGCTCCTCCCAAGAGAAGATCGGCGACGCCGCGCTGATTTCGCCCGCGCGCCCCCGGGTAGAGGGAATCGACGGTCCGTTCGGCGAACCCGTTCTGTGTGGTCGGCCTCCGGGTTTGCGCTGCGCCGCCGCCGTCGCCCCGACAAGGCTTCCAATTCCGAGAAATCAGGGCAGTCGACTATAGGACGTTGCAGCGTCGGAGCACCATGATCGCGGCCCGGGCCTCACCTCCAGAGTCCGGGACCGTGGCAGCAGGGTAGCCGAAGACGGCAATGGACTAGGGAAGTGCGTTCAGCGACAAACCATGTCGCCCGGGGGCGCTGACGTCCCTCGAATCCCGAATCAACACCGGTGCAGTGCGGTGAGCAGGGTGTTCAGGATCGGTGAGCGCCGGGCGTCGGTGCGCAGGACCGCCGACACCGGGATGCGCAGCTTGCTTTCGGCCAGCCGCAGCACCACCAGCCCCTCGGTGGTGCTCTCCGCGTAGAGCACGGTCCACGCGTCGGGCCGGTTGATCAGTTCCATCGTCGCGGTGTGGTCCGGCGGGATGGGCGGTCCGAAGGTCGGGCCGGTGGGGAGTTCGGCGAACGCGTTGCGAATGACGGTGTGCAAGAGGACCTGTTCCTGCTCCGGGGGGAGTAGCAGCGGATAGGACGCCAGATCCGCCAGCGTCACCACATCCTTCGTCGCCAGCGGATGCGCGCCGGAGGTGGCGATCACCAGATCCTCGACCCATAGCTGCTCGGCCACCAGGCCGGGCTGGTCGACGCGGCCCCGGATCAGGGCCAGATCGCAGTCGCCGTCCGTCACCGCGGTGATGCGCTGGCGGAAGGGTTTGATGACGAACTCGATCTCCGCCTCCGGGTGCGCGGCGCGCGCCCCCGCGATCGCCGACAGCGAGCGGGTGGCGAAGGACATGTTCGCGGCGAGCCGGATGCGCGGCCCCACCGTGCGCACGGCGGCACGGATCGCCGATTCCAGGCTCAGCATTTGTTTCGCGAGGGGAAGCAGCCGTGCGGTGGCGTCGGTGGGCACGACCGATCGGGTCGAGCGCTCGAACAGTTGCACACCGAGGTCGCGCTCCAGCCGGGAGATCTGGTGGCTGATCGCCGACTGAGAGATGAAGCAGCGCGCCGCGGCGCCGCTGAAGCTGAGCTCCTCACATACCGCGACGAAGTAGGTGAGCTGCCGGAGTTCCACGGCGGCCTCCTCATTAATTACGAATCGAGATAAGAGTCATCTTAATTATGCGCCCAAACACCTGAAATATCCGCCCTCTGGATAACGGTTCGTAATGAGAGAAGGAGGCTGTCATGCAGTACGTGGACGCGGGGATCGAAACCGCGGGTGTCGTTATTGTCGGATCGGGCTTCGGCGGGCTCGCCGCCGCCAAGCAGTTGGCCAAGTCGGGGGTGGACTATGTGCTGATCTCCAGCACGCCCGAGCATCTGTTCCAACCGCTGTTGTACCAGGTGGCGACCGGTGTGCTCACATCGGAGGAGATCGCGCCGCCGATCGCCGGCATCCTGCGCCGCCATCGCGAGGCCGACGTGCGCCTCGGCACCGTGGTCGACATCGATCCTGACCGGGCCGTCGTCACCTATGAACACGAGGGCGTATCGCACCGCATCCGCTACGGCTCGCTGATCGCGGCCACCGGCGCGAGCCAGTCCTACTTCGGTCGCGACGACTTCGCGGAGAAGACCTATTCGCTCAAGACCATCGATGACGCGCGCCGGCTGCGCGCGCAGATAGCGCGGGTGTTCGCCGAAGCCGCGCAAGCCGACGAGCAGACCAGGCGCAGGCTGCTGAGCTTCGTCGTGGTCGGCGCGGGCGCGACCGGCGTCGAGGTGGCCGGCCAGCTGAAGGAGCTGGCGAAACGGCATTTCCACCAGGAGGTCTCGGTCACGCTCGTGGAGGGCGCGGGCGAGGTGCTCCCGCCGTTCGGCGGCGGGCTGTCGGAGTACGCGAAGAAGTCGCTGACCAGCAGCGGCGTGGACGTACTGCTCGGTACCTTCGTCACCGACATCGAGCACGGCAAGGTCACTGTCAAGAGCGCAGACGGCGTCGAGCACGCCATCGCGGCGGAGACCGTGGTGTGGTCGGCGGGCGTGCAGGCGGGCGGGTTCGCGAAAATCCTGGCCGAGGCCACGGGCGCGGCGACCGACCGCGCCGGCCGACTGCTGATCAACCCGGACCTCACCGTCGGCGGCTACGCCGACATCTACGCCATCGGCGACATGACCTCGCTCAACGGCTACCCCGGCCAGTCGCCGGTGGCCATGCAAGAAGGCAGGCACGCCGCCGACATCATCCGCCGCAAGAAGCAGCCCGGTACCCCCTTCACCTACTGGGACAAGGGCAGCATGGCGGTGATCAGCCGTTTCAGCGCCGTGGCGAAGCTGAACGAGCGCATCGCCTTCCGTGGCCTGATCGCCTGGGTCATGTGGCTGGCGGTGCATCTGTTCTACCTGGTCGGCTTCCGCAACCGCTTCGCCGCGGTCGCGTCCTGGCTGGTCGCGTTCATCTTCACCGGGCGTCCCGGTTTCGCCGAAGCGGATACGACCGCGCCGAAGGTGCTCGCCGCGGAGAGTCGAGCCGCGTAAAGCTGTGTTCGATTTCCAGCGCCTGCGGCGCTGGGTGTTCGCGGCCCCCTTTATGACTCGCGTGTGCGCGACCGCCGCTTGCTCCTTCGTCGCCTACGCGACGGCCGCGCACACGCGAGTGGGGCCGCGCACGGCGCCGGCTCGATTTCGCTGACACGAAAATGGAATTTCCCAACCCACGAAGGAGCGCGCAGCGCCCCTGAACAGCTTCGCTCGAAACCTGTCGTCGGGCCGTCTGGTTTCGTGAGCCGGCGATCACACTGTCTGGGCTTGCATGTTGGAGTGGCGTCGGGTCGTCGCCGACTATTCCGTTTGCGGGCACTCGTTCGGCCCGCGGATTGTCGGCATGAGTCGGTAGTTGGCCGATAACCGCATGTCGGATGCGGTTTCGATGCGGAGGGGCGAACGTGGTGGAACCGCTCGGTGAACGCTAGGTGTGACAGCCGTCTCGTTCACCCAACCGGCATCGCGGCGACACTTCGAGGTTGCTGGGGCGCATTGTCGGACTGGCTTCATCGTGGATATGACTATTTCGTCCGTGCTGACGGCCCCGGCTCGACCGACGGACTCCGGGGAGGGACGGTCGCGCTACTCGCTGGTGGTCTCCTCCGACCTCGACCACCGCGTCGCCGCCCAGCGCCTGCGCTACAACGTGTTCGCCAACGAGCCGGGGTTCCAGATCCCGGACGACGGCAGCGGTTTGGACGCCGACCATTTCGACGAGCACTGCGACCACATGCTGGTGCGTGACGACGCCAGCGGCGAATTCGTCGGCTGCTACCGGATGCTGCCGCCGGACAAGGTCGCCGCCGCGGGCGGGTACTACACGGCGACGGAATTCGATCTGGCGCAACTGGATCCGGAAGGTATGCGGATCGTCGAGATGGGCCGCGCGTGCGTGATCCCCGACCACCGCAACGGCTCGGTGCTCACCCTCATGTGGGCGGGCATCCTGCACTACATCCAGCTCACCGGCTACGAGTGGGTGATGGGCTGCGTGTCGGTGCCGATGCAGGACACCCCGGCCGACCCGCCAGGGGTGAACGTGCGCGGCGTGCGCGACATGCTGCTCGGTCGGCACGCCTCCGACCCGGAGCGCCGGGTGCACCCGCACAACCCGGTGATCGTCGACGGCAAGACGTTGGACGAACTGACCCCGCCGTCGCGGCCGAAGCTGCCTCCGCTGGTGCGCGGATACCTGAGGCTGGGCGCCGAGATCTGTGGTGAGCCCGCCCACGATCCCGCTTTCGCGGTCGCCGACTTCGTCGTGCTGCTCGGGCTGAACACCATCAACACCCGCTACCTCAACCGCCTACAAGACGCCGCCGCGTCGTTTGACGGAGGACGGTGAGGACCGTGGTTTTCGACGCGCCACCCGCCCCGTCCGCCGCGCACGCTTGGATGCCGGCGAGCCCCTGTGGTTCCGGCTGCATCGATTCGATCGACCAGGTCGGCCCGGCCCGGGTGGCCGCCCGGCTGGCCGGCATCGCCGCAGTGCTGCTCAGCTACCCGATCGCGCACGCGGTGACCCCGCGCGGCAAGCGGGTGCCGTTGCAGCGCGGCTACGCGCGCCTACTGCTCGGCTGCATCGGCCTGCGGTTGCGTGTCGTCGACAACCGGGTGACCGCGGCCGAGCGCGGTGTCGCCGATGAGGGCGACACCGCGCTCGCACCCGGCTTCGGTACTGACGACCGGGGTGTGCTTGTCGTCACCGGGCATATCAGCTGGACCGACATCGTCGCGCTCGCTTCGGTGCAGCCGCTCGGCTTCGTGGCCCGCGCCGACATGCTGGACTGGCCGCTGCTCGGCAAACTCGCCAAGCTGATGCGGGTGATACCGATCGAGCGCGAGAGCCTGCGGCAGTTGCCCGGCGTGGTGACCGCGGTTGCGGCGCGGTTGGCCGCTGGTGAGCGGATCGGCGTCTTCCCCGAGGGCACCACGTGGTGTGGCCGCGCCTACGGCGGCATGCGTCCGGCATTGTTCCAAGCGGCGGTGGACACCGGCACCCCCGTGCAGCCGGTGCGGTTGCGGTACCTGGACCGGCACGGCGTGCCGTGCACGGTGCCCGCATTCGTCGGCGCCGACACCTTCGGCTCCTCCGCCGGGCGGGTGCTGCGCTCGCGCGGAATGGTCGCCGAAGTGGTGCTGGAGCCGGTGCTGGCGCCCGGCGCCGACCGGCGCGAACTGGCCCGCCGCTGCGAAGCCGCCGTCCGCGGCACCGAGTCGCCGCGCCACGGTGCGCTGCAAGCCACAGGGTGGATCGAGGCGGGGCACACCCGGGTCCAGGACCCGTCGCTCACGACCGAGGCACCAGAAGTGCGCCGCCCACGCCGCCGCCCGATGCTGCGCGGCCGCCGCACCGCAGCCGCACAGTAGGCGACGAAGGCGCAGCCGGGCTACGTGAAGCTGCATCTGGGGGGCCGGCGGCTGTGTCGCGGTGCCTGGCAATCGGATAACTGGCGTGTTTGAGTCAGCTGGTCATCGTGGCCGGGGCCCGATTGTCGGCACAGTGCGGCGACGAAACAGCCTGGGCGCGTGTGCTTCTAGGTCCGCTCGCCAAAGTTGCGGCCGATCGCCCCGCACGGGATGCTCACGGCCAGTTCGAAGGATCCGCTGTGGGGACAGGCTCGGCGCATCCGCACGCCCGGGTTCGCTCAGGCCGCGATGCGCACCTATCACGATGCGATGGCCTCTGTCGCCGATGATCTGGTGACCGAATGGGCGTCGGCCGGCAGTGGCGGCGTGTCCGTTCATTCGGCGATGACTCGCGCCACCCTCGAAGTGATCGCGCGAGCCGGGTTCGATCGGAACCTGCGGTTTTTTCGATCCCGATGGGGCGGCCAGTGATTCGGACCGTTTCGTTCGGGAGCTGAGCCGCACGCTGCAGTGGGCATCGGAATCCACGAATGACGTGCCTCTCCTCGGCCACGTACGGGCGGCGCTGCGGGGTCCGGCGGTCTACTACCTGGCGCGGAACCCGGACTATCAAGACCGTGTGCGTGCCGAGATGCCCGCGCGGACAACCAGTCTCAGCTATGAAGATGTGACGAAGATGCGGTTCACGCGCCAGTTCCTCAATGAATGCCTGCGACTGTGGCCGCCCGCGCCCGGCTATTTCCGGATCGCACGCACGGACCAGAATCTTGGCGGCTACCTGGTCCCGGCCGGGCGTGCGGTGTTCGTCCTCGCGCTCGCCGCGCAGCGCGACCCCGAAGTGTGGGGTGCGTCCGCCGAGGACTTCGACCCGGACCGCTTCGACTCCACCGCGCTGCGCGCCTTTCCGGATCGATTCTTCCAACCGTGGGGCACAGGCCCCCGCTCGTGTATAGGGCGGGCGTTCGCGCTGCACGAGGCGACACTCATGCTCGGCCGGCTGGCGCACGCCTTCGATCTGCGCACAACCTCCTCAACGCCGCTGACCTTCCGGGAGCGCGGAACGCTACGCCCCGAGCCGTTCGAATTGACCGCCCGCGGCCGCTCCGTGGCTGCCACGGACAGCAAATAAGCGGGGCTGGCGTTCCGGCTCTCCGAGGGTGAGCAGCAGTTCCTGCTCTCGGCTGCGCGCGGCAGCGGCCTGCTCGCTGTCTGCACGCACCTGGTCGACCGGCAGCAGGTAGGGGCATTGACGCTGGGAGAGGCGCTGGCGCGGGGGTTGAGGGAATACCGTGGTGACCGGATCGGCTTGCATGTGGTGGGTAAATCGTAGGCAGGTCGTAGACGGCAGGGGATCGGCCCCACGGATCCGCAGGTGAATGGTGGGTTAGGGTTTATAGGTCATGAAGTCGGCTTTTTCGGGTCCGGTCAACGGTGCTGCGTCCCAGACGGTCTACCTCGATCATGCGGCCACCACACCGATGTTGCCCGCGGCCATCGAGGCGATGACGGCTGCCCTGGGCGGCACGGGCAACGCATCGTCGCTGCACGGCTCGGGGCGCGCCGCCCGGCGGTTGCTGGAGGAAGCGCGCGAGTCGATCGCGGCGGACCTGGGCGCCCGGCCTTCGGAGGTCATCTTCACCTCCGGCGGCACCGAGAGCGACAACCTGGCGGTGAAGGGCATCTTCTGGGCGCGCCGCGACGCCGATCCGCGCCGGAACCGGATCATCGCCAGCTCTGTCGAGCACCACGCGGTGATCGATGCGGTGGAGTGGCTCGAGCGGCATGAGGGCGCCGAGGTCACCTGGCTGCCGGTCGACGCCGACGGTGTGGTCGCGGCCGCGGCGCTGCGCGCCGCGCTCGCCGCCCATCCCGACGAGGTCGCGCTGGTCACCGTCATGTGGGCGAACAACGAGGTCGGCACGATCCAGCCGATCGGCGAACTCGCTTCCATCGCAGCGGAATTCGGCGTTCCGATGCACAGTGACGCGGTGCAGGCGGCGGCGCAGCTGCCCATCGACTTCGGCGCGAGCCGCCTTTCCGCGGCCAGCTTCGCCGGGCACAAGGTCGGGGGACCGCACGGTATCGGGGTGCTGCTGCTCGGCAGGCAGGTGCCGTGCGTACCGCTGCTGCACGGCGGCGGGCACGAGCGCGACCTCCGGTCGGGCACCTCGGACACCGCGGCCGCGCTCGGGCTGGCCGCCGCGCTGCGCCAGACCTCGATCGAACGCCAGGCTCGGACCGCCGAGCTGGTGGCGTTGCGAGACGCGCTGATCGACGGCATCCGCGCGGTGGCACCCGACGCGGTGCTCAACGGCCCGGCCGGCGAACGGCGACTGCCCGGCAACGTGCACATCACTTTCCCCGGCTGTGAGGGGGATTCGCTGCTGATGCTGCTGGACGCGGTGGGCATCGAATGCTCGACCGGTTCGGCGTGCACCGCGGGCGTCGCAACGCCCAGTCACGTGCTGATCGCCATGGGCGTCGAGCCGTGGCAGGCGCGCGGATCGCTGCGCTTCTCGCTGGGACACTCCTCGACGCGCGCCGACGTCGACGCAGTTCTGAAAGTCTTGCCGCAGGTGGTCGAGCGGGCCAAGGCCGCGGGCCTGGCCGGTGCGAGAGGAGGTGCCTGATGCGGGTACTCGCCGCGATGAGCGGTGGTGTGGATTCGGCCGTGGCGGCGGCGCGTGCCGTCGACGCCGGTCACGACGTGGTGGGCGTGCATCTGGCGCTGTCGGCGGCCCCGGGCACGCTGCGCACCGGGTCGCGCGGTTGCTGCTCGAAGGAGGACGCCGGTGACGCCCGGCGCGCCGCCGACGTACTGGGCATTCCGTTCTATGTCTGGGATTTCGCCGACCGCTTCGCCGAAGACGTCATCGACGACTTCGTCGCGGTCTACGCGGCGGGCGAGACGCCGAATCCATGCCTGCGTTGCAACGAGAAGATCAAGTTTTCCGCCCTGGCCGATCGCGCGGTGGCGCTCGGCTTCGACGCGGTGGTCACCGGGCACTACGCGCGACTGGACGGCGGTGTGCTGCGCCGCGCCGTCGACGCCGACAAGGACCAGTCCTATGTGCTGGCGGTGCTGACCGCGCAGCAGCTCTCGCGTGCGATGTTCCCGGTGGGTGACACCCCCAAGCCGCAGATTCGCGCCGAGGCCGCCGAGCGCGGACTCGCCGTCGCGAACAAGCCCGACAGCCACGACATCTGTTTCATCCCCTCCGGCGACACTCGCGCCTTCCTCGGCGCGAAGATCGGCATCCGGCCCGGCGCGGTTGTCGACGCCGACGGACAGGAGCTCGCGCGGCACGAGGGCGTGCACGGGTTCACCATCGGCCAGCGCAAGGGTCTCGGGTTGCCGGGTCCCGCCGCCGACGGCAAGCCGCGGTACGTCACCGGCATCGATCCCGAGTCCGGCACGGTTCGTGTCGGGTCGGCCGACGACCTGCGGGTCTGGACGGTCGAGGCGGAGCGCGCGATCTGGACGTCCGGCTCCGCGCTCGCGGGCCCGATCGAGTGCGTGGCGCAGGTCCGCGCGCACGGCGGCATCGCGCCCGCGGTCGCCGAGGCGGTGGGCGACGGACTGCGCGTGCGGCTGCGGGAGCCGCTGACCGGTGTCGCGCGGGGTCAGGCCGTGGTGCTCTACCGTCCGGATCCGGAGGGTGACGAGGTGATCGGAAGTGGCACCATTTCCGGTACTGCCCGCGAGCCGGTCCCGAGCGACGCGCGGGCCGACGCGCGGCGGTGATCTTTCGGGCAGCGTCTCCCCGGGGCTGCTCCGTGCGTGCATCGGAGGACGGTCTTGCCGCTGGGCGCGGCGCGGTCGCGTAACGGCGGAATCGAACGGACGGAGTACGACGACGGTGGACGAGACCGGCACGGCTGACGTGACACGAGACAGTGGGACGGGTACGGCGACCGAGCCGGTGCGCTTTCCGGGCGGCATCGCGACGGGCGTCGGCTCCTGGCCGGGCACCGATCCGCGTGAGGCCGCGGCGACCATCGTCGGCGAACTCGGTGAGCTGCCGCACCTGGTCGAGTTGCCGGGGCGCGGCGCGGGCGCGGACCTGATCGGCCGGGCCTCCGCCCTGCTGGTCGACCTGCGCTTCGACACGACACCGAGGGGGTACCGGCTCGCCCAGCGACCGGGCGCGGTCTCGCGCCGGGCCCACGATCTGCTGCGCACCGATCTGGACGCGCTGGAGGAAGCGTGGGAGAACGCCGGCTTGTCCGGCGGCGAACGGCTGGTCAAGGTGCAGGCGGCGGGCCCGCTGACCTTGGCCGCGCAGGTCGAACTGCCCGGCGGGCACCGTGTGCTCACCGATTCCGGTGCGGTGCGCGATCTTTCGGACTCCCTGGCCGAGGGGCTGGCGCAGCACGTCGCTGAGGTGGGCAAGCGGCTCGGCGCGCGCGTCGTCCTGCAACTGGACGAACCGTCGCTGACCGCGGTGCTGGAAGGCTCGCTGCGCGGTGTGAGCGTGCTGAACACGGTGCGCGCGGTGCCCGAGCCGGAAGCCCTCGCGCTGTTGGACACGGTGATCGCCGCTCAGTCCGCGCCGGTGCTGGTGCACAGCTGCGCGGAGCCGCCCGCGCTGGGTCTGCTGCGTCGCAGCACCGCCGCCGCGATCGGCTTCGACCTGAGCACGATCGGCACCAGGCAACTCGACGAAGTCGGGGAGACCGTCGAAGCGGGCAAACAGTTGGTGCTCGGTGTGGTTCCGACCGACGTGCCCGCGACCCCCGTCACCTGGCGCGATCTGGCCGAGCCCGGTGTCCGGCTGGTCGATCGGCTCGGCTTCGGCCGCCGCACGCTGGCGCACCGGGTGGCGGTCAGTCCGGCGTGCGGTCTGGCGGGCGTCTCGGTGGAGTGGAGTCGGCGCGCACTGCGCTTGGCCGCGGAGATCGCGCGCGCGTATGCGGAAGAGCCGGAGGAGCTTTCCTTCGACTGACGGATCGCGCTGTCATGACACCTCCCGAACTCGATCGGCCCGGTGTGGGTGCCGCACCGTCGGGACGGGCATGCGGCGCCGCGACGCCGCCGCAACGCCTGTGCTCGCACCGCGAAACGGACCGGCGGAATTCGTGTCCGCCAGGGCGGCGACGTGCGCGAACACGGCGGCTCCCGGTCGGGGGCCTGCGCTAATGTGCGATGGGTGAGTGACAGCGAGATCGCGGCGGCCCCGGCGACGCCAGAGCAGCGGGTGGAGTGGCAGCAACTCGCGGACGAGGTGCGTGAGCACCAGTTCCGCTACTACGTCCGCGACGCGCCGATCATCTCCGACGGGGAGTTCGACGCGCTGGTGCGGCGGTTGCAAGCCATGGAGGACGAACATCCGGACCTGCGCACGCCGGATTCGCCGACCCAGCTCGTCGGCGGTGGGTTCGCGACCGATTTCACCGCCGTCGACCACCTCGAGCGGATGCTGTCGCTGGACAACGTGTTCGACATCGACGAGCTACGCGCCTGGGCCGCCCGGGTCGAGGCCGAGACCGGACCGGACCTGCACTATCTGTGCGAGGTCAAGATCGATGGTGTCGCGCTCAACCTGGTGTACGAGAACGGCAGGCTGATCCGCGGCGCCACCCGAGGCGACGGACGTACCGGCGAAGACGTGACGCTCAACGCGCGCACCATCGACGACATCCCCGGCGAGCTGGCCTCCAGCGCGGAGTTCCCGATCCCGCGACTGCTGGAGGTCCGCGGCGAGGTGTACTTCCGGCTGGCGGATTTCGAGACGCTCAACGCCGCCATCGTGGCCGAGGGCAAGCCGCCCTACGCCAATCCGCGCAACACGGCGGCCGGTTCGCTGCGGCAGAAAGATCCGTCGGTCACCGCACGGCGCAGGCTGCGCATGATCTGTCACGGCTTCGGCCGGATCGAGGGCTACACGCCGACCTCGCAGTACGAGGCGTACCGCGCGCTCGCCGCGTGGGGTCTGCCGGTGTCGGAGCACACCAGGCGGGTGCAGGGCATCGACGCGGTGATCGAGCGGGTCGCGTATTGGGGTGAGCACCGGCACGACATCGAGCACGAGATCGACGGCCAGGTGATCAAGGTCGACGAGACGGCGCTGCAACGCCGCCTCGGCTCCACCTCGCGCGCGCCGCGCTGGGCGATCGCCTACAAGTACCCGCCCGAGGAGGCGACGACAAAACTGCTGAACATCCAGGTCAACGTCGGCCGCACGGGCCGGGTGACGCCGTTCGCGGTGATGGAGCCGGTGTCCGTCGCGGGGTCCACGGTCGCGATGGCCACTCTGCACAATGCGGCCGAGGTCAAACGCAAAGGCGTGCTGATCGGAGACACGGTCACCATCCGCAAGGCGGGCGACGTGATCCCGGAGGTGCTGGGGCCGGTGGTGGACGCGCGTCCCGAGGACGCGCGCGAATTCGTCATGCCGACGCACTGCCCTGAATGCGGCACCGAACTGCGCCCGGAGAAGGAGGGCGATGCCGACATCCGCTGCCCGAACCAGCAGTTCTGTCCGGCCCAGTTGCGCGAGCGCGTCTATCACGTGGCGAGTCGCGGCGCCTTCGACATCGAGGCACTGGGTTACGAAGGTGCGATCGATCTACTGAAGTCCGGCGCCATCACCGACGAAGGTGACCTGTTCGACTTGGACGAGGCGGCGCTGCTCACCACATCCCTCTACGCCAACAAGAACGGCAGCCTTTCCGCCAACGGCAAGCGACTGCTGGAGAACCTGGCCGCGGCCAAGGATCGGCCACTGTGGCGGGTGCTGGTCGGCCTGTCCATCCGGCACGTCGGCCCCACCGCGGCACGGGCGCTGGCCGCCGAGTTCGGCAGCTTGGACCGCATCGAAGCGGCGTCGGTCGAGGAGTTGGCCGCCGCGGACGGCGTCGGCCCGACCATCGCCGCCGCGGTGGCGGAGTGGTTCACCGTCGAGTGGCACCGCGCCGTGGTGGCGAAGTGGCGTGCCGCGGGTGTGCGGATGGAGGACGAACGCGACGAGTCCATCGAGCGCAATCTGGCGGGCCTGTCCATCGTGGTGACGGGCTCGCTGCAGGGCTTCACCCGCGACGGCGCCAAAGAGGCGATCCTGATGCGCGGCGGCAAGGCGGCCGGTTCGGTCTCGAAGAAAACCGCGTTCGTGGTGGTCGGTGACGCGCCCGGATCCAAGGCCGCCAAGGCGGAGGAACTCGGTGTGCCGATTCTCGACGAGGAGGGGTTCCAGCGGCTGCTCGCCGGCGGTCCCGAGGCGGTCACCCCGGAAACGGCCGCGGAGGACGCCGAAGCCGAGGAGTGATCGGCGCTTGACCTGAAGATACGTTGAGGTATGAGGATCGACGGGTAGGCGACTACCAGGAGGTCATCATGTCTCGTCCTACCGCACTGATCACCGGCGCATCGGCCGGATTCGGCGCGGCGCTCGCGCGGGCGCTGATCGAACAGGGGTGGCGGGTGCTGGGGACCGGGCGTCGTGCCGACCGGTTGCGGCGCGTGGCCGACGAACTCGGGCCGTCGTTCCTGGCGGTTCCCGGCGACGTCACCGACCCGGCCGATCGAGCGCGGCTGGCGGATGCCGCTCGCGGCGCGGGGGAACTCGCCCTGGTGGTGAACAACGCCAGCCGTCTCGGACCGAGTCCGCTGCCGCGCCTCGCGGATTATCCACTCGACGAATTCGAGCGCGTCCTGCGCACGAATGTCGTTGCGCCACTGGCGATTACGCGGATCACACTACCTCTGCTGCGGCCCGACGGCGCCCTGGTGAACATCAGCTCCGACGCCGCGGTGGAGCCCTATCCCACGTGGGGTGGATACGGTTCGTCGAAGGCGGCGCTCGATCAGCTCACGGCGATTCTCGGTGCGGAACATCCGGACGTTTCCATCTATGCCTTCGATCCCGGCGACATGCGCACCGAGATGCATCAGGCCGCGTTTCCCGGCGTAGACATCTCCGACCGGCCCGAGCCCGCGACGGTGGTGCCCGCACTGCTGCGGTTGCTCGCCGAAAAGCCGACGAACGGGCGTTATGCCGCAGCGGATTTCATGGCCGGGCGTGCGTCATGACGGTGCCGACCGAACTGCCGTCTTTCGATCTGACTCCCGAACGCAACGCCACCGTCCCGCCCGAGGCGCGGGGGCTTGCGCGCGACGACGTCCGCCTGCTCGTCGCCGGCGACGGACTCACGCACGCCCGATTCCGGGAACTACCCGACCGCCTGCGCCCGGGCGACCTACTGGTGGTGAACAACTCGGCGACCATGCCGTCGGCGGTCGATGCCACGATGGACGGCGAGCCGGTCGTGGTGCACTTCTCCACCTGGCTGGACGACGGACGCTGGGTGGTGGAAGTCCGGACCACCGAGCGGACTCCCTATCCGGCCGAGCGGCTCTCGGCCGGGACCGTGCTGCGATCGCCGGGTGCGGCGGTGACACTGCGCGTGCCCTGGCTCCCCGGCGGACGCCGTCTCTGGAGTGCGGACGTCACCGGTGACGTGTTCCGGCTGCTCGCCGTGCACGGCCGCCCGATCACGTATTCCTATGTGCCGCAGCGGTGGTCGACCAGTTATTACACGACGGTCTTCGGGCGGGTGCCGGGCAGCGCGGAAATGCCCAGCGCGGCACGACCGTTCACCGAGCGTCTGGTGCTGGATCTGATCGTCGCGGGCGTCGCTCTCGCGCCGATCACCCTGCACACCGGCGTCTCTTCGCCCGAGGCCGGGGAACCGCCGAGCCCGGAGCGGTTGGTCGTGCCCGCCGCGACCGCGCGGCTGGTGAACGACACGAAAGCCGCCGGTGGGCGAGTCGTCGCGGTCGGCACGACGGTGACCCGGGCGCTGGAGACCGCCGCCGACCATTCGGGCCTGGTCCACGCATCGCGCGGCTGGACCGACCTGGTGCTCGGCGCTCAGCGACCGGCCCGTGTGGTGGACGGTCTGATCACCGGTTGGCACGCGCCCGGCGCGTCACACCTGGATCTCCTGGTCGCGGTGGCGGGGGAGGAAACCGTCGCCGCCGCGTACGCCGTGGCGGTGGACACCGGCTATCTGTGGCACGAGTTCGGCGACAGCGCGCTGCTGTTCGGGCGCGACCCGCTCAGCGGACCGTGACCGTGCTGCCCAGTTGGCCCGCGATGTCGAACCGCCCGCAGCGGCCGTCGCTCAAGTCGAGTTTCTGGGTGATGATCTTGCCACGGCGATTCTTGAACGTCGCCTCGGCGGACACGTCGGCGCTCGCCGTCGAGCACACCTTCGACACCACGCCGGGCGGGTCGTAACTGACCGTCCCGCCGCCCTGGCAGGTATTCGTGCTGTTGGCCAGGAACACGCGTGCGGTGCCCTCCGGACAGGGCGCGTCCGCCACCGCCTCCGGCGCCACGGTCAGCGAGCCCAGCGCGAGCGCGGCGGCGACGGAGCCTCCGGCCACAACGCGACGAACCGTCGAACCCATCATTACCCTCATCCCATCGAACAACTTCGGCAGTACGCCGCGGTAGGACCGTAGCGTGCAGGCATGCTAACCCGCTATCACACCTGCTGTCCTGATGACGGTCGTCTGGCTACTGGGACAACAGCAGATCGTCCACGGCAATGGTGGTGTCCGCGTAGCGGACGGGAATGTGGTCACCGGGCCGGTACCTGGTCCGGGTGCGATAACCCTCCGACGTCGGCTCGGTGTGTTCGTAGATCACGTCTTTGGTGACGACCCAATAAGTCGGGTATCCGGCGCGGCTGTACAGATCCGCCTTGCGGTTGAGATCCTGCACCAACGTTTCGTCCGAAACCTCCACTACCAGAAGGACATCGCAAGCCGACCACACCGACAACCCGCTGCCGATCAGGTCGATGGGCTCGGCGCCTGAGCGAAGTGCCCAGCAATCGGGATCGGGCAATGACTCACCGGTCGGCAGTGTCGCATTGGTCACCTCCACACCGATCCGTGGCAGCCGACCGACGATCCGGCCGACTGTGAGCCGCCGGGCGCGCAGCTATCGGTCGCAGACCTGTTCGCCCAGGTAGCGCAGGCGGATCGCGGACGCCACCGGCCTGATGTCGCCCACCCGTCGCGCAGACGGGAGTATGGCGGCATGCTGCGCACTTTTCAGGTGACCAATCACAGATCGTTGGCCGACGAGCAGGAGTTGCGGCTCACCAAGGGAAGCGGGCCGGTGGCGGTGCCGGTGACCGCCGTGCACGGCGGCGCCGCTGCGGGCAAGACGAACCTGATCGATGCGCTCGGGCAGATGCGCGACGCGGTGCTGCACTCGGTGACGGGCTGGGACCCGTACGCGGGCCCGGTGCGGGCGCCGCATCTCGGATTCCTAGACCGGCCTTCGGAGTTCGTGGCGGCGTTCGTCGCCGAAGGCGTGCCGTACACCTACGGGTTCCGGCTGGACCATGCCGACGTCATGGCGGAGTGGCTGCACACCCATCCACGGTCGCGCAAGCGAATCGTGTTCGAGCGCAACGGGGAACAGATCAAGATCGGTCCGATGTTCGAGGCGGCGCGCTACGGGATCACCGCGCTGGCTGCCTTGGTCCGCCCGAATGCCCTGCTGCTCGGTCTCGCCGGTCAGATGTACTCCGAGGCGCTGGTGCCCGCCTACCGCTGGTTCGAGTCCATGCTCGAGGTGCAGCGCGGTCCCGCCGAACCCGAGGCCATCGCCCATCGGCTGGGTGGTCACCTCTCCAGATCTCCGGACAACGCGGCGCGGCTGCTGATGCTGCTGCGCACGGCCGAGCTCGGCATCACCGACCTGCTCGTCGCCGAACACGACCCGATGTACGCCGACTATCTGCGCGATCTGGACGCCGATATCGCCGCTATCGGGAAGCAGATCGACCTGTGCGCCTCCTCGCCCGGCTATGCCGACCAGTTGCTGCTCGACAACGGCCTGACTCCGGTGCTGCTCGAACGGGAGCTGACCAATCTGACGGCCGCACGCGACGCCTTGTACACGCGCATGGTGGCCCGCCGCGGCGTCGGCCTGAGCCTGGTGCACGACGGCATCGACGCCCCGTTCGGGATCGACGACGAATCCTCCGCCACGCTGTCGCTGCTCCGGGTCCTTCCCGCGCTGCTCGACGCGCTCGACGCGGGCCGGGTGCTGGCCGTCGACGATATCGGCGCGTGCCTGCCCGCGGAGCAGACCGATCGGCTGATCCAGCTGTTCCAGAATCCGGAGACGAATGTCCGCGGGGCGCAGTTGATCTTCACCACCGACAATCGGATGCTGATCGATCGGTGCAACGGGCGTTCCCAGCGCACCCGCACGTCGGTCTGGCAGGTCCGGCGCACCGCTCGGGGCACCAGTGAACTCACGCCGATGTGAAGCCGTACCTAGCATGGGGACATGCTGCAGTTCGTCGCGCTGGTAACCCTGACCGCGGTGCTGGTGACGCTGATCGTGTTCGCGCTCCGCGGCAGGCGGGGCTACCGCCTGGCGAACCCGGAGGAGGGCACGCTGTACATCACCGGTGTGAGCCCGCCTCCGGACGCTCCCGGCGAGCAGTACGTGACGATCACCGGAAAACTGACCGGTCCTTCGGTCCCCGGCAAGATCGTGTACGGCCGTTTGACGTGGGACACCAGTTCCTGGCCGTCGATCGGCGATCTGCTCACCGTCGTCTATCCGGCGGGTAAGCCCGACCGCTGGCAGATTTCTCGTCCCGGCTGAGCGGTCGCTGCCGGTCACGGGAGGCCTCTTCCGCTGGGGCGCTGCGAGCCCGTGCGACGTAGCCCACACTATGGTCGATGGCATCATGCCGGGTATGGATGAGCGGGACGCGGGTGTCGTCGTCCGGGCGGCGCGGCCCGAGGAGTACGCGGCGATCGGCGAGTTGACGGTGGAGGTCTACGTCGGCGAAGGCTACGTGGAGACGGGCAGCTGGTACGCGGGCGAGCTGGCCGACACCGCCCGCCGCGCCGCGTCGGCTCGGATCCTGGTCGCCGCGCACGCGGGCCGCGTCGTCGGCTCGCTCACGGTCGCCCCGGCAGGCAATCCGTACGCGGAGATCGCGCTGCCGGGTGAACTCGAGTTCCGCATGCTCGCCGTCGCGAAGGCCGCGCGCGGACTCGGCGCGGGAACGGCGTTGGTGCGCAGCGTGATCGACCTCGCCCACGCGGAAGGTTGCGCGGCGGTCGCCCTCACCACCATGTCGGCCATGGTCGACGCCCGGCGGATCTACGACCGCTTCGGCTTCCGCCCCGTGCCGAGCCGGGACTGGCGTACCACCGCGGGGGAGCTGCTGCACGTACTCCGGCTACCGCTGTCCCCTTCCGGCGATTCCGCCTAGGTTTCCGCCCTTCGCGGATGCGGCCTTCGACCGCAGCCGTAATGGGTTCGCGTCGAGCGCTCGCGTCTCTGTGATCATCTGCGGCGCGGAACTTCCAGCGCCCCTGCGGAATCAGCCGAGGACGGTGGCGACGATCCCGGCGAGGTAGCCGAGCCGGGCCACCTCGGAGGGCCGGAAGTCGGGGCCGCCCGGCCGGCCGAGCAGCAGCACCTTGCCGGTGTTGCCGAGCGGAGCGGCGGCGAGTTTGGTGTCCATGTCGCGCCAGATCTCCGGCACCCAGTCGGCTTCGGGGTCGAGCACCGTCGGCTTCTCCAGCGGCATCCACGGTGCCGAACCGGCCTGTGTCTGTGGCGCACTCGGGCTGCCCACCACCCGGTGGGCCCCGTGCGGCCCGATATCGATGATCGTGCTCCAGCCGACCCGCAGCACCCGGGGCACACCGTCCACCAGCACTTGCATCCGGTCGTCGCGAGCGCTGGCCACCTGATCGATGAGCTCGAGCTCGCGGTGGGTGTCGAGCACGCCGGTGTAGGGGCGGATCGAGTCCACGTGTACGTCGCCGATCGATTCGGCGGCGGTGATCAGAGTGTCGGGCAGTGCGCCGGAGGGCACTTCGACGACCAGATCGTCGACGGCGTAGCCCGCGCCGCGCTCGACCACGTCCAGTGAGAGGATGTCGGCGCCGACGGAGCCGAGTGCGAGGGCGAGCGCACCGAGGCTTCCCGGTCGATCCGGAAGTTGCACGCGGAGCAGATACGACACGTGCGTTTCCTTTCTTAGGGCGGCCGAGGCTCTCAACGGATACCCGGGTGACGCAATATTTACACCCCTTACCGCCGGTTATCGAGTCGAATGCCGTCCAGTGACACACGCCACTCGGAAAATTCGTACGAATGCGGCGTGTCGGGCTGGTCGGTCGGTCGTGTCGCGGGCCGGAGGGGTTGTCGGGGCCCGCTGCGCGACGGTTCCTCCGCCGCGCCGGCGAACCCCGGGTGCCGGGTGGTGGGCCGATCAACTCCCATTAGGCTGTGTGGGTTGAGCGCTGTTGATAACGAAGCCGAAAGGGGTCCCGCGGTGCCCGCCATCTCCCGCGACGAGGTCGCACACCTCGCCCGGCTGTCCCGGCTCGCGCTGTCCGACGCGGAACTGGATCAGTTCGCCGGACAGCTGGATTCGATCCTGAGCCATGTGCGGACCATTTCCGAGGTAGCCGCCGCCGACGTCCCGGCTACGGCGTCGCCGAACCCGGCGACCAATGTCACCCGTCCCGACGAGGTGGTGCCGGGCCTGACCCCGCGGGAGGCGCTGTCGGGCGCGCCTGCCGTGGACGAGCAGCGGTTCATGGTGCCGCAGATTCTGGGGGAGGGCGAATGAACGCGGCATCGCATCGCGATTCCACGGGGGGCGGTGGCCGGGAGACGGGTGGGCGCGACCTGACCACCTTGTCGGCGGCCGAGCTGGCCGACAAGATCCACGGCCGCGAGCTGTCCTCGGTCGAGGTCACCCAGGCGCACCTGGACCGGATCGCCGCGGTCGACGGCGAGTACCACGCCTTCCTGCATGTCGCGGGGGAGCGGGCGCTGGAGGCCGCGGCAGCGGTGGACGCCGCGATCGCCTCGGGCGCCGAGCCGGCCTCGCCGCTGGCCGGAGTTCCCTTGGCGCTCAAGGACGTGTTCACCACCACGGACATGCCGACCACCTGTGCGTCGAAGATCCTCGAGGGCTGGGTGTCGCCGTACGACGCGACGCTCACCACGCGGTTGCGTGCGGCGGGCATCCCGATCCTCGGCAAAACCAATATGGACGAGTTCGCGATGGGCTCCTCCACCGAGAACTCCGCCTACGGCCCGACCCGCAACCCGTGGGACACCACCCGTGTCCCCGGCGGTTCGGGCGGCGGCTCCGCGGCGGCGCTGGCCTCGCACCAGGCGCCGCTGGCCATCGGCACCGACACCGGCGGGTCGATCCGCCAGCCCGCGGCCGTCACCGCCACCGTCGGCACCAAGCCCACCTACGGCACGGTGTCGCGTTTCGGCCTCGTCGCGTGCGCGTCGTCGCTGGACCAGGGCGGTCCATGCGGTCGCACCGTGCTGGACACCGCCCTGCTGCACGAGGTGATCGCCGGATACGACCCGCGCGACTCCACCTCGCGCGACGTCCCGGTGCCGCCGGTGGTGGCCGCCGCGCGCGCCGGGGCGCAGGGCGACCTGCGCGGCGTCAAGATCGGCGTGGTGAAGGAACTGCACTCCGACAGCTACCAGCCCGGCGTGCTCGCCTCCTTCGACGCCGCCGTGGCGGTGCTGAGGGATCTCGGCGCCGAGGTGGTCGAAGTGTCCTGCCCGCACTTCGAATACGCGCTGTCGTCCTACTACTTGGTGATGCCGTCGGAGGTGTCGTCCAACCTCGCGCGGTTCGACGCCATGCGTTACGGCTTGCGCGTCGCCGACGACGGGCAGCACAGCGCCGAGCAGGTCATGGCGGCCACGCGCGCGGCCGGGTTCGGCCCCGAGGTCAAGCGGCGCATCATGATCGGTACCTACGCGCTGTCGGCGGGCTACTACGACGCCTACTACGGCCAGGCGCTGAAGGTGCGCACGCTCATCGCCCGCGATTTCGACAAGGCCTACGAGCAGGTCGACGTGCTCGTCTCGCCGACCAGCCCGTTCACGCCGTGGAAGCTGGGCGAGAAGGTCGACGATCCACTCGCCATGTACCTGTCGGACCTGTGCACCCTGCCGACCAACCTGGCCGGTCATCCCGCGATGTCGGTCCCCTCCGGTCTGAGCAAGGACGACGGCATGCCCGTCGGCCTCCAGATCATGGCCCCCGCCCTCGCCGACGATCGCCTCTACCGGGTGGGCGCGGCCTACGAGGCCGCCCGCGGTCCCATCGCCTGAGTTCCGCGCAGAGCCGCTCGGTTTCCCGTATCCGCGGTGCCGAGCGGCTGCGCGAGTGATCAGCCATCGAACCGCGCTCTCCGGTCGGTTCGGCGCCGGAGTGTCGCCGCCCTCAGGAAGCGCGCAGCGATTCGGCCTGCTTGCGGATGCCGTCGGTCATGCCCTCGAAACCCCGGCGCAAGTTCTCGCCGAGCGACATGACGACCACGGGATGCAGCCAGCCGCCGAGCTCGAAGTGCGATTCGTAGCGCGCGCGGTCGTCCGGGAGCGGCGTCACGGTGTGCGAGCGCAGGCTGTGCAGCGCACCCAGGGGCACGGGCTTCATCGAGTAGCTCAGCTCGCGGCCCGGGGTGTGGGAGCGAATCCATTCCCGCTGCCTGCGCGGCTGTGAACCGGAGACCTGGACGAGCATGTCGATCGGCTCGCCGGGCACCAGCGAACTGCGGCACTCCGTGACGAAGGGATTCCACTCGCCGTAGCGCGGGAAATCGGTGATCACCTGCCACACCAGGCCGGCGGGGGCGTCGATGTCGGCGTCGAGGTCGATGACGAAGGCCATGACGGAATTAGAACATGTTCTATGAAGGGTGTCGTGGGCGCCATGCCGAGCGGCTCAGCACGAACCCATCGCCGTCCCCTGATCCTGGCCGTAACGGTGGCCGTGGCCCGGCGGAGCGTGCAGGGCGGCGAGCAGGTCGGCGGTGGTCTGCGCGAAGCTGATCACCGGAAGCCACTGCGGAACCGGAGCGTCGACGCGGGCGCCTGCCAGGTCGGGCGCGCGCCACAGTTGGGAAAGCGACCAGTGGACCACCGGATCGGAGCTGTTGGCCAGTACCGTCGCGCCGCCGCGGTGGACCTGGTCGGCCGGTGGGCCCGCCCATAGGACAGCGCAGGTCCGGTCGTCCTGCTCGGCGTCATCGGCGAAGACGGCGTTGCCGCCGAGGGCGCCCAGACTCTGCCCGTACAGGTACAGCTTCGGCTTGTGCGCCAGGCTTTGGGTGTGGCGCTCGACGGCGGTGAACAAGGCGCGTGCGGCCGTCACCGCCGCGTCCCGGCCGAACACGAACGTCGCCCAGCTCGGGAGATAGGAGTATTGCAGCCCGACCAGCGCCACATCACCGTCGAAGCGCCGATCGAACCCCGCCACGGCGTTCGCGTCGATCCAGCCCGATCCGGTGGGCACCGTGACGACCAGGTGCGAGCGCGCGAAGCCGCCCGACCGCTCCAGTTCCCGGATCGCCAGCTCGACGCGGCTGTCCAGGTCGGGTGCGGAGGCCACCCCGACATAGACCCGCACGGCGCGCACCGACGCGTCGCTGACGAACTTGCGCCCTTCGGCGCCCAGCGACGTCCAGCTCACCGCCGACTCGGGGCTCCCCGACTCCGCATGCGAAATAGGCCGCACCAGAGCAGGATCCAGCTCGGCATCGGCCCGCGCGTACGCCGCCTCCCGCCATCCGGCCATCGCGGGCACCCCGACGAGATACAGCAGCACCGCCGCGACAGCGGCCAGCGAGGCGCCCCGCGCCCAGCCCAGCTTCCGCCACGCCCAGGCGATCGAGCGGGTGGCCGCCGCGAACAGTCCGATGATCAGCGCCGCGCCCAGCGCGCACCGCATCCAGTAATCTGCGCCGATCGGTGGTGTGCCCATCGCGGCGCGCAGCCGGTTCTGCCAGTGTCCCGCGTTCGCCGCGGCTCCCGCCACCAACACCGATGTCGCGATCAGCAGAGGCAGCCGCAGCCACGCATGGTGCCGATCGACATCGACACCCCGGCGTCGCAGGAGGATTCGCAGCGTTCCGGCCACGCCGAGCGTCAGCGCCGCGAGAAGCCCGGTCAGCACGGCTTGCGCGCCCGGGGTGCGCGGGAGCAGGCCAGGGGCCAACGACGCCAGTGTGCCGACCCCGATGCCGAGTGTCGTGCCGATGCGTGGCGGTCGCACACGGAACCGGGGAAGGCGGTTCGGCCACCCCGCGACGAACGCCGTCATCGCCACACCGTCGCCGCTGCGGGGGCAGGTGGCAGGCAAGCCGCGGGTGCCGAGCCACGTCGCCGGTTGCGGACGACGAAAACCGCGCCCAGGCCGGTGATTCCGGCGGCGAGCACGCCCAGCAGCGTCCAACTCGACCCGCGATCGGACTCGGCGGCGCTGAACAGGGGCTCGACCACCGGCGCACCGTAGTCCTGCCGCCGCGAGTTCAGATCGACGGCGGTGTTGGCGATCGACGCCATCGCGTCGCAGCGAGCCCGGGAGAACGAGTCCGCGCGGGCGGTGCAGGCCTGGTGCATCTGCCGGTCCAGCGTCGCGTCGAGGGCTTGGCGCGCCCACGGGCCCAGCGGTTCGCCGCGCTGGTCGGCGTAGCGCAGCAGGTCGTAGCCGAGGTCATGAGCCTTGCACGCGGTATCGAACTCGGCGGGCAGCGTCACCGGGGACGAGCAGTCCCCGTCCGGATCGACCAGCAGACCGTCCACCGTGCTCGGCCGGTAGCCGAACGACGCCGTGAAGTCCGCCGGGATCGCGGTGAACGCGCCGGGGCCACCCGCGGCCAGTTCGGCCACGGCGGCGCTGGCCTGCGGGCTCTCGATCGGCGCGGCCGTCGCGGCGGCCTGCGGGGCGGGGGAGAGGAAGACCGTCGCCGCCATGGTGGTCACCGCGGTCGCGGTGAGCGCGGCGTAGCGCCGCGTCTGCGCGGTGACGGAAGAGGCTGCGGCGGAATGATTTCGGGCTCCGGCGGCCGATGCGAACCGGGTCTGGCGCCCGGCGCTGGTCGGTGTGCTCATGGCGACGACGTTAGGGACCGGCTTTCCGCGTCCGCCTCACGCCCGGGGGCGTTTCGCGTGCCGTGCCGCCGGGGCAGCCGCCGCGCCGGCTCACCCCGGGGTATCGGGGCGGAAATCACCCGTGGGTATGAGGCCGCCGTGAACGGGGAGTTCCTAGTGTCGTAGGCATGAACCGAGAAAGTCGCGGCTGGATGCGACGGCTGGACGCGCGGACCTGGTTCGACCTCGGCACGGTGCTGGTCGCGCTGATCTGGTATTCGGTGGCCTGGCCGACCCTGCATCTGACCCACGCGGTGCCCGCCGCGGCGCAGCCGTTCATTGCGGCGCTCGCCGCCTTCCCGGTGCTGCTGGTACGGATCAACCCGGCGTTGGGTTGGGCTATCTCGGCGGGCTCCGCGCTGGTGATCGCGCTGGCGATCCCGCATCAGCCGAACAACGAGCTGCCGTTCCAGGTGGTCCACGTGCTGTGTCTGCTGGTGCTGCTGTTCGCCGTGGCGTTGCGCGCCCCGGGGCAGATCGTGGCGGTGGCCTGGGCGGCGACGGCCCTGCTGTTCGGGACCACCATGCCCGGCGAAGGCGATGCGTTCGCGAACGCCGCGTGGGGCTGGCCGATCGCGCTGGCCGCGCTGGTGCTGTTCGGCCTGCTCATCCGCTGGCTGGCGCTGTCGCGGCGGCAGCTGGTGCGTCAGGAGGAGGAGAACGAACTCGAGCGGGCCCGCCGGGCCATCCTGGAGGAGAAGGCGCGCATCGCCCGGGATCTGCACGATGTCGTGGCGCACCACATGTCCTTGGTGGTGGTGCAGGCGCAGACCGCGCCGTACCGGGTCGAGGGCGTCACCCCGGCCGCGCGCGCCGAGTTCGAGTCCATCGGCGCCACGGCGCGCGAAGCGCTCAACGAGATCCGCGGCATGCTGGGTGTGCTGCGCAGCGACGGCCAGTTGCCCGAGCACGCGCCCCAGCCGAAGGCGGCCGACGTGATCGGGCTGTTCGAAGGCGCGCGCCGCGCGGGCGTCCACATCGAGTGGACCGTCGACGGTGCGCTGGACGCGATCCCGGAGACCATCGGCCTCGCCCTGTTCCGCGTCGTCCAGGAATCACTGTCCAACGCCTCCCGGCACGCCCCGGGCGCGCCGGTCCAGGTGCGTATCGCGCGCGGCGCGGATCTGCTCCTCGATGTCGAGAACGGGCCGGGGGCCACGCCCGCCCGGACAGTCGGCAACGGCGGCCACGGCATCGCCGGTATGCAGGCGCGAGCGTTGGCCGTCGGCGGCGAGGTGACAGCGGAGCCGCGCGCGGACGGCGGATACGGAGTTCACGCGCGCTTCCCGCTCACCGTGCCGGAAGCCGCCGCAGCTGTCGGTGCTGCCGCAGGACACGGCGAACCGGGACGTTGAGTGCCGCTCCGCAGCCGGACGACGAAGCCGTATCCGCGCTCGGTGCCGGCACAGCGCGCTGTCGTACGAGGCAATTAGGGTGAGCGGGTGGCAATTACGGTGTTGATCGCCGACGACCAGGCGATGGTCCGTCAGGGGTTCGGGGCGCTGCTGGCCGCGCAGCCGGATATCAGCGTGGTGGGCGACGCGGCGGACGGGAAAGTCGCGGTGGCCGAGGCGAAACGGCTGCGCCCGGATGTCGTGCTGATGGATGTGCGCATGCCGGAGATGAACGGGCTGGACGCGGCGCGCGCCATCCTGGCGGCCGGGTTCGACCCGCCGGTGCGCGTGCTGATGCTCACCACCTTCGACATCGACGATTACGTCTACGAGGCGCTGAGTCTAGGCGCCAGCGGGTTCCTGCTCAAGGACGCGCCCGCCGAGGAACTGGTCCGCGCGGTGCGCGTGGTCGCCGACGGTCAGGCGCTGCTCGCACCGACGGTCACCCGCAGACTCATCGCCGACGTCACCCGCCGCCGCAGCGCGGCCCGCGCCAAGCCGTCGCCGCAGCTGTCCGCGCTGACTCCCCGCGAGCGGGAAGTGCTGGAACTGATCGCCAAAGGCATGTCGAACTCCGAGATCGCCGAAACCCTCTTCGTCGCCGAGCAGACCGTGAAAACCCATGTCTCCAAGGTGTTCTCGAAGCTGAATCTGCGCGACCGGGCGCAAGCGGTGGTGCTGGCCTACGAAACCGGACTGGTCACTCCGGGCTGAGCTGGATTCACATCGGCGGGCAGGATCCGCCGCGCAGTTCGTCGAGGTGCCGGCCGAGCATCCGCGCCATCCGGTTCAGGATGGTGGTGGAGTCGTCGAAGCTGCCGGAATCGGCCGTCGCCGCGAGCGCGACGGCGACCATGCCGGACCGTACCGGCACCAGGCCGAACTGGCGGACAGTGTAAACGCCGGTCTCGTCATCGGGGCCCCAGCCGCCTTTGAATGCCGTGCCCTCCAGCACGCCCAGACCCCATGCCTGCTCGGGTGTTATCTCCCTCATCAGCTCGGTGACGCGGAACGACTCTGGTAGGCACGGCAGCCGGGAGGCGAAGCGGGCTTGGTTGGCCAGCGTCCACTCGGTGCCGCCGAAGGAGGTGTAGTCCAGCGTGGTGCGCGGGCCCGCCACCCCGGTCGTGGCGTCGCCCGCCTCGTCGATCACGTCCTGCACCGCTTCGGCCGCTTGCAGCCCGTCGCCGAGCGATTGCCACAGCGCCTCGGCGGCGTCGTTGTCCGACCAGGTGATGGCGGCTTCCACGTCGTGGACGATGTCTTCCCGAGAGTCGTGCCGCAGCGCGGCGATCGCGAGCGGCACCTTGATGGTCGACCACGCGATGCCGCTGGCCCAGTCGCCGAAGATGGTCATCCGGCCACCGCCGACGGGCATGATCGCCATACCGACCTGTCCGCCCAGCTGCGGCTGCAACTGGGTGAAATCAGCGGCCAGCGAAGGGGGCACGGACACCGCGAGCCGTGGCCGCCATGCCCCCGCGGTGTCGACCACCGCCGGGGAATCGGTGTCGCCCCGATCACCGGGAAGCAGAGTGCACGAGGTCAGCGTGAGCAGCGCCACCATCGCTCCGGCGCGCAGCGCAGAACGACACGTCGAAGCAGATCTCGTCGACCTCACCACCGAGTCCTCCCCACCACCGGTGACGCGTCGCGCTGCAGAACGGCGGTGCACAATATCTCATCGGGCCCGTCCGGTCGGTGACGGGACGGGAGACATCACCGCGGCGCGCGGCGTCAACGGCTCGATGTCTCGAACATAGTTTTGCCGATCTTCCGGGAGAATTCGAAACCCCGTGGCCACAGCGTCACCCGGTAGGCTCCAGGATCGGTATGAAAGCGGTCACCTGAAGGGGGCGTGTTGCTCGACAGCGGTGCGGTGTTCGCCGGGTTCACCATAGAGAAGCTCCTCGGCCAGGGGGGCATGGGATCGGTGTATCTCGCCCGCCACCCCAGACTTCCTCGGCAGACCGCGCTCAAACTGCTCAACCGGGAGTTGTTCACCGACGTGGAGGTCCGGGCTCGCTTCGAGCGGGAGGCGGATCTGGTGGCGCAGCTGGACCATCCGAACATCGTCGCGGTGTACGACCGCGGCACCGAGGACGAGCAGCTGTGGATCTCCATGCAGTACGTCGACGGCGTCGACGCGGCGACGGTGAATCCGCAGAGCCTGCCGCCGGAGCGGGCCGTGCAGATCATCGAGGGCGTCGCGTCCGCCCTGGATTACGCGCACGGGATGGGGGTGCTGCACCGCGACGTCAAACCGGCGAACATCATGCTGGCCCGCGCGGTGGGCGGCCATGGCGAGCGGGTCTTCCTCACCGATTTCGGCATCGCCCGGCTGCGTGAGGATTCCACCCACCTGACCCAGACCGGCATGTTCACCGCGACGCTGGCCTACGCCTCGCCCGAGCAGATGACCGGGGCCCACCTGGACCACCGCTCCGACCAGTACTCGCTGGCCTGCGCGCTGTTCTGGTTGCTGACCGGCATCGCCCCGTTCGACGCCCCCGCACCGGCGGACATCATTCGCGGCCATCTCCAGTTGCCGCCGCCCTCCGCCGCGGCTCGGCGGGCCGGCCTGTCGCCCGCGCTGGACGCGGTGATCGCCAAGGCCATGGCCAAGCGACCCGACGACCGGTACGTCTCCTGCACCGAATTCGCCTCGGCCGCACGGCGAGCACTCACCGAGCCCGCTGCGACGGTGGTGGCCGCGCAGTACCAGCCGCAGCCCGCGCCCACCGTCCTCCCGCAACTGGCCTATCCCGGGCCGGAGGCGAGTCCGCCGACCTACGTCCCTACCGCATCCGCCCCCGGGTACACCGCGCCGCCGCAGTACAAGCCGAATCCTATGAGCGGCCAGCAGTTTTCGGCCGCCAACGGCTATGCCGCGGCGGCTGCACAGCCGAATTATCCGGCAGCGCAGCCGCATTCCTCCGTGAGTCCACCGATCGGCTATCCGCCTCACCAGCCGGGTTATCCGCCGCGAGGCCGCTCGCATACCGGGCTGATCGTGACGATCCTTCTGGTGATCGTGGCGCTGCTGATCGGCATCGGCGTCATCGTGGCGAAAGTCGGATTCTCGAATTCCGCGTCGCCGCTGGAGCTCGGCCCGAAGACGCCCCCGGGGTCGTCCGACGCGGACAAGCTCGCCACAGCGTTCCCCGAGTTGCTGCCGCAGGGTGTCGATACGAGGTACAACATCGGCTCCGGACCGGGCTATCGCGGCAAGACCTGTTTCCTCGGCACCGCCAAGCCGGGCAGCAAGGTGTCCAGCGCCAATGGCGTGCCCGACTTCCCGAACTGGGCGACGGCCTGGAACTGCTGGGGCACGCCGATCGACGAGCCCGACTACGTCCTCATCGGCTTCAAGTCGGCCGCCGACGCCCGGGCCGCGGTGCGGGACCTGCCGTCGAATACGTCCGCGACCGAACACAACAACGGCGAGTCGTATTCGACCTACCGCTGGCAGGAGACCGCCGGCGGGCTGCCGGACGGCTATCTCGTCGTCGACTTCGACGACGACCCGGCTCGGTCGAACTACCTGCTGTTCGCCACCGTGACCCTGACCGACAGCATGCCCACCTCCGGATTCGGCATCACCTCGGCGAAATTCAAGGCGTGGTTCGCCGACCTGCCACTGTGAACCGCGAGTTCAGTCGACCGCCGACGCCCCACGATGGGCATCCCAGCCGCGCGCGACGCGGGCGCGATCGCGCGAACTCGGCATCGCGGAAGTGGCCGTGACGAGTCGTGCCGGACAGCTCGTCGGCACGCTCGAGCCGCGCCATCGCGCCGCGGCGATCGCGTTCGCGTTTGACCACGGGGTGGTGACACCCGGAGAATCCAATCTGTGACGGGCAGGCTCCAGTCGCGTACCGCGTGATCTCCTGTGTGATCCCTGCCCGGGATGCGGAGGATGACGGGTGCAGGAACCTGGGCCGAGAACCGGAACCCGGTTCGGGCCGTACGAACTGCGGTCGTTGCTGGGCAAGGGGGGAATGGGCGAGGTATATGAGGCGTACGACACGGTCAAGGACCGGGTGGTCGCGCTTAAGTTGCTGTCGGAAGAACTCGCCCAAGACCCGATGTACCAGCTGCGTTTCCGGCGCGAATCGCAGGCCGCGGCACGGCTGGCCGAACCGCATGTCATCCCGATCCACGACTGGGGCGTGATCGACGGGGTGCTGTTCATCGACATGCGGCTGGTCCGCGGCGTCGACCTGCGCACCCTGTTGCGCGGCCAGGGACCGCTGAGCCCGGCTCGCGCCGTCGGTATCATCGAGCAGATCGCCTCGGCCCTGGATGCCGCCCACGCCAACGATCTGGTGCATCGCGACGTGAAACCGGCGAACATCCTGGTCACCGACACGGATTTTGCGTACCTCGCCGATTTCGGCATCGCGCACACCGAAGGCGACAGCGCGGTGACGCTGGTCGGCATGGCCGTCGGCTCCTACATCTACATGGCCCCGGAACGCTTCGACGTCGGTCCGGTGACCGGCCGCGCCGATGTCTACTCGCTGGCCTGCGTACTGCACGAATGCCTGACCGGAGCGACGCCGTTCCCGTCGGCCAGCATGAACGTGCTGATCAAGTCGCACATGTCCGATCCGCCGCCGCGGCCGAGTGCCCAGGCCAGTGGCATTCCCCACGCGTTGGACGAGGTGGTGAACCGCGGCATGGCCAAGCACCCGGCCGACCGCTACCCCACCGCGACCGCGCTGGCCAGGGCCGCCCGCGCGGCCCTCACCTCGGCCCCTGCCACCGGGCCGACGCTGGTGGTGCGCGCGCCGAACCGGTCGCAGCAGGCCGGTGCCGCGGTCGCGCCGGAATCGACCGGCGAACTGTCGCTGCCTGCGGTGATCCATCCGAGCGCGCCGACGGTGGTGCGGCCGACGGAGTTCCAGTTCACGCCGCTGCCGTCGACGGATGCGGCGGAACCGGTACCAGCGCCGTACCCGCCGGACGTGGAATTGCCCCCGATGCGTCCGTTCCCGGACGCGCACCTGTATCCGGAGACCCAGGCGTATTTCGAAGCCGCGGGATATCCGCAGGCGCCGGAACCTGTTGTTCCGCCGACGCAGGTGTATCCGCGGGCGCCGGAGCCCGCCGCGCCGCCCCAGATGGGTCCGTGGGATCACACCGATTCGGGCGTGCGGGAGCATGCCGAGCCCGCCTACGCCGATCCGGAATCCACCCGGGTGTATCCGGAGCCCGCCGCCCCGCCGGCGCAGATGTATCCGCAGGGCCATGCCCGTTCCGCGGCACCGGAGGATTTCGATCCCGCGTACGCGGGACAGCCGGATGTCGGGTACGCCGATCCGAA
This sequence comes from Nocardia aegles, assembly GCF_052545135.1. Lineage (NCBI taxonomy): Bacteria > Bacillati > Actinomycetota > Actinomycetes > Mycobacteriales > Nocardiaceae > Nocardia > Nocardia aegles. The sequence goes on from NZ_JBQWRI010000001.1 coordinate 260,360, forward strand.
TTCCACGCGGGTATACGCGCAACCGACTGTGGCGCAGGCATATTCCGGCATGCCGCCGCAAGCCTATTCGCAGGCACCCGATCACACCTTCGCCGACGGGCATCCGGGACTCGGCAATTATCCGCAGCCACCGCGGTATCCCGATGGTGGACAGTCGCCCCGCTCGGTTACGTCACATGGCCCGTCCGACCACCTTCCCGCAGCGGACGCGCGTACCGGCCACCCACCCGGCCGCGACGAACCGGAATACGGCTACGGCGATTACGACGAGGCCGATTACTCCGATTCTCGTCCGGGTCGCTCCATAGCGCTGCCCATCATCGTGGCCGTTGTCGCCATCGTCGCGTTGACCGTCGGCGGCGCGATCGCCTGGCAGTCGTTCGGCCGCGGCCAGGCCGAGACGACCTCCGCCACCGCGCAGTCCGATGCGTCCGCGCCTGCGGCCGGGCCGATCACTCAGGCGCCGAGCCGCACATCGGCCCCGCTCGCCTCCACGTCGGCGAAACCGACTCAGGTCACGCTGCCCGCGGGCGCGAAGCCATGCGGCCAGGGACAGGCCGCCGCCGGGACGTTCACCCAGTCCGCGACAGGTACCGCCGTGACCAGCTGCGCGTTCGCCGAAGAGGTGCGCAGAGCCTACGCCGCACTCGGCCAGACGCAGAACACGACTCGCGCCGCGCCGCGCGCGGTCGTCGCGACCAGCCCGGTCACCGGCCGGACCTACACCATGAACTGCCTGCCTGAAGGGCCGCTGGTCACGTGCAGCGGCGGTGAGAACGCGGTGGTGTACGTCTACTGACAGTCACGACTGGCTGGAGCCGATCCGCAGAACGGCGGTGATGGTTTCTGTTCGCGGTGAATTCAGTCGGCGATCTGGCGCGTCGCCCGGTCCGGCAGGATTCCGGCCCGGACGAGTTCGTCGTAGATCCGCTGCTGCTCATCGTCGAGATTCGAGTACAGCATGTGGTAGGCCAGATCCTCCTCGGCGAGCACCGCGACCGGATCCCAGTCGTCGCCGAGCGCCGCGACGACGGCGCTGCGCCGTCGCACCTCGTCGAGCGTGAGATCGTAAGCAAAATTGTGGTCGGCCATCGGGGCGTCTCCAACTGGGTCATTTCCGAAAACGAATTGCCGACGATGCCCAACCGCGCCTTTTCGGGCAATGACCTGCATCACGGTCCACGGTGCGATTCGTCACATGTGCTGCCGATGCGCGACGCCGGATACAGCTAGGCCGGGGTATGGGAACTCGCACGGCAGCAAACCGCGGCCAGTTCCGGTGCCGTCGTCGCGGCGCGCGGTGTTCTGCCGGGTGGCGACAATGCCACGATTACTACGGCACCGCCGGGCTACCGCCCGGGACCACCGGCAAGCCCGCCGCACGCCACGCTCGGAACCCTCCGACGAGATCGGTCACCTGACGCAGTCCGAGACACAGCCCGTCGGCCGCCGCGAGACTGGAGGCGTAGCCCTCGTTGCACACGATCACCACCGGAGTGTCGGCGGTGAGGTCCGGCAGCCGGTGTTCGCCGTTCGGGTCGAGGCGCCACTCCAGGACGATCCGTTCGACCACGACCGCGCCGGGAATCTCACCCTCGGCGCTCCGGTTCGCGTGCGGCCGGATGTCGACGATCAATCCTCCCCGGGACTGCACCGCGGCGGCCTGCTCCGGCGTCACCCGCTCCAGCCGCGCTCTGGCCCGGGTCACCATTTCCTCGGCGCCTGTACTCATGGTGCATCCACTCCGCTCGCTGACATCCCCCGGGAAGTCAGCCAGCGTACGGCATTCACGCACCGGTGGACCGCGCGCACGGCTCGGCGCCGCGGGCTGCGTCCACGACCGTGGTGCGAGGTCCACGGCGCGACGGTTTCGCGCCTGGTGATCTCGCGGAAAGATGGCGGTCTCGGCTGCGCGCAGCTCGCGCCGCACCGGGGAGGCGGTGCTCCGGTGCGGGAGTGCCCGCGACATCCGTCGAAGTGGAAGTCGACGGCTGCGGGCCGGCGAGCTGGTGCCGGACGTCCATGGGGCAACACCCGAAAATCCTGCTGTGATACTCGAATGCTATTGATTGCGACCGGCATGCGTCGACCGGTTCGGCAGTGGTCGTGGCGGTCAGGAGCTTTCGGTGAACTGGGGCGTAATCGATTCATCTAGTACGTTCTCCGGGATAACGAGAAGCAATTCTCGGGTGAGGCCGGTGTCGAGCGCCGGTTCCGAACCCGGCCGCTCGGCGACATCGGGCGGGTAGGTGGAGGTGTCCATGCTTGTTGACCGCGCCGTCGTCATCGGGCGGGGAGACAAGAGGCGGTCGACCCGAGGCCGCGCCCATGCCGTCGCGGTCGCTGGGTCGGCGGGCCGGGGGAGTTCGCGAGAAGAATGTGCCGAGAATGTCTACTGATCGATTCCGCAGAGTCCGAAGAGTCCGAAGAGTCCACAGCGTCCGCAGCGTCCGCAGAGTCCGAAACGTCCTTGGTTGTGCGGTGCTCGCCGCGGCTCTGGTAGCGGGGTGCGGGACCGACCGCTCCGAGGATTCGTCGAGCGAACCCACCGTTACCGAGGCCGCGGCCCGCACCGACCAGAAGGGCCTTTCCGTCATCGTGCCGGGCACCTTGGCCGCGAGTTACGCCGAGCTCGCGGCGGGCGTGCGCGGGAAGCTGGGCATGGCCATTGTGCCGGTCGGCGGCGAGAAGCCGGTCACGTTCGGCGAATGGACCAGCGGTCCGGCCTGGTCGACGATGAAGGTGCCGCTGACCATCGCCGCGCTGCGGCGCAGTCCGAACAGCTCGAACTACGCCGCGTCGGCCGCGATCACGCAATCCGACAACGCTGCCGCCGACGTGCTGTGGCAGTCGCTGGGCACGCCGCAGGAGGCGGCGCAGGCCGTGCAGGCGGTACTGCGCGAAGGCGGGGACAGCAAGACCGTCGTGCCCGCCACCCGCGCCCGTGCCGAGCATTCGGCCTTCGGCCAGGCGGAGTGGTCGCTGGCCGACCAGGTGCGGTTCGCCTCGCGGTTGCCCTGCCTGCCTCAGGTCGATCGCGTGACGTCGCTGATGGAACAGGTCATCACCAGTCAGCGCTGGGGTCTGGGCGAGTTCAGGGGCGCCGAGTTCAAGGGCGGCTGGGGGCCGGACGTGGCGGGCAACTACCTGGTGCGGCAGTTCGGGATCATCAACGTCCCCTCGGGGCAGATCGCGATCGCGGTCGCGGTGCAGCCCGAGTCGGGATCGTTCAACGACGGCATGAACGTTCTGGACAAACTCGCCACGGTCGTCTCCCAGCATCTCGACGAACTGGCCGGGGGACACTGCCCGACCGCGTGAGGCCATCTGTCCAGGTCAGTGTTACGCGACATTCACGGGGGCGGGGCTGCCGAGATCGGACATGAGGGGCAAGATAGCGGCCATGCGCATCGGAGTTCTGACCGGAGGCGGAGACTGCCCAGGACTGAACGCGGTCATCCGCGCCGTCGTTCGCACCGCGAACGGCCGTTACGGAGACGCGATCGTCGGCTTCGAGGACGGTTGGCGCGGCCTATTGGAGGACCGGAAGATCCAGATCCGCAACGACGACCGCACCGACCGGATCCTCACCAAGGGCGGCACCATCCTCGGCACCGCTCGCACCAACCCCGACGTACTGCGCGCCGGACTGGGCCGGATCAAGCAGACCTTGGACGACAACGGCATCGAGGCACTGATCCCGATCGGCGGCGAGGGCACGCTCACCGCCGCGAGCTGGTTGTCCGACGAAGGCGTCCCGGTGGTGGGCGTCCCGAAGACCATCGACAACGACATCGATTGCACCGACGTCACTTTCGGCCACGACACGGCACTCAACATCGCCACCGAGGCGATCGACCGGCTGCACACCACCGCCGAGTCGCATCAGCGCGTCATGCTCATCGAGGTGATGGGCCGCCACGCGGGATGGATCGCGATCGGCGCGGGCATGGCGGCGGGCGCGCACCTGACGCTGGTGCCGGAGGTCCCGTTCGAGGTGGACGAGGTGTGCGCCATGATCAAGCGGCGTTTCCAGCGCGGCGACAAGCACTTCATCTGCGTCGTCGCCGAGGGGTCGCACCCCGCGCCGGACTCCGGATTCACCTTGCGCGAGGGCGGTATCGACGAGTTCGGCCACGAGCGATTCACCGGCGTCGCCCAACAACTCGGCGTGGAAATCGAGCGGCGCATCGGCAAGGAGGTCCGCACCACGGTGCTCGGTCACGTGCAGCGCGGTGGCAGCCCCACGCCCTACGACCGGGTGCTGGCCACCCGCTTCGGCCTGCACGCGGCCGAGGCGGTGCACGCGGGCAAGTTCGGCCAGATGGTCGCGCTGCACGGCACCGCCATCGACTTGGTCCCGCTGTCGGAGGCTACCAAGCAGCTCAAGCGGGTGCCCGCGGAGCGCTACCGCGAGGCGGAGGCGTTCTTCGGGTAGGGCGCGACGCGATCTGGCGTCGCAGATCGATGATGACGCGGTGGCTCTGGTGCGGCGATACGACCTGCCGATCGATGCTCTCGACGTCCTTGGTCGCCGAGCTCGCTCCGCAGGTATTCCGCTCGGGGAGTACGCGCGTCGGGAGCTGGTCCGGCTGGCTCGGCGCAGCACCGTCGAGGACGCGCTGCTGGAGTTCCGGGAGGTGCAGGAACGGGACCCGAGTCTGCGACTCGACATGGCGGAGATCGCCGCGGCGGTGCGGTACGCGCGCGGCGAATAGGCCGGGACCGGCCCGCGTCGTCGGTACTGTGAGTCGCATGCGCAGTGGGCGACTGATCGCGTTGGCACTGTTGGTGATCACGGCACTGGCGGCCGGGTGTTCGGAGTCGAATCCGCCCGAGCCGACCACGGGTGACTGGCACGGCGCCGTCGAGCTCCCCGGCCGGCCGGTGCCGGTCGGCGTGAGTTTCCACGACGACGGCACGGCCACCATCGACATCCCCTCGCAGGGCATGAGCGGCGTGCAACTCAAAGACGTCAGCTCCGACCGCAACGGCGTGTCTTTCGCGGTCCCCGACGTCCCGGGCGACCCGGTGTTCCACGGCAAGTACGAGTCCGGAACCGACCGGATCACTGGTGATCTCAGCCAGGCGGGCCAGAAATTCCCGCTGGTGCTGAGCCGTGGCAAGGTCGTACCGCCCGCCCATCCGCAGGAACCGAAGCCGCCGTTCCCGTACAAGACGGAGGATGTCAGCTACAGCAACGGCGGCATCACCATCGCGGGCACGTTGACCGAACCGCAGGGTGCGGGCCCGTTCCCCGCCATTCTCATGATCACCGGAAGCGGCGCCCAGGACCGCAACGAGGAACTCATGGGCCACAAGCCGTTCCTGCTGCTGGCCGACACCTTCACCCGTGCGGGCTACGCGGTGCTGCGCACCGACGACCGCGGCGTCGGCGGCACCGGCGGCAAGCTGGACGACGCTGACTACACCGTGTTGGCCGAGGACGTCGCCGCGGGCGTCCGCTTCCTGCGCGCCCGCTCCGACATCGATCCGGCGCGGGTCGGGCTCTTCGGCCACAGCGAGGGCGGCTACCTCGCGCCGTTGGTCGCCGCGCGCCCGGACAGCGGCGTCGCCTTCGCGGTGCTGATGGCCGGACCGGGCGTTCCCGGATCGGACGTGCTCGTCGAACAGACGCGCTTGCTCGCCACCGCGAACGGCACCCCTCCCGACCAGGTGCAGACCCGGGTCCGCGACACCGCCGAGCTGGCCGCCCTGCTGAAAGCGGGCGACCTCGACGGTGCGAGACAACTGGCCGTTCGGCAGAACCAGGCACTGCCCGCCGACCAGCGCGTGCCGGACGATCAGGCGGCCGCGCAGATCACCCCGTATCTGGCCTCCTTGGTCGCCTACGATCCGGCGCCCGCCCTGGCCGCGCTGCGCGTTCCGGTGCTGGCGTTCTTCGGCGGCAAGGACCTCCAGGTGCCCCCGGCGCAGAGCGAGCAGCCGATGCGCGACCACCTCGCCGCCGACCCCGACGCGACCGTCCACGTCTTCCCGGGTCTCAACCACCTGATGCAGCCCACGGAGACGGGCCGTCCCAGCGAGTACGGCGCCATCGAGACGACCATCGCTCCCGAAGTGCTCGACTACGTCACCGGCTGGCTGCGGCAGCGGGTCCCGGCGAAATAGCGCCACGGGACGCGAGAGCCCCTGCGCTGCGGCGCGAGCGCTTACCTAAACTGATGGCCATGAGCGCACCCACGGTCGACCTGATGGATTACTCGGATGTCATCGCCCGGTTCGAGCCGGTGCTCGGCATGGAGGTCCACGTCGAGCTGAACACCGCGACGAAGATGTTCTGCGGTTGCCCGACCGAGTTCGGCGCCGAGCCGAACACTCAGGTGTGCCCGGTGTGCCTCGGTCTGCCCGGGTCGCTTCCGGTGGTCAACCAGAAGGCCGTCGAGTCGGCCATCCGGATCGGGCTGGCGCTGAACTGCTCGATCACGCCGTGGGGCCGGTTCGCGCGCAAGAACTACTTCTACCCCGATCAGCCGAAGAACTATCAGATCAGCCAGTACGACGAGCCGATCGCCACCAACGGGCACCTGGACGTGGTGCTCGACGACGGCAGCACCTTCCGCGTCGACATCGAGCGCGCGCACATGGAGGAGGACACCGGCAAGTCGGTGCACATCGGCGGTGCGACCGGCCGCATCCACGGCGCGAGCCACTCCCTGCTCGATTACAACCGGGCGGGCGTGCCGCTGATCGAGATCGTCACCAAGCCCATCACCGGCGCGGGGCAGCGCGCCCCCGAGGTGGCTCGGGCGTATGTGACGGCGCTGCGGGATCTGCTGAAGTCGCTCGGGGTGTCCGATGTGAAGATGGAGCAGGGTTCGCTGCGCTGCGACGCGAACGTCTCCCTGATGCCCATCGGCGCAACGGAATTCGGCACCCGCACCGAGACCAAGAACGTCAACTCGCTGCGCAGCGTCGAGGTCGCGGTGCGCTACGAGATGCGCAGGCAGGCCGCGGTGCTCGCCGGCGGCGGCACGGTTGTGCAGGAGACCCGGCACTTTCATGAGGCCGACGGCACCACGTCGCCCGGTCGCCGCAAGGAGACCGCCGAGGACTACCGCTACTTCCCGGAGCCGGACCTCGAGCCCGTCGCGCCCGACGCCGACTGGGTCGAGCAGTTGCGCGGCACCATCCCCGAATACCCCTGGCTGCGCCGCGCGCGCATCCAGTCCGATTGGGGCCTGTCCGACGAGGTGATGCGCGACCTGGTCAACGCGGGCGCGCTGGACCTGATCATCGCCACCGTCGACGCGGGCGCCCCGGCCAACGAGGCGCGTTCCTGGTGGGTCGCCTACCTCACCGAGAAGGCCAAGGAGCGCGAGGTGGCGCTGGAAGAACTGCCGATCAGCCCGGCCCAGGTCGCCGAGGTGATCAAGCTGGTCGACGCGAAGACGATCAACAACAAGGTGGCCAAGCAGGTCGTCGACCACGTGCTGGCCGGCGAGGGCGACCCGGCGCAGATCGTCGAAGCCAAGGGCCTCGGCATGGTCAGCGACGACAGCGCCCTGCAAGCGGAGGTGGAGAAGGCGCTGGCCGCCAACCCCGACATCGCCGACAAGATCCGCTCCGGCAAGGTCCAGGCCGCGGGCAAGATCGTCGGCGACGTCATGAAGGCGACCCGCGGCCAGGCCGACGCGGCGCGAGTTCGGGAACTCGTCCTCGCCGCCTGCGGCTAGGCGTACCTCCGCCTTCGCTCCGGCAAGGTCTTCCGCCGAGATCCGGGACGCGGCATCGGCGCCGGTGATCAGCGTGGTGGTTCCCCGCTGATAGTTCCCGGTGCGCTGTCCGGGTTCGAGGAGTGCGGACAACTCAGTCCGGTCCGCCGCCTCCGGCCTGCGGGGGCGGGATGCGGACGACGCGATCGTCGAACGGTCCCGGCTGGCCGTCGGTCTTGTTCACCGTGGTCACCCAGATGGTGCCGTCGGCGCCGACCGCGGCGCCGCCGAGTTGTCCGTACTTGTCCTGCGCCGTCAGCGTCGGCGTCGCGGTGACCGCGTGGGTGATGGGGTCGGCGGCGGCGATGGCGAGGGCCTTCGCGTGGGTCAGCGAGATCGCGACACCGTCCTGGGCGGCGGCGCACCCGGCGACGCCGGGCCGGTCCGGCCAGGTCCACACGGTGGTGACCGTGCCGTCGCCACCGAGCCGCTGCAGCCGGTCCTCGGCCGCGGTGCGGTCGGTGATCCAGATGCTGTCCTTGCCGTCCCGGCACACGTCCCCGGCGCTGCCGATACCCGAGACGGCGATCTCGGGCGCGGGCGACCGGCCGGGCACGGGGGAGTTCACGCGCAGCAGTTTGCCCGCGAGGGAACTCGTCGAAGCGGCCGCGCCGGGATTGCCCGCGTCACCGGTCAGTACCAGCATCTGGTCGGGGGAGGCGAATTCGATCGCGCCGTGATTTCCGCTCGCACCCTTCGGAATCCCGGTGAGCACGTCCTTCGGGGAGCCGCCTTCGGCGATGCGGACCACCCGGTTGTCGCTGCCGGTGGTGATATACGCGTACATCAAGCCGTCTTCGGCGTAGGTAGGCGACAGCGCGATGTCGCTGAGCCCGCCGTCGCCGGAGCCGTCCACGTCCAGCCGGGCGATCTCGACCGGCGGCTGATCCGGCGCCACCTTCAGGATGCGCCCGGTGCGGCGCTCGGCGACCAGCGCGCCGTCGGGGAGCGCGACCAGGCCGCCGGTGGTATCCAGGCAGGTGGCGACCACCGCCGGGTCGGGATCGATGCACGGGCCGCTCGGCCGGGTGGTCGAGGTGGGGGGCTGGCTGGGTTTCTTCGGGTCGATGTTGGCTCCGTGCAGGGTCGGTTCCGGGGTGAACGGACTGGACGCCGAATCGTCGAACCGGGCGCATCCGACCAGCAGGACGCAGCCGAGCGCCAGACTCGCCGCGACGCGGCCCACGACAACCAAACTCATAGCCCAGACGTTACGGAAATTCCGTCGCTCGCGCCCTTCCGGGTGGGGGTGTCGCGCGCGCACTGACACGCCGCGCCGAACTCGCCCGCCCCGTGCGGTGCGGCATAGGGTATTGGCCGTGACCGACAAGCCGAGAGAAACATCCGAACCCAAGGCCGGGAACGCCACTCCCTCCACGGCCGAGCAGACGGCGGTGTCGTCCACCGGTCGGGGAGTGACCAGCCCGTACGACTCGCCGACCGAGCAGTTCGAGCGGGTGGATCCGACCCAGCAGCCGCAGCTGTCCAAGGACGTGCCGCGCACCGAGGAAGAACTCGGGCTCGAGCCCGAGGTCCCCGGCACCGGCGCGGGCACCCCCGCGGCGGGCGCGACAGCCGTGCCCACCTACGGGTACGCCAGCATTCCGCCCGCTCCCGCCCCGCCGAGCGACACGGGGCGACTGCGCCGCCGCAACGGCGAGGTCCGCCGCGGCACGCTCGACCTGGGCTTGTTGCTGCTGCGCGTGATCGTCGGCGCCACCTTCCTCTACCACGGCCTGCAGAAGCTGACCGGCTGGTTCCACGGCCCCGGCCTGGACGGCACCCGCGACATGATGGAGCGCGGCGGTTGGGACCACCCGAGCGTGTCCGCCCTCCTGGTGACAGCGGGCGAGGTCGGCGGCGGCACGCTGCTGATTTTCGGCCTGGCCACGCCATTGGCGGCCGGTGCGGTGCTCGCGGTCATCCTGGACGCCTGGGCCTGGAAGCAGGGCATGGCGCCCGGGTTCCAGTACAAGGCCGGGCCGGGAGCGGTGGAATACGAAAGCGTCCTCGCGGGCATCTCGGCCGTCATCATCCTGACCGGTCCCGGTCGCCTGTCCTTCGACCGCAACCGTGGTTGGGCCATCCGCCCCGCCTCCGGGTCCTTCGTCATCCTGCTGCTGGCCGTCGCCGCCGCGGTCGGCGCGTACTGGTACCTGCACGGCGGCAATCCGCTGACGGGCATCGGCCCCTTCGACTGAATCCAGACGGACCGAAGGCCCCTTCGTCCCAGGCGGGACGAACGGGCCGTCATCCTTTGTCACCCCGGTCTCAGCGCAGGTGACAACTGATCTCGTAGGTGCACGGGTAACTCAGGACCGGAGACCAAGTCCTACCGCGCCGAATCGGTCCGGCCTCGAGACCCGGAGAGGCGGGGGAGCACCTGGCGAACGGCGCCCTTGTCGGCCGAGGTGGCCATGGCCGCGTACGCCTGCAGCGCCGTCGTCACCGGGCGATCGCGGTTCACCGGCTGCCACGGCCGATCGGAGACCTCCATCTTGGCTCGGCGTTCGGCCAGCACGGCGTCGTCGACGAGGACCTCGAGCGTGCGGCTGGTCACGTCGATACGGATCTGGTCACCGTTCTCGACCAGTCCGATGACACCACCGCTGGCCGCCTCGGGCGAGATGTGCCCGATCGACAGGCCCGAGGTGCCGCCGGAGAAACGGCCGTCGGTGATCAAAGCGCACTCCTTGCCGAGGCCCGAGCCCTTCAGGAAGGCGGTCGGGTGCAGCATCTCCTGCATGCCGGGCCCGCCCGCGGGCCCTTCGTAGCGGACCACGATCACGTCGCCCGGCTTGATCTTCTTGCCGAGGATGACCGACACGGCCTCCTCCTGCGACTCCACCACCACGGCCGGGCCCTGGAAGGAGAACAGCTCCTCGTCGATGCCCGCGGTCTTGAGCACCGCGCCGTCGCGCGCGATGTTGCCGCGCAGCACGACCAGGCCGCCTTCCTTCGTGTAGGCGTGCTCGAGATCGCGGATGCAGCCGCCCTCGGCGTCGGTGTCCAGTGACGACCAGCGGTTGGCGGTGGAGAACGGCTCGGTGGTGCGCACCCCGCCCGGGGCGGCGTGGAAGAGTTCGATGGCTTCCGCGGACGCCTTGCCGGAGCGGATGTCCCAGGTGTCGAGCCACTCGTCGAAGCTCGCGCTGTGCACCGTGGCGACGTCGGTCTCCAGCAGTCCCGCTCGGCGCAGCTCGCCGAGGATCGCGGGGATGCCGCCTGCGCGGTGCACATCCTCCATGTGGTAGTCGGAGTTGGGCGACACCTTCGACAGTGTGGGCACCCGGCGGCTGATCTCCTCGATGGTGTGCAGATCGAAGTCGATCTCGCCTTCCTGCGCGGCGGCGAGCGTGTGCAGCACGGTGTTGGTCGAACCGCCCATCGCCACGTCCAGCGCCATCGCGTTGCGGAAAGCGTTGGCATCGGCGACATTGCGCGGCAGCACGGACGCGTCGTCCGCGCGGTACCAGCGGTTGGCGATGTCCACCACCACGGTTCCCGCCCGTTCGAACAGTGCCCGGCGCGCGGCGTGCGTCGCGAGGGTGGAGCCGTTGCCGGGCAGCGCGAGACCCAGCGCCTCGGTGAGGCAGTTCATCGAGTTCGCGGTGAACATGCCCGAGCAGGAACCGCAGGTCGGGCACGCGGAGCGCTCGACCTCGGACAGCCCCTCCTCCGACACCGCCTGGTTCGCGCTCGCGGAGATCGCGGTGATCAGGTCGGTCGGCGCCTGCGCGACCCCGCCGACGACGACGGCCTTGCCCGCCTCCATCGGCCCGCCGGAGACGAACACCGTCGGAATGTTCAGGCGCATGGCCGCATTGAGCATGCCCGGGGTGATCTTGTCGCAGTTGGAGATGCAGACCAGCGCGTCGGCGGTGTGCGCGTTCACCATGTATTCGACCGAGTCGGCGATGATCTCGCGCGAGGGCAGCGAGTACAGCATGCCGCCGTGTCCCATGGCGATGCCGTCATCGACGGCGATGGTGTGGAATTCGCGCGGCACGCCACCGGCGGCGCGCACCGCGTCGGCCACGATATCGCCGACGTTCTTCAGATGCACGTGGCCGGGAACGAACTGGGTGTAGGAGTTCGCGATGGCGACGATCGGCTTGCCGAAGTCGGTGTCGGTCATGCCCGTGGCGCGCCAGAGTGCGCGTGCGCCTGCGGCATTGCGGCCGATGGTCGTGGTTCGTGAACGAAGCGGTGGCATTTCGATGGTCCTCGGGTCGCGGGGGCTGACGTGCGACGGGCGCGGGGCGTGCACGGCAATCCACCACGTTACTCCCGGTGGGCGTGCCCACCGGCCGGGTGGTGTGGCGTCCGATCGCGGTCAGCCGGGTTGGGTGTGTCGCCGGTGCGTGGTGTCGCGGGCGACGGTGACGCCGCAGGTGCGCGAGCGTCGGGGTGGGGACGGGACGGAGGATCACTGCTCCGGGGAAATCATCCCATCACTCGACCGCGGCCTCCCAACAGCGGCGACCGTTGCGCCTCGGTACCGGTCGCGGCGATGACATGGCCGTCGCCGGATTTCACGACCCGCCGGTCGGGCTGCGGTGGGCGCTCACGTCGTGCCGTCGCGTCGCGCGTCTTCCTCGGTGTTCTCGCCGGACTTCGCGATCCCATTGGTCGCCGGGCCGCCCTCGGCGCTCGAGGTCCCGCCGTGTCGGCTCGCGTCGGCGGGTTCGGCGGAGGGCTCTTGTCGCGCGACTTGCTCGGGCTCGGCGAACGGGTCCGGAATCCGTCCGCGGGAGAACGCCGCGAGATCGCGCAGCCGGTCGTAGCTCACCGCGGGCAACTTCACCTCGGTGCCGTCGGTCAGGTCCGCCCGCACGTATCCACGCTTCGGGATGCGCAGACCCTTCAGCTGCCCCCAGTCGAGGTGACGCGAGCCGAACAGCGTCCGCAGCTCCAGACCCGCGTCCGAGACGCGGGTCTGCGTTCGCAGCACCCACGCCAGCACCGCGACCGGGATCAGCAGCAGCCACCACAGTCCGGCGGGCCAGCCGACGAACGGGAAGAACACGCACATCAGCAGGATGAACACACCCAGGAAGGCCAGCCGTGGGATACGGATCACATGGGCGTCGGAGGCGCCACCCGTATCGGTTGTCCCCGCGGGTGTGTGGGACGATTCAGGCGGTGGCACGGACTGATGCGGTGATGACACACCACCATCCTCGCATCCTGATGAACGGACACAAGCAGCCGCACTGTCCCACATAATGGGACGCATAGGGTCATCTGTTTGACTCTTCGGTTCACACCCGCTTAACGTCGTGCGCGTGAATCGAAACGAGTTGCTCGTAATCGGCCGGCGCGTCCAGCGTTGAGCCTGACACACTGAGTCGAATACGTCAGCTCGCGTTGCGACGCGCCACCCTCGATCAGCCCTGCGCTGTCGGGGGCTTTTTTATGTTCGGACTAATGTCCGGCATGGCGAAGCGCAAGACACCGCTGGCACAACATCCGGGGTCAGAACCACAACCAAGTGAGGAACGAAGACGGTGAGCGCACCTACCGCACGGCCCGGGCCTTCGGCCCGTAGGCCAGCGCCTTCGGCGAATCAGCAGGCCACGCCCGCTGCCAACGCGACGTCCGCGGCCAACCGCCGCCAGCTCCCGCCCGAGCGGGTCACCGGCGCGCAGTCGGTCGTCCGGTCGCTCGAGGAGCTCGGCGTCGACACCGTATTCGGCATTCCCGGCGGCGCGATCCTTCCCGTCTACGACCCGCTCTTCGATTCGACCAAGGTCCGTCACGTGCTCGTCCGCCATGAGCAGGGTGCGGGTCACGCGGCCACCGGTTACGCGCAGGCGACCGGCCGGGTCGGTGTGTGTATGGCCACCTCCGGCCCCGGCGCGACCAACCTGGTCACCCCGATCGCCGACGCGCAGATGGACTCGGTCCCGATCGTGGCCATCACCGGCCAGGTCGGCCGCAGCCTGATCGGCACCGACGCGTTCCAGGAAGCCGACATCTCCGGCATCACCATGCCGATCACCAAGCACAACTTCCTGATCACCGACGGCGTCGACATCCCGCGCATCATCGCGGAGGCGTTCTACCTCGCCGCGTCCGGCCGCCCCGGCGCCGTGCTCGTCGACATCCCGAAGGACGTGCTGCAGGCACAGACCACCTTCAGCTGGCCGCCGGAGATGCGGCTGCCCGGCTACCGCCCGGTCACCAAGCCGCACGGCAAGCAGGTGCGCGAGGCCGCGCGGATGATCCTGGAAGCCAAGGCGCCCGTGCTCTACGTCGGCGGCGGCGTGATCAAGGCCGACGCCTCGGCCGAGCTGCTGCAGCTGGCCGAGCTGACCGGCATTCCCGTGGTCACCACCCTGATGGCGCGCGGCGCGTTCCCCGACAGCCACCGTCTGAACATGGGCATGCCCGGCATGCACGGCACCGTGGGCGCGGTCGCCGCCTTGCAGCGGTCGGATCTGCTGATCACCCTGGGCGCGCGGTTCGACGACCGCGTCACCGGTCAGCTGGACTCCTTCGCGCCCGGCGCCAAGGTCATCCACGCCGACATCGATCCGGCGGAGATCGGCAAGAACCGCCACGCCGACGTCCCGATCGTGGGCGACTGCCGAGAGGTGATCATCGAGCTCATCGAGACCCTGAAGGCCGACGCGGCCGCGGGCGACGCGCTGCCGCTCGCGCTGGGCGACTGGTGGACCTACCTCGACGGCGTGCGCGACGCCTACCCGCTGGGCTGGACCCCGCCCGCGGACGGCTCGCTGTCGCCGGAGTTCGTCATCGAGGCGCTCGGCCGCCTGGCCGGACCCGACGCGATCTACTGCGCGGGCGTCGGCCAGCACCAGATGTGGGCCGCCCAATTCATCAAGTACGAGAAGCCGCGCACCTGGCTGAACTCCGGCGGTCTGGGCACCATGGGCTACGCCGTCCCGGCGGCCATGGGCGCCAAGATGGGCGCGCCGGACAAAGAGGTGTGGGCGGTCGACGGCGACGGCTGCTTCCAGATGACCAACCAGGAGTTGGCCACCTGCGCTGTCGAAGGCGTCCCGATCAAGGTCGCGTTGATCAACAACGGCAACCTCGGCATGGTGCGTCAGTGGCAGACGCTGTTCTACCAGGAGCGCTACTCCAACACCGACCTGGGCACGCACACCCTGCGCATCCCCGACTTCGTGAAGCTCGCCGAAGCCCTCGGCTGCCACGGCATCCGGGTGGAGCGCGAGGAGGACGTGGAGGCCGCGATCCGCGAGGCGCAGTCCATCAACGACCGTCCCGTGGTGATCGACTTCATCGTCGGCAAGGACGCCCAGGTGTGGCCGATGGTCGCCGCGGGCACCAGCAACGACGAGATCATGGCCGCTCGCGGCATCCGTCCGCTGTTCGACGATGACGAGCAGGCCGCCGAGCCCGCGGTCATCCACACGGCGATGTCGCACGAACAGAACAAGGTGAACAACGGATGAGTACCACGCATACCCTCAGCGTTCTCGTCGAGGACAAACCGGGCGTGCTGGCACGGGTCGCGGCGCTGTTCTCCCGCCGCGGCTTCAACATCGAGTCGCTGGCGGTCGGTGGCACCGAGCTCCCCGAGATCTCGCGCATGACCATCGTCGTCACCGTCGAGGACCTGCCGCTCGAGCAGGTCACCAAGCAGCTCAACAAGCTGGTGAACGTCATCAAGATCGTGGAGCAGGACTCCGACAGTTCGGTGGCCCGCGAACTGATCCTGGTGAAGGTGCGCGCCGACGCCAGTGTGCGCACGCAGGTGATCGAGGCCGTGGGTCTGTTCCGCGCGAAGGTCATCGACGTGTCGCCGGACGCGCTCACCGTCGAGGCGACCGGGACCCGGTCCAAGCTCGACGCGCTGCTGCGGATGCTCGAACCGTATGGCATCCGGGAGATAGTGCAGTCCGGTGTCGTCGCGGTGGGCCGTGGACCGAAGTCCATCACCGCCACCCGATGAGCTGACCAGCGGCACACCGATGGGGCCGACCGCCCGGCGGCGGCCACACGCTAGTCTTTCTGCGATCGACGGTTGGCGTGCCGCCTCCCCGCTCACGCGGGAATGATCCCCTCCCGCCACGTGCGGGGGTGATCCGATCCAGAACAACGTAAATCCACATCGGCGCCAGCCGGTGTGCCCCGCCTCGCGCGGGGATGATCCCGGAAGGAACCACAGTGGCAGTCGAGATGTTCTACGACGACGATGCCGACCTGTCGATCATCCAGGGCCGCAAGGTCGCTGTCATCGGCTACGGCAGCCAGGGCCACGCGCACTCGCTGAGCCTGCGCGACTCGGGCGTCGAGGTCCGCGTCGGTCTGGCCGAGGGTTCGAAGTCGCGTCCGAAGGCCGAGGAGGCGGGCCTGACCGTCGGCACGCCGGCCGAGGTCTCGGCGTGGGCGGACGTCATCATGGTGCTCGCGCCCGACACCGCGCAGGCGTCGATCTTCACCAACGACATCGAGCCGAACCTGGCCGACGGCGACGCGCTGTTCTTCGGCCACGGCCTCAACATCCACTTCGGCCTGATCAAGCCGCCCGCCAACGTCACCATCGGCATGGTCGCCCCGAAGGGCCCGGGCCACCTGGTGCGTCGTCAGTTCGTCGACGGCAAGGGCGTTCCCGCGCTGATCGCGATCGACCAGGACCCGAAGGGCGAGGGTCAGGCGCTGGCGTTGTCCTACGCCAAGGGCATCGGCGGCACCCGCGCCGGTGTCATCAAGACCACCTTCAAGGAAGAGACCGAGACCGACCTGTTCGGTGAGCAGGCTGTGCTGTGCGGCGGCACCGAGGAACTGGTCAAGACCGGTTTCGAGGTCATGGTCGAAGCTGGTTACGCGCCGGAGATGGCCTACTTCGAGGTGTTGCACGAGCTGAAGCTGATCGTCGACCTGATGTATGAGGGCGGTATCGCGCGGATGAACTACTCCGTCTCCGATACCGCCGAGTTCGGTGGTTACCTGTCGGGCCCGCGGGTCATCGACGCCGACACCAAGAAGCGCATGCAGGACATCCTCAAGGACATCCAGGACGGCAGCTTCGTCAAGCGTCTGGTGGCCAACGTCGAGGGCGGTAACAAGGAGCTCGAGGCGCTGCGTAAGAAGAACGCCGAGCACCCGATCGAGGTCACCGGCGCCAAGCTGCGCGGCCTGATGAGCTGGGTCGATCGCCCGATCACCGAAACCGCCTGATACTCGGGCTGATTCGCGCGGTGGCCCGCTCCGGATTTCGGAGTGGGCCACCGGCGTCTTCAGGGGACTGTCTAACTGCTGCCGAACGAGCCTGTGCCCGGGCCGAATCCCTGGCCCCAGCCCCCGCCCCAGCCTCCGCCGCCCCAGCCCTGGTTCCAGCCTCCGCCGCCCCAGCCCTGGTTCCAGCCCCCGCCGCCCCAGCCTTGCCCCCAGCCAGGGCCGCGGCCATAAGGAGGTGCGCCGTAGTGGGGCCGGTCGACCAAGACGTTGTTGTAATACTGCTCGTACCCGGCCTGGGTAACCGTGGGTGTGCTCGGAGTGGCGGACGCGGGCGTCGCCAGCGCGGTCAACGGGATTGCGGCGATCGCACCGGCGACAGCCACGCGGGCCAAGGTACGGCGTGCGCTTGACGAGAACAACGTAAATCCTTTCACTCTGCGGCGAGCGTTTCCGCCCGCCATCCCCCGTCGCGGGGTCTGCCCACGGCCTCCCCCCGCAGACAGATCTTGGATCTACGGTCACTGCATCGCGGTCGCGCTTACCGACGGGGCAGCGACTGCACAATTACACTCTTGCGCACTTGCCGCGAAAGGTCACGGGTGTTTTCCGCGCTGCGGGGAAAATCGAACCGCGGCATTAGGGGCTTCCCCTATATGTATTGCTCACCGGTTGCGGAACCGGCTGTATCCGTGTTTTGGGACGTCACCTGTCCGCCCTCGACGGCGGTCGGAGTCGACCGGATATCGCATCGCGAAACCTGACGTCATGATCCTGCTCGCCGACCGTGCCGCTGGCCGGCGCGGACCGCTGTCCACACGGGCGCGTACCCGCTGACCTCGACACCGAGCTGCGGCCGAGCGTCGGAGACTTCGGTTACTGTGACGAGCGTGGGGTTCACCGATTACGGACCAGGAGATGTCGTCTACTTCCCGGAGGGGCCGTTCAGCGGTGTCTGTGGGGTGGTGCGGGAAGTCGACGCCCGTCGCGCCGAGCTGCGCATCGACTTCGGCGAGGGCGTCGCCCACCGCGAAGGGGGCGTGCTACGCGAGCGGCGACGCAGCCTGACCGTCGGATTCGACGATGGCTGCGCTGGCGTGGCCGCGTCTGCCCTGAGACCAAGGGCGTAGGGGCATATCGTGTCAGTTGGCTGCCGTTGCACTGGGCGCGCCACCCGCCGCTCGACCCGGCCGGGGGCTACTTCACCTTGATCGTCGCGTGTGCCGTGGCCTGCCTCGGACACGCCGTCGTCCAGATCGGGCGCGTCCGGCCGGGAGCGAACGAATCGCCGGACGAGGCCGGTGAGTTCGACCCGAAGGAGTACAGCGACAAACTGTTCTTGCTCGGTTTCAGCTGGATGCTGCTCGCGCTGCCCGTCACCTTGTTGTCCGGGTGGATCCTGGGCTACGTGTCGCATCAGCCCCGTGCTGTGTGGGCTGCGGTCGCCGTCCTCAGCGTGCTCATTCTGACCTTCTTCGCCGAGGCGGCCACGGTTAAGACATGGACGAAAACCTTTGATAACGGCGGTGTTCCGTCGATCGTCTTCTTCACGATCATTGTCGGCGCACTCCTGGTCTGGTCACTGCTGCAGATCGGCCCCGAGACCCTCCAAAAGTAGGATCCTCGCTTTCCGGGCAGTGATCCGCACATTCGGAAACGTTCGCTGACGGACATGCCATCGAGGCTCTAGAGGGGAAGTGACGTCAATCGTCCCGGGCGTGTCCGCCTCCGCAGACCCGAGCCGGGTGCCTCGGAGAGGACGCAGCCGCGTGCCGGCGCAACGGCGGACAGCCCGTCACACTGGAATGCGGTGCGCCGAAAGGTGATTCAGGACGGACTGGTTGGCCTCCCAGCCGTCGGGGAACTTCACCGCGACACCCAAGTGGACCGGTTCGGCCGACGGATGGGCGTCGAGGAGTTCGGGGATACCGGCGCGGCCGACCACGATGCAGGCGTGGCGGTGCCGGGAGGTCAGGACGCACAGGCGGCCGGCCTCTAGGTGGAAAGAACTCGCATCCCGGCGGCCCGATAGGGGATGCAGGACGACGGTGACGTCGTATTCGCGGCCCTGCAACCGGTTGGCGGTGTCGACGGTGACGGGTTCGGCGACGGTGCCGCGCAGCGCGAGGCGGATGGCCTCGGCCTGGTCGCGGTGGGCGGTGCCGACGGCGAGGCGGTCGGCGGTGACGGGGTGGGTGCCCTGTTCGGAGGTGGCTTCGGCACCGCGTTCGAGGAGGCGGACGGTCAGGGCGGCGACCGCGGCCAACGCCTCGCGGTCGGTGCGCAGGGTGTTACGTGCGGGTAGTTCGTAGAAGGCCCAGCCGTGTTCGGCGGCTTCGTCGAGGCAGCGGTCCAGGGAGGTGCGCAGGCCGCCGGTGCGGAATCCCAGGTGGCGGGTGCCGGGGGCGGTGCCTGCGTCGAACGGGGTGAAAGGGTAGAAGGCGCGCGAGACGACGGGGGCGGCGGAGGCGGGCAGACGCCAGGAGACCGGCAGGCGGTGGATGGGAATGTGACGGTCGCGGTTGTTGGCGAGCATGACCGAGACGGCGCTCATGGTGGGGTCCCAGTCGAGCCCGGCCCAGCGATCGGATTCGACAGTGGCGAACGGGTCGAGCTGGCCTGGGTCGCCGACGAACAGGCCGCGGTCGAAGCGGCGGGCGATGCGCAGCAGCATGTCCGAGCGCATCTGGTAGGCCTCGTCGACGATGGCGTGTTCCCAGGTGCCCTCGGTGAGGGTGGCCCATTTCGCGGCGGTGCCGACGAGGACGGCGCAGTCCTCGAGGTCGGCGACTTTCACGGCGTCGCGCACGGTGGGCAGGTCGATGCGTTCGGCGCGGCGATAGCCCTGGGCGGAGAGGCGGCCGATGCGCAGGCCGGGTTCGGCGGTGGCGAGCCGGGCGATGAGGTCGTCGACCTGTTCGTTGGTCT
This sequence comes from Nocardia aegles, assembly GCF_052545135.1. NCBI lineage: Bacteria > Bacillati > Actinomycetota > Actinomycetes > Mycobacteriales > Nocardiaceae > Nocardia > Nocardia aegles. The sequence continues at coordinate 280,195 of NZ_JBQWRI010000001.1, forward strand.
GGGCGACGATCATGCGCTGGGTGCCGTCCTGGGCGAGCTGGCGGGCTGCCTTGACCACGAGAGTGGATTTGCCCGCGCCGGGCGGGGAATCCACGACGATGGCCTTGTGGGTGGGGTCGGCGAGGTCGGTGAGGATGTTCGCGACGGTGGTATCGGCGGCGGACATGTCATGGCTCCTCGGTGAGTTCCGGCGGGCCGCCGTGCGTCCAGGGGGTTTCCTCAGGGGAGGGCAGGGCGGCGGGGCGGAAGTTGCCGTCGGGGCCGAAGCGGGCGAGGACGATGCGGTCGCCCTCGGTGCTGACGGTGCCCTCGGCGGGAGTCGTTGTGCTGCGGCCCATTCCGCCGCTCAGTTCGACCACGATGATGTCGTCGTCGAGTTCGAGGACGGTGGCCTGCTGGCCCCTGACCGCGGTGTTGTGCAGGGCTTCGCCGACGGCGGGGGTGAACGGGTCCGTGGTGGTGACGCGCAGGAGGGGCCGCAGGATCCGTTTGCCCTTGTCGCTCAGAGTGGTCCGGGTGGGTGCGGCGTCGATGACCTCGGCCAGGCAGGCGTTGCCGGCCAGGCGGTGTTCGAGCATGACGTAGGGGTCGTCGTAGGCCATGGCGGCGGTGAGCTTTTCGAGGGCCTGTTCACGGCTGAGGAGTCGGCGGACCGCCGAGACGGCCGAGTCGCGGCGGGGCTGGGGAGCGCCCTCGGCGAGCGTTTCGGCGAAATAGGAGAAAGAGCGGACGTCCTCGGCCCAGCGCTTCGCGACGCTGGCGCCTTCGGGGAGGGCGCGAAGCAGCGAGACTCCCTGCCACATCAGGGTCCAGGTCGGTTCGAGCTGGGTACGCAGGGCCTGCTCGAGCCGCCGCACGGCGCGCGTGCGAGCGACCTCGTCAGGTGCGGTGTCATAGGCGGTGATCAGTGGGGCCAGGACGACATTGTCGAAGCCGGGGTCGGTGGCCGGGGCCCGCCGGTGGGCACAGGGTGGGGTCCTCGGCGCGGGCCGCCGCTTCGGGGCCGGTGCGGCCGTCCGGGGGTGCGATCCAGCCGAGGAGGGCGGTGAGATTGGCATCCTCGAGCGAGGATTGGCCGGTTGTCCAGTGGGTCGACAGGTGGGTGGTGAGGGCGGCCAGGGCGGTGGAGCCGGGGTGTTCGGCGCGGTCGCAGTACCAGGTGAGCCAGCGGCCCAGCAGCGGGATCGACTCGGGGACCGCGTCTTCGCCCTCGGCGCGGCGGAAGCGCAGGGAGCGGCCGAGCAGCTCGAGGAAGGTGACGGCGGCGGGGTTGGGGACCCAGATCTGGGGTGCGTCGACGCAGCGGTCGATGGTCTCGTTGGTCTTCTTGTCGATGACGACGGGTTCGGTGTCGTCGGTGTAGCGGGTGATGTGGGGGAGCAGGATCTCGGCGAGTTCTTCCGCGAAACGCAGGCGCAGGACGCGGTCGCGGGGCTGGGGGACGATCAGCAACCGCGCCTCGTCGGGGCTGGTTCCGGCGAGCACGGCGAGGGGCGCGGCGGCTTCGCCCGCGAGCCGCAGCGGGATCAGCACCATCGGCCGCTCGGACAGGTGGCAGTGGCGAACGGTGGCGGTGGACTGGGCGTGCCCGGCACGGGCGGCTTCGACTTTGGCGAGGGCGGACAGGACACTCATCGTCGCGAGCCGAAAGTAGACCGGTCTGGACTCATCACGCGGTCTCCTGGCGCAAACGGTGTGCGGTACGGAGCAATTCGGCGATGTCGAACTGGTCCTCGGTGGGAGCGAGCGAGCCGCGCGCCAGGGCGAGGACGGTGTCCAGGTCGACCAGGCCGCCGAGTTCGTCGCGGACGCCGCGGCCGAGCGCGTCGACCGAACCGCAGGCGCGGGCTTCGGCGCGGCAGGCGAAGCCGAGTTCGCAGGTGGAGATGCATTCGGGGGCGAAGCGGGCCGGGATGCCGGAGATCACTTGTTCCAGCTGTGGGCCGGGTTCGAAGGTGGCGCCGGTGGGGACCAGGTCGACAAGGTCGGCGATGGCGGTCAGCCGGGACAGCTGGCGGGAGACGACCGCGATCTGCTTGCGCAGGTCGACCATGGTGGCGACCGGGCGGTTGGTGAAGTCCTTGGTGCAGACCAGGATCACGTTGTGGGAGACCAGCTTCTCGGGGTCGGCGCCGAGATCCTCGAGAAGGCGGCGCAACGCGATCACGTACACCGCGGACTGGCGGGCCGCGGCGGCGACCTGGGCGGGGTCGGCCCGGCCATCCACGACAGGGAAGGACTTGATCTCCACGACATGGAACATGCCGTCGATCTGCAGGGCGACCACGTCGGGTTCGAGATAGGCGGTGGCCCCGGCGATGTCGAGACGGAGCAAGGGGTGGTCGAAAAGGGTGCCCTCGCCGGTGTCGAGGGCCTGGGCCAGCAGCTGGCGGGTGCGCTGACAGCGCACGGCATTGCCCGTGTTCTCGGCGACGGACTCCAGGTCGTGGTAGGCGACCTCGGGGATGGTCAGGCCGAGGGTGTCGCGCAGGAGGGCGAGGAGTTCGGCGCAGCCGTTGGCCTTCACCATCGCCTCGAAAGAGTTGCCCCGGGTGATGGCGAACGAGGACTGACCGAACTGCGGCGGGTAGCCGAGTTCCCGGGCGAGCGCGGACTTGTCGACGGCGGCGGCGTCGAGCAGGGCGCGGCGGGCGCAGCCGGGATTGGCGGTGAGGGCGGCGATGGTGCGGGCATTGTGCCGCATGGCGGGCGCGGCGCCGCGCAACTCGTCGAGCCTGGCCGAGAGCGTGTTCAACCCACCTCCTTTCGTTTGCCGGCCACGGTGAGCCGGACGCCGAACAATTGGGCGGGATTGTCGAGTTGCTGAGCCGCCCGGCGCGCGGCCCGGTCCCGATGGCGCGCGTCGTCTTCCCGGTGTACCGCGAGCTCACGCCGCGCGGCGTCTTTCACTGCCTCGGCATCAATCGTGTCCGGGGTGCCAGTCACGCCGGGGATCGAGTTGGCCAGCCGCCAGATGAGCCTGCGCGCTTCGGGAGTCGGGTTCTCCTGCGCGCGCAGATGGTCGGCGAGGCGGACCGCAGTGCTCAACAGGTCGACGCGTGGGCTCAGCGGGCCGATCATGCGCTGGCGCAAGGGCCAGCTGCTCAACGCCAAGAGCCCGCGCGCGGGCGCCAGCAGATCCGTGGTCAGGGCCGCGCAGACGTAGTACGGGCGGACGAGGGGAGCCGCCCGGAAGGAGCGTTCCTCGTCACGGCGCAGGCTGGTCAGACGCGCGGGAACGAGATCGCCGGAGAAGAATGCGGTGTGGACCTGCAACACCAGTTTGGGGGCGGAGGGAACTCCCAGCAACGTGAGTGCGCGGTGCACGTGCTCGCGGACAGGAAGACTCGGCGCGGGCGCGGGCTCAGGCGCGTGGGCGTCGGCGCCGAGAACGGCTTCGTCCCACTCGGATTCGGCGGCCCGCAGCTCGCCGCGCAACTTCCGGGCCGCGAGACGATCACCCGAAGCGACCGCGCGCCGGACCGCGGCGCGCAGGTCGGTAATGCGGGCTTCCAGCAGCTCCGCGGCGTCGGGCATGGGTGCGAGCGTAGGATGTGCTTCCAGTGTTGTCCAGTATTTGCCAGTGTTGTGTGCTGATCGGAGCCCCCGCTGTCATGGGCCCAGCTCGGTAGCATGCAATGCATGGCCATCAAACTCGAGAATGTCGGCATCGCCGTTCGCGACATCGAAGCGGCGATCGCATTTTTCACCGATCTTGGTCTCACGGTCGTCGGCCGTGACACGGTCAGCGGCGAGTGGACCGACACCGCCGTCGGTCTTGATGGCAACCACGCAAAGATTGCGATGCTCCAGACGCCGGACGGTCACGGTCGCCTCGAGCTCTTCGAGTACATCCATCCCCAAGCGATCGAGTCGGAGCCCACTCGTCCCAACGAGATCGGCATGCACCGCGTCGCGTTCTCGGTCGATGACATCGACAAAGCCCTCGAGATAGCCGCGCGGCACGGCTGCCGTCCGCTTCGCGGCGTGGCGACCTACGAGGACGTCTACAAGCTCACGTACGTCCGCGGTCCCAGCGGCATCATCGTGATGTTCGCCGAAGAGCTGAAGAAGAGCTGACGGCCGATCGCCCCTTCGGGGGTGTGTCGCTAGCCGTCGTGGAGGTTACAAGTCCACCTACTGGGCCATCACCCACCGTGCAGCCGTCGTCCCCAGGCGCCGCGATCGCCTGAACCCGAGCATTGTCCGACATGCTCTAGTTGATTCGATGTCCAATGGGGCAACTTGTCAGCTATTTGATCGGCCGGAGGTGTCCGAGCACATGCTCGCGCATCCATTGTGAACCGGTGCGTGCGGTGTCGACGATGCGGGTTGCCGCGCGCCCGGTCAGGCCGAGTCGTTGTGCCAGTTCCAGCGGGACAGAGGCGGCGTCGCCGACCAGCCAGGAAGCCAAACGGATCAGCTTCGACCTCGACGGCGCCCAACTCGAAATCGACACCTGGCCACAGATCCCGCCCTACCTCGAGATCGAAGCCGCGACCAAGCACGAAGTGATCCGGATCGCCGAACTACTCGGCTACACCGAAGCCGACCTCACCGGCGAGAACACCATCAAAATCTACGCACGCCATGGCATCGACCTCCATACCGTGCGTGAACTACGGTTCTGAGGGACGGGTTCAGCGCCGCGAACGGATTCCGCGTTCCGAACTCGTCGAAGTAATTCAATGGTGAATTGAGCGGAGCCGCTTCGAGAACCGCGCGCCCAAGGCGGCCACACGGCTGAAGTCGGATGAGGCCGGAAACCTGGTGAAGCGCCACATTCGTAGCATCGATTCTCGCCGGGATGGACTCGACCGCCCCGGCTGGCTACGAGCCGACGCCGCCGATGTCAGGGCGCCCCTGGCCGAGCACGCCGCGCTGGATTGTGCCGCCACTGGTCGGAACGCCCCGGTCCTGAACTGCGGTTCCGCTCGGGCGAAGGAAGGTTCCTGCGGCCAGGGCCACCGCGGCGCCGACCGCCGGGTACACCAGGTCGTCGGTGTGCCGGTACCAGAACGTGGCGTAGCGGCTGTCGGTGGTGTCGCAGAGGTCATCGATCACCCGGGTGTCCGTTGTCTGGTCGACACAGATCCCGACGTGAATCGGCTGCGCGGTGCCGGTGGTCGGCGTGGTCGAGGTGATCCGAGGAGTGGTCGTCGTCGGTGGGGTAGTGGTGGTCACCGGCGGAGTTGTGGAAGCCGGGGACTTCGAGGTGGTCGCATAGACCGTGGTGACAATCGGGCGGGGAGCGGCTGTGCCACCAGCCCCACAGCCACTCGACACCAGCGCCGTAGCCACCAGGGCGGGCAAGGTGTACGAGACACGGCGCGACGCCATGACCCGTTTCTGCCGACGATCGCAGCCCGATACGCTGCTCATATTCCCTCCCGTCCATACGAACCGCCCGATACTAGCAACGCGTCAGCACGCACGGTCGATCCGCAGTTTGTGCAATGGTAATCGCCCGAATGTATCTCCCCGCTCTGTCCCCAGGGATCATTCCCACCAGTGCTGGCAGCGGAGGTGGCCCACACCATCAAGGTTGCGCTCGCTCAGGGATGGGTATCCGCCGCTGCTGGCCCAGCATTCCATCTCGACCTGGCGCAAGGGTGCGAGGCGGATCCCCGACGGTCGACAACGTCCGGATGCATTACACGACCTCTGTCGACGGGGACCGGAATTGCTGCGCGGAAGCGCCGGTTCGCAGCTCTTTCGTCAGTGTGCAGCAGTGCCCTGCCGGTCCACGTGAGCCGTTTGAAGATCGCGCATCAGAACATCGAATCGCGGCGCATCGGGCCAATTCGGGCGCAGCGTGCCGACGCGGTGCCACCCCCACCGGCGATACTTGTCATACGCCCGGTGGTTATCCGGTCGGACCAGCAGGGTTGCACGCTGCTCCGACCGACCCTCGAGCAGTTCGTCGTGCAGGGCACGCGCAATACCCTTCCCCGTGAACTGCTTGCGCACCATGATCTCGCTGAACGCAAATGTGCGGGAGCCGTTCTCTGCGGTAAAGGACGCTTGGTCGCCTTCGTCGAGTTTCAGTCCGTCCCACCACCCGGTCTTGGCGGTGAGCGGCCAACCCCACGCCTGGCCACAGAGTTCGCCGTCGAGGCGGGCGATCAGCAGCTCGAACGCACCGGCGCGGGCGGGGTCGGTGTAGGTGTCGAACCGGTGCATGAACGCCTCGGGCGATTCGAACTCCTCGCCGGAGTCGATCGCATCGACGTAGGAGTCTCGGAAGATGGTTTCGATCTTGTCGCGCAGATCCCGCGCCTGCGCAGCGGTGTAGCGCTGAAAATTCAGGTCAGACAACGCGGAATCCTCGGAGGTCATACGGTGATCGTCCTTCCCGCCAGCTCGTCGAATCGTGTCGAAAATTCCTCGACCCGGCCTTCTGCCGCTACCCGCACTGGTTCGAGCAGACGCAGCGTGCGGGTGGAGGACACGGAGTTCTCCAAGTCGGCGAGAACCGACATTCCCTCTTCTACAGCAGCGTCGATCTCACCCAGATCAGCGAGCGCCGCCGCGGAACCTGCTCGATAGTTCGCAGAATTACGCGCGCTGGTCTTGTCCACAGCCAGCCCGGAGCACAGGTCTGCCGATTTCGCGTGATCGCCCAAGTGGCTGAAACCGCGGGCTTCATGGCTTCTGATCTCGGTGGCATTGACGAACCGCAACCATGGTGGGCAGTCCTCGCGCGACTCATGGTCGAGCGCGAAATCAAGCTCCCGCCAGGCGATGGCCATAGGGCATGAAAACGCCCATCAGGAAACCGCGCGGCGCCGAGTTCTACGACAGCGACCGGGAGTACAACACCGCGATCAGCAGCGTCCGCCAGATGATCGAACGGGTAATCGCCAACCTCAAGACTTGGCGAATACTGCATACCGACTATCGCAGACCCTTCACCACCTTCGCTACGACCATCTCCACCGTGCTCGGACTGGAATTCTTCAGGAAGAACTCTGAATAACCCTCCATCATCACTGCTTTCATCCAGCGGCCTTGAACTCGGCGAAGCGTTCAGCGAGTCGATCTCGCGACGGTCGGTCTTTCCGTCGGTTCGGCAGGGAAAGCCGCCGACCGTTCATTTCGCGGAATCCATATCGCAGCATGGGACCATCATCCGGGTCTTGCATCATCTTCTCTCCGACCACAACCTCGTAGTCGGGCGATATACCGAGAAGCTGGGTGTCATATGCGGCGTGGTGAATCTTGCAGAGACACAGGCCGTTGTCGACTTCTGGGACTCCTTTTTCGTGCGTATCGGCGAGTATGTGCGCTGCATCGAGCAGCGGCGGATGCCGCAGTTCGCACACGGCGCACCGGCGACCGTATGCGAGAAGTATCCTGCCGCGGAACTCGGGCTGGTGTAGCCGCTGTCGCATGGCGCGCTGGGCGTATTTGCGCTCGAGTGGTTGCAATTTCAGCGGGTCTGATACGAATCGTAGGCTTTCGTCCAGCGCCAGGATAAATCTGCGGTTTTCGGTGTCGTCTGCGACCACATATACAGGGAATACGGGGACGTAGATGCTAGGGCGGATCCACCGCAGCAAGATGATGGGAAGTTCCAGCTCACATGCTCGGCGGAGTTTTGTATTGTCGCCGTTGGTACTTCCTTCGCGATACGAGTATGCGAAAAGCGACTCGCCGACTTCTTCATCCGAGTATTGACTATCAGGCTTCGAAACGATAGACAGCGTTGCCTGGAGGTCGCGTGGGTTCCAGATACCGCGGTTCTGGTCGATGAGACGTCTGGTCTCACCGTTCACCGAGAGCGCTGTTAGTTCTGCGCGGTTCAGTGAGCCTTGCTCGGCGAGCAGCTCAGCAAGGTGATCGAAGATCATCTGCCGCAGCTCCAGCTCTGCCCCGTAGTCCACGAGTGGAGTGTTGCATGGGTGCTGGATCCGTGTCGATCCTTCCAGGTGGAGGGGGCGATCTGGCGGCTGGTGGCCCCAACTGCACGTGGCTGCGTCGCCGTGAGATTGCGGTATCGGTCAGGCCGTCCGCCGCCGTGGCCGTCGCCGCAGGCCGCGCGATTCGCTGGTGATTCTTGCCGTTCGAGTCGCCTCGGTGCCTACGCGTGGCGCATCCGACTGCGACTTCTAGCGACAAATGGCGCTGTTCTCGCCACATCAGGTCGCGCGGGCCTACGACGTCGGTCTTCCCTAGATCAATAACGCACGGTTCCACGAACCTCCGGTGTGACTCGCGCCGATAGTGGCGGTGTTTGGTGGTAGGTGGCGAAGGGGATCACCGCCTTCGACTCACATCTGAGCGGGCACAGGGCACTCGCGCAACGCTTTCGAGCCGAGTCGGACCACCTCGGCCAGGGTGGCGCGGTCGATCATCAACTCGAATTCGTTACCGGAAGTGCCGAACACGAAGGTTACGTACTCGTAGTGGTCCTCGACAACGGTCCTTACCGGGCAACCTTCGCTTGTGCTGACCCAACTTCCGATGGTCAGTCGCTCCGATATCATCGTTGATTCTCCTTGTATGACTGTGTGGGTTGCCGTGGATCGGGTCCACCCGGTTTGATTTAGGTATCGGTCCAGTCGGGCGAGCCACCATCAAGCCATTGCGCGTCCCCGCGCTCCTCTACGTACTTTCCGCCTGGAGGGTCGGCGTATACGGCCAGCAGGACTTGCCTGGCAGACGGAGAAGCGGCCGTGATGTTCTGGTCTCGGCAGTGCCTCCAATCCGCCCAGCACCACCCGGCACCAGCATCGATCATGAATTCGGTGACGGAAGTCGCCCGGCCGTCGATGAATACGTGTGCGTCGACGGGTCCATCGGGGTCGCGGATGATGATCACTTCGACCTTTCGATCGGAATCGGAGCACGCGCAGTTGGCAACTTCACCGCGCTTGGTCGTGCGCATCTCGCAGCTTTACTTATCGTGGCCGACGCAGAGTGCCCGGTCGTCAAGCACGGTCCGGGCTGCCTGAAGAACCAACGTGCGTGGTGGCACACCCTGCGCACCTTCCTGTGGGGGTGATGTCCAATACCATCCGACTGCGGGGTCGGACATCGGCAACCACACTCGACTACCGGCGTCCAATACCCGCACCCCATGCCATGCGAGCGCCGCGAGAGAACGTTCACCCAGCCCGCGGCCCCGGTTCGGGCCGACCAGAAACACCCACTCACGGCCCGCTCTCGCGTAACTGATGATCGGCACCGTCCACGCGTCCCCGATCACCTGGCGGACCGCTCGACCCAACTCCGGCGGCATCGTTATCGCGCCGAGGCTGGCGGTGGTGACGAGCGACGTCCGTCCGAACGTCAGCTGGACCGGAAATCCGAGGAACCTATAGAGTAGGCGACTTCGCGAGGTACGTGGCAACCCTCGAACATCACTGCTCCTGCGAATGGCGGCCGTCGGCGTTGGCGCACACCGCCAGTCGCGTCCTCGACCGGATCGGCTCCCACGCGCGCTCTGCCGCTTCTCTCCGCCCCTGTGCCGCGCCTCTGCCGAACTCCGCGATACGGGCACCACGCAGCAATGCGAAGCCGTGCATCATCGCCACGCCGCCTTTCGCAACCATCCGCGTCGGTGACCATCGGACGGCTCCGACGGTGGGAGCCAAGTGCATTCGGGCGCAACCATACCGAGTAGTTCGAGTGCAGTCAGACCCAGAGGGGCGGCGTACTGCTGGATCGCCGAGAGTTGTTCTGCGGCGAGCAGCGCCGCTCCGGCTTGGTTCTTGGTAAGCGTCCTGCCTCGTAGGTAGCTGACCGCCCAGCCGCCTTCTCCGACGCTGCGGGCGTGGTGTGCGGTGCGATCGCTGGATATCAGCGTCAAGTCATGGAGAACGGTCATCGCTGATCCCTGTTCCCGGTCGTTGTTCGCGGCCTCAGCCGCCGTGAATCGAGGATAAGCAAATATATAAGCTCATACAAGGGCTAATAAAATTGAGGCGGTACTCTGCAGGGCGTGGTGAATACTGAGTCGCACGAACTCGGACCCCAGGAGGACACCGCAGTGACCGTCAGCCGCTCGGACCCATCGGCGCTACGCTTCTTGATCGGGCACGAGCTGCGTTCGGCGCGTTTACGTGCAGGAATCAGTCAGGCGGAAGCCGCCAAAGAGCTCGGCTGCACCCAGCCGAAGATCAACAACATGGAGACCGGCAAGTACCAGCAACAGCCGGACGAAGCGGCCAAGTTGATGCGGCTCTACGGCTCGGAAGTCGACCAGATCGACCGCATCGCGTCACTCGCTGGCAGAGCGGACCAGAGTACGTGGTGGGCACCGTTCAGCGAGGTGCTGCCGAACTGGTTCAAAGCCTTCGTCGGCCTTGAAGGCTTGGCGACCAGTCAGTTCACGTATCAGGCGATGACCTTGACAGGGCAACTCCAGACGGAGGGATATGCCACCGCGCTGCTGAGCGGCGGTCTCCAGATCGCGCCACTCGATCTGCCACAGGCAATCCGCGCCCGTATGGCGCGGCAGCGCCTGACCAGCGAGACCAATCCGCTTCGACTGCAGGCAGTAGTCGAGGAGCAAACTCTCGACCGGCTGGTCGGCGGCTCTGCGGTTATGGCGGAGCAACTTCAACACCTGCTCGACCTGATGCACCGCGAGAACGTCGACGTGCGAATCATGCCCACCACCACCGCGGTTCACGTCGGGTTGGACGGTGACTTTACGCTCTTGAACTTCGACGAAGCGCTGAGTCTCGGCTATATCGAGTACCAGACCGGAGCCCTGTACGTGCAGGATCAGGACCAGGTCGCGATGTATAAAATCATTGCTGATCGGCTCCGATCGCTGGCCTTGTCAGCTGAGGAGTCCGCCCGGTTGATTCGCGGGCGCATGGATCGTCTTCAGCGAGCGTAGGAGTACGGAATGACTTCCCAGGACCGCCTGATGTGGCGGACCTCGAGTTACAGCGGAACAAACGGCGGGCAGTGTGTGGAGGTCGCGTTCAGCGGTCATCTCGCACTCATCCGTGACAGCAAGTATCTCCGTGATCCAGCCAACAACCTCGTGCTCCAGCCGGTCATCTCGGTGCCGATAGACCAGTGGGCGAGCTTCCTCGACCTCGCGCGCGGCCTGCGAGTGGCGCAAACCCCCGAGATGCCGATCCTCGACCACCTCCCCGATGGTGCGGTTACCCTCACCAAGGGCGACCACATCTTGATGTTCACAGCGGCTGAATGGGCGGCATTCACGGCGGGTGTCCGCGACGGCGAATTCGCCGCCGCTTGACCCACAACGCGTCGGCATCCACCTGAATGCGCTGGGCGCGGGACCGTCCGTCGACCTCAGCGCCGGACTTCGGCAACCTCCACCGCTCGCCCTTCGCTGCGTGACAGTTCGCACGCCTCTGCCACATAGAACGCCTCGAGGGCATCGGCCGGAGTGCACGGATTGTCGAGCTGCCCTATCGCGACTTCGATGAACGCTGCCAGCTCATCGGCATACGCCGGACGGAACCGTTCCATGAACCCCCCATAGGGAGGATAGGGAGAGCGGCTGTGGTCGGGTTCGACGGAAGTCAGCGGCGAGCGGTCGTCCAATCCGACAATGGCATTCCCGCTGGACCCCAACGCTTCCAGCCGAACGTCGTACCCGGCCCCGTTGTATCGGGTCAGCGACACCGTGGCCAGCGTCCCATCATCCAATCGCAGCACCACCGCCGCCGTGTCGACGTCATCCGCTTCGGCGAAGAACACCGCACCCCGGTTCCCCCCGAGCGCGTATACCTCGACGATCTCCCGCCCCGTCACCCAGCGGATGATGTCGAAATCATGCACCCCGCAGTCGCGGAAGATGCCACCCGACCGCGCAACGTACTCTGCGGGCGGCGGGGCCGGATCGAGCGTGGTCGCCCGCAAGGTATGCAGCCACCCCAGCTTGCCGGAGCGGATCGCTTCGCGCGCCGCCCGGTAGCCGGCGTCGAAGCGGCGTTGGAAGCCGATCTGGACCGGGATGGGGGAGTCGCGGAGGTGGTCGATGACGGCGAGGGTGCCGGTGATGTCGGCGGCCACGGGCTTTTCGCAGAAGACGGGGATGCCCGCGTCGACGGCGCGGATGATGAGTTCGGGGTGGGAGTCGGTGGTGGTGGCGATGATCAGGCCGTCGAGGTCGGCGGCGAAGAGGGCGTCTAGGTCGGGGGCGAATTCGACGCCGAGGTGGGCGGCGGTGGTGCGGGCACGGTCGGCGTCGGCGTCGGCGACGAGGACGGTGGCGACGTTCGGGAGTTTCTTCAAGGTCTCGGCGTGTGCGGTCCCGATGCGGCCGGTTCCGGCGAGGCCCAGCGTGACGGCTCGAGATGGCATCGGCTCTCCTTATATATGGACGCGACGTAGGCGGGCCGCCGGCCCGGTGGTTCAGCGCGGGGCGGACGTGGTGGAGCGGACGACGAGCGACGGTTCCACCCGGCGGCGGACCGGGGTGGCGCGGCCGTCGCGGAGGCGTTCGGCGAGCGCCTCGATCGCGAGGTGGCCCATCTGGATGCGGGGCTGGTCGATGGTGGTCAGGGCGACGTGACGCAGCGCGGCCAGCGAGGTGTTGTCGTAGCCGACCACCGAGACGTCCTCGGGCACCCGCAGGCCCGCTTCCTCCAGCGCGGACATCGCTCCCACGGCGTTGAAGTCGTTGCCGCAGACCAGCGCCGTGGGGAAGTTGTCGCGGGAGAACAGGTTCAGCAATTGGCGTACCGCGGCCATGCCCGCGGAGTCGGTGTGCTCGCTCGGCACGACCATCGGTTCCAGGCCGTGGCGCTGCATGGCGGCGCGGTAGCCCTTGCGGCGCGGCGCGGAGGTGAAAGCGCCTCCGCCGTCGAGGTGCACGATGCGCCGATGCCCGAGCGAGACCAGGTGATCGACGGCCAAACCGGTGCCTGCCTCGCCGTCGTCGTTGACCGTGTCGATCTCCGCGACGGTGGAGGTACGCGAGACCAGCACCAGCGGAGCCTGCTGCGCCGCTGTGCGAATGGCGGCGGCGGGCAGGATCGGCGACAGCAGGATGATGCCTCCGGGACGGAAGGAGAGCAGGCTCTCCAGCGCGGTGCGCTCGCGGGCGGCGGTGCGCCTGCCGGTGTTGAGGATCAGTTCGAGGCCGCAGGCCTGGGCGGCGGTGTCCATGCCCTCGACAACGTCGGCGAAGAATGCGTTGCGCAGGTCGGACACCAGGACGCCGACGATGTTGGAGGTCCGGCTGGCCAGCGACCGGGCCATGATGTGTGGTTGGTAGCCGAGGTCTTTCGCCGCGTCGAGCACTGCGCGGCGACGATGCTCGCTGACCTTGGGGGAGTTGCGCATGACCAGCGAGACGAGGGCCCGCGAGACGCCCGCGCGGGCGGCGACATCGTCCATGGTCGGTCGTGCCATGTCGCCTCCGTTCCTGGCTCGCAGGCCTTTTCGGCTCGGACGATACAAGCTGCGCGCGGGCCGATCAATAGAGCGCTCCAATCGGACTTCACGGGCGGGGTATCGGGTCCATATACGGCGTTGGGAGGGGAATATTGCCTGGTAACGGCGCTTTGGCAACGCGCTGACGACTCTTGACACGCTATGGCCCGCGTTACATAGTTGGAGCGCTCCAATAGAGCGGATTACCTCGACGTCGAAGGTCGGAGAAGCGCCGATGACCGAACGCCCACTATCCCCGCTGCGCATCGCGGCCGCGCCGATCTCGTGGGGAGTCTGCGAGGTTCCCGGCTGGGGCCACGTGCTCGACGCGCACGCCGTGCTGGCGGAGATGGCCGCGCTCGGCTTGACCGCAACGGAACTCGGTCCTCCCGGCTATCTGCCCCGCGATCCCGGTGAGCTGCGCCGGTTGCTGGAGACGTTCGGGCTCACCGCCGTCGGCGGGTTCCTCGCCGTCACGCTGCACCGCGACCGGCAGGACGCCGTCGCCCGCGCCGAGGCCACCGCCGCCCAGCTGGCCGCCGTGGGCGCGGAAGTGCTCGTGCTGGCCGCCGCGACCGGATGCGGCGGATACGACGCGCGCCCGCAACTCGACGGCTCCGAATGGAGCGCCTTGGTCGACACGGCCGCCGCGATCCGCGACGCCGCCGCCGCATACGGGCTGCGCACGGTGCTGCACCCGCATGTCGGCACCCATGTGGAGAGTGAGGCCGAGGTCGAGCGGTTCCTCGCCGATTCCGATCTCGACATCTGCCTGGACACCGGGCATCTGCTCATCGGCGGCACGGATCCGGTTCGGCTCGCCCGACGGCGCGCCGAGCGGCTCGGGCACATCCATCTCAAAGACGTGCGCGGCGCGCTGGCCGATCAGGTCCGCGCCGGAAAGCTGGGTTACCGCGAGGCCGTCCGCCGCGGACTGTATGTGCCGCTGGGCGAGGGCGAGGTCGATATCGCGGCGCTCGTGCGCACCGCGCAGGCCGCGGGCTACCGAGGCTGGTACGTGCTGGAGCAGGACGCCGCGCTGCACCCGGGCGACTCGGCACGCCAGGCGAGCGACCGCACCGGGCGCAGCCTGCGCCACCTCGCGGACATCGCGCTCGCCGGGGCGGGCATCTAGCGGAAGCGACGACGACGATGTCCCCGACACCACAGCACGGCCAGACCGCGAGAGGGCGGCGTTCGAGCCGCCTGCCGGCGTGGACCGCCACGGCCGCGTGCACCGGACCCGGCGCGCCCGCACCCGCGCAGACGCCGATCGCCGCCGGGACCGGGGAATCCGTCGCGGTGGTGACCCGCGCCGGCCCGGGTGACGCGTTCTGGAACGTCGTCGCGAACGGCGCGGAAGCGGCGGGCAGGAATCTCGAATCCGCGTGGAGCACAACGCCTCCGGTGGCCGGCAGGCGAAGCCGATCGACGACGCGGTGGCGCGGGGCGTCGACGGACTCGTACGAGAAATCCGGGATCGACCTGCCCGGAGTGGATGCGGGCCAGGCGAAACGGGAAGCAGTGCGGCAGGAACCGCAACGCGTGGTGACGCCGTGAACGAGGAGGCGGATTCGTGACCGAGCTGGAGGCGTTGACCATCGGCCGAGTCGGAGTGGACCTGTATCCCGAACAGAGCGGGGTCGCCTTGGCGCGGGTGCGCAGTTTCGCGAAGTCGCTGGGCGGCACCGCGACCAACGTCGCCGTGGCCGCCGCCCGGCTCGGCCGCCGCACGGCGGTGCTGACCAAGGTGGGCCCCGACGGCTTCGGCGACTTCGTGCGCACGGCGCTGGAGGACTTCGGCGTCTCGTCCCGTCATGTGACGACCGCGCCGGGCCTCCAGACGCCCGTGGTCTTCTGCGAGCTCAACCCGCCGTCCGATCCGCCGTTGCTGTTCTACCGGGCGCCGATCGCGCCGGACCTGACCATCACTCCGGACGAAGTGCCCTGGGAAGTCGTGGATGCGGTGCCCCTGCTATGGGTCACCGGTACCGGTGTGAGCGCCGAGCCGGGGCGCAGCACGCAGCGAAAAATTCTGCTGCGGCGGGCGCGGCGCGGGCATACGGTGCTCGACCTGGACTACCGGCCGATGTTCTGGCCGGATCACCAGACCGCGCGAGCCGAGATCGGGTGGATGGTCGACCACGTGAACGTGGTGGTCGGCAACCGTGCCGAAACCGAGGTGGCGCTCGGCACCACCGACCCGGACGCGGCGGCCGATCGGCTGCTGGCCCGTGACGTGCGCCTGGCGGTGATCAAGCAGGGCGGCGACGGCGTACTGGTGGCCACCGCCGAGGACCGCTGGACGCTGCCGCCGTGTCGCGTGGACGTGGTGTGCGGGCTCGGCGCGGGTGACGGTTTCGGCGGCGCGCTGATCCACGGCTTGCTCTCGGACTGGGACCTGCGGCGCATCGCCAGCTACGCCAACGCGGCGGGCGCCCTGGTCGCCGCGCGTCTGGCCTGCGCGGACGCGATGCCCACGGGCACGGAGATCGAGGAATTGCTGTGCGGCCGAGTCGCGCAGGCGGGACGAAGCAGCTGTGTGGCGGAGCCGGGACCGCAATGGAGAAGCTGACGCGGGAAGCCGCGCGGACCGATCTGCGGTCCAGCCGCGGACTGCGGCGAAACCGTCGCTCGCGTGCTGACGAAAGCCCGATGAGGCGCGGCGGCGGCGGGCGCTGTCCGGCATCGACATCGTCATGGGCAGCAGGAGGCGAGGACGCGCGATGACACTGCATCGTCCGGACGGAACGCTGGGCCACGACGGTGACCCCATCCTGCTGACACCCCGAGACGCCGGATTGTCCTACGTCGGGCTGCGGGTGCTGCGGGTCGGCGCGGGTGAGTCACGGATCGTGCGGACGGGCGAGTGCGAGGCGTTCGTTCTCCCCCTGGCCGGGGCGTGCACGGTGCGCGTGGAGGGCAGGACCTTCGCGCTGACCGGGCGGGAATCGGTCTTCACCCGCGTGACGGATTTCGCCTACGTCCCGCGCGACGCGGAGCTGGAACTCGTGGCCGAGGGCGGCGACCTCGAGGTGGCACTTCCGATGGCCCGCTGCGGGAAGCACCTCGAGCCGCGCTACGGCCCCGCCGAGCAGGTGCCGGTCGAAGTCCGCGGCGCGGGAAGCGCGACCCGCCAGGTCACCAACTTCGGCATACCCGGTGTGTGGGAACACGCGGACAAGCTCAATGCCTGCGAGTTGATCACCCCGGACGGCAACTGGTCGTCCTACCCGCCGCACAAGCACGACGAGGCGAGTGACTGCGAGGTCGTCAACGAGGAGATCTACTACTTCCGTATCGCCGGACGGGACGGGATCACACCCTCTCGCGAGGGATTCGGCATGCACCGCACGTACACCGCCGACGGCACGGTCGACGTGAACGTCGTGGTCCGCGACGGCGACATCTTCCTGATCCCGCGCGGGTATCACGGCCCGTGCATCGCGGCGCCGGGCTACCCCATGTACTACCTCAACATTCTGGCCGGCCCAGCACCCGAGCGATCGATGGCGTTCTGCGACGACCCCGCGCACAGCTGGGTGCGGACGCGGTGGGACACCGAGCCGCTCGATCCGCGCTGCCCGGTCACCTCTCCCGAAGGACGGATCGGATGAGACCGACCACGGCGCAGGCGCTGGTCGCCTGGTTGATCGCCCAGCGCTCCGAGACACTCGACGGTCGCGAGACGCCGTTGTTCCCCGCCGTCTTCGCGATCTTCGGCCACGGCAACGTGCTGGGCCTCGGCACGGCGCTGCACGAGCGGCGCGACGAACTCCCCGTCTGGCGCGGGCACACCGAAGAGGGGATGGCGCTGGCCGCCGTCGGGTATGCCAAGGCCACGCACCGGCGTCAGGTCGGTGTCGCCACCTCGTCGATCGGTCCGGGCGCGCTCAACATGGTGACGGCGGCGGGCGTGGCGCACGCGAATCGCCTGCCGCTGCTACTTCTTCCGGGCGACACCTTCACCGGGCGCGCCCCGGACCCGGTCTTGCAGCAGGTCGAGCACTTCGGCGACCCGACCGTCACGGTGAACGACGCGTTCCGCGCGGTGAGCCGCTACTTCGACCGCATCACCCGCCCGGAACAGCTGATCGCCACGTTGCCCCAGGTGGCCAGAGTGCTCACGGATCCGGCCGATGCCGGTCCGGTCGTCCTGGCGCTGCCGCAGGATGTCCAGGCCGAAACCTACGACTTCCCCGACGCGCTTTTCGAGCCGGTGGTACACCGTCTGACCCGGCCACGTCCCGATCGCCGGGCACTTGCCGACGCCGCCGCCGCACTGCTAGCCGCGCGCCGTCCGCTGCTGATCCTCGGCGGTGGCGTCCGGTATTCGGGCGCGGGACCCACCGTGCTCGAGTTCGCCGAGCGCTGCGGCATTCCGATCGTGGAGACCACCGCGGGCCGCACCCTCGTGCCGCACGAGCATCCGCTGTACGCGGGACCGCTCGGCATCACCGGCTCGGCGTCGGCGAACACCATCGCGGCCGAAGCCGACCTGGTTCTCGCGGTCGGCACCCGATTACAGGACTTCACCACCGCGTCCTGGACAGCGTTCGCGCCGGACGTCCGCCTGGTCACGATCAACGTGGCACGCTTCGACGCCGTCAAGCACGGCGCCGTCGCGGTGGTCGGCGACGCCGAGGCCACCGTGTGCGAGCTGGCCGGGCAGACGGGAGCGTGGCGAGTCGCCGCCGAGTGGACCGCGCGAGCCGCCGAACTGCGCGGCGACTGGAACGCGCACATCGACGAGCTGCGCGCGCCGACTCCTGGCACACCGAGTTACGCGCAGGTGGTGGGCGCCGTGAACGACCTGAGCGGGCCGAACGACTATGTGATGACCGCCTCGGGTGGTCTGCCCGGTGAGCTCGTCGGCGGCTGGCGGGCGACCGGCGGCGCGCCGACCATGGACGTGGAGTACGGCTTCTCCTGCATGGGTTACGAGCTGGCGGGCGCGTGGGGTGCGGCCATGGCGCGTACCGACGGCCTGGTGACGACGCTGCTCGGCGACGGCTCGTATCTGATGCTGAACTCGGAATTGTTCTCGGCGGCCTTCGCCGGGCATCCGTTCGTCGCTGTGGTCTGCGACAACGACGGCTATGCCGTGATCGCGCGGCTGCAGGAAGGGCAGGGCGGCGAACCGTTCAACAACTTCTACGGCGATTGCCGCACCACGCACGAGCAACCGCCCCGAGCCGATCTCGCCGCCCATGCCGCCGCGCTGGGGTGCACCGCGTTCACCGCCGCCGACCTGAACGAATTTCGTGACGCTTACTCGCGGGCGCGGGCGACGGCGATGGCCGAGCGGCGCCCCGCCGTGCTGGTCGTGCGGACGCGGCCGTCGGCGTGGACCGACGCGGGCGCCTGGTGGGAGGTCGGCGTGCCCGAGCAGTTGCCGGGCCGCGCCGCCTACGATGAGGCGAAACCGCGTCAGGTGCGTCATCTCCGGTCGTGACCAGAACTCGACGAACGGTGCGCCGGCGGTCCAGGAACCCCGGCTGAGGTCGGCGGGTGCGCGTGGTAAGCTGAAATCCGTTGCGGCACAAGGTAATCGGTATCCAATCGGTATCGAATCAGCAGCGAATCGGTAGCGAATCGGGATCGGTTGCCAGTCGCATCGAAAAAAGCTCCACACTGCCCGGTGCGGGTAGGTGGGGCATGCTCGTCGGGGAGGGCGGCGAGCGCGTTATCCGGCGAAAATACGGGTACCCGGCGAGTGGGCTCGACGAAATCGTGCGATCGGGACCCGACCGAGCGTGGGAGGTGACAGACCAGCCCGCCCCTGAGCGAGCGTTGCGGGTGCACTCGCGCACCACGGTGCCGAGCGCCAAGATGAGCGTTAGCTCACAGTTGGTGGTGCGAAACGTGAGTAATTCGTCGGATCGTGGCATCGTTGATCTACGAGACCAGGGCATATCGATAACACCACCTGGCTCGTCTACAGAAAGTATGAAATGGCTCAAGGCATTGTGAAGTGGTTCAACAGCGAGAAGGGCTTCGGCTTCATCGCACAAGACGGTGGGGGGCCCGACGTCTTCGTGCACTACTCGGCTGTGAGCGGCTCGGGTTTCCGGTCCCTCGATGAGGGGCAGCGCGTGGAGTTCGAGATCGGCCAGGGACAGAAGGGTCCGCAGGCCCAGGACGTCCGCGTTCTCTGATCGCGACTTGACTTTCGAAAGGTCCCGCACCGGGATGGTGCGGGACCTTTCCGCTTGTCCGGAGGTCCTCACGCCTCGGTCCGCCCGAGCGCGCGTCCTGGCCGTTCGTCGCCTCGATATTTTATTGCCACGTGAAAAGCATTGTGTAACAGACGTATTCGGTGCTCAGATCATGGCGCGCAGGGTGCGCTCGACCCGTTCCAAGGGTTCCCGGCTGCGCTGCGCACGGGCCAGCAGCAGTGCGCCCTCCACCATCGCGAGCACCGCGGCCGCCAGATCGTCCGCGTCGTCGCGGCCATCGGCTCGCAGCCGGATCCGCAGCGCCTGCTCCCACGCGGTGTACGCGGCGGCGCACTCGGCCTGGATCGGATCGTTCCCTGCCGCGACGTCCAGGGTGACGGTGGCGACCGGGCAGCCTTGTTGCCAGCCGGATGCTTCCAGTCGGTCGCCGAACGCTCGTAGCAGCCTGCTCGCGGCCGCGGCGGCGTCGCCCGGCTCGATCGTGTCGATCAGCGTCGCGATCTCCGTGCCCGCCTGGGCGATCGCCGCCGCGACCAACTCGTCCTTGCCGCCGGGAAAATGGAAGTACAGCGATCCGCGTGGCGCCCCGCTGGCCGCCAGGATCTGGTTGAGCCCGGCGCCGTAGTAGCCGTGCCGCTGCATCAGCGTGCGCGCCGCGTCGACGAGTTTGCCGCGAGTCTCGGTGCCTTTGACGCCCATTCGCTGACTGTAGACCGGTCTGCATATTCTCACCAGAGCAAGGACTGGGGACGGCTGCCCACCAGGTGGTAGCCGAGACGGAAATCGGGCGCACTAAGCTGGTCGGCGGTAATTGCCGACCCCATCCCCAGGAGTACTCCACGTGAGCCAAGCAGGCCGTCCTGTAGTTCTGATCGCCGACAAGCTCGCCCAGTCGACCGTCGACGCGCTCGGTGACGGAGTCGAGGTCCGGTGGGTCGACGGACCCGACCGCCCGGCCCTGCTGGCCGCGGTGCCCGAGGCCGACGCTCTGCTGGTGCGGTCGGCGACCACGGTCGACGCCGAGGTGCTGGAAGCCGGGAAGAATCTGAAGATCGTCGCCCGCGCGGGCGTCGGCCTGGACAACGTCGACGTGCCCGCAGCCACCGAGCGCGGCGTCATGGTCGTGAACGCGCCCACCTCGAACATCCATACCGCCGCCGAGCACGCGGTCACCCTGTTGCTGGCCGCCGCCCGCCAGATCCCCTCCGCGGATGCCACCTTGCGTGAGCGCACCTGGCAGCGCAGCAAGTTCAACGGCGTCGAGATCTTCGACAAGACCGTCGGCGTCATCGGCCTCGGCCGCATCGGTCAGCTGTTCGCCGCGCGTCTGGCCGCCTTCGAGACCAAGATCGTCGCCTACGACCCCTACGTGTCGCCCGCGCGCGCCGCGCAGCTGGGCATCGAGTTGCTCACCCTGGACGAGCTGCTCGAGCGTGCCGATCTGATCTCGATCCACCTGCCGAAGACCCCGGAGACCAAGGGCATCATCGGTAAGGAGGCCATCGCCAAGACCAAGCCCGGCGTGATCATCGTCAACGCCGCTCGCGGTGGCCTGGTCGACGAGGCCGCCCTGGCCGAGGCCATCAAGTCCGGCCACGTGCGTGCCGCCGGCCTGGACGTGTTCGAGACCGAGCCGTGCACCGACAGCCCGCTGTTCGACCTGCCGCAGGTCGTGGTGACCCCGCACCTGGGCGCCTCCACCGCCGAGGCCCAGGACCGCGCGGGCACCGACGTCGCCAAGTCGGTGCTGCTGGCGCTGGCCGGTGAGTTCGTGCCGGGCGCGGTGAACGTCACCGGTGGCGCCGTCGGCGAAGAGGTCGCTCCCTGGCTGGACATCGTCCGCAAGCAGGGCGCCCTGCTCGGCGCGCTGTCCAACCAGCTGCCGGTCAGCGTGGAGGTGCAGGTGCGCGGCGAGCTGGCCGCGCAGGAGGTCGGCGTGCTGGAGCTGTCCGCGCTGCGCGGCATCTTCTCGGCACTGGTCGAGGACCAGGTCACCTTCGTCAACGCGCCCGCGCTGGCCAAGGAGCGGGGCATCACCGCCGAGGTCACCACGGCCACGGAGAGCCCGAGCCACCGCAGTGTCGTCGACCTGCGCGCGGTGTTCGGCGACGGCAGCACCCTGAACGTGGCGGGCACGCTGACCGAGCCGCAGCTGGTGCAGAAGATCGTCAACATCAACGGCCGCAACTACGACATGCGCGCCGAGGGCCTCAACCTGGCCATCCTGAACTACGAGGACCGGCCGGGCGCACTGGGCAGGATCGGCACCAAGCTCGGCGAGGCCGAGGTGGACATCCTGGCCGCGCAGTTGACCCAGGACGTCGACCGGGAGGGCGCCACCGTGGTGCTGCGCGTGGCCCGCGAGGTGCCCGCGGAGGTCCAGGCCGCCATCGGCGAGTCCGTCGGTGCGGCCAAGGTCGTCCAGGTCGATCTGTCCTGACTCGACCCGGGGCGCAGCGCCCCCGAGGAACGCGGAATCGGCGCCGCGCACGGAAGTATTCGTGCGCGGCGCCGGTCTCTTCGTCAGGGCGCGTCCCCGCGCCCGGTGCTCGGCGATCCGGCCGCGCCGAGTACCGTGACGGTGCTGCGATCACCCGGCCGGAATGGCGTGCGCACGCCGACGGTCGCCTCCGGGCCGCACGGTGCGGCGGGCGCGACCGGCACTATCGAACGGAGCATTTGTCATGAAGCTTGCTGTCATCCCGGGCGACGGGATCGGGCCCGAGGTCATCGCCGAGGCGCTCAAAGTGCTCGACGCGGTCGTGCCCGGCGTCGAGAAGACCGAGTACGACCTCGGTGCACGCCGCTACCACGCGACCGGCGAAATCCTCCCGGATTCGGTGCTGCCCGAGCTGAAGCAGCACGACGCGATCCTGCTCGGCGCGATCGGCGACCCGTCGGTGCCCAGTGGCGTGCTCGAACGCGGCCTGCTGTTGCGCACCCGGTTCGCGCTGGACCACCACGTCAACCTGCGGCCGTCCACCCTGTTCCCGGGCGTGATCAGCCCGCTGGCCGGTAACCCCGAGATCGATTTCGTCGTCGTGCGCGAGGGCACCGAGGGTCCGTACACCGGCACCGGCGGCGCGATCCGCGTCGGAACCCCGCATGAGGTGGCGACCGAGGTCAGCACCAACACCCGCTTCGGCATCGAGCGCGTGGTGCGCTACGCCTTCGCCAAGGCGCAGGCCCGGCGCAAGCATCTGACGCTCGTGCACAAGAACAACGTGCTCACGTTCGCCGGCTCGCTCTGGCAGCGCACGGTGGATGCGGTCGCGGCCGAGTTCCCCGAGGTCACAACGGCTTACCAGCACATCGACGCCGCCACCATCCACATGGTCAACGACCCGGGCCGCTTCGATGTGATCGTCACCGACAACCTCTTCGGCGACATCATCACCGACCTGGCCGCCGCAGTGAGCGGTGGCATCGGCCTCGCCGCCAGCGGCAACATCGATGCCTCCGGCACCAATCCGAGCATGTTCGAGCCGGTGCACGGCAGCGCCCCCGACATCGCGGGCCAGTCCAAGGCCGACCCGACCGCGGCGATCCTCTCGGTCGCCCTGCTGCTCAACCACTTGGGTGAGGCCGAGGCGGCCGCGCGCATCGAGTCGGCGGTCGCGAAGGACCTCGAGTCGCGCTCGGGCGCGGCCTCGACCGTGGAAATCGGCGACCGCATCGCGGCTACCCTCTGACCGTCGCACCGCAAGGTCCCGCTGCCGGCCCGGCAGCGGGACCTTCCTGCTTCGGCACCTTCGCCCCGATACGCCTACGGCGTCGCCCGAGCGAAGCGCGGCGACCCTTGGTTCAGGTACCGCAATCGTTCGATGCGCGAAACTAGTCGGGGTCGCGGGGGACCAGCGGGACTGCCGCGACCGCCGAGACTGCGGCCAGAAGGAAAGCCGCGGGGAAGCCGCTCGCGGTGATCAGGGCGCCCAACACGGGCGGCACCGCGGCCATGGCCAGGTTCTGCCCGGTGTTCTGGATGCCGAGGCCCCGGCCGCTCCAGTACGGGCCCGCGATCTCGGCGACCGCGGTGAAGGCCAAGCCGTTGTCGGAGACGGTGATCACGGACGCGGCGATCAGCAGTGGAATGGCGGCCCACCACCAGTGGGCCGATGCGGCAAGCGCCAGCGCGGCCATCGACAGCACAGCGGCGACGGCCACCGTGCGCAGCGGGCCCATCCGGCTACCGACGCGATCCGACCACGCGCCCGCGCCGATGCGGCCCAGGGCGCCGAGGATCTGTGTGACGGTCACCAGCGCACCCGCGGCGGGCACCGACCAGCCGACGTCGCGGTGCAGCCACAGCAGCGCGAATGTCCACACGGTGCCCTGCGGGACGACGAGCAGCACCGAGACCAGATGGATGCGCCACAGCATGGCGTTGTCGCGGTAGGGGTTGGCGCGCAATGCCGGATCGGCGGCGGACCGGTCAGGACGTGGCGGATCGACGATGCCCGCCAGGCACCCCATGGCCGCCACACCCGCCATGAGTGCGGGAACGAGGATGGCCGCGGGCACGCCGTGCGCGGAGGCGACAGCCGGAATCGCCAGGGCGCCGACGCCGACGCCCAGCGGCTGCGCGGTCTGCCGGATGCCCATCGCCAGCCCGCGCCGCTGCGGCGGGAACCAGCCGACGATCACCCGGCCGCTCGCGCCGTTGGTGCTGGCCGCCCCGACGCCGCCGAGGAACAGCAGCGCGCCCAGGGCGATGTCGTTGGTCGTCGCCGCCGCGGCGCAGCCGGCCACCAGCATCAGCAGCGGTCCGCCGACCAGCACCTTGCGTTCGCCGATCCGGTCGACCAGATATCCCCACGCGATCAGGGTGCACACCAGCGCCACAGTGGGCATGGCCACCAGTAGGCCTGCCGTCGCCAGGGGCATGCCGCGGTCGGTCAGCGCGGGTAGGAGAAACGGGACGCCGTGGATGAAAACCGCGCTCGAGGCCTGGGCGAACACGCCGAGGCCGAGCATGGACCAGCGCCGAACCTCGTCGATCTGTGTAACGGTCGCCATCGGCCTCACCTTGAAATCTCACTATTTGGTATCTCATTATTTGGGATATGATTCCCACTTTATGAACTACGCTGCTCACCGTACACCCGGCGGTGGCCCGATTCGACGGCTGTGGCTGTCGGGCTGCTCACAGCGCGCCGTCGCCGCCGGATCCCGGCAGTTTCCAAACCACTCGGTCGGGCGCGTTCGAGCAGGTGGCGGCGGGTCGATAGACTCCGGGCATGCGTCTAGGTCGAGTTGCCAGTCCCGATGGAGTCGCCTTCGTCAGCATCGAAGGCGACGGAAGCGACAGCGTGGCCAAGGAGATCGCGGAACACCCGTTCGGCACACCGACGTTCACCGGGCGGAGCTGGGCACTGGCCGACGTACGGCTGCTCGCGCCGATCCTGGCCAGCAAGGTGGTCTGCATCGGCAAGAACTACGCCGCCCATGCCGCCGAGATGGGCGGTCCCGCGCCCGCCGACCCGGTGATCTTCCTCAAGCCGAACACCGCGATCGTGGGGCCGAACGCCCCGATCATCCTGCCGCCCAGCTCCGCTCAGGTCGACTATGAAGGCGAGCTGGCGATCGTCATCGGCCGCCCTTGCAAGGACGTTCCCGCCGCCCGTGCCCTGGACGTGGTGCTCGGTTACACCGCCGCCAACGACGTCACCGCCCGCGACCAGCAGCGCCACGACGGCCAGTGGACCAGGGGCAAGGGCTACGACACCTTCTGCCCGCTGGGTCCGTGGATCGAGACATCCTTGGACCCTTCGGATCTGGAGATCGTAACCGAGCTCGACGGCGAAGTGCGCCAGCGCAGCCGCACCTCGCTTCTGCTGCACGACATTCCGAAACTCATCGAGTGGATCACCACCGTGATGACGCTGCTGCCGGGCGACGTCATCCTCACCGGCACCCCCGAGGGGGTCGGCCCGATGCGCGAGGGTCAGCAGGTGTCGGTGACCGTCGAGGGCATCGGAACCCTCACCAATCCCGTTGCCGCCAAACGCTGATCGAAAGAGAGCCATGACTGAAGTACGGGTCCGATTCTGCCCGTCACCGACCGGAACACCGCACGTCGGCCTGATTCGGACGGCGCTGTTCAACTGGGCTTACGCCCGCCACCACGGTGGCGCATTCGTCTTTCGAATCGAAGACACCGATGCCGCACGGGATTCCGAGGAATCCTATCGGGCGATTATCGACGCGCTGCGTTGGCTCGGTCTCATCTGGGACGAGGGTCCGGAGGTCGGCGGGCCGTACGGACCATATCGCCAGTCGCAGCGAAAAGATCTGTACCAGGACGTCGTCCAGCGTTTGCTGGAGGCGGGTGAGGCGTACGAATCGTTCTCCACGCCGGAGGAAGTCGAGGCCCGCCATCGCGCCGCGGGGCGCGATCCGAAGCTGGGTTACGACAACTATGATCGCGACCTGACACCGGAGCGGATCGAGGCGTACCGGGCCGAGGGCCGTCCCGCCGTGGTTCGGCTCCGGATGCCCGAGGAAGATCTGTCCTGGAACGATCTGGTGCGCGGGGAGACCACCTTCAAGGCGGGCAGCGTCCCGGACTTCGCGCTCACCCGCGGCACCGGTCAGCCGCTGTACACGCTGGTCAACCCCGTCGACGACGCGCTGATGCGGATCACCCACGTGCTGCGCGGCGAGGACCTGCTCTCCTCAACTCCCCGCCAGCTCGCGCTGTACGCCGCGCTGCGCCGGATCGGCGTCACCGATTTCACTCCGGAGTTCGGTCACCTGCCGTTCGTCATGGGTCAGGGCAACAAGAAGTTGTCCAAGCGTGATCCGGAGTCGAATCTGTTCGCCCATCGCGACCGCGGGTTCATCCCCGAGGGTTTGCTGAATTATCTCGCACTACTCGGCTGGGGCCTGTCCGAGGACCGCGATGTGTTCTCCATGGCGGAGATGGTCGAGGCCTTCGACATTTCGAAAGTTAATTCGAATCCGGCCCGTTTCGACCAGAAGAAGGCGGACGCGCTCAACGCCGAGCACATCCGATTGCTGGCGCCGGGTGATTTTGCCCACCGGCTGCGGGAGTATCTCACCGAACAGGGCCATATCGGCGCCGAAATCGATGAGAAGGTGTTCGCCGCGGCGGCGGAACTCGTGCAGACCAGGATTGTCGTATTGTCCGACGCCTGGGACCTCTTGCGTTTCCTGTTCGCGCCCGCGGAGGAGTTCGCGATCGACCCCGTGGCCGGGGCCAAGAATCTCGGTCCCGATGCGACCGGGATATTGCAGGCCGCTATTACCGCGGTGGAGCCGTTGACCGAGTGGACCACGGAAGCGATCGAGGCCGCGCTGAAAAAGGCGCTGATCGATGATCTCGGGCTGAAACCGCGTAAAGCCTTCACCCCGGTGCGGGTCGCGGTCACCGGATCGCATATCAGCCCGCCGCTGTACGAATCCCTGGAACTGCTCGGCCGCGAGGTCACCCTGGACCGGCTGCGCTCGGCGCTGGACCGGAAGGCGGGTCAGACCGGCTCCGAAGGCTAAAAATATGGCTTTGACCAGGCGATTTGTAGTTGACCCGTAGCCGTTTGGTACTCTTCTTCTCGGCCCGGAACACGGTCTCGAGTCATCCAGACGCGAGGCGGAACGACCTGGTCATTGGGGTATGGTGTAATTGGCAACACAGCTGATTCTGGTTCAGCCATTCTAGGTTCGAGTCCTGGTACCCCAGCGGAGTGTGTTGTAAGACTTCGGTTCGCGGCCGAAATCGCTCAACACCTGGCGATTTGGTCGCCGGGCCTCGGCCGGATAAACTAGCCGAGCCTCCTGATCGAAAGATCAACCACGGCGCTGCTCGCGAAAGCGAGAAGCAGTCCTGGCCCCGTCGTCTAGCGGCCTAGGACGCCGCCCTCTCAAGGCGGTAGCGCGGGTTCGAATCCCGTCGGGGCTACACGAGTGAAAGGCCCATGCTCATGGAGCATGGGCCTTTCTCGTTTCGCAACGGTTGTGGGTGCGACCTGCACGCCCGGAGGGCACGGCCCGGACTCCCGTGAAGGGCCTGCGCCCCGCGTGGACCGTGGTCGTCCGGTGGTGCGATCAGCGGTGGACCCGGGCCGCACCGGTGCGATGAGTCCCCGCGAGTGTGCCCGCTGGCCTGAGCACGGGCGGGACTGCCGGCTGTGCCGTGTCCCACCCTCTGGTGCCCGACGGTCGGTGCCCGGGTATACCTGCTCGCTTCCGCGGCCCGGCCAGACGATCCGACTCGTGCCTCGCCCACCTCCCCGGGAGAACCTGGGACTCGTCGCGAGTGCCTGGCCACGCCCGCCGACCACGCCTCGGCGCGGGACACGGCCGTCGGGACACCCAGGGCGAACTGTGCGGACACCCGCGCGACGTGCCGGGGTGGCCCTTCTCCGACACCCTACGGCGGCCACCGTAGTTTTCTCAGCGAGCGGCGCACCTCGTGTGACGAAGGCACGCGCGGGTCACCG
Source organism: Nocardia aegles (assembly GCF_052545135.1). Classification (NCBI taxonomy): domain Bacteria; kingdom Bacillati; phylum Actinomycetota; class Actinomycetes; order Mycobacteriales; family Nocardiaceae; genus Nocardia; species Nocardia aegles. The sequence continues at coordinate 308,204 of NZ_JBQWRI010000001.1, forward strand.
GAACCGGACGGCCAGGGCTCCCGGACAGACCGAGTCGTGGCGGCACCGCGGCGTAGTGGGACCCGCGCCGGGTCGTGCCACCGCAGGGCCGTTCAAGCGTTCGTGGGCCGATCCGCGGGTGGCGGCACACAACGGCCGCCGGGCGCGCTGATCGCGGAGCCGTGGCAAAACGAAGGCCCTCCAGCGATCTTGCCGGAGGGCCTTCGCCGACTGCGCGGACTATCCGCTCTTGCGCCGGAATTCCCGCTTGTGGCCGACCGCGGCGTGCGCCGCGGACGCCTTCGGCCGTCCGTCGAGGTGGTCGGCCGCGCGGGCGTTGTTCTGGTTCTTGCGCTCCAGTGCTTCCCGGAACTTGCGCTTCACCTCGTCGGCGCCAGTGGACTTACCCGAATCCGCCATCGCTGCTCCTCGTCGTCGCGGCCGTGCGGCGCGTCCTCGCGGGCGGCGCTGCCCGGCCGATTGCTGTCGAACACCTGACGCTAGCCCGTGCGGGGTGGTTGTGTCAGTTGGATTTCGGGCGCGTCGCGCGAGCCGCTCACGCTCGGGTCAGTCCAGCGCCTGCGCCGTGGTGCCGCCGAGCGGCATCGCCGGAAGGCCGAGCTTGCGATGATCCCAGCTGCGTGTGCGCTCGGGCACCACGCGCACGGCGACCCGCTTGTTCAGCACGGCCTCCACCATCGGCCGCAGCTCTTCGCTGTACGGGCCGGTGTAGCGTTCCCACACGCTCACGCCGACGGCGAAGAGTTTCTCGGCGTCCTCGACGATCTCGGCGCGGCCCTCGATCGACACGCCCCTGAGCTGGTCGTAGGTGTCGCCCGCCTCGATCATGCAGGTGACCCGGGGGTCGCGGCGCAGGTTCACCGCCTTCTGCGATTTCGCCTTGGTCTCGAACCAGATTTCGCCGTCGAGGAGCGCGTACCACATCGCGGTCAGGTGCGGCGTGCCCGTCGGGCCGATGGTCGCCAGCGTGGCGACCCGGCTGCGCCGCAGGAACTCGGTGATCTCGGTGTCGGACATCACGATCTGTGCCCGTTGGTTGACTCCCATGGGCCAACTGTAGAGAGTCCGGACTGGTACCGGTTACAGGCGCTTGTGCAGGGCCTCGGCCGCCGCCACCAGATCCGCCGCCCACCGGGCGCCCGGCCTGCGGCCCATCCGATCGATCGGTCCCGACACCGACACGGCCGCGACCACGGCGCCTCCGGCATCGCGCACCGGCGCGGAGACGCTGGCCACGCCGGCGGCGCGCTCGGCCGCGCTCTGCGCCCACCCGCGCTTGCGCACCTCGGCCAGCGCGCGCTCGCCGAACACCGCGTCGGCCAGGATGGCGTGCTGTAGTTCCGGGTCGGCCCACGCCAGCAGTACTTTGGCCGCCGACCCCGCGGTGAGCGGCAGCCGTGCCCCGATCGGCACGGTGTCGCGCAGTCCGACGGGCGGTTCCAGCGCCGCCACGCAGACGCGGGAGTTGCCGTCGCGGCAGTACAGCTGCACGCTCTCGCCGGTGATCTCGCGCAGCCGGGGCAGAATGGCCGACGCGGCCTCGAGCAGTGGGTCGTCGGCGCTGGTCGCGAGCTCGGCGAGAGCCGGGCCCGGCCGCCAGGTGCCGTTGCTGTCGCGCGCGAGCAGCCGATGCACTTCCAAGCCGACGGCGAGACGGTGTGCGGTGGCGCGGGGTAGACCGGTGCGCGCGCACAGCTCGTTGAGACCCGAGGGATGCTCGGCTACGGCGTACAGGACCGCCACTGCTTTGTCGAGGACGCCGATGCCGCTATGCTGTCTCATAGAACGATACTAGCGTCTCGAATGTTGAGAAATCCACCTTCGCGGATTCGTCGTCTCGACGTTCGGACCAGGCGCAGCTATCCCAACTTGTGCAACCGTCGCCGCATCGGAGTCCAGATCGCGGAACGGCTGCTTCGTCCGAAAGGTGATCGACAATGGCCGAACCGCGCACGCTGGCCGAGAAGGTATGGGACCAGCACGTCGTCGCTCGCGGGGAGGGTGCGGGTGCCTCGCGCGAACCGGACCTGATCTACATCGACCTGCATCTCGTCCACGAGGTGACCAGCCCGCAGGCCTTCGACGGGTTGCGCGCCGCGGGCAGGCCGGTGCGACGGCCCGATCTGACGATCGCGACCGAGGACCACAACGTCCCGACGATCGATATCGACAAGCCGATCGCCGACCCCATTTCGCGCACCCAGGTGGAAACGCTGCGCCGCAACTGCGCGGAATTCGGTGTGCGGCTGCACCCGATGGGCGACCTGGACCAGGGCATCGTGCACGTGGTGGGACCGCAGCTTGGCCTGACCCAGCCGGGCATGACCGTGGTCTGCGGTGACAGCCACACCTCGACGCACGGCGCGTTCGGCGCGCTGGCGATGGGCATCGGCACCTCCGAGGTCGAACATGTGCTTGCCACCCAGACGCTCTCGCTGCGCCCGTTCAAGACGATGGCGATCACGGTGGACGGCGTCATGCCCCCCGGCGTGACGAGCAAGGACCTGATTCTGGCCGTCATCGCGAAGATCGGCACGGGCGGCGGCCAGGGCTACGTCCTGGAGTACCGCGGCGAGGCGATTCGGGCCATGTCGATGGAGGCTCGAATGACGATCTGCAACATGTCCATCGAAGCGGGCGCACGGGCCGGCATGATCGCGCCGGACGAGACGACCTACGAATTCCTCAAAGGACGGCCGCACGCGCCGCAGGGGGCCGACTGGGACGCCGCGGTGGCCGCCTGGGAGGCGCTGAAGACCGACGAGGGCGCCGTTTTCGACGCCGAGGTGCACATCGACGCGTCCGAGCTGACCCCGTTCGTCACCTGGGGCACCAACCCGGGGCAGGGCGCCCCGCTGGGCGAGACGGTGCCCGACCCCGCGGCCATCGCCGACGAGGTCGCCAGGGAGTCCGCGGAGAAAGCTCTGCGTTACATGGACTTGGAGCCGGGTACTCCGCTTCGACAAGTGCCGATCGACACCGTATTCGTCGGCTCGTGCACCAACGGACGCATTGAAGATTTGCGTGCGGTGGCCGGGATTTTGAAGGGACGCCATGTCGCCGACGGCGTGCGAATGCTGGTTGTACCGGGCTCGATGCGGGTGCGCGTACAGGCGGAAAAAGAAGGACTCGGGGAGATTTTCACCGCGGCGGGCGCCGAATGGCGGCAGGCGGGCTGCTCAATGTGCCTGGGAATGAATCCGGACCAGCTCGAACCCGGCCAGCGTTGTGCGTCCACCTCGAACCGCAACTTCGAGGGCAGGCAGGGTAAAGGCGGCCGTACGCACCTTGTTTCTCCCCTCGTAGCGGCCGCCACGGCGGTCCGCGGAACACTGTCGTCGCCTGCGGATCTGGACTGACCGCCCCCGATTCCCTCAATCAAACCCAGGAGATTCGTTATGGAAGCCTTCACCGTGCACAAGGGCATCGGGGTGCCGCTGCGCCGCTCCAATGTCGATACCGATCAGATCATCCCGGCGGTCTACCTCAAGCGTGTGACGCGGACCGGATTCGAGGACGGGTTGTTCGCCGCATGGCGGGCCGATCCCGACTTCATTCTGAACATCGCGCCTTACAACAGGGGTAGTGTCTTGGTGGCGGGTCCGGATTTCGGTACCGGATCGTCGCGCGAGCACGCGGTTTGGGCGCTGTCGGACTACGGCTTTCGGGTGGTCATCTCATCCCGGTTCGCCGACATCTTCCGCGGCAATGCGGGCAAGGGCGGTGTGCTCGCCGCTCAGATGTCACAGAACGATGTCGAAATGCTCTGGAAGTTGCTCGAGGAACAGCCGGGCTTGGAATTGGTTGTGGATCTCGAGGCGCGCACGGTGACGGCCGCAACCGTCGTGTTGCCGTTCGATATTGATGACTACACCAGGTGGCGTCTGCTGGAGGGATTGGATGACATCGGGCTGACGCTGCGTCGGGAGGACACGATCTCCCGGTTCGAAAAGGCAAGGCCAACATGGAAACCCACTACCCTCCCGGCACATATTTCGCAGACGTAATCACCCTCGCCGGTTAGCGGGTCAACCGGAGTTGCGGGTAGCTGGGCGTGTGCTAAACCACATGAATTTTGGCGTGGCACATAGACTCTTGCCCAAAGTGGGTTTACCGTGGTACCTAGTCGGTCCGACGACGGGCCATTAGTCTGCGGAGGATTCAATGAACAAGGCGGAACTGATCGACGTTCTGACCGAAAAGTTGGGTACGGACAGGCGCACGGCCACCGCGGCAGTCGAGCATGTGGTCGACACCATCGTGCGCGCGGTGCACAAGGGTCAGAGCGTCACAATCACCGGATTCGGTGTGTTCGAACAGCGTAAGCGTGCGGCTCGCGTCGCACGGAACCCGCGTACCGGCGAAACGGTGAAGGTCAAGCCCACTTCGGTGCCCGCGTTCCGCCCTGGCGCTCAGTTCAAGGCGGTGATCGCGGGTAAGCAGAAACTGGCCGCGACCGGGCCCGCCGTCAAGCGCGGGGTGAATGCGCCGGTGTCGGCGAAGAAGGCGGCGGCCAAGAAGACGGCGGCCAAGAAAACCGCCGCCAAGAAGTCGACACCGACCAAGGCGCCCGCCAAGACCACGGCCCGCAAGGCCGCCGCCAAGGCCCCGGCCAAGACCACCGCGCGCAAGACGACCGCTACCAAGACCGCTGCGACCAAGGCGCCCGCGAAGAAGACCGCGGTCGCGAAGAAGGCTCCGGCCAAGAAGACGGCCACCAAGGCCACGGCGGCCAAGAAGACCACCACTGCCGCCGCCAAGAAGACCACCGCGAAGAAGACCGCGGCCAAGAAGGCCTCGACTCGCGGAACCCGCTGATCTCGAGCCACCGCCGGATCGGCGCTGAATGCGCGGCCCCACGACTGGGCCCATTCGCCTCAACGTCGAGACGGCCCCGGGAGACACCCGGGGCCGTTTACGGCTGTTCGCCTACCGAGACTTCACGGCCGTGGCCGCCATCGGCGCCCGCCGACCCGCGCGGTGACGCGGAAGCTGCCGGGCTAATCGGACGGCACCACGTAGGCTGACAGCGATCGATCCAGATGGTCGGCGGCGACCAAGCGATGGCCGACGAACGACAGCACCCACACACTGCCCTTGCGATTGCGCGCCGACGGCAGCGCGACTCCGTCGCGTTCGGCCAGCCATCCCAGCAGATCGGGGATCACCTTGCCCTGACTGCAAACGACGCGAATCGCCTTGTCCGACACCAGGGCTCGAAAACGCTTCCGGGCCTCGTCCGGGTTTTCGGCGTACCCGGTCTCGGAAAGCAATGGCTCCTCGGTGATTTCGACGCCGAGCTTCTCCGCCAGCGGCGCCACCGACTGCACGCAACGCAGCGGGGGAGCCGAATAGACCTCAGATGCGCCGAACGCCAGGAGATTCGGCGTGAGCGCCTGTGCCTGCGCCTCGCCTTGGCGGTCCAACGGACGCTGCTCGTCGGGACCGTTGAAGCGGTCCTTGCGGCCCGCTGTGGCATGCCGGACCAACAGCAGGGTGTCGGTGCGCGCGGGCAGCCGGGTGAAGCCGCGCACCACCTGCCGGTCCATCGGATACGACAACTGGTCCATCACCCGATCCAGCGGATGCCAGCTGAGCACGTCCACCTCGGAGTTGACGGTGAACTCCCCACCCACCAGTTCGGCGGCCCAATAGTCGACCCGCTTCAGTTTGCGATGGCCGGGGATCGGATAGGTCACGTGGCCGAGGTAGCGGCCGAGCCTGCACTCCAGCCCGGTCTCCTCGCGGACCTCGCGGACCGCGGCCAGCACCGGGGTCTCACCCGGATCGAGTTTGCCCTTCGGTAGCGACCAGTCTTCGTACTTGGGGCGGTGGACGACTGCGATCTCGATGGCACCCGTGGACGACGCACGCCACAGCACCGCTCCGGCGGCGTGAATATTGGCGGTGACGCGAGGGTCCCAGAACGGGCTCCGCGCCTGTTCGAACCCCGTTTCGGCGTTCACTGCTGATCTGGCCTCCGCAGCCGCATCAAGAACTCCTGATGATCTCTGATCTTGTCCCCGTCGCCGGAGATGCCCGGCGACGCCTGCCACGTGCCGTCCGGTTGCAGCACCCAGCAGCGTGTGGTCGGCGACAGGGCCGAGTCGAAGACCTCGCCGAGTTGTTCGGTCAACCGCGGATCCTTCACCTGCGCCATCACCTCGACCCGGCGGTCCAGGTTGCGGTGCATCATGTCGGCGCTGCCGATCCAGTACTCGTCCTGTGCCTGGAAGTGCAGGACGCGGGAATGCTCCAGGAACCGGCCGAGGATGGAGCGGACCCCGATGTTCTCGCTCATGCCCGGCACACCGGGGCGCAGACCGCAGATGCCGCGCACCACGATGTCTACCGGCACGCCCGCCTGGGAGGCCCGGTACAGCGCGTCGATGACTTCCTCGTCGACGATCGCATTGGCCTTGAGCCGGATTCGGGCGTCCTTGCCCTGCGCCGCCAGCTCGGTCTCGCGCTGGACGCGCTCGATGATGCCGGAGCGCACGCTGTGCGGGGCCACGAGCAGATTGCGGTAGTTCTCTTTCCGCGAGTAGCCGGTCAGCGAATTGAACAGGTCGGTCAGGTCGGCGCCGATATCCGGTGCGGCGGTGAGCAATCCGACATCCTCGTAGAGGCGTGCGGTCTTCGGGTTGTAATTGCCGGTGCCGATGTGGCAGTAGCGCCGGATGGTCGCGCCCTCGCGGCGCACCACCAGACAGGTCTTGCAGTGGGTCTTCAGGCCGATGAGGCCGTACACCACGTGCACGCCGGCCTGTTCCAGCGCGCGGGCCCACTTGATGTTGGCCTGCTCGTCGAAGCGCGCCTTGATCTCCACCAGGGCGACCACCTGCTTGCCCGCCTCGGCGGCGTCGATGAGCGCGTTGACGATCGGGGAGTCACCGGAGGTGCGGTAGAGCGTCTGCTTGATGGCGAGCACCTGCGGGTCGGCGGCGGCCTGCTCGATGAACCGCTGCACGCTCGTGGAGAACGAGTCGTACGGATGGTGCACCAGCACATCGCCCTCGCGCAGCGCGGCGAAGACGTTGCGCGGCGTCTCGCGCTCGCCGAACGCGGGCGGGGTCGCGGGGACGTACGGAGTGTCCTTCAGATTCGGCCGGTCGACGCCGTACACCTGCCAGAGGCAGGACAGGTCGAGCAGGCCGGGCACCTGGATGACGTCGCCGGGATCGACGTCCAGCTCGCGCAAGAGCAGATCGAGCATGTGCTCGGTCATGTCGTCGGACACCTCTAGTCGCACCGGCGAACCGAACCGCCGCCGGGCCAACTCCCGCTCCAGCGCTTGGAGCAGGTCCTCGTCGCGATCCTCGTCGACCTCGAAATCCGCGTTGCGGGTGATGCGGAACGAGTGGTGCTCGACCACCTCCATACCGGGGAACAGCAGGTCCAGGTGCGCGGCGATGAGCGCTTCCATCGGCAGGAACGCCGCGATCGGGGAGCCGGTTTCGGTGCGACGCACGCGGACGAACCGGTCGACGTTGTCGGGCACCTTGACGCGGGCGAAGTGCTCGCCGCCGGTCGAGGAATCCTTCACCGTCACCGCGAGGTTGAGGCTCAGTCCGCTGATGTAGGGGAAAGGGTGCGCGGGATCCACCGCGAGCGGGGTGAGCACCGGGAAGACCTGATCCTGGAAGTAGCCGGACAGGCGCCGACGTTCGTCCTCGTCCAGGTCACCCCAGTCGATGATCGCGATGCCCTCGGCGGTGAGCGCGGGCAGCACGCTGTCGAGGAAGACGCGGGCATGGCGCACGGCGATCTCCTGCGTGCGCGCGGCGATCAACTCCAGTTGCTCGCTGGGGGAGCGGCCGTCGGCCGAGCGCACCAGCAGGCCGGTCTCGGCGCGGCGTTTCAGTCCGGCCACCCGCACCATGTAGAACTCGTCGAGATTCGACGCGAAGATCGCCAGGAACTTCGCACGCTCCAGCAACGGCAGCGACGCGTCCTCGGCGAGGGCGAGCACGCGGGCATTGAAGTCCAGCCAGCTCAACTCGCGATTGAGGTAGCGATCGCGTGGCAACCGGGTCGCCGACGAGTCGGCGGTCAGGGGTGTCGCAGCCGGGGGCGGCGTGGGTAGCAACGGCTGCTGCTTGACGGTTTCCGTATCGCTCACGCCACCGATCATCCCTTACCGGACAGGTCGTGCGCATCCCGCGAGCGGGATCGGGCTGTGTCTCCCGACACCATGGCGACCGGCTAGCACACGTGTGGAACAGGTTCGTGAACGCCGCCCGGCCAGCCGATGTCGTGCAGGACTGCGCGCGTCGCGTTCCCCGCCCCGAGGGCCACCGCGCGGTCCAGGTCGGCGGCGGTGTCGACATCCAGACGCAACCCCGGCCAGTCGCCGATGAGATCGACCGCGCCCGCGTCGATATGGCTGCGTGCCGACCCGGAGCCGAAGCGCGGATCGAGCGCGGCGACGGGGTCGCGGACCACGAGCGCGACGGTGCCACTGCCCTCGTGATCGATCACGATCGAACGCAGCCCGCGTGGGGCGGCGGCGAGCATGTCCGACAGTTCTTCCGGTCGCATCGCGGGCAGATCGGCCTGCAGCGCGAGCAGATCGATCGGTCCGTGCCTGCCGCGCAGGGCGGCCGCGGTGGCGGCGAGCGCGTTGTTCAGCCCGTCGGCGTGCGGCTGCGGCGGTTCCGGATGGACTTCCGCGCCCAGTGCGCGGGCCAGGTCCGCGACGGCGGGATCGGGCGTGACCACGGTGACCGACACGACCTCGGTGACCGCCGCGGTGGCGGTCACGGTGTCGGCGAGCATCGCCAGCACCAGGCGCGCCCGGTATTCCGGGCGCAGCCGGTCGGCCAGTCGGCTCTTGGCCTGATCGAGGCTCTTGACCGCGATCACGGCATGCACGGCGTGCGGGCGCATGCGGGCAATCCTTCCATGGCATATTGGGCTGATGACGAGGGCGGCAGTGCTGGGCGCGGGATCGTGGGGCACCGCGTTCGCGAAGGTCTTGGCGGACGCGGGAACCGAGGTCACGATCTGGGCCCGTCGGCCCGAGGTCGCCGCGACGCTGGCCTCCGAACATCGCAATCCCGATTACCTGTCGGATATTCCGCTGCCGCCGGTCGCGGCCACGCACGATCCGGCGGTGGCGCTGGACGGAGCCGACATCGTCGTGCTGGCGGTGCCGTCGCAGTCGCTGCGATCCAACCTCGCGGACTGGAAGGGGTTGATCCCGGACGATGCCACGCTGCTGAGCCTGGCGAAAGGCATCGAGACGGGGACGCTGCTGCGGATGAGCCAGGTGATCGAGGAGGTCACCGGGGCTGATCCGAGCCGGATCGCGGTGCTGTCGGGACCGAACCTGGCGCGTGAGATCGCGGTGGGCCAGCCGGCCGCGACCGTGGTCGCCTGTTCGGACAACGATCGCGCCGTCGCGGTGCAGCACGCCTGCGCGACCGGTTACTTCCGGCCCTACACCAACCTCGACGTGGTCGGCTGCGAGATCGGCGGCGCGTGCAAGAACGTCATCGCGCTCGCCTGTGGCATCGCGGCGGGAATGGGCCTCGGCGACAACTCGATCGCGAGCCTGATCACCCGCGGTCTCGCCGAGATCATCCGGCTCGGGGTGGCACTCGGAGCGGAGCCGGTGACGCTGGCGGGCCTGGCCGGAGTCGGAGACCTGGTCGCCACCTGCACCTCCCCGCTGTCGCGCAACCGGTCGTTCGGTCACGTGCTCGGCGCGGGCGGTTCCATGGAGGCCGCCCAGTCGGCCACGCATGGCCAAGTCGCCGAGGGGGTGAAGTCCTGCACATCGGTGCGCGCCCTGGCCGAACGGCACGGCGTCGAGATGCCGCTGACCACGGCGGTGCATCAGGTCTGTCACGAAGGGCTCTCCGTGCGCGAAGCCGTCGGCAACCTGCTCGGGCGGCGGATGAAGCCGGAGTGATCCCGGTCCACCGGGTGCGGGTGTCCGGGACGGTCAGCGGTGGGAGTGCGTACCGAAACGGGTACGGTTCGGAGCATGACGAACCGGATCAGGGTGGCTGTGGTGTTCGGCGGGCGCAGCAACGAGCACGCCGTGTCCTGCGTATCGGCCGGCAGCGTGCTGCGCCACCTGGATCCGCAGAAGTACCAGGTCGTGCCGATCGGCATCACCGCGGAGGGCCGCTGGGTGCTCGGCGGTCCGGACGTGGCCGCACTCGGTATCCACGATCGTGCCCTGCCGTCGGTGGACGCCACCGGTACGGCACTGACCCTGGCCGCGGACCCGAGCCGCTCCGGGGAACTGATCGCGCTCGACGATCCCGGCGTCGCGCTCGGTTCTGTCGACGTGGTGTTCCCGATCCTGCACGGGCCCTTCGGTGAGGACGGCACCTTGCAGGGGATGCTGGAACTCGCCGGAATTCCTTACGTCGGCCCCGGCGTGCTGGCCAGCGCGGCGGGCATGGACAAGGAGTTCACCAAGAAATTGCTCGCGGCCGAGGGCTTGCCGATCGGCACCCAGGTGGTACTGCGGCCCGGCACCGAGACGGTCACCGAGGCGGACCGGCTGCGCCTCGGCCTGCCGGTGTTCGTCAAACCGGCCCGCGGCGGATCGTCGATCGGCATCACCCGGGTCACCGACTGGAACGAACTGGACGCGGCCATCGCCGCGGCGCGTGCGCACGACCCGAAGGTGATCGTCGAAGCGGGCATCGTCGGGCGCGAAGTGGAGTGCGGGGTGCTGGAATTCCCGGACGGCCGGGTCGCGGCGAGCGTGGTCGCGGAGATCCGGATGCCGGACAGCGATGTCACCGCGAACGGGCCCGCGTTCTACGACTTCGATACGAAGTACCTCGACGACGTCTGTGAATTCGACGTTCCCGCGAAACTGGACGACGAGGTGTCCGACCGGATCCGGGAATTGGCCGTGCGCGCCTTCCAGGCCCTCGACTGCCAGGGTCTGGCGCGGGTCGATTTCTTCGTCACCGAGCAGGGGCCGGTGATCAACGAGATCAACACGATGCCGGGATTCACCGCCATCTCCATGTACCCGCGTATGTGGGAGGCCACCGGCATCGACTATGCCGTGCTGGTCTCCACGCTCATCGAAACCGCGCTCGTCCGCGGCACCGGTCTGCGTTAGTACTGGTCTGCGTTAGTACCGGGCGCATTCGCGGCACTCAGTTGGGCAGCGGTCCCGGGTCGATCGGCTGGGCCGGCAGGGTGGCGGTGATGGTGTCGGAGACTTCTTGCAGCGGCGTCGGACCCGAGCCGTCGGGGACGGTGAGGGCGACGTAGGTTCCCCGGTCGACGGCGAACCAGGTGCTCGCCGCGGCGGCCTGATCACGGACCTCGAACCACTGCACGCCGTTCACGATCTGCAGCGGCGAGGCGCGGTTGAATTCCAGCGGGCGATCCAGTCCACAGCGCAGCACGATCGCGTCGCCGCCTTCGGCGCGCTGCCATGCGCGAGTGGCCGGTGGAGCGGGCTCCACCAGGGTCGATTTCGTGAACTCACCCAGGTTCGCGGGTAAGGCGGGAAGCAGGGCGGAACAGGCCGGGCCCTCCGCCGCGGGTGCGGGGACCGGGCCGAGCGCCAGCGGTTCGCGCTCGACGGGCGCGTGGCGCGCGAGTACGGCGGCGACGAGCACCGCGACGACCAGTACGACCGGAAGCGCCACGGCGGTCGCGATGAGCGCGGGCGGGTACTGATGCGCCGACGCCCGGCTGTCCGGCGCGCCGGCATCGGCAGCCGTTTCCGCTCTCGCACTGTCCTCGCCTTTCGCCGAGGAGGGAGTGGTCCGCGCGTTCGAGGCGGCGGCCGCTCGGCGATCGTCTGCACTGCCGGGCGCTGGGGGCTGCTCCGGGGCGCTCCCGCGGTTCGTGGCATCGGTGCGTTCGCGTTCGGGCTCCGCCGAATCGCGGTCCGACGAATCCGCCGCCATGCTCACCGATCCTCTCTTCGTCGCGCGTCGGCGTGGGTCGCTCCCGCGCCGCTGGGCACGGGGCCGGTTGCTGCTCGAGTGCCACCGAAAGGGTACCGTCGGGCTCATTCCAGCAAGCGGCGCGCCGGAAAGGATCGGTCATCAGCGCGAGCAGGGCCCCGAGAACAGTGCGTGAACTGGGCGAGTTCGCGCTGATCGAGCGCATCAACGCGGGTCGGGTACAGGCGCCGGGTGTGCTGCTCGGTCCCGGCGACGACGCGGCGCTGGTCGCGGCGCCGGACGGCCGGTTCGTGGTGACCACCGACATGCTCGTGCAGGGCCGCCACTTCCGGCTGGACTGGTCCAGCCCCGAGGACGTCGGCCGCAAGGCGATCGCGCAGAACGCCGCCGACGTGGTGGCCATGGGGGCGACGCCGACCGCGTTCGTCGTCGCGCTCGGCTGCCCGGCCGATACCCCGCTCGAGGTGATCGACGGACTCGCGGACGGCATGTGGGCCGAGGCTGCCAGGGCGGGCGCGTCCATCGCGGGCGGCGACCTGGTCCGCAGCCGCGAACTCGTCGTCTCCGTCACGGCCTTCGGCGATCCGGGCCGCGGTGCGCCGGTCACCAGAGCGGGCGCGCGGGTGGGCGATGTCGTCGCGGTGGCGGGCCGCCTCGGCTGGTCGGCCGCGGGACTGGCCGCCTTCACCGCCGGAACGACCGGACCCGAGTTCGCGGAAGCGCTTGCCGCGCATCGTGTCCCGCAGCCGCCGTACGCGCTCGTGCTCGACGCACTTGGCCCCGAGCGCCGCGAAAGTTCGATCGGTGCGCGCGAGCTCGGCCTGCACGCGCTGACCGATGTGTCCGACGGGTTGCTCGCGGATCTGGGGCATATCGCGTCGGCCTCGGGGGTGGCCATCGATCTGGATTCGGCCGCCCTGCGCGACCCGGCGCTGGAACCCATCGCCGCCCGGCTGGATGCCGATGCGGCGCAATGGATCCTGACCGGCGGCGAGGACCATGCCTTCGCGGGCACCTGGGCGCCGGGCACCGCGCTGCCCCCCGGATGGGTCGCGATCGGGCGGGTCGCCGCCGGTCGCGGGCTCACCGTTGACGGCGTCGCGCAGACCGGCGAGGGCGGGTGGGAATCGTTCCGTGGGGCGGACTCGTCAGCCGACGGCCGACCACGCTAAGTTGTGCGGTCATGGGCGCGAAACCACTGTCGGAGATCATGGATCCGGGATGGGCGAAGGCACTCGAGCCGGTGGCGGATCGGATTACCGCCATGGGCGATTTCCTTCGTGCCGAGAATGCCGCGGGCCGTGGCTATCTACCGTCCGGTGAGAACGTCCTGCGGGCCTTCCAGCGTCCGTTCGACGCGGTGCACGTGCTGATCGTCGGCCAGGATCCGTATCCGACGCCCGGCCACCCGATGGGGTTGAGTTTCTCTGTGGCGCCCGATGTTTCGCCGATCCCACGCAGTCTGGCCAACATTTTCGCCGAATACAGCAAGGATCTCGGCCACCCGACGCCGTCCTGCGGTGATCTGAGCCCGTGGTCGGACCAGGGTGTGCTGATGCTGAACCGAGTGCTCACCGTGTCACCCGGCAAGCCCGCCTCGCACCGCGGCAAGGGGTGGGAGGCGGTCACCGATCAGGCGATCCGCGCCTTGGTCGCCAGGGACGAGCCGTTGGTAGCGATCCTGTGGGGCCGCGACGCGGCGACCCTTAAGCCACTGCTGACCGAAGCCGAGGTGCCCTACATCGAGTCCGCGCACCCGTCGCCGCTGTCGGCGTCGCGTGGGTTCTTCGGTTCCCGCCCCTTCTCACGAGTGAACGAACTGCTCGACGAACTGGGGGCCGAACCGGTTGACTGGCGCCTGCCCTGAGTGGGGCGTCTGTGTGTGATCGACCGAGTCAACGAGTGAGGAGCTGTTTCCATGCACAACAACACCGTCCGGGGCGCGCTGCGCGGCACGACCGCGACCCTGGCCTTCTGCGCCGCTCTCAGCAGCGGCGCCGCCGTCGCGAGCGCGGCTCCGCTGCGGCTCGAGCCCGCCACGGAGACCACCACGACCCCGGTCGCCGAGGAATACACCTCCAGCGGCTCCTCCACCCTCTCCGCGTCGGTGAACGCCAAGATCGCGTGCCTGTTCTTCGTGGGTAATCTCGGCTGCTGAACACTGGAAACGCCGGGTTCACGCCGGCGCGTCCCGGCGCTTGTGCGATCCTACGGATCGTGAGTAACGCGAACTATCTTCTCGAACCGTCCCGGCTCCGGCTGCGCGGTTCGGGCGGAATCGAGCTGGCCGCCGATCAGTTCGGCCCGGTCGACGGCCCGCTCGTCGTCTTCCTGCACGGTGGCGGGCAAACTCGCCATTCGTGGAAGAAGACCGGCGCTCGGCTCGGCGCCTCGGGCATGCGGGTGGTCACGGTCGACGCCCGCGGGCACGGCGAGAGCGAGTGGGCGCCGGATCGCGACTATCGCCACCAGACCATGGTCGATGACCTGCTGCTTGTGCTCGAACAGCTGGGTGAGCCCGCGGTAGTCGTCGGAGCCAGCATGGGGGGAATCACCGGTCTGCTCGCCACCACGCGGCCGGGCGGAGCGGCGATCAGCGCGCTGGTGCTCGTCGACATCGTGACCCGGCCCGAGCCGGACGGCATCGCCCGGGTGGTCGACTTCCTCGGCAAGCATCGCGACGGCTTCGACAGCCTCGAACAGGCGGCCGACGCGGTCGCCGAATACCTGCCGCACCGGCCCCGGCCGAAGAGCCCGGCGGGACTGCTGCGCAATCTGCGCGAGCGCGACGGTCGCTGGTACTGGCATTGGGATCCGGACATGCTCAGTGATCGGGTCGAGGACCCGTCGGCGATGATCGAGTCGATGGAGGACGCGGCGCGAGCGCTGCGCATCCCGGTGCTGCTGGTGCGCGGCATGCGCTCGGACGTGGTGAGCGCCGAAGGCGCCGAAGCGTTCCAGCGGCTGGTGCCGCACGCCCAGTTGGTGGAGATCGGCGGCGCCGCGCACACCGCGGCCGGTGACGACAACGACTCCTTCACCGACGCGGTGGCGAAATTCGTGCTCTCACCAGGGAGTGATCAGGCGAGCCCGGCGTAGTCGGGTTTGCGCTTCGCGACGAACGCGTCGACGCCCTCGCGTCCCGCCGCGGAGCCGGCGGCCGCGGCGATCCCGTCGCGCTCGCTGTCGAGCTGATCGCTCAGGGTCGCGGACTCCGACTGCCGCAACAGCGTTTTGATCCTCGCGTGGGTCGAACGCGGTCCGGTGGCGAGGGTGCGCGCGAGGCGCTGCGCCTCCGCGGCGATCTCGCCGTCGGGAACGAGTTTGCTCAGCAGGCCGAGGCGCACCGCCTCGTCTGCGTCCAGGACGGCGTCGGTGAGCAGGATTTCGCGCGCCCGCGCTCGCCCCACGATCCGCGGCAGCGTCCAGGACATGCCCCCGTCGGGGCTCAGCCCGATACCGGGATATGCCGGGCGCAGTTTGGTGCCGGGGCCGCCCAGGGCTATATCGGCCAGGCAGACCAGGCTCATGCCCGCGCCCGCGGCCCAGCCCCGCACCGCCGCCACCACCGGCACCGTGGTCTCGTCCAGAGCGCGGACGAAATCGTGCAGACCGGAAGCCAGACCGTGAATGTGCGCGGAGCGGTCCTGTGCCGCGGCGAAGCCGCGCACGTCGCCTCCCACACAGAAGTTCGCGCCGGTGCCCCGCAGCAGTACCGCACCCACCTCGGATCCGAGCGAACCGAGTGCGGCGGTGCCTGCGTTGATGCCCGCGAAGTCCATGGCCGTGCCGTTGGCGGACGTGGCGATGGTGATCTGAAGGACGCCCTCGACGGTCGTCACATACCCGGCTTGCTCGCTGGTGGTCATGATCTGCACCTTAGCGGCCTGGGCCGGGCGCATTCGGGTCGATGGTCCGCGCATCAATCGAGCGAGCGCGCGGGGCGCTCACCCGCGTGCATCGTCGGCGTACGCACCATGCGCACCTCCATCGCAGCGGTGAACGCCTCGACTTTGCGTGTGCCGTCGAGCACGAAACCATGCCGCCGGTAGAACGCCTGGGCGCGCGCGTTCTGCTCGAACACCCACAGTGAACACGGAGCGGCCGGATCGAGCGCGGCGCGAATCAGGTCGTCGGCGACCCCGCTGCCGTGCCAGGGGGAACGGACGTAGAGGGCGTGCAGTTCGAGCGGAGTCACCGCGTCCGTGCCGCCCGGCGGGCCCGCGCTGGAGAACCCGATCACCACGTCCTCGACGATCGCGATGTGCGTGCGGCCCGGATAGCGCACGCGGTCGCGCTCCCACTGCTCGGCTCGCCGCTCGATGTCGAAGGCGTCGAGCACGTGCGCGGGCACCAGTCCCCGGTACGCTTCGCGCCAGCAGGCGATGTGGCATTCGGCGAGGCTGCGGACGTATTCGGCGGTCAGCGGCTGGACCCGCCACGGATGCTCGGTCACGGCGACCATGCTCGGCCCGCACTCATGACGACGCCCCGGACCACCCGATGCGGGTGCCGGGGCGTGTGCCGACGATGCCGGTCAGCCGGACGGCGGATCAGCCGCGGGCGACCTTGCCCGCCTTCAGGCAGGAGGTGCACACGTTCATGCGGCGGGTGTTTCCCGGGGCGACCTGCGCGCGAACGGTCTGGATGTTCGGGTTCCAACGACGGTTGGTGCGCCGGTGCGAGTGCGAGACCGACTTCCCGAAGCCGGGGCCCTTGGCGCAGACGTCGCAGACGGCAGCCATAGTCGCGAACTCCTTCATGTCAATGGTGGGGACCGTCGCCTTCGCGGGGCGACTCGTCCTCGTGCAATGTCAAGTGCCCGGTCGGCGGAGAGCCGACCAGCGCAGACCGGTGACGGCCGCGCGAGGCAACCCTGCAAGGGTAGCTGTGCCGACTCCGATCCACCAAACCGGTCCCCACGAGTGAGTGCCGGATCGGTCGCCGGGCATATCCATTCTAATGGCGCGGTCTTGCCGGTTGCCTGTCGGGACCGCCCGCTAACCTGGCGGGCGGTGGTGGTGTGCGGGTGGCGGAAGGGAGCGAGGTGACGGTGTCCGGAGCGCGAGATGTGCTGGATAGCGCGGCGTTGCTGCGCTGGGGCCGTACCTGTCTCGCCGGCTTGGAGCATCGGCGCGAGGAGATCAACGCGCTCAATGTCTTTCCGGTACCCGACGCCGACACCGGCACCAATCTGCTGGCCACCATGCGCGCCGCGGTGGAAGCGGGGGAAGAGGCCGCGCGGGCGAACGGGGTCGGGAGCGCCGCCGTCGCCGTCGCCGTCGCGATGGCGCACGGTGCGACGGTCGGCGCCCGCGGCAATTCCGGGATCATCCTGTCCCAGGTGCTGCGCGGCGTCGCGGACACGATGCACGGCGGTCCGTTCGCGGCCGACAGCCTGCGCGCCGCGCTGGCCAGGGCATCCGCACTGGTGCGCGAGGCGCTGAGCGTGCCGATCGAAGGGACGATCCTCACCGTGCTGGACTGCGCGACCGCTGCGGCCGCGGGATGCCCCGACCAGGAGCTGGCGGACGTGGCACTGGCGGCGGCCGACGGCGCGGCCAAAGCGCTCGGCGACACACCGTTCCAATTGGGTGTGCTGCGTCGTGCCGGAGTCGTCGACGCGGGAGCCCGCGGGTTGGTCGTGCTGCTGGACAGCTTGGTCGCCGTGACCCGCGGGGAGACGCCGAGGCGGCCGGAGTACCCGCGGCCCGCGGCGGCCGCGCGTTCGGCGCCCGCCCGCGAGGCCGAACCGCAGTACGAGGTGATGTATCTGCTGGCGGACTCCGACGAGCGGAAAGTGGCCGCGCTGCGCGCTCGTCTCGGGGAACTCGGCGACTCGGTCGTCGTCGTCGGCGACGGGGGCGGATGCTGGTCGGCGCACGTGCACTGTGCCGATGCGGGTGCGGCGGTGGAGGCGGGCATCGCGGCGGGCAGGCTCAGCCGAATCCGGGTCGAGAACGTCATTTTCACGTCGCACCGGGACCTGTCCGACGTGTCGAGAGGTCTCGGCGCGGCCGATCGCGCCACGCGTGCGGCCCCGGTGGCCTCCGGCGAACCCTCCGACAATGGTGCGTCCAGGGCCGGGCGTGCCCTGATCGACCGCAGCGCGGGATCCGTTCCGGCCGCCGATTCGCCTCGCGTGGTGGCCGGGACGTTCGGCCGAAGCGTTCCGGCCGCCACGCCCCCGGCCGATCGCGGGGTCCTCGCAGTGGTCGCGGGCGCGGGCGCGGCGACTCTGTTCGAGAACGCGGGCGCTGTGGTGCTGGCGGACGAACCGGTGACCGCGGCCACGCTGCTGGCCGCGATCCGGCGCATGCCGAACCGCGAGGTGCTGGTGCTGCCCAACGGTGCGCTGCCCGCACATGAACTCGTCGCCGTCGGTGTCGCGGCCCGGGACGCCCATCGGGACGTGCTGCTGTTGCCGAGCGCGTCGATGGTTCAGGGACTGGCCGCCTTGGCCGTGCACGACCGCGGACGCATCGCGGTGGACGACGCCTTCGCCATGTCGGAGGCGGCCGCGACCACGCGTTGGGGATCGCTGCGCGCGGCGACCGAACGCGCGCTCACCATGGTCGGCACGTGCGAACCGGGCGATGGGCTCGGCCTGGCCGGGCACGACGTCGTCGTGATCGAGCGCGATGTGCGCACCGCCGGGCGGACGCTGCTGGACCGGCTGCTCGCCTTCGGCGGCGAACTGGTCACCCTGCTGATGGGCGCGGCGGCGCCGGACGGACTCGGCGGCGAATTGGCGGCGCATATCGCGCAGCACTTCCCAGGTGTCGAGGTGATCGTGTATTCCGGTGGGCAGCAAGGTGATTCGGTGCAGATCGGAGTGGAATAGGGCATGGCGACACTGAGCGATCGGCTCGACCACATCCTCGGCGCGAAGGCCGCGGCCTCGCTCGCGGACGCCTTCGGCATGCACACCGTCGAGGATCTGCTGCGCCATTACCCCCTGCGGTACGCGACGCAGGGGCAGCCGCTCACCGAGGAAGCGCCCGAGGACGGTTCGCACATCACCGTCATCGGACGGATCACGAAGGCCGAACTGCGGCCGATGCGCAACCGCCGCGGATCGCTGCTGAAGGTGGTGCTCGACACCGGCTCCGGTCGCGGCGTCGACGTCACCTTCTTCAACGGCGACAAGGTGAAGTACGTGGTGCGCGAAGGTCTGCGCGCGATGATGTCGGGCACCGTGAACTACTGGCGCCCCGGCCAGTGGAACCTCAGCCATCCCGGCTACTTGATCCTGCCGGAAACCGAGGGCGACGACGACTCGGTCGGCGCGCTGACCAAGGTGCGCGGCGGCGGCGACCTGCGTGGCCTCGCGCAGAGCGCGAAAGGCGACGGGGGAGTGGACACCTCGTTCCTGGAGCGCGAGTTCATCCCGGTCTATCCGGCGACCGCGAAGGTGCAGAGCTGGGACGTGCTCGCCTGCGTGCGCCAGGTACTCGACCAGCTCGATCCGCTCGACGATCCGCTGCCGGAAGACGTGCGCGGCGAACGCGCGCTGCCGAACCTGTCCGACGCGTTGCGCCTGATCCACCTGCCCGAGCGCAAGGACGACATCGATCGGGCCAAGGATCGACTGCGGTTCGACGAGGCGCTGGCCTTGCAGTTGGTGCTGGCCGAGCGCAGGCATGAGGTGTCCGGGCGCCGAGCACGCGCCTGCGCGCCCCGAGCGGGCGGTATCGCCGCGGCGTTCGACCAGCGCTTGCCCTTCGAACTCACCGCGGGACAGCAGCAGGTCGTGGCCGAGATCTCCGCCGACTTGGCCAACGAGCAGCCGATGCACCGGTTGCTGCAAGGTGAGGTGGGCTCCGGCAAGACGATCGTCGCTCTGCACGCCATGCTGCAGGTGGTGGACGCGGGACTGCAGTGCGCGCTGCTCGCGCCGACGGAGGTGCTCGCCGCGCAGCACTATCGGTCGCTGCGCGGCATGCTCGGCGACCTGGGCGCCGCGGGCGAGCTGGGCGCGGCCGATCACGCCACCCGGGTGGTGCTGGTGACCGGGTCGATGTCGGCGGCGGCCAAGAAGGCGGCGCTGCTGGAAGCGGTGACCGGCGAGGCGGGCATCGTGATCGGGACGCACGCGCTGATCCAGGACAACGTCGAGTTCTTCGACCTCGGCATGGTCGTGGTCGACGAACAGCACCGCTTCGGCGTCGAGCAGCGGGACGCACTGCGCGTCAAGGCGAAAGCGGGGACCAGTCCACATCTGCTGGTGATGACCGCGACCCCGATCCCGCGCACCATCGCCATGACCACGCTCGGCGATCTGGAGACCTCCACACTGACCGAACTGCCGAAAGGCCGCTCGCCGATCGTCTCCAAGGTGGTACCGCGCCGGCAGCATCCGAATTGGGTGGATCGCGCCTGGGAGCGGATCGTGGAGGAGGTCGCCGCCGGACGCCAGGCGTACGTGGTGTGTTCGCGCATCGGCGACGACGAGGAGACCGCGGGCAGGTCCCGCAACGGGCGCGCGAAGAACGGCGACGGTGCGAAGGACGGCCCGACCACCCAGGCCGTGCTCGACGTTTTCGAGATGCTGCGCACGGGCCCGCTGTCCGGCGTGCGGGTCGGCCTGCTGCACGGCAGACTCCCCGCCGACGAGAAAGACCAGGTGATGCGAGCCTTCAATGACGGATCGGTGGACGTGCTGGTGTGCACCACCGTGGTCGAAGTCGGCGTGGACGTGCCCAACGCGACGGTGATGGTGATCGTCGACGCCGACCGGTTCGGCGTCAGCCAATTGCATCAGCTGCGCGGCCGGATCGGCCGGGGCGAGCACCCCGGGTTGTGCCTGCTGGTCACGGATGCCGCGCCGGGCGGGTCGGCCATGGCGCGGCTGGACGCGGTCGCCGCCACCACCGACGGTTTCGAACTCGCGGTACTCGATCTGCGGACCCGCCGTGAGGGCGACGTGCTCGGCGCCGCCCAGTCCGGCACGGCCCGCTCGCTGCGGCTGCTGTCACTGCTGGACGATCTCGAGGTCATCACCGCCGCGCAGGAATTCGCCCGAGCGGTGGTGGCCTCCGACCCGGGGCTGCGCAGGCATCCCGGGCTGGCGCGGATGATGCACGCCGCGGTGGACGCCGAGCGGCTGGAGTACCTGGCCAAGTCCTGATCGTCGCTCGGATCGCCGCGGTGTCGCTTGCCGGAATGGGAGCCGTCAGTGCCCGAGCCGGGGGTAGGGCAGGTCGGTGCTGGTATGTTCGGCGACCCCCAAGGGGCTGCCGATGTGCGGGAAGGCGCGCTGCGCGCAGGCGGGACGCTCACACACTTTGCAACCCGCGCCGATCGGGATCGAGGCCGCCGGGTCGTCCAGTTGCAACCCTGCCGAGTACACCAAGCGGTCGGCGTATTCGATATCGCAGCCGAGGCCGATGGCGAAGTTCTTCGTCGCGGTGCCGAATCCGTGCGGGGCGATCGCCGCGGTGCGCGCTATCCACAGATACCGGCGGCCGTCGGGCATCTCGGCCACCTGGGTCAGAATCCGGCCGGGATGGGAGAAGGCCTCGTGCACCACCCACAGCGGGCAACTGCCGCCGACCCGGGAGAAGTGGAATGCGGTGGCGGACTGACGTTTGGAGATGTTGCCCGCCCGGTCGGTGCGGACGAAGAAGAACGGAACGCCACGCCGGCCCTGCCGTTGCAGGGTGCTCAGCCGATGGCAGATGGTCTCGAACCCGACCTCGAAACGCAGGCCGAGCAGGTCGATGTCGTAGCGCAGTTCCTCGGCCGAGCGCAGGAATCGTCCGTAGGGCAACACCAGCGCGCCCGCGAAGTAATGGGCCAGTCCGATTCGCGCCAGCGTGCGGGATTCGCCGCTGAGCGAGGGACTCTCGGCCAGCACGGCATCCAGCTCGGCCCCGTACAACAGAAGGCCGAGCGTGGTGGCGATCTGGAAGGCGCGCTGGCCTGGCCGTAACCGGCGAGCGAGCGTGAGCGTACGGGTCTCCGGCTCGTAGTGTCGTTTGGGGACGGTGGGGTCGGCGCCGTCGCCGCGCACCAGAACGGTGACTCCGGCGCGCTCCTCGGCGATGCGGGCGAGCTGGCGATCCAGGGAGCCGATGGTCAGCCCGGAATTCTCGAACAGTTGCTCGGCGGCGATGTCGAGTTGTGGAATGTGATTGTGGTGGTCGTAGAAGAAGTCGCGCACGTCCTCGTAGGGCATCGGCACCCCGGGTGCGCCTGCGGGCGCGGACACCCGTGCGGACAGCAGGTCGAGCTGATCGGTGGCGGCGCGCAGTCGGCGATGCATCGCGACGACGATTCTCGCGACCTCCGGTTGGCGGGTCGCCAGCTCCTCGACCTCCGTCAGGGGAGCGGCGTGCCCGCCCGCGGCGTCGACCAGCACGTCGTGCAGGTCCGAAACGAGCCGCGCGTCCGAGTCGGCGGCGAAGAACTGGACGTCGAGGTCGAAGGTCGAATTCAGTTTCAGCAGTACGGGAATGGTGAGTGGGCGCTGATCGCGCTCGAGCTGATTGAGGTAGCTCGGCGACAGATCCAGTGATTTCGCCAGAGCCGCCTGGGTCATCCTCCGTTCTTCACGCAATCGCCGCAGCCGGGCGCCCGCATACATCTTGCGCACGTGCACGATGGTAGCTGCGATCATTCGCAATCATCGCAGTAACGCGCGTTGGGACTCCCGAAAATATGCTTCTGTGAGGTGTCCAGGAATGTATTCGATCTGCGTAGCGTGCGAAGAGAGGTTTGCCGCCGTGTTGTGGAGAATGCGTCGAATCGCCGTCACCACTTGGCGCGACTACTTCGGCATGGCCGCCATGAACCGCGCCTTCGGACTGTAGGGGCGAGACTCAGCCGAACAGATCGTTCTCGGATTCGGCCGTGGCGGCCTTGCGCGTCCAGGATTCGAGCCGGTCGAGATCGGTGCACTCGGTGATCTCGGCCCGGGTCTTCGCCGCGATGTCGATCCCCCGCGCTTCCAGCACGAGGAAGAGGGCTCGCACCGCTTCTTCGGTGCGTCCTTGGGTCCGTCCTTCGGTCCGTCCTTCGTCGCGTCCTTGCGCCACGTACTTGCGGGCGAAGTCGCTCTGATACTCGTACTTGAAGGTCGACGTCATGAGTTCCTCCAGTCGATGCCGGGCCGTCTTCGACAGTGCTGCGACAACAAGGTCATAGTACATTTTCGCCCGCTCGTCATCCGTGCTCTGCAATCCGGCGAGAAGCGCCTCGAACACGCGATCGGCATCTGGGCCGTCCGCGTGCGCGAGCGTGGAGAGGACGGCTCGTTCCGGTAGCGCCCGAGCGTCGTCGAGATCGGTGACGGCGGGTACCACGTCCGGTCCGAGGACCAGCGGGCGGAGCACGAGGCCGGGGTGACCGAGCTCGATCGGCTTGCGACACCACGCGGCCACCTGAGCGTCCGGTGTGACGACCATCAGGAAGACCGGGCACTGCAACCGGGCTCGCAGAGTGCTGACGTAGACGGGCCAAGCCCACCGCCGGGAACGGTCACGACCGAGCTGTACTTCCAGCACGATGCCGACAACCGCGATTCCTGCCGAGTCGGTGCAGACCAAGGCGACATCGCCCCGGAATTCGTTCGGCCCGACGTCCGTGTAATCGGATGATCCCGTGCGCGCCTCCGCGTACGCGGGTAGGGAGATGCCGAACGCGTCGGTGAGCAGACCGGCCGCCAGGCTCGGCCGCGACCGGAACATCTCTACGAGCACCTCGTGCTGCTGGGTCGGCATGGGATGAAAACTACCTGGGTACAGCGAGATTCGGGTTTGCGAAGTGAATTTTCGAAAGATGTGGAACCGAATCGCAGGCGGGCACGTCGAAAGTAGGCAAGAGGGGAAAGACGGTGTCGTAGTCGACTTGTGCGGAGGGGTAGCCGATGGAGCGTTGTTCCGGATGTCATACGGCGTGGCGGCGGGGGATGCGTGCGCGGGCGCGGGAGTTACCGGTGACGCGGCGGGAAGAACCGTGTGATCGGTACACCCTACGACGGCGGCAGCCGCCCCGGCCGGAGCCGGAATCCGACTGAGGCCGTCGGTGGATTCGGGTGCCCCCTCGACAGGCGAGGGGGCACCGATCACCGATCGGCGGGCGGGGTCACCGCACGGCTGCCGCCGCGGCGACCATGTTGCGGAGCGATGCTTCCACCTCGGCGCGGCCCCTGGTCTTCAACCCGCAGTCGGGATTCACCCAGAGACGTTCGGCCGGAACGGCTTTCAGTGCCGCACGGAGCGATGTGATGATCTCGTCGACACTCGGCACCCGAGGAGAGTGGATGTCGTACACACCGGGGCCGACGCCGAGGTCGAATCCCGCCGCGTTGAGGTCGTCGAGTACCTCCATGCGGGAGCGTGCCGCCTCGATGGACGTGACATCGGCGTCCAGCCCGGCGATCGCGTCGATCACCTCGCCGAACTCCGAGTAGCACAGGTGCGTATGGATCTGCGTCGCATCGGACACCCCGGAGGTCGCGAGCCGAAACGACCGTACCGACCATTCCAGATACCTCGGCTGATCGGCCGTGCGCAGCGGAAGAAGTTCCCGTAAGGCGGGCTCGTCGACCTGGATGATCCGGATCCCGGCCGACTCCAGGTCCACGGTCTCCTCCCGGATCGCCAGCGCCACTTGGCGGGCGGACTCACTCAACGGTTGGTCGTCGCGCACGAACGACCACGCCAGAATGGTCACCGGGCCGGTCAGCATGCCCTTCACCGGCTTGTCGGTGAGCGACTGCGCGTAGCCGATCCATTCGACGGTCATCGGCTCGCGCCGCGCGACGTCGCCGAACAGGATCGGCGGCCGCACGCAGCGGGTTCCGTAGGACTGCACCCAGCCGTGCTCGGTCGCGGCGAACCCGTCGAGTTGCTCGGCGAAGTACTGCACCATGTCGTTGCGTTCCGGCTCGCCGTGCACCAGCACGTCCAATCCGAGTTCCTCCTGGAGCGCGATGACGTCCGCGATCTCGGCGCGCATCCGCCGCACGTATTCCGCGCGATCGATCTCGCCCTTGCGCAGCGCGGCGCGGGCCAGCCGGATGGCCGAGGTCTGCGGGTAGGAACCGATCGTCGTGGTCGGCAGTGCGGGCAGCCGCAATCGGTCCCGTTGCAGTTCCCGGCGCTGTTCGGCGGGCGCGCGACGGGTGGCGTCCGGCCCCAGCGCGGCCAGCGCCGCGCGCACCCGCGGATTGTTCAGCCGCGGGTCCGACCTCCGCGACGCCAGCGCCGCGCGCACCTCGGCCAACTCGGCGGCGATCGCCTCAGCGCCCTGGCTCAGCCCGGTCGCGAGCAGGCGAACCTCGGCCACTTTCTCCGCGCCGAACGCCAGCCAGGACCGCAGCCGCTCGTCCGGTCCGGTCTCCGCGGCCAAAGAGTACGGCACGTGCAGCAGCGAGCACGATGTCGAAACGACCACGTGCGCAGTGGATTCCAGCAGCGTCCCGAGGGTGGCCAAGGCGCGGTCGAGATCGGTCCGCCACACATTGCGGCCGTCCACGATCCCCGCGACGAGCACTGTGCCCGCCGGCACGGTCACCGCGGCGACGTCGGCGCCCGCGGTGAAGTCGAGGGCGACACCGTCTATGCCGGTGCTCGCCAGCGCCGCCAGAGCCGCATCCGGCTGCCCGAAGTAGGTCGCGATGAGTATCTTCGGCCGCTCGGCGGCGTCGGCGAGTTCCTCGTAGGTGACCTGCACCAGGCCGATCTCCTCCGCGGTGAGGTCGGTGACCAGCACCGGCTCGTCGATCTGCACCCACCCGGCACCGGCGACGGCGAGCCTGCGCAGCAGCTCCCGATACAGCGGCAGCAGTTCGATCAGCCGTGCCAGCGCCGAGCCCCCGGTCGCTTTCGCCAGCTTCAGGAAGGTGATCGGCCCGATCACCACCGGTCGCGCGGGCACGCCCAGCTCGAGCGCTTCCCGCAATTGCGCCAGCAACTTTTCCGGATGCAGCGAGAAGGCGGTCTGTGGCTCGATTTCGGGCACCAGGTAGTGGTAGTTCGTGTCGAACCACTTGGTCATCTCCAAGGGTTCGACCGTGTCGGTGCCGCGCGCGGCGGCGAAATACCGTTCCAGCGGGTCCGCGATCCCGGCGACCCGGGGCGGCAACGCGCCCAGCAACTCGGCGGTGTCGAGCATCTGGTCGTAGTAGGAGAATGTGCCGACCGGGATGGAGTCCAGGCCTGCGGCTCGTAATTCGGTGAGTTGAGCGTGCCGGAGGTCGCGTGCCACGGCGTGCAACTGGTCGGCGTCGATCTTGCCTGCCCAATAGGCTTCGGTGGCCCGCTTCAGTTCGCGCCGTGGCCCCACTCGTGGAAGCCCGAGAACCGTCGCGGTGAACGGCTTTTGCTGTGCAACAGTCACAATGTTTCTCCATTGCCGAGGACGAAAGCCATCGCCATACGGGTTCCCGCTCACCCGCCGTGACGTCGACGCACCGGCGGGCTCGACTCCGTCGCGCGACGTCGGGGCTCCATCTCGTCGTGCTGCGGTGAACCAGCTGCATGCTCAGCATAAGACGCGGCGAAACGAGCACTCTGCGAGGGATGTCACACCAGCATGTGGTCGAAGCGCTCGTCGCGTGCCGATTGCGCACCTGTTTTCCGTTCCGGCTATCGGCCGGGTCGCCCATGCGGACCCGGATCGGCTCTAGCGGCAATCCGGCGCGGGCCATCCTGGATCGGCCTTCGCGAACTCGTCGTATGGGCCGGTTCGCCTGGTCCGGGGCTGCGGACCGGCCCCAGCCGAGCGCGGCTCGATGCCGGGCTCGGCCATCGGACGGCTGCTCGGCGGTCTCCGTCGCCGGACTTCGGGGCCGAAGCGGACCCCGGCCGGCACACCGGTTGCGGCCGTACCGCACATGTGTCGGCCCGGTTAACGCAACTTCGCAACGGTGCGAAATGGCCTTGTGAAAGGATTGCTAAGGGGGATTCCGTGTCGATGCGGTTCACGCGGCCGGGTACCTTATGTCAATGTTCTCGAAAGTCTTGGTTGCCAACCGTGGTGAGATCGCTATCCGTGCTTTCCGCGCGGCCTATGAACTCGGCATCGGGACGGTCGCCGTGTTTCCCTACGAGGACCGTAATTCGGTTCATCGGTTGAAGGCGGCGGAGTCGTATCAGATCGGCGAGCCCGGTCATCCGGTGCGGGCGTATCTGTCGATCGAGGCGATCATCGAGGCGGCCAAGTCGGCGGGCGCGGACGCGATTTATCCGGGGTACGGGTTCTTGTCGGAGAATCCGGATCTCGCGGCGGCGTGCGAGCGGGAGGGGATCACCTTCGTCGGTCCGTCGGCCGAGGTGCTGGAGCTGGCGGGTAACAAGGCGCGGGCGATCGAGGCGGCGAAGGCGGCGGGGCTGCCGGTGTTGCGTTCGAGTGCGCCGTCGTCGGATGTGGAGCAGTTGCTGGCCGCGGCGCGGGAGCTGGAGTATCCGATCTTCGTGAAGGCGGTGGCCGGTGGCGGTGGGCGCGGGATGCGCCGGGTCGCTGCGCCGGAGCAGTTGCGCGAGTCGATCGAGGCGGCGTCTCGGGAGGCGGAGTCGGCCTTCGGCGACCCGACGGTGTTCCTGGAGCAGGCGG
This sequence comes from Nocardia aegles, assembly GCF_052545135.1. Lineage (NCBI taxonomy): Bacteria > Bacillati > Actinomycetota > Actinomycetes > Mycobacteriales > Nocardiaceae > Nocardia > Nocardia aegles. The sequence goes on from NZ_JBQWRI010000001.1 coordinate 335,662, forward strand.
TGGTGAACCCGCGCCATATCGAGGTGCAGATCCTGGCCGACCAGCACGGAAACGTGATGCACTTGTTCGAGCGGGACTGCTCGGTGCAGCGCAGGCATCAGAAGGTGATCGAGTTGGCGCCCGCGCCGAATCTGGATCCGGCGCTGCGGGAGCGGATCTGCGCCGACGCGGTGGCCTTCGCTCGGCAGATCGGCTACTCGTGTGCGGGAACCGTGGAGTTCCTGCTGGACGAGCGCGGTAATCACGTCTTCATCGAGATGAACCCACGTATCCAGGTGGAGCACACGGTGACCGAGGAGATCACCGATGTGGACCTGGTGCAGTCGCAGCTGCGTATCGCGGCGGGGGAGACGCTCGAGCAACTGGGTCTGAGCCAGGACGCGGTGACCATCCGCGGCGCGGCGTTGCAGTGCCGGATCACTACCGAGGATCCGGCCAACGGGTTCCGTCCCGACACCGGCCGGATCACCGCGTACCGCACCCCCGGTGGCGCGGGCATCCGCCTGGACGGTGGCGCGAATCTGGGCGCGGAGATCGGCGCCTACTTCGACTCCATGCTGGTCAAGCTCACCTGCCGGGGCCGCGACTTCGGTGCGGCGGTGGCCCGGGCGAGCCGGGCGCTGGCGGAGTTCCGGATTCGCGGCGTGGCCACGAACATCCCGTTCCTGCTGGCGGTGCTGGACGATGCGGATTTCCAGGCGGGGCGGGTCACCACCTCGTTCATCGACGAGCGTCCGCAGCTGCTGACCCTGCGTCGGTCGGCCGACCGTGGCACCAAGATCCTCGACTACCTGGCCGATGTCACGGTGAACAAGCCGCACGGTGAGCGGCCGACCACGGTGTACCCGCACGACAAGCTGCCCGCGATCGATCTGACCGTGCCGCCGCCGGACGGCTCGCGGCAGCGGCTGCTGCGGCTGGGGCCGGAGGGTTTCGCGCGGGCCTTGCGCGAGCAGAAGGCGGTCGGCGTCACCGATACCACGTTCCGCGACGCGCACCAGTCGCTGCTGGCCACCCGGGTGCGCACCAACGGCCTGCTGGGGGTGGCGGGGCATGTGGCGCGGTTGACCCCGGAGTTGCTGTCGGTGGAGTGCTGGGGCGGGGCGACCTACGATGTGGGGCTGCGGTTCTTGTACGAGGATCCGTGGGAGCGGTTGGCGGCGTTGCGGGAGGCGATCCCGAACATCTGCCTGCAGATGCTGCTGCGGGGCCGCAACACCGTCGGCTACACCCCGTACCCGGAGGAGGTGACCCGCGCGTTCGTCTCCGAGGCGACCGCCACGGGCATCGATATCTTCCGTATCTTCGACGCGCTCAACAATGTCGATCAGATGCGTCCGGCCATCGACGCGGTCCGTGAGACCGGTACCGCGATCGCGGAGGTCGCGATCAGCTACACCGGGGATCTGTCGAATCCGGACGAGTCGCTCTACACCCTGGACTACTACCTGAAGCTGGCCGAGCAGATCGTCGACGCGGGCGCGCACGTGCTGGCGATCAAGGACATGGCCGGACTGCTGCGCGCGCCGGCCGCGACCACCCTGGTCAGGGCGTTGCGCAGCAATTTCGATCTGCCGGTGCACGTCCACACGCACGACACCCCGGGCGGGCAGTTGGCCACCTATCTGGCCGCATGGCAGGCCGGTGCGGACGCCGTGGACGGCGCCAGCGCCGCGATGGCGGGCACCACCAGCCAGCCCGCGCTCTCGGCGATCGTCGCCGCGGCGGCGCACAGCGAGTACGACACCGGGTTGAACCTGCAGAACGTGTGCGACCTGGAGCCGTACTGGGAGGCGCTGCGGAAGGTGTACGCGCCGTTCGAGTCCGGGCTACCGGCTCCCACCGGCCGCGTCTACACCCACGAGATCCCGGGCGGACAGTTGTCGAACCTGCGCCAGCAAGCCATCGCGCTCGGGTTGGGCGACCGGTTCGAGGAAGTGGAGGCGAAATACGCCGCCGCGGACCGGCTGCTCGGGCGTCTGGTGAAAGTCACCCCGTCCTCGAAGGTCGTCGGTGACCTGGCGCTGGCGCTGGTCGGCACCGGCGTCGAGGTCGAGGACTTCGCCGCCGACCCCGGCCGCTACGACATCCCCGATTCGGTGATCGGGTTCCTGCGCGGGGAACTGGGCACACCCGCCGGCGGCTGGCCCGAACCGTTCCGCACCAAGGCGCTGGCCGGGCGCGGCGCGGCGAAGCCCGAGACACCGCTGACCCCCGCGGACGAGAAGGGTTTGTCCGGTAACTCCGCGCAGCGCCGGGCCACGTTGAACCGGCTGCTGTTCCCCGGCCCGACCGCCGAATTCCTCGCCCACCGCGAGAAGTACGGCGACACCTCCGGATTGTCGGCCAACCAGTTCTTCTACGGGCTGCGCCGCGGCGAGGAACACCGCGTGCAACTGGAAAAGGGCGTCACCCTGCTCATCGGCCTGGAAGCGATCTCCGAGCCCGACGAGCGCGGCATACGCACCGTGATGTGCATCCTCAACGGGCAACTGCGACCGGTCTCGGTGCGCGACCGCTCGATCGCCAGTGAGATCCCGGCCGCGGAGAAAGCCGACAAGACCAACCCCGGCCACGTCGCGGCACCGTTCGCCGGTGTCGTCACCCTCGCGGTGTCCGAAGGCGATACGGTCGCCGCCGGCGACACCATCGGCACCATCGAAGCCATGAAGATGGAAGCCGCGATCACCGCGCCCCGCGCCGGCATCGTCGACCGCGTCGCCATCAGCACCGTGCAGCAGGTCGAAGGCGGTGACCTCCTCATCGAACTGGCCGCTCGGGAATCATCCGCGGGATGACGAGGATCGTCGCGGGTGCGGCGGGCGGTCGGCGCCTCCGGGTGCCGCCGTCCGGCACCCGCCCGACCTCCGACCGCGTCCGGGAGGCGCTGTTCAGTGCGTTGGACGCCCGGCTGGACTTCGCGGGCGCGCGCGTGCTCGACCTGTACGCGGGTTCCGGTGCGCTCGGGCTGGAGGCGTTGTCGCGCGGCGCCGAGTACGCGCTGCTCGTCGAATCCGATCGCAAGGCGGCGGCCGTGGTCCGCGGCAATATCGCCGACCTCGGGCTGACCGGCGCCGAATTGCGGGTCGCGACGGTGGCCAGTGTGCTGCAACTCGGCGGGGCGGACGGCTTCGACGTGGTCTTCTCCGACCCGCCCTACGCGGTGGACAACGCCGCGGTGCTGGCCGACCTGAGCGCGCTGACCGAGCGCGGTTGGCTGCGGGCCGGGGCGCTGGTCGTACTGGAGCGTTCGGCGCGTTCGCCCGAAATCGCCTGGCCCGCAGGCTATGTTCCGGCCAAGTCGCGCCGGTACGGCGAAACCCGCATCGAGCTGGCGGAGTTCGAACCGGACGACTAGGCATGGGCGCGGCCACTCGTGCCCGGCGGCGTGTGTCCTGCTAGCGTCGCCTCATGGCAGGAGCACTGTGCCCCGGGTCGTTCGACCCCGTGACCTACGGACACCTCGACGTCTTCACCCGGGCGGCGGCCCAGTTCGACGAGGTCGTCATCACCGTCATGATCAACCCGAAGAAGCAGGGCATGTTCACCGTCGAGGAGCGCATCGAGATGCTGCGCGAGTCGACCGCACATCTGGGTAACGTCCGGGTGGAGTCGTGGCAGGGCCTACTGGTGGACTTCGCGCGCGAACAGGGCATCACCGCGATCGTGAAGGGCCTGCGCGACGCGGGTGACTTCGGTTACGAACTGCAGATGGCGCAGATGAACAAGAAGCTCTCCGGGGTGGACACCTTCTTCATCGCCACCAACCCGACCTTCAGCTTCCTGTCCAGCTCACTGGTCAAAGAGGTCGCCGCGTATGGCGGCGACGTCACCGACATGCTGCCCCCGTCGGTCCACAAGCGCCTCATCGACCGCTTGGCCGAACGCAAGAACTGACATCCCCGGCCGCGAACCCGCACTGCCCCGCGCCGCTCCGCAAATCCTGGGTGACGCTTCCTGGGAGACGCTGAGGCAGCGGCGGACCAGCGGACCCCCGCATTGCGGAGGCGTGGAGCCAGTCGAGCTTGCAGACCGGGTGGTTCACCACCCGGTCTGCGTCAGCGTAACCACTGATCACGCAAGAACATGGGTAACTCACCGGGAACGCCCAAAACTCCCGCGCCGTCAACGCAAGACCTGAACGCGACCCGCGTCCCACCTCACTGGTACGGCCTGAATACCCGGAGAGGCGGTTCAGAACACCAGACCGCGTAGGGCCAGGAAGCGCATCCCGCCGACCGCGGCGGTGATCGCCAGGATCGCAACGGCCTGGGCGGTGTCCCCGAGACCGGGCGCCCACAGTCCGAGTGCGGCCAGCGCCGCGGTGGTGACGCCGAGTCCGACCAACGCGAGCCCGCCGCCTTCCCACTGCGCGGTGGACCACCGGACCCGTTCCGCGGCGTGGAAAGTGAGCTGACGGTGCAGCTCGTTGGCGATCATGGTGCTGACGATCGAGCCGACGACGTTGGCGAGCAGCGGTCCGACGCCGTGCATGGCGAAGAACAACAGCACATACGCGATGTTGCTGGAGCCGCCGACCAGCGCGAAACGGATCAGCTGGGCGAAGGCGCGATCCCCGCGCAGGTACCGGGCCAGGCGGCCGAAACTCGTCGTCACCGAGGTCGTCGGCAGCACCGGAGATGGGCCGGCCCACGGCACGAAAAAGCTGGTGGCGCTCGGTCGCGGCAGTTCCAGTAGGGTCATCGTCTTTCCGATCGAACACAAGCCCTCGGCAGGGACAACAGCGATGGCGTTCGCATGCTTCCCCCGTCGACTCTTCGCAGGTTCCGTTCGTAGCGCGTATTCGGCGATCGCTGACGTGTCGGCGCCTGGCGATATTCGACGGCGGGTTGTCCGTACCTCCGGCTTCCTTGCCCGCGATCCGGGGAACGCGGTACGTGCTGAAGATCTTGGTCGACCTCCGGCAAAAATCTAACACGAAGCGGAGAGATCTACTCCACTTGATTCTGTGGCGTGCGAGACACTGGCACGACACACCGAAAAGGGACTCGGCACGAGCGGTGACGAGGGGCACACTGGGCGTCGGCGGAAAGTTTCGCCGTGAGTCAGCAGGAGGGTAGTGAGCATGTATCGCGTATTCGAAGCGCTCGACGAACTCGTCGCCATCGTCGAAGAGGCGCGCGGCATCCCCCCGACACGCAGTTGCCTCGTGCCGCGCGGCGACGTGCTCGAATTGCTCGACGACGTCCGCGACGCCCTGCCCGGCGAACTCGACGACGCCCAAGACGTGCTCGACCATCGCGACAAGATCGTCTCCGATGCCAGGACCGCGGCCGAGGCCGCCGTGACCGGGGCGAACGAGCAGGCCGATCGCACCATCAACTCGGCGCGGGAGGAAGCCGATCGCATCCTGGCCGACGCCAAGGCGCACGCCGACCGGATGGTCGCCGAGGCCGCCGCCCACGCCGATCACCTGGTCGCCTCGGCCCAGGAGGCAGCCGACCGGGTGGTGGCCGACGGCAAGGCCGAATACGAGGCGGTGACCGGCCGGGCGCGGGCGGAGTCGGAGCGGATGATCGACGCGGGCAAGGCCGCCTACGACCGCTCCGTCGCCGACGGACTCGCCGAACAGGAGCGGCTGGTCACACAGACCGAGGTGGTCCGCGCCGCGCACGCCGAATCGGCCAGGGTGATCGACGCCGCGCACGCCGAGGCGGATCGCTTGCGCGCGGAATGCGACCACTACGTCGACTCCCGGCTCGCCGATTTCGAGGAGACGCTGACCAGCACGCTGCGCACGGTCGGGCGCGGACGTCATCAGCTGCGCAGCGGGGCGGGCGCACCCGACTACGCGACCGAATTCCGCAGGTAGCCGCCCCGAGCGCCATGGGCGGCGTTTGGGGCGGCACCACGTGATCGCGTATTGTTGAGTGGTTGCCCGTATCCCCTCGACTGTGAGTGAGTTCGTGATGTCCGCCGGTTCCGGTTCCACGTCGCGTCCCCAATCGGCCAAGCGCCGGTCGCCGGACGCCGGTTTCGTGCTGGACACCCGCAGCCTCGGCCGCAGGCCGGGAAGCATGCGCGAACTGCGCCGTACCGTCACCACCGAGGAGCGGATCGGTCTGGATCTGATCGGCGTTCCCGTGGGCGCGCAGGTGGAGTTCGACCTGCAGTTGCAGGCGGTGTCGGAGGGAGTGCTGGTCACCGGGACGGTCGCGGCGCCGATCGAAGGGGAGTGCTCGCGCTGCCTGGAGCCGTTCACCGATGCGGTCACCCTGCACCTGACCGAGTTGTTCGCCTATCCGGACAGCACCACCGACCAGACCACCGAGGACGACGAGGTCTATCGCATGGACGACGACCTCATCGATCTGGAGCCGGTGGTGATCGACGCCGTCGGCCTGGAGTTGCCGCTGCAGCCACTGTGCACCCCGGACTGCGCGGGACTGTGCCCGGAATGCGGCGTACGGATGGCGATTGCGGGATCCGACCACCGGCATGAGATACTTGACCCTCGCTGGGCCGGACTGGCTGAATTCGCCTCCGGATCGCCCGGCGCCGACCGCCCCGACCGCCCCGACGAGGGTGCGGCCGACCGAAACCACTGAGCAAGACCGATCAGCCGAACCGGCAGAGCAATTAGACAGAGGAGAAGTAGTCGTGGCCGTTCCCAAGCGCCGGATGTCCCGTTCCAACACCAGGTCGCGGCGCAGCCAGTGGAAGGCCACCGCGCCGACCCTGATCACCTGCCCGAACCGCGCCTGCGGCGAGAAGACGCTGCCGCATATCGCCTGCCCGTCCTGCGGCACCTACAAGGGCCGCCAGGTCACCGCGGCGGTTTGATCGCCCGACCTCTCGTAACGACGTGACCCATCCCGAACCCGACTCGTCCGGTGAACACGCGAGCCTACTTGCCGCGTTGGGCGTCGATCTGCAGCCGGATCTGCTGCGCCTCGCACTGACCCATCGGTCCTACGCGTACGAGAACGGCGGTCTGCCGACGAACGAGCGTCTCGAGTTCCTCGGCGACTCCGTGCTCGGGCTGAGTATCACCGAACGGCTGTATCACGAGCATCCCTCGAAGACCGAGGGTGAGCTGGCCAAGTTGCGCGCGAGCGTGGTGAACATGCGCGCACTGGCGGAGGTCGCCCGCGGGCTCGGTGAGGGCGGGCTCGGTGCCCACCTGCTGCTCGGCAAGGGCGAGGAGCTCACCGGTGGCCGCGACAAGGAGAGCATCCTCGCCGACGGTATGGAGTCGCTGCTCGGCGCCGTGCATCTGGAGCACGGCATCGAGGTGGCTCGCTCCGTGGTGCTGCGGCTGTTCGCCGAGCTGCTCGAGCGCGGACCGCGGATGGGCGCGGGCCTGGACTGGAAGACGAGCCTGCAGGAACTCACCGCCGAGCGTGGTCTCGGCGTGCCCAGCTACGAGATCACCTCGACCGGGCCGGACCACGACAAAGAGTTCACCGCCACCACGGTGATCGGCGGCCGGGCCTACGGGCAGGGCGTCGGCCGGTCCAAGAAGGAAGCGGAGCAGAAGGCCGCGGGGGCCGCCTACGAGGCGCTGACCGCCGAAACCTGACGTGCCCGAACTTCCCGAGGTCGAGGTCGTGCGGCGTGGGCTCGCTGAGCACGTGGTCGGCCAGATGATCGAATCGGTGGCGATCACCCACCCCCGCTCGGTACGTCGCCATCTCGAAGGCGCCGCCGACCTCGCCGCGCGGCTGACCGGCCTGAAGGTCGCCGCGGCCGAACGACGCGGCAAATTTCTCTGGCTCACCTTCGATGATCCGGAATCTGCCCTGGTCGTGCATCTCGGTATGAGCGGTCAGATGCTGGTGCAGCCCGCCGACGCGCCGCTGGAGAAGCACGCCCACATCCGGGCCACCTTGGGCGACGGCACCGAACTGCGCTTCGTCGACCAGCGCACCTTCGGCGGCTGGGTGCTCGCGCCGCTGGTCGAGGTGGACGGCACCCTGGTGCCCGAGCCGGTCGCGCACATCGCCCGTGATCCGCTGGATCCGCGCTTCGACGTCGAATCCGTGGTCGCCGTCATCCGAGGCAAGCAGAGCGAGATCAAGCGCGTGCTGCTCGATCAAGGCGTCGTCTCCGGCATCGGCAATATCTACGCCGACGAGGCGCTGTGGCGTGCCGGGATCCACGGTGGCAGGCCCGCATCGGGGCTGTCCAGACCCGCGGTGCGCGGGTTGCTCGCCGAGGTCGGCATCGTCATGGGCGAAGCGCTGACGGCGGGCGGTACGTCGTTCGACGCGCTCTATGTGAACGTCAACGGCCAGTCGGGTTACTTCGAACGCTCCCTCGCCGTATACGGTCGGGAACACGAGCCGTGTCGCCGGTGTGGTGCGCTGATCATCCGCGAGCGGTTCATGAACCGCTCGTCCTTCTCCTGCCCGCGCTGCCAGCCGAAGCCTCGTCGTCGTTAGCGCGGGCGAGCTACCGTTTCCTCAGGGCGGTTCGGAATGTCAGCCGACCGTGAGGAAGGGAAGCATGCGCAAGCTCACCTATTACGTCGCGTCGACCATTGACGGATTCATCGCCACCGAGGACGGCTCGGTCGATTTCTTCCCGGTCGGCGGCGACCACGGTCCCTCGATCAACGCGCAGTACCCCGAGACGCTGCCGACCAAGGTGCGTGAGGCGATCGGGTTGGAGGAGCGCAATCGTTACTTCGACACGGTGCTGATGGGACGCAAGACGCACGACTTCGGCGTCCGTACCGGCACCTCCACCCCCTACGCGCATCTGCGGCAGTTCGTGGTCTCCACCACACTGCCCGAAAGTCCCGATCCGGCCGTCGAGCTGATCTCGCAGAATCCGATCGAGAAGGTTCGCGAACTCAAGCGGGAAAGCGGGCTGGGCATCTGGTTGTGCGGCGGCGGCGAACTGGCGCAGGCATTGCTGCCGGAGATCGACCAGATCTTCCTCAAGCTCTACCCGATCGTCCTCGGCCGCGGCCGCGCGCTGTTCGGCACCGGGTCGCGGCTGCCGGAACCGGCCAAGTTCCGAGTGATCACCAGCACGGTGTTCGAGGACGGGGTGGCCTTCGTCAAATACAGTCGGCTGCACTGATCCGGTGCCCGGCCAGGAAACGAGCGGGATCCCGGATGGCGCCGCGGCGCCCGGTCCGGAGGCGGCGCTGCGGGAGATCGGCTTCTGGCTGGAGCGCTCCCGCGCGGAGACCCACCGGGTGAAGGCCTACCGGCGCGCCGCCGCCGTCGTCGCGGGGTTGTCCGCCGACGAGCGCGCGGCGCACCGGGCGGCAGGCACCTGGACCGAGCTCGCGGGCATCGGACCCAAGACCGCCGCCGTCATCGAGCAGGCGTACGCGGGCGAGGTACCGCGGTACCTGGCCGAGTTGCGGGCGGCCGCGCAGCCGATCGGGGTGCCGGGCAAGCCGTTGCGCGAGCGACTGCGCGGCGATCTGCACACCCACTCGGACTGGTCCGACGGCGGCAGCCCGATCGAGGAGATGATGCGGGTCGCGGCTGCGCTCGGGCACGAATACTGCGCCCTGACCGACCATTCTCCGCGCCTGACCGTGGCCAACGGTCTGTCCGCCGAGCGATTGCGCAGGCAACTGGACGTGGTCGCCGAACTCAACGACCGGATGGCGCCGTTGCGCATCCTGACCGGCATCGAGGTGGACATCCTCGACGACGGCACCCTCGATCAGCAGGCGGATCTGCTCGCCCGGCTGGATATCGTCGTGGCCAGTGTGCACTCGCGTCTGCGCGACGACAGCGCCACGATGACCAAGCGCATGGTGCACGCGGTCGCCGACCCGAACGTCGACGTGCTCGGCCACTGCACCGGCCGCCTGGTCGCGGGGGGACGGGGCACCAGGCCGGAATCGACGTTCGACGCCGAGGTGGTGTTCGAGGCATGTCGCACTTACGGCACCGCCGTGGAGATCAACTGCAGGCCCGAACGACTCGATCCGCCTTCGCGATTGCTGCGCCTGGCGGCCGAAATGGGTTGTCACTTCTCGATCGACACCGACGCGCACGCACCTGGCCAGCTCGATTGGCAGGGATACGGTTGTGAGCGCGCGCTCGCGAACGGCGTCGCGGCGGAACGGGTGATCAACACCTGGCCGCTGGCGGATCTGCTGGCCTGGACTCGCGCGGCGGCGTGACCGCCTGGTTAACTGTTGCCGAACAATACGACTTTGCCTGTGCCAGAAGGTCATTGCCGCCGAGAATAAGGGGCCACACGAACTGCTAGGGGTGGGATCAACTGGTGGGTAATTTTCCGATCGACATCGTGCTCGCGCTCGTCGGTATCGCCGTGCCCATCGGTGCGTTCCTGTGGGAGTTCGTTTTTGCCGGCCGCAGGCGCCTCGGCTACCGAGTGCAGATGGATACCCCGGTCACCGGCGACATCGCGTCGGTGTTCCCCGGTGTGCTCCCGCAGCTGTGCCCCTCGCTCGACGGCGCCAGCCCTGCCCTGGCGGATATCTCGATCGTTCTGGTGCGCGTCGAGAACAGCGGCATCACGACCATCGACAGCCATGACTACAAGGCGCCGGACGCCGCGCAGGTCGGCTTGCACCTGCGGTTTCCGCAGCGCCGCGTGATCGGCATGGCGGTGAACGAGCTCAGCGACGAGGATGCGCTGGCCGACAGTCTCGGCCCCGATTCCGGTATCGCGGTGCCCGAGGGTACCGGTGACGTCGGCGTCATCGATCTACCGAAGGTGCCGCTGGGTCCCGGCGATCACTACAAGATTCTGGCGATCCTGCAGCGTTCCGCGGGCGCGGGTAAATATCCGCGGCCGGTGCTGCGTGGCGGTATCAAAGGCGGGCGGATCACCGAAACCCGCAGCCGCACCGGCGTTTCCCGGATGATGGTCGCGCTCACGGTATTCCTGGTGCTGGTGATCGCGGTCCAGTTGGTGGTGTCCGCGCTGGAGCCGTCGCCGACGCCGCTGGAGTGCGCCTCGGGCAAGCTGACCGTGATCGGATCGTCGGCGTTCGCCCAGGTGATCGAAGACGCCGCCGAGCAGTACCGCAAGAGTTGCACCGGTGCGGATTTCACGTACGGCTTCGAGGGATCCGAGCGCGGACTGGACCGGCTCGCCGAGGAGGGCGCGGGCAATTCCGGTTTGCTCGCCATCACCGACGGTGCGAAGGGCGGCGGCTATCCGACACTGGTGAACCGGCCGTTGGCGCTGTCGCTGTTCACCATGATCGCGCATCCCGGTGTCGGCGTCCGTGATCTCACCGTCGCCCAGATCCAGGACCTCTACCGGGGCAAGATCGGCAACTGGCGCGAGGTGGGCGGTCCGGACCTGCCGGTGGTGCTGGTCAACCGCATACCCGGCTCGGGCACGCGCACCATCTTCGAACGCAGGCTGTTCGACGGCGTGCAGCCGGAGCGCCCGCATGTGAGTTGCACGGCGCTGAAAGGCACGGTCGTCACCGCGCCCGCGCAGTGCGAGGTGCAGGTCACCGCCGACATGCGCAAGGCGGTTGCCGAAATACCCGGCGCCATCGGCTATTCGGAGTTCGCCGAGGCCGTCGGAGCCGGTCTGCCGACGATCACGATCGACGGCGTCGGCGCGAGCCGGGACGCCGCCGTCCGGCGCACCTATCCCTTCTGGGGCGTCGAGTACGCCTACAGCAACGGCGAGTTGCCCGGTGGTTCGCTCGCCGCGAGTTTCCTGCACTTCCTGACCGATCAGACCGGCGAAGAGGTGGTGCGCGCACACGGCAACGCGCCGTGCGGCGACCTGCCCGACCCCGGTCGCTGTCTGCTGGATCAGTGAACCCCGGACGTCGGTTTCGAAGGCTCCCGGCCTGCCACGCGGGGCCACCGGACTACCCATCGGTAGCCGAACGAACGCTGCGGGAGCGGATTTTTCCCGAACTGTGTGGTTTGAACGGCGCCCTCTGAGGTACCTCCCTCTCGGCCCCCCTGATCATGCCGGAGGCGTGAGCAGGCCAACCAAGCCCCATGGACGGCGGTGCAGCTAGGTCTTCACCCCCGCCGCGGCGGCCACTTAGTTCAGTTCGGCGCCCGGTACTCCGAGTGCTGGGTGAATGCGAGTGCTACTTGGTTGTCCCTGGAAGGAGGGTCATGAGCGCGCTTTCCGTGCCGATTTCCGCGCAGGCGTCGTCCGATCTGGAGATGCCGTCGTCCGACTACTTGTCGACCGATCGTTCCAGCGGTCCCTTCCGCATCGCGATGGTCGTTCCGCCGTACTTCGACGTCCCGCCCAAGGCATACGGCGGCGTCGAGGCCGTGGTGGCCGACCTGGTCGACGCGCTGGTGGCCCGCGGCCACGACGTCACTCTGTTGGGCGCGGGGGAGCCGGGGACGAAGGCCAAGTTCGTGCCGGTGTGGGACCGTGCGCTGCCCGAACGCCTCGGCGAGCCGTTCCCCGAGGTCGTGCACGCGTTGCGGGTGCGCCGAGCGATCGAGAAGCTCGTGGCCACTTCGGGTGTCGACCTGGTGCACGACCACACGTTCGCGGGCCCGCTCAACGCGACCGTCTTCCAGAACATGGGCCTGCCGACAGTGCTGACCGTTCACGGGCCGGTGGAGGACGACATCTACCGCTACTACCAGGATCTGGGCGATGAAGTCGCATTGGTGGCGATCAGCGACCGCCAGCGCGAGCTGGCGCAGGGTCTCAATTGGTCCGGGCGGGTGCACAATGCGCTGCACGTCGACGATTGGCCGTTCCGCGTCGAGAAGGACGATTACGCGCTGTTCCTGGGCCGGTTCAACGAGTGCAAGGCCCCGCACCTGGCGCTGGAAGCCGCGCACTCCGCGGGCATCCCGCTGGTGCTCGCGGGCAAGTGCAGCGAGCGGCCCGAGCTGGCCTACTTCGAGGAGAAGGTGCGGCCGCTGTTGACGGAAAACGATCACGTGTTCGGTCTCGCCGACGCGACGGCCAAGCGTAAGCTGCTTGCGAATGCGCGTTGCCTGTTGTTCCCGATCCGCTGGGAGGAACCGTTCGGCATGGTGATGATCGAATCCATGGTCTGTGGCACGCCGGTGGTCGCGCTGCGCGGCGGGGCGGTGTCCGAGGTGATCGTCGACGGCGTGACCGGCCGCATCTGCGAGGATCCCGCCGAGTTGCCCACGGCCATCGAAGAGGTCAGGGCGATCGATCCGTACGCCTGCCGGGCGCACGTGCAGGCCAAGTTCGGCTCCGACACGCTCGGCTTCGGCTACGAGCAGGTGTACCGCCGGGTGCTGCGCTCCACGAAGCGGTCCGGCGCCGCGCCGCTCGCCACCGCGGCGCCCGAGGCCGCGCCGCTCGACGCCCCGGTGTCCGGCTCGCCGATCCGGATCGCGGCGAGCGGCTTGGCGTGACCGATTTCGTGCCGGTGAGCTCCGCCCCCCTGAACTCCGGTGAGCCGGCCGGGTTCGGGGGGTGCGGTTCGGTGACCCTGGTCGAAGGCGGCACGTTCTGCCTGTCCAATCGGCTCGGCGACGTGGAACCGGGCAAGCCGCACGGCTTGTTCTTCCGGGACGCCCGCGTGCTGTCGCGCTGGGAGTTGCTGGTGAACGGCAAACCCGCCGAGTCGCTTTCGGTGCTGAGTCCAGAGGCGTTCGCCGCCAGGTTCGTGTTGCGCAGGCCCCCACAGGCGGGCCTGGCCGACAGCACGCTGCTGGTGGTGCGCGAACGGATCGTGGCCGACGGCATGCACGAGCTGATCACGCTGGAGAACATGGGCCGCGAGCCCACCGCGGTGCTGCTGGAATTGCATGTGGACGCCGACTTCGTCGACCTGTTCGCGGTGAAGGAGGGCCGCGCCGGACACGGGCGCGCCGACGTGACGGTCGCCGACGGGGAACTGGTGCTGCACGATCACGCCGACCGCAGCCGGGGCATCTCGATCTCGGCGACCGTGGAACCCGAAGTGATGCCCGGTTCGCTGCTGTGGCGGGTGATCGTGCCGGTCGGCGAATGCTGGCAGACCGAGATCATCGCCCAGCCGACCGTGGGCAACCAGAGATTCCAGGCGATCTCGCCGGGTGAGCATTACAACCTCAGCGCGCCGGGCCGCAAGATCGAGGCATGGCGCGACACCGCCACCGACATCGCGGCGTCCGATCCGGCGCTCACGCGGGTGCTGCGCCGCACCGAAAGCGACTTGGGCGCCTTGCAGATGCACGACGAATCCGGCGACGCCCGGCCTTTCGTCGCAGCGGGCGCGCCGTGGTTCATGACCTTGTTCGGCCGCGACAGCCTGCTCACCGCATGGATGGCGCTGCCGCTGGAGGTCGATCTGGCGCTCGGCACGTTGCAGCAGCTGGCCGAACTGCAAGGCCAGGACGTGAACCCGCTCACCGAGGAGGAACCCGGCCGCATCATGCACGAGATGCGCCGCGGTCCGTCGGGCGGGCCGGTGTTCGGCGGCAACATCTACTACGGAACCGCCGACGCCACACCGCTGTTCGTGATGTTGCTGGCCGAATGCCATCGCTGGGGCGCCGACCCGGAGGCGATCCGGCTACTGCTGCCCGCCGCCGACGCCGCGCTGCACTGGATCACCGACTACGGCGACCGGGACGGCGACGGCTTTGTCGAGTACCGCCGCGCGACCGACCGCGGCCTGGTCAACCAGGGGTGGAAGGACAGCTTCGACGGAATCAACGACGCGACCGGACATATCGCCGAAGCACCCATCGCGCTGTGCGAGGTGCAGGGGTACGTGCACGCCGCGATGCTGGCCAGGGCCGAACTGGCGGAGGCGTTCGACGATCCCCGGCCGGCCGGGCAGCTGCGCGAACGCGCGGCGGAATTGCGCGTCAAGTTCGCCGAACAGTTCTGGCTGGCCGACCGCGGCTGGTATGCCGTGGCGCTGGACGGCGGCAAGCGTCAGGTCGACGCGCTGACCAGCAATGTCGCGCACTGCCTCTGGTCGGGCATCGCCACCGACGAGCACGCGGCGGAACTGGTGGCGCGGATGGCCGGCCCGGAGATGGATTCCGGATTCGGCCTGCGCACGCTGGCGTCGAACATGGGCGCCTACAACCCGATGAGTTATCACTGCGGCTCGGTGTGGCCGCACGATACGGCGATCGCGGTGGCGGGACTGCTGCGCTACCGGCATGTGCCCGGTGCGGTGGAGCTGGCGACTCGGCTGGCGACCGGCCTGCTGGACGCGGCGGCCGTGTTCGACGGGCGTCTGCCGGAGCTGTTCTGCGGCTTTCCCCGCTCGCGATTCGCCACGCCGGTGCCGTATCCGACTTCCTGCTCGCCGCAGGCGTGGGCGAGCGCGGCGCCGCTGTTGCTGGTGCGCGCGTTCCTCGGACTCGACCCCGACGCACCGAGCCGGACGCTCACCGTGCGACCGCAGCTGCCCGCGCGGTGGGGCAAGGTGTCGCTGCGCGCGTTGCGGCTCGGTGCGACCACCGTCGACCTGGAGGCCGAGGGCACGCAGATCACCGCGGCGCACCTGCCCGACGACTGGCGGTTGGTGACCCGGTGACCCGTACCGGTTGTCGCGGGGCGGAAGCGGGTAAGCCCCTGATGTAAGGACATTGCCGGCCTTCTCGCACTGATACGCAGCACGGGAGGTGCACGATGCAGACCTCGCTGGACATCCAAGATCTGTGGCGGACCCGGTATCGGGACTGTTCCGCCGAGCCCTCGACGGATCTCGACATGGATCGCGCCTTGTTCATTCGCAGCGTGCACGCCGGTCACGGCCCGGAGTGCCGCCAATACCTCGCGGCGGCGGCGTACTGCCTCGCCCACGGGGACGAGCACTGAACCAACCGCATTCACCCCCGGAACGCGGTGCCGGTGGGCACCGAGCATCCTGGCCGATGCCGCGTAGCGCCATGAGGCCTACAGGATCGCGAAGGCGACCACGAGCCCGAGCGCGAAATGCGCGGCCGCCACCACCAGCACCTCGGTGGTGTAGGTGTCGGCATGTAGCGCGGTGCCGATGTCGATGCCGAGCGCCCGTTCGATGACTCGCACCGAGACGACCTGGGCGACAATGCCGACCAGGCCGAACACCAGCGCGGCGATCAGGCCCTCGGAGAGTTTGCCGCCGCCGCCCACGGCGAAGATGGCGAGCACGACGATGAACGCCATGCTGATCATGCCCGCCGCGGCGACGATGATGGCGTTCGGCTTGCCCGACACCACGAGTGTGCGCAGCTTGCCCGGGGTGGTCAGGTCGATGGCGTAGAAGCCGACGAGCATGAGCACCAAGCCGACGAGGGCGTAGAGGATGATCGCTCCCACACCCTCGGCGAGCGAGTTCCAGTACCCCGATTCCAGGGCGACTGCGGTCATCTTGATCCTTCCGCGACGTATCGGCACGCGGCCGAGATGGTTCGTGCTTGACGGTGACGAAGCTCAGTCGGTGGCGATGCGATGCGGGACGAAGGCGGAGCCGTCGTCGGTGATCAGTCCCGCCGTCTCGCGGATGCCCAACCCCGCCGCGGCGTCGCCGACGATCCACGCGCCGAGCACCGGGCGCATGTCGTCGAATTCCGGTAGCGGGTCGAGCAGTTGGTACACGTAGCCTTCCTCGCCGTAGACGCCGCCGGTCGCGGTCTCCAGCCCGGCGCCGACGATCGTCATGTTGGCGCCCTCGCGGCCCAGCTTCGGTTTGCGGATGTACTCGGTGAGCTCGTTGGGCTGGTCGAGGTAGGCGGGCAGCAGATTCGGGTGGCCCGGGTACATCTCCCACAGCACCGCCAGGATCGCCTTGTTGCTCAGCAGCGTCTTCCACAGCGGTTCGATCCACATGGTCTCCGGCAGGCTGTCCACGACGCGTTTGCCGAAATCGTCGTCGAGCACCCATTCCCAGGGGTAGAGCTTGAAGACCGCCTCCATCGGCGCCTCCGCCAGGTCCACGAAACGCTCCAGCTCGGAATCGAATCCGATCTCCTCGATCGGCAGCGCGATGGTGTCGAATCCGGCCTCTGCCGCGGTCTCCTGCAGGTAGGCGGTGGTGACGTTGTCCTCACCGGTGGCATCCGCGCCCGACCAGCTGAAGTGCAGTTGGGACGTGGGCAGGACGTCACGCAACTCACCCCACCGCTCGACCAGCTTCTCGTGCAACGAGTTCCACTGGTCGCCGCCGGGGTAGCGGTCGGTCAGCCAATGCCATTGCACGATCGCCGCCTCCAGCAGCGAGGTCGGCGTGTCGGCGTTGTACTCCAGCAGTTTCGCCGGACGCCGTGCGTCGTAGCGCAGGTCGAAGCGCCCGTACACGTGTGGATCCGAGCGCCGCCAGGATTCGGCGATCGGGCCCCAGCTCCACTCGGGCAGGCCGAAATCGGCGTACCGCTCGGTGAGCACGATGTGCTCCACCGCGTTCAGGCACATCGAGTGCAGGAGTTCGACATCGGCCTCCAAGGCGAGGATCTCCGACATCTCGAACTCGTAATGCACCGACTCGTCCCAGTACGGCCGCGGCTGACCGCTCGCATCCCGCCCCGGGGCACCGTAGACCAGGCCCTGGCTCTCGACGATCTGCTGCCACCCCGGCCGGGGCGTGTCGCGCACGCGCCGCATCTATGATCCTCCACCGGTGCTCTTGCTGCCCAGGCCGCCGCGCTGGATGGTGGTGCCGCTCTTGGTCTTGATCTCGGCGCCCTTCGGTTTGATTGTGGTACCGCCGGTCGGCGGGGTGCCGATCGTGCCGGTGCCGCCGTAGTAGTACCGGTACTGCGGCCCGCCGCCGAGGATGATCAAACCGGGATTGAGGCCGGTGTCGCTGATGAAGCCGGGACGGCCGTCACCGCAGTAGGAGTCGTCGACCACGATCTCTTGGCCGTTGTCGGTCTTGACGCACTGAGCCGTGACCCGGTCCGGGGCGGCCAGGGCGCGATAGGCCAGATAGCCGCCGCCGACCAGGGCGGCGACGCCGACGATGGCGACCCCGCCGATCATGACGCGCTTGCGGGTGCGTTTCTTGGCCTCCTCGGCCGCGGCGGCCGCGTGCTGCGCTTCCTCGGCGCGCTTGCGGGCCTTGTCGCGCGCCCGTGCCTCGGCCACCGTGGGCGGGCGGGGTTGCGTCACGCCCGCTTCTTGGCGCTGGATGCTGCCGCGGCGCGGCGGGGGTGCGGCGGGCGGTCGATCCCGGCCAGGACCGCTCGTGCCGTCGGACGGCACCGAAGTAGGTGTGGACCAGTCGGTCTCGGGCTGATCGGCGGCGCCCGACACGGACGTGGGAGTCGACCGGTCGACGCCACCGGAGCCGGGCGTCGACCAGTCGGGTTCGTCGCCGGGCACCGGGGCCGGTGGTTGCTCGTCCTCTGCCGGGCGTCGCGGCCCGGGCGGCCGCTCGGGCTCGTTCCGGCGCTCGTCCCCCGGATCTCGCGTGCTCATCGCTGCGTCCCCCTCGTCGCCCGAACCACCACTACCGCTCCTCGAAACCGGTCAAATCACCCCGCGCGGGCTCCCAGCTTTCCACAACCAACCTGACCTGACCAGGTGCGTCCCCGGAACGCAAGAGGGCGAGCAACCGCTCGCAAGCCGGTCGCCGCCCTTCGGCGACCACATGCACGCGGCCGTCCCTGGCGTTGGTCGCGTGCCCGACCAAACCCAGTTCCAGCGCGCGCGACCGGGTCCACCAGCGAAAACCGACCCCCTGGACCAGCCCGTGCACCCAGGCGCTCAACCGAACGGCCTCGTCCATCAGGCCTCGATGTCGAACGACAGCGTCACCTTCGATCCCGCCTTCAATGTCCGCCCCACGGTGCAGACCTTGTCGATCGCACGCTGCACGGTGACCAGCAACCGTTCGCGGGCCTGCTCGTCGAGTTCGCTGAGGTCGAGTTCGAACACTTCGTCCAGCTGCGGGTAGACCTCGTTCTCCCGGTCGGCGTCGCCGGAGACGCGAATCGTCGCGTCGAAGTTGTCCCCGAGTTTGCGCGACAGCGGGAAGTCGGCGCTCAGACCGGAGCAGGCGGCCAGCGCGATCTTCAGCAGCTCGCCGGGGGTGAACACACCGGGGACGCCCTGTGAACCGATCAGGACTTCGGCGCCGCGGGAGCTGCGGCCGGTGTATGCCCTGGGGCCGGTGCGCTCGACCCACAATGTCGTGGGCTCCGGCGCGCTCGGCGCCGCGGTGGCGGTGACGGGTGTAGCGGTCTGTTCAGCCATGGGTTCGATCCTGCCATTGTCGTCGCGATCAGCTCGCGGCCCTGGCAACACCGCGCCGGCGCGAGCCATTCCGCGCGGGCACCGGGCGCCGGGATTACTCCTGGAACCGGTAACCCATGCCCGCTTCGGTGAGCAGGTGCTTGGGACGCGACGGATCGTCCTCCAGTTTGCGGCGCAATTGCGCCAGATAAACGCGCAGATAGTGGGTCTCGGTGGCGTAGGACGGGCCCCACACTTCCCGCAGCAGCTCCCGGCGCCCGACCAGCTTGCCTCGGTTGCGCACCAGCATCTCGAGCATGCCCCACTCGGTAGGGGTCAGGTGGACGGTCTCGCCGCGCTTGGTGACCTTCTTCGCGGCCAGGTCGACGGTGAACGAGTCGGTGGTCACCACCGGCGCCGACGCGTCGGGGTCGGTGGCGCCGCGCCGGACCGCGGCGCGCAACCGGGCCAGCAGTTCATCCATGCCGAACGGTTTGGTGACGTAATCGTCGGCGCCCGCGTCCAGCGCTTCCACCTTGTCGGCGGAGTCGGTTCGCGCCGACAGCACGATCACCGGTGCCGAGCTCCAGCCGCGCAATCCGGCGAGCACCTCGATGCCGTCCATGTCGGGCAGGCCGAGATCGAGGATCACGACGTCCGGATGCCGATCGGCGGCCGCGCGCAGGGCGGCGCTGCCGGTCGCGGCGGTGATCACCTCGTAGCCGCGGACCGAGAGATTGATCCGCAACGCGCGCACGATCTGCGGTTCGTCGTCGACCACGAGCACCTTGGTCGCCACCGCATCGGGCGTCTTCGTCACAACCGCAGCCTCCTGTGTCATCACCGGCGCCTCACTCACCCGCGCTCGTCGTCTCATGTGCCACGGCACCGCCCGTGCCGTTCGCGTCCGTCGGCTCGTCGCCGGGCAGGTCGACCAGCATGGTCAATCCTCCACCGGGTGTCGGCTCGGCGTGCACGGTGCCGCCCATCGCTTCGACGAACCCGCGCACCACCGACAGGCCGAGCCCGACGCCGGTGGTGTTGTCCCGGTCGCCCAAGCGCTGGAACGGTTCGAACAATTGCTCCTCGGTGCCGTGCGGCACGCCGGGGCCGGTGTCGACGACCGCGATCGAGACGCGGTCGCGCGCGCGTTCCGCGGTGACCCGGATCGTGCCCGCGCGTGGGGCGTGCCGCAGCGCGTTGTCGAGCAGGTTGGCCAGCACCCGTTCCAGCAGGCCGCTGTCGGCGCGCACCGAGACGTCGCCGACCTCGACCCGGACCCGGTCCATCGCCGCGCGCCGCAGCCCGCGCGCACCCATTCCGACGCTCACCAGCGCCCGGTGCACCGCCTCGTCCAGGTAGACCCGCCGCAGCTGCGGCGTGACCACGCCGACCGCGAGCCGGGAGGAGTCGAGCAGATTGCCGACCAGCGCGGTGAGCTGATCCACCGATTCCTCGATCGTCTCCAGGAGTTCGGCGGTGTCCTCCGCGGAGAACTCGATGTCGTCGCTGCGCAGGCTGGACACCGCCGCTTTGGCGCCGGCCAGCGGGGTGCGCAGATCGTGACTGACCGCCGACAGCAACGCCCGCCGCAGCCGATCGGCCTCCAGCAGGGCCGCGGCGGCGCTGGCCTCTTCGGCCAGACGGGCCTGCCGGACCAGAGCGACGGCCTGGTTGGTGACCGCGTTGAGCACCGGACGGTCGGCGGCGGCCAGCGGGCGACCGGCCAGCAGCAGCCAGTGGCGGGCATCTCCCGCTTCCACCACGGTGTCCGCGTCGGAGGGCTGCCGCGGCGGGTCGGCACCCACTTGGGCGAGCACCTGGTCGCGCGACACCAGGCCGACCGCGCGCTGCGCGAAGACCTCTCTGATCTGTTCGAGCAGCCGGGGCAGGTCCGCGCCGTGCAGGATCGCGCCGGAGAACATGGTCAGCAGTTCGGCTTGCCGGGAGGCCTTGCGCGCCTGGGCGGTTCGCTTCGCGGCCAGATCGACCAGCGCCGCCACCGCGACCGCGACGATGAGCAGCACCACCACGGTGATGAAGCTGTTCGGCTCGGCGATGGTCAGGCTGTAGCGCGGTGGCGCGAAGAACCAGTTCAGCAACAGACCGGACAACAGCGCCGAGAAGGACGCGGGCACGACGCCGCCGAGCAGTGCCACCGCGACCACGCCGACCACGAACACAGCGCTGATCGCGCCGAGATCCAGCACCTCGTCGAGGTAGGCGGCGCTGATGGCGCAGACCAGGCCGGGCACCAGAACGGCGGCGAGCCACGCGGCCACGGGGCGGCGCGGGTGCAGCGCCGCGTACCGGAATCCGCGGTGCGCCTCCTCGTGTGTCACCATGTGCACGTCGATCTTGCCGGAGCGCTGCACCACCGTGGAGCCGATGCCTTCATCGAACATGCGCGCCCAGCGCGAGCGGCGGGAGGTGCCGAGCACGAGCTGGGTGGCGTTCGCCTCGCGGGCGAACTCGAGCAGCGCGGTGGGCACGTCCTCCCCGGTGACGGTGTGCAGCGAGGCGCCCAGACTGGCCGCCAGCTCACGCAGCCGGGCCAGCC
This sequence comes from Nocardia aegles, assembly GCF_052545135.1. Classification (NCBI taxonomy): domain Bacteria; kingdom Bacillati; phylum Actinomycetota; class Actinomycetes; order Mycobacteriales; family Nocardiaceae; genus Nocardia; species Nocardia aegles. The sequence continues at coordinate 357,272 of NZ_JBQWRI010000001.1, forward strand.
GTTCGGTGGAGACCCCGGCCAGGCCGTCGCCGCGCACCACGTGCACGACCACCAGATCGGCGCTGGATTTGGTGGCGATCCGGCTGGCCCGGCGCACGATCGTCTCCGATTCCGGGCCGCCGGTCACCGCCACCACGACGCGCTCCCTGGCCTCCCACAGTTCGGTGATCTGGTGGTCGGCCCGGTATTTCGCCAGCGCGGCGTCGACCTGGTCGGCCAGCCACAGCAGCGCCAGTTCGCGCAGCGCGGTCAGGTTCCCCGCGCGGAAATAGTTCCGCAGCGCCGCGTCGATCTTCTCGGCGGCGTACACGTTGCCGTGGGAAAGCCTGCGCCGCAACGCTTCCGGGGTGATGTCGACCAGCTCCACCTGATCTGCCCCGCGCACCACGGCGTCGGGCACGGTCTCGCGCTGCTGGATGCCGGTGATCTGCTCGACGACGTCGTTGAGGCTTTCCAGATGCTGCACGTTGACCGTGGAGATCACGTCGATCCCCGCGTCGAGCAGCTCCGTCACGTCCTGCCAGCGCTTCTCGTGCTTGCTGCCGGGTGTGTTGGTGTGCGCGAGCTCGTCCACCAGCACCACCGCGGGCGCGCGGCGCAACACCGCCTCGACGTCGAGTTCGGGGAACGTGCTGCCGCGATACTCGATCAGCTTCGGCGGTACGCGCTCGATGCCCTCGAGCAGTTTCGCGGTCTTCTCCCTGCCGTGCGTTTCGACCACCGCGGCCACCACGTCGCGACCGCGCTCCAGTCGCCGGTGCGCCTCGCCGAGCATGGCGTAGGTCTTGCCGACTCCCGGCGCGGCGCCCAGGTAGATGCGCAGCTGACCGCGTTTCACGCCTTCATCATCGCGCGTCGCGCCGCTCCTGCCGAGCACCCCTCGATGGTCCCGGCGCGCTGCGATCCCATGTCACCACCACGCATCATCGGTCTCGACGACGACCGGTAGGGGCGTCGGTGCCTGCTCCCGAGCTGCGAGCGCGCGGATGATCAGCGCGCAGCAGACGAAGGCGACGACAACGATCATTGCCGACATTGCGATCCTCTCTTGGCCTCCCGCCTGGACGGCACCGGTCGCGCTGCGATCGCCCGGTCCGGCAGGCTCTCCCACTTCTACCGCTGTCAGACGGGTGGACCTCGATTTTTACGGTGTGTTGACGGTCCGTCCGCGTTCCTTGACGCCATACTTGCGGGCGTCGCGTGACCGTCAACGAACCGCAAATGCCGAGTACCGGGGCGTCAAGAAGTCGTCAGGAAATGGTCCGACGCACCGGCGGGGCGCTTCACTCGCTCTGTCGCGCCGAAGCCCGGCGCGCGGATGGAGGTTGTCGAGCTATGTCGGTCGTGGTGTTCACCGCGCTCACCGTGGCGGCGTTCGCGCTGCTCGGGCTGGTTCAGCGCGGAGTGGAGAAGTTGTGACCGCGAATCTGATCGGTCTGGTTCTCGCCGTCGGCGTCGCGGTCTATCTGGTCGCGGCGCTGCTGTTTCCGGAGAGGTTCTGAGTGAGCACGACGACCGCGGGGATCGCCTTCGTGGCCTCCCTGATCCTGGCCCTCGCGCTGGTGCACGTGCCGCTGGGCGATTACATGTACCGGGTATACGACCGACGAGAGCATTCGCGCGTCGAACGTCTCATCTATCGCGCGATCGGGGCCCACCCCGAAGTCGAGCAACCCTGGCCCGTTTACGCGCGCAGTGTGCTGGCCTTCTCGGCGGTCAGCATTCTGTTCTTGTTCGTCTTCCAGCTTGTACAGGGCACGTTGCCGCTGCACCTGAACGATCCGGGCACCGCGATGACGCCCGCGCTGGCCTGGAACACCGCGGTCAGTTTCGTGACGAACACGAACTGGCAGAACTACTCCGGCGAATCCACCCAGGGGCACCTGGTGCAGATGGCCGGCCTCGCCGTGCAGAACTTCGTTTCCGCGGCGGTGGGCATGGCGGTGGCCGTGGCGCTGGTGCGCGGGTTCGCACGCAAGCACACCGGGGATCTCGGCAATTTCTGGGTCGACCTGGTGCGCGGCACGCTGCGCATCCTGCTGCCGATCGCGTTCGTCTTCGCGGTGGTGCTGGTGGCGGGCGGCGTGATCCAGAACTTCCACCTGCACGACCAAGTGGCGCAGACGCCGGCCGGCGCCCTACAGACGATTACCGGCGGCCCGGTCGCCGGCCAAGAGGCGATCAAGGAACTCGGCACCAACGGCGGCGGCTTCTACAACGCCAACTCCGCGCATCCGTTCGAGAACCCGACCCCCTGGACCAACTGGGTGGAGATCTTCCTGCTGCTGGTGATCAGCTTCTCGCTGCCGCGCACCTTCGGTCGGATGGTGGGCAGCCGCAAGCAGGGCTACGCGATCGTCGCGGTGATGGGGACGATCGCACTGCTCAGCGTCACCGTGACCAACCTGCTCCAGCTCCAGCACCACGGCACGGTGCCCACCGCGATCGGCTCCTCGATGGAAGGTGTGGAGCAGCGCTTCGGCGTGGCGAATTCGGCCACTTTCGCCGGTGCGACCACGCTGACCTCCACCGGCGCGGTCGATTCGTTCCACGACTCCTACACCAGCCTCGGTGGCCTGATGACGATGTTCAACATGCAGCTGGGCGAAGTCGCGCCGGGCGGCACCGGGTCGGGGCTGTACGGCATGTTGATCCTGGCGGTGATCACGGTGTTCGTCGCCGGGTTGATGGTCGGGCGCACTCCGGAGTACCTGGGCAAGAAGATCACGCCGCGCGAGATCAAACTCGCCGCGTCGTACTTCCTGATCAGCCCGCTTATCGTGCTGGTGGGCACCGCCGCGGCGATGGCGATGCCGGGGCAGCGCGCGAGCATGCTGAACTCCGGGCCGCACGGTCTGTCGGAGGTGCTGTACGCGTTCACCTCCGCCGCCAACAACAACGGCTCGGCCTTCGCCGGCCTGACCGGCAACACCGAGTGGTACAACACCGCTTTGGGCCTGGCCATGCTCTTCGGCCGTTTCCTGCCGATCATCTTCGTGCTCGCGCTGGCCGGTTCGCTCGCGCGCCAGGGCACCACTCCCGCGTCGATCGGCACGCTGCCGACGCACCGGCCGCAGTTCGTCGGCATGGTCGTCGGTGTGACGGTGATCCTGGTCGCGCTCACCTTCCTGCCCGCGCTGGCGCTCGGGCCGCTCGCCGAAGGAATCCACTGACATGTCCAGTCCCGCTATCGAAAAAGTCTCGGAGCAGGCCGAGTCCGAGCGGCCGCGGCGGGGCAACAGCGTCCGCAGCGGGGTGCTCGACCCTAAGATGCTGCTGACCTCGTTGCCGGACGCGGTGCGCAAGCTCGATCCGCGCACCCTGTGGCGCAACCCCGTGATGCTGATCGTCGAACTGGGCGCGGTGTGGTCGACTGTGCTCGCGCTGATGGACCCGACGTTCTTCGCCTGGGCGATCGTCGGGTGGCTGTGGCTCACGGTGATCTTCGCGAACCTGGCCGAGGCCGTCGCGGAGGGCCGCGGCAAAGCGCAGGCCGACACACTGCGCAAGGCGAAGACCGACACCGTCGCGCGGCGACTGGTCGAGTGGTCGCCGGGTGCGCGGGTGGTCGAGGAACGGGTCGCCGCTGCGGAACTGCGCCGCGGCGAGCACGTGGTGGTCGAGGCCGGGCAGGTCATCCCGGGCGACGGCGACGTCGTGGAAGGCATCGCCTCGGTGGACGAGTCGGCCATCACCGGCGAATCCGCGCCGGTGATCCGCGAATCCGGCGGCGACCGCTCGGCGGTGACCGGCGGTACCACCGTGCTGTCGGACCGGATCGTCGTGCGCATCACCCAGGAGCCGGGACAGAGCTTCATCGACAAGATGATCGCCCTGGTAGAAGGTGCGAGCAGGCAGAAGACCCCCAACGAGATCGCGTTGAACATCCTGCTGGCGGCGCTGACGATCATCTTCGTCTTCGCGGTCGTCACGCTGCAACCGATGGCGATCTTCAGCAAGTCGAACAATCCTGGCGTGCCGGACACCTCGGCGCTGGACGCGCACGGCGTCACCGGCATTGTGCTGGTCTCGTTGCTGGTGTGCCTGATTCCGACGACCATCGGCGCGCTGTTGTCGGCGATCGGCATCGCGGGCATGGACCGCCTGGTGCAGCGCAATGTGCTCGCCATGTCCGGCCGGGCCGTCGAGGCCGCCGGAGACGTGAACACCTTGCTGCTGGACAAGACCGGCACCATCACCCTCGGCAACCGCCAGGCGGCCGACTTCGTCCCGGTGCCCGGGGTGACCGAGGAGGAGTTGGCCGACGCCGCACAGCTTTCCAGCCTGGCCGACGAGACCCCCGAGGGCCGCTCCATCGTGGTCTACGCCAAGCAGGCCTACGGTCTGCGGGAGCGGACGCCGGGCGAACTGAGCCGCGCGCGGTGGGTGGAGTTCTCCGCGCAGACCCGGATGTCCGGCGTCGACGTCGAGCGTCGTCAGCTGCGTAAGGGCGCGGCGAGCGCGGTGACCGAATGGGTGCGATCCCAGGGCGGTTCGGTGCCCGTCGAACTCGGCGCGACCGTAGACGGCATCTCCGCCGCGGGCGGTACGCCGCTGGTCGTCGGCCAGGTCGACGGCGACGGCGCCCGCGTGCTCGGCGTGATCCACCTCAAGGACGTGGTGAAGCAGGGCATGCGCGAGCGGTTCGACGAGATGCGCAGCATGGGCATCCGCACGGTGATGATCACCGGTGACAACCCGCTGACGGCCAAGGCGATCGCGGACGAGGCGGGAGTCGACGACTTCCTCGCCGAGGCGACGCCGGAGGACAAACTGGCGCTGATCAAGCGAGAGCAGGACGGCGGACGACTGGTCGCGATGACCGGCGACGGCACCAACGACGCGCCCGCGCTGGCGCAGGCCGACGTGGGTGTGGCGATGAACACCGGTACCTCGGCCGCCAAAGAGGCGGGCAACATGGTCGATCTGGATTCCGATCCGACCAAGTTGATCGAGATCGTCGAGATCGGCAAGCAACTGCTCATCACGCGCGGGGCGTTGACGACCTTCTCCATCGCCAACGACATCGCCAAGTACTTCGCGATCATTCCCGCGCTGTTCGTGACGCTGTTTCCCGGCCTGGACCTGCTCAACGTGATGCGGTTGTCCAGCCCGCAGTCGGCGATCCTGTCCGCGGTGATCTTCAACGCCCTCGTCATCGTGGCGCTGATCCCGCTGGCGTTGCGCGGCGTGCGCTACCGGCCGTCGAACGCGTCGAAGTTGCTCAGCCGCAATCTGACCGTCTACGGGCTCGGCGGCATCATCGCGCCGTTCCTCGGCATCAAACTCATCGACCTCGTGGTCCAGTTCCTCCCCGGGATGTCCTGACATGCGCCTTTCAACCTGGATCCGGCAGCATCTCGCCGCCCTGCGCGCGTTGCTCGCGCTCACGGCGATCACCGGAATCGTCTATCCGCTGGCGGTTTTCGCGGTGGCCCAGTTACCCGGCCTGCACGAGAAAGCGGACGGGTCGTTGGCCGACGCGGACGGAAAGATCGTGGGCTCCAGCCTGATCGGGCAAGCGTTCACCGGATCCGACGGTGCGGCCCTGGCGCAGTACTTCCAGAGCCGCCCCTCGGCATCCGGTGACGGCTACGACCCGATGTCCACCGCCGCGAGCAATCTCGGACCGGAGGACATCGTCGACACCCCGGCGCGCGCGAGCCTGCTCACCACGGTCTGCGCGCGCAGCAAGACGGTCGGCGACCGCGAGGGGGTCGACGGCAGCCGCCCGTTCTGCACGAAAGATGGTGTCGGCGCGGTGCTCTCGGTGATCGGACCGCGTGACCGCGATGGGGACGTTTCGCATCCTGTGCGGGTCGTCAGCGTCAACGAGGTATGTCCGGCAGCGCCGTTCGTCGCCGCCTACCGCGGCGTCCGGGTCGAATGCGCCGAACCGGGACAGGACTACTCCGCTGGACGCATCGTCCCGATCCAGGGCGACGCGCCCGCCGACCCGGCGGTGCCCGCCGATGCCGTCACCGCGAGCGGGAGCGGGCTCGATCCGAACATTTCTCCGCAGTACGCGGCCATCCAGGTGGCGCGGGTCGCGAAGGCGCGCGGAATCTCCGAGCAGCAGGTACGTGTCGTAGTGGACGAGCACACCCGTGGCCGGACGCTGGGCTTCCTCGGCCAGGCGCGGGTCGACGTCCTCGGAGTGAATCTGGATCTGGATCGCCGGTACCCCTACCACGGTTGATTCGCGCGCTGCGGCCACGGGCGGTGTCGTGGGCCGCCCGCGGCCGCGGACTGTCAGTGGCCGCGGGCGATCCAATCGGCGAGGAAGGGTTTCTCCGCGCCGATCGTGGTGGAATCGCCGTGCCCGGTATGGACTGCGGTCTCCTCCGGGAGCGTCAGGAGGCGTTCGCGGATCGACTCGATGATCGTGCCGAAATCGGAGAACGAGCGCCCGGTCGCGCCCGGTCCGCCCGCGAACAGCGTGTCACCGGTGAACACCGCCGTGGCCGCGGGCAGATGCAGCGCGACCGATCCGGGGGAGTGGCCGGGGGTGTGCAGTACCTGGATTTCGGTGCCTGCCACCGGGATCCGATCGCCGTCCGCGAGCGGCCGGTAACCCGCGTCCGGATGGGTCATGCGCCACAGCGGCTCGTCGCCGGGGTGCAACAGGGTCGGTGCGTTCAGTCGCTCGGCCAGTTCGGGGGCGACCGTCACATGATCGTTGTGTCCGTGGGTGCACACGATCGCGCGAACAGTGCGCCCGGCGACTGCCGCGACGATCGGGTCGGCGTCGTGGGCGGCATCGATGACGACCACGTCGTCGTCGCCGCCGACGAGCCAGATGTTGTTGTCCACCGCCCAGGTGCCCCCGTCCAGGCAGAACTCGCCGGAAGTGACGACGCGGTCGATGCGGAGGGTCACCAGACCACCACCGAACGCAGCACGTCGCCGGCGTGCATCTTGGCGAAAGCCTGCTCGACCTGGTCGATCCCGATCCGTTCGGAGACGAACCGGTCCAGCGGCAGCCGTCCCTGGCGGTAGAGGTCGATCAGGGTGGGGAAGTCGCGTTCCGGCAGACAGTCGCCGTACCAGGCGGATTTCAGCGCGCCGCCGCGGGAGAAGAAGTCCAGCAGCGGCATTTCCAGGGTCATCTCCGGGGTCGGCACGCCGACGAGGACCACCGTGCCCGCCAGGTCGCGACCGTAGAAGGCCTGTTTCCAGGTCTCCGGCCGTCCGACCGCGTCGATGACCACGTCCGCGCCCCAGCCGTCGGTGTACTCCTGGATCTTCTCGACCACGTCCTCGGTGGTCGCGTCGATCGTGTGGGTGGCGCCGAAATCTTTGGCCCACTGTAATTTCTGGGCGTCGCGGTCCACCGCGATGATGGTGCGCGCGCCCGCCAGCCCGGCCCCGGCGATGGCCGCGTCCCCGACGCCGCCACAGCCGATCACCGCGACGGTGTCACCGATCGAGACGTTGCCGGTGTGTATCGCCGCGCCGATGCCGGCCATCACGCCGCAGCCGAGCAGACCCGCCACCGCCGGGTCGGCGGCCTGATCGACCTTCGTGCACTGGCCTTCGTGCACCAAGGTCTTGTCGACGAACGCGCCGATGCCGAGGGCGGGAGTCAGCTCGGTACCGTCTGCGAGCGTCATCTTCTTGCTCGCGTTCCGACTGTCGAAGCAGTACCAGGGTTTGCCGCGCTTGCACGCCCGGCACTCGCCGCAGACCGCGCGCCAATTGAGGATCACGTAGTCACCCTCGGCCACGTGGGTGACCGCGGCGCCGACGGCTTCCACCACGCCCGCCGCCTCGTGGCCGAGCAGGAACGGGAAGTCGTCGGTGATGCCGCCTTCGCGATAGTGCAGGTCGGTGTGGCAGACTCCGCAGGCCTGCACCCGCACCACCACGTCGTGCGGGCCCGGATCGGGGATCACCACCTCGACGATTTCGACCGGTGCGCCTTTGCTGCGGGCCACGATTCCGCGGACGGTTTCCGACACCTGTGCCTCCTGAGCGAGTTCTCGGCCCGCGGATCCGGACGTCGATGGAGCCGCGGGGGTGAACACCTGTCTATACAGTTGTTCTCGATTCGAACCCTACCGCCGGATCGCCCGGAGTCTCGAGTTTCCAGCGCGAGTCGCCGTGGGGGTTGACATTCCACTTTGGAGTCTTAGGCTTGTATATATTCCACTATGGAGGATTGAACCGTCGATAGGACCAGGCATGGACATCTCCACCGGCACCCGCGCCTCGAATGCCGAACGCGACGCCGTGGTGCGCCTGCTCGGCAGGCATATGGCGGACGGGCGGATCGATCTGCCCGAGTACGACCAGCGCGTCGCCCAGGTGTACGCCACCATCGACCGGGAGGACCTGCGCGCGGTGTTGTCCGACCTGCCCGAGTTGGCCGAGAACGCGGGCGCACCGGCTTCCGCGCGCCCGCGCATCCCGATCTGGCAGCGCATCGAGGGCAGTGCCTGGCTCGCCGTGAGCGTGCTCGTGCTCGTCATCTGGGGCGCGATCTCGCTGGGCGTCGGCGCCTTGACCTACTTCTGGCCGATCTGGGTGATCGCCCCGTGGGGCGCGGTCCTGGCGTTCCGCATGGTGGCCGGCTTCGAGAACGGCCGATTCACCTACCGCGCGAACTGAGCTCCGCCGCGTTTCGCCGTCGTAGTCATCGCGGCCGTCCCGGGGCGTGGCGCGTGACGCGCTCGTCGTCGCTGTGCCGACGTCTCGGCAGATCGGGACGGCCGGGGGTGGGGCGCGGGTCAGCCGCGTCGGTGCGAGGTAACCGATCGCCGCGCCGGCCGGGTTCGGGCTCGTCGCGGTGGCGGCGCGACTGCGTGGGCGAGCCGTAGCCGTCGGAGGAGCGGTTCGGTTGTCCGGCGGGCCCGGGCTTGTCGCCGTGAGCCCGTCGATCGGCATCGGCGCGCCGGGACGGCGGTGCTGAGTCGGCTCCGCGCTGGCGGCTCTTCTCGTTGGCGAGCGACTCGCGAGAATATGTCGCGGCTGGGGTTTCGCGGCGGGGCTCATTCCGGGCGCGCTCGTCCGCTCCAACCGCGGCGCGTGCGGTCCCCGCACTGGGTTCGGCGCGCGGCGGTTCCCGGTGGGATCTGCTCGCGCGGGGCGGCTGCGGCGGATGCTCCGGCGGGAGTGCGGGAAGTTTCCGGGTGTCCTGCGTGGCGCTGACGCCCTTCTCCTGGTATGTCGCGGGGATGTCGTGAGCGCGCAACCACGCGCCGGGGTCGTGGCGGGCCGTGGCTTCCAGCCACGGAAGAGTGTCCTCGAGCAGATCGAGCAGGTCGCCGGGCCCGTCGCCGAGCACGCCGCGGATAGCGGGAAAGGCGTCCGGAGTGAACGTCCACTTCCATTCGAGCCGCGCAGCACCGTAGCTGCGACCGTGCAGGACGAGGTCGCCGGAGCGCGACATCTTGGCCCGCACCGTTCGCGCGCCGGATTCGATGACGAGTTCACCCCTCTCGGTGCGGGTGATCTGCTCGGTCTCGTCGTGGTCGCCGAGTTCGCCGGGGTCGGGTGGGTCGTCCTGCAACTGAGCCATGGGCGCCGACCGCGCGCCGATGCCGATGCGTCCGGCTCGCTCGCCCCCGCCGTACGCCGGGGCGGCGGATCGCCCGGCTCGACCGGGAGAATTCCCGGGAACGGGAATGTCGGCCTCCTCGGCATCGTCCCACGGCGGGTCCGCGTCCTCCAGCGCCCGTAGCTTGATCTCGAACCAGGCCGCGACCAGGGCGGCCGCACCGAAAGCGGCCGCGAAGGCCACCTCCACCCGCACATCGCCCAGCAGCGCGCTCTCGCTGCGTTCGCAGGCGTGCAGGAACAGCAGGCTGCCGAGTATCAGCCCCGCGATCCGGGCAAGGCGAAACCGGGTACTTGTCCCTGGTGAAGGGGCAGACATCGTGGTGCGCTCCCGAACGTTGCGCCGGCGAATCAGAGGGATCGTATGTGGCCGGAGGGTGTGGCGTCAGTGCCGGTCGTCTCGGCAAACCTCGAGCACAGCGAAATGCGCGCGAACCGGCGGCGAGTCGATAACCTACGGATAGCGCAGAACCACCACTCGGCCGCGCCCGGCGTCGCGCCCCGGAAACTGCCGGCACGCGACGGATACCATGACAGGTCGCCGGATGCGCTGCCCGACGCGAACCGCCGACCGGGCAGAACGCCGACCGGGCAGAACCGCCGACCCGGCAGAACCGCCCACCCGGCAGAACCGCCCACCCGGCAGAACCGCCGACCCGGCAGAACACGGAAAGGTCGTCGAACTTGCACCTGAAGAGCCTGACGCTGAAGGGCTTCAAATCCTTCGCGTCCGCGACGACGTTGCGATTGGAACCGGGCATCACGTGTGTGGTCGGTCCGAACGGCTCGGGCAAATCGAACGTCGTCGACGCGCTCACCTGGGTGATGGGCGAGCAGGGTGCGAAAGCGCTGCGCGGCGGCAAGATGCAGGACGTGATTTTCGCGGGCACGGCGGGCCGCGCCCCGCTCGGCCGCGCCGAGGTCACGCTGACGATCGACAATTCCGATGGCGCGTTGCCGATCGACTACGCCGAGGTGTCCATCACCCGGCGGATGTTCCGTGACGGTGCGGGCGAATACGAGATCAACGGCAACTCCTGCCGCCTGATGGACGTGCAGGAACTGCTCAGCGATTCCGGCATCGGCCGCGAGATGCACGTCATCGTGGGGCAGGGCCAGCTGTCGGCCATCCTGGAGTCGCGCCCGGAGGACCGCCGCGCGTTCGTCGAGGAGGCCGCCGGTGTGCTCAAACACCGTAAACGCAAGGAGAAGGCGGTCCGCAAGCTCGAGGCCATGCAGGCCAACCTGGCCCGGCTGACCGACCTCACCACTGAACTGCGCCGCCAGCTCAAACCGCTGGGCAGGCAGGCCGAGGTGGCGCGCAGGGCCCAGACCGTGCAGGCCGACCTGCGCGACGCCCGGCTGCGGCTGGCCGCCGACGATCTGGTCACCCGGCGCGAAGAGCTGGCCAGCCAGCAGAACAAGGAAGCGTACGCACGCGAGCAGCAGATCACCGTGCACTCCGAACTGGACGCCGCGAACGCGGCGCTGGCACAGCAGGAATTCCAGCTGTCCCGGTTGACGCCGAGCGCCGAGGCCGCCGCACAGCTGTGGTTCCAGCTCTCCGCGCTCGCCGAGCGAGTCAACGCGACCATCCGCATCGCGGGCGACCGGGCACGGCACCTCGACGCCGCCGCTCCGGTCAGCACCGGCCGCGATCCCGAGCAGCTCGACGCCGAAGCCGACCGGGTCGAAGCCGAGGAGGCCGAGCTGCGCGAAGCGGTGGAGATGGCCGCGGAGACCTTGGAAGCGGCCCGAGACCAGCTGGCCGAACGCGAACACGCCGCCAAGGCCGCCGAGCAGGCGCACCTGGCCGCCGTGCGGGCGATCGCCGACCGGCGCGAGGGAGTGGCCCGGTTGTCCGGCAAGGTGGACACCCTGCGGGCCAGGGCGCAGTCGGTGGACGCGGAGATCGCGCGCCTGTCGGTCGCCATCGCCGACGCCCGCCACCGCGGCGAGGCCGCCCAAGCCGAATTCGACTTGGTGCAAGCCGAACTCGCCGAACTCGACGCGGGCGAGGCCGGTCTGGACGCGCAGCACGAGCACGCGGTGCAGGCCCTCGAACTGGCCGATCAGCGGGTCACCGAACTGCGTGAACAGGACCGCGACGCGAGCAAGCGGGTCGCATCGCTCGACGCGCGCATCGAGGCACTCGGAATGAATCTGGCGCGCCGGGACGGTGTCGCCTGGCTGGTCGAGCACCGCGAACAGGGATTGCTCGGCCCCCTGTCGGCGCTGCTGCGCGTGCACGGCGGCTTCGAGGCCGCGGTCGCCGCCGCGCTCGGCCCGCTGGCCGACGCCGTCGCCGCCGATACCGGCGAGTCCGCGCACGCCGCGATCCAGGCCCTCAAGGACGCCGACGGTGGCCGCGCCGCCGTCGTCTTCGGCGCCGAGCACACCGATCGGCCGCAGCCCGGCGCGTTGCCCGACGGCGCCCGCTGGCTGGTCGACGTGGTGGAATGCCCGGACACGGTGCGCAGCGCGATCGCGGCGCTCACCGCGGGGATCGCCGTGGCCGACGATCTGCCCGCCGCGCGCGCGCTCGTCGCGGCGCGGCCCGAGCTGCGCGTGGTCACCCGCGACGGCGACCTGGCCGGAAACGGCTGGCTGCTGGGCGGTTCCGATCGCGCGCCCAGTCAGTTGGAGATCCAGGCCGACATCGATACCGCCCGGGCGGACCTGGTCGCGGCGCAGCGGCGTGCCGAGGAACTCGAGGCCGCGCTGTCCGGCGCGCTCGAGGAGCAGGCCGATCGCAAGGACGCGGTCGACCAGGCGCTGCTCGCCCTGCACGAATCCGATCAGGCGCTGGTCGCGATCTATGAGCGGCTGGGCAGGCTCGGCCACACCGCCCGCACCGCGCACGCGGAGAACGAACGGCTGGTCGGCCAGCGCGACGACGCGGAGACGAGCCGGGAAGAGGCGCTCGCCGCGCTTGCCGAATTGGAAGACCGCCTGCGCCATGCGGAACTCGAACAGGCCGCGGTCGACGCCGACGGCGCGGGCGCGGCGGGCACCGAGGCCGCCGGCCGGGCGCGGGAGGAGGCGGCGTCCGCGTTGGCCGAGGCGCGGGCGATGGAGGTCGAGGCCAGGCTCGCCGTGCGCACCGCCGAGGAGCGTGCGGAATCTGTTCGCGGGAAGGCGGATTCGCTTCGCCGCGCCGCCCGCGCCGAGCGGGAGAACCGCGCCCGCGCCGAACGCGCGCGAGCCGCGCGCAGACAGGCGGCCGAGGTGGCCGCCGCCGTGGCCGAATCCGGTGCGAAGATCGCCGCCGAACTCGAGCGGGTGGTGGCCGAGGCGGGCGCTCGCCGGGACGAGCTGGTGCGCAAGCGCTCGGAGTGCGCCGCGCAGGTGGAGCAGGTCAAGGAACGGGTGCGTGCGCTCACCGCGCAACTGTCCCAGCTCACCGACGCCGTGCACCGGGACGAGGTGGCGAAGGCCCAGGCGACGCTGCGCATCGAGCAATTGGAGGCGACCATCGCCGAGCAGTTCGGTATCGCGCTGGACGACCTGATCGCCGAATACGGTCCGGACGTGCCGCTGCCGCCCTCGGCGCTGGAGATGCACGAGTACGAGCAGGCCAAGGAGCGCGGCGAGCAGGTGAGCGAACCCGCGCCGATGCCCTACGACCGGCAGACCCAGGAGCGTCGCGCCAAGCGCGCGGAAAAGGACCTCGCCACCCTCGGCAAGGTGAATCCCTTGGCACTGGAGGAATTCGCGGCGCTGGAGGAGCGCTACAACTTCCTGGCCACGCAGCTCGAGGACGTCAAGAGCGCGCGCAAGGATCTCCTCGACGTGGTCGCCGAGGTCGATGCCCGCATCCTCCAGGTGTTCACCGAGGCCTACGCCGACGTGGAGCGCGAGTTCGTCGAGGTGTTCGCGAAACTGTTCCCCGGCGGCGAGGGCAGGCTACTGCTCACCGACCCGTCGGACATGCTCACCACCGGCATCGAGGTGGAGGCCCGCCCGCCGGGCAAGAAGGTCAAGCGGCTGTCGCTACTGTCCGGTGGGGAGAAGTCGCTGACCGCGGTCGCGTTACTGGTGGCCATCTTCCGCGCCCGGCCGTCACCGTTCTACGTGATGGACGAGGTCGAGGCCGCGCTGGACGACACCAACCTGCGCCGCCTGATCGGCCTGTTCGAACAGTTGCGGGAGAAGAGCCAGCTGATCGTCATCACCCACCAGAAGCCGACGATGGAGATCGCCGACGCGCTCTACGGCGTCAGCATGCGCGGTGACGGCATCACCCAGGTGATCTCCCAGCGGCTGCGCGGAGAGAACCTGGCCCCGGTCGGCGCGGCGGGCTGAACCGCCGGCCGGTCAGCCGCGGTGTGAGCGGGTGACGGTGCCGTCGCGCAGCCGAGCAGCCGCGGAGGTCGGCCGCTCGGACAGCCGTTGCGATCCAATGACTTCGGAAGGCGCGGGGCGTGGACCGGACCGCCACGATCGTGGTGCACGCGGGGACGGCCGATGATGACGAAACGGAAGAAAGCGTATCGCCGACGGGCGCGGGCGGCGCGCTGAGCCGAATGGCGCATTTGTGCCATTCGGTTCTCTCCTGCGCCACGGACCGATCGGACACCGGCCCGCGACGCCTATGCGCCACTGGTCCACGCAGCGGGCCGAACAGAGTTACCGGATGCTCAGAGCAGGTCGCTGACGTCGTCGGGCACGTCGACGGCGTACTTGCGCAGGATGTCCATCGAGATCACTTCCAGGGCGTTTTCGTGCGTGGCGGCCAGCACCACGGGCGCGGCGACGCCGTCCTCGTGCGCGTGCAGCCACCGCACGGCGACCACGCACCATCGGTCGCCCGGCTGTAAACCGGGGAAATTGTTCTCCGGGCGCGGCGTACTCAGATCGTTTCCGATGGACGCTTGATGCTCCAGGAATTCTGCCGTGACGACGGTGCACACGGTGTGGCTGCCCAGATCCTCCGGCCCGGTACTGCAGCAGCCGTCCCGGTAGAAGCCGGTGAGAGGATCGGTGCCGCACTCTTCCAGCGGCCCCCCAAGCACGTTTCGATCGGTCACGTCGCCGATCCTATTGTCCCTTCGCGAGAAGTTCCGCAGGACAAGAAATCTGGCGGGCTGTGTCGGTGCCCACCCGTGCCCGCCCACGGCCGGTACCTGCGATGTTCGCCGAGTTTGCGACGCAGGCCCGGTCGCGCGACTCGCGCGCCGGGTGCGGCTCGGGGCCGATCCCGTGACGGTCGGTCTGCAAGGATGGTTCGCGTGAGTCCCGAAGTCTGGATCCTGATCGCCGCGGTCGCCGCACTGCTGCTCGTCGTGCTCGTGGCCGGTTTCGTCCGGTACAAGCGCGGCCGCGTGTCGCTGACTCCGCCCACGCAGGAGAAGGAGCTGACCGACCGGTCCGGTGGTTACACCGCGTCCGGCGGATTCTCCTTCAGCCGGGGCGGCGCGGCGACCGAACCGCAACCGGTCGAGCGCACCGATACCGAAGGACAGCCGCACGTCGGCGACGACGCCGCGATTCCGCGCGACGCACCCAAACGCGGCATCACGAACGTCCCGTTGCCGGAATCGGACGTCACCGAGGTGGCTGCAGCCCCGGACGTCGTGGAGCCGACCATCGAGCCCGAGACGGCCGAGGCGACACCGCAGGCGACCGAGGCGGTGGAGACCCCGGAGGCGCCGGCCGAGGATGTGACCGCAGAACCGGTCGCCGACACCGCCGGCCCGGACACCGGGGTCACCACCGAGGTAGTCGCGCCCGACACGCCGGCGGGCGTGGAGGCGCCTGTCGCGCTGGAGGAGATCGAGCCCACCGCGGGCCGCTTGGTCCGGCTGCGCGGACGGCTGTCGCGCTCGCAGAACGCGGTCGGCAAGAGCCTGCTCGGCCTGCTCGGCGGCGGCGACCTGGACGACGACTCGTGGGAGGAGGTCGAGGACACCCTGGTCCTCGCCGACCTCGGCACCGCGAGCACGACGGCCGTCGTCTCCCGGCTGCGTTCGGAGATGGCGGCGCGCAGCGTGCGCACCACCGACCAGGCGCGTGCCGTGCTGCGCGACGTGCTGATCGAGCAGCTGCGACCGGAGCTGGACCGCTCGGTCCGCGCGCTGCCGCATCCCGATCATCCCTCGATCCTGCTCGTGGTCGGCGTGAACGGCACCGGCAAGACCACCACCACCGGCAAGCTCGCGCGGGTGCTCGTGGCCGACGGCCGCCGGGTGCTGCTCGGCGCGGCCGACACCTTCCGCGCGGCGGCCGCCGACCAGTTGCAGACCTGGGGCGAGCGGGTCGGCGCCGACACCGTCCGCGGCCGGGAGGGCGCCGACCCGGCGGCGGTCGCGTTCGACGCGGTGGCGGCCGGCGTCGAGCGCGGCGTCGACGTGGTGCTGATCGACACGGCCGGTCGGTTGCACACCAAGACGGGCCTGATGGACGAGTTGGGCAAGGTCAAGCGCGTCGTGGAGAAGAAGGCCGCCGTCGACGAGGTCCTGCTCGTGCTGGACGCGACCGTCGGGCAGAACGGATTGACCCAGGCCAGGGTGTTCGCCGAAGTGGTGGACATCACAGGCGTGGTGCTGACCAAGCTGGACGGGACGGCGAAGGGCGGCATCGTCTTCCAGGTGCAGCACGAACTGGGCGTGCCGGTGAAGCTGGTCGGGCTCGGGGAGGGCGCCGACGACCTGGCTCCCTTCGAGCCCGCCGCGTTCGTCGACGCGCTGCTGGGCTGAGCTGTTCCACTCGCCGAACGCGGCCGAAAGAGGTTGTCGCCGCGGCGTTCCGGTCACGAGGTGCGCCGTGGGTGTTCGTTGTAGCGCCAACGCGGTGCGAGGGCGGTCACACCTCGGAAGTTTGCCCACTCCTCGTGTGCGGTAACGAATGTCCGATTTTCCGAACACCGTGCTCACAGCGCCGGAAAAGCCCCGGTGTAGGTGACGAAACGTGGTGGCAACACAGCTGCGCCATCCGTTCACGTAGGTGAAACACGGCAGCTCTACAGATGAAACACCGAGTTAGGACCCTTCTGTTCAGGTCCGTTTGCCGGAATCGGCAGGGCCCGAGATGAGGAGGACATAAAGGTGGCATTTCCACTTACCGGTGCACCGGATACCGGTGACACCGCATGGATGCTGGCGAGTTCGGCGCTGGTGTTGCTGATGACGCCGGGCCTTGCTTTCTTCTACGGCGGCATGGTCCGGTCCAAGAACGTGCTCAACATGATCATGATGAGCATCAGCGCGATGGGCCTGGTCGGCGTCCTGTGGTCGCTGTACGGATACTCGACGGCCTTCGGCGACAACACGTTCGGCGTGATCGGTGATCCGACGCAGTTCTTCGGGCTGAAGGGCCTGATCGGCGGCAACTCCGTCGCCGAGGTCAAGGACGCGGCGGGCACGGTCACCACCGAAGCGGTGAACATCCCGCTCGCGGGCACGATTCCGGCGACCGTCTTCGTCGCCTTCCAGCTGATGTTCGCCATCATCACGGTTGCCCTCATCTCGGGCGCGGTCGCCGACCGCTTGAAGTTCGGCGCGTGGCTGGTGTTCGCGGGCATCTGGTCCACGGTGGTCTACTTCCCCGTCGCGCACTGGGTGTTCGACTTCGACGTCAAAGACGCCGCCGGCAACGTCGTGCACGAGGGCGGCTGGATCGCCAACAAACTGCTCGCGGTCGACTTCGCCGGTGGCACGGCGGTGCACATCAACGCCGGTGCGGCCGGTCTGGCCCTGGTGCTGGTGCTCGGCAAGCGCAAGGGCTGGCCGACCACCCCGTTCCGCCCGCACAACCTGCCGTTCGTCATGCTCGGCGCCGGGCTGCTGTGGTTCGGCTGGTTCGGCTTCAACGCCGGCTCCGCGGTGACCTCCGGCGGCCTCGCCGGTTCGACCTTCATCACCACCACCATCGCGACCTGCGCCGCGATGCTGGCCTGGCTGCTGGTGGAGAAGGTCCGCGACGGCAAGCCCACCTCGCTGGGCGCGGCCTCGGGCATCGTGGCGGGCCTGGTCGCCATCACCCCGTCGTGTTCCTCGGTGAACGTGCTCGGCGCGCTCGCCATCGGCATCGTCGCGGGCGCGCTGTGCGCCCTCGCGGTCGGCCTGAAGTTCAAGTTCGGCTTCGACGACTCGCTCGACGTGGTCGGCGTGCACCTGGTCGGCGGCATCGTCGGCACCCTGATGGTCGGTTTCGTCGCGGCGCCCGAGGCGGGTGCGGCCAAAACCGGTCTGCTCTACGGCGGTGGATTCGATCAGCTGTGGCGGCAGGCGGTGGGCGCCGGTGCGGTACTTGCCTTCTCCTTCATCGCGACCCTGATCATTGCCTATATCGTGAAGTTCACCATTGGGCTGCGCGTGAGCGAAGAAGCGGAGTCGGTCGGCTTGGACGAGTCCGAGCACGCGGAAACCGCCTACGACTTCGCCGCTCTGGGTAGCACGGCACGTTCGGCCGTCAAGGAGGCATGACGAACATGAAACTGATCACCGCAATCGTCAAACCGTTCACGCTCGAGGACGTCAAGTCCGGTCTCGAGCAGGCGGGTGTGTTGGGCATGACCGTCAGCGAGGTCCAAGGGTACGGCAGGCAGAAGGGCCACACCGAGGTGTACCGCGGCGCGGAGTACTCCGTGGATTTCGTGCCGAAGGTCCGTGTCGAGGTCGTCGTGGACGATGCCTCCGTCGACAAGGTCGTGGAGGTGATCGTGGAGGCCTCCCGTACCGGCAAGATCGGCGACGGCAAGGTCTGGGTCACCCCGGTGGAGTCGATCATTCGGGTGCGGACCGGCGAACGCGGAACCGACGCGCTGTAGCAGCAACGAGTAGAGCGGCGGCCCCGCTCCCGCCGGAGCTCCCGGTAGGGGCGGGGCCGCGCGCATGAAATGGGCGGTGGGTTGTGGCAAGTCAGTACGAGCACGACGGTGATCCGAAGATCACCGAACAAGGCAACGGCAAGGTGTCCAACGCAGCGGCCGACCTGGTTCGCGCGCGCACCCAACTGCTCGACGGCGGCCAGCCGCGCAATCCCCGGCTGGACGCCCGGTCGCTGCGCCAAGCGCTGGTCGACCTCTACGAACTCTGGCTCACCAGCAAGGGCGCCGAACTGGGCATCGCCCCCGACAGCGGCTTGGCCGTGGTGGCCGTCGGCGGCCTCGGCCGCGGCGAGATGCTGCCGTACTCCGATCTGGATCTGGTCCTGCTGCAAGACGACGTCGATCCGGCCCGGGTGGCCGAGGTCGCCGATCAGCTCTGGTATCCGCTGTGGGACGCGCACATCAAACTCGACCACAGTGTGCGCACCGTTCCGCAGGCGTTGCGGGTGGCCGCCGACGACCTCGTCGCCGCGCTCGGCCTGCTCGAGGCCAGGCACATCGTCGGTGACCAGGAACTGAGCAATCTGCTGATCGGCGGGGTGCGCCGGGAGTGGCGCACCGGCATCCGCTCCCGCTTCGACGACCTCATCGCCCGAGCTCAGGCCAGATGGGAGCGCAACGGCGAGATCGCGCACCGCGCCGAGCCCGACCTGAAGAACGGCCGCGGCGGACTGCGTGACATCCAACTGCTGGATGCGCTGGCCATCGCCCAGCTCACCGACGCCATGCCCGGATTGGGACCGGACGTGCCGGGCGGCGGACTGAAGCAGGCGCACCGTCGGCTGCTGGACGTGCGCACCGAACTGCACCGCGTAGCGGGCCGCGCCCGCGACCAGTTGCGCGCGCAGGACGCCGACGAGATCGGCGCGGCCCTGCGCATCGGCGACCGGTTCGACCTGGCCCGCACACTGAGCGATTCGGCCAGGACGGTCAGCTACTCGGTAGACGTGGGGCTGCGGACCGCGGCCAACGCGCTGCCGCGCCGGGGATTGGCGCGCCTGCGCCGGATGCCGGTGCGCAGGCCGCTGGACGAAGGAGTCGTCGAGCACGCGGGCGAAGTCGTGTTGGCCAGAGATGCCCGTCCACAGCGCGATCCCGGGCTGATCCTGCGCGTCGCGGCGGCTTCGGCGCAGACCGGCCTGCCGATGTCGGCCACCACCCTCAACCGGCTCTCCGAGGACGCTCCCGAGCTCCGTGAGCCGTGGCCCAAGGACGCCCTCAACGACTTGCTGGTCCTGTTGGGCGCGGGCCGCGGCACGATCGACGCGATCGAGGCGCTGGACCGGACGGGACTGTGGGGCAGGCTGCTGCCGGAATGGGGCGCCGTGCGCGACCTGCCGCCGCGCGATGTCCAGCACATCTGGACCGTCGACCGCCATCTCATGGAGACGGTCGCCTACGCGGGCGGGCTGAGCACCCGGGTGGCCCGACCCGACCTGCTCGCCCTCGGCGCACTGCTGCACGACATCGGCAAGGGCCGCGCGGGCGATCACAGCGTGGTCGGCGCGGAACTGGCCACCCACATCGGCCGCCGCCTCGGTCTGTGGCCGTCGGACGTGCGTACGCTCAGCGCGGTCGTGCGTCATCACCTGCTGCTACCGGAGACCGCGACCCGGCGTGATCTGTCCGATCCCGAGACGGTGCGGCACGTCGTCGACGCGCTCGACGGCGATCCGCAACTGCTGGAGCTGCTGCACACTCTGGCGGAGGCGGATTCGCAGGCCACCGGACCCGGCGTATGGGGCGACTGGAAGGCCTCGCTGATCGGCGAACTGGTCCGGCGCTGCCGGTTGGTCATGGCGGGCGACCAGTTGCCCACACCGGAGCCGATCGCACCGGAATTGGTCGAGAAGGCTCGAGCGGGCGGCGTGCACGTCGATCTGAAGCCCGGTGCGAGCAAGCACACCTATGTCGTCACCATCATCGCGCCGGACAGCTCCGGGCTGCTCTCCGACGCCGCGGGCGTGCTCGCGCTGCATTCGCTGCGCGTGCTGTCGGCCGCGCTCGGCGTCGAAGGCTCGTCCGCGGTGGACACCTTCGTGGTCGCGCCCAAGTTCGGCGATCCGCCGGACCCGGGGCTGCTGCGCCAGGAATTGATCCGGGCCACGGCCGGCGACCTGGACGTGCCCGCGGCGCTGGCCAAACGCGAGCGCGAGGCGGGCACCATCGGCCGGAGCCGGTACGCGCAGGCGCAGCCCCGGGTGATCTGGTCGGACACCTCGGTGCCCGGTCAGGCGATCCTCGAATTGCGCGCCGAGGACCGGGTGGGCCTGCTCAGCCATCTGGCCGCGGAGCTGGCCGGCTGCGGAGCCGACGTCCGCTGGGCCAAGGTGGTCACGATGGGGTCCGCGGTGGTCGACAGCTTTTGCCTCGATCTGGGCGCCGAAGACGGCCCCGCGCGCCGGGAAACGATCGAGAAAGCGATTATCGCGGTGGTTCCCAGAACTGCGCCGAAACCGCCCGCCGAAGGTGCTACAGAATCGGAAAATAATGATTAGCAGCACTTTTATCCGGTGATAAATCCGTTGCACAATATTTGCTGCATCCCAACTCGGGCCTCGCGAGCTGACCCTACGATCTAGAGCGTCTGGCTATCGCGAGCACGAGGGGAGCAGGTCGGTGGCAATTGAAGTCGTTCCCGCATCCACGATGACGAGTGACGAGACCGCGCACATGGCCCGCTGCGTCGGCGGCGACCGGTGGGTGGTCTCCTGGCTTCCGGGTCGCACCCTGACCGGGCGACAGGCGGTGACCGCGATGACGATCGCCTCCACGGTCGCCGGCTCGCCCATCCCGAGCACGACGGAGTGGGCTCTGCTCGACGGCCTGGCCCTCGAGCTGGGCCTGACTGCCAACGAGGCGGCCTTCATGGTGGCCGAGGAGAACCACGACTACCGCAAAACGGACCGGCCGCGCCGTCGCGTGCTCGACTAGCGAGCCCGCCGCGCCGGGAAGGACGCACCGCCTGCGCGAACACGCGGGCGATCCCATTACCCTGGGAGAGAATGTGACGTCCCCCGAGATCAGGAGCGCGATCGGTGTTCGAATCCCTGTCCGACCGGCTTACCGGTGCCCTCAAGGATCTGCGCGGTAAGGGGCGTCTGTCACCGGCCGACATCGACGCCACCTGCCGCGAGATCCGCTTGGCCTTGTTGGAGGCCGACGTCGCGCTGCCCGTGGTCCGCGGATTCATC
This sequence comes from Nocardia aegles, assembly GCF_052545135.1. Classification (NCBI taxonomy): domain Bacteria; kingdom Bacillati; phylum Actinomycetota; class Actinomycetes; order Mycobacteriales; family Nocardiaceae; genus Nocardia; species Nocardia aegles. The sequence continues at coordinate 378,854 of NZ_JBQWRI010000001.1, forward strand.
GGGCGGATCAAGGAGCGCGCCAAGGGCGCGGAGGTCTCCGCGGCGCTGAACCCGGCCCAGCAGGTCGTGAAGATCGTCAACGAGGAGCTCATCGGCATCCTCGGCGGCGAGACCAGGCGGCTGCACCTGGCCAAGAACCCGCCGACCGTGGTCATGCTGGCCGGTCTACAAGGTTCCGGTAAGACCACGCTCGCGGGCAAGCTGGCGAAATTGTTGAAGGGGCAGGGCCATCAGCCGCTGCTGGTGGCATGCGACCTGCAACGCCCCGGCGCCGTCACGCAGCTGCAAGTCGTCGGCGAGCGCGCGGGCGTGCCCGTCTACGCGCCGCACCCCGGCACTTCGGTCGGCGGCGGTGAGAACCCGCTGGGTATGTCCGCCGCCGATCCGGTGACCGTGGCGCGCGGCGGTGTCGAAGAGGCGCGGCAGAAGCAGTACGACGTCGTGATCGTCGACACCGCGGGCCGTCTCGGCATCGACGAGGAGCTCATGCGCCAGGCCGCGGGCATCCGCGACGCCGTGCAACCGGACGAGACCCTGTTCGTGCTCGACGCCATGATCGGCCAGGACGCGGTCAATACCGCCGAGGCGTTCCGCGACGGCGTCGGATTCACCGGCGTGGTGCTCACCAAGCTCGACGGCGACGCCCGGGGTGGTGCGGCGCTGAGCGTCCGCGAGGTCACCGGCGTGCCGATCCTGTTCGCCTCGACCGGTGAGAAGCTCGAGGACTTCGACCTCTTCCACCCGGATCGTATGGCCAGTCGCATCCTGGGGATGGGTGACGTGCTCACCCTGATCGAGCAGGCCGAACAGGTCTACGACGCCGAACAGGCCGAGGAGGCCGCCCGCAAGATCGGCAGCGGCGAGCTCACCCTCGAGGACTTCCTCGACCAGATGCTGGCCATCCGCAAGATGGGTCCGATCGGGAACCTGCTCGGCATGCTGCCGGGCGCGGGCCAGATGAAGGACGTGCTCGCCCAGGTCGACGACAAGCAGCTCGACCGGGTGCAGGCGATCATCCGCGGCATGACTCCGGGCGAACGGGCGAACCCCAAGATCATCAACGCCTCCCGCCGTCTGCGCATCGCCAACGGCTCCGGGGTCCAGGTCTCCGAGGTCAACCAGCTCGTCGACCGTTTCTTCGAGGCCAAGAAGATGATGACGATGATGGGTCGTCAGATGGGGCTGCCCGGCGCCCGCCGCGGCAACGCGAAGAAGGGCAAGAAAGGCAAGAAGGGTGGCCGTGGTCCGACGCAGCCGAAGGTGCGCGGCGGTTTCCCGGGGATGGGCGGGATGCCCGGCCTGCCCGCGGGAATGCCCGACCTGTCCAACATGCCTGCCGGTCTGGATCAATTGCCGCCCGGCTTGGAGGGCTTCGACCTGTCCAAACTGAAGTTCCCGAAGAAGTAGCACACTCCCGCCGCCCACGCTGTCCACAGTCGCCGCGTTCGCGGTTCGATCACGCGGCGAGCGCGGCGCAGCGGCTCGGCTTCCCTGCCTCGTGGCAGGCTGCGCGCGGAGGACCGATCCGGGAATCGGGCAGTAGGTTGGAGGCCGCAGACGAGTTCCAGGAGGTTGCTGTGCACCTGCGCGGTGTGGTTCTTCCCGAGGGCGAGGTGCGCGACCTCTGGGTGCGCGACGGCCTGGTGTCGTTCGAACCCGTGCCCGGAGCCGAAACGCTGTGCGGCTCCGGGTGGATCGTGCCGGGATTGGTCGACGCGCACTGCCATGTCGGCATCCGGCACGGCGGAGGCCACGAGGACCGCGCGGGCGCCATCGCGCAGGCCGAGACCGAGCGCGACGCCGGTGCCCTGCTGCTGCGCGACGCGGGCTCGCCCATCGACACCCGGTTCGTCGACGACCACGAGGACCTGCCGCGGATCATCCGCGCGGGCCGCCACATCGCCCGTCCGAGGCGCTACATCCGCGAACTGGGCATCGAGCTCGACGACGAACGCGACCTGCCGGAGATCGTCGCCGAGCAGGCCCGTCTCGGCGACGGCTGGGTGAAGATCGTCGGCGACTGGATCGACCGCTCCGCAGGCGATCTGCGGCCGCTGTGGAGCGACGCCATCCTGAAGGAGGCCATCGACGCCGCGCACGCCAACGGCGCGCGGGTCACCGCGCACGTCTTCGGCGAGGACGCGTTACCCGGTCTGATCAACGCCGGTATCGACTGCCTGGAGCACGGCACCGGCCTGACCGACGAGACCATCGAGATGATGGTCGAGCACGGCACCGCGCTGGTGCCCACCCTGATCAATATCGACACCTTCCCCGGTATCGCCGACAGTGCCGGCAAATTCCCCGTCTACGCCGCGCACATGCGCGATCTGCACCGGCGGGTGCACGGCACGGTCGCCGCCGCGCACGAGGCGGGTGTGCCGATCTTCGCGGGGACGGACGCGGGCGGCTCCATCCGCCACGGGCGCATCGCCGACGAGATCGCCGCCCTCGGTGCGGCGGGCCTGTCGCGCCACGACGCGCTCGGCGCGGCCTCCTGGCGGGCCCGCGACTGGCTCGGACGACCGGGCATCGAGGCCGGCGCCCCCGCGGATTTCGTTGTCTACGAAGAGGATCCGCGTACCCACCCCGAGACGCTCACCACCCCGTACGCGGTCGTCCTGCGCGGGCGCGTGTACGGCGGGCGCGGCCCGGTCACCGGCCATCGATAACTCGTCACCGCGGCGTCCGCGCGCGTATCCGAAAGCGGCGTAAGGTCGGATTTCGTGACAATTCGCCTCGGATATCAGATGCCCAACTTCAGCTACGGCAAGTCGGTGCGTGAGCTGTTCCCCACGGTGATCGCACAGGCCCGAGAGGCCGAAGCCGCCGGTTTCGACACGGCCTTCGTCATGGACCACTTCTATCAGCTGCCCGGCATCGGCACGCCCGACGAGCCGATGCTGGAGGCCTACACCGCGCTCGGCGGTCTGGCCACGGCGACGGAGCGAATTCAGTTGTCGGCGTTGGTCACCGGCAACACCTACCGCAACCCGGCGATGCTGGCCAAGACGGTCACCACGCTGGATGTGGTGAGCGGGGGCCGCGCGGTGCTCGGGATCGGCGCGGGCTGGTTCGAACTCGAGCACCGCTCCCTCGGCTTCGAATTCGGGACCTTCACCGACCGCTTCGAGCGGCTCGACGAGGCGCTGCACATCATCCAGCCGATGTTGCGCGGCGAGCGGCCCACTCACCAGGGCAAGTGGTACCGGGTCGAGAACGCGATGAACGAGCCGCGCGTACGCGACGATCTGCCGATCCTGCTCGGCGGCAGCGGCGAGAAGAAGACCTTCGGCCTGGCCGCCCGCTTCGCCGACCACCTCAACATCATCTGCAACGCATCCGAGCTGCCGCGCAAGATCGAGGCGCTGCGGGCGCGCTGCGCGGAGGTCGGCCGGGATCCGCAGACGCTGGAGACCAGCTACCTGTGCTTCGTCATGATGGATGAAGACGGTGACCTCGTGCGCAAGCAGCAGCGGGATTACCTGAGCGGCATGGGCATCGACCTGTCGGCGCTGTCGGACTCCGAGCTGGCGCAGAGTCCGGCCGACCGCCAGTTCGTCGGCACGCCGGACGAAGTTGCCGAGCAGCTGCGGACCCGCGTTCTCGACCATGGCGTCGACGGTCTCATCATCAATATGGTGTTCAACGGGCACGAACCGGGCGCGGTCGAGCTGGCCGGGCGCACCCTTGCTCCGCTGGTGCGCTGACGAGCGAGAACCGTACGCGAATACCATTGGCCCTGGATAGGCTCGGGCGATGATAGCCGCTCCGTGGCGCGCGTCGTACGCGTGTCGACGCGCGCCCTCGGTGCTGTTGTTGCTGCGAGTTTTCGCGGTCGGGTAGCTCGGGGGAGTTCCCAGGCGTCGTTGTGGCAGGTCGGTGCCGCTTCGGGAACACGACGACGCGATTTCTGGCGTGATCACCTCGTCTGGCACAATGGACAACCGTCCTTCCGGACAAGTGTCAGCCCGTCTCCGGTTCCGTACCGCGCGGCGGTCACACACTCGAATGCGCAAAACCGGGCTCGCAGACCATGCGGGTCGCCGAATTGCGTCGTGACCAACCAACGAAAGGCAGATCAGCAGTGGCTGTTCGCATCAAGCTCACCCGCCTGGGCAAGATCCGCAACCCGCAGTACCGCGTCGTCGTCGCGGACGCCCGCACCCGCCGGGACGGCCGGGCCATCGAGTCCATCGGCAAGTACCACCCGAAGGAAGAGCCCTCGCTCATCGAGATCGACTCCGAGCGCGTGCAGTACTGGCTGGGCGTCGGTGCGCAGCCCACCGAGCCGGTCCTCCAGCTGCTGAAGATCACCGGCGACTGGCAGAAGTTCAAGGGCATCGACGGCGCCGAGGGCACCCTGAAGGTCAAGCCGGCCAAGCCGTCGAAGCTGGACCTGTTCAACGCCGCGCTGGCCGCCGCGGACAACGAGCCGGTCGCCGAGGCGGTCACGCCCAAGAAGAAGGGCAAGAAGGACGCCGAAGAGGGCTCCGAGTCCGCTGAGGCCGCCGAGTAATGATCGGGCGATACCCGTCCCGAGCCGTCCGTAGACCGGCCCCGACCACGGGCCGGTCGCGTCGCGAGGTGATGGAGCAGTGAGCGCTGTCGTCGCCGACGCCGTCGAGCACCTGGTGCGCGGCATCGTCGCCAACCCCGATGACGTCCGCGTCGAGCTGATCACCGGCCGCCGGGGACGCACCGTCGAGGTACACGTTCACCCTGATGACCTGGGCAAAGTGATCGGCCGCGGTGGACGTACCGCGACCGCGCTGCGTACCCTCGTCGCCGGTATCGGCGGCCGGGGCATCCGGGTCGACGTGGTCGACACCGACCAGTAGATGGAACTCGTCGTCGGGCGGGTCGCCAAGTCACACGGTGTGCGTGGCGAACTCGTCGTCGAGATACGCACCGACGAGCCTGCGGCGCGTTTCGCGCCGGGCGCCGGTCTGCGCGGCCGGCTGCCGCGCGCGGCGGAGGTTCGCGAGTTCACCGTGGAGTCGGCCCGGGAGCACTCGGGCCGGCTTCTGGTGTTTCTGGCCGGTGTGACCGACCGCTCCGCGGCCGACGCGCTGCGCGGCATGCTGTTCGTGGTCGACAGCGCCGACCTCCCGCCTTCCGAGGATCCGGACGAGTTCTACGACCACGAGCTGGAGGGGCTCGAGGTCCGGCTCGCCGACGGCAGCGTGGTCGGCTCCGTGCGCGAGGTGTTGCATTCCGCGGCCGGTGAGTTGTTGGAGGTGCGGGCCGCGGACGCCGGGCGAGAGATCCTGATCCCGTTCGTCACCGCCATCGTGCCCACGGTGTCGCTCGCCGAGGGCGTGATCGTGATCGATCCGCCCGAGGGTCTGCTCGACCCGGAATGAGACGGTGGGCGTCCGATCGGCCGACAGCGTGCGGCCCGGCGGCGCTAGGAGACAGGCATGAAACTCGACGTCGTCACGATTTTCCCGGAGTATCTGGAGCCGCTGCGCACGGCGCTGCTCGGCAAGGCGATCGACAAGGGACTGATCTCGCTCACCGTGCACGACCTACGCCGTTGGACGTATGACGTACACAAGTCCGTCGACGATTCCCCCTACGGGGGCGGGCCGGGCATGGTCATGAAGCCGACCGTCTGGGGCGACGCGCTCGACGAGGTGTGTCCCGACGACGCGCTGCTCGTGGTGCCCACGCCGGCGGGGGTGCCGTTCACGCAGGCCATGGCGCACCGCTGGGCCGCCGAGCGGCATCTCGTCTTCGCCTGCGGGCGCTACGAGGGCATCGACCAGCGTGTCTTCGACGACGCGGCCCGCCGCGTCCGGGTGGCGGAGGTCAGCATCGGCGACTACGTGCTGATCGGCGGCGAGGCGGCCGTGTTGGTGATGGCCGAGGCCGTGGTCCGGCTGCTGCCCGGCGTCCTCGGCAACCAGCAATCGCATCAGGAGGATTCGTTCTCCGACGGATTGCTCGAAGGTCCCAGCTACACCCGCCCGGTCTCCTGGCGCGGGCTCGACGTCCCGCCGATCCTGCTGTCCGGCGACCACGCGAAGGTGGCCGCCTGGCGACGCGAGCAATCCCTCGCGCGGACCCGCGAACGCCGCCCGGACCTGCTGGCGGACCACGACACGTCCGGACCCGGGCGATAGACCGGAGTACATCGAGCGGGCGCTCGCCTGTCCCGCTGCGAGCCGGCGCCTTCGGCACGGGAACCCTCGACTCGCTCGAACTCGCCACCGCGGCCATGCGGCGCTGATCGATATCGTCGCCGATGCCGAGCCCCGGGTGTCCTTCCGTCAAGTGACCTTCGTCCGGCTCGCGGCCCGGTTGCGCACTGGCGCACGGCGCCGCCGATCCGGCCGCGGCGAGCCGGCGTCGTGACGGGGATCGCCACGTCTCACGGCAGCAAGCCGTGGCGGCGGGCGGCGACCACCGCCTCCTGCCGAGAGTGGGCGTCGAGCTTGACCATCGCGTTGCGCAGGTAGCTCTTCACGGTCTCCTGGCCGAGTGAGAGTCGTTGCGCCGCTTCTTGATTGGTGCAACCCAGGGCGATCTGGGACAGGACGTCGAGTTCGCGCCGGGACAGTCTCGGTCGGTCCGGCCGCGGCTCCCCGGTCATGACCCGGGTGAGTCGCTCGCATACCGCGTGCAGACGTCCGCGCAGCCGGTCGTCCTGGGCCGAACGCGCCATGCCGCGCAGTTCGGCGTGAATGTCGCGCAGTTCCTCCGTGATCGCCGGGGCCGCGGTAGCCGACGGCGCGCTGACCTCCAGCATGCGCAGCCGACGGTCGACCTCGTCGCGCACGGCGATCTCGGTGGCCAGGCGGCGACCGGCCTGGACGACGAGGTCCGCAGTGCGGTCGCCCAACGGGCTCCCGCCGCGCGTCGCGGCGTAGAGCACCGCACGGGAGCGCTGGTCCACCACCACGGGTACGGCGAGCACGGAACGGATGCCCTCGCCGGCGACCGGCCCGTCGTAGTCGTGGGTGATCGAGGAGGCGCGGCGATAGTCGGAGACCACGGCGGGCCGTCCGGAATCCATCACCTGGCCGCCCAGCCCGGAGGCCCGCACGACGGCCAGACCGCGTAGGCCGTTGGTCAGCGTGCCGACGAACTCCGACAGCAGCAGCGCGTCCGCGTGCACTTCGCCACCGAACGCCACCGGCACGCCCGCGGTGCCCGCCACCCAGCGGATCTCGGCGCGCAGCGCGTCGCTGTCGCGCGGACGCAGCAAGGCGGTGTGGGTCATACGATTCACCCCTTTTCGGGGGTAGTCGGCAGCGGGGTGTGACCCACATCCTATTGCACACCTGGGTTGCGTTGGAGCACAGAACGAGGAGAACCGAAGATGGGCACCGATCCGAATCAGCGGGCGCGCGAACTGCTGGACTGCTACGACCGCGCCGACGCGTCCGCGGCGGACCTGCTGTGTGATCGGCCTCCGGCCGACCGGGTCGCTTTCGCGATCGTCGAGGCCGACCTGTCCGCGACCGACCTCGTGCTGCGGCAGGGCGGTGCCCGATGACATCGGCAGCGTTTCCCCAGCCCAGTTATGCCTCCGGCGGGTCGGACGTCCCGCTGCTCGGCGACACCATCGGCGGCAATCTCGATCGCACGGTAGCGGCGTTCCCGGATCGGGAAGCGCTGGTGGACCGGCCGACCGGCCGGCGGTGGACCTACCGCGCTCTCGGCGCCGCGGTCGACGCCCTGGCCTGCGGCCTCGCCGGTCAGGGCATCGGCAAGGGCGACCGGGTCGGCATCTGGGCGCCGAACTGCGCGGAATGGTTTCTGGTGCAGTACGCCACGGCGAAGATCGGCGCGATCCTGGTCAACATCAATCCGGCCTACCGCACCAGCGAACTGGAATACGTGCTGCGCCAGGCGGGCGTGCGCATGCTCATCGCCACCGAACGGTTCAAGTCGTCGGACTACGTGGCGATGATCGAGGAGGTGCGACCGAACTGCCCGGCGCTGGCCCAGGTGCTCGTGCTGGGCACACCCGAGTGGGAGGAGCTGTGCCGCACCGAGATCGACAGCGATCGGCTCGTCGACCTGGGGGCGCGGTTGTCGGCCGACGACCCGATCAACATCCAGTACACCTCGGGCACAACCGGATTCCCGAAAGGGGCCACGCTCAGCCATCACAACATCCTGAACAACGGCTATTTCGTCGGCGAACTGTGCGGATACACCGAGCAGGACCGGATCTGCGTCCCGGTGCCGTTCTACCACTGCTTCGGCATGGTGATGGGCAATCTGGCCAGCACCAGTCACGGTGCGGCCATTGTGATTCCGGCGCAGTCGTTCGATCCGACAGCGGCCTTGGCGGCGGTCGAGGCCGAGCGCTGCACCTCGCTCTACGGTGTGCCGACGATGTTCATCGACATGCTCGCCGCACTCGACACGGTCGCCGTGGACCTGTCCACGCTGCGCACCGGGATCATGGCGGGCTCGCCGTGCCCGGTCGAGGTGATGAAGCGGGTGATCGACCGGATGGGCATGCGTGAGGTCTGCATCTGCTACGGCATGACCGAAACGTCTCCGGTCAGCACCCAGACCCGGCGCGACGACAGCATCGACCGGCGCACCGCCACGGTCGGCCGGGTCGGGCCGCACCTGGAGGTCAAGATCGTCGATCCCGCAACGGGTCTCACGGTGCCGCGCGGCGAACCCGGCGAGCTGTGCACCCGCGGCTATTCGGTGATGCTCGGGTACTGGGACCAGCCGGACAAGACCGCCGAGGCCATCGACGCCGCCCGCTGGATGCACACCGGCGACATCGGTGTGATGGACGACGAGGGCTATCTGGCCGTCACCGGCCGGATCAAGGACATGGTCATCCGCGGCGGCGAGAACGTCTATCCGCGGGAGATCGAGGAATTCCTCTACACCCATCCCGACATCCTGGATGCGCAGGTGATCGGCGTGCCGGACCCGAAGTACGGCGAAGAACTGATGGCCTGGATCCGGATGCGCGAGAACGCGAAGCCGTTGGACGTCGCGGCCGTGCGCGAGTTCGCCACCGGCAAGCTGGCGCACTTCAAGATTCCCCGCTACGTGCACGTGGTCGAGGCATTCCCGATGACGGTGACCGGCAAGATCCGCAAGGCCGAGATGCGGGAACTGTCGCGGCGGCTGCTCGGCCTGGACGACGGCTGAGACGAGGGAGGTGCACCCGGGTGTGGACCACGTGCCGGGCGGCGACGGTAGTGTCTCCGACGTGACGACAGCGCCCGAGACTGCCAGTGCAGAGTCCACACCCGCCGTGCCACGCTCCGACACCGCGGGCCCAGCCAGCGTGAACAGTCGCATCGCCGAGGAACTCACGGTGCGCGAGACCCAGGTGCGCGCCGCCGTCGAGCTGCTCGACGCGGGCTCGACGGTGCCGTTCATCGCCCGGTATCGCAAGGAGATCACCGGCGGTCTGGACGACGCGCAGCTGCGTGTGCTCGAGGAGCGTTTGCACTACCTGCGCGAACTCGACGAGCGCCGGGCCGCGATCATCGAATCGATTCGGGGCCAGGGCAAACTCGACGACGCCCTGCACCGGCAGATCCTGCTCGCCGAGACCAAGGCCCGGCTCGAGGACATCTATCTGCCGTACAAGCCGAAGCGGCGCACCAAGGCACAGATCGCGCGCGAGGCCGGGCACGAGCCGGTGGCCGACGCCCTGATCCAGGATCCGGCCACCGATCCGGCGCAGTACACCGCCGAGCAGCTCGACGGCGCGCGGGCGATCCTGGTCGAACGTTTCGCCGAGGACGCCGATCTGGTCGGCGAATTGCGCGAACTGATGTGGAACCGCGGGCAGATCACCTCGACCGTGCGCCCGGGCAAGGAGGAGGCAGGCGCGAAGTTCGCCGACTACTTCGAGTTCAGCGAGCCCTTCGACAAGCTGCCCTCGCACCGCGTCCTCGCGCTGCTGCGCGGCGAGAAGGAGGAGGTGCTCACCCTGCACCTCGAGCCGGACACCGAGGAGCCGCAGCCGGGCGAGCGCACCGTCTACGAGGGCCGCATCGCCACTCGCTTCGGCATCGCCGACCGGGGCCGCCCCGCCGACTCCTGGCTGCTGGACACCGTGCGCTGGGCTTGGCGCACCAAGCTGCAGGTCAGCCTCGGTATCGACACCAGGATGCGGTTGCGGCAGGCGGCGGAGAAGGACGCGGTCGACGTGTTCGCCGCGAATCTGCGCGATCTGCTGCTCGCCGCCCCCGCGGGCACCCGCACGACGATGGGTCTGGACCCCGGCTACCGCACCGGCGTGAAGGTGGCGGTGGTCGACGCCACCGGCAAGGTGGTCGCCACCGAGGTGATCTACCCGCATAAACCGCAGGGCCAGACCGAGAAGTCGCTGGCGGTGCTCGGCGCGCTGGTCGCCCGATTCGGCGTCGAACTCATCGCCATCGGCAACGGCACCGCCTCGCGCGAGACCGACGCCCTTGCCGCCGAGCTGATCTCACGCATTCCGGAGAACAAGCCCACCAAGATCGTGGTCTCCGAGGCGGGCGCTTCGGTGTACTCCGCGTCGGCCTACGCGTCGCAGGAGTTGCCCGACCTGGACGTGTCGTTGCGCGGCGCGGTATCCATCGCGCGGCGGCTGCAGGATCCGCTGGCCGAGCTGGTGAAGATCGACCCGAAGTCCATCGGTGTCGGCCAGTACCAGCACGACGTGTCCGAATCACTGCTGGCTCGTTCGCTGGGAGCGGTGGTCGAGGACGCGGTGAACGCGGTGGGTGTCGACGTCAACACCGCCTCCGTGCCGCTGCTGTCGCGGGTCTCCGGTATCGCCGGGTCGGTGGCGGAGAGCATCGTGGCGCACCGGGACCACAACGGCCCGTTCCGCAGCCGGACCGCTCTGCTCGATGTCCCGCGGCTGGGCCCGAAGGCGTTCGAACAGTGCGCGGGCTTCCTCCGCATCCGCGGCGGCGAGGATCCGCTGGACACCTCGGCGGTGCACCCGGAGGCGTACCCCGTGGTGCGGCGCATCCTCGAATCGACCGGACGCGGCATCGCGGAGATCATCGGCAACACCACGGCACTGCGTTCGCTGCGCGCCAGCGATTTCACCGACGACCGCTTCGGTGTCCCGACCGTGACCGACATCATCGCCGAGCTGGAGAAGCCGGGTCGCGACCCGCGACCGGAGTTCAAGACCGCCGAGTTCGCCGCAGGGGTGGAGAAGGTCGCCGACCTGAAACCGGGCATGGTGCTCGAGGGTGTGGTGACGAATGTGGCCGCCTTCGGCGCTTTCGTCGACGTGGGCGTACACCAGGACGGCTTGGTGCACGTGTCGGCCATGTCGCACAACTTCGTGAAGGATCCGCGCGAAGTGGTCAAGTCCGGCGACGTGGTAAAGGTGAAGGTGCTGGAGGTGGACGTGGCGCGCCAGCGCATCGGTCTGTCCCTGCGCTTGGACGACGAGCCCGGCGCACCCGCCAAGGGCGGCGACAACCGGCAGCGCGGGCAGGGCGGCCGATCCGGCGGCGGCGATCAGCGGCAGCGGCAGAATGGACAGAACAGGCAGCAGGGCCAAAACCGCAATCAAGGACAGGGGCGCGGTGGCAACCAGCGTCGCAACGCACCGGCACCGAGCGGCGCCATGGCGGACGCGTTGCGCAGGGCGGGCTTCGGCCAGTAGTCCGGTCCGCGGGAGGAAGTAGCGGCTATGCAACGGTGGCTCCACGAGGACGTGATCGCCCAAGGGCGGCTGCCGTTGCTGTGCTTCCTGCTCGGATTCATCGTCGGATTCCTGTTCATCCGCGTCAGCGTCCGGTTGATCCGCGCACGGGTGCGCTGGTGGCCGGGCAACCTGCGGGCCGGTGACACGCACATCCACCACATGGTGTTCGGCGTGATCCTGGTGCTCTCCTCCGGCGTCGGCATGGTCGCCCAGTACGAGAGCGCCGACGCCGCCACGGCCGGCATCCTCGCCGCGCTCTTCGGCGTGGGCGCCGCGCTGGTGCTCGACGAATTCGCGCTGATCTTCTATCTGCGCGACGTCTACTGGGAAGAGCAGGGGCGCACATCGGTGGACGCGGTGTTCGTCGCGCTCGCCGTGACGGGATTGCTGCTGCTCGGCTTCCACCCGCTGTGGATGCTGGACATCAACGACTTCCGGCACGGTCCGAGCACCGAGGTCCGCGCCTTCGTCGTCGGGTTCGCCGTGGTCAATCTGGCTCTCGCCGCGGTGGTGATCGCGAAGGGGAAGATCTGGACCGGCCTGTTCGGCATGTTCTTCCTCCCGCTGCTGGTCGTCGGTGCGCTGCGACTGAGCCGCCCGGGAGCGCCCTGGGCGCGCTGGCGTTACGGCGACCGAAGGCGCCTGATGTACCGGGCCATCGTCCGGGAACGGCGCTACCGTCGCCCGGTCATCCGCGTCAAGATCTTCGTGCAGGATCTGGTCGCGGGAAAACCGGACGTCGAGCACGTCCGCACGGCGGCGGAGGCGGAACTCACCCGCACGGTCGTGCCCGCTCCGCCCGCCCCGCACCGCGAGCATTTGTTCTGGCATTCCCACCACGGCCCGCCGCACACGCCCAGCCCGCCGCTGGAGCAGGACGCGACATCCGGCGAGCAGAACCGCTGATGAACGCGCTCGGCGGAGCCTTCGTCCGGGGCCGCGGCCGCGGACGATCGCTGCGGCATGAGTTTCCCGGAGCTGCCGCTGTGTCGCATGGTCTCCGCGCGCTGCGGTTGTGGTCACGATCTGGCGCTGCAAGACCGTGCCGCGTCGGGGTAGCGTGAAGAGTCGCCGACTCGCCGCCACCAGGGTCGATTTCTTCCGCACCGCGCCGATCTGGCACAATGCTCAGGTTGCCCTGGGTGGTTGTCGACCCGGCGCACCCCATTGATCGGAGCATGAACCGGCTGAGCACGCCCAGTGCCGCTAGGGTCCTCTGTTCGCGCGAAACCATAAGGATGGAAATGAACACCCTTGACTTCGTCGACGAGAAGTCGCTGCGCAGCGACGTTCCCGACTTCCGGCCGGGCGACACGCTGAACGTGCACGTGAAGGTCATCGAAGGCTCGAAGGAGCGCATCCAGGTCTTCAAGGGCGTCGTGATCCGTCGCCAGGGTGGTGGCATCCGCGAGACCTTCACTGTCCGCAAGGTGTCGTTCGGTGTCGGCGTGGAGCGCACCTTCCCGGTGCACAGCCCCAACATCGACCACATCGATGTCGTGACCCGCGGTGATGTCCGCCGCGCCAAGCTGTACTACCTGCGCGATCTGCGCGGCAAGGCCGCCAAGATCAAGGAAAAGCGCTGAGTTAGCTTTTCGGCACAGCAGATCTTCCTCAGCCCGGCATCGGACTTCGGTTTCGCTGCCGGGCTAATCTGTTCGGCGTGGCAGACGAAAGTGGGTCGGTGTCGGTGTCCGAATCGGGCGACGAGAGTACGCGGGCGGGTCGCGGCAAGCGGCGAGCGAAGAAGAAGCAGCGGCCGTTCTGGCAGGAACTCCCGATCCTCATCGTGATCGCCGCGGTGATCGCCGCGTTGATGGTCACCTTCGTCGGTCGGCCGTACGTCATTCCCTCGGAGTCGATGGAAACCACGCTGCACGGATGTGCCGGATGCACCGGTGACCGTATCTACGTGGAGAAGCTGAGCTACTACTGGGGCGACCCGCAACCGGGCGACGTGGTCGTGTTCGTCGGCCCACCGTCGTGGAACACCCGCTACCAGTCGATCCGCTCGGACAACCCCGCGGTCCGGGGCGTGCAGAACTTCTTCTCATTCTTCGGCCTGGTGCCGCCGGACGAGAACGACCTGGTCAAGCGCGTCATCGCCGTCGGTGGCCAGACCGTGGAGTGCTGCGACTCGCAGGGCCGGGTCATAGTGGACGGCAAGCCGCTGGACGAGCCGTACGCCCGGTACCTCGCCCCGTATGTGCCGGGCCAGCCGTACAACGCCTCCGGCGGACGTGAGTTCAAGCCCGTGAAGGTGCCGGAGGGGCATCTGTGGGTGATGGGTGACAATCGCAACCAGTCCGCCGACTCCCGCGCCCATATCACCGACGAACTGCAGGGCACCATTCCGGTGGAGAACGTCCGCGGCAAGGCGGTGTTCAAGATCTGGCCGCCCGGCCGGATCGGCCCGGTGCGCTCGGAGAATCCCCAGCAGAACTGATCACGGCGGGCGCAGGATAATTGGACGGTGGGGCAAGGTCGAGTGCCGGTGGGTAACGGTTGGCCGCCGCGTGTGGTGATGCGCAGGGCCGGAGGATTGCGCACGCTCGAGGCGGCGTTGATCCGCAGCGGTCTGGGTCCGGTCGCGGGTGTCGACGAGGCGGGGCGCGGCCCCTGTGCCGGACCGCTCGTGGTGGCGGCGTGCCTGCTCGCGCCGAAGGCGTACGACAAACTGGCCGGCCTCGACGACTCCAAGAAGCTCACCGAGGCCGCCCGCGAGGAGCTGTACCCGGTGATCATCCGGCTGGCGCTGGCCTACCAGGTGGTCGTCATCCCGGCCTGGGAGATCGACTCGATCGGCATCCACGTCGCGAATATCGAAGGGATGCGCCGCGCCGTGGCCGGCCTCGCGCACACTCCCGGCTATGTGCTGACCGATGGATTCCGGGTGCCGGGCATACCGGTGCCCTCGCTGCCGGTGATCGGGGGTGACGGTGCGGCGGCCTGCATCGCGGCGGCCAGCATCCTGGCCAAGGTCACCCGGGATCGCATCATGGTCGAGCTGGACCAGCGGTTCCCCGGCTACGGCTTCGCCGCCCACAAGGGCTACAACACGCCCGAGCACACCGCCGCGCTGCATCGTCTCGGCCCGAGCAGCGAGCACCGCCGCTCCTGGCGCAACGTGCGGGAAGCCGCCGGGTTGCGCCCGGTCGCGGCGGCGGCCGATGTCGCGGACGCCGTGCTGGCCGAGGGCTTGGACGAGGCGCTGGCGGAGCAGTTTCCGAATGGGCGTACGGCTGGCCGAGTAGCTACCGACGCAGCGCATGCGCGATGATGTCACCACACGACGCGATGCGGCGAGAAGGAGGATGTCCCACCCGATGAGTGCCGAAGACCTCGAGAAGTACGAAACCGAGATGGAGCTCTCGCTGTATCGCGAGTACAAGGACATCGTCGGTCAGTTTTCGTACGTGGTGGAGACCGAGCGCCGCTTCTACCTGGCCAATTCCGTGGAGCTGCGGCCGCAGAACGCGGACGGCGAGGTGTATTTCGAGGTGCGGATGAGCGACGCGTGGGTGTGGGACATGTACCGCCCGGCCCGCTTCGTCAAGCACGTCCGGGTCATCACCTTCAAGGATGTCAATATCGAGGAGCTGGAAAAGCCGGACCTGCGCTTGCCCGAGTGAGCCCGGCGGGAGTTCTGCACAGCGACTCGGTTATCAACAGGTTTTCCGATTCCGCAGGTCGGCGGCGCTGACCTGAGCCGGTTGCGGCGCACGCTGGCCGGGTGACAGACAAACAGGCGCTCGGCGCGCACGGGGAGGAACTGGCGGCGGACTTTCTACGTGCCGCCGGGATGGAAATCATCGCCAGGAATTGGCGGTGCCGATACGGCGAGCTCGATCTGATCGCGCGAGACGGGGAAGTGACCGCGTTCGTCGAGGTCAAGACCAGGTCCGGGTTGGGCTACGGCACTCCTGCGGAGTCGGTCACGTTCGCCAAGCGGCAGCGGATCCGGCGGCTGGCCCTGCTGTGGCTGGCCGAGCAGGACGGGCCGTGGCGGCGCATCCGGTTCGACGTGGTGTCGGTGCTGGTGGCGCGGGGGAGTACACCGGTCATCGACCATCTCGAGGCGGTGTTCTGAATGGCCCTCGGGCGGGCGCATTCGGTCGCGGTCACCGGTGTGGACGGTCTGCTCGTGGAGATCGAGGCCGATATCGGACAGGGCTTGCCATCGGTCCACCTGGTCGGGCTCCCCGACACCGCGTTGCAGGAGTCTCGTGACCGGGTCCGCTCCGCGGTGGCGAACTCGGGGGAGAAGTGGCCCGACGGCCGGGTTGTTCTCGCGCTGTCGCCCGCGACCTTGCCGAAGCTGGGCAGCGTGTACGACTTGGCGCTCGCGATCGCGGTGCTGGACGCGTCCGGCTCGGTGACCTCCGAACGGCTCGCGAAGACGGTGCTGCTCGGCGAACTCGCGCTGGACGGCCGGGTGCGGCGGGTCCGCGGGATCTTGCCCGCGGTGATCGCCGCGCGTAAGGCAGGCTGGTCGACTGTCGTGGTGCCTGCGGTGAACCTGGCCGAGGCCGGGCTGGTCGAGGGCATCGAGGTCTTCGGGGCGCGCAGCCTGCGCGAGGTGGTGGCCTGGTTGCGCGGGGAAGGCACGCTGGATGAGCCGGACGGCGAGCTGCCGGACACGGTGCGGCAGGGTGGCGATCTGAGCGAGGTGGTGGGGCAGGAAGAAGCCCGCTGGGCCTTGGAAGTGGCCGCGGCAGGCGGGCACCACTTGCTGCTCACCGGGCCGCCCGGCATCGGTAAAACCATGCTGGCCCAACGTCTTCCGGGACTGCTGCCACCGCTCACCGAGCCCGAGGCGCTGGAGGTCACCGCCATCCACTCCATGGCGGGCACGCTCGCCGGTGATCACCCGTTGATCACCGCGCCGCCGTTCGTCGCTCCGCACCACTCGACCTCGGTGACCGCGATGATCGGCGGCGGTTCGGGCACCGCGAGGCCGGGCGCGGTCAGCCGGGCGCACCGCGGCGTCCTGTTCCTCGACGAATGCGCCGAACTCGGCACGAAGGTGCTGGAGGCGATGCGAACGCCGTTGGAAGAAGGGGAAGTGCGTATCGCCAGGCGCGACGGCGTCGCGCGGTACCCGGCCCGCTTCCAGCTGGTGTTGGCCGCCAACCCGTGCCCGTGCGCTCCGGCGCGCGACGTCGACTGCATCTGCGCGCCGCTGGCCCGCCGCCGGTATCTCGGCAAACTGTCCGGGCCGCTGATGGACCGGATCGACATCTGGGTGCGGATGCACGGCCAGTCCGGTGGGGCGTTCAGCACCGATGCGGCCGAGAGCAGCGAGATTGTTCGCGGCCGGGTCGCGATCGCGCGGCGCGCCGCCGCCGCCCGCTGGGGCGAATACGGATGGCTCACCAACGCCGAAGTACCCGGCCATCTCTTGCGTCAACGGTTCCGATTGCCGCGTGAATCGCTCGCCCCCGTCGAGGCCGCTTTGCGTCTCGGTCGTATGTCCGCGCGAGGCGCCGACCGAGCTATCCGCGTCGCCTGGACCATATGCGATCTGCGGGGCGGCGAACTGCCCTCGGTACAGGACGTACTGTCCGCATTGAACTTCCGCCAGCGAGGTGACCAATGAACGCGGTGATGCCTACCGAAGGCGCGGGGGCCGAGATACCAGCGACCGCCCACGTACCCACCGCCGCGGACGTGCCTCGGGACACGGACGTTGCTGCCGCCGTAGCCGTGCCTGCGGCGGTGGACGTGGCCGCCGTCGAGGAGGTGCCGGTATCCGCGGGGCTGCCCGCGAGGAGGAACCGGCTCGAGATCAGAGATGGGTCTGTGGCAACCCCACCTTCGGTCGCGAACGTGCCCGGGCCCGCGGTGGCCGGCATGTCGGTCAGCGGGCCCGGATCGCCGTCCGGCGATCGCGACGACCGGCGGCTCGCGTGGGTGTACCTGTCACGGGTGGTACAGGGGCCGTGTGCACCGCTGTCGGCCCTCATCGAGTCGGTCGGGGTCATCGAGGCGGCACGTGCCGTACGGGAGTGCGCGCTGCCCGAACCGCTTCGCGGGCCCACGGCGCAGCGCCGCGACATCGACGTCGCCGCGCGGGACCTCGAGATCATCGAGCGGATCGGCGGGCGCGTGGTGACGCCGGACGACCCGGAATGGCCTGCCTGGCGCATGCTCGGCCTCGCCCAGCTCGACCCGGGCATGGATCGCGACGGCGCCGTGCCGCTCGTGCTATGGGTGCGGGGCCCGCGCTCGCTGCTGGAGACCACTGAACGCGCGGTAGCGGTGGTCGGGGCGCGATGCAGCACCGGATACGGCAACCGGGTCACGGGGGAGATCGCGAGCGACCTCGCTGCGCAGGGGTGGACAATCGTGTCCGGAGCGGCGTTCGGTATCGACGGCATGGCGCACCGGGCGGCGCTGGCCGTGGCGGGTGACACGATCGCCGTGCTGGCCTGCGGCATCGACCGCCCTTACCCGGCGCAGCACGAGCGCATGCTGGCCGATATCGCCGAATCCGGTTTGGTGGTCAGCGAGTACCCGCCCGGCGTCGTCGCGCGGAAGCACCAGTTCCTGGCCAGGAACCGCATTATCGCCGCTCTCGCCGATGGCGTGCTCGTCGTCGAGGCGGGGCTGCGCAGCGGCGCGCGGAACACCGTCAAATGGGCACGCCGCATGGGCCGTCCCGCCATGGCCGTGCCGGGGCCGGTGTCCTCGGCCGCTTCGGTGGGCTGTCATCGCATGATCCGCGACGGCGAAGCGCTGCTGGTGACCCGGGCCGACGAAGTCGTCGACGAGGCAGGGCCGTTGCGGCTGTCGATCCCAGCGGCCGCGGCATCGGGTGGCAATCCGGAGGATCAGTTGACCGGAGAGGAGGCGCTGGTCTTCGCCGCGCTGCCGCGGATCGGCTCGCGGTTGCCGCTGGAGGTGTCCCGGCAGTGCGGATTGTCGCTTCCGGTGGTTCGTGCGATGTTGTCCGCTCTCGAATTGGCGGGTCTGGTGGCCACTGATGAAAGCGGTTGGCACCGAACGGCACCGCGCCGATGAGCGGGTTCGGCGCGGTCGCTTGCCATCCGCGCCACGAGTCGCAACGGTGGAGGTATGGAGGCACTGCCCGACGATCTGGAAGCGCTGCTGGCGGAGTACGGCAGGTATCTGCGGCTCGGGCGCGACCGCTCGGAACACACGGTGCGCGCGTACCTGGGGGACGCGCGATCTTTGCTGGAGCATCTGTACGCGCGGTCGGCGGATTCGGCGATACGCGAGCTGGACCTGATGTTGCTGCGTTCGTGGCTGGCTCGGCAAGCCGCCGCAGGGGCGGCGCGAACTACCGTGGCACGGCGGGCGTCCTCGGCGCGGACGTTCACCGCTTGGCTCACCCGGACCGGTCGGCTGCCGGTCGATCCCGGGCTGCGGTTGGGTTCGCCGAAGGCGCATCGCGTGCTGCCCGCCGTACTCGGGCGGCAACAGGCGCTCGGCGCCATGGATGCGGCGGAATCCGGTGCGGCGCAGCGAGACCCGATGGCGCTGCGCGATCGGGCGATCGTGGAGTTGCTGTACGCCACGGGCATACGGGTCAGTGAGTTGTGCGGGCTGGATATCGAGGACGTGGACCGGGAACGGCGCGTGGTGCGTGTGCTCGGCAAAGGCAACAAGGAGCGTTCGGCGCCGTTCGGGGCGCCCGCGGACGAGGCGGTCGGCAACTGGATGCGCTGCGGACGCCCCGCCTTCGCCACCGCAGCGTCGGGTCGAGCGCTGCTGCTCGGCCGCCGGGGCAGGCGCTTGGACCAGCGCCAGGCCAGAACTGTTGTGCACGAGGTGGTTTCGGCCATCCCCGGAGCGCCGGACCTGGGCCCGCACGGTCTGCGGCACACCGCCGCAACCCATCTGCTCGAGGGTGGTGCCGACCTGCGTGTGGTCCAGGAACTCCTCGGACACGCCAGCATGGCCACCACCCAGCTCTACACCCACGTCTCCATCGACCGGCTCAAGAAAGTGCACGACCAGGCCCATCCTCGCGCCTGAGACGCTGGTGGGAAACAGTGGCGCAGGCCCCGCGAACGGGCGTTGTCCGGCTGTACCCGACTCGTGGCCTTGCGCGCGGCAGCGGTCGGCAGCTGCGAACCCACCCCGCCGCCGCGGGACCGGGACGACGTACAACCGGACCACCGAGACGACGGTCTCTCCGCGCAGCCCGGATTCGCGCACGACCTCCGCCATGCCCCTGCTCGTGCCGAGCCCGGCGTGTCTCCGACCACGGTCCCGTCGTATTCGTCGACCAGGGCCGCGAGCAACTCGGCGGGGACAGCCGGCCCAGCTGGGTCCGTAGGCCACACGTCCGGGTACCGATCGTTGTCGCCGGGGTGCCACGGCGTGGGCGCCGTGGTCCTCGGTGCGCGGTCGAATGAGGACGCTCACTCCGACTTTCTGGACTGTCCCCACTGGAACCGGCGTTATCCAGACCGATCGGTTGGATTTGTGCCTCTTGTCGTGCACTGCGGTCCGGTACTGCCTCGCTCGCGCATCGAAGTAGTCGAATACGCATGTGATCGGCGCCGAGAAAGCGCACCCTTGAGGTAGCGAATCAGTGCCCGCAGTTCACGGCGTACTTCGAGTGGGAAGACGAGCGATGTCTACGTCCAGCGGACCACAGGCTCTGCGTCGCGAACTGTACCCGCTGGTGGGGCAGTCCGCGTGGCGCCGCTCTGCCATCGCTTCCACGTCGCCGCAGCCCGTGACAGCGGACGGGGCGCGTGAGATTTTCCTCGACGGCGGCGCGGCCAGAATGACGATCGGCCGGTCCGGCGCCGCCGACATCATCGTGACTTCCGACCCGACCGTATCCCGGCTGCACGCCATTCTCGAGCGCGTGGGCGGATGCTGGGTCATTGTCGACGACGGATTGTCCAAGAACGGGACATTCGTCAATGGCGAACGGGTGGGCGGACGGCGGAAGCTCGGCTCCGGCGATATGATTCGGGTGGGTCGATCGGTATTCGTGTTCCGGGTCGACGAATCGTTCGACGAGGAAATGACTCTCGCCCATTCACCGCTGCCGACCCGTAATTCACTCACCCCGGCCCAGTATGTGGTCCTCGAGGCGCTGTGCCGCCCTTACGATGCGCGCGACGCGTATTCGTACCCTGCCTCGAACCAGCAGATCGCGGACAATTTGTGTCTGAGCCTTTCCACGGTCAAGACGCATATGCGGGCGCTGTTCCGCATATTCCAGGTCGAAGCCTTACCCCCGAATCAGAAGCGACTTTTCCTGGTCGAGCGCGCTATCGAATTCGGCATCGTCTCCGACCAGGAGAGATAAGGCCCCGACCGAAAAAGAAAAATCGATCAAATCGGCTGGAAACCGGCTCCGGCACCGCCGCGTGCGTTCACGTCGGCGGTGATGGCGGTGATGTCGGTGCCGAGTTCCGGTCCAAGGCACGGCACCGCCAAATAACCGTTGACCATCCCGACGAGCGTCGTCCCCACGACGAGCGGAGCGCCCGAATCACCTTCGACGACACATGTCTGCGCCCAGGTCGAATTGCCGCCCGTGAACATGTCGCCATAAGCGGGTCCGCAGGTCCGGCCGGTCGTCCTGCCCTCCTTGCAGACGGTGTCCGGGGGGCGGGCGGGCCCGCCCAGCCCGGTGATAGTGGTTCCGCCCACCTGGTTGACCGGCGCTACTTTCGCCGGATCGAATTCGATCACGGCATAGTCCAGGTCGCTGCCGGCGTAGACCACAGTGCCGACGGTACCGGCGTCGCGGTCGTTCTCCGGGACGATGGCGGCATTCGCGTCACCGCAATGCCCGGCGGTGAACCCGACCAGCCGACCGCCGGAGTCGTGTCCGATGGTGGTGAGCGTGCAGATGTTCTGACCGCCGACGACGATGCCGGAGCCGCCACCCAGAACGGATGGCGTCGCGGCCTGCGCGGTCCCAGGTGCTCCGAACGGCGCCGTCATCGCGGCGAGTGCGGCCGCGGCGCCCACGAGTTTCCTGAACTTGGTCATCCGGTTATTCAACCGCACTCGTTCGTGCGTCACCGTCGATTCCCGGATGTTCACCGGCCGAGCCCGATCGAATTTCTTCGTCCGGCGGGAATAGATGGGCAGAAGTGAGGCGCCTCGGGTCGACGAGACCACCCGAGGCGCACTCGTGTTCGACGCGCTTCTGGCGAAACGCGGTCAGGCGGCGCAAACGGCCACGGCAACCGCGTTGGCCACCGGCGGAAGCAGCAACAGAGGAGCGCAGAAAATGCCCAGCGGCCAAATCAGGCCCAGTGTCGCCGGCTCGACCTGAACGGGTACCGGATGATCCGCCACTTGCACCGGTCCCGGTGCTACGTCCGGGGCGGCGGAAGCGAAACCTGAACCGAGGGCGATGATCGGTGCGAGCGCTACCGCTGCCGCCGTTACACGCATTTTGTTCGTGATCATGATGTCTCCAGTGGTTGATTGCTTCACCAGCCCTCGTTTGTTGAAGGCCGCAGTGTGAACACACCCCCAACTCTGCTCGGAGCACGCACGAGAGGCCATCGGCCTCCGGGTCGGAATCATTCATACCGGAGGAGGCGCGGAGAAATCGGAATCGCTATTCTGCGCGAACCGAATGCGGTGGTCGAGTTCGGCGACGCCGCGCCGGACGATGAGCTCACCCGGCCGGCGCGGCACCCCGAAATGATCAGCCGTGCGCGACCGGAGCCGCGTCCGGGTGGTCGGCTGGTTGCGGACGCCGGGTGCGCAGCAGTACCGCGCCGAGCGCGGCGGCGGCGATGCAGAATCCGGCGCTGATCCACGCGCCGCTGGACATGGCGGCGGTGAAGGCATCCTTGGCGGGCTCCACATAGCCGAGCCGGAACGCGGCGCCGATCGATGCACGCGCCGCGTCGGGCGTGTCGGCGGGTATGTTCGAGGTGAACACCCCGGCCAGCACACTACCGAGGACGGCGATGCTGATCGCCATGCCGACTTGCTGGATCGTGTCGTTCATCGCGGAGCCGACACCGGCGTGCTCCAGCGGAATCGCGCTCATGATGGCCGCGTAGGCGGCCGGACCCGCCAGACCGCCGCCGACCCCCATTACCAGCATGCTGACCAGTACCCAGAGATAGCCGCTTCCGAACGCGAGGATGGCAAAGGCCGCTCCCATGACGAGCAGGCCGGATACCACGAGCGTCTTGTTGCTCAGGGTCTTGCCGAGCGTCGCGCCGAGGCCGTTGCACACCGCGGCGGCCACGGCGTACGGCAGCAGCGCCAATCCGGCCTTCATCGGGCCGTAGCCGAGTACGAACTGCAGGTACTGCGTGAGCATCAGCATGACCGCGCCCATGCCGAAGACCATGAGCAGCAGGGTGAGGCAGGTGCCGGTGAAATCGCGGCTGCGGAACACCGCCAACGGCAGCATCGGATGGGCCGATCGGCTCTCCCATACGACGAAGGCGGCCGCCGCGGCGGCCGCCAGCGCGAGTACACCGATGTTCCATTCCCGTTCGATGATCACGTAGACCGTCGCGCTCAGCGCCACGATGGACAGCGCGACGCCGACGAGGTCGACCGGCCGCTGCTCGCCGGTGGTCTCCGGCATCAGCACGACGGCAGCCACGATCGCGAGCACCGCCACCGGGATGTTGAGCAGGAACACCGAGCCCCACCAGTAGTGCTGGAGCAGGAAGCCGCCCAGCGTGGGTCCGGCGACGATGCCGACCATGGAGACCGTCGACCACGCCGACATCGCCGTACGCCGTTCGTCCTCGGCGAAGGTGGTCATCAGGATCGACAGCGTCGACGGCATCAACAGCGATCCGCCGACGCCCATCGCGACACGGGCGGCCACGACCTGCCATGGTTCGGTCGCCAGCACGGCGGCCAGCGACGCCACCCCGAACACGGCAAGGCCGGTGATCAGTGCTCGTCGCCTGCCGAACCGGTCGGACAGGCTTCCCGCGGTGAGCAGGAGTCCAGCGAAGGCCAGTACGTAGGCGTCCAGGATCCACTGGATATCCGACGGCGTCGCGCCCAGTTCCCGGATCAACGAGGGAATGGCCAGATTCAGGACGGTGCTGTCGAGCATCAGCACCAGCAAGGACAGACAGAGGACCCCCAGAACCCACCAGCGCCGGGGATCTCGCACAATGTTCGATCCACTCGCACAGCGTTCGATAAATGGGAACGGTGTGCGAGCGACGATAAGATCGTGTTGTGACCAAGCAGTTCGCGTCGGTATGGACCAGGCAGCCGCGCCGGCCCAAGTCGCCCGGTCTGCGCCGTGAGCAGATCGTCGCGGCGGCCGTCGAGATTCTCGACGCCGACGGGCTGGAATCGCTGAGCATGCGCAAGCTCGGCGCGAAACTGGGCGCGGGAGCGACCAGTCTCTACTGGCACGTCTCCAACAAGGACGAGTTGCTCGAATTGGTGCTCGACGAGTTCTGGGGTCTGGTGCGGATTCCGGAGCCGGAGCACGCGTCCTGGCGCGAGCTGCTGAACGCCTTCGCCTACAGCTTGCGCGCGTCCATCCGGGAGCACCCCTGGATGGCCTCGCTGGTCGGGCAACTCCCCAGTATCGGCCCGAACTCGCTGCGGTTGAGCGATCGGCTGCGCCGCGCGTTCGTCCAGGCGGGTTTTCATGGCGTGGACATCTATCTGGCCAGCCGGATGGTGATGTGCTTCGTCCTCGGTCAGGTGATCCCGGAGATTGCCTGGGACAAGGTGTCCAAAGGGATGGAACTCGACGCCGACGGCATGCTGCGCGTGATGCGGGAGGTGGCAGGCGACTACCCCGAGATGGTCGCGGACTATCGGACGACCGTGCCTACCGATCAGGAGGCCGCGCGTGCGATGGCGTTCGACTTCGGCTTGCTGTGCGTCCTCGATGGCCTGGAAGCGCGCCTGCGCAATGCACCCGAACCTCGGCAAGAGTCGCGGGTATCGGGTTCTTCCGCAAGTGACGATCGTGAAACGCGTTCCTGAGATGGCGAAACGGATACAGAGCAGGCCGCACGCGCCGCGGCGCGCGGCAGCAGAACGGGCAGCGAATCGCGGACCTCACTGTGCGGCCCGGTTTCGCGACCCCGAATCACCGCGCCGCCGCCTCGTTCGACGCCTACTCGCACATCGACGGCGTCACCCGCCGCACGCGCTGGGAAATGCGGCCGTCCGGCATGCGAGCGCGTTTCGGCGGGGCGGAATCGGCGTTGGGCGACCACGCGCTCGCCGCGGAACTCCGGTCGCTCGGCCGGCCGCGGCGTGCGGTGATATCCGCATCCGTCGCGCGGCCGGCGATGGCCTTCGACGACGTGGTCGCGATCTGACGTCCCATCCGCATAACCACCCGGTCACGGGCGCGCGGGGCACGTGGACGGTCCGGCGCGGCGACGGTTAGCCTGACGTAGCGGATCGTTTGCCAACGCTCTAAGTGATGGAGTGTGCCCGTGATCGTCGCCGACCGGAACTGCGCCGCTGAAGAATGCTGTGAACTGCCGGTATCGCGCGATCTCTGGCGTTCTACCCGAGCATTTCCCGGTCCCGGACGCACCTGGAGAATCGGATTGCTGATTTGTCCGGAAGCGTTCGGGCGTTGGGGCGACCATCCGGACCGCCCGACCGTATGCGGCCTCGCCCGCGCAACGTGCGCAGCGCGGGTACCGGGATCAGGCGGGTTCCCGCCGCCGGTGATGGTGCGCCGCGAGCTTTGCCCACTAACGTGGTGCGTCGTGACCACCGTGCAGTCCGGCGTCGACCTGTGCATCGGAACACCGCTGCACGCAACGACATGCAGGCCCGGCACGGGCGAGCGGAACCGGCTCGCGAAGCACAAGCGGGCGGCGGCCCGCTGTCGTTCGACCCGAACCGAGGCGGCGTGACGCTGCCGAACCCCGAAGCCGACTCGGAAGAGGGCGAGGAGGATCTCGACTACCGCTTCACCCTCGCCAACGAGCGCACCTTCCTGGCTTGGATGCGGACTTCGCTGGGCCTGCTGGCCGGTGGCGTCGCGGTGCACACACTGGTCCAATCGTTCCGGATCGCGGGATTGCGGCGCGCGATCGCGCTCAGCTGCTTGGTCTTGGCGGCGGTCGTCGCGATCGGCGCGTACGGGCACTGGCGGCGCATCGGCGGGGCCATGCGGCGCGGCGATCCATTGCCGGAGACGGTGCTGGTGCCGATCCTGTCGGCGGGCATCGCGATCCTCTCCGTGCTGGCGGCGGTGGCGGTGCTGCTGCGGTGAGGGCGCCACATCTGGCCGCCGAACGCACCGCACTGGCGTGGCGGCGCACCGCCGTGTCCGCGATGGTCGTCGGCACGCTGTTTCTGCATCAGGCTCTCGGCAGCGGATGGCACGCGGCCGCGGCGGCGCCCATCGGCGCCGCGATCGCGATGGCGGCGCTGACGGGGGCCTGCTATTTGCGCAACCGTGGTCTTCGCCGGGGCCGCTACGCCCACGGCGGCCGCGTCATCGCCGCGACGACCGTGGCGGTGGTCGTGGTGGCGCTGGCCGCGGCAGCGGCCGGTTTCCCCGAACCGCTGCCCTGACCGGGCAGCGGCCCAGCAAGATTGGCCGAGACGACAGGAGGACGACATGTGCACAGCGAGCGAGCCGAGCGACTTCATCGTCGCGGAGCACGAGCGTGCGGCCGCCGCACTGCCATTCGCCGACACGACCGATCTGGCCGACGCCGATCGCGGATTCATCGCCGCGCTGGATCCCGGGGTGATCACCTCAGCAGACGGAACCGTCGTCTGGGACAACGACTCCTACTCCTTTTTGCGCGAACCCTGCCCGGCATCGGTACATCCGAGCCTGTGGCGGCAGTCCGGCCTCGCGGTGCGACAGGGGTTGTACGAGGTCGGTGCGGGGATCTATCAGATTCGCGGTTTCGACATCTCCAATATGACGCTGGTCGAAGGCGAGACCGGAGTCCTCGTGATCGATCCGCTGATCTCGGTCGAGACCGCCGCGGCCGGTCTCGCGCTCTATCGCGCGCACCGGGGCGACCGTCCGGTGACCGGTCTGATCTATACCCATTCGCACGCCGACCATTTCGGCGGCGCGTGCGGCGTCACCAGCGCCGAGGCGGTCCAGGCGGGCCGCTGCCCGGTGCTGGCGCCCGCAGGATTCCTGGAACACGCGGTGGCGGAGAACATCTACGCGGGCACGGCGATGGCGCGCCGCGCGGGATACATGTACGGCGCCGTGCTGCCGCGCGGACCGCTGGGCGCGGTGGGCTCCGGGCTGGGGCAGACCACGTCGGTCGGCACGGTCACGCTGATCCCGCCGACCGTCGACATCACCGCCACCGGCGAAGAGAAGACGATCGACGGCATACGGATGGTCTTCCAGCTCACGCCCGGCACCGAAGCACCCGCGGAAATGAATTTCTACTTCCCCGACCACCGCGCGCTGTGCATGGCGGAGAACGCGACCCATACGCTGCACAATGTGCTCACCTTGCGCGGTGCGCTGGTGCGTGACGCGCAGGTATGGGCGAGATACCTGACCGAGGCGATCAACCTGTTCGCCCGTGACTCCGACGTCGTCTTCGCTTCACACCATTGGCCGACCTGGGGCACCGACCGCTTGGTGGAATACCTTTCGTTGCAACGGGATCTGTACGGGTATCTGCACGACCAGACCGTTCGCCTGCTGAACCAGGGTTACGTGGGCGCGGAGATCGCCGAGCTGGTCACCCTCCCGCCCGCCATCGCGGAGGCCTGGCACACCCGCGGGTATTACGGCTCGGTCAGTCACAACGTGAAGGCCGTCTATCAGCGTTACATGGGGTGGTTCGACGGCAACCCCGCACATCTGTGGGAGCATCCGCCGGTCGAATCCGCCCGGCGACATGTGGAATTCATGGGCGGCGCGGACGAAGTACTGCGCAAAGCGCGGGCCTCCTACGAGGCCGGGGATTACCGCTGGGTGGCGCAGGTACTCAACTACGTCATCTTCGCCGATCCGGATAACGATGTCGCGAAACAATTGCAGGCCAGCACCTTCGAACAACTCGGCTACGGCGCGGAGAACGCCACCTGGCGCAACTTCTATCTCAGCGGAGCCTACGAGTTGCGCTACGGCTCGTTCGGCACGCCGACCAAGACCGAATCGGCCACGCTGGCGGCGGCCCTGTCCGTCGACCAGATCTTCGACGCCCTGGCGTTGCGCGTCGACGGCCCCAAGGCGTGGGATCATCGGCTGGTGACGGACTGGATCCTCACCGACCAAGACCGCACCCACCGGCTGGAACTGCGCAACGGCCGCCTCACGCACTACGACGTCGCTTCCGGCAGGACCCTCCCGGAAGCCGACGCCACTTTCACCCTGACCAAGGCCACCCTGATCCGCGTGTTGCTGGCCGGCGACGATTTCGGCGTCGCGGCGGCCGCGGGGGACATCGTCATCGAGGGAGATGTCACCAAACTCGTCGAGCTGGTCGACGTCTTCGACGCTCCCGACCCTGATTTCGCGATCGTCACGCCGTAGTTCGCGTCTTTCTCCCCCGCCTCCGGCCGGAGAAGCGGCCGACCGCGATTCCGGTGCGGCGCGAGAGCGGCGCCGGGTAGTGCGTCGGCATCTGGGCGGGCAGACCTTCGACGAATCCGAACATCACTCCGGCGACTGTGCCCGCCGCGCGCGGCGGCGCGGCCCGCGCGATGGCGGGTCGGGCCGGTGCGTCGTCACTTCGCCGCGGTCGATCCGGCCCGCTGGTCATGGCAGCTGGGCATGTTTGGCGTGTACTCCGTCTTCACGCAGATGTCGGCAATGTCGCAAGGTATCGGCCGGCGACGAAGCGCTGGATCAGCCGTACCGCGGGTCCGCCGAGCCGGGTGTACCAGGCGGCGGGGCGGGAGAACGCGACGATCAGCCCGTAGACCATGTCGTCGGCGGGGTCGTACTCGACGGCGAACAATTCTTCTCCGGAGGCGGGGTGGCCGGGCAAGGTTCCGTAGGCGAAACCCCGCCGGTCGGGTTCGTCGAGGACATACACCACACGACACGGGGCGGTGATTCCGAACGGACCGCGTCCGAGCCGCACCGTGACGGCGGTGCCGGGCTCGGCAGTCGGGGTATCGGCGGATCGGAAGATTCCGGTGTCCTTCTGCACGCGGTAGGCCAGAATCTGCGCACCCGCCTGCTCGAACAGCGCACGTCCTCGCCCGAGGCGTCGCCGCAGCCGCAACCCGTGGTAACCCTCCGGCAGCACGCCTCGGGTCGCGCCGAGTTCGGAGTACGTGAACGGCTCCAGCCCATCCGCCATGCCACGATCTTCACCCCACGCTCTACGGTCTCGCCACCTCCTGCCGACAACACGCCGGTCGGGGTCGACGTGGCCGCCGCCCGATGCGCGGCGAAGCGGCGGATCGGCCGGCTCCGGATCCAGGCCGCACCGGTTTGAGCCGCAGGGCAGTGAGGTGCAGAAGCCCGAGGGGGTCCAGATACTCAGGGTCGCGGCGGCGACCGCCCTGGACGCGGGCTCCCCAGTGCAGACACGCCGTCACGCATCCCGGGTGCCCCGACTCCAGCGCGCCGATCCGGACCCCGCGTCCGACCCGCGTTCCCACGGGAACTTCGGCGCGAACGGGCTCATATGTAGTGCGCAGCCCGCCGGGGTGGTCGATGGACACGACCGGCTTGCCGGCCACCGTTCCGGCGAAAACGACGATCCCTTCGCCCGCGGTGAGCACGGCCTGCCCCTCGGTGCCGGCCAGATCGACCCCGCGATGTCCCGGTAGCCAGTTCTGCGCGGGTTTGTCGAAGTGCCGGACCACCGCGGGGCGCGGTTGCAGCGGCCAGCCGAACCGCCCTTCGGGTCGCGCGGTCGCGGTCGGCATCGTCGCGACGGTGGCGGCGAGGCCGAGCGCCAGCGCCGAGGAAAGGCGCCGACCCCGCCATAGGTCATTCGACCTGCTCATTCGTGCCGGCCAGCAGATCCGATCACGACCCGCAGAGGGGCGCGGGTGGTGCGCACAGCTCACCACCGGCGGAACTGGTGTCATGTCGGTCGTCCCCACCGGCACCGAGTCCGGATTGCCGGAAGGGCAGCGGCGCGCGCCGAAGCAGGCCGGACAGAGACGGCAGGCACACGGACCCCGTGCACGCCCCGCGCACGGCGTCGGCGGCAGACGTCGCGGCCCCGGCCGGCGGCGCGGTGACGACGCCGAGCACGAAGAACAGCGGAACGAGGAAGGTGGTGGCGGTGGAGATCGGTTTCATGGGCTCCAGCCTTCCGTGGTTGCGGGGTCGCCGAGCACTCGATCCGTGGAATGGGGACAACCGGCACAAGTGTGGAAAGCTGCCGTTTCGCCTGGTCCAAGCCTCCGGACCGGACCGATTTAGATCTGGTGCCGGGAGGTCGTAAACTGATCGAGCGGTCTGTGGGTGCATGGACCGACTTCGCGCGCCACCCGTGCTTGTTCATAGCGGCGCTGTTCGAATCGAGCTCGAGACTGTTTGGGTTCGCGGCAGCGTGTTCGGAACAGGGAATCGCCGGCTGGTCCCCACCTTCGTGGTCGGGTCCGACGATTCGGTGGCGCCAGGGCAGCGGATCGCCGATTCGCTGCGTCAACCGGCAAACGAAAGAGAGATACGGGAGCCATGGCTGTCGTAACCATGAAGCAGCTGCTCGATAGCGGCGCACACTTCGGACACCAGACGCGGCGCTGGAACCCGAAGATGAAGCGGTTCATCTTCACCGACCGCAACGGCATCTACATCATCGACCTGCAGCAGACGCTGACCTACATCGACAAGGCCTACGAGTTCGTCAAGGAGACCGTCGCCCACGGTGGCACCGTGCTCTTCGTCGGCACCAAGAAGCAGGCCCAGGAGTCGATCGCGGCCGAGGCGACTCGCGTCGGGATGCCCTACGTCAACCAGCGCTGGCTGGGTGGCATGCTCACCAACTTCTCCACCGTGCACAAGCGCCTGCAGCGCCTCAAGGAGCTCGAGGCCATGGAGCAGACCGGTGGCTTCGAGGGTCGCACCAAGAAGGAAATCCTCATGCTCACGCGTGAGATGAACAAGCTGGAGCGCACCCTCGGCGGTATCCGCGACATGCAGAAGGTGCCCTCGGCCATCTGGGTCGTCGACACCAACAAGGAACACATCGCCGTCGGCGAGGCGCGCAAACTGAACATCCCGGTCATCGCGATCCTGGACACCAACTGCGACCCCGATCTGGTCGACTACCCGATCCCGGGCAACGACGACGCGATCCGTTCCGCGGCCCTGCTGACCAAGGTCGTCGCCTCCGCGGTGGCCGAGGGCGTGCAGGCACGTGCCGGTCTGTCCTCGGGCGACGAGAAGCCGGAGGCGGGCGCGGGCGAGCCGCTGGCCGAGTGGGAGCAGGAGCTGCTCGCGCAGGCCGCCCCCGGCGCCGAGGCCGCCGAGACCTCGGCCGAGGCCTGAGCGACTCGTAACCACGCGACCTGAGCGACTCGTAACCAGCTGTTTCAGCGGCGATCACGCGCCAGTGTCATCGTGATCGCCGCTGTCAACACCCACACTTCTCCAAAGGAGGCTCGCCGAGAATGGCGAACTACACCGCTGCCGATGTGAAGCGGCTCCGGGAGCTGACCGGCTCCGGCATGATGGACTGCAAGAACGCGCTGGCCGAGACCGACGGTGACTTCGACAAGGCCGTCGAGCTGCTGCGCATCAAGGGCGCGAAGGACGTCGGCAAGCGTGCCGAGCGCACCACCGCCGAAGGCCTGGTCGCCGCCAAGGACGGCGTCATGGTCGAGATCAACTCCGAGACCGACTTCGTCGCGAAGAACGCGGAGTTCCAGCAGTTGGCCGAGCAGGTCGTCGCCGCCGCGGCGGCCGCCAAGCCGGGCGACCTGGACACGCTGAAGGCGCTGGACCTGGGCGGCAAGACCGTCGACGAGGCCGTGCAGGCGCTCGCCGCGAAGATCGGCGAGAAGCTCGAGCTGCGCCGCGTCATCTCGCTGAACGGCCCGGTCGCCACCTACCTGCACAAGCGTGCCTCCGACCTGCCGCCCGCGGTCGGTGTGCTGGTCGAGTACACCGGTGAAGGCGACGCCGCGGCCGACGCCGCTCGCAGCGCCGCCATGCAGGTCGCCGCGCTCAAGGCCAAGTACGTGACGCGCGACGAAGTTCCGGCCGACATCGTGGAGAACGAGCGCCGCATCGCCGAGCAGACCGCTCGCGAGGAGGGTAAGCCCGAGGCCGCGCTGCCGAAGATCACCGAGGGCCGGGTCAACGGCTTCTTCAAGGACGTCGTGCTGCTCGAGCAGCCGTCGGTCACCGATTCGAAGAAGACCGTCAAGGCTCTGTTGGACGAGGCCGGTGTCACCATCACTCGCTTCGCCCGCTTCGAGGTCGGCGCGAACTGAGTTCCGCCGCGCCCCCAGCGTGCAGGCCCCCCGCCGACCGAACGAACGCCGGTTGACGGGGGGCCTTCTGCTGCCGCTCAACCCGAATAAGGCAGGATAGGTGCCGTTCTGCCTTGCTCTACATCACCGGCGCCTGCCGTGAGCAACGAATCGCCGGAAGAACGACAATCCCTCGCCGAAGGAGACTGGAGACCCATGACGGACCCGGGGACCGATCGCCCAGGATATCGCCGGGTACTGCTGAAACTCGGCGGGGAGATGTTCGGCGGCGGGAACGTCGGACTCGACCCGGACGTCGTGCAGACGGTGGCCGAGCAGATCGCCGAGGTGGTCGCCACCGGCGTCCAGGTGGCTGTGGTGATCGGCGGCGGGAACTTCTTCCGCGGCGCGGAACTCGAGGAGCGCGGCATGGAGCGGGCGCGCTCGGACTATATGGGCATGCTCGGTACCGTGATGAACAGCCTTGCGCTGCAAGACTTTTTGCAGCAGCAAGGCGTGGACACCCGGGTGCAGACCGCGATCACCATGGGCCAGGTCGCCGAGCCCTACCTTCCGCTGCGGGCCAAGCGGCACCTGGAGAAGGGCCGCGTGGTCATCTTCGGAGCGGGCATGGGCATGCCGTACTTCTCCACCGACACCACCGCCGCTCAGCGCGCGCTGGAGATCGGCGCGGACGTGGTCTTGATGGCCAAGGCGGTCGACGGGGTGTTCACCGCTGATCCGCGCGTCGACGAGACCGCGACCATGTACACCGAGATCACCCACAAAGAGGTCATCGAGCGCGGCCTCAAGGTCGCGGACGCGACCGCCTTCAGCTTGTGCATGGACAACCAGATGCCGATTCTGGTGTTCAATTTGTTGACCAAGGGCAATATCGCCCGCGCGGTCGCCGGTGAGAAGATCGGCACATTGGTTCGGTCCTGATATACCCGCGGACCGCGGATCATGACATGACGACGCTGTGGAGGAAACGGTCGTGATTGAAGAAGCGCTCTTCGATGCCGAGGAGAAGATGGAGAAGGCCGTCTCGGTGGCGAAGGACGATCTCGGAACCATTCGTACCGGTCGCGCGAATCCGGGCATGTTCTCCCGGGTCGTGGTCGACTACTACGGATCGCCGACCCCGATCACCCAGATGTCCAGCATCACGGTGCCGGAGCCGCGCATGGTCGTGATCAAGCCCTATGAGGCGGCCCAGCTGGGGCCGATCGAGACCGCGATCCGCAATTCGGATCTGGGCGTCAACCCCACCAACAACGGAGACATCATCCGGATCTCGGTGCCGCAGCTGACCGAGGAGCGCCGCCGTGAGCTCGCCAAGCAGGCGAAGGGCAAAGGTGAGGACGCCAAGGTGGCCATCCGCAATGTCCGTCGCAAGGCGATGGACGAACTGTCACGCATCCAGAAAGATGGCGAGGCAGGCGAGGACGAAGTCGGGCGCGCCGAGAAGGAACTCGACAAGACCACCGCCAAGTATGTCGGCCAGGTCGACGAACTGGTGAAGCACAAGGAAGCCGAACTGCTCGAGGTCTGACGCGGATCGGTCGGCAGACGTGACGGGGCCCGGAGGAGGCGCGGGTCACGGCGAGTGCCGCACGTGACAGCGCCGAGGCCCGCCCGGGCGGGGGACGAACGGAACGACGAGTTGAGCGACGGGACAATCGTGGCCGAGAATGCCGCCGCGACCGGTGCGGCAGAGGAGCCGCCGGTGAACGGGACAGCCGATGCGACGCGACAGCACCCGCACGATGCCGGGGCTTCCGGTCATGAACCGTTAGGCGGCCCCACGACGTCGGAGCCTCATCCCGCCGCGCCGCACGGCGCTCCCGCATCGAGTGGTTCGCGCGCGGGTCGCAATCTGCCCGCCGCGCTCGCCGTCGGCTTCGGCCTGGGCCTTTCGCTGATCGCGATCCTGCTGTTCGTGCCGAAGGTGTTCATCGGCGTCGCGGCGGCCGGGGTCGGCGTGGCCACCTGGGAGGTCGCCAAGCGGCTGCGCGAAGCGGATGTGCTCGTTCCGCGGGTTCCGCTGATCGTGGGCGGCCAAGCGGTGTTCTGGCTGGGCTGGCCGTACGGCGCGAGCGGTGTCGCCGGCGCGTTCGCGGCGACCACGTTGATCTGCATGGTGTGGCGGCTGTTCGACCACGGCTTGCGGACCGCTCCGCGAAACTTCTTGCGCGACACCGCGATCACGGTGTTCACGCTGGCCTGGATTCCGCTGCTCGCCTCGTTCGCCACGCTGCTGCTGCTCGAACCGGACGGCAATCTGCGGGTGCTGACCTTCATGATTCTGGTGGTCTGCTCCGACGTCGGCGGTTATGTGGCGGGCGTGCTGTTCGGCAAGCATCCGATGGTGCCCTCGATCAGCCCGAAGAAGTCGTGGGAGGGCTTCGGCGGCTCGCTGGTGTTCAGCGTGATCGGCGGTCTGCTCACGGTGACGCTGCTGCTGGATGCCAACTCGATGATCGGCGTTGTCCTCGGCGTCGGCCTGGTGCTGGTGGCCACTTGCGGCGATCTGATCGAATCGCAGATCAAGCGCGAACTCGGCATCAAGGACATGGGCACGCTGCTGCCCGGCCACGGGGGCATCATGGACCGCCTCGACTCCATGCTCCCCTCGGCGTTCGTCTCGTGGCTGGTGCTGTCGACGCTGCTGTGATCCGTGGGCAGG
Organism: Nocardia aegles; assembly: GCF_052545135.1. Lineage (NCBI taxonomy): Bacteria > Bacillati > Actinomycetota > Actinomycetes > Mycobacteriales > Nocardiaceae > Nocardia > Nocardia aegles. Next base: position 413,503 of record NZ_JBQWRI010000001.1, read on the forward strand.
TCAGATCTTCTTGGCCGCGCGGCGAAGTTGCAGGATGCGCATGCCGCCCACCGAGGCCATGACGAGCGCGCCGCCGATCATCGACAACAGTACGGTGACGCCCAACGGCAGCGAGAAGTCCCAGAAGAAGAAGTGCACTTGGACCTGCTCGAGGTTCTGCACGATGAAGATCAGCAACAGGACCAGGATCAGGATGCCCGCGACGAGCCCGGTCCAGGCATAGCCGGTGCGCGAGGACAGTGACCTCTTGGTCGCGGCGGTGGGTGGGGCGCCCGGCGGCGTCGTGCGCCGGCGCTTCGACAGGTCCGGATCGGGTTCCGGCGGGTGTTCGGCATGCGTGGACATACCTCGATCATTGCCGACGGCTATCACCGCCGCAGGTATTTCCCGCTGGCGAATCAGGCATGTCGAGCCGCCCGTATGCGGTCGAGTGCGGGCGCTTTTCCTCCGGATGGGACAATGGAGCAACTATGACCGTCTCCCTGCCCCTGGTTTTCGACGCTCCGCGCCGCGGCATGCCGCCGCGCCATCTCGCCGACCTCGACGCCGAGGCCAGGCGCGCGGCCGTCGAGGAACTGGGCCTGCCGAAGTTCCGCGCCGATCAGATCGCCCGGCAGTACTACGCGCGATTGCAGGCCGATCCGGCGCAGATGACGGATCTGCCCGCCGTGGTCCGGGAGCAGATCGGCGAGGCGCTGTTCCCGCCGCTGCTCAGCGTGGTCAAACATGTGGCGTGTGACGATGGGGAGACCCGCAAGACGCTGTGGCGCGCGGGCGACGGCACGCTGCTGGAAAGCGTGCTCATGCGCTATCCCGATCGCGCGACGCTGTGCATCTCCAGTCAAGCCGGCTGCGGCATGGCGTGCCCGTTCTGTGCCACCGGGCAAGGTGGGCTGAACCGCAACCTGTCCACCGCGGAGATCGTCGACCAGGTGCGTGCCGCGGCCGCAGCGCTGCGGGACGGGGAAGTGGCGGGCGGGCCGGGCAGGTTGTCCAACATCGTCTTCATGGGTATGGGTGAGCCGCTGGCGAACTACAAGCGGGTGGTCGCCGCGGTCCGCCGGATCACCTCACCCGCGCCGGACGGGCTCGGCATCTCCCAGCGCAATGTCGTGGTCTCGACCGTCGGGCTGGCTCCGGCAATCCGCAAACTGGCCGACGAGGGATTGTCGGTCACGCTCGCCGTCTCGCTGCATACGCCCGACGACGAACTGCGCGACACCCTGGTCCCGGTGAACAATCGCTGGCCGGTCGCCGAGGTGCTCGACGCGGCCCGCTACTACGCCGACCAGACCGGCCGCCGCGTCTCGATCGAATACGCGCTCATCCGCGACATCAACGACCATCCATGGCGTGCGGACATGCTGGGCGAGAAACTGCACACGGCGCTCGGCTCCCGGGTGCACGTCAACGTCATCCCGCTCAACCCGACACCGGGCAGCAAGTGGGACGCCAGCCCCAAGCCCGTCGAGCAGGAGTTCGTCCGCCGGGTCAACGCCAAGGGCGTGCCCTGCACGGTCCGTGACACCCGCGGCCAGGAAATCGCCGCCGCCTGCGGGCAGTTGGCCGCGGAGGGCTGACATCCGATCGACGCTGGGAGCGGCGTCAAGGGTGTGATCGTGTCCGTCACGGCATGGTGTCCGGTTCGGCGTCGATCCAGATTGGTCCATCTGAGCGTGGTGTCCGCGTTTCACGTTCCTCCGCCGATCATCGCGGCTGCTCACTGCCAGGTTGCCAGGCCTCGAGGAGATCCGCCGGGGTGAATACGGCGTCGAGGTGTTCGGTGGTGACTCCGGACCGGGTGACGGCGACGAGCGGGATCGGTTCGTCGGTGACACGGTGGCGGTGGCGGTGGAGCGCGGTCAGGTCGTGACTGTCGAAGGGTGAGTTTTCCAGCCACTTGATGGACCCGAGGAATGCCAGTTCGCGTGCGACGGGCTCGCGGTCGGCGCCGACGATGTCGATTTCCACGTCGTTGCTGCGGGTCCAGTAGCCGCCGATCGCGGGGGCCGCGGAGATGCCGTGTGCGGGGAGCAGCCGTGCAAGTGATTCGCGGACCAGCGGCTCTATGGCGCGGCCTCGCCAGCTCGTCCATCCGCGGTGGATTCGTTCGAGGGTGAGGTCGGGGCGCATACGGTCCAGTTCGGTGAGATGGGGACCGAGGAAGGTCAGCCAGAAGCGCAGATATGGGTCGGTGATCCGGTACCGGCGTTCCTTGGACGGTGTGAGACTGATCGGCAACTCCGCCGCGACGATGCTCTTGCTGGTCAACAGCTCGATAGCCCGCGTCAGCGTCGAGTGCGCGATGCCGCCGGCCGCTCTGGCGATGTTGGTGAAGGTGCGTTCACCGCTGCCGATGGTCGCCAACACCTGTCGGGCTTGGGTTTGTTCCGGAAATTCGGCGGCGAGCGACAGCTGTGCGGACACGACCAAGGGGCTCACCGGGTCTGCCAGTTCACGGGCGAGGAATGGCCGGACATCCTCGCCCGTCCGCCAGCGCGCCGCGATGACAGGCAATCCTCCAGTCACCAGCGCCGCGTCGAAGGCGGCTGCTGGTTCCAGGCCCGTCATCGCCGCCACATCGGCCGGATTTAGTGGTCCCAGGCGCATTTCGGTGCCGCGTTGGTGGAATGGCCGTCCGTATGAGGTGAGTGCTTGCATCATGGCGAGATCGGAGCCGATGAGGATCAGCAGCACTGGTTTGCGTGAGAGCTCTCGATCCCACGCCCGCTGCAAAATGCTCTCGAACGCACCTGCTGGATCCATGAGGTATGGCAGTTCGTCGAGCACTACCACAGTCGGCTGGTCGTCCGGCAGGATGCCTGCGAGCTGGCGCAGCGCCGCTGTCCAGTTGCCCGGGAGGGCCTCGGCGAAGACGTCGGCGTCAGGCAGCGACGAACTACGCACGGCGTCGACGAACTCGGTGAGCGGATCGGTTCCGAAGCCGATCTCACTGGTGTGAAAGACGTTCGGTACTCGGTTCCGATCTACGAACTCCTCTACCAGTGCGGACTTTCCGATCCTGCGTCGGCCACGCAGGATCAGGCAGCGTCCCGGTCTCGCTGTTCCGATTTCGGTCCGCACCCCGGTCAGTGCGGCCGCAAGTGTGTCCAGCTCACGTTGCCGCCCGATGAAGTCGACCAAGCCACGCCTCCCGAATCGCCGATACTACCGAGCGCGATACTATCGCACGCGATAGTATCTGATGGCGATGTATGGGTTGGCCGCGGAGGGCTGAGATTCCCGGCTGAAGGCCGGTCGTCGCAACTCGGCCGTCGCATCGAGGAAGCCTTGCGGCCGCCTGCCGACGGGCGAACGTGTACGGACGCTCTAGCCGCGGTTCTTCGCCGGACGGTTGGTGGCGGCGCGACGTTCGGCTTCCTTCGCCTTGATACGCGCGTTCTCCGCGCGGACCGCGGCGTAGTTCTCCCGCTCGCGCACGAGCCACTCCGGCGGGTCGGCGAGCAAAGCGTCGATCTCGTCGACGGTGAGGTGGTCGGATACTCCGGCCCGGGTCAAGCCGGTGTGGGAGATGCCGAGTTTGCGTGCCACCACGTCGCGGGGAAACGGGCCGGTGCGGCGCAGTTCGGTGAGCCAATCGGGGGGATCGTTGCGCAGCGCGTCGAGCTGGGTGCGGGAGATCGGCGCGTTGCGGAACTCCTCGGGTGCGGCCGGGAGGTAGATGCCGAGCTTGTTCGCCGCCGTCAACGGCTTCATCATCTGCGGTTTCTTGTCCGGGCTCACCGACCCAGCTTACTGGGCGGCGCGGCGGGGCCCGACCGCGCGGTGGCCTACGCTTCCACGAATGAGCCGGTTGGAGTCGATCGATGTGGTACGCCTGCGCTGGTTCGTCGCGGTCGCGCAGGAGTTGCACTTCGCGCGCGCGGCGAAATCGCTGCAGATCACGCGGCAGAAGCTCAGCCATACCGTCATCGACATGGAGAACGCGCTCGGCACAAAGCTTTTCGTGCCCGGCGCGCAACCGACCCAGCTCACCGACGCCGGGCGGGAGTTACTGGAGCAGGCGCGTGCGATCATCGCGCGGGCCGAGTCGGCGGCACCGGGACAGGAGCCGGAGGGTCCCGCAGTCCTGCGGGTGGGTTTCGTGCCGGGCGTCACGGTGTCCAAATGGACCAGGATCTGGGCCGAGCGGTTCCCGGACATCCCGCTCGAGGTGAGCGCGCTGGCGCAGGCGGATCAGGAAGCGGCGCTGCGCGCAGGCCGCGTGGACATGTGCTTCGTCCGGCTGCCGATCGACCGCGAGGGCATGAGCGCGATCCCGCTCTACCGGGAGGTTCCGGTCGTGGTGGTGCAGAAGGAGCACCCGCTGTCGGTGTTCGACGAGGTGCGGATGGCCGACCTGGCCGACGAGCGTCTCCAGGACGCCTCGGACGTCGACGCGGTCGGCGGCGCACTGGAGCTCGTCGCCGCGGCCGGTGGGGCGGCCATCGTGCCGCACTCGCTTGCTCGCCTGCATCATCGCCGCGACCTCGTCTACCGGCCGATGCTCGACGTCCCCGACACGGAGGTCGCGCTGGCTTGGCCCGCCGACCGCGCCACCGCTCTGGTCGAGGAGTTCATCGGCGTGGTCCGTGGCCGTTCCGAGCGCAGCTCCCGCAGCGCTGCCCGAGCCGAGCCGTACGAGTCGCGGAAGAAGCCCCCGGCCAAGAAGACGGGTGGTCGTCCCGCTCCGGCCAAGAAGAAACCCACCCGACGCCGTGGTCGCTAGCGATCCAGCCAGCGGCGGCGCGCACCACGGCGGGTCCGCGCCGCCCGACGATCAGCTCTTGCAGGCTCGGTTCAGTTCGTCGGTCGCGGCGTCCATGCTCGTGACCTTGTCGTCGGTGAGGGCGCGGGCGTAGGCGGCGATCGCGTCCTTCTCCACGTCTTGGGCCTGGATGGCCGAGAGCTTGGCGGCGAGCGACTGCTGCACGGTCGGGTCCAAGTTCCCGCCCGATTCGCTGATGGCGGCGTTGATCGCGTCGATGGCCGCGCCGCACGCCGGTGACTGGGCGTGCGCGGGTGCGGCGGGCAACAGCAGCAGCGAGCCGAACGCGCTCGCGGCGAGCAGGGCGGCCGAACAGATCTTGATCATTGCGTCCTAAGTAGTCGTGCGAACAGAAACCGAGGTCCGCGACCCGGCGGGGACGGGGACCTCGGACGCACACGGTACCGGGCCGAGGCGCAGCGGTACAGGACGAATGAGATTGTGCGAGAAGACTTTTCGGACTATCGCGGCTTGCGCTGCAGCACGGAGTCGCGGATCAGGATGCCCGCGATCAGGACGGCGAAGCCGACGAGGAAGATGTCCTCGACCTTGCCCTTGTGGTTGCCGACCAGCATGGCCAGCAGGATCAGCGCGACGATCCAGCCCGCGATCCGGAAGGTGCGACGCGACTCGCCGCTCCAGCCCCAGGCTGCGGAGGGAACTTCGGCGGTGTCCACGCGGGTGACGACGCGCTCGGTGTCGGCGTGTTCGAGTTCCGTGGCGGCCACGATCGCTCCTTAGCTGTTACTTGTACCGCGATTCCGGTACGCACTCGATGAGCTGCTGCCGCATATCGTGACATACGACGGTGCGTCGTTGTAAGTCGGCCCGCGCCGGTCGAACCTGCTCCTGCGGTAGGACACAATGAAGTCGTGTCCGACATCGTGAGAGTCCTGCTGCTGGGCAGTACCGGATCCATTGGCACCCAGGCGCTCGAGGTGATCGCCGCCAATCCCGACCGCTTCGAGGTGGTCGGACTCGCCGCGCGTGGCGGCAACACCGACCTGCTCGCCGCCCAGATGGCCGCCACGGGCACGCGCAATGTGGCCGTCGCCGATCCGGCCGCGGCCCAGCGGCTGGACCTGCCGCTGGGCGGCCCGGGGGCGGTGACCGAGTTGGTGCGCCGCACCGAAGCGGACGTCGTGCTCAACGCTCTGGTCGGCTCGCTCGGACTGGAGCCGACCCTGGTCACCCTCCAGTCCGGTGCGCGCCTGGCCCTGGCCAACAAGGAGTCGCTGGTCGCGGGCGGCTCCCTGGTTACACGTGCCGCCGCTCCCGGGCAGATCGTCCCGGTGGATTCGGAACATTCCGCGCTGGCGCAGTGCCTGCGCGGTGGTCGCGCCGACGAGGTCGACCGGCTGGTGCTCACCGCCTCCGGCGGCCCGTTCCGCGGCTGGACCGCCGAGATGCTGGAGTCGGTCGAGCCCGCCGAGGCCAAGGCGCATCCCACCTGGTCGATGGGCTTGATGAACACTCTCAACTCGGCGTCGCTGGTGAACAAGGGACTCGAGCTGATCGAGACGCACCTGCTGTTCGGAGTGCCCTACGACCGCATCGACGTCACCGTGCACCCGCAGTCGATCGTGCACTCGATGGTCACCTTCGCCGACGGCTCCACGCTCGCCCAGGCCAGCCCGCCGGACATGAAGCTGCCCATCGCGCTGGCGCTCGGCTGGCCGGACCGGGTGCCCGGCGCGGCCGCGGCCTGCGATTTCGGCGCCGCGTTGACCTGGACGTTCGAACCGCTCGACAACGACGTGTTTCCTGCGGTAGAGCTGGCCCGCGCGGCGGGCGAGGCCGGTGGCAGCGTCACCGCGGTCTACAACGCCGCCAACGAGGTGGCGGTGCGGGCTTTCCTGGACGGCGCCATCCGTTTTCCGCAGATCGTCGGCACGGTGGCCGCCGCGGTGGAGGCGGCGCAGCAGTGGCGCGCGGAGCCGGAATCGCTCGACGAGGTCCTCGCCGCGGATACCTGGGCGCGGGAGTTCGCCGCCGCTCGGGTACGCGGCTGATGTCCTCGCGCGCCGGATCGGACGCGCCCGGCGACGGCGTGCCGGCACACTGAACACACAGGACAAGACTTTGTCCGGTTACGCTGGTCCAGAGTGCTCGCGGCCAGGAGCGGACGCGTGGGTGCGGGATATTCGAGCTGCGCATACGCAGGAGGGCTGTAGAGCAAATGGTGTTCGCGTTGGGGTTCGTGCTGTTCGCGCTGGGCATCACCGTGTCGATCGCGCTGCACGAATGTGGGCACATGTGGACCGCCCAGGCGACCGGCATGAAGGTGCGGCGGTACTTCATCGGATTCGGACCGAAGATCTTCTCGTTCCGCCGCGGTGAGACCGAGTACGGCCTGAAGGCGCTTCCGCTCGGCGGCTTCTGCGACATCGCGGGCATGACCGCGCTCGACGAACTGCGCCCGGAAGAACTCGACCGCGCCATGTACCGCCAGGCCACCTGGAAGCGGCTGGTGGTGATGTCCGGTGGCATCGCGATGAACTTCGTGCTCGGCTTCATCCTGATCGTCGTGCTCGCGGTCGGGTGGGGGCTGCCGAACCTGAAAGAGCCGCCCGCCACCGCGCTGGGGGTCATGAGCTGCGTGCCGCAAGAGAAGCCCGACGGCTCGACCGAGCCCTGCACCGGCACGGGCCCGGCGCAGCGCGCCGGATTGCGGCGCGGTGACATCGTCACAGAAGTGAACGGCGTCAAAGTGGACACCTGGCGGCAGTTCCAGGCCGAGACCCAGAAGCAGACCGGCCCGTTCACCTACGTCATCGAGCGCGACGGCCGAACCCTCACCATTCCGGTGACCCCGGAGCGGGTCGTGCGCTATCCCGAGGGTGGCGGCGAGGGCCGCGTGGTCGGCGCCGTCGGCGTTGCGCCGGACCGCTACGACCCGGTGCAATACAACCTGCTGGGCGCTGTCCCGGCCGCCGCCGCGTTCACCGGGGACATGTTCCTGCGCACGGTCGACTCGCTGACCCAGATGCCCGCGAAGGTCTCCGCGCTCTGGAACGCGGTGACCGGAGGTGAGCGGGATCCGGAGACGCCGGTCAGCGTGTACGGCGCCAGCAAGATCGGTGGCGAGACCGCCGAACGCGGCCTGTGGAACGTCTTCATCCTGGTGCTGGCCAGCTTGAACTTCTTCCTCGGCATCTTCAACTTGCTGCCGCTGCTTCCCCTGGACGGCGGCCACATCGCGGTGGTGATCTACGAGAAGATCCGCAACACCGTTCGCGGCTGGAAGGGGCTCGCGCCGGGGGCGCCGGTGAACTACCTGAAGTTGCTGCCCGCGACCTATGTCGTCGTGGTGATCGGCGGTGCGTACATGCTGCTCACCCTGGCCGCCGACATCGTGAACCCGATCAAGTTGTTCTGACCGGCGCGCCGATCGGGTGGTGTGACCGGCGACGTAGGGTGGGCGTCGCACGCCACGGCTAGACTCGGCACCGAACCGGCCGGACACGACGAAAGTAGGCAGCCGAAGGTGACCAGCACAATCGGATTGGGGATGCCGACCGCCCCCGCGGCAGTGCTCGCTCCACGGCGTAGAACCCGCCAGCTGATGGTGGGCAATGTCGGGGTGGGCAGCGACCACCCGATCTCGGTGCAGTCCATGACCACGACCAAGACGCACGACGTGAACGCCACCCTGCAGCAGATCGCGGAGTTGACCGCGTCGGGGTGCGACATCGTGCGGGTGGCCTGCCCGCGTCAGGAGGACGCGGACGCGCTGGCCACGATCGCCGCGAAATCCCAGATCCCGGTGATCGCCGACATCCACTTCCAGCCGCGCTACATCTTCGCCGCGATCGACGCGGGATGCGCCGCGGTCCGGGTCAACCCCGGCAACATCAAAGAGTTCGACGGCCGGGTCAAGGAGGTCGCCAAGGCCGCGGGCGCGGCGGGCATCCCGATCCGCATCGGCGTGAACGCCGGTTCGCTGGACAAACGGATGATGGAGAAGTACGGCAAGGCCACGCCGGAGGCGCTGGTGGAGTCGGCGCTGTGGGAGGCGAGCCTGTTCGAGGAACACGGGTTCGGCGACATCAAGATCTCGGTCAAGCACAACGACCCGGTGATCATGGTGGAGGCCTACCGTCAGCTGGCCGCGCAGTGCGATTACCCCCTGCACCTCGGCGTGACCGAGGCGGGCCCGGCGTTCCAGGGCACGATCAAGTCGGCGGTCGCGTTCGGCGCGCTGCTGTCGGAGGGGATCGGCGACACGATCCGCGTCTCGCTGTCCGCGCCGCCTGCCGAGGAGGTCAAGGTCGGCGGGCAGATCCTGCAATCGCTGAACCTGCGCCCGCGCAAGCTGGAGATCGTGTCGTGCCCCTCCTGCGGGCGCGCCCAGGTCGACGTGTACACGCTGGCCAACGAGGTGACCGCGGGCTTGGAGGGCATGGCGGTGCCGCTGCGGGTGGCCGTCATGGGTTGCGTCGTGAACGGGCCCGGCGAGGCGCGCGAGGCCGACCTCGGTGTGGCCTCGGGCAACGGCAAAGGCCAGATCTTCGTCAAGGGTGAGGTCATCAAGACCGTCCCGGAGGCGCAGATCGTCGAAACGCTCATCGAAGAGGCGATGCGTATCGCCGAGGAGATGGGTGCGGACACGGGCATCGGCGAACCGGTCGTCACCGTCGGCTGACGACTCGCCTACCAGCGCTTTCTGCATAGCCATACCGCATCGCGCCGGTTCGTGGCAGGCTGTCACCGTGCGGAGTCTGCTGGAGCCGGCGCGCCGGGCCAAATACGCCCCTGCGCGGCAGCTCGCTAATCGGGATCTTGCTCAGGTGCTACGTGTGCTGGATGCTGATCCCGTCGCCTCCTGCATGGTCGCGGCACGCTTGCAAGAGTTCGGTCTGGACAACCGGTGCGGCCACGGGGAGCTGTGGAGCAGGGGCGGTCCCGCGGAGTCACTGTGTTTCTCGGGTGCGAACCTGGTGCCGTTGCTGGGGGATCGTGGCGCGTTGCGCGCGTTCGCCGATCGCGCGATGCGCTGGCCCCGGATCTGTTCCTCGGTGGTGGGGCGCAGAGAACTGACGTTGCCGCTGTGGGAGATGTTGACCGGGCACTGGGGGCCCGAACGCGAGCTACGCGGAGAACAGCCGCTGCTGGCGCTGGCCCAGCCACCGCTGGCCACGCCCGACGCGGAGGTCCGCCGGGTGCGTCGCGACGAACTCGATCGCTACCTCTCGGCGGCGATCGCGATGTTCATCGAGGAGGTCGGCGTCGATCCGCGCGCGGGTGACGGCGGACGCGCCTATCGTCGCCGCATCCAGAGCTTGATCGAATCCGGCCGCGCATGGGCTCGTTTCGAGGACGGCGAAGTGGTCTTCAAAGCGGAGGTCGGCTCGTTGTCCCGGCGCACCGGTCAGATCCAAGGCGTCTGGGTGCACCCGGATCATCGGGGGAAGGGGCACGGCACCGCGGGCACCGCGGCGGTCGCGAACTCCGTGGTGGCTTCGGGCCGCATCGCGAGCCTGTACGTGAACGACTACAACGAGATCGCCCGCCGCGCCTACCGCCGGGTCGGGTTCCGGCAGATCGCGACCTTCGCCACCGTCCTGGTCGACTGAGTGTGATCGTCCGCGCGGCGAATCCCGGAGTGCCGCAGGCGTTTGCCGGTCAGTGACTACTACCATCGGTGCCGATGTCCACTCGGATGCTCCTCTCGCTCGCCGTCGCGGCTCTCACGGTGGCCGCCGCCGGTTGTGCGAGCAAGCCCCAGGGGCCGGTTCCGGTCGCGGACGCGTTCGTCGCAGCGTTCGCCGAGCACCGAGTGCGCACCGCCGCCGACCTCACGAATCTGCCGGAGAAGGCAAGCACCGCACTGCGTTCCGCGTGGGATCAGCTCCAGGCCGAACAACTCACGGCCCGCACCGGCGCGGCGCGCGTGACCGGTGACACCGCGACCGTCGACTACACCTACGAGTGGCGGCTACCCAAGAACCGGACCTGGAAGTACTCGGGCCAGCTGCAGATGGGACGCAGCAACGGGCGGTGGATGGTCCGCTGGACCTCCGCCGACATCCATCCCAAACTCGGCGACACCCAGACGATGGCGTTGCGGTCGGAGCCGCCGCCGCGGGCGCGGGTGAACGAGCAGTCCGGCAGCGACGTCATGGTGCCGGGCAAGGTGTCGCGGGTCGCGTTCGTCGCGTCCGACGCCGCCGACCCGAAGAGCGTGGCCACCGCGCTCTCCGCCGCGCTCTACCGTTTCGACAAGTCGCTGACGCCGCAGTCGATTCTCGACGCGGCCGAAGCCGCGCACGGCGCCTATACGGTCGCGCTGCTCAACGACATCGAATCCGCCCAGGTGACCACCGATCTGATCGGACTGCCCGGCGTCACGCTGACGCAGCAGTGGGATCTGGTCGCCACCGATCGGGAGTTCGCCCCCGATCTGCTCACCCAGGTGCGCAAGACGGTGATCGCGGAGGTGGACGGCAAGGCGGGGTGGAGCGTGGTGACTTTGAACGCCAACGGCGCCGATACCGATGTCCTGATGGAGGTTCCCTCCCAGCCCGCGCCGTCGTTCTCGCTCAGCGTCGACCGCAACGTGCAGGACGCCGCCCAGCACGCCGTGCAGGCGCGTACCGAGCAGACGATGATGGTGGTGCTGCGCCCGTCCACCGGCGCGATCCTGGCGATCGCGCAGAACAAGGCCGCTGATCGGGACGGCCCGCTGGCGACCATCGGCCAATATCCGCCCGGCTCGGTGTTCAAGACCGTGACCGCCGCCGCGGCCATGTCGAACGGCCTCGCCACTCCGGACACAGTTCTGCCGTGCCCGAGCCGAATCGTGATCGGGGAGCGGACGATCCCCAACTACAACCTGTTCACCATCGGCAATGTGCCGATGTCCACGGCCTATGAGCGGTCCTGCAACACCTCGTTCGCCAAACTCGCCGGCGACCTGCCCGGTCCCGCGCTGCACGAGACCGCCGCGAAGCTCGGTGTGGGCCCTGTCTATTCGGTGGTGGGGCTACCGACGGTCTCCGGCTCCGTGCCCGCCTCGGACGATCTGATCCAGCGCACCGAGGACGGGATCGGCCAGGGCAAGGTGGTGGTCAGTCCGTTCGGCATGGCGCTCATGGTGGCGACCATCGCGCACGGCTCGGCCCCTGTTCCGTATCTGATCGCGGGGCGCCCCACCCGGATCGATGGCGATCGCCCGGCGCTTGCTCCCGACGTCATCGAGGGGCTGCGCGCGATGATGCGCAAGGTGGTTGTCGAGGGTACGGCCGAGCGGATCGCCGACCAGGGCGCGGTCTACGGCAAGACCGGCGAAGCCGAAGTAGACGGGGGGTCGCACTCCTGGTTCGTCGGTTTCCGCGGCGATCTCGCATTCGCGACGCTTCTGGTCGAAGGCGGCAGTTCCGACAACGCCGTCGCGGTGACCCGGGACATGCTGGCTGCGCTGCCAGCCGGATACTGACGTGGGGCCGTTACCGTCACTCGTCGGCGGCCGGCGCGATCAGCAGATGCTCCAGGCTGACCGCGTGGTCGGAGTACTCGTCGACACCGATGACGGCGACGAAATCGCGATCACCGGCACGCTGTTGCAGTGTCCCCCAGGAGTGGGCGAGGTACCACCCCGCTCCGGCGGTGCCGCGCGGACCCAAACCACCGCAATGGATCCAGTAGCGGCCGGGATGCCGGTCCGGACTGGGACGTACCCGGGCGACGATGCCGATGTTGCGGTCGTCTCCGGAGTCGTACGCGCTTGCGTCGGCCAGCAGCAGACGCACGGAACGGGAGCCGTCTTCGGCGACGCTGTCGTGCACGGTGAACAGCGGTTGCTCGGCGGTGTCCAGATACCGCCGCAGGCAGTCGTTGCCGGTGAGCCCGAAACTGATGCACGCGCGGTCGCGGCGCGCGACGAGATCCCGGTCGTTGCGGACCTCTACCGGGATGCTGGTCTGGCGTTGCAGAAAGGAGAGCACGTACAACAATCCCCGCAGATCGTTCTCCGCGACCACCGACGGGAGGTCGACGTATCGGTTCCCGAACGCGCCCTGCTTCTGGAACACTCGCCTGCGGTCGATGCCCGCTGTTCGAAGTGCGTGCAGGGCGGGCCGTGTCAGCTCGAACGCCGAGTACACCAGCGTCGTTCCGTTGGTGGTCATCTCGGCGCCGAGGAAGGCCTCGAGCGAGGCATCGATGCCGGAAAATCCCGTTTCCTCCGAACGGATGCCGACCGGTGCGGAGTTGGCCATCTGAAACAATCCCTCGACGGTCCAGCCCGGGAACATACGCTCCAGCACCCGGCAGTGATAGTCGCGCGGCAGTCCGATCATGCGCCCGGACAACCATTGGTAGTACTGCGCCTTCGCAGGCCCGTGCCCGGGCGGGATGGGCGGATCGAGCCGTGCCGCGCACCTGTCGTACGCGGCCAGAAAATCGTGATGACTTTTGAGATGCCGCTCCGCCAGCAGCATCTTCAGTACGGTCGCCAACGGAACCCCCTTACCCCTGCAGCCTCCGTCCGCGATGCCGGAGACTCGTGTCGTATTCGCCCAACCGCGACGAAAGCGGGCCGCCGGCAACAGTGCTGCCGACGGCCCAGCCGCTTCAGCCGTCAGACGTAGGTGAACGTAAGACCATTACTTGTTCCTCCTGAGGTGGTGATGTGACCTGTACGGTGCCGGTCCTTGCGGGTGCGTCAGCGGTGATCTGGGTGGCCGAGTCGACAGTGAACGAGGTCGCCGGTGTGCCGCCGAAGGTGACCGCGGTGGCGGTGGACAGACCTGTCCCGGTCAGTACGACGATCGTTCCTCCGGCATCCGGTCCCACATTCGGCACAGCTGGCGTCAGCGTGGGAACCGAGAGGTAGGTGTAAGGCAGGCCGTTGCAGGTTCCGCCGGATGCAGTGGCGGTGACCTGCACTGTACCGGTCCCCGCGGGTGCGACGGCGGTGATCTGCGTAGCGGAGTCGACAGTGAACGATGTCGCGGGTGTCGCGCCGAAGGTGACCGCTGTGGCTCCGGTCGGTCCCGTCCCGGTGAGGACGATTGTCGTGCCCCCGGCCGTCGGTCCCGATGCCGGGGACAGAGAGGTGATGGTAGGCATGTAGCTGCCTCCTTGCTGCTGTGGTGATTGTTCCTCAGTACCGGAGGGCGCCCGACTGTCCAGTGGCCCGGCTGATTCCATCTCACTCCCAGATACGCCGCCTGACAACGCGTCTGGAATCCGTTTTGGTCCGTTTTCGGATCGGTGGCGGCGTGGATGATTGCGAAATGAACGATTCGGCACGCGTTGTGGCAGTACCGTTTTCGGCGGGCAACGCGTCGCGTATCCCGCTCGTCGAGCTCCTGTTCGCGTCACAGGAACAATTCGGGCGGGTCGTCGAATTCGATGCCCGCCTGCCGCACCCGGGCCACCATCTTCCGATCCCACTCCCGGTGCGCCCGCAGCGCCATGCGGAACTCGCCCATCTGCTCGGACATCTGCTGTGTTTGCGAAATAGCAAGGTCGCTGAGGACTTTCGCCGCATCGGCCTTCGTCTTGGTCATGCTGGCATCGACGTCGCCGCGCTTGAACCACGCTGTCACCGCCGCCGACAGCGCCGACGAGCTGGCGATGAGCACCAGCGCCGCGAAGAGCGGCGACTGCTGTACCAGGTTCATGACGCCTCCCTCATCTTCACCGCCCGCAACGCACGGACGTCTTGCAGCACGTGTCGGCGCTTCCACAGGAACGCGACACCCAGCGCGATCAGCAGCGGACCACCGAGAAACGTCGCCGCACCGAAGCTTCGGTTCTGCAGCTGCAACAACAGCAGCTGCGCACCGAAGGCCACCAGGGACCAGCCGAGCGCGCCCAGACCGACCTGCTCGACCAGATAGCCCCAGACCTGTCGGGCGAACAGACCGACCAGCGTCGTTGCGCAGCCGAGCAGCATGAGGACGAGCCATAGCGTGCGGAATCCCGACGGCATCGCCGCGGTCGCCGAATCAGGCGGCGGCCCGTAGACGCACTGCCACAGCATCGAGACACCGAAGACGGCGCACAGCACCACCTCGAAGGGATCGTGGCGGGTCTTCTCCTTCGGCGTTTTCATGCCGGTTCACCGCTGTCCGGTGGCGCCGGGCTGACCCGGTGACGTGCCGACTCGACCGCGGGCAGGCCCAGCGCCGCCGCGACGATGGCGAGGACGAAGCCGGAGAGGTCGGATGAGACAACGCCCTTGGTGACCCCGTACCCGATCAGCGCGACCAGCAGTGGATACAGCAATGCGCGGACCGGCTCACTGTGCAGGACGGTGATTACTTTGTTCATCGGTTCGTTCCTTCCTCTTCTGAAGCGGCACCAACGGTGTCGGCCGATGTCGAAGCCCGATGACTGGAGAACTGTGCGCCGCACCCAGGCGTCGGGTCCGTTGGGACGCGGTCAGGAGTTCGGACCGCGTCGGTGTCGTGAGTCCCACCCCGGCCAGATCTAGTCGAACCCGGGTGCGGTGGAGGACGGTTCGTGGTGCGATGGTTTCGCGTGGACCACAGCGGTGCCGTCCGCTCGGATACCGATCGTCACCGTGGCACGAGGATCCCGCGAATGCTGTCCCGAAGACGGGTAGAGGAATGTAGGCATGGCGCTGCCTCCCTATTTGCTGGTTCCTCCGAATCGGGGGTGGCCGATGCTGGTGCCGGATCGGTTAACTCCGTTATGCCCCAGGAACAGCGCGGTGGCAACGCGTCGAATGATCCGTTTTTGTCCGTTTTCCAGATTGTTGCCACGCGTTGACCAGTGCGGCGTGCGGCGCCGGGATAGCATCGTCCGGCTTTGCCCCGGAGTTGTTCTCGCCGGTATGGCGGGCCGGGAGTGTCGCCATTGATGTCGACGGTACACACGGTGCTCGGAAACCCGCACGCGCACAACGACTGTCGGTGCCGGTCTCTCTATGAGGCATCTGCTTATGGAAGCGTGTCCGCCGACCGCACCCGGGCCTGTGGCCGAAAACCACGACGCGGCCTTACCTGGGATGTGGGCCTGGTCAAGCCCGACCACCACGGAAACCTGTCAGCTCTCACCGCCTGCGTCGAGTGGCTGGACGTGTGCTTCGGCTGGGAACTGGTGAGCGTCTTCACCCGTCAGGTCGACAAGTGGTACATCCACCATGCGATGTTGCGGCGTCGAGTCCCGAATCAGCAGATCTGAATCAGCCCTTCAACGTGCAGATCATGTTCACCAGCGCCTGTGCGCCTTCTCGTGTCGCTTGGTCATCTCGCGTCGTCTGGTCTTCGGTGGCTCTGAAGTGGAGTTCGCCCTTCCAGCCGTCGATCGTGGCGACGAGGTCGACGTTGAGCAGTGTGGTGGCGTGATCGCCCCCCTTGGGCAGCGGCTCGGTAGCTACCTCGACGGTCGCGCCGTCCACAGTCAGGACCTTGGTGGGGTAGTTCTCCGTCGTCGCGGGAGATATGGACAGGGTGTTGCCACTGGCGGTGACGCGAAACAGGGACACATATCCGAGGTAGGGCCACGCGGATCCGTCCGCTTTCTCATAGGAGCATCCGTTGCCGCCGTCGATCTTATCGGTCAGCGCTTTTCCACCAGTGCCGGGAGCGATATTCAGATTTTCGGTACCAGCTCGGGTGGCGAAAAACTGTTTTGTAAAGTCGCACAACTCCTGAATGGTGTGGTTGCTCACCGGTATCTCATATTTTTCGGGATGAGTGCGCGATAACACACCACAGGCCGACAGCGGCACCGTCAGCATCGAAATCACCAGAAGCTTTCGCAGGTTCATGTCGCCTGCCATTCAGAGCTGGGAGAGTTGACGTTGAAGTCGTCGGAAGCGCTGCGCGGCCACCGGTTGTTATGGAATCCTTTCTGGTTTTCTGTCGACTCCCGTATCTTATTGATGCTCTGCGCTTGTAAAAGCATGGTATCTAGAAGCTTATCCGTGTACTCGACGGCGTTGCTTATCACCTTTCCGAGGATATCGATCGCATCGGAAACTCCTATAGGAGTGGCGACAAATGTGCCGATCTTGGCAAGAGCTTTCCCGAGTTTTATGAGTAGGTCTGCGATATCCGTGACTATCTTGGAGTAGAAGTCCCAAGCGATGTCCGATATCTTGGCAAGTGCTTCGGCCATCTTGTCGCAGGTCGTTTTCGCGGAATCCATAGCGGTGTCCTGGAGTATCCGCGCCGCTGTGTACTTGAGCGCAGCCGCCCCCGCCCAGTAGCCGGTGATGTTCCCATTGTTCACCTCGTTGTTCTGCGCGCCGCCGATCTTGCCCTTCAGCGTCGTCCATGCCTCGCTCGTCCGCAGGAAGGCGACGGGTGCCTTCAAACTGTCGACCGCCCCCTGTAGTTTCTCCAAGAGCTCCTGGATCTTCTTCTTGATCGCTTCCTTGTGGTCCTGCATGTAACCGGTGAAGTCGTCCTCGGTCATCGCGCCATAGAGGGCGCCGGCGACCGCACCGGTCAATCCGAAGAAGGCTGCTGCCTCGATCTCGCCAGCAGCGATTGCCGCCCTCCGGAATGCTTCATCCACCTTCGCCGGCTGGTTCCTGATCTCTGCGATCTGGTCCGAGAACTGATCGAGTACGGTATTGATCTCGTCCAGAGATTTCGTGTCACCCATCAGTAAACCTCAATCCTCTTCCAGCTTTATCAAGGCGTTCGCGAAGTTCTGATCCTGCTCCTGATATACCTTTGCGACATGATCCAGAACCTTAGCGATGGAATCGGTTTCATCTCTGCCCTCGACCAGTCTGTCGTACATATACCGCGCGGCCGCCATCTGCGCATCCCATGTTTCCTGGAACAGCCCCCAGACGACGTCCTGGTGGCTGAAATGGATACTTTGCGCCTGCTGCGCGGCGACGGTAAGGGCGTCCGATGCATGATCCCAGGCCCGAGCAGCCTTCACCAACTGGTTCAGATCCGTTGAGAAATTTGCCATTATGAGGTCCTCATCAGGTAGCTTTTGTATTCTGCGAGCTCGTGTTCGAGCTCATCGTCGGTGCGGTGGGCCCAAATCCCGCTTTCGTGGAACCGTGGACGTTGTTGCCGGATCTGATTCGCGCAGTCGAGGATGTCGTGCGCAATGTAGGACGGGCTGGCCGTGGCCCCCCACCGCGGATCGATCTCGATACTGCCGATGCGAGAGATGCTCGCACTCATCATGATCGAGGGCATTCCGAAGTCGGTTACCGGCCCCCGCCCGACGAATTCATCACTCAGCCGCAATGATCGTTCGACCATCTCGAATTCGGCGAGCGACCGGGTGCTGAGGAGCGTGATCAACTCTATACGGCGGGAAGGTGATACGGTCAATTCGGTCCATCTGCCCGATGTGATGATCGGCGCGTCATGCCGCCACAGTGCCACGAAATAACCGGTCATCGCTGCCGTGGAGAGATCCGATGGATTCAGGCGGTCGTGGATATTCCGGCTCACATCGACATCTATCGGAAGGTGACCTTCGTCGAGACTCATTGTGAACAGGCCGACTCCGATCAAGGAGGAACCTGATGAACGCCGAGACGGCTCGGGAACCGAGGCTGCGGGCCTCGGAACGGTAGGAGGCTGCGGAGGAAAAACGGTAGGAGCGCGGTCGGGGCGCTTCCTGACGATAGGCTCGTCGTCCCAGAATTCATCGGGGTCGTCGTAGTGATTATAGTGGCCTTTGACCGCCATCACTGCGCCTCACAGCGACCGCTGGTAACTGATGCGGTCAGCGGATTTTTTGGAATCGGCATCAAACCCCCACTGGTGCGTACTTGCCGCCGCTTCGGCGGCTCCGATCACTCTCTTCGCTGTCAATCGTTTTGTCAAGCTGGATAGACAAGATCAGGTCGTCCATGATATGCCAATGAATTCTGCGAAACACTTTGAAACACAATGTGTTCCGATTTCCGCCGCGAGCTGTGACGTCACTGCCCTGGGTCTCTAGCCAGGGCAGTGGCGTTCTCGTTTGACCCACTGCTGATCTGCGCTGACACGCCACTCGAGATACGGGGGCACAGGCACTTTCCGGTATCGATGAAGGTTCTCTACGCCTGAATCGCGCCCGGAGTACCGGTGCCCGCAGCAACCATATCCCCGATCTCGGTACCCGACACCCTGCAACGCCACGACCTGACCACGATGGCGGGCACGCCGGGCATCCCGGACCCTGGGTTGCTGGGAGTTCTCTCTCGCGTGCCCGATCCGCGTGACCCCCGCGGCCTGCGCTACCTGATGGGACTGCTGCTCGCGATCGCGGTCCTGGCTACCACCGCCTGCATGCGCGGGTTCCCCGGTTACGCCACCTGGGCACGCACCGCGCCCGCCGACCTGCACACCGACCTCGGGTTGGCCAAGTCTTACCGGCCCAGCGACAAGACATTCCGGCGTGTGCTCGGGTTGATCGACCCCGCCGACCTCGACCGCCGCCTCGGCGGCTACTTCACCACCGTGACTGTGGCCGCCACCGACACGACGTTGCTCGCGGTCGTCATCGACGGCAAGACCCTGCGCCTGGCCTGCCGCATGGGTGCGACCGCAGCGCATCCGGTGTCGGCCTTCACCCACCACGCCCACCTGGTGATCGGGCAACTCGCCGTCAGCGACACGACAAGCGAGACACCCGCCGTATGAACACTTCTCACATCGATGAGGATCGCGGTGCGGGCGGCCGGAACGACAGCGAAACTGCTGATCACCATCGACGCCATGCACACCCACATCGCGACCGCCCGCCTGATCCAGTATGGCGGATGCCGCCGCGAACAATATGATCGAGGGCAACAAGATCTCCCATCTTGTCGAAGTTCAAAAGGGTTTGTCCGATGGCAGGTGGCCGAGTGGTGTCAAGGCATCCTATGGGGCGGGGATCGGCGGAATTCGGGAAGCGATAGGCGATGCGTCGACCAAGGATGGCGACAAGTCCGACTGGAGGGTTGGTTAATGAGGATTTACTTGGCAACTGTGGTCGCCGCTGTCATGGTAAATGTACTGACCGGATGCTCGTCGTCGTCGCCTTCTGCGACCCCGCCTACTTCGGCACAGGCTCGACCGACAATGACAGAGGGCGAGCTGTGCGATGCGCTGATCAACTTCTTCACAACCCAGTTGCACGTGGTTGGAATACAGCCCGAGCCATTCTGGTTCCGCAAGGATAGAGACGTAACCGGTGGTGGGTTCTGCGATGTCATTCAGGGACAAAGCCCGGCCGGCAACTACACCGTACTCCAGGCGCCGAACAATCCGGACCCCACAGATGGTATCCGTGGATATGAAAAGAAGCCGGATCTCGGCGATGCAGTGTGGGTTTATGACCTGCGAGCAGACGAAGGGAATCACTCGAACAGAGTGCGGTTTGCTACCCGCATCAATGAATGGAACGCCGTTCTGGAAATCCAAGACACCGAGATTCGAACGGCTAACGGCCCCCTGCACCTGACCGATGGTGACAAGCGTAGATCCGTCCAATTCCTTACCGAGCTGACCACGAAATTCGCGGGCGAGCGGTAGCCGATCCGGTGAGCCGGGTTCGGTTCCATTCGGGTGGCTACCAGGTTTCGAGGCGGGTGGATTCGAGGTGGTGGAGGGCCTTGGTGATCCAGGTGGTGAAGTGGGTGGTCAGGTCGGCGGGGGTGGTGGGGCGGACGGTGATGTGGGACGAGCGGTGTTCGGTGTAGCGGCCATCGGATGAGATGTCGTGCCATTGGAGGAGTTTGGTGGGTTTTGTGTGGGTGTGCAGGGGTGCGGTGATGAGGACGGCGGTGCCGCCGCCGTCGAGGGGGCGGTGGAGGAGGCGTTGGTATTGCTCGCGGGGGGTGTTGCGGGCGTTGTCCTGGAGGTAGGTGTTGCGGCGGGGGGTGAGGTCGTCGGGGTGGAAGGTGGCGGGCTTTTCGGAGCCGGGTTGGCAAGGGGGAATCGCGTTTACGAGGCGGGCGGGGAGGTGGTCGGCGGGGACTATGCGGAGGCGGATGGGGCCGTGGTCGTGTTGGTTGCCCGCTTGGCTGAGGACGACGGCGCGGTCGTTGGTGCGGGCGCCGATGATGCGGTATTCGCGGACGTCGTCGCGACCTGTGCTGTTCTTGTGCTTGCAGGTGCCGCCGAGGATTTCGATGCGGAGGTCGGAGGTGCCCAGGGTGTGGAAGGCGGCGTTGATCTCGTCGAGCTCGTCGGGGGAGTAGCTGTTGCGGACAGCGGTGCGGTGGGTTGCGAAGTCGTCGCGGAAGGCGAAACGGCTGGTGTAGCGCAACGGGCCGGGCATGCGGTCGTGTGCGTCGCCGAACCAGAGGGCTGCGAAATCGTCTGGAGTCCAAGTCCATTCAGCCATGCGAAGTCCAATCTGGCCGCATGAGGCGGCCGCTGTCGTGCGCGCACACGCCCGCCGCTGGTAGGCAGGGTGGGGTGGTGCCGAGTCAAAGCCGGGGAAGGGGCGGGGAGATCAGGACTGGATGTCGCCGCCGATGACTCCGCCGGGCAGCGTTCTCGGGAGTTCGCCGAGTAATTCTTCGGTGTTCTCTTGGGTGATCAAGTAGTCCGGGATCTTGTGGCTGGATTCTTCATCCTTGGCGCCGCCGCGCGCACCCGGTGACATCATGCCGGGGGCACCCGCCATGCCCCGTGTGCTCGCGGCCGTCGCTGCGGCGGCCGCGGGGTTCGCCGTTGTGCCGGGTGTCCCTGGTGCGCCGAGGACACTGCGCCCCGGTTGCGGCAGGCTCGGTGTCCCGGGGATTCCGGGCGTGCCCGGTGTGCCAGGGCTGTGCGGGGTTCCGGTGCTGGTCGGGACGGTCTTGGTGGGGTCTGTCTTGGTGGGATCGGTGGTGGTGGGCGCCGTCGACGTCGGGTCGACCCCGGCGGGTGCGGTGGACGTGTTGGACGGGGTCGTGTCGGAGGATTGCTGGTCCTGCTTCGACTCGTCGGTGGTGGGCTGCTGCTCGTCGGGCTTTCCGTCGCCGTCCTTGTCGCCGGGGACGCCCGAATAGGTACTGCCAGGACGCTGGCCCGGGTCGTTCGGATTGGGCCCGCCGGTTTCGCCGCTGTGGTAACCGCCTGGCGGCGGCGCGGGGATGTCGACCGACGCGGTGGGGCCGACCGGTGTGGGCAGCACCGGAATCTTGCCGTCCATTTCGCTGAACGGCTGCACGTAGTGTTGCGTCATCGCTTCGCGCGCGGTTTGCTCGGCTCGGGACCGATCGTCGCTCAGGATCCAGCGTGTCCAGTGGAAAACGCGCTCGTCCCAGGAAAAGTCGACGGTATCCGGGATAGCCTTCTTCGTATTGCTGATCGCGGTGGCGGCGTCGCGGACGCGGCAGAACAGCTCCTCCAGGGAGTTCGTCAAATTCAGCGCGTCGTTGGTGTACTTGGCGATGGCGTTCTTGGATTGCTCTGCGGCGGGGCCGGACCACGCTTGCGCGATGGAGGCTTGAATGGAGCGGGCGAAGGTGTTCACGCCGTCTTCCCACTCGTTGCGGGCTTTCCAGTAGGCGTCGGCTTGGGTGAAGGCGTTCGCAGGGTCGAGCGGCCTGAAGGTGTTGAGGATTCGCGAGTGCACCCAACTGTCAGCGTGTTCGCCGCCGCCAGGGATTCGCTTGTTCTCGTAGCCGCTCATTTGGTCGATCCGTCTGGGAGGATGTTCGGGCCGAACCGGTGCCCGACAGGCGGGCGCTCGGGCAGGGTGGTGTTCAGCTTGTTGAAGTCTGCGGCGAAGTTGCTGTCCACCTGCATGATTCGATCTCGGACGATGCGGTGCACTTCTTGGATGTCCTCGACGATGCGATAGTGGTCATCCATTATCTGGTAGACGCTGTTGAGGTCTTCCGCTCCGCGGGCCTTCTTTCTGAACCGATCGACCAAGGTTTGTGCCGAGACCATGTTACCGTCGCTCTCGCCCAAGCCCCAGTGGGATTGTCGTGACACAAAGTCCATAGACCTCTGTATCTTTTGAATCGCACTCTTGAAATATTCGCAATCACGGTCAATATAGATGAAGTCCTCTGCGGACATCTGAATTCCTAGCTGGCCCTCGTTTGCCGCGCTCAAAATATTCGCCATCGGCCGAGATGGCGCGCTGTCGTCACCCATGTGCTACTCCCTCCCGGTGAGTTCGATCGCTTCAGCTAATTTCACGCAGTAGCAGGAATTGTCGGCACTACCTTCTCAGCGAGTGTTCGTGCCAGTGCGCATGTGTCCAGGCTTCCGGTTTTTTTTCGCGAGGGCGGATTACTGAGGAAGAATTCAAGGCTTCCGCCCTTCATCTCCACGTTGATCGTGCACACCCCGTCGGGGTGCTCTTCCACCTGCCGTGTAGAGATCGCGCGGCGGCCATTGATCGTGTACTCGCGGGCATCTGCAAACTTCTTGTTTCGCACCATGTCCACGGTGATGTTCGTTGTGGTGATGACCGGTGCGTATCCGTCAGTCTGGAGCCAGGCGCAACCACGCCACTTGACACCCCCCGATGCGTTCGAGTCCTGCTTGTCCTTGCTGCGCAAGTTCTCTGAATCGAGCACGCTCTGCGGGATGTCGGTACATGGGTCGTAGCCGGTGGGCACGTCAGGGGCGATGCTCGGGTTGGTGGAGGTGGCTCCGGCCGGCGCGGCATCGTCGGCTGATGAATTGCAGGCTGTCAGAACGAGTGCGGTGCCGACGGCGAGGATCGTCAGTCGTTGCGAATTCCGCCCTGATGTCATCTGTTCCCCTCGCGCACCGGGTTGTTGTTCCTGGCCTCTCCAGGGCCGGACCGGCTCCTCCGCCCCCTGCAGTGAATGTTGACGCTACCGGCGTGGTATCCCGGGTGCAAGCGGCCTGACATGCATCGCTCATGAGGAACCTGCCCAGCTCAGCGAGTGCCCCGGCCTCGCGCGAGGAGGAAGCCGGGGCTGCGGATGAGCGCTGGTCAGGACTGCGTCAGGTCTAGTTCGCAGTCGGTTATGCGAGCAGTGAACGAGTCCCATTCGCTCGATCTGAACACGAGGGCCGGGCCGGCGGGATTTTTGGAGTCGCGCACACCCACTGCGCCTCCACGCAGGAACGCAACCTCAACGCAGTCTTTCTGAGCACTGCTGTAGCTGCTCTTGAACCAGTAGACATCGGATAGGTCGGCGTTCACTCGGCGTACTCCTTCGCGATCTGGTCGATGAGAGTTCGGCTTCGCTCCTGGTCGAGTGCCGATCGCTGGATACCGGCGTACGTCTGGCGATACCGTCGGATCTCCTCGGGCTTCTCAAGATACAGGTCGCCCGTGAGTCCCTGCATGTAAACGACCGGCGGCTCGGTCAGATGGGCGGTCGGGTGCTTCGGGAAGTCGAGCATCACAAACGAACCGGCGCCCAGCCCCACGTAGGCATGCGCTGCGAGGGGAACCACTCGCACTGAAACATTTGGGCGTTCACCGACACTCAGCAGATGCCGAAGCTGCCGCTCCATAACTGAGGGACCGCCGATCGCGCGTCGGAGCGCGGATTCATCGACAACAGCCTCCACGAGTACAGGGTTCGAGTCGTCGTCCACGCGAGCCTTTCGCTGCCTGAACATCTCGATCCTTCGTTCGACTTCGGGTCCGGGTATAGAGGGTAGGTCGACCCAGATCAGGGCGCGTCGATACTCATCGGTTTGCAAGAGTCCGGGCAGGAGCGTTGTCTGGTAAGAGACCAGACGCTTGGCAACCGCCTCTAGCTCCACGAAAAGGCTGAACTCCGCGGCGATGGTGTCACCGTAGGCATGCCACCACCCCGTGTGTTTGGTCTCCTCAACCAGGTTGAGCAGGATGGCGGTGCGTTCTTCCGACGCGCCGTACACCTGGCAAAGCCGCTCGATGAACAGCGGATGCAGCCGGACGGGTTGCCCGGTCTCCATCCGCCAGAGGGTCTGTTTGCCCACGTCGATCGCATCGCGGGCGTATTCCGCGCTGACGCCCGAGTTGATCCGCAGCTCGCGCAGCTGCCGCCCCAGCATCCGGCGGGGCAGGGTGGAACCTGTTGAAGTCACGACGAATCCCTTTCGTAGCCAAGCCAGTGGCCGGGTACCTAACTGGAACCTTGTGGCGGGGGGCCTTGGAACCTGGGCGGTTTCCGCCCGATTCCACAACTGAGTTTGTTCCCGCCCAGCAATATCCGGTGCTCTACTGAACAGCGCCCGGACCCAATCGAAGAAGTGCTGAAACCTTAACCGTGCCAACGGTTCCAGGTCCAGCGACCGGGAATTTTCACGTACCGAACTATGTGAATCGAGGCTGGTGAATGAACCATGCGGCATTCGCGGACACTCCCGCGTCGCGCTGCGCGTTTTACCGCCGTACTTGTGGGCTGCCCGCTTGGATACATCCGGAAATCGGCCGGATCGTCGTGAAGGCGGGCGTGGTCGGCGGGATCACGATGCCCGACCAGTTGGGGCAGCGGGTGCGCGACGATATGCTTTTCCGTGGCCATTCGCTGGGGCCGGTAGTCGCGCATATCCGTTCTCGCCGTTGGACTTTCCTGTGTAGGCCGGACCTGCCCGACGACACACGGTTGTTCGCGGCCCTGTTCCGCCTCGACGTTTCGGTCGTGCCGTTCGGCGGTGAAATCGCGTTGCCGTCGCCCGCCGACGCGAATGGCGTGTTTCGCCGGTGGGTATCGGCTCCGCGCGACACCTTCCGTCCGTCCGGCATGGTGATCGTGAATTGCCTGCTGGCCCTCGCGGGCGGGAAACGTGCGCCGTGAACCGTGCTTTGCCGACCAGAAGTGAACTACTACGCGCGTGCCGGGAGGGCGAAACGGTGCCGGATCATCCGGTGCTGTCGTGGGCCCGCGAACTCGCCGAACTGCATGTTCGACGGCTCACCACGGAACTGGCGGCAGTCGGCGACATCGACGAGAGCCGAGTGGAGCTGATTCGTGCCG
Source organism: Nocardia aegles (assembly GCF_052545135.1). NCBI lineage: Bacteria > Bacillati > Actinomycetota > Actinomycetes > Mycobacteriales > Nocardiaceae > Nocardia > Nocardia aegles. The sequence continues at coordinate 439,098 of NZ_JBQWRI010000001.1, forward strand.
TCGACCGCTGGATCGAGATGCGGTTGCCCGCCGCGCGCGGCGGCGCCTACCTGCACACCGAGTCGCTGGGCGCGGTGGTCGACCGGCTCGCCCAGCTCAGCGCGTGCGCATACGCGGCCATGGTGGCCGAGCAGGAGTGGGACCTGTGGATCGCGTGGGAGCGGCTGGCCGAACTGGCCATCGGCTACGACGATCTGGTCAGCGAGCTGAGCAGCGGCCGCCGGCGGTTACCGAGCGCTTTCTGACGGCGCGGGCACCGGCTCGTCGCGGCGCAGCGTGGCGGCGAGGTGATGCTGCAATCGTTCGCCGACCGCCGCCATCCGGAGTGTGTAGTCGATGGTGTCGCCGGACAGGTGCAGCGATCGGCCGAGGGCGGTCACCAGTTTCGCTGTGCTGCTGCGCCCGATGTTGGTGGAGTCCAATTCCATGCGCAGCGTGCTGTCCTCGACGGCGAGTGACCCCTCGCAGATTTCGGTGATGCCGGTGGGATGCGCGAGGATCAATTCGACGCGGTCGGGGCGCGGGCAACGCAGATAGCCCGTCTCGGCGTGCAGCGGCCTGCCGTCGTCGGTGGCGCGGGTCTTCTGCCGGTAGGTGAGGAACGGGCGGCCGAGATGGCCGAACCGGATTTCCTCGACGTAGCCGAACGGCTGAATGGTCGGGTATTCACCCTGCCCATCACCGCGCCACGTGCCGAGCAGCGGCGCGAGCGGAGCGATATCCGGGTGCAGAGCAATCGCAGGCTGGGGTTCGACCACGGCGAACAGCCTAAACCTGTCCTCGTCCGACCGTTCGGGTACTCCCAGAAATTTCTGCAGGCTAAGGTTAGCGTCGCCTAATCACCAATGTGGTGTGGTCGGAAAGGAACAAGAAGTTGAACGGACGCTGGAATGAGTCGCGCCGTGGCGGTAAGCCGCGGTCGCGGACCCGAAGTGGTCTGCTGCGCGCGTCGGCGCTTGGCGTCGCGCTGATCGTGGCGGCGGGCTGCTCGGACTCGAAGTCGGACGAGGTGCCCGCGCTCGACGGCAACAAATACGTCCAGACCAATCTCGCGGCCAACAACGCGCAGTACAAGGCGCAGTTCGTTCTCCCCGATCTGGTGAACGCCTGGGGACTGGCCAACCGTCCCAAGGGCGCAGGCGGGCACTTCTGGGTCGGCGCGGGCGGTAAGTCGTTCCAGTTCGTCGGCGACGTGACCAAGTCCGCGGACGAGAAGGTGCAGAAGCTCTTCCAGGACGACTTGAAAATCGTCACCATCCCGGGCGCCGACGCCGACACCTCGGACAAGAGCGCGGGCAAGACCACCGGCGTGGTGTTCAACCCGGCGCCGATCACCTCCGATCTGTTCGTCGTCCACGACCAGCCGGTGGAGGCCGAAGGCGGGCCGCTGAACGGTTCGGCGCGCTTCATCTTCGCCACCGACTCCGGCAAGATCTCCGCCTGGACCGAGCAGGGCTTCGAGGGCCGGATCGTGCGCCACGACGGGCCGGCCAACCTGGTCTTCGACGGTCAGTCGCAGGGGATGCAGTTCTTCGGGATCGCGCTGGCTCCCTCCGGTGACAAACTGCTGGCCGCGGACTTCGGCGCCGACCCGCAGGTCCGGACGTTCGACAAGAACTGGCAGCTGATCCCGACCACCGGCTTCGCCAACCCGTTCGCCACCGGCGACGCGATCGACCCCGCCGCGCCCGAAAAGGGAAAGAAGGCCAAGCCCGGCGATCCCGCGCCGTTCAACGTCTCGACCATCGGCAACCGGGTCTTCGTCGCCTATGCCACCACTCAGCCGGACGAGAAGGACGCGACCAAGTTCGATGCCGGTGAGGAAGATTCGCTGGACAAGGACAAGGAGGGCGGCAAGCCGGACAAGGGCAAGCTCGCCGAGTTCGACGCCAACGGCAAGCTGGTGCGCATCATCGACGACGGCAAGCGCCTCAACGCGCCCTGGGCAGTGACGATCGCGCCGGACGGGTTCGGTCCGCTCAGCGGCAAACTGCTCGTCGGCAACTTCGGCGGCGCCGGACACGTGCTCGCCTACGACGACACCACCGGCAAGTTCGCCGACTACCTGCGCGATGCCGACGGCAAGCCGGTCGCCATCGAAGGACTGTGGGCGCTGATGTTCGGCAACGGCGAGAGCCTCGGTGACACCGACTCGCTGTATTTCACCGCGGGACCCGACGACGAGAAGAACGGCCTGTTCGGCAAACTCCGCCTGAAGTAGCCGCCTTCGTCAGGCAGCCCGCACCGATTCGGTGCGGGCTGCTCGCGCTTCAGCGGCCTCCGGTCGGCGCCGAGGCCCGGGGTTCGGTGCGTCGTTCGTGGATGGCCGACTCGACTTCGTCGACCGCTGTTCGGATCGTCGCCCCGTAGCCGTCGTCGGCGAGCGTGTGCAGACGCGTGCGGGCGGCGTCGATCTGGCGCTGTGCGGCCTCGAACGAGCCGAGCCTGCGATAGTCGTCGGCGAGATTGAGGTGCAGCGACGGGTAGAACGCGGCCACCCGCAATGATCCGTCGAAGGTTTGAGCGCGAGCGTCCGAGAGGCAGTCGGCGGCGTCCAATGCGCGGATGTCCCAGGTGAGCGCTTCGGCGGCGTCGTCGTACAAGTCGGCTAGATAGTGGGCGAGGGTGCACCGGTGCAGTGCGTCGCCCTGCGGTCCCAGCGAGGCCCACACGGCGAGCAGGGTCTCTCGCGCCTCGTCCGGACGGTCGTCGCGGCCGAGTGCGACGGCGCTGGTGATGGTGTTCATGGTGTGGTCGTGTGCTGGATCCATTCGGGTCTCCTTGATGGGTTGTGGATGGATGCTTTTCGGGTGCGAGTCCGGATGGTCGGCTCCGGCGTCCAGCGGCCGAGGCTGGGCGGGCAACAGCCGGAAGCGGCTGCGGGCGGTTGGATGCTGGGAAGTGGTAGCCATGGGTGGGCAATGTGATCTGGAGATGGTGATCGGATCGCGGTGCCGACGCCGCAGACAGACGCGATTGTGCGGTGCAGTAATCGCGTGGATATCGGCTGTACGCCTGTATGACTTATTCGGAGTCGTTGTGGTGCGGTGACCGGACCGGCATGGCGAGGGTGGTGAGGTCCCCGTCGGTGGCCGAGCGCAGGACCACCGGCTGCTCGGCGGCGATGATGTCGAGCATGAGATCGGGGCCGAGGGCGGCGCGGACGGCGGGCAGCAGTGTCGCGGGGGCGAACGACAGTGTGACGGCAGAGCCGGTGATCTTCGCGGGCAGGCAGTGCATCGCCCCCGACGCCGATACCGATATTTCGGTCGGCTGAATCGCGAATAGCATTGCGTCAGCGGCGTTTTCGAGAAGCGGCAGCAGCAGGCGCCGGGCGACGACCACCCTGGTTCGCACCGGTCCGAGTCCTGCCAGCAGGGCGCGGTGGTCTGGGAAAGGACCTTCGATGACGGGCGATCGGTGTTCTGCGCCGCCTCCCGTCATCAGCAGTCCGTCGTCGGATGGCGCGACGACGACCTCGTCCATGCCGCGCAACCGCTCGGTGATCGATTCGAGTCCGTCCGGGTCGAGCACCACGGACCAATCGCCGCCCCGCTGCCGGTTCGCCACCACCGTGCGCGTGGACAGCCGGTAGCGATCGGTGGCCGTGAGGGTCATCGCGTTCGAGCCCGCCTCCAGGAGAACGCCCGCCAGCACGGGTATCTCCCGGGTACGGGCCACGGCGGTGCGGACCTGGTCGAGCGCCGCGGCCAACGTCACCGCGTCGACCGCCACGTGGGTGCCGAGCGACTGTTTGACGACGGCGGCGACGCGCGCGGCCTCGTCCGCTCGCCGCGCCAGGTCCGCGACGTGACGGTCGAGCAGGCACCGTGCCCGCTCGGTGTCACCGGCGAGAATCTCCGCGATGGTCTCCAGCGGCAGATCGATCGCGCGCAACTGCCGGATCAGCACCGCCCGCTCCCGCTGCTCCGCGGTGTAGTAGCGGTAGCCGGTCAGCGGATCGACCCGGGCCGGAACGAGCAGGCCGCAGTCGTCGTAGAACCGCAGCGCGCTCGCGGTGAGCCCGCTTGCCCGCGCGAGCACACCGATCGTGATCAACCCTGTCGACTCCGAACTCGCCACCCGGCCATCATGGAGCCTCAACCAACTCGAAGGTCAACTCGTCGGCGGAGACAGCCCCGATAGTGGGACTCACATGGCGGGAGCCGACGGGAACGCATCGACCCGCCCCTCCGAGGTGCCACCTGGCACGAGTCAGTCGGCACCGGGTTCGGTGGGGCTTACGCGCCAGCGGCGCGACCAGTCCCAGACCGATCCGAGTGCCGTGCCGAGTTCGATGCCCGCGGTGGTCAGTTCGTAGGACTTGTCCGGGTTCTTCGCGATCAGGCCCGCGGATTGCAGGTGCTGCAAGCGCACCGAGAGCATGCTGGAGGAGCAGTTGCCCATGCGTCGGCGCAGTTCGAGGAAGCCGAGTCGGTCGGGTTCCAATTCCCACAGGATGCGCAGGATCCAGCGTTGGCCGAGGAGGTCCATCGTGGCCAGCAATGGTGCGGGCCGACACGCTCGCGCAGTCGATCCGGCAGGCGGGCGGCAGCGCCACCACGGCGGGCGCCGACATCGCCGACGCGGATTCGGCACGTGCCCTGGTCGCCGAGGTCGTCGAGGAGTTCGGCCGTCTCGATGTGCTGGTGCTCAACGCCTCCGGTGGGCTGGAGCGCAATGCCGCGCCCGACTACGCGATGACCCTCAATCGCGACGCGCAGGAACGGCTCGTCCGGCTTGCCCTGCCGCACATGCCCTCTGGCGCGCGGATCGTGTTCGTGACCAGCCATCAGGCGCACTTCCACGGTCGCAAACCCGTTCCCGCCGATTACGAACCCATCGCCGCCAGCAAACGCGCGGGCGAGGACGCGCTACGCGCCATGATCCCGGAACTCTCCGACGCGGGTATCGCCTTGCACGTCGTCTCCGGCGACATGATCGACGGCACGATCATCGTCCAGCTGCTGGAGCGCCGGAACCCCGACGCCGTCGCCGCGCGCCGCGAGCACGGCGATCTGCCCACGGTCACGGAGTTCGCCACCGCGGTCGCGGATGCCACCGCCGCTCCCGCCGATCCGGGCCACACCGCCTACATCGGCGGTCTGGATTACCTCGACACGCCAGAAGTCACTTCCTGAGCGATGCCGATCCCAGATCCGCAGCTGCGGCGAGCTTGTGGCTCACCGGTCCATGAGGCGCCTGGCGTTCGCCGCGCCCGCCTCAGAGCCGGTCGCGTACCGGAGTGACGACGTTCTCGGCCAGCCAGGTCGCGACCTTGTCGGGATAGGGCGCGCGCAGGCTCAGCACGATATGGGTGAAACCTGCCCCGATCAGGTCCAGGACAGTGCCGCGGGTGCTCGCCGGGTCGTCGTAGTCGACGATGTACTGCACCGAACGGGTGATCTCCTGTGGATCCCGGCCGAGCGCGGCGCAGTGTCCGTCCAGCACCACCGAACGTTCGATAAGGAACTCCACGCTGTTGTGCGGCGGGCCAGGAATGTTCCACAGGTCGGCGTGCGCGGCCACGAGTCGCAGCGTGCGATCGCCCCATCCGCCGATCAGCAAAGGTGGGCGCGTGGCCGGCTTGGGTTCGTTATGGTTGCCATACAGCGTGTAGTAGCGGCCGTGGAAGTCGAATTCCGCTTCGCTCCACATTCTTTCGAGAATCTCGATGGTCTCGGCCAGGCGTGCCAAGCCCTCGCCGGGTGAGACCATCGGCAGTCCGTAGGCGGCATACTCGGCCTCGGCCGGATTCGGTCCGGCGATCCCGCCGGTATCGGCTGGTTGGCGGGTGCCGCCAACGCCGAGACCCATGATGAGCCTGCCGCCGGAGATGGCGTCGACCGTGCTCGCGATCTTGCCGAGCACCGCAGGTTCGCGAATCCGGTTGCTGGTCACCAGTAGTCCCAGCCGCAGCCTGCGGGTGCGTGCGGCCAGTGCCGCCAGCAGCGTCCAGCCCTCGAGCACCGTCCCGTTCGGGGCTCCTGCGAGCGGGAGCAGGTGATCCCACAGCCACGCGTCCGCTATCTCGGGCAAGCCGTCGGCCTCCTCCCAGACGCGCAGGACGTCGTCGTAGCCGACCCGCATCGGTGTGGTCTTTACGCCGAATCTGATGTTCCTCATTTAATCAATTCTACTGATCATCAGATCTGCTGACAATCAGGATGGCGATACAATGCGCGTCATGGCTGCGTCCGACGATGTGCTCCGCTCCCGCCTCGGCTACCTGCTCAAACACGCCTACCACCGGTTGGCCGAGGAAATCGGAACTGCCCTGCGGCCCTTGGGAATCGACAGCCGTGAACTTGCAGTCCTGGTCCTGCTGGACGCGACCGACACCCCACTGTCACAGCTTGCGGTAGCCCAGCGCCTCGGTATCGACCGCACCACCATGACCCAGTTCGCCGACACCCTCGAACGCAAGGGTCTGCTCGCCCGTCGCCGCAGCGCCGAGGATCGGCGCAAGAACATCGTTGAACTGACCGCGGACGGGCGGGCCCGGCTGGCCGCGGCAGAGCGGGTCCGGGCCGAGGCCGAGGCCAGGTTCCTCGCGCCGCTGGGCGCAGGCGGTCTGGAACTGATCGAAGCGCTGCGCACGCTCGCACGCTGAGTGCGGGAGACGCGGTGTCTACGTCATCCGGGACCGCGGTCAGGAATCGTCGAGGTGAGCGGTGAATTCGGATCGCTGAAGACAAGCGCCGGATACCGCTCCGAGCCCGCCGGCTGATGTGCCGACGTGGCGGAAGCCTACGGACCGGCATGGACGGGCCGGCGAACCTTCGTGATGGAGGCGCCTGCGGCGGACTCGGATGGCTGGCCCATTCGTCACCTGACGAAATCAGCCGAGCTGGAAGCCGTGGGGCCGACGGCGACGGTAGGAGACACCCTGCTGCACACCGACCTCCGGCCGGACAGCATGTTGCGGCGGGCGGACGGTGTCGTGCTGGCGGTCGATCGGCGTGGGCCTACCGCGGCGCCGCGTGGATCGACCTCGTCGCGCTCGTGCCGTCGATCGCTGCCGCCGGTCGGGATGTTTGCCAGTCTCGCCGGAACGTGGCTGGCGTGTCGTATCGTCTGGCAATATTCCCAGCAGAGATCAGTCGAGCATCGAAAAACGCAATGTCACTGGATGTTTGCCATACCTTCAGAGGCGGTGCGGGACCGGATGAATCGGTCAATGGGCGTGTCGCGTGCGCGGAAGTGACCGAATTCGACGCGGTCCAGGCCACTCTCGGTCACGCTGGGCATATGTGGATGTTCGGGCAGTGCCGGGACACCGGCGAAGCAAGGCATCGAGGACGCGACCGAAACGCGTCCACCCTGGTCGGATTGGGGGTTCGGAAAATGGAACAGGTGTCCGAGGTGAGGGTGATTCCGGGGAAAGAACTCCTGTTGGCCGCCTTCCGGGGCTTGCCGCACATGGATCATCCGATGCTGGAGGCCGCCGGAGAACTGGCGCAACTGCATCAGACCCGCGAACGCACTCCCGCGAGCCGGTGCGACAAGCTCGATCGGCGCCGAGCGCAACTCGTGCGCGGCATCGACCGCTGGGTCACCTTGGCGACGCCGATCCCGCCGCCCGCCGCGCCCGAACACACCGAGACCGTGGGCCACATCGTGGACCGCCTGGCCGTGCTGGCCGCTCAGGCGTTCGTGGCGCTGGCACACGCGCCGGAATCGGTCTTCTACGACGCGTGGGTCCGGATCGACGAATTGGCCGACGGCTACCAGAATCTCGTCGACGACCTGCGTGCCGGAGCGAGACGACTACCCGAGGGCCGCTACGACCGCTGGTAGCTGTCAGTTCCGCCCGAACAGCCGGAACGAGCGGCGGCGTCGGCGGGGCAGGGTCGCGTACACCATGGTCATGTCGGCGAAGACTTCGGCTTCCCGCTCGCGATCGGCGCCGAAATCGGCACGGCCGAGCACGTGTTCGATCGAGCGCGGCGAAATCGAGGGCAGGACGACGGCCAACGAGGGCGGTAACGGATCGCCGCGCTCCTGGTCTTTGTGGTGACCCAAGAGCATGTGGCCGACCTCGTGCAGGATGACGTGATCGGCGTTGCGGCCGGTCGCCGCGGCGTCGTAGACGATGATGTCGTCGTGCTTGCGTGCCACCCACAAGCCGCCTCCGCCGCAGCCCGTGTCGGCCAACATCGCCTTGGGCACCGGGTGCAGGCTGATCGAGCGTCCGCGATGTGCGGCCACCGCGGCCAGATAAGCGGTCAGATTCCACGGGTTCGGGAGGGGCACGGTCCGGGTGGCATCCCCGAAACGGGCTTCCATGCTGGTCATCGGCGCCCACCTTACCTATCGGTCGGCGACTAGTCATCCGCGGAATCCGGGCATTCCGACAACAGGTGATCGGCAGCAAGGCAACGGGACGGTCACTCCGCAGGGACCTGTTGTCCAACGGTTGTGCCCGGCATCGGATGTCGGATTCGCGGTGCGACGAGGTGCGGGCCCTATTCCGCTTGGTCGATCCGGCGCGCGGCCGCCTCGATCATGGCCGCGGAGTCGCGCGGACTCAGCGCCATGGCGCGCAGCTGATCGAAGATCACGCCGAAACGCCGGATCTCGGTGTGGCCCTCGATCAGCTCGTCACCCGCGATGCCCTCGACGTATACCAGCTCGGGATCAGCGGGGTCGGGAAAGTCGAGCAAGGTGAACGAGCCCGCCATGCCGGGGTGCGCACCCGCGTCGAACGGCAGGATCTGCAGGATCACGTTCTTACGCTTGAGTTCTTGCAGCAGTCGCTCGAGCTGCCCGCGCATCACCGCGGGGCCGCCGACGGTACGGCGGATGGCGGACTCGTCCAGGACGACCCAGAGTTCGAGCGGGTCGTCCCTGGTCAGGTTGACGGCGCGATCCATCCTCGCCTTCGCCCTGCTCTCCATGACCGACGCCTCCAACTTCGGCATCGAAGTGTCGATCACGGCGGTGGCGTACTCGTAGGTCTGCAAAAGGCCCGGAACGAAAGAGGTCTGATAGTGGCGGGCGGACAACGCCTCGGACTCGAAGTTGATGTATGCGGCGTAGACCTCCGACACACTGCCCTCGTAGGCGCGTGACATGCCCGGCTTCAGCGCGTCGGACAGCAACTCCAGTGCGTCCCGGCGCTGCTCCTCGCCGATGCGGTAGAGATCGAGCATCGCCATCAGAGTGCGCCGCTGCGGCCGCGCCTGTGCGGTCTCGATCCGATACAGCGTGGTGACGTTGATCCCGGTCTTCGCGCTGACTTCTTCCTTGCTGAGCTGGGCGTTCTCGCGCATCTCGTGCAGCATGGCCGCCAGCCGCCGCAACCGGACGGTCAGTACCGTGCGCTTGCCTGCCATCAGTTCAACCCCTTCGGTGTGCGCACGTGCCGGAACGTGTTGTGACGTTCACCCTCGAGTGCGGCCTGCGCGCAGCGGATCTGTGCCCGATGTGGGCACAGCAACAGAGACTACCTCCTGTGATACACGTCATGGTCAGTGTTTTCGGGTGCCTTTACGGCCGGTGAGCGAAATCGCGGGGTGAAGCGGACCGACTGCTCGATTGCGCGGGCCGGTGGAGACTCGCCGAACTGCGCGGCGTCGCGTTCCGGGCGGCGGGAACGTCACGCGGCGGGAACGCCGTAGCCGGGATGACGCCGGCCGTCGTCCGGTGCGGCTGCCGCGCCCGGGCGGCGTCGCTCGCCCGGCGCGGATTCAGCCTCCGAGGTCGTCGGCAATAGCGCTGTTCGCCGAGTAGCACGCCCATTGCGGATTAATTGCCAAAATATTTATAAATATGCAATCAATGCATAGTGCCAAGGTAGTAGGCGGTTTCTTGTGTATGCCAAGAGTTTGCCACGATTTGGTTTCATCTCGTGTTCCCGTCCGTAGCCGCGGAGCGCCGATGGATAATGACCGCGTGACGAGGATGGACGACCTCGCGCTGAGAAGCGCCTCCGCGATCGAGAGCGTCATCGCGGGCACGCCGCAGAGCGTGGGTAGCTTCCGCTTCTGGTTCGAGGATGAGCGATGGGAATGGTCGGAGGAAGTAGCCGCGATCTACGGCTACGCCCCGGGGAGCGCGCTACCCAGCACGGAGTTGTTGCTGGCGCACAAGCATCCCGACGATCGTGCTTTCGTCGCCGAATCCGTCGCCACCGCCGTGCGAACCGGTGAGCCGTTCTGCGGACGCCACCGCGTCATCGACACCGCCGGGCGCACCCATCACGTCATCGTCGTCGCCGATCGCATGCTCGACGACCGGCAGCTGGTGGTCGGCACCGCGGGCTATGTCATCGACGTGTCCGGCACGCTCGAGGAGAACCGGCAGGAGATCCTCGACGACACGCTGCCCGAACTGGTGGAATCGCGGGCGGTGATCGAGCAGGCCAAAGGCGTGCTCATGGTCGTCTACGGCATCAATGCCGAACAGGCGTTCCGGGTGCTGCAATGGCGCTCTCAGGAAACCAATATCAAGCTGCGGATGCTGGCGCAACAACTGGTGGGCGAGGTCCCCGCGATGGGCGGCGGGCCTGCGGCGCAACGCGCCCGCTTCGACCATCTGCTGCTGACCATGCACGACGTCCCGCCGTCGAAGTGAGTGCCGCACCGGTGACCGATACCCGATAGGCGGTCGCGTGGGCAGGTCGCGCGTCCGGCGATGTCGGTGCCGGATCACCCTGCCGCGTCCTGAACCGGCCGCTTGCCTCCATGCGCCATCGGCGATCGCGCGTCGTGGCGCCGCGCACGGGCCCGAACTCCCCGTTTGCCGTGGTGTCAGCGTCAAACCCCCAGTGCGCCAATGTTGTCGACGCGCGAGTGTGGCGTGATCTTCGTCCTTCGGCCGACCCCACTGCCGATGATTCGGAGACAATCCAGGGGAAGTAACAATAGTGGGAGGGAGTCGTTGTGGTCAGTGAGTACACATCGGCACTCGAGCGGGAAATCCTCGACATGCGTGCGCAACACGAGATGTTGCTGCGGACCGGGCGGCAGTGGTCGTTGCGCGCGATGTTCGGCACACCCGACTGGGACATCGTCGATTACTGCCGCGACTTCCGGCCCAACCGGTTCGGGGAGCAAGCCTGTGCGGAGGTGGAACGTTTCTGCCGCGAACACGGCATCTGGCTCGAACCCGCGGGGCCGCACTACAACAGCATGACGCCCTACCTGCACCCGGGCGCCGTCAGCGCCGAACGGATGACGATCATCGGTCTGTACAACGCGATCCTGTTCTGGCTCAACGACACCGTGGGCCGGGAGAAGTTCGGGCACCTCGGTGACGCCGAACAGCGACAGGCGCGGGTGGCGATCGACCGGCTGTGTGTGCTGCTGCGTACCCGGTCGGCGCCGGAGGACGCCACCCCATTGGAGACCTCGACCTCGGCGTTCCTCACGATGCTGTCCGCACGCGCGGACGCGGACTGGCTCGACCGGTTCGTCGAATCCACCATCGAGCACCTGCGGCCCGCGATTCAGGATCAGAACGCCAGGGCGCGCGGCGGGTTGCTCGGCGTCGCGGAGTACATCGACCTGCGGTCCCAGGTGTCGGGCATGTATCCGGCGATCGCGCTGTGCGAGTTCGGCCGGGACGACTACCTGCCCTGGGAGCGGATCCGGCGGTCCGGACTGGCCGGCGATCTGCTCCGGCTGCGGGTGCTGACCGTCGAGATCGGCGCGCTGATGAACGACGTGTTCTCGTTCGAGAAGGAATGCATCGTCGATCTGGCGGATTTCAACTTGATCCCGGCGGTGCTGCTGAACCACCCCGGGTGGTCGCTGGCCGACGCCGTACAGGCCGCCGCCGAGATCGTGCGCGCGCGCCTGGCCGAGTTCCGGGAACTGTGCGCGGTGGCCACCGCACGATGCGACCGCCTGGCGGACGCGGACTTGGCGGCCACCGTCGCGACCCACCTCTCCGATCTGATCGCCTGCGTCCAGGCGACCTGGGTCTGGCAGGTGACGACGCTGCGGTACAAAGGGGCGTCGATATTCCGGGAGAACGGGTCGCGGTAAACCCTACCCTCACCATTCCTGGGAATGCTCCAGGCGGCAGTACTCGACGGTGTCGAACATGTGTGGATACGATGCGTCGGGGGCTATCTCCGGCCTGAATGGTGAGGGGGTTGCGGTGGAACAGATCGAACTCGCCAGGATGGCGAACTTGTGGTGGCGCGCTCTGCAGGCCGTTGCCGGTGGGTCCGCGTCTGTGCCGGACCCCGAGGGCGTGCTGCTCGGGATGGTCGAGGAGCTGGTTGCCGGCTTGGCCGCCGAGCCCTTCGACGCGAGCGTCGGCAGGCGCGTGGGCGCGGCGCTGGTCTCCGCGGGGCTGGTCGGCCCGGCCGTGCCCAGTACGTCCGCCCACGTGCTGTACGGGCTGGTAGAACAGGTAGCGGCCCCGGAGCCGGGGCGGCGGCTCGCGGCGCTGCTCGCCGAGGTCGGTCAAGGATACGAAGCGCAGCGGCGCACCGAGGAGGAAGCGGCGAGCGCCGCGCACCGATCCGACGACGCGCGGTTCCGGGTGGTGTTCGACAACGCGGCGATCGCGATCGCCCTCGGTGACACCGACGGCACGTTGCTGGACGTCAACCGGGGTTTGGCCGAGATGATCGGGGTCCCGGTGGAGAGCTTGCGCGGGGTGTCGGTCTACGACTTCGCACACCCCAACGACCGCGAGGGTATTCGCACACTGGTGTACGAGAAATTGGTCCCGGCCGGCGCGGGCACGGTGAAACTGGAGCAGCGCATCCGGCGCGCCGACGACAGTTACGGGTGGGCGTCGTTCGCCATCACCTTCGTCAAGGGCGCGGAGGGGCAGGGCGATTACCTGCTCGCGGTCGGCGAGGACGTCACCGAACAGCACCGGATGCGCGAGGAACTGCATCGGCAGGCCCGGCACGATCCGCTCACCGGATTGCCGAACCGGCGGCATCTGATCGAACGGATCGACGCGATGATCGCCGACGCGCGCAACGGAGATCGGGCGGGATTGTGTTTCGTCGACATCGACCGCTTCAAACACATCAACGATCGCTACGGTCACGGTACCGGTGACCAGATATTGACCGCGGTGGCCGGACGCCTACAGGACAGTGTGCGTGGCTCCGGGTGTCTGGTCGCCCGCATCGGCGGGGACGAATTCGTCGCGCTGATCCCGCCCCCCGCCAGCGACCACCGGGTGGCCACTGTGGCCAACAGCCTGCTGGAGGCGCTTGTCGACCCGATCACGGCCGGTGACCGGCGGCTACGCATGTCGATCAGTATCGGCGCGGTGGTCACCCCGGTGACGGGCGCCGACGCCGAATCGCTGCTCGATGCCGCCGACACCGGCCTCTACCGGGCGAAGGCCGATGGTAAGGGCCGGTGGGTGTTGCACATTCTGGACACCGACACCTCACTCGGTCCGCAACCGGTGTAGTGCGCCGCGGGAGCGATCCGGTGCCCGCGGCGTGACTCCGGACACCGAGCAGCTCAGGATTCCCGGCCGGTCAGCAATCGATGCAGGATCGCGGGCGGGATCATCCGTCGTTCCTCGTCCCAGCGGCCTTCGCGCAGGTCGTAGCTCGAGCTGTGCAGCAGCGACATGATCCAGGGGCCCTCGTCGAGCAGTGGCCGGATGAGACCGGCATCGGCGTATCGGACCACGACCGGGGCCAACTCGTCCTTCGCCGCGGCTGTCTTCCCCGATGCCGCGAGGCAGGATGCGAGCAGCAGCGCGGCCTGCGCCGCGGCACGCGGTCGTCGATCGGCGTCGATGGAATCCCGCAGCTGTCCGGCGCGCGCGGCGGCGGCAGCAGCTCGTTTAGCGGCTCCCGAACGCAGCAGCATGCGGATCGCGGAGTCCTCGCGCATCTCCGCGGCCATCGTGGCGATACCGCCTTCGCCGGCCGGTGGTTCGGTGACATAGGTGGCCTGCAGGCCGAGCCGGACCTGCTCGTTGGTCACGCGGGCGGCCAGGCGCGGCAGCTCGAGGGCCCGCGCCACCTCGGCGCCTTCCTCCAGCCGTCGCGCGGCGGCGGCCAGGTCGCCGCGCAGGGCTTTGATCCGCGCGCCGGTGGCGTAGTTGGCCATCAGCAAGTCCACCGGGCCGCCCTCGGTGCCGAGCCTGCCCGCTTCATCGAGCAGGTGCTCGGCGGCGGCGAGTTCGTCGCGTTCGTAGAGCAGCTCGCCGAGCAGAACGCCGGCCAGGCGAGCGGCATACGACCGCGGGCCCGCCGAGGTGGTGGATATCTCGACCGCGGTCCGGAAGCTGTGTTCCGCCGTGGCGATATCGAGCTGCTCCCTGGCCGCGATGCCGACCAGGCAGTGGCTGTACATCAAGGTGAACGTGCTGTGGTTCTTCCGATAGAAGGGACTGGCCCAGTCGTTCCACTCCCGTGCCCGCTCGTAGTCGAACTTGCTGATCGCGGAGAACGCCCCGAGGCTGGCGGCCGCGCACAGCGCCCACGGTGCCAACGTGTCGGCTCGGCCCAGGCATTTGCCGACGACCGCGTCCAGGCCGTCCGGGTGGTCGTCGAAGGCGCGCTGCACGCTCTCGATGAGGTCGGCTTCGAGCGCGACATTCGGATCGGGGGCCGGGTCGTTGTCCAGTGCGGCCCGCACCAGCCGTAACGCGACATGCATTTCGGTGGGCCGCCGCAGCAGCGTGTGCGTCCAGGCGGCACCGATCTGGAGCGCCGGGCGGGCGGCGGCGACGGCGGGCGGGAGTTCGGCGAGCAGTCCCAGGAAGGTGGCGAGCTGTCCGCCCTGCACCAGGGCGCGGGATTTCGCCGCGAGGAGGTCGGCGGCCAGGTCGCTGTTGTCGGCGGCCAGTGCGTGCTCGATGGCCTCGCCGAGCATCCCGTGGTCGCCGAACCACGCGGCCGCCTTGCAATGCAGTTCGGGAACTCGCTCGCGATGGTCGCGGTCGAGTAGCCGGCGCAGGAACTCCGCGAAGAGATGGTGGTAGCGGAACCATTCTCCGCTCTCGTCGACGCGGTGCAGGAACAGGTTGCGGCGTTCGAGATTCTCGAGCAGGGACTGCCCGTCGGGCATCCCGGTCAGCGTCGTGGCGAGGCTGCCGGAGATCCGGTCGGGAAGGGAGGTCGCGAGCAGGACCTCGCGCAGTGCGGGCTCGACGGTGGCGAGCACGTTATCGGCCAGGTACTCCGCGATGCCGTGATGGTGTCCGGACAGGTCGGCGATCAGCGAGGCGGGATCGGGGTGCTCGCGCAGCGACAGCGAGGCCAGCTGTAAGGCCGCCGCCCAGCCCTCGGTGTAGTCGCGCAATTCGGCGCTCTCGGTGTCGGCGAGGGCGACACCGGTCTGCTCGGTGACGAAGTGCCGTGCCTCGTCGGTGTCGAAGCGCAATGCGGCGGTGTCGATGTCGACGATGTGGTGTCGAACACGCAGGGTGTCGAGCGGCAGGCCCTCCAGCGATCGGCAGGTGATGACGATCTGCAGGTGCCGCGGACCCTGGTCGATCAGGTAGAGCAGGGCATCGGCGGCGGCGGGGTCGTCGATCCGGTCCCAATCGTCGATCACCAGCGCGAACCGCTCGCCGCGTTCGTCGATGGCGTTGATCAGCGTGGTGAGCACGTAGCGGGCGGCGGCGACGTCGCCCTCTTCGAGAACCGGGGCCAGGCCGGGCGTCAGCGCGGGGCGCACACGGTTGAACGCCTCGATCAGGTCGGTCAGCAACCAGACCACGTTGTTATCGTCGCGGTCGACGTTCAACCAGGCCACCGCCACTTTCTCGGTGTCGGCCACGCGCTCGGCCCACTGCGCCGCCAGCGTGCTCTTGCCGAACCCCGCCGGCGCATGGATGACGGCGAGGCGGGGCGGCGGTTCGGTCTGCAACGCGTCGATCAGACGCTCGCGCCGGACCAGCGGCCAGGTGGACGTCGCCGGTCGGAACGTGGTCTCGGCTGTCGGCGGCGTCTCGGGGTGCGGGGTGGGAAAACGCGCGGTGGCGGTCAGCGGCCGCGTGCTGAACTCCTCGGGTGCCGGCTGATCGGCGGTGGGCACGGTCATCTGCTCGACCGGCTCATGGTTGGCGCGCGGGATGTTGCGCAACATCTCGCCGAACGCGGCGGCCGAGGGTGGACGATCCGCAGGATCGCGCGCCATGCCGGCCTCGATGGCGGCCGCGACCTCATCGGGGATGCCCGCTGGCCGCAGGTCCGGCAGCGGGTCGGCGGAGATACGCAGGAACTGCGCGACGAGCTGCTCGCCGGAACGGCGCTCGTACGCCGCGTGCCCGGTGATCATGGCGAACAGCGTCGCGCCGAGCCCGTAGACGTCCGAGGCGACCGACGGAACGCCGGAGCGCAGTACCTCCGGTGCGGTGAACCCGGGCGAGCCGGTCACCGTTGCCGTGGTGGTCTCGAAACCGCCTTCGACACGGGCGATCCCGAAATCGGTCAGTTGCGGCTCGCCGTAGTCGGTGAGCAGGACATTCCCCGGTTTGACGTCGCGGTGCAGGATTCCGGCCCGGTGCGCGGTCTCCAACGCGCCCGCCAGCTTGATGGTGATCCCGATCGCCTCGGGTAACGGCAGAAAACCCTCCCGGCGGATACGGCTCTCCAGCGAGCCGTGCGAGTGATACGGCATCACGAGGTAGGGGCGTCCGCTGCGGGTGGTGCCCACTTGCAGGATCGGCACGATGTTCGGGTGCCCGGACAGCGCGCCCATGGCCTGCTGTTCGCGCAGGAATCGTTCGACGTGCTCCGGTTCCGGATCCGGCGGCGCGGTGAGGACTTTGACCGCGACGCTGCGGTTCAATGCCCGCTGCCGACAGCGGAAGACGACACCGAATCCGCCTTTGCCGATCACTTCGGGGTCGTCGAGACCCACGCCCTCCAGTTCCCGCTCGATACCTGGAGGTCGATCGTGCGGTGTGGCGAACGGGTCCGAACCTGCCATGGCCCTGCTCTGTGTCGGATGTCTGTGGTCCTGCGTCTCGATACCCAGTTTATGCCCAGCGAACGCAACGATTTGTTATCAAGTTTGATATATACAGTGAGGTGGGGAGGTGTTACTGGGGTGATCACGGTGGTCGCATCGGCTGCTGTTCCCTGATTCGGCAAACTGTATCGGGCGCGTGCTGGAAGTCGCTGTCCCGCAATATTCGTTGCCGCGGAACGTTCCGATAGCGACGTCATAGCAGGGGTTCCGAGTCGCCGGGACGTATGTCAAAATCCGCGCATGACCATCGACGTCTGGGCGCAACATCCGACCCGGCGATTTCTCGCGCACGACATGTTCGCTTCGTTGCGGCGGTGGACCGGAGCCGTGATCCCGGCCGACGAGATCCCGCTGTCGTTCACGCTCGACGCGATGGACGCCGCGGGCGTCGACCGAGCGCTCATCTCCGCGTGGCACGCGCCGGAAGGTGTCCTCATCTCCAACGACGAGGTCGCGGCCTGGGCGGCCGAGGAGCCGGAGCGCCTGCTTCCTGTCGCGTCCGTGGATCTGCGCAGGCCGATGGATGCGGTGCGGGAATTGCGCCGGCGCGTGGACCAGGGATTCAAGGGGCTGCGGGTGCTCCCGTGGCTATGGGAAGTACCGCCGACCGATCGGCGCTTCTATCCGCTGTTCGCGGCGTGCGTCGAGTTGGGGATCCCGTTCTGCACGCAAGTGGGGCACACGGGACCGCTGCGCCCGTCGGAGACCGGGCGACCCATCCCGTACATCGATCAGGTCGCGCTCGACTTCCCGGAGTTGACGATCGTGTGCGGGCACATCGGCTATCCGTGGACCGAGGAGATGATCGCGGTAGCGCGCAAGCATGCGAACGTCGTCATCGATACCTCGGCGTACACGACGAAACGCCTTCCCGCCGAACTGGTGTCCTATCTGAAGTCCGGCAGCGGTCGCCGCAAGGTGCTGTTCGGCACGAATTATCCGATGATCTTCCCGCAGCACGCGCTCGACGGCCTCGCCGCCCTCGGTCTCGATGACGAGACTCGCGAGCTGTATCTGGGCGGCAATGCCCGACGGGTCTTCGGGCTGGCCTGACCGGCGCGCGCGGCGGCGTGTCGGACGGGTCTTACGCGATGTTCCGCGGCTCGGGCCATAGGATTCCCCGGCGTGCATCGTGGTCGGCGTGGCCGTCCTGCGGACGGTGCCGGCGGCGGGATGGGCCGCGTAGCGACGAGTGGCTGAGAATCGGTGCGACGCTTCGGTATCGCTGTGCGAGCGCGGTGCTTTCGATGAGGGATCTTCGTATCGGGAAGATCGGTAGCACACTGTCGGCAACCGAAAGTCCACCGTGGTGGGCGAATCCGTGCCCATAGCTGGTGACGGGATGGAAAAATGACCGGAAGCCGGGAACGGACGCGGGTGCTCATCGCCGTCGATCGGTGCGGCGAGCACACGACCAGCGAGCCGAAAAAGGTTGCGACCGGTCTGCTCTGGGCGGCCGCGTGCCGTAAGGAGCCCTTGACCGCAAAAATGCGGACGCAATCTTGCGTTCTTGCATCTGTACGTGCATGATCCAGCTAGCCTAGTTGTGACAACCCATCCGATGGCCGGGATAACCGAATCGAGAGCCAATTATGTTGGTACAAAGAGCGTTGGGGTCGGGTCAACTCGGAGTGCAGCGGTGAGCGCGCCCACGGTCGGCGCCATACCGACCGCGCCGCAATTGTTGTGTGCATTCCAGGGACGGCGTTTCCAAGACCGGGAACTGCTGCGGTCGGCACACGCACTCGCCGAGTTACATCAGCGCCGCGCGCAGGTTGTGGACGCCGCGCTTATCGCCGAAATCGACTGTCGTCGCAGCGAACTGGTCGACGACATCAATGAGTGGGTCGCGCAGGAGATTCCGCAACATCGCAACGGGTCCTCGCTGCACACCGAAAGCCTGGGTGCCGTGGTGGACCGGATGGCGCGTAGCTGGGTGGATGCCAATCAGATCATTCACACCGAGGGCGGGCGCAGCGACAATACCCATAAACATTGGTATCAGCTGGCCGAACTCGTCGACGGGTACACGGACCTGGTAACCGAAGTCGCCGGTGGTCGCCGCCGTTTGCCCGAACAATGAGTTCGCCGCGAAGGTGGTCTCGTCCGCGATAGTGACACTGCCCCGCAGCGTCACTCGTCCGAATGGCGACGTCCCGGTGCGAGTCCCGCGATCACGAAAGTTTCCGGATCGAGGCGGGCGTATATTTCCGCACTCGACGTCATTCGTGCGCGGATCGAGATCCGGGCGACAACCCGACCTGCGTCAGGAAGGCGGTACGCACTCGCGAGGAGGTTCGTGATCGGCACGTGCACGGCAGCCGATGCCGACACGACGCTGGAGATGAGCGCGGCACGCAGAGCCGCTATGAGTGCCTGGCGTCCACGCCGAGTGGCGCGCGTCCGCCTCGCTAGGAGCCATTCTCTTCGAACCTCCGACTCGGCCGTGCGGTCTTTCCTCGACCGGTCGAAACGGATTTCGGGCGACGACGCCGTTTCGATTTGTCGCGGTGCGGTCAGGAGTTGATTCAGCGGCAATACGCACGCCCACCCGAAGAGGGCCTCCGGTCGACCGATCGGCTTATGCGCACCATGAATGCGAGTGGCCGAATTGCTCGACTGTGTCGCCTACGCCCACCCTGCGCTGTCAACCCGGTTCATCTGTGCGGCTCGTCCCCACCAGGGGAACCGGACCGTGGTCCGACGCAGTTCCCGCTGGCCCTCGGCATCGGCGCGATCGGCCGATTACGCTGTTCGCTATGTCTGTCCGCGCCCGCAAGCCCCTCGTCCCCGGAACGCTGTCGCCCACCCGCGAAGTCCCCCGCACCATCGAGCGGCCGGAATACGCGTGGAAGAAGACCGCCGACGAGGGGCGCGAGCCGTGGGTGCAGACCGCCGAGACGATCGAGAAGATGCGCATCGCGGGCAAGATCGCCGCGCAGGCGCTCGCGGAGGCGGGCAAGGCGGTCACGCCCGGCGTCACCACCGACGAGCTGGACCGCATCGCGCACGAGTACATGTGCGACCACGGGGCCTACCCGTCGACCCTCGGTTACAAGGGTTTCCCGAAGTCGTGCTGCACCTCGCTGAACGAGGTCATCTGCCACGGCATCCCGGACTCCACCGTGATCGAGGACGGTGACATCGTCAACATCGACGTCACCGCCTACATCGACGGCGTACACGGCGACACCAACAAGACCTTCCTCGCCGGTGACGTCGACGAGGAGGTGCGCCTGCTGGTCGAGCGGACCGAGGAGGCCACCATGCGGGCGATCAAAGCGGTGCGGCCGGGCCGGGCGCTGAATGTGATCGGCCGGGTCATCGAGTCCTACGCCAACCGTTTCGGCTACGGCGTCGTCCGCGACTTCACCGGCCACGGCGTCGGCCCGACCTTCCACAGCGGATTGGTCGTGCTGCACTACGACCAGCCGGCGGTGGAGACCATCATCGAACCGGGCATGACGTTCACCATCGAGCCGATGATCAACCTCGGCGGCATCGACTACGAGATCTGGGAGGACGGCTGGACCGTGGTGACCAAGGATCGCAAGTGGACCGCGCAGTTCGAGCACACTTTGGTCGTCACCGAATCCGGGGCCGAGATCCTGACCCTCCCGTGACCGGCGGATCGGCTGTGCGCCGGAAGACCGGCGTGAGATGAAGGGCGCACTGCTGGTCGCGGGGACGACCTCGGACGCGGGGAAGAGCGTCGTCGTGGCCGGTATCTGCCGGATGCTGGCGCGGCGTGGCGTGCGGGTCGCGCCGTTCAAGGCGCAGAACATGTCCAACAATTCCGTGGTCACGCTCGACGGCGGGGAGATCGGGCGGGCGCAGGCGTTGCAGGCCCAGGCGTGCGGGCTGGAGCCGAGCGTGCGGTTCAATCCCGTCCTGCTCAAGCCCGGCAGCGACCGCCGTTCCCAGTTGGTGGTGCGGGGCAAGGCGGTCGGCACGGTCGGCGCGGAGGACTACTTCCGGCATCGGCAGGATCTGCGTGCCGTGGTGACCGCGGAACTCGCCGCGCTGCGCGCCGAATTCGACGTGGTCGTCTGCGAGGGCGCCGGATCGCCCGCCGAGATCAACCTGCGCGCGACGGATCTGGCGAACATGGGTCTCGCGCGCGCCGCGGCGCTCCCGGTGCTGCTGGTCGGGGACATCGATCGCGGTGGCGTGCTCGCCCACCTGTTCGGCACCGTCGCCATTCTCGAACCCGAAGACCAGCAATTGATCTCGGGTTTCATCGTCAACAAGTTCCGCGGCGCGGTGGAGCTGCTGCGGCCCGGACTGGAGCGTCTCACCGAACTCACCGGCCGCCCCACCCTCGGCGTGCTGCCGTATGCCGAGGAGCTTTGGATCGATGCGGAGGACTCGCTGGGCACCCTCGCCGACGCGCCGGTCGGCCGCCCCCGCCCGCCGAGGGGCGACGAATGGCTGACCGTCGCCGCGATCCGGCTGCCGCGCATCTCCAACTCGACCGATGTCGAGGCGCTGGCTTGTGAACCCGGCGTGGCGGTGCGCTGGGTGACCGAGGCGTCCCGGCTGGCGGACGCCGATCTGGTGGTGCTGCCCGGCAGTAAGGCGACGGTGTCGGATCTGCGGTGGCTGCGGAGTACCGGCATCGCCGACGCGCTGGTGGCGCGCGCCGCCGCGGGCGGCCCGATCCTGGGTGTGTGCGGCGGTTATCAGATGCTGGGCACCCACATTCTCGACCGCGTCGAGTCCGGCGCCGGTGCGGTGGACGGGCTCGGGCTACTCGACCTGACCGTTGATTTCGCCGAGTCGAAGGTGCTGCGCCGAAGCGCGGGACACGCCGGGGGAGTGGCCGTGCGCGGCTACGAGATCCATCACGGCCGTGTCACGCACGGCGGCGACCCGGCATGGCTCACCGTCGACGGCGGGCCGGAGGGCAGCGTCCGCGGCGCGGTGTGGGGCACCCACCTGCACGGTTTGCTGGAGTCCGACGAATTCCGCCGCGAGTGGCTCCGCGCGGTCGCCGCTGCGGCCGGACGGTCGGGGTTCGTTGTGGCCGAGGATGTTTCGGTGGCGACGGTGCGTGCCGCGCAACTGGATCTGCTGGCCGATCTGATCGAAGACCACCTCGACCTCGCCGCGCTCGAGCGCCTGCTCGACGACGGTGCGCCCGCCGGTCTGCCGATCCTGGCCACCGACGTGGTGCTCGCGAGCGACCGTATCGGTTGACGGGGGCCACCTCGCGCCTTACCTTGCAGTAAGGAATTCGGCTCCAGGTAAGGCTGGGCCGACCGAGTGTGGTCGGGTGAGGACGATGGCGGCGGAGAAGAGACCCAACAGCCGAGGGGGCAATGTGGTGTCGGCGACGGTGACCAGTAAGGGACAGATCACCATCCCGATCGATGTGCGTGTGGCGATGGGATTGCGCGCCGGAGTGCGGGTCGCCTTCGTCCCCACTCCCAACGGCACCTACGAACTGGTGCCCGAAACGCGCACGATCAAGTCGCTGAAGGGCATCGTCGGCTGGTCCGGCTCGCCGATCGGTCTCCCCGAGATGAACGAGGCCATCGCGGGCAACGTGGTGGAAGGCAAAGCGCGATGATCGGCCTGGACGCGAACGTGCTGATCCGCTACCTCACCCAGGACGACCCGGAGCAGTCCGCCCGAGCCAACCAGGTGATCGACGGGCTCAGCGAGAGCAAACCCGGCTACGTCACGATGATCGTGCTCGCCGAGATCCACTGGGTGTTGCGCCGCGGCTACCAACAGGACCCCGAAGCGGTCACCGACGTGCTGCTCGGACTGCTCGACTCCAGCGAGATCGTGGTCGAACGCGCCGACACCGTGCGCCAGGCGCTGCGCCGGGCCGCCGACGGCGCGGACTTCGCCGACGCGCTGATCCAGCAGCTCGGCCAGGAGGCCGGGTGTGAGCTGACGGTCACCTTCGATCACAACGCAGGTGAGCGCGCCGGCATGCGCCTGCTCGCCTGATTCCGCAACCCCCGACCCGCCGCCACGGGCGCGGCGAGCCGTGTACCGTGAATCGGCATGGAATCTCGGCAGATCACGGTGGGTGACCGCGCGTGTACCGTGCGGATCGACGGGCCGGAATCCCGGCACAGTGTGCTGCTGCTACCCGACGCGGGCGAGCCTGTGGACGTCTTCGACCAGGTGTGCGCCCGCTTGCACAACTCGGATCTGCGCACCTTCGCGGTGGAGTCGATCGAGGGCCTCGACCCGGCCGGTGTGACCACGATCCTCGACGAACTGGGGCTGCCGTGGGTGAACCTGGCCGGGTGCGGCGCGGGCGCCGTGCTGGCCTGGCAGGCATGCGCACGCGGTTTCGGCCGCTTCCAGAGCCTGGTCGTGGCCGATCGCGGCCATCCGGCGACGCCCGGCGCCGACGGAGCGGTCGCGGACGCGGCCACCGGCCCGGTCGAGGTCCCGACCACACTGCTGGTGACGAAGACTCTGCCGCGCTCGGTGGCCGATGCCTCGGGCCGGTTCGTCTACGGCGAATTCCGGGTCGTCGAGGTCGATGTCACCGACGTGGCCACCGAAGCCGACCACGAGCTGGCCACCGAGATCGTGTTACGTACCAGCCTCTGGTGACTTCGCGGCCTGGTAGCCCGCGAGCCAGTCGAGCCAGCTGTCGAGCTCGCGGAACGCCTCGGCCAGCGGTTGCGGACCGGACAGGAACACGTCGTGCTTGGCGCCGTCGATCGGCACCATGTTGGTGCGGTCGCCCAGGCAGCCCGACCAGCGCTGGATCTGCCTGACGTCGAGCACCGCGTCGGCCACGTCCACGGCGGGGCCGTACTGCCTGGCGAATGTGGTCATCCGGGAACGCAGGATCAGGGAGGGCACCCCGATGTCGAGGCCCTGGTGCAGCCGGGCGTGGCCGTTGCGGATGGCGCGCAGCCAGCCGAGCCGGACCGGAAAGCCGTGCAGCGGTTTCCAGTCCAGGTTGTAATCCCACGCGCCCGACACCGAGTGGTGCAGGCTGTCGCCGTAGGTGCTGACCTTGCCGCCGGGCAGCTGGACCATTTTCCGGAACCGTCCGACCGCCTTGATGATCGGCGTTCCGATGCTCCGGTAGTAGGCGGGACCCTGCAGGTCGAACCACGGGCTGTTGAGCACGACGCCGGTGATGCCCGCGGCGGCCGTTCCCCGGTCGCGGTTGAGCCGATCCAGCCACAGCGACACGACCAGGCCACCGGTGGAATGGGCGTTGAGCACGACGGGAGCGCCGGTCTCGGCCCGGATGATCCGCAGCGCCTCCTCCAGCTCCCGGTCGTAGAAAGCGAGATCCGTCACATAGTGCGGAGTCTGTCCCCCGCGCAGCGATCGTCCGCATTTGCGCAGGTCGAGCGCATAGAACTGGAATCCGCGCGCGGCGAAGTGCTCGGCGAGATGTTCCTGGAAGAAGTAGTCGGTGAAGCCGTGGACGTAGAGCACCGCACCCGCGGTCTGCTCGACGGCGCCGGAGGGCCCGTAGCGCACCAGCGTGGCGACCACCTCGCCCTCGCCGTCGGGATCGGGACCGAGGGGCAGCGTGCGCTGCTGATAGTGCGGACCCAGGACGTCGGGGCGCCAGCCTTCGCCATCCGGAGAGGTGCCGACCGGCTCGGCAAGCGACTGTTCGTTCGTCACGCGACCAATCTATTGGACCGCGTCGAACGCGGACAGGCCGCGGCCGTCGCCCCGCCGACGAAGTGACGATCATCTCTGTCGCATTCCGCACATTCAGCAGGTGCGCTGCGGGCCGGCGGCGTGGTGAGGTGCACAATTGTGCATAGGTGAACGGCGGGTAACCTGACTCCCGCCATGCCGTTCGGGACCGGCGGACGCCGGAACCGAGCAACAACACCGTGCCCAGGCTGGCCCACCCACCCGGTGGGCCCGCGCAGACAAGGAAGTCGATCTACCCGTGCCGAACGCTGCCCTGACTGAAAAGACCGATGTAGTACTCATCGGTGCCGGCATCATGAGCGCCACTCTCGGCGCGCTGCTGCGGCAGCTGCAGCCGGACTGGTCGATCTCCCTGTTCGAGCGGCTCGACGCCGCCGCCGCGGAGAGCAGCGATCCGTGGAACAACGCGGGCACCGGACACTCCGCGCTGTGCGAGCTGAACTACAGCCCGCAGGCGTCCGATGGTTCGGTGGACATCACCAAGGCCGTCGACATCAACGAGCGCTTCCAGGTCTCCCGCCAATTCTGGTCCTACGGCGTGGAGAACGGCATCCTCCGCGATCCGTCCGCTTTCATCAATCCCATCCCGCACGTCAGCTTCGTGCACGGCGCCGACAACGTGCAGTACCTGCGCAAGCGGTACGAGGCACTGGCGCCGCACCCGCTGTTCGAGGGCATGGAGTACATCGACAGCCCCGACGAGTTCTCCCGCCGCCTGCCGCTCATGGCGCGCGGGCGCGACTTCTCCGATCCGATCGCGTTGAACTGGACCGACGGCGGCACCGACATCGACTTCGGCTCGCTCACCCAGGAACTGCTCGCCTACCTCGGCGCTTCCGGCGCGGATCTGGCCTTCGGGCACGAGGTGCGCGATCTGTCCAAGCAGTCCGACGGATCCTGGGTGGTCACGGTGCGCAATGAGCGCACCCGCGAAACCCGCAAGCTGATCAGCAAATTCGTCTTCGTCGGCGCGGGTGGCGGCGCGCTGCCGCTGCTGCAGAAGGCGGGTATCGAGGAAGCGAAGGGCTTCGGCGGGTTCCCGGTGAGCGGTCAGTTCTTCCGCTGCGTCAACCGGGCGTTGATCAACCAGCACGAGGCCAAGGTATACGGCAAGGCCGCCGTCGGCGCTCCGCCGATGTCGGTGCCGCACTTGGACACTCGCGTCATCAAGGGCAAGCCGGGCCTGCTGTTCGGCCCGTACGCGGGCTGGACGCCGAAGTTCCTCAAGGACGGCAAGAACACCGACCTGTTCAAGTCGGTGCGGCCGGACAACATCTTCTCGCTACTCGGCGTCGGCGTCACCGAGCTCGGCCTGACCAAGTACCTGGTCAGTGAGCTGCTGAAGTCGGAGGCGGGCAAGGTGTTCACGCTGTCGGAGTTCATTCCGCGCGCCGAGGCCAGGGACTGGGAGCTCATCACCGCGGGCCAGCGCGTGCAGGTGATCCGCCGTAAGGGCGCGGGCGGCGTGCTCGAGTTCGGCACCGCCGTGATCGCCGCGCAGGACGGCACGATCGCCGGTCTGCTCGGCGCGTCCCCGGGCGCCTCCACCTGCGTCACCGCCATGCTGGACGTGCTGCAGCGGTGCTTCCCCCGGGAGTACGCCGAATGGACGCCGAAGCTGAAGGAGATGGTGCCCTCGCTGGGCGTGAAGCTCTCCGACGACCCGGCGTTGTTCCACGAAGTGTGGGACTGGACCACCAAGACGCTCAACCTCGTCACCAGCGGCGACAACACGCCGAGCCACGCAGGGGTCGCGGCGAACGCCTAGGTTGTGATAGCAAGACGCGATGATGTCAACGGTTGCTCTCAAACGTTCCTGGGCACAGGATCTCGATACCGCGACGCTCTATCAGCTGTTGAAACTGCGCGTCGAAGTCTTCGTCGTCGAACAGAAGTGCGCGTACCCCGAACTGGACGGGAAGGACCTGCTTCCCGAGACCCGGCACTTCTGGCTCGATGACGAGGGCGAGGTCATCGCCACACTGCGGCTGTGCGAAGAGCACCGCGACGGTGTGAAGAGCTTCCGCATCGGCAGGCTCTGTACCGCGGCGCCCGCCCGTGGGCACGGATACACCACGCGTCTGGTGCAGGCGGCGCTGGCCGAGGTCGGCTCGGCGACGGTGCGCCTGAGCGCTCAGAGCTACCTCATCGACCTGTACACCAAGCACGGATTCAAGGTCGACGGCCCGGAATTCGAGGAAGACGGCATCCCACACGTGCCGATGCGCAGGGGAGGCGAGTAGCCTCCCACCTCGCCATTCGCGCCCGCTCCGGAAGTCTCCGGAGCGGGCGCGGTGCTTGGCGGGGTCCGCCCGCATCGGTTCTGAATCGAAGGGCCCTATCGGATGGGTGTGGCCGCGCGCTTAGAGTTGGGGCGTGTCCCTGTCCCATGCCGAAACAGTGCCGACGTCCGATCCGCGCAGCCGAACACTGTCGACTTCGGACGGCGACGTCGGATTCCCGTTCTCGGCGGTGGTCGGGCAGGAGCGGCTGCAACTGGCGCTGATTCTCTGCGCGGTGCATCCCGGCATCGGCGGCGTGCTGGTGCGCGGCGAGAAGGGCACCGCGAAATCGACCGTGGTGCGCGCGCTGGCGCAGTTGCTGCCGCCGGTGGTGGACGATACCGGCGCGCGGCCCGCGCGCCTGGTGGAGTTGCCGGTGGGCGCGACGGAGGACCGCGTGGTCGGCTCGCTGGACCTCGAACGGGTGCTGCGCGACGGGGAACAGGCGTTCCGTCCCGGCCTGCTGGCCGCCGCCCATCACGGTGTGCTGTACGTCGACGAGGTCAACCTGCTGCACGACCATCTGGTGGACGTGCTGCTGGACGCCGCTGCGATGGGCCGGGTGCATATCGAACGCGACGGTGTGTCGCACTCGCATCCGGCGCGGTTCGTGCTGGTCGGCACCATGAATCCGGAGGAGGGCGAGCTGCGTCCGCAACTGCTGGACCGGTTCGGCCTGACCGTGGACGTGGCCGCCTCGCGGGAGGTCGACGTGCGCATGGCGGTGGTGCGCCGCAGGCTGGACTACGAGGCCGATCCGGCCGGATTCGCGGCCGGCTACGCCGAGGCCGACCACGAGGTGGCCGAGCGGATCCTCGCCGCCCGCGACCGGCTGGGGCGGGTCGCGCTCGACGATGTGGAACTGCGCCGGATCGCCGCGCTGTGCGCCGCGTTCGACGTCGACGGCATGCGCGCCGACCTGGTCGTCGCGCGCACCGCGGCCGCGCATGCCGCCTGGCGCGGTGGCGACGCGGTGACAGAGCACGACGTGCGGGTGGCCGCCGAATTGGCACTGCCGCACCGGCGCAGGCGCGATCCGTTCGACGAGCCCGGCATCAGCGAGCAACAGCTCGACGACGCCATGCGCGACGCCGCCGCGGAGGCGCAACGCGAGCAGGGGCCGACCGCGCCGCAGGATGCCGAAGCGACCGATGGTGCGGTCACCGATGACGAGCGGCGGGACCCGCCGGGCGACGACCCGGACGGCGGCCCCGACGATCCTTCGCCGCCGGACGGTCCGGGCGGCGAGCGATCCGGGGAAGGTCGTACCGGCCCACCGGTTTCCGCCAGGGCGCGGACACCGCGCTGGGAAGTGCCCGGTGTCGGCGAGGGCGCTCCGGGGCGCCGCTCCCGCGCGGAATCCCGGCACGGGCGAGTGGTGCGTTCCAGCACCGAGACCGCTTCGGGACTGCACCTGCTCGGCACCGTGCTCGCCTCCGCGCCACATCAGCGTGCCCGCGGACGCGCCTCCGGGCCGCTGCGGCTGGCCGCCGAGGACCTCCGCGGCGCGTATCGGGAAGGCCGCGAGGGGAATCTGGTCGTGTTCGTCGTCGACGCGTCCGGTTCCATGGCCGCCCGCGACCGGTTGTCCGCGGTCACCGGCGCGGTGGTCACGCTGCTGCGCGATGCCTACCAGCGCCGCGACAAGGTCGCCGTCGTCACCGTGCGCGGGGCGGAGGCCGAACTCGTGCTGCCGCCCACCTCATCGGTCGACATCGCGGTGCGCCGGTTGTCCGGGATGCGCACGGGCGGGAAGACGCCGCTGGGCGCGGGCCTGCTGAAGGCACGGGAGATCGTGCTGCGCGAGCGGGTGCGCGATCCGCGCCGCAGACCCATGCTGGTGGTGCTCACCGACGGTCGCGCCACGGGCGGCGCCGACCCGGTTCCCCGCGCCCGTACCGCGGCCCGCTTGCTCGCCAGGGACGCGGTGACCTCGATCGTGGTCGACTGCGAACGCGGCATGATCCGCCTCGGTCTCGCCGCGCAGCTGGCTCGCGACCTGCGCGGCGGATATCTGCGATTGGCCGAGCTGACCGGCGATTCGGTCGCCGATGTCGTCCGTTCGGGTTCCGCGAGCCGAAGCGTTTCGCGGGCGGCGTGAGCGAGAGTGTGATGGTGCGTCCGGTGCAGACCGCTGCGCGGCGCTTTCGGCCGAGCACGCACAGCGCGGCCGTTCGGCCGTGTGGCGGGCCGGTTGCGCGAGCAGTGGCTTTCGGCGGGACGCGCGGTCGGTCGGAGTGATCCCAGGACGAGCAAGGAGATTCGATGCCCAAGGGTGTTCCCGAGACCGTTCCCGACGACGGGTTGACCACACGGCAGCGACGCAACCAGCCGGTGCTCGCCGTACACACGGGGCCGGGTAAGGGCAAGTCGACGGCCGCGTTCGGGATGGCGCTGCGGGCCTGGAACCAGGGTTTCGACGTCGCGGTGTTCCAGTTCGTGAAGAGCGCCAAGTGGAAGGTCGGGGAGGAAGCCGCCTTCCGCGCTCTCGGCGCGCTGCACGAGCAGACCGGCGCGGGCGGGCCGGTCGAATGGCACAAGATGGGCGAGGGCTGGTCCTGGACCCGCAAGCAGGGCAGCGAACAGGATCACGCCGCGGCCGCGCTGGCGGGATGGCAGGAGATCGCCCGCCGCCTGAAGGCCGAACAGCACCGCTTCTACGTCCTCGACGAATTCACCTACCCCCTCACATGGGGCTGGGTCGACACCGCTGACGTAGTGGACACCCTGCGCGCCCGCCCGGGAAACCAACACGTCGTCATCACCGGCCGCGACGCTCCCCGACCCCTCCTCGAAGCCGCCGACCTGGTAACCGAGATGACCAAACTCAAACACCCCATGGACGCCGGTCGCAAAGGCCAACGAGGCATCGAATGGTGATTTCCGCGAGCGGCACATCACCGCGGCGTATCGCGAGAATGCCGCACGAGTCACTCGCGAAGCGGGGGCGGGGATGAGGGCGGTTGTGGTGGCGGCGCCGGCGTCGGGAAGCGGGAAGACGACGGTGGCGACCGGGTTGGTGGGGGCGTTGCGGCGGGTGGGGCATCGGGTGGCGCCGTTCAAGGTGGGGCCGGATTACATCGATCCGGGGTATCACGGGCTGGCGGCGGGGCGGCCGGGGAGGAATCTGGATCCGGTGCTGGTGGGGGTGGAGCGGGTTGTACCGCTGTACCGGCACGGCGCGCGGGGGTGCGACCTCGCCGTGGTCGAAGGCGTGATGGGGCTGTTCGACGGGCGGATCGACGAACACTGTTCCAGTCCCGTGGCGGAGGGTTCGACGGCGCAGGTCGCGGCCCTGCTCGGGGCGCCGGTGGTGCTGGTGGTGGACGCTCGCGGGCACAGCCAGAGCCTGGCGGCGCTGTTGCACGGATTCGCGACTTTCGACAGTGGCGTCCGCCTCGGTGGTGTGATCCTGAACCGGGTCGGCAGCGAACGGCACGAGCACGTGCTGCGCGCAGCCTGTGATCGCGTCGGGCTGCCGGTGCTCGGGTCGCTGCCGCGCCTGGCCGACCTCGAGGTCCCTTCCCGGCATCTCGGCCTGATCCCGGCCGTGGAACACGGTCGGGCCGCGACGGCGGCGGTCGCGGCGATGACGGACCTCGTCGCCGCACATGTGGACCTGCACGCCATCGCGGCACTCGCACGCTCGTGCGCGCCGGGAGCCGCGTGGGATCCCGCCGCGGCGGTGCGTGGGCTCGAAGGGGCCGCCGATGCCGAGACCGAGACGTCACTCGGTGCGCCTGCTGCCGAGGAGACGTCGACGGCTGCCGGTGCGGCGGCTGCCCCCGCGGCTGCGACGTCTGTCAGCGACGCCGGTGAATCGGCAGCGTCGATATCTTTCGGTGGAGTCGGTGCCCTCGAGTCGTCGGGGAATGTCGGCGGTGACCGGGACTCGTGGGTCGCCATCCAGCCCGGCGGTGTGTGCGCCGCCGACAGTGCTTCCGGCGCGATCGCCGTTCACGCCCAGGCCGACCGGGAGGGGCCGCTGATCGCCGTGGCCGGTGGCCCGGCGTTCACGTTCGGCTATGCCGAGCACCGTGAGTTGCTGACAGCCGCGGGGGCGCAGGTGGTCGTGTTCGATCCGCTGCACGACGAATTGCCTACCGGGACAGCGGGTTTGGTTCTTCCGGGTGGCTTCCCGGAGGAACACGCCGCGGAGCTGGCCGCCAACTCCGCCCTGTTGCGGGCAGTGGCCGAAGCCGCGCGCCGCGGGATGCCGGTGCATGCCGAATGCGCGGGACTGCTGTACCTGAGCCGCTCGCTGGACGGGCACCCGATGGCCGGGGTGGTGGCGGCCGACGCCGCGTTCGGCCCGCGCCTGACGCTCGGTTACCGAGACGCCGTCGCGCTGGCCGACTCGCCGTTGTGGCGGGCCGGGGAACGGGTCCGTGGCCACGAATTCCACCGCACGTGCCTGGTGTCCGCGCCGCCACGGAATCCGGCGTGGGGCTGGCGCGCCGGCACGGGAGAGCCCATCCGAGAAGGGGCACTCAGCGGCAACGTGCATGCCTCGTACTTGCATACCCACCCGGCGGGAAATCCCGAGGCGGTGCGGCGATTCGTCACGGCGACAGCACGATTCGCGAGCTCGCGTGCCCTCCGCTGAAGTCGTCGTCGGCATCGGCCTGCGACCACGCACCTCGGCCCGCACGATCCGCGCCGCCCTGCACGAGGGCGTGGGTGATCATCGGATCGTGTGCTTGGCCAGCATCGCGCCGCGCTGCACCGAACCCGGCCTGCGCGCCGTCGCCCGGGACCTCCGAGTGCCGCTGCGGTCCTACTCTGCCGCCGAACTGGCGGCCGTCGCCGTCCACAACCCGGAAAGCCGGACTCGCGCGGCGGTCGGCACGGCGAGCGTCGCCGAGGCCGCGGCATTACTCGCCGCCGAAGGCGGGTCGCTGGTGCTGTCCAAGCGTGTCGTGCGCGGAGTCGTGCTCGCGGCCGCGTTGTACGAGCGGTAGGCCCATCCGACCGGCTGCGTATCGGGCCGCGCGATCGCCGCGTCGATGCCTGCGCTCCGCCGATGGCCCACTACGGACGCAATCGTGCGGTGTTCATCGGCCGCGCACCGCACACTTGCCGGGCAGCCGGTCTCGGTGGCACCGACCTCGGTGGGTCACGCCTCGAGATCGTCGGCGAACCCGATGTCCTCGTGCCACAGCGCGGGATGCTCGGCGATGAAACGGGTCATCAGATCGATGCAGCGCCGGTCTTCCAGAACGGTGACGGCCACGCCGTGTCCGGCGAGCCACTCGTGCCCGCCGGAGAAGGTCTGCGACTCCCCGATCACCACCGAGCCGATGCCGAACTGGCGGACCAGGCCGCTGCAGTACCAGCACGGCGAGAGCGTGGTGACCATGATGGTGTCGCGGTAATCGCGGCGTCGTCCCGCCGCGCGGAAGGCGTCGGTCTCGGCGTGCATGCTGGGGTCGCCGGACTGCACCCGGCGGTTGCGGCCGCGGCCGAGCAGGGTGCCGTCGGCGTCGAAGAGGGCGGCGCCGATCGGGATCCCGCCCTCGGCGAGCCCGCGCAACGCCTCCTCGTAGGCCACATCGAGCAGTCGCGCCGGTGTCGGCTGCTTCATCGGTCCGCCTTTCCGAGCTGGACGACTCCACAGCAACCTACCGCCACGGACTGCCGAATCGCTTGTTACCGCTCGTCGCGTCGGCCGGGCGGCGACCCGGGCGATTGCCGGTGCCGGATGGTCACGCCGTAGGCTCGAAACTTGTGCCGAACACGTCAGACGCAACGCAAGACCCGCCCGCCGGCGACCCGAACTACCTGGTCGGGCTCGATCTGCACGGACGGCGTGTCGTCGTGGTCGGCGGTGGGTCGGTGGCGCAGCGCAGGCTCGGCCTGCTGATCGCCTCCGGCGCGGATGTCCATGTGGTGAGTCGTGCCGTGACGCCAGCGGTCGAGGCGATGGCGAGCTCCGGGCAGATCGCCGTCACCCTGCGCGAGTACACCGACGGCGATCTCGACGGCGCCTGGTACGCGATCGCGTGCACCGACGAACCCGAGACCAACGCGGCCGTGGTGGCGGAGGCAACCCGGCGGCGGATCTTCTGCGTGCGTGCCGACACGGCACGGCTGGGCACCGCGGTCACCCCCGCGACCGCGCGCTACGACGGGCTGACCCTCGGTGTGCTCGCGAGCGGGCAGCACCGGCGCTCGGCGGCCGTGCGCAACGCATTGCTGGAAGCCCTGCAATCCGGTGTGGTGAGCGACGACTCGACGCCGATCTCGCCCGGTGTCGCCCTGGTGGGCGGTGGACCGGGTGATCCCGATCTGATCACTGTGCGCGGGCGGCGGCTGCTGGCCAGGGCGGATCTCGTGGTGGCCGACCGGCTCGCGCCCCCGGAACTGCTCGCCGAACTCGGGCCCGAGGTCGAGGTGGTCGACGCCGCCAAGATCCCGTACGGGCGGGCGATGGCACAGGAGGCGATCAACAGCGCGCTGATCGAAGGAGCCAAGGCGGGCAAGTTCGTGGTGCGGCTCAAGGGCGGCGACCCGTACGTGTTCGGGCGCGGCTACGAGGAACTGGAGGCCTGCGTGGCCGCCGGGGTCCCGGTCACGGTGGTGCCCGGCGTCACCAGCCCCATCTCGGTGCCCGCCGCCGCGGGCATCCCGGTGACCCACCGCGGCGTCACCCACGAGTTCGTGGTGGTCAGCGGGCACGTCGCGCCGGACCATCCGGATTCGCTGGTGGACTGGCCCGCGCTGGCCCGGCTGCGCGGCACCCTGGTGCTGATGATGGCGGTGGAGCGGATCGAGCAGTTCGCCACCGCGCTGCTGGAGGGCGGGCGCCCGGTCGGCACGCCCGCCACCGTCATCCAGGAGGGCACGTTGCGCACACAGCGCGTGCTGCGCGCCGATCTCGGCACAGTGGCCGCTCGGGTGCGCGCCGAGGGCATCCGCCCACCCGCGATCGTGGTGATCGGCCCGACCGCCGGATTCTCCGCCGATGCGATCGTCCCGCACGTCGACTCAGCAGCGGGCTAGCGTTTGCCGCCGCCGCGATCGGAGGCCGAGCGGCCCTGGCCGCACAGACCATTGCCTGATGGGTGCGGTCGGACCCGTAGTCCGTCGTCAGCCTGCGCATGGCCGCAGCGAAGCCGGAGGTACGCCTGAACCGGTCGTATCGGCACCCGTGACGGGGGCCGTCCGCCGAGAGTGTGCGCGCCATCGGCACTCGACCCGGATCGCTCAGCCGATTGCGGGGGAGTCGGCCTGACCGGCCGGATGGTCGGTGCCGCTTCCCGTCGTCGGCCCGGCCGGGCCGGTGGGTGGACAAATGCGGCAGCCGCATCAATTACAGTGACTCACTGTGCTTCGGAACCCCGCTGCGACGATGCAGTATCCAGTGACGCAGCGGGCCTTCGGGCTCGCCATTCTAGTCCTGAGCGGATTGCAGCTCATGGTCGTGCTCGACGGCACGGTCGTGATCTTCGCGCTGCCGCGGCTGCAAGAGGAGATGGGATTGTCCAGCGCGGGCAGCGCCTGGACGGTGACATCGTACGGGCTCACCTTCGCGGGCCTGATGCTGCTCGGCGGCAGACTCGGCGACGCGTTCGGCCGCAAGCGCATGCTCGTGGTCGGTGTCGCGGTGTTCACCCTGGCCTCGCTGTTGTGCGGGCTGGCGCAGAACCAGGCGATGCTGCTCGCGGCGCGGGCGTTCCAGGGCGCGGGCGCGGCGGTCGCGGCGCCGACGGCGTTCGCGCTCGTGGCGACGACCTTCGCGCCGGGAAAGGCACGCAACCAGGCGATCGCGATCGTCGGCTCGATGGTCGGCATCGGCTCCGTCGGTGGTCTCGTGGTCGGCGGCGCGCTGACCCAGCTGTCCTGGCGGTGGATCTTCCTGATCAACGTCCCGATCGGCGCGTTGATCATTCTCGGCGCGGCCTACAAACTCGCCGACACCGAACACCACCGTTCGGCGCTCGATCTTCCCGGCGCGGTGCTCGGCACCATCGCCTGCGCGTCGATCGTGTTCGGCGCCACCGAAGGGCCGGAGATGGGGTGGGGACACCCGGCGATCATCGGTTCGCTGATCGCCGGCGTCGTGCTGCTGATCGTCTTCGTGGCGCTGGAACGGCGGGTGGACCACCCGCTGCTGCCGTGGTCGCTGTTCGACAGCCGGGACCGTGTCGCCACCTTCCTGCTCATCTTCCTGGCCGGTGGCGTGCTGGGCGCGATGACCTTCTTCGTCGCCCAGTTCATGCAGAACGTCATCGGGTACGGGCCGCTCAAGGCGGGCGTGGCGGCGATTCCGTTCACCGTCGGCATCGGTGTCGGCGGCGCGGTGGCCTCCAAGGCGGCGCTCTACATCGCGCCGCGCTGGCTGCTCGCGGGCGCGGCCGCGGTGCTCGGTGTCGGACTGTTGTTCGGCTCGACCCTCGACGGCGAGGTCCTGTACTTCGCCACGCTGCTGCCGCTGCTGGTGGTGATCGGCTTCGGCGTCGGCATCGCCATGGTGCTCGCACCGCTGTGTGTGCTGGTCGACGTGCCGCCCGCCAATATCGGCCCGCTGGCCGCGGTCGGGCAGATGTTCATGAATCTGGCCACGCCGGTGGCCATCGGTCTGCTCACCCCGATCGCGGCCTCCCGCACCCTGTCGCTCGGCGGCCGCACCGAGAAGGTGACCGGGATGACCCCCGCGGAGATCGCCGCGCTCGGCAACGGCTACACCCTGGTTCTGTTCGTCTGCGCCCTCGTCGCGTTCGTGACCGGATTGGTCGCCCTGACCCTGCGCTTCACCCCGCAGCAGCTGGCCATGGCCCAGCACGCTCAAGAAGAAGCGCAACAGGCCTGAGCTGTCAGCTGCGCTGGGCGGTGAACGGATTCATAGTGATTCCCGTGCTGACCGCGGCTGGTGCGCGCCCAGCACAGCGATCACAACCGCCCCGCGACTCGCCGGGGTGTCACCCGCACGATGACGCGCGGACCGTCGTCGGCCGAAGCGGGATTGAAGTCCGCGTACTTCTGTCCGGTGTACTTCGCCGACAGCTCGTCGGGCAGCGTCTTCTCCGGATCGGGCGTGATGGTCACGCTGCCCCGGATCTCCGCGTAGACGTACGGGTTGTCCGGCGGATTGATCAGCACGGTGATGCGCGGGTCGCGCGCGAGGTTCTTGCCCTGCTGGCGATCGGTCGTGGTGGAGAAGAGCAGGTCG
Source organism: Nocardia aegles (assembly GCF_052545135.1). Classification (NCBI taxonomy): domain Bacteria; kingdom Bacillati; phylum Actinomycetota; class Actinomycetes; order Mycobacteriales; family Nocardiaceae; genus Nocardia; species Nocardia aegles. The sequence continues at coordinate 475,136 of NZ_JBQWRI010000001.1, forward strand.
TTGCCGTCGCGCTTCAGCCAGATCACGGTCAGGTGCGGTTGCCCATTGGGCCCGATCGTGGCCGCGGTGGCGAAGACCTTTTCTTCGTCCAGGTACTTCTTCAGGTCGTCGGAAAGCTCTGCGATGCTGGTCACGTTCTGAGCGAACAACGTCGCGCGGCACGGCATTCCCGTCGGCTCGGGCACATGGCCGGCGTGGATCCGAGGGTGTGCCGAGCCGTCGACGTCGGCGCGGTCGACGATCGCCGCAGGGGCATCGCTCCCATGTTGCCGGTCCCGGACCGGCAACATGCGAGGCATCGAAACGGGCTCGTCACCACTCGGGGTCGGTGCGATAGATCTCGCGGTACTCCTTGGCGAAGGCGCGGCGCCCGAGCAGACGCCAGGCCAGGCGTGCTGGAACGGGCATCTCGGCCAGCACCTTACGGCGTTCGGTGTCGGACACTCCCTGCAGGATGAAGCCGAGGAAGACCAGCTGGCGATCCTTGGGCAGGTGGTCTCGGCCGCGTTCGCCGAGCGCCTGCCATTCCGTGGCGGTCATGACATTCTCGACGACGGGCAGGATGTGCTGTTCTTCCTCGGCCAGGTGTTCGTCGACGGCGGTGGCGAGCGCACGCAGTGTCACGGCGAGCCGATCGCGGACCGAAGGGTCGGCGGCGGCGGCGAATTCGGCCGCCAGGCGGTGTGCGCGTTCGGTGAGTTCGGCGATCCGCTCATGCTGTTCCTCCATGCGCAGCACCGAGGCCGCGTCGGCGGGAGCGCGTTCGAGCAGCAGGGGCCACAGGAGCTCGTCCTCGCCGGAGTGATGCTGGTGCAGGCCGGTACCCAGCTCGTCCAGGAACGCGACCAGGCGCCGGGCGCGGTCGACGTCACCGGCCGCGACTTCGGTGACGAGGCCGGGTAGCGCGTGGAAGTGTCTGCGGAAGGCGTTGTGCACCACGACCATGTCGTAGGTGTCGGGGCGCGCGGGCGCTGTGGTGGTGTTCACGAGCTGCTCCTGTCGGTGTCGGGACCGCGGCGAGCATGCGGTCGGTCGCTTGTAGCCTGCTCGAGACGCGCTTAAGAGCAGCCATCCCTAGACTTGGCGGGTCATGGTTCGAATCCGGGTACTCGGCGCGCTGACCGCGGCGGACGAGCGCGGTGAACTCGATCTCGGCGGCCCGCGGCAACGCGGTGTGCTGGCACGGCTGCTGGTCGCGCGGGGCGAGCTGGTTTCGGTCGATCGCCTGATCGACGACCTGTGGCGCGGTGAGCCGCCACCGCGGGCGCTGGGTGCGCTGCAGGCCTATGTGTCCAATCTGCGGCGGCTGCTCGAGCCGCGGCGGCCGCCGCGCGCGCCCGCGACCGTGTTGATCAGCCGCGCTCCCGGATACGCTGTGCGTCTGGACACCGATGCGGTGGACGCGTGGGTCTTCGGCGCCGACCTGGATACCGCGGCGCGGCAACTCGATCCGCGTGCGCGGCGGCGCGCCCTGGAGCGGGCGCTGGCCCGCTGGCAGGGGCCGGCGTACGCGGGCTACGCGGAGGAATCATGGGCGAGCGCGGAGGCGGCGCGGCTCGAGGAATTGCGCTCGAGCGCGCGGGAACAGCTCGTAGCCACGCTGCTCGAGCTGGATGAACCGGCACTGGCCGCGGCCCAGGCCGAGGTGCTGAGCCGGGAACATCCGCTGCGGGAGGAAGCGTGGCGGCTCACGGCGCTGGCGCGCTACCAGGCCGGGCGCCAGGCGGAAGCGCTCGCCGCGCTGCGGCAGGCCCGCGCGGTACTCGCCGAAGAGCTCGGAATCGATCCGGGACCGGCACTGACCAGGTTGGAAGCCGACATCCTGGCCCAGCGGATTCCGGTGCGCGAGAAGACCGTCTTCGCCTCCGATCCGGCTCCGAAGGCACCCGCCGCCGAGGCGAGCACGGGGCTGCTCGGGCGTGCCGCGGAACTTGCCGCCCTGCACGCCGCCGCCCAGGGCGACAGGCCCAGGACAGCGACCCTGGTGGGCGAGGCCGGTAGCGGGAAATCGACCATGCTGCGCCATGTTCGCGACGCACTGACGGACTCCGGGTTCCGTGTGGTGCTCGGTCACTGCCCCGAGGACGAGGCCGCACCGTCCGCGTGGCCCTGGGTCGAGATGTTGCGCAGCCTGGTCGGCGAGCACGATCCCGGTGACTTCGCGCCCGGACTCGCCCCGCTGCTCACCGACGGCGCGGACCCGCCGCGGGCGGATCACGCGCACGGTCGTTTCCTGCTGCACCGGGCGGTGTGCGGCTATCTCACCGTGGTCGCCGCCGACCGTCCGCTCGCGATCCTGCTCGACGACGCGCACCGCAGCGACGCCGAAACCGCTGTGTTGCTCGCCGCGGTGGCCACGAGAGTGCCCGCGCTGGTCGTGATCGGCTACCGCCCGGACGAAGTGCCGCCCGCGCTCGCCGATGCCCTCGCGACGCTGGCGACCACCGTCCGCGCACGGGTCCGCCTGCACGGCCTCGGTATCGAGGACAGCGGCAGGCTCATCACCGCACTGACCGGGAGCGCACCAGCGGACTCCCTGGTCGAGACACTGCACGAGCGCACCGGCGGCAATCCGTTCTACCTCATCGAGATCGCGCGCCTGTTGCGCAGCGAGGGCGAACTGGTGGCCGCCTCCGAAGTCCCGCAGGGTGTGCGGGACGTCCTGCGCCGCAGGCTTTCCCGCCTGCCCGAGACCGTGGTGGCGTTGCTTCGCCTTGCCGCGGTGATCGGCCGGGAGTTCGACCTCGAGGTGCTGGTGCGGGCCGCGGAGGTGGGTGCGGACGAGGTGCTGGACGCGGTGGAGGCCGGCGTCCTGGCCGGGTTGCTGGACGAACCGGCCAGTGGCCGCGGCCGTTTCACCCACATCCTGGTTCGCGACACGCTCCTCGGGGATTTGCCGAGGGTCCGCCGCGATCGGTGGCACCGGCGGGTGGCTGCCGCGATCGAGGAGATCGATCCGGGGGATTTCGCCGCTCTCGCGCACCACTACGGCGAATCGGTGACCCCGCTGACGGCACGGCGGGCCGCCGACTACGCGGTGGCCGCGGCCGAACGGGCCGAGCGGCGCTACGCCCACGACGTCGCCGCCGCCGGATACGAACGTGCCGTCGCGGCCCTGGAGCGCCAGGTCGGCTCGGACACCGTCGCAGAGCGGGTCGCGATGCTGTGCCGGGCCGGTCGCAGTCACCTCGCCGGTGGCAACAGCCTCGCCGCGCGCGCCGCCCGCGGCCGCGCCGCGGCATCGGCCGAGGAAGCAGGCCGGCCCGACTTGCTGTTGCGGGCGTTCAGCGCCTGGGACACTCCGACACCGTGGCTGAATCGGTTCTACGGTGTGGTCGAACACCAGGTGGTCGCCCGGCTCGAGGGCGCACTGCGTTTTCCGGGCCTCACTCCCGCCGACCGGTGCCGGTTGCTGGTCACCCTGGTCGACGAGATCGGTGGCGTGTCCGGCGAACGGGCCGGCCACGCCGCCGCCGAAGCCGAGGCGATCGCCCGCGAACTGGGCGACGACACCCTGCTCGCTCCGGCATTGCAAGCCCGGGCATCGCTCTACGACACCCGCGAGCGGGGCCCGCTCGGAGCCGAGTTGATCGAGATCGGTCGGCGCAACGACCACAGCACCTACCTGGTACTGGGCCACACCATCTCCGTCCAGGCCGCCGCTTTCGCCGCGGACCTCGCCGTCGCGGGCGAGCACCTCGAGGCGGCTACCGTGCTGGCCGACCGCTACCAGTGGCGGCAAGCGCAGGTGGCCAACGCCATGGCGCGCGGGCTGCTGGCGCTGGCAGCGGGGGACCCGAACGCCGCCGAGCGGCACTACGCACAGGCCGGCGAACTGCTGACCCGTGCGGAAATCATCAATGCGAGCGGGATTTCGGCCATGGCGCTTTTCGCGGTGCGATGGTACCAGGGACGGGCCGGGGAATTGGCCGAGATGATCGGCGAATTCGCCGAGAGCGCCGCCCCGGAGACCGTGGACACCACCGTGGATTTCCAGGTGCTGGCCCTGCTCGCCGCCGGCGATCGCGCGGCGGCCGAACAAGCCAGGCGGCGCGCTCGACCGGTCCGGCGCGACCTGTTCCGCTCGTTGTTCCTCACCTTGCGCGGCATGACGGTCGCGGCGCTGGGCACGCCGCAGGAGGCCGGCGCACCCTACCGTGACCTGCTGCCCTACCGAGATCGCCTCGGCGGCGCCGACACCGGCTCCTACGTCGTGGGTCCGGTCGACACGGTGCTCGGTGACCTTGCCGCGCTGCGCGGTGAGCCGGGCCCGGCCGCCGAGCACTACCGGGCGGCGCTGCGCGTTGCCCGCCGGTGCGGCAACCCCGCCTGGACCGCCGCCGCCCGCGAGCGTCTGGACCGCTGATCGGCTACTGGTCGTTCACAAGCCGGATCCGGACCGTTGTCCTCGACCGACCCATCCGACCGAGGAGCACCCATGCCGGACGCCCGCCGCACCGTCACCGACCTGTACCTGAAGACCGTGACCACCCTGCATCGCAAGCTGCTCGACGGCACCGGCGGCCGAGTCGGCACCCGCTTCAAGAACATGCCCACCCTGACGCTCACCACCACCGGCAGGCGCAGCGGGCTACCGCGCACCGTCGTCCTCACCGTCCCGGTCGTGGACGGCGACAGCTACCTGATCGTGGCCTCCCGGGGTGGGGACGACATCTCTCCGGACTGGTTCCACAACCTGTGCGCCCATCCCGAGGTCGAGGTGTCGTTCCGGCACGGCCCCACCCGGTCGATGACCGCACACGTCCTCACCGCGGCCGAACGCGGGCGGCGGTGGCCGGAGGTGGTCGCGGCCTACCCGGGCTACGAGACCTACCAGAAGCGAACGACCCGCCGCATCCCCCTCGTCTTGCTGGTGCCGCACGGCATCTGATCGCCGTGTCGTGCGATCTCGACTCGCACGGCCGGGGCGACGAGGCCGCGGTATGGGCGGTCTCGCGTGGGTGTCGATCCCGCCGCGCTCACCACTGAACAGCCGGACGCGCTCAGGTGATGATGACAAGCTCCGTGGACGAGGCGATCTCGGCTCGCAACCCGGCCTTGGCCGCCACCCGGGCGACGCCCCGCACGTCGGTCGGCTCGCCTCTGGTGAGCACGAGGGCCCGCGCCAGTAGGCCCTTGTGGTGCTTGTTGAAATGGCTCACCACCGTGCGCGACCCGTCCGGATGCTCGGTGACGACGTTCGCGGTGATCGCGCCCGGCACCCGCCCCAGCTGCTGATAGGTGCCCGAACGCAGATCCACGACGAGTTCGCCCGCCGCCTCGGCGTGCAGCGCCGCCGACAGTTCGTCGCGCCAGACGGCCGAAAGCGTCGGCAGGCCGGGCAGTTTCGAACCGCCGGACAGGCGATAGGCGGGAATCGGGTCACCGGCGCGGACCGCGCCGAACAACGCGGAGCCGATGCCGAGCCGGGCATCGGCCTTGGCCCGCTGGGCCCTGGTGAACGAACGCGCGTCGAGCGCGTCGTAGAGGACGCCAGTGTAGCGCTCCAGCGCGGGACGCGTCGGCGAGGTGCGCAGCGCCGCGTTGCGGGCGATCTCGCCATCGGCGCCCTTGCCGAGTCCGAGCGCGGTGCGGGAGCGCTCCGGGTCGTCCGCCAACCGCACCACTTCCTCGATCAGCCGGGTGCGCACGGCCGTGAGCTGCGGCATCGCCAGCGAGTCCAGCGTGAGCGGCGCTCCGGCGCCGCCGTCGGACTTGGTTTCGGAGGGAGGCAGCAGGACCAGCACGAACGAATACGGTAATGCGCTGGGACCGGCGTCCGGCCGGCGACTACCCTGTGCTTCCGTGATCACCCGCCTGTCCCGCCTGTTCCTGCGCACTCTCCGCGACGATCCCGCCGACGCGGAGGTGCCCAGCCACAAACTCTTGGTCCGTGCCGGCTACGTGCGCCGGGTCGCCCCGGGCGTCTACTCGTGGTTGCCGCTGGGCTTGCGCGTACTGCGCAAGGTCGAGGACGTGGTGCGACAGGAGATGGACGCGATCGGCGCGCAGGAGATCTCGCTGCCCGCGCTGTTACCGCGCGAACCGTACGAGACCACCAACCGGTGGACCGAGTACGGCGACGGCCTGTTCCGGCTGCGCGACCGCAAGGGCGCGGACTACCTGCTCGGCCCCACCCACGAGGAGCTCTTCGCGCTCACCGTGAAGGGCGAGTACAGCTCCTACAAGGACCTGCCGGTCACGCTGTACCAGATCCAGACCAAGTACCGCGACGAGGAGCGTCCGCGCGCGGGCATCCTGCGCGGGCGCGAGTTCGTGATGAAGGATTCCTACTCCTTCGACCTGGACGAGGACGGCCTCCAGGCCAGCTACCATGCACACCGCCAGGCCTACCAGCGCATCTTCGACCGGCTGGGGGTCGAGTACGTCATCGTGGCCGCCACCTCGGGCGCGATGGGCGGCAGCGCGTCGGAGGAGTTCCTGGCCGACAGCCCGGTCGGCGAGGACACCTACGTGCGCTGCCCGGAGTCCGGCTACGCGGCCAATGTGGAGGCGGTGGTCACCCCCGCTCCCGAGCCGCTGCCGATCGAAGGACAGCCCGCGGCCGTCGTGCACGACACCCCGGACACCCCCACCATCGCGACGCTGGTCGACTGGGCCAACGGCGCGGGTATCGCCGAGCGCTACGGCCGCCCGGTCACCGCGGCCGACACCTTGAAGAACGTGATGGTCAAGCTGCGCCACCCGGACGGGAAGAGCGAGATCGTCGGGATCGGCGTCCCCGGTGACCGGGAGGTCGACGACAAGCGCCTGGGCGCCTCGGTCGAACCGGCCGAGGTGGAACTGCTCACCGAAACGGACTTCGCCGAGAACCCGTTCCTGGTCAAGGGCTACATCGGCCCGAAGGCGTTGCAGGCCAATGGTATTCGCTACCTGGTCGATCCCCGCGTCGGCACGGGCACCAGCTGGATCACCGGCGCCGACGAGCCGGGCAGGCACGTCGTCGGCCTGGTCGCGGGCCGCGACTTCGTCCCGGACGGCACCATCGAGGCGGCCGAGGTCCGCGACGGCGATCCCTCGCCCGACGGTCGCGGCACGCTGGTGGCGGCGCGCGGCATCGAGATCGGCCACATCTTCCAGCTCGGCAACAAGTACACCGACGCGTTCGAGGTGGACGTGCTCGGCGAGAACGGCAAGCCGGTGCGGCTGACCATGGGTTCCTACGGCATCGGCGTCTCGCGCATGGTCGCGGTGATCGCCGAGCAGCAGCACGACGACAAGGGGTTGCGCTGGCCCGCCGAGGTCGCGCCCTACGACGTGCACGTCGTCATCGCGAACAAGGACGACGCGGCCCGCGCCGGCGCCGAAGAGGTGGTCTCCGGCCTGCACGCGCAGGGCCTGGACGTGCTCTTCGACGACCGCACCGCCTCGCCGGGGGTGAAGTTCAAGGACGCCGAGCTGCTCGGTATGCCGTGTGTGCTGGTGATCGGCCGCGGCTGGGCCGAGGGCAAGGTCGAATTGCGCGACCGCTTCACCGGCGAGACCGAGCAGGTCCCCGCCGCGTCCGCCGTGGACGCGGTGGTGGCCCGCGTTCGCGGCTGACCTGTTCCCGGACGGCCCTCGCCGGCACCTCGGCCGGGGCCGTTCGCTATCGGCGCGAAGGCCGCGGGAGAAGGCGAGCGAACGGCGGCCCGAGCTGTCCGCCGCCATCGTTCGCGTCGTTTCCTTTGCCGCGCATCAGCTCCCGGGTAGCTGCCCGGTCGCTGAGTCAGGCCTTGCCGGGAAACGCGATCGTGGGCGGATTCGCGCCGAGAATCGACTGCCACGCGGCCAGCCGGACGGCGGCCTCGGTGAGCGCTTCGACACCGGTGCGCCGGATGGCCATGGAGTCGCCGCGCTCGACCACCGACCGCCAGGCGACAGCGGTGTCGGACTCGACCGTCACGGCCAGCCGGGCCGCCGAGGTCGGATCGGTCACGGCGAACGGCACCGTGTAGGCCGAGTCCGGCGGCGGCACCGTCGCGCCGCCCAGAGCGAGGGCGTCCACGGTGGTGTCGCGGCGAGCCCGGTGGGCAGCGGTGTGCTCGGCGACCAGCCTGGTGCGCTCGGGCGAGGCGTAGGCGGCGATCACCCCGTAGGCGTACACCGCGCCGTATTCGGCGTTCAGCGCGTCGATGAGCGCTCGGCGTTCGTCCTCGGTCATGCCAGCAACACCCCTGTCTGGACCGCGCAGGCCGCGCTGATCGAAGCGAGCAGACCGGCCCGGTAGCCGGTCAACGCGCGCGCGAGCTCGGCCGACGATTTCTGGGCGGCGGTGAGTTGCGTACGCAGCGCATCCACGCTCGGCGGCGTGGTGGGCGGCACGGCGCTGCCCGAAGCCACGGCCGATGGGCCGGATTCGCCGGCGCGTGTGCGGCGCGCCGGTGTGGTGCCGTCGGCGTAGACGCCGATCACGCGGTCGATCTCGGTGCGCAAGGCGTCGGCGTGCGCGGTGCGTTCGGCAGCGATCGCCGACAGTGCGGCGTGCCGGTCGGGTGCGACGGCGATGGCAGCGGTCGCGGCCGCGGCGTCGGCGCGCGCCGCAACCTCCTGCGCGGCAAGTGGATCCGGCTCGTGGACCACGTCGTCACCGGTGCAACCGGTCAGCGCGCCGAGGGCGAGCACCCCGGCCGTCGCGCCGCCCGCGAGTCGCAGCGCGCTGCGACGATCCAGGGCGTTGTGGCGGGGCTCGTGCCGGTCGGACGGCATGCCGGTGGTGCACCCGGCACGCGGCGGGGCGGGAAGGCGGATGGGCACGGCACTATCGTGCCAGACTCGCGAGGCCGCGCCGGACCAGCGTCGGCCGTGGCGTGCGTACTTCGAGACCACTGGTCCTTTACACTCTCGTGGCGCGTTACGCTAGACCTTCGGTAGAGAATTTTCCTTCCGCGTCACAACTGAACCAGGAGCCGCCCCACATGCCGATGCCGACCGAGGAAAGGGTGAGCCAGCTCGTAGCTGGTCTCGTCGAACGCCGAGGATTCGACCTCGAGGGCGTCGAGATCTCGACGGCGGGCACGCGCGTGGACGCGCAGGCTCGGGTGCAGGTGACCGTGGACCGCGATACCTCCGATCTGGATTCCCTGGCGCGTCTGAGCACCGAGCTGTCGGTGCTGCTGGACGACGCGGGGGAGTTCGGCGAGACGGCCTACGTGCTGGAAGTGACGACCCCCGGAATCGACCGCCCGTTGACCGCCGACCGCCACTGGCGGCGGGCGCGCGGGCGGAAGGTGCGCGTCCGGCTGCGCGAAGGCGCGCAGCCGCCGGAGGGCTCGGCGACTTTCGAGGCCAGGGTCGGTGCGCTCACCGGTGATTCGGTGGCGCTGGTGCTCGGGGGCGCACGCGACCCGCACCGGGTGACGGTCCCGCTCGCCGACATCGCCACGGCCGTCGTCCAGGTCGAGTTCTCCCCGCCGGGCGCGCGGGAGCTGGAACTCGCGGGTGGAATCGTTCCCGGGCGGCCCGCCCCGGGTGCGGAAGGCGCGGTGGCGGTCGACGACGCCGCGGAGCTCCGAGGAACACCGACTGCACTGTCCGAATCCGTAACAGCGTCCGATTCGCCGACCGAAGGGATCGTGGAATGAACATCGAAATCGAAGCCCTGCGCGCGATCGTCGCCGACAAGGGGATCTCGATCGAGACCGTGATCTCCGCGATCGAGTCGGCGCTGCTCACCGCGTACCGCCACACCGAGGGCCACCAGCCCAACGCGCGCATCGACATCAACCAGAAGACCGGCGTGGTCCGGGTGATGGCGCGCGAGCTGGACGCCGACGGCAACGTGATCTCCGAATGGGACGACACCCCTGAGGGTTTCGGCCGGATCGCGGCGACCACGGCCAGGCAGGTCGTGCTGCAGCGGCTGCGCGACGCGGAGAACGAGAAGTCCTTCGGCGAGTTCTCCACGCACGAGGGCGACATCGTCGGCGGTGTGGTGCAGCGCGACGCGCGCGCCAACGCCCGCGGCACCGTCGTGGTGCGCATCGGCAGCGAGTTGCACGGCGCGGAGGGGTTGATCCCGGCCGCGGAGCAGGTGCCGGGCGAGACCTACGAACACGGAGACCGGATCAAGTGCTACGTCGTCGGCGTCTCCCGTGGGCCGCGCGGCCCGCAGATCACGCTGTCGCGTACCCACCCGAATCTGGTGCGCCGCCTGTTCGCGCTGGAGGTGCCGGAGATCGCCGACGGCTCGGTGGAGATCGTGGCGGTGGCACGGGAGGCGGGGCACCGCTCCAAGATCGCCGTGCGCACCACGGTGCCCGGCGTCAATGCCAAGGGCGCCTGTATCGGTCCCATGGGACAGCGCGTGCGCAACGTGATGAGCGAACTGGCCGGCGAGAAGATCGACATCATCGACTACGCCGACGACCCGGCGACCTTCGTCGGTAATGCACTCTCGCCCTCGAAAGTGGTTTCGGTCACCATCGTCGACCCCGAAGCCAGGGCGGCCCGCGTCGTGGTCCCCGATTTCCAGCTTTCGCTGGCGATCGGCAAGGAGGGGCAGAACGCCCGCCTGGCCGCGCGGCTGACCGGCTGGCGCATCGATATCCGCAGCGACGCCGCGCCCGACATGGGCGGATCCGTTCGGACGGAGGCGCATCGCAGTTGACCGGAGCCCGCCCGCGGAGTGCTCGGGATGACATGTTCGTAACTTCCGCGGGGGAGGGGTTCGGCGTTCCGAGCGCGGCAGCGGTAGAGTGGTCGGAGGTTCAGTCCGAGCCTTCGGTTCCAATGCCCGACCGCACCACCGAGCAGCACCCGGCGCCCCGGCGCCCAGCGGCTCCCGTGCGGACGTGTATCGGTTGCCGGAAGCGCGAGCTGGCCGTCGATCTGTTGCGGATCGTGGCTCGGGACCGTGAGACCGGATACGGCGCCCACGTCATCGAGATCGTTCCCGATCCGCGGCGCAGACTTCCCGGACGGGGTGCCTGGTTGCACCCCCTTTCGGCTTGTCTGCGCGCGGCAGAGCGGCGCCGAGCGATCGGCAGAGCACTACGAGTGTCCGGACATCTGGATATCTCAGCCCTGGAGCATTACCTCGAGAACAGGCACGAGCACTCATGAGCACACCGTGAAGTACCAACGATGAACGTCCATCGGAGATAACCCGAGGTCGTGCGGGCCGCCGTCCCCAACGGTGGCGCTGCTCGACCTCTCAGTGAGGAGAGCAGTGGCAGGCAAGGCCCGCGTGCACGAGTTGGCAAAAGAACTCGGTGTCACGAGCAAGGAACTACTCGCAACGCTCAAGGAGCAGGGCGAGTTCGTGAAGTCGGCGTCCTCGACGGTGGAAGCTCCCGTCGCGCGTCGGTTGCGTGAGTCGTTCGCGGCGAAATCCGCGCCCTCCAACGGCAACAAGCCGGGTGCACGCCCCGGACCGTCCGGCCGTCCGGGCCCCAAGCCCGCGGGCGGAGGCCCGCGTCCCGGTCCCCGTCCGCCGGCGCCCACCGCGCAGGAGACCGCCGCTCCCGCGGCGCGCACCGGCGAATCCCCGGCTGTGAAGCCGGGCCCCGCCGCCCGTCCGGGACCTTCCCCGGCGCCCAAGCCCGCCGCCAGGGAATCGATCACCCCGCAGGCCGCCGCGGCTTCGGGCCCGAGTGCGAGTTCCGCGCCCGCCCCGGCCGGTCCGCGTCCGACGCCGGGCGGCCCGCGTCCCGGGCAGCAGCAGCGTCCCGGGCAGCAGCAGCGCCCCGGCGCGCCCTCCCCTGGTGGCCAGCGGCCAGGCGGTGCGGCACCCGGCCCACGTCCCGGGCCGAAGACCCCGCGCGTCGGCAACAACCCCTATTCGTCGGCTCCCGAGCGTCCCGCGCCGCGTCCGGCCCCCGGTCAGGGTGGTCCGCGTCCGGGTCCGTCGCAGGGCGGCCCGCGGCCCGGCCCGGCCCAGGGTGGTCCGCGTCCGGGTCCGTCGCAGGGTGGTCCGCGGCCCGGCCCGGCCCAGGGTGGCCCGCGTCCGACGCCCGGCCCTGGTGGCCCGCGTCCCGGCGGTCCGCGGCCGAGCCCCGGCTCGATGCCGCCCCGTCCGAACCCCGGCGCGATGCCGTCGCGTGCGGCGCGTCCCGGCGGCGCCGGCGGCCCCGGCGCGGGTCGTCCCGGCCGCCCCGGTGGTGCCGGTGCCGGTCGTCCCGCCGGCGGCGGCGGTGGCGGTGGCTACCGTGGTGGTGGCGGCGCTCCCGGTGCGGGTACCGGCGCGCCCGGTGCCGGTGGTGCGGCGGCCGGTGGCTTCCGCGGTCGTCCCGGCGGCGGCGGTGGCGGCGGTGGCCGTCCGGGTGGTCCCGGTGGCCGCGGCGGTGCGGCAGGCGCGTTCGGCCGTCCCGGTGGCGCGCCCCGGCGTGGCCGCAAGTCGAAGCGGCAGAAGCGGCAAGAGTACGACTCGATGCAGGCGCCCGCCGTCGGCGGCGTGCGGCTGCCCCGCGGCAACGGCGAGATCATCCGGCTCGCCCGTGGCGCCTCGCTGTCGGACTTCGCGGAGAAGATCGACGCGAACCCGGCCGCGCTGGTGCAGGCCCTGTTCAACCTCGGCGAGATGGTCACCGCGACCCAGTCGGTGAACGACGAGACCCTCGAGCTGCTCGGCAGCGAGATGAACTACGTCGTCCACGTGGTCAGCCCCGAGGACGAGGACCGCGAGTTGCTGGAGTCGTTCGACCTCACCTACGGCGAGGACGAGGGCGGCGAGGAAGACCTCGAACAGCGCCCGCCGGTGGTGACCGTCATGGGTCACGTCGACCACGGTAAGACCCGCTTGCTGGACACCATCCGCAAGGCGAACGTCCGCGAGGGCGAGGCCGGTGGCATCACCCAGCACATCGGCGCCTACCAGGTGCTCACCCACCTCGGCGACGAGGACCGGCTGATCACCTTCATCGACACCCCGGGTCACGAGGCGTTCACCGCCATGCGTGCCCGCGGTGCGAAGGCGACCGACATCGCGATCCTGGTGGTCGCCGCCGACGACGGCGTCATGCCGCAGACGGTGGAGGCGATCAACCACGCGCAGGCGGCCGACGTGCCGATCGTCGTGGCGGTCAACAAGATCGACAAGGAAGGCGCCAACCCGCAGAAGGTGCGTCAGCAGCTCACCGAGTACGGCCTGGTCGCCGAGGAATACGGCGGCGACACCATGTTCGTCGACATCTCCGCCAGGCAGAACATCAACATCGATGCGCTGCTCGAGGCGGTCCTGCTGACCGCGGACGCGGCACTGGATCTGCGGGCCAACCCGGATATGGACGCGCAGGGCGTGGCGATCGAGGCGCACCTCGACCGCGGCCGAGGCCCGGTGGCGACCGTGCTCATCCAGCGCGGCACCCTGCGGGTCGGCGACTCGATCGTGGCGGGAGACGCCTACGGCCGAGTGCGCCGGATGGTCGACGAGCACGGCGAGGATGTCGAGGCGGCGCTGCCGTCGCGACCGGTCCAGGTCATCGGCTTCACGTCGGTGCCGGGAGCGGGTGACAACCTGCTCGTGGTCGACGAGGACCGGATCGCGCGGCAGATCGCCGACCGGCGCAATGCGCGCAAGCGCAACGCGCTGGCCGCACGCAGCCGCAAGCGGATCAGCTTGGAAGATCTGGATGCCGCGCTGAAGGAAACCAGCGAGCTGAACCTGATCCTCAAGGGCGACAACTCGGGTACGGTCGAGGCCCTCGAAGAGGCGCTGCTCGGGATCCAGGTGGGCGACGAGGTGCGTCTGCGGGTGATCGACCGCGGCGTCGGTGGCGTCACCGAGACCAACGTCAACCTCGCTTCGGCGTCGAACGCGATCATCATCGGGTTCAACGTTCGCGCCGAGGGCAAGGCGACCGAGCTGGCCAACCGCGAGGGCGTCGACATCCGGTACTACTCGGTGATCTACCAGGCCATCGATGAGATCGAGAAGGCCCTCAAGGGCATGCTCAAGCCGATCTACGAAGAGGTCGAGCTGGGTCGTGCCGAGATCAGGGCGATCTTCCGTTCGTCGAAGATCGGCAACATCGCCGGTTGCATGGTCACGTCGGGTTCGGTCAAACGCAACGCCAGGGCGCGCCTGATCCGGGACAACATGGTGATCGCCGAGACGATGTCGATCTCGTCGCTGCGCCGGGAAAAGGACGACGTCACCGAGGTCCGCGAGGGCTTCGAATGCGGTATGACGGTCACCTACTCCGACATCAAGGAAGGCGACATCATCGAGGCCTACGAGCTGCGCGAGAAGCCGCGCGACTGACAGGCCGCGAGGACCACGACCCGGACGCCGCGCCCAGTGCGCGGCGTCCGGCCGGTCTTCCCGATATGGAGGGGTGTAGGTGTACCTGGGTGCACTGGAGTTCGACCTGCTGCTCGGTGATGTGCATTCCCTGAAACAGAAGCGTTCGGTGATCCGGCCGATCCTGGCCGAATTGCAGCGTTTCGGTGTGAGTGCCGCCGAAGGCGGGGAACACGATCTATACCGTCGCTCGTTGCTGGGCGTGGCTATGGTCAGTGCCGGAATGGATCACCTGACCGAGGTACTGGACAGATGTGAACGGCACGTCGCGGCCCGTCCGGAGTTACAGTTGCTGGCGGTGCGCCGCCGGGTCTTCGGGCCCGAGGACTGACCGCGGAGCAGCGACGGAGCTCGGGTGGCGGCCTGCGGGCCACGCTCCGACCGCCATCGAACAGAGTTGACAGTGAGGAGGAAACGGCCATGGTGGATCAAGCCAGGGCACGTCGACTCGCCAAGCGGATCTCCTCGATCGTCGCGACCGCGATCGAATACGAGGTGAAGGATCCGCGGCTGCGTTTCGTGACCATCACCGACGCCAAGGTCACCGGCGATCTCCGGGAGGCGACGGTGTACTACACCGTGATGGGCGAAAATCTCGACGCCGAACCGGATTACGACGGTGCGGCGGCCGGTCTGGAGAAGGCCAAGGGTGTTCTGCGTTCCAAGGTGGGCGCGGGAACCGGGGTGAAGTTCACCCCGACGCTGGCATTCGTACTGGACACCGTGCCCGACGCGGCACGGCAGATGGAGGAACTGCTCGCCAGGGCGCGGGCCGCGGACGACGCGGTCGCCAAGGTGGCCGCCACCGCCAGGCACGCGGGCGATGCCGACCCCTACAAGGTCGAACGCGACGCCGACGAGTGACATGCGGTAGTCGATGACGACGATGCGGGAAACGGCCGGCTTGGACTCGGCCGTGGCGGCGCTCGACGCCGCGCGCTCGGTGAGCATTGTCTGCCATGTGCAGCCCGATGCGGACACCATAGGAAGTGGTCTGGCGCTGGCGTTGGTGCTGCACCGGCGCGGCGTCCCGGTGCAAGTGTCGTTCGCCGAGCCCGCGGAATTGCCCGTGTCGATGCGGTCGCTGCCCGGCGTGCGGCATCTGGTGGCGCCGGTGGAGGTGCGCGGCGAGGTCGACCTGCTGGTCGCGGTCGACTGCGGCAGCGCGGGCCGACTCGGTGCGCTCGCCGACCGATTACCAGGCGCGGCAACGACATTGGTGATCGATCATCATCGGTCGAACACGCGCTTCGGAGCGATCAACGTGGTCGATCCCGCCGCGGAGTCCACCACGAGCCTGATCGCGCGGTTGCTCGACGCGTGGGGTGTGCCGATCGATGCGGAGGTGGCGCATTGCCTGTACGCGGGCCTGGTCACCGATACGGGTTCGTTCCGGTGGGTGCGTCCGGGTACGCACGAATTGGCGGAGCGGCTGCTGGCCACCGGAATAGATGGCGCGCATATCGCACGAACCTTGATGGACACCCACCCGTTCGAGTGGCTGCCCATGTTGTCGCGGGTGCTCGGGACGGCGCGGCTCGTCCCGGAGGCGCGCGGCGGTGTCGGGTTGGTGTACGCGTTCGTGCGGCGTGACGACATCGACGACGTGCGGTCGGAGGAGGTGGAGAGCGTCATCGACATCGTGCGCACGACCGCCGAAGCGGGAATCGCCGCGGTATTCAAGCAATCCCGTGCGGTGCCGGATCGGTGGACGGTGTCGCTGCGCTCCCGCGACAGCGGATCGTGTGCGGGCGACGGGGTGGATGTCGCCGAGGTGGCTACGTCGCTGGGTGGCGGCGGGCATCGCTTCGCCGCCGGGTACACCGCGCACGGTGCCCCCGAAGACCTGATCAGCGCGCTGCTGGCCGCGCTCGGGTGACCCGATGCCGGAATCACCGGTGATGCGGTCATTTTCGCGGCCGAAGCCGGGCGCCGCCGTGTTTGTCGGTGGCTCGTGTCACGGTGGGAGCGAAGTCGGAACGACGGTGGTCTCGGAGGGCGAGCTGTGGAGGAGGTGTTCGTGAGCGCACAGGGCTCCAAGGGCGCGGATGTCAGTGACCAGGCCCTGCCGGAGAGCGTCGACGGGGCCGCCGCGGCCGGGCCCGGACGTATTCTCGGCTTGGCGTTGCCCACCCTTGGCGTGCTGGTCGCCGAACCGATCTACCTATTGTTCGACCTGGCCGTGGTCGGCAGGCTCGGGGCTCTCGCGCTGGCCGGGCTCGCCGTCGGCGGTTTGATCCTGGCGCAGACGAGTTCGCAGTTGACCTTCCTGTCCTACGGCACCACCGCGCGTTCGGCGCGTCGCCACGGCGCGGGCGACCATCGTGGTGCCGTCGCGGAGGGTGTGCAGGCCACCTGGATCGCCGTGGCCGTCGGCGCCGCGATCCTGGTGCTGGTCCAAGCGTTCGCGGTGCCGGTGACCGGCGCCATCGCGGGCGGCGGGGATATCGCGGCGCAGGCGCTGGGCTGGGTGCGGATCGCGTTGTTCGGCGTGCCGCTGATCCTGATCTCCATGGCGGGGAACGGGTGGCTGCGGGGCGTCCAGGAGACGCGCAGGCCGCTGGTTTATGTTCTCGCCGGACTCGCGGTGTCGGCAGTCCTCTGCCCGGCGCTGGTGCACGGACTGGTCGGTGCCCCGCACCTGGGCCTGCCCGGCTCCGCGGTGGCGAACGTGGCGGGTCAGATCGTGACCGCGGCGCTGTTTCTGAACGCGTTGATCCGTGAAGGGGTCTCCCTGGCTCCGCACTGGTCGGTGATGCGTGCCCAGCTCGTGCTCGGGCGCGACCTGATCGTGCGCAGCTTCGCCTTCCAGGCGTGCTTCGTCTCGGCGGCCGCGGTAGCCGCGCGCTTCGGCGCCGCGTCGGTGGCGGCCCACCAGTTGGTGCTGCAACTGTGGAACTTTCTGGCGCTCGCCCTGGACGCTCTGGCCATCGCCGCGCAGACGCTCACCGGCGCGGCTCTGGGCGCGGGGGACGCCACAGGCGCCCGGGGGATCGCCCGGCGTGTGACCCGCTGGTCGGAGATCTTCAGCCTCGGGCTCGCCGCCTGCTTCGCGGCGGGGGCGGTGGCAATTCCGGCACTGTTCACCGACGATCCGGACGTGCTCGATCGCGCTCACGTCGTGTGGTGGTTCTTCGTCGCGCTCATTCCGGTGGCGGGCATCGTTTTCGCACTCGACGGCGTGCTGCTCGGCGCCGGTGACGCGGCTTATCTGCGCACCACCACGCTCGCAGCGGCTCTGCTCGGCTTCTTGCCCGCTATCTGGTTGTCGCTGGCCCTCGACTGGGGTGTCGCCGGAATCTGGTCCGGCCTCGCCGCGTTCATGCTGTTGCGGCTGATCGCCGTCGCGGTACGGGCGTTGTCGGGCCGGTGGGCTCTGGTCGGCGCAGAAGTGCCGACGTGATCGACACCCGGCTCGGCCGGTGCGCGCGAATCCGGATCGATGTGCCAAGGTAGGTGTGGTGATACCCAAGTTGATGGCGGTGAGCGACATTCATGTCGGCCACCAGGGGAATCGGCCGGTCGTCGAGCAGATCCAGGCGGACTCGCCGGAGGACTGGCTCATCGTGGCCGGCGACGTGGGGGAGAAGGCCGAGGACGTGCGGTGGGCGCTGGAGCTGCTGCGCGGCCGGTTCGCCAAGGTGATCTGGGTGCCGGGCAATCACGAGCTGTGGACGACTGCGAAGGACCCGGTGCAGATGGCCGGGGTGGCACGCTACGACTACCTGGTGTCGATGTGCCGCGACCTGGACGTGCTGACGCCGGAGGACCCCTTTCCGGTGTGGCAGGGCGCGGGCGCCGAGGAGCACGGCGGAGCGATCACACTGGTCCCGATGTTCCTGCTGTACGACTACTCGTTCCTGCCGGAGGGCGCCACCACGAAAGCGGAGGGCCTGGCGATCGCGCGTGAGCGCAACGTGGTGGCCACCGACGAATTCCTGCTTTCCCCGGATCCGTACCTGACCAGGGACGCGTGGTGCCATGCCCGGGTACAGGTGACCAAGCGCAAGCTCGACGCGCTCGCCCCCGGCGCCCCGGTGGTCCTGATCAACCACTTCCCGCTGGTGCGACAGCCGACCGACGTGCTGTTCTATCCGGAGTTCGCGCTGTGGTGCGGCACCGAACTGACCGCGGACTGGCACACCCGCTACAACGTGGTCTGCTCGGTCTACGGTCACCTGCACATCCCGCGCACCTCGCACTACGACGGCGTCCGGTTCGAGGAGGTGTCGCTCGGCTACCCGCGCGAATGGCAGCGCCGCGGTCTGCCCGAGCGGTTGTTGCGCCAGATCCTGCCGACCCCGCAGTATCCGCCGGGCACGTTGAACAAGTGGGGTGGGCACTTCCAGGTGACTCCCGAGATGGAGGCCGCCGCCGCGGAGATGCGCAGTAAGGCACAGCAGCGGCGCGGGCTGGCCTAGTCCGACGCCCATGGCGCTGCGATCCCACCCGGTACGGCTCGACTACGCTCGTCGGTGATGATCGAGAACATTCTGCCCGCGGGTGTGGCCTCGGCCGAGTTGCTGGCGTACCCGGAGGATCTGCGGCCGCATCCGGCGGAGGAGCATCTCATCGCCAAGTCGGTGGAGAAGCGCCGCCGTGACTTCATCGGCGCACGGCATTGCGCCCGGCTGGCGCTCGCGCAGCTCGGCGAGCAGCCGGTCGCGATCGGCAAGGGCGAACGCGGCGCTCCGGTGTGGCCGCGCGGAATCGTCGGCAGCCTGACCCACTGCGACGGCTACCAGGCCGCCGCGCTCGGCCACCGGCTGCGGTTCCGCTCCATTGGCATCGACGCCGAGCCGCACGCCACCCTGCCGGACGGCGTACTGGACTCGGTCAGCCTGCCGCCGGAGCGGGAGTGGCTGAAGACAACCGATTCCGAACTGCACCTGGACCGGTTGCTGTTCTGCGCCAAGGAGGCCACCTACAAGGCGTGGTTCCCGCTGACACTGCGCTGGCTCGGCTTCGAGGACGCGCACATCACGTTCGAGATCGAGGACGGCTCCGCCGATTCCGGTCGCGGCAGCTTCCATACCGAACTACTGGTGCCGGGGCAGACCACCGACGGCGGCACGCCGCTGCTCTCGTTCGACGGCCGCTGGCTCATCACCGGCGGCTACATCCTGACCGCGATCGCGCACGTCTGATGGACGGACTCGGCGGACTGCTCGTCATCGACAAGGCCGGTGGCTGGACCAGTCACGACGTCGTCGCGAAATGCCGGAAACTGTTGCGCACGAAGAAGATCGGCCACGCGGGCACGCTCGATCCGATGGCGACCGGTGTGCTCGTGCTCGGCGTGGAACGTGCGACAAAACTGCTCGGCCTGCTCACGCTGACGACCAAGGCGTACACCGCGACCATCCGGCTGGGGCAGGCGACCAGCACCGACGACGCCGAGGGCGAAGTGCTGGCCACGACACCGGCCGGTCACCTCACCGACGCCGATATCGGCACGCGCACAGCGGAACTGACCGGGAACATCGAGCAGGTGCCCGCCACCGTGAGCGCGATCAAGGTGAACGGCGAGCGCGCCTATGCCCGCCACCGTGCGGGCGAGGACGTGCAGCTGGCCGCGCGCCCGGTCACGGTGTCGCGGTTCGACGTGCTCGCCCGGCGCGATGTCGGCGATTTCGTCGACCTGGACGTGGTGGTCGAGTGCTCCTCGGGCACCTACGTGCGGGCGCTGGCCAGAGACCTCGGCGCCGCGCTCGGCGCCGGCGGCCACTTGACCGCGTTGCGCCGCACCAGGGTCGGTCCGTTCACGCTCGAGCACGCCCGCACCTTGGACGATCTGGCAGTCGCCGCGGAATTGGGCACGCCGCCGCTGAGCCTCGACATCGACGCTGCGGTGCGAACGGCTTTCCCGCGCCGCGACATCGACGACAAACAGGCCGACGACCTGCGCAACGGACGCTGGCTCGCCCCAGCCGGAATCCCCGGCGTCTACGCCGCCATCGACCCGGAAGGCCGCGCTATCGCCCTGCTGCGCGAGTCCGGCGATCGCGCGTCCTCGGTGATGGTCGTCCGTCCCGCCAACCTCTGATCCGGTGCCGGAGCAGTCCCGCGCGGTCACCGCGCGTAGATTGCATCGCGCGTGGAGCAATCGGCGGCCCCGAACCGCAGTGCCCGCCGTCTGCTACCGTTGGCACACTGAGCTGTCACGGGTCGGGAGGGTGGGGATGAGCCGTCGAATCACGTTGGTGCTGCTTGGTTCCCTGGCTGCCTCGGGTGTCGTTGGGTGTGGGGATACGACGAGCGGCTTGCCCACCTCGAGCACCGCTGCGGCCAAGGTCCTGTTCGACCCGTGCACAGGGGTTCCCGACGATGTACTTAGAGCAGCGGGTGTGGACCCGGCGACCGCAGAGACCGGGATCGGGGGCGTTCATCAGTCCGGGTGGGCGATCTGTGCCTGGAAGGGCTCGCGCTACTCGATCTCGATCTACAGCACCAGCGGGCCACCAGCCGAAATCGCGGACAAACCGGGAAACACGGGACAGCGGGGTCCGACGATAGCCGGGCGCACTGGGACCGAATTTCGATCAGCCGGTTGGGTATCACTGGTCAGGATTACACCAACTCGGCCGCAATCGCTGCGATCATCGAATCGATGTAATCAAGTATGAAAAGTATGTGATCAAATTTGGATAATGTGGTGAAGTTTCTGATTTTCGCGCAAAATTTTCAGAGTGTTTCAGGTCTTGCCGACAGGCCAGATCGAGCAGCTGCGCTACCGCAACCGCTATGCCGATCCGACGATGCCCTGGCGGTTTCCCGGTGAATCTGGACCAACTCCGCAACGCGGACCCCGGGAAATGGCAAGCTGCGGCGGACGACCTGCTGGCGGCTGCGAAGGACTGCGAAGAAGCCGTAGCCGAGATCCACGCAAATGGCACCACGAGGTTGAAAGAGTCATGGCCCGACTATCTCGGAGACATCGTTCGCGACCGGATTACCGGCGTCGCCAACAAGCTCGAGGAGGTCGGCGTTCTCCTGCGCGGGGCGGTCACTGCGCTCGATTCGTTGGAAGACGCTGCGCGGATTGCGCAGACCGAGGCCGGCTCCGCGATTTCCGCGGCGGCGGTGGCGGGGCTCCAGTTGAGCGGCGATACGGTCGTTGTTCCGCCGGATCACTATGATCCCGATGGCGCCGTCGCCGTCAGGGACCGGTGCAACGCACTGATCAAGGACGCTGTCGACGCAGCGACGAAGGCGGACGAGGAAGTTGCCGGTGCCCTACGCAAACTCAATATCAGTGTAAATAGCACTTCGTTGGAGGAAGCGCGGAAACAGCAGAGCGCTGCAGTTCAAGATGCTCTCGACGCCATCCGTGAAACTCTCCCTCAAGGTCAGTCACCCGAAACTGTTCAGCAATGGTGGAATTCTCTGTCGGTTGAACGTCGAGAAGATTTGATGCGTGCGGTTCCGGTGGAGCTGCATGATCTCAATGGAATACCCGATAATGTGAAGCGAGAACTGGAAGGCTCGAATGGATATAGTTCTGTCGAGGCCGTCAGGTATGCGCGAGAGCATTGGAACGACAGTTCGATCGATATCTTTGACAACAACTGCGCTAATTTTGTATCAAATACACTTTCTGCCGCTGGACTGGATTCCAAGGGAACTCTGACCACCCAGTCGGATGCGTGGACGCGAAGCCGAACGGCCGGAATTGATTTCGATCCACCGGGTCCAGGGTCGTTGCAGGGGCTCAGCCACACCGACACGTGGTTCAACGCTGAGAAGCAGAAGAATTTCTTTTTGAACAATGGTGCGCAGGAAGTCGGAGCTGCAGGCGCGAGACCAGGAGACGTAATTTATTTCGAACACACTCAGAAGGTGGGTGATTACAATCCGGGCGAAGCGCACCATGCGGCAGTTGTCACAGCAGTTCTTCCAAATGGTGACGTACTTTATTCGCAGCACACCACGAGCGGCAGAGACTTGAGTCTTACTGACCGGATCGGCTTTGCCAACCAGGACGGCGGCACGCAGAACATCCGCATCATTCGACCCAAGGAGACCTGGTGATGAAGCGCCCAACTGTCTTCGTGCTAATTGTGGCGGTCCTGTCTCTAACGGGTGCGCTGGTCGTCTCTGTCTGGGCAGACGGCCTGCTCGACGATAGAAAGAAAGAACTCCTCGCCACGCGGTGCACGGAGTCGATCGATGTACCGGTAATTGCGATCGTTTTGAACTATGCGGGTGCCGTGTTACTTGTGATTTCGGCGCTTTCACTCATTGTATTGCTCGGAGTTCTGTTAAAGAATCCTGGCGGGCTCACGGTGGTTTGGATCATGGTAACGGCCTTTGCTTTTGTGTGCATCGCATTGTACGCGACCCTCGTCATCGCTAGTATCATATCGCCTGACTCGAACGAGCCGATTTCATCCCAGTACCACCCGTGCCCATCCAGGATATGAAAGGCGGCAGATAATGGGCGACGTCTGTATGGACCCGGAAACCGCTAGACAAGCCGGGAAATCAATCTCCACAAATAGCAGTGAAGCCAGAGCCCGCTTGGAGAAACAGTTTGATAAGGTAGCGCCCGCCGCTGCTGCCAACGAGGGCTGGAAGAGCGGCCCGGCTCTCGTCGACTTCGCATACGTTCGCAAAAACGACATGCTGTCCGGCCTACAAGAGCTGGACAGTATCGGCCAGAAAATCGTCGAGGTCGTCACGGCGCGGGTCAACGTAGATGAACGTTACGCGGTAAGCCTTGATCGGATCGGGAGGGCCGCGGAGGTCATGTCCGAATAGTGAACTTGAATTTGTCTGTGTGCCGGTGTGTGTCGCCATAGAATCGGGCCGATCCTGTGTCGATGCTGACCGGAATGCGGCGAGCTTTCGCCTCCGAGCTCAGGTGCCGATGTGATGACGGAGCTGTGACGCATGTCGAGGTGGACATCCTGGCGATCTAGTGGCCGATCTGGTGGCGGAGGCGTCGTACCGCGTCGTCCATGTGGTCGGCTAGGAGCGTGCGGGCGCGCGCGGGTTCGGCGGTGGCGATCGCTTCGCGCAGGTCGACGTGTTCGCGGGCCTGGTCGCGGAGGTCGGGGTAGGTGGTTTGCAAGGCGCCCAGGCACATTCGCGTCTCGATCAGCAGGGTGCGGGCGGCGCGCACCAGCCGTGGGCTGGCGGCACTCTCGACCAGCGCCTCATGAAAAGCCTGGTCTGCGTCGGACACTCCTACCGCGTCGCCTCGTTCGGCGCACGCGATCATCTCCGCGACGCTGGGACCGAGCGCCTCGTAGGCGATCTGGCGGCGGCCGTCCAGGATCAGCTCCAGCGCGCCGCCCTCCAGCGCCGTCCTGGCCCGGTAGATGTCGACGACGTCGTCCAGGTTCAGTTCGATGACGAAGATGCCGCGATGGCGGATGCTGCGCAGCAGTCCCTCGGACACCAACCGCTGCATGGCTTCGCGCACCGGTCCGCGTGAGACCGCGAACCGCGCGGCGAGGTCGGCCTCGCCGAGCTGCGATCCGGGCGCGAGACTGCCGCGCATGATCGCCTCGCGGAGCCGATCGGCGATCATCTCCGCGGTCGACTGCCGGTTCACCGGCTCGAAATCAACGACGGACATCGATCTGCCTTTCCGCGAACAAGGTCCCGAGTCCGGGAACGACCGGCTCGGCGCCGGCCAGCCGCAGCCCCGCCCAGATCGTCACCTGATTGGCCGTCAGCACCGGTTTGCCCAGCGTAGCCTCCAGGTCCGGCAGCACCGCCATCGTATGCATCGCGGTATCGGGGATGAGCAGCGCCTCGGCATCGGGATGGTCGTTGTCCGCCGCCAGCCGCAGCACCTGGGCCGGGGTGAGGGTGCCTACCTCGGCGGCGGTGTCGATCCCCGCGCTGGACATCGACACGACGTCGGCGCCCGCATCGGTGAGGAACTCCACGAACAGCCGGGCGACCTCGTCGGGATAACTGGCGGCCACGGCGACGGTGCGCAGTCGCAGCGCGTGCACGGCGTCGGCGAACGCGATGCTGGTGCTGGTCGCCGGGACGCCGGCGACCTCGGCCAGCGCGCGCACTTGGTCGCGCGCCCCGGCGGGCCCGTAGACGAAACTGCCGGATGTGCAGGCCCAGACGATCGCCTCGGGGCGATGCCGGGCGAGCAGCGATGCGCCGAGGCGTATCTTTTCCGGGCTGCCCAGCTCGAGCAGTTCGGGGACGGCGTGCAGGTCGGTGCCGTAGCTGTGGGCCACCGGAAGGCGCGCGCCGAGCGCCGCTGCCGCGAGGGGGTAGTCGTCCTCGGCCGCGTGGCCGGGGTAGATGAAACCGACGGTGGGTGCGTGCATGTGATGGTCTTCCTTCAGAAAACGTTGAGCAGCCACTTGCCCGGGCCCATCATCGGCAGCTTCATCCGGCCGAGACAGGCCCACATGGTGAGCTGGTTGGCGGTGAGTACCGGCTTGCCGAGGGCCTTCTCCAGCGGCT
Source organism: Nocardia aegles (assembly GCF_052545135.1). Lineage (NCBI taxonomy): Bacteria > Bacillati > Actinomycetota > Actinomycetes > Mycobacteriales > Nocardiaceae > Nocardia > Nocardia aegles. The sequence continues at coordinate 499,818 of NZ_JBQWRI010000001.1, forward strand.
CGATCACGTCGTAGGTCGGCAGGTTGGTACAACTGACGAAGACGGCCTGAGCCTCGGGATCGTCGGCGCCGACGATGCGTTCGGCGATCGTGCGGTAGCCGACCTTCCAGATGCCGCCGCCGAGCCCGAGGTGGTCGGAGCGCACCACCGAACACCCGGCTTCGCCGAGGAACTCGTGCAGCCGGTGGGTGAGGATCTCGTCATACGGGGTCAGCACCGAGATTCGAGTGAGGTCCAGATGGCGGATCGCTTCGAGCAGGGCGCCGGAGGTGGTGACCGCGTCCTGCGCCCCCGCCCGGCAAATGGTGTCGCGCAACGACCTCTCGTAGGAGAGGCCTTTGATGAAGCTGCCCGACGTGCACAGGTAGGCAACGAGTTCGGGTTCCACGTGCAGCACGTTGCGGGTGGCCGCGGTGAGATGCGCCGCGTCGGAGACCAGTTCGGCCATCTCCAGCGACACCGGGACCGGTTCGTAGGGGGTGCGAGCCAGGTGCAGACTCACCTCCAGCGGTGCCCAGCGCCAGAGCTCTCGTTCGAGGGCGAGGTCGAACGGTGCGATGATCCCGATACCCCGCTGGGCAACGGGCCCCTCGAGGTCGGGAAAGCTCAGATCCACTACGGCCCCTCTCGCGCTCAGCCGGGACGACCTCCGAACACGATCGGATTGTTGACAATCATACGATGCCCTCTTAGGGTGTCAATGTGGAACAGGGCCCGATTGTCGTCGTCCTGCACAGCGACAGTGTGCCCGACGCCGAACGAATGGACCGAGTAGCAGGTCGCGCCACCATCCGATACACCGAGGCACCCGGGTTGGCGAATGCCCTGCGCGGAGCGGAGGTCTTGTTCGTCTACGACTTTCGCACCCGGGCGCTGCCCGGCGCGTGGCATGCCGCCGACCGTCTGCGCTGGGTGCACATGGGATCCACCGGCGTCGACCCGGCGATGTTCCCCGAGCTGCGAGCCAGTGACGTGGTGGTGACCAACACCAGAGGCGTCTTCGACGCCGCGATCGCCGAGTACGTCCTCGGGCAGATTCTCGGTTTCGCCAAAGACCTGGCCGGCTCGCTGCTGCTGCAACAGCGGCACGCGTGGCGGCATCGGGAATCCGAACGGGTCGCGGGGGCGACGGCGTTGATCGTGGGCACCGGCTCGATCGGGCGTCACATCGCCCGATCGCTGCGCGCGGTCGGGATGACCGTGCGCGCCGTGGGCAGGCGGGCGCGCGCGCAGGACCCGGATTTCGGCGAGATCACCACCGACCTGCACGCCGAACTGGCCCGCGCCGACTACGTCGTCGCGATCGCTCCGCTCACCGAGCAGACCAGGAACATGTTCGACACCGCCGCCTTCGCCGCGATGAAGCCGCACGCCAGGTTTGTCAACGTCGGGCGCGGGGAACTCGTCGTGACCGACGATCTCGTCGCCGCGCTGCGCACCGGATCGATCGCCGCGGCGGCGCTCGATGTGGTGGACCCCGAGCCGCTCCCCGCCGATCACCCCCTGTGGGAACTGCCGAACGTCCGGATCACCCCGCACAACTCCGGTGACTTCATCGGATGGCGCACCGAGATCGTCGACGCGTTCACCGAGAACTTCGACAACTGGATCGCCGGCCGTCCGCTGGACAACGTGGTCGACAAAAGGCTGGGGTACGTGCCCGGCTGAAGGAGCCCATCTATGAGCTACCCCGTCAAGAACCAACCCACCGACCCGACCGCCATGACCGCGGTCGAGTTGGTCTCGGCCTACGCGGCGGGTGCGTTGTCGCCCGTCGAGGCAACCGAGGCGATCCTGCGCGCGATCGCCGACCGCGACGGAGCGCTCAACGCCTTCTGTCTCGTCGATCATGATCGGGCCCTGGTGCAGGCGAAGGATTCCGAGGCGCGCTGGCAGTCCGGTCATGCCAGGGGGCTGCTCGACGGCGTGCCGATCTCGATCAAGGACGTATTCCTGACCGAGGGCCGGCCCACCCGACGCGGCTCCACATCCATCGACCCGGCCGGACCGTGGCTGGTGGACAGTCCGGTGGCCGCGCGACTGCGCGAGGACGGCATGGTCTTGCTCGGCAAGACCACCACTCCGGAGATCGCGTGGAAGGCGGTCACCGACAGCCCGCTGGCTGGTGTAACCCGGAATCCGGCCGACCCGGCCACCACCGCGGGCGGCTCCTCCGGCGGCAGCGCCGCGGCTGTCGCGGCGGGCATGGGCCCGGTCTCGGTGGGTACGGACGGCGGTGGCAGCGTGCGCATTCCGGCCGCTTTCTGCGGCATCGTCGGGTTCAAGCCCACCTATGGCCGGATTCCGCTGTATCCGGCCAGTGCGTTCGGTCCGCTGGCGCATGCGGGCCCGATGACGCGCACCGTCGAGGACGCGGCGCTGCTGATGGACATCCTCTCGCTACCCGATCCGCGCGATCCCACCGCGCTGGCTCCCACGCTCACCGCTTTCCGCGCCGAAATGCAGCGCGAGGTGCGGGGATTGCGCGTGGCGTACTCACCCGCGCTCGGCTACGCGACGGTCGACCCGGAGGTCGCCGCGATCGTGGAGGCGGCGGTGACCCGGCTGGCCGCCGCCGAACTCCGGGTCGCCACAGCGGATCCGGGATTCGAGGACCCGCGCGAGGCGTTCGAGACACTGTGGGCGGCAGGCGCGGCCCGCATGCTGTCCGGTTTCCCGGAGGGCACGCGCGAACGCGTGGATCCCGGCCTGCGCGCGGTATGGGAGCACGGTGAAACCGTCACCGCGGTCGACTATCTCGCCGCGCGCGACGTGGCGGCCCAGATCGGCATCACGATGGGCGCATTCCACAACGACTACGACGTCCTGATCACCCCGACGGTGCCGATTCCGGCCTTCGAGGCAGGACACGACGTGCCGCCGGGCAGCGGCCTGCGCGGCTGGCCCGAGTGGACACCCTTCACCTACCCGTTCAATCTCACCCAGCAACCCGCGATCAGCATCCCGGCGGGCGCCACCCGCGCGGGTCTACCGGTCGGACTGCAGATCGTCGGTCCGCGCCACTCCGACGATCTGATCCTCGCGGTGGCCCGCTACGCCGAATTCGTGCTGGCCTCCTGAACGAGAGTGGCCCCGCGGAAGACCGCGGGGCCACCGTTCCCGCCGTGGTTCAGGCGCGGGCGACGACGAGCGTCTCGCCTCGCACACCGTGCAACCACAGTGTGTTGCACGCAGCGGCCATCTCGGCGAGCCCATTCTCGATGGCGGCGAAGACATTTCCCGGCACCCAACCGAGGTCGCCGTTGATCAGCAGATTGTTGCGGCCGTAGAACAGCGCGAGATCGGTCGCGCCGCGCTCGTGCTCGGCCGTGGAGCCGGACTCGTAGCCGTATGCCGGGTTGCCGATCTCCCACGGCTCGAAATCGAACAGGCACACGTCGCCGGGGATGGGCGTCACCGTCGGATTCTCCCGATGCGGCGCCGCGCCGATCCGCGGCAGCAGGGTGTACACCTCGTTGCGGGCGTACTTGGCGTGGAAGGCGTCGCCTTCCTGCGGCAGCGCGTTCCACACCGCGGCGCAGGTCTGGGGTGCTTCCTCGTCGAGCAAACGGGCGCGGCAGGTCACCGCGGCTTTGGTGAGCGTGATGGTGATGTAGCGGGCCATGCGGTCCTGCTTCCTGAGCGGGCCCGCCGGGCGGGCACAGTGGGCGGGTAGGGTGCACGGCTACAACTGGGCGAGCACCTCGGACCAGATCGCCAGAGCGTCCTCGATCTGCGTATCGGTCACGATCAGCGGCGGAATCATCCGCACCACGTTCGAGTGCGCGCCGCAGGTCAGCAGCAGCAGTCCCTTGTCCACCGCCGCGCGCTGGGCGGCCGCGGCGGTGGCGGTATCGGGCTCGCCGGTGGACGTGGTGAATTCGGCGCCCACGAGCAACCCGAGGCCGCGCACGTCGCCGATCGACTTGGTGGCGCTGTCGCGCAGACCGCGCAGCAGCTGTGTCCCGCGGGCGGCCGCGTTGTCCACCAGCCCTTCGGATTCGATGACCTCGAGCGTGGCGATCGCCGCCGCGCAGGCCACCGCGTTGCCGCCGTAGGTGCCGCCTTGCGAGCCCGGCCACGCTAGCGTCATCAGTTCGCGCGACGCCGCGATGCCGGACAGCGGGAAGCCGCTGGCCAGACCCTTCGCGATGGTGATCACGTCGGGCCGGACGCCGAAGTGCTGATGCCCGAAGAACTTCCCGGTGCGCCCGAAGCCGGTCTGGATCTCGTCGAAGACCAGCAGGATGCCGTGCCGGTCCGCGCGTTCGCGCAGCCCGCGGAAGAACTCGGTGTTGCCGGGGACGTAACCGCCCTCGCCGAGCATCGGCTCCACGATGAACGCGGCGGTCTCGGCGGGCGAGGTGAGCGTGGCGAACAGGTAGTCGAGTTCGCGTAGCGCGAAGACGGTGGCTTCCCGCTCGCTCCAGCCGTAGCGGTAGGCGGTGGGGAACGGCGCGACGTGCACGCCGGACGTGAGCGGGCCGAACCCGGCGGAGAACCGGGTACCGGAGGTGGTCATGGTCGCGGCGGCCATGGTGCGGCCGTGAAAGCCGCCGTGGAAGACGACCACGTTCGGGCGCCCGGTGGCCTGGCGGACCAGTCGCAGTGCGGCCTCGACCGCCTCGCTGCCGGAGTTGGCGAAGAACAGCGTGTCCAGTCCTTCCGGAAGCACCGCGCCGAGCCGTTCGGTCAGCTCCAGCAGGGGCCGATGCAGCACGGTCGTGTACTGGCCATGGATGAGCGAAGCCACCTGCGCCTGCGCGGCGGCGACCACTTTCGGGTGGCAGTGGCCGGTGCTGGTCACCCCGATGCCCGCGGTGAAGTCCAGGTAGCGGCGTCCGTCGGTGCCGTAGAGGTAGCACCCCGCGCCGTGGTCGACGATCACCGGAGTGGCCTGTTTCAGGATGGGCGAGAGCTCGGTCATGGTGATTCGCCTCCCGGTGCGGGTGGGATGAGAAGAGTGCGTATTGTCGGATTGTCGACAATATGCATAACATGGCCGAACGGGTCGCAGCAATGGCCCAACGGCTGCGCGGTGCCGAAAGGAGCCCACCGACCATGCTCATCGAAGGCGCGCTCAGCGCGGCAGAGCGTGCCGCGATCGACACGGTGCCGCGCGGCTTGTTCATCCAGGGGCAGTGGCGGGCGGCGGCCGGGACGCTACCGGTCTTCGATCCGGCAACGGGTGAACTGCTGTGCGAGGTCGCCGACACGGCCCCGGACGACGGTCGCGCGGCGCTGGACGCGGCCTGCGCGGCGCAGCCGGACTGGGCGGCCGAGCCGGCCCAGCGCGCGACTCCCGCCGACCCCCGCTGACTCGACGGTGAGCCGACGCGACGACTTCGCGCAGCCGCGGACCCGCCTCGGCCGCGTGAGGAACTCTTGACGCGGACCGATCAGGCGGTCAGCCAGATGGCCTCGGCGGCGGGGCGTCCGAGATCGGTCGGTGCGTCGGTGGCGCCGATGCGGATCGCGATGGTGCCCGCGAAATCACGGCGTTCGACGACCGCGATGGCGGTGTCCAAGGCGATGCCGACCGAGTCGAAGTAGCGCAGCATGTCGGGATCGGCGTCGGAGATGCGCGCGACCCGGCCGGATTCACCGGCGTGGAAGTCGCTGAGCTGGCGCGCGGGCGGGGTGGGCACCGCGCCGTCCACCGACGGGATCGGGTCGCCGTGCGGATCGCGACCGGGGTATCCGAGTTTCGCGTCGATCCGGGCCATCAGCAGTTCGGAGACCGCGTGCTCGAGCACCTCGGCTTCGTCGTGCACCTCGTCCCAGCCGTAACCGAGCTCGTTCACCAGGAACGTCTCGAGGAGCCGATGCCTGCGCACCATCGCGATGGCGGCCCGCCGACCCTCCGGGGTGAGGGCGATCGCGCCGTAGCGGGCATGCTCGACCAGCCCCTGGTCGGAGAGTTTGCGGACGGCTTCGGACACGGTCGAGGCCGACACGCCGATCCGTTCGGCGAGCAACTTGGTGGTCACTTTCTCCTGCGACCACTCCTGCGCGGTCCAGATGACCTTCAGGTAGTCCTGGGCGACCGACGAGAGCACCGGCGCGATCGTCGCGGTACCGCCGTGCCTATCGCCGGGCTCCGGGGCGTCGGCCAACTCGCGTCGAGTGGCGATATCTCGTTTACCTGGCACATACTCGAGCTTAGGCATTGGCGTGCCGATACACACATCCTCGACCCCTGGTCGGCAAGGATCGACAACGAATCGCTATTCGCCGTTCACCCACCGGGAACTGGGCGGATCGCTGCCCGGGGGGGCGTGGAATCATGCCGTTCTCGACAGATCCGGTGTGTTCCCATCCGCGGCCGAGCGGCAGGCGGCGAAACCCCGGCGGAGGGGACGTTGTTCCGGTCGTTGGAGGGTGGGGTGGTGCGGTGAGCACGGCGGGTGAGGCGTTGCGGAATGTTCGGTAGGGGACTTCTCCGCAGTGGTTCAGTTCGGCAACCTTCGGCATACCGGGGCGACGCATATGACGGGGATGACGGGGATCCGTCGCGGGCGAGTGCTCAGTTGGGGCACTCGCAGGGGGCGGCGGTGGCGACTCGTCACTACATTGATGAGGCGGGGTGAACGCACCCTGCGGTCGACAATGCGGATGTTCTAGAGTCGCTGGCGCCGACCAATCTTGGAGCAAAACTGAAATGAGGGTCGGATGGTTTCGGTTGGGTTGGTTCCTGAGCTGCAAGTTAGGGTCTGAATCGTGCAGAGATGGCGAAGTCTCGACGAGGTGCCCGCGGACTGGGGGCGCTGTGTCCTCACGATCGGTGTGTTCGACGGTGTGCACCGCGGCCACGCGCAGTTGATCAGCCGGGCCGTGAAGTCCGCCGCCGCGCGCGGCGTGCCCGCGGTGCTGATGACGTTCGATCCGCATCCGATGGAAGTGGTCCGCCCCGGCTCGCACCCGGCGCAACTGACCACGCTCACCCGCCGCGCCGAACTGGCCGAGGAGCTGGGCGTGGACGTGTTCTGCGTCATTCCCTTCACCCAGGAGTTCATGAAGCTGACTCCGGCGCGTTATGTCCACGATCTGCTCGTGGAGCGGCTGCACGTGGTGGAGGTGGTGGTCGGCGACAACTTCACCTTCGGCAAGAAGGCCGCGGGCACGGTCGAGACCATGCGCGAGCTCGGTCACCGTTTCGGCTTCGAGGTCGACGGCGTGTCGCTGCTCGCCGAACACGCCGTGACCTTCTCCTCGACCTACATCCGCGCGTGCGTCGACGCAGGCGACATGGCGGCCGCGGCCGAGGCGCTCGGGCGTCCACACCGCGTGGAAGGCGTCGTCGTGCACGGTGACGGCCGCGGCAAGCAGCTCGGCTTCCCCACCGCGAATGTCGCGCCGCCGATGCATGCCGCCATTCCGGCCGACGGCGTGTACGCCGGCTGGTTCACCGTGCTCGGCCCCGGCCCCACCATCGGCACCGTCACCCCCGGCGACCGGGCCATGGCCGCCGTCTCGGTGGGCACCAACCCGACCTTCTCCGGACGCGCCCGCACGGTGGAGGCATATGTGCTCGACGGCGAGGCCGATCTCTACGGTCAGCATGTCGCGGTGGACTTCGTCGAGCACATCCGGGGCCAGCGCAGATTCGACTCGGTGGACGAGCTCATCGAGTCCATGGGCCGCGATGTGGAGACCGCACGCAAAATCCTCACCGCCGTCGACGCGCGCTGAAACGTCAGGACTTCATGAACCAGGGCAGGTCGTCGCCGAGCTGCTCGGGTGCCTGACGTACCGGCCGTGCCCGGCTGCCGGACAGTCCTTGTCGCCGCAGGTCGGGATGAGTTTCGCGGAGCGCCTGCCGCTGGCGTCGATCGGGATGTACCGATCCGGGATTCCGGGCACGACCGGGGCCCGCGATTTCGGCGGGAAGATGCTGGTCCGGTAGGGTGGTCCCTCGGGTTTGCTGCGGTCCGCGGTGGCGCCCATACCCGGGTAACCGGACATTCGAGCGCGGAACTGAGAAACAGGAGTGGATGCCCCATGGCGCTGACCACCGAGCAGAAGTCGGCGATTCTCGCCGAGTACGGCCTGCACGAGAAGGACACCGGTTCGCCGGAGGCGCAGATCGCGCTGCTGTCCAAGCGCATCGCCGACATCACCGAGCACCTCAAGAAGCACAAGCACGACCACCACACCCGCCACGGCCTGATGGCGCTGATCGGTCGTCGCAAGCGGCTGTCGAAGTACCTGCAGGACAACGACATCAACCGCTACCGTTCGCTGATCGAGCGGCTCGGGCTCAGGCGCTGATTTCTCGCATCCGAGCGACCGCTGCCGGCGACTTCGTCGCGACGCAGCGGCCACTCGGACGCGACCCGGGCCGCGAACGGAACAGGCTCGGTCTCGCTTCGCTCGGAAGACGTGGTCGAGGTGAGCTGAGCGCGTCTTGACGGTGCGGTCCGGGCGTATGCCTGTCGTGGCGGGGCCGCGTTGTTCGGCGTTATCCGGCGCAGCCGCGTCGGTTTGTTCGTTCGCCGTCCGGGGGGTGCGGCGTCTATAGGTAATTGCTGTTCTGGGCGTTCGGGTCGCCGCTGGTAACCACTGCTCGTAGTACTTTCGCTCTGCCGAGTCGTGCACGCTTGCCTGATCGTGAGGCGATCCGTCGTGGTTTCGTACGGGCCCGACGCGGGCCGGCTGGTTGTTGCGCCTGCCGCGTCAGAAGTCAGGGGTGTCGGTCCGGCCCTGCTTGCGCGGTTCCGGCCGTGGCCACCGGGCAGCCGGTGTGCCGATGGGCGGAGTGGTAGGCGGTTGCTCGACACGGGGGTGTCCGAGGCGGTCGCTGGTTCGGCCAACGGGGAGACGTACAATCGCACCGTTGGTTATATGTGTGTAGAGGGGTGCGGACTGCCCCCGTCGCACGACAACATTGCACAGCCGTATGCACCCGTCGCGTGGCGTCGGTCTTCGGTAGTGGCCTAACGGCAGGAGTTGGCGCCGTCGGGCTTCGATCGATGACCGCCTCCGCGTCGCCGTTTCCAAGGGGATTCGGCCGGGTGTGCGCGTCGCAGCCAGGAGGGTTGCCGCGCGTCCGTACCCGGTACGGCTGACGACAGCCGGATCGCGCCAGCGTGCGCTCGAGCCGGCGAAGACGAGAGGTTGAGAGAGAACAATGACCGAAACAACTGAACGCAAGAGCTCGGCCGTCGAGGTCGAGCCGGGCGTGTTCGAATCCGTCGCGCTGATCGACAACGGCAGCTACGGCACCCGCACCATCCGGTTCGAGACCGGACGCCTCGCCCGGCAGGCCGCCGGTTCGGTCGCCGCCTACCTGGACGACGAGACCATGCTGCTGTCGGCCACCACCGTGGGCAAGCAGCCCAAGGACCAGTTCGACTTCTTCCCGCTGACGGTCGACGTCGAGGAGCGGATGTACGCGGCGGGCCGCATCCCCGGCTCGTTCTTCCGGCGCGAGGGCCGTCCCTCCACCGACGCGATCCTGACCTGCCGCCTGATCGACCGTCCGCTGCGTCCGTCGTTCGTCGACGGCCTGCGCAACGAGATCCAGGTCGTGGTCACGGTGCTGAGCCTGGACCCGAAGGACCTCTACGACGTGGTGGCCATCAACGCCGCGTCCGCGTCCACGCAGATCGCGGGCCTGCCGTTCTCCGGCCCGGTCGGCGGTGTGCGCGTCGCGCTGATCCACGACGGGGCGGCGTCCCAATGGGTCGCCTTCCCGACCACCGAGCAGTTGGAGGGCGCGGTGTTCGACATGGTCGTCGCGGGCCGCGTGGTCGACTCCGGTGACGTCGCCATCATGATGGTCGAGGCGGAGGCGACCGAGAACGTCATCACGCTGGTCGAGGGCGGTGCGCAGGCGCCGACCGAGGCCGTCGTCGCCGAGGGCCTCGAGGCCGCGAAGCCGTTCATCGCCCGCCTGTGCCGCGCGCAGCAGGATCTGGCCGAGCTGGCCGCCAAGCCCACCGAGGAGTTCCCGCTCTTCCCGCCGTACGGCCAGGATGTGTACGAGGCCGTCGAGGGCACCGCGAAGCGGGAGCTGAGCGAGGCGCTGAGCATCTCCGGCAAACAGGAGCGCGAGGAGAAGATCGACGAGATCAAGCTCGCCGTGCTCGACCGCCTGGCCGACGACTACGCCGGGCGGGAGAAGGAGCTGGGCGCGGCGTTCCGCTCCGTCACCAAGAAGCTGGTCCGCCAGCGCATCCTGTCCGACGGCTTCCGCATCGACGGCCGTGGGCTGGCCGACATCCGCGCACTGTCCGCCGAGGTCGCCGTGGTGCCCCGGGCGCACGGCTCGGCGCTGTTCGAGCGGGGCGAGACCCAGATCCTCGGCGTCACCACGCTGGACATGGTGAAGATGGCCCAGCAGGTCGACTCGCTCGGCCCGGAGACCAGCAAGCGCTACATGCACCACTACAACTTCCCGCCGTTCTCCACCGGTGAGACCGGCCGGGTGGGTTCCCCCAAGCGCCGCGAGATCGGCCACGGTGCGCTGGCCGAGCGCGCGCTGATCCCGGTGCTGCCCAGCCAGGAGGAGTTCCCGTACGCCATCCGTCAGGTGTCGGAGGCGCTGGGTTCCAACGGCTCCACCTCGATGGGTTCGGTGTGCGCCTCCACCCTGTCGCTGCTGAACGCCGGTGTGCCGCTGAAGGCGCCGGTCGCCGGTATCGCGATGGGTCTGGTGTCGGACACCGTCACCAACGACCAGGGTGAGGAAGAGGTCCGCTACGTCGCGCTGACCGACATCCTGGGCGCCGAGGACGCCTTCGGCGACATGGACTTCAAGGTCGCGGGCACCCGCCAGTTCGTCACCGCGTTGCAACTGGATACCAAGCTGGACGGTATCCCGTCGCAGGTGCTGGCCGGTGCGCTGAGCCAGGCCCACGACGCGCGCACCACGATCCTGGACGTGATGGCCGAGGCCATCACCACCCCGGACGAGATGAGCCCGTACGCGCCGCGCGTCACCGCGATCAAGATCCCGGTCGACAAGATCGGCGAGGTGATCGGCCCCAAGGGCAAGGTGATCAACCAGATCACCGAGGACACCGGTGCGAACATCTCCATCGAGGACGACGGCACCGTGTTCGTCGGCGCGACCGACGGCCCGTCCGCGCAGGCCGCGATCGACGCGATCAACGCCATCGCCAACCCGCAGCTGCCGAAGGTCGGCGAGCGCTTCCTGGGCACGGTCGTCAAGACCACCGCCTTCGGTGCTTTCGTCTCGCTGCTGCCGGGTCGCGACGGTCTGGTGCACATCTCCAAGCTGGGCAACGGCAAGCGTGTGGCCAAGGTCGAGGACGTGGTGAACGTCGGCGACAAGCTGCGGGTGGAGATCGCCGACATCGACAACCGCGGCAAGATCTCGCTCGTTCCGGTCGAGGAGAACACCGAGGAGACCGGCGACGCCGCCGATGCGGGCTCGGCGGGGACCGAGTAGTACTTGTCTCTGTGACGAAGAAGAAGACGACAACCCCTCTGCTCAGCACCGGGCAGGGGGGTTCGTCACTCGAGCTGCGGATGGACGCGGACAGCGGCGTGCGGCGCACCGTGCTGCCCGGCGGATTGCGTGTGGTCACCGAGCACCTGCCCGGGGTGCGCTCGGCGTCGGTCGGAGTCTGGGTGGGCGTCGGGTCGCGCGACGAAGGGCCGACGGTCGCGGGGGCCGCGCACTTCCTGGAACACCTGCTGTTCAAGGCCACGCCGACGCGGTCGGCGCTGGACATCGCCGAGGCGATGGACGCGGTCGGCGGTGAACTGAACGCCTTCACCGCGAAGGAGCAGACCTGCTACTACGCACATGTCCTGGACGACGACTTGCCCTTGGCGGTCGACATGGTCTCCGACGTGGTGCTCAACGGCTTGTGCCGGGCTTCGGACGTGGACGTGGAGCGGCAGGTGGTGCTCGAGGAGATCGCCATGCGCGACGACGACCCCGAGGACCTGGTCGGCGACTCTTTCCTGGCCGCGCTGTTCGGCGACCATCCGATCGGGCGTCCGGTGATCGGCTCGATCGAATCCATCGAAGGGATGCGAGCCGCGCAGTTGCGGTCGTTCCACCTGCGACGCTACCGGCCGGACCGGATGGTGGTCGCGGTCGCGGGCAACGTGGAGCACGACCACACCGTGGAATTGGTGCATCGCGCCTTCGAGAACCGGCTCGACCCCGCGGCGGAGCCGGCCCGGCGGCGCGAGGGCCGGTTCCGGCCACAGGGCAGCCCGCAGCTGCACTGGAGCCATCGCGACAGCGAGCAGGCACATCTGGCCTTCGGCGTGCGCGCCTTCGGACGGCACGAAGGGGATCTGCGCTGGCCGCTGTCGGTGTTGAACACCGTGGTCGGCGGCGGATTGAGTTCCCGTTTGTTCCAGCGCATCAGGGAGGAGCGGGGGCTGGCCTACTCGGTGTATTCCAGTGTGGACACCTTCGCCGACACCGGTGCGTTCTCGGTTTACATCGGCTGCCAGCCGGAGAACCTCGGGCAGGTGGCGGCACTGGCCCGCGGCGTGCTGGAGGAAGTCGCCGCCGACGGCATCAGCGACGCCGAGTGTGCCCGCGCCAAAGGCTCGTTGCGCGGTGGGCTGGTGCTCGGTCTGGAGGACTCGGCCTCGCGGATGAATCGGCTGGGGCGCAGCGAGCTCAGCTACGGCAACCATCGCAGTGTGTCGGAGACCTTGGCTCGCATCGACGCCGTCACGACCGACGAAGTGTCGGCTGTCGCGCGGACGCTGCTGGCGCGGCCGTTCGCCGCGTCGGTCGCCGGACCGTACAAGCGCACCCGGGATCTGCCCGCTGCGGTCCGCCGGCTGGTGCCGAGCTGACCCCGACCCGAGCGCGGGGTTGCGGCTTGGCGGAGGTTCCGTTGCCGCGATACTGTTTCGGCCGCCCGGCCTTCGGTGTTCGGCGGAGGGCGCTGAACTCGATTGTCCGGGTATCGGATCCGGCGATCTCTGGCAAGGAGTCGAGATGAACCGAACGAGTCGTGCTCTTCGCGTGTTCGGCGTGGTTTCGCTGCCCGTCGTCGTGCTGGCCGGGTGCGGCGGAACGGACGCGGACGCGGGCAAGCCGGGTGAGCCGACCGCGGCCGCGCTGCGTGCGGACGCCACGAAGATGAACGACGCGCTGGCGAGTCACGACTACGCGGCCGCGTATCAATTCCGTTCCGCGCGTTGCCGGCTCACCCTCAACGAGGACGACTTCGCGGCGTCCATGGCGCAGCTCTACGACGGCCGGGACCTGAAGTCCAAGCCGTCGGAGGTCACCGTCACCACGTCCGGAACGACCGGGACGGTCACGGTCAAGAACTTCGACGCTCGCGCGTCCGAGGACGACGCGAAGCCGAAGACCTGGACGTTCGTCGACGGGCAGTGGCGCTTCGACGCCTGCTGACCGCGACCCGCTCGTCCGGGTCATCCCGGCGAGCGCGGTTGGCCGCTGCCACGATTGGTCGCTGCCACGCCGTCGCCTGACTGATCGCGGCCGGTCTCGGCCTGCGCCGTGACCGGCCGGCGGTCGGGCGGCATGAGCGGCGATTGGCTTTTTGCCACGGGTGTCCGCTAATGTTCTGTGTCGCATCCCGGTCACCGCGGTGCGAATGCGGATGTAGCGCAGCTGGTAGCGCATCACCTTGCCAAGGTGAGGGTCGCGGGTTCGAATCCCGTCATCCGCTCCACGAAATCACCCGCGCGGGCGATCGCGCCGCTCGCCTGTGCCATGCGACCTCCTGCGTGGACGATCCGTCCGACGGCCCGGAACGAATGTCGTCGTTCTACCTGGGTCCGGCGGCGCAAACCGCCCCGCATTCGAGATCGGGATGTTTCGGCACGGCCGGTTCGGGCATGTCCGCACGTGCGGGCTTCGCCGTGAGGCCCCGATCGGTTACTGCGTGTTCGATCCTGTCGTCCTCGACGAACGGAGCAAGCAGTGAAGATCGCCATGGTGTTGCGGTCCGCGGGCCTGCCGATCGAGCGCGGTGGTGGCGACGCCGGTGGCCGAAATCTCCACGTCACCCAGCACAACAGGCCGCCTCCCGAGCGCGGAGTGCCGATCGGCACGAGCCCGTCGCCGAACCCGCATGCGGTGTTGTGCGACGACGCGACCGGCAACGAGGCCGACACCGTCGCGACGGTGTCGGAGATCTGTCGGATGCTCGTGCGCGGGCCGTACCCGGTGTTGGACATCCGGTGACGTCGGTGGGCGATCCGCTCGTCGTAATCGGCGATGCGCTGCTCGACATCGACGTCGACGGCCGCGTCGACCGATACAGCCCGGATTCGGCCGCTCCCATCGTCGAGGTCGCGCACCGGACGTTGCGCCCCGGTGGCGCGGGATTGGCGGCCCGGCTCGCCGCGGCCGAGGAGCGGGAGATCGTGCTGATCGCGGGCTTCGCCGCCGACGAGGCGGGTGCCCGGTTGCGCGGGCTGCTGGACCCGCATCTGCGGGTCATCGCCCTTCCCGTTCGCGGTTCGACGGTCTGCAAGCAGCGAGTGCGGGCGATCGGACCGTGGGCCGCCTCCACCGGTCACGCCCGGGCCCGGCAGGCCCGGCGGCCCGTCCTGATCACCAGAGTCGACTCCGGCGCCGGGCGGGTCGGCGCCGACCCGCTTCCCGACGAGGCGGTCGCAGTGCTGACGGCGGCCCGCGCTGTCCTGGTCTCGGACTACGGTGGCGGCGCCGCGGCGCACCCGCAGATCCGTGGGCTGCTGCGCGCCCACGCCGACCGCGTTCCGATCGTCTGGGATCCCCATCCGCGCGGACCCGTACCGGTCCCCGGCGCGGCGCTGGTCACACCGAACCGTGCCGAAGCGCTCACCCTGCTGTCCGGGCGGCTGGACCACGGACCGGACCTGTGGAAGCTCGCCAAAGGGTGGGCCGTCGGGGCGATCGCGGTGAAGCTCGGAACGGAAGGGGCGCTGGTTTGCCTGCGAGCGTCGGGCAAACGCCTACGGATTCCGCTTCCGTCCGTGGCCAGGGCGCCGGAGGGCAGTGACACGTGCGGCGCCGGTGACAGTTTCGCCGTTGCCGCGGCAGCCCGCTTGGCCGAGGGCCGCGGACCGGAGAGCGCGGTGCGCCGCGCGGTGCCGGCGGCAGCGGAGTTCGTCGGGTCGGGTGCCGCCGCCGCGTTCTCGGAGACGGAGCCGGTCACGGTGTCCGAAGCGATTGCCGCCCGGTGGCGGCTGTGAACCCGATCAGTGCTCCCGAAGCTTGCGGGCCTGGAAGCTCTTGTGTGCCAGGCGATCACCCCGATGCCCGGAAACTCGGCCCGGCCTCGCTTTTCCGGCGGCAACCGAGGCTCCCCATGCCCGCGCCCGACGCGGATGACATACTGGGTCGCAGGTCACCGGCTGCCGCCACGATGTGCGCGGGCGCCGGCCGTTGAGTCAACAGCGGATTCTCGGCCGAACGCGCCCGTGTCCGCGTGCTCCCATCGAAGGGATGGCGGCGGTCCGGGTGGCGTCACGGCCGCAAGCCCCTTGTACCTCGGAGAGGCATTGCATTCATGACTCAACGCATGCACCCCCGCGTGCCGGACGCGACCACCGAAGGCTCCGTACCGTCGGACCAGCCCGCGGTGGGAAGCTTCCGGTTCTGGTTCGCCACCCGGCGCTGGGAATGGTCGGCCGAGGTCTATCGGATGCACGGATACCGTCCCGGTGAGATCGAGCCCACCACGGAACTGTTGCTCGCGCACAAACATCCGGACGACCGTACGCACGTCGCCGAGACCATCGAGCGCGCCGTAGATCGTGGCGAGACCTTCTCGAGCAGGCATCGGTTCATCGACCTGTCCGGCCAGGAACACACCGTGCTCGTCGTCGCCGACCGGATCCTGGACGACACCGGAACCGCGGTCGGTACCTCCGGCTTCTACGTCGATCTCTCCGACACCATCGCCGAAGCGCATCAAGCGATGCTCGCCGCGACCCTGCCCGGTCTCTACGAGAACCGCGCGGTGATCGAGCAGGCAAAGGGCGTGCTCATGCGCGTCTACCAGATCAGCGCCGATCAGGCGTTCCAGGTGCTGCGCTGGCGTTCTCAGGAGACCAACACGAAACTGCGTGCGCTGGCCCAGCAACTGATGGCCGAACTTCCGCTCGTGCCGCCGCCGCCCGCCGATCTGGTCGCCGCGTTCGACCACATCCTGCTCACCGTCCACCACCGCATACCCCGCGACTGACCATCGCATCCCCGGCCGGAGAGCCCGCAAACGGTGCGGGGATTTCGTTTTCCGGATCGATGCCGCAGGCGACTTCGTCTATCGCGCTGACATCGTCGCCGAACGACTGACAGGCTCGAAGGTGCGGTCCAGTGCCGACCACCCGGCCGCCGGAGGTGTGCATGACCTGTCAGAACGGCGTGGAAGGCATCCGGACCGCCAACGGTCTGTTGCTCGTCACGCACGGTGAGCTGGACGCGGCGACCGCCGACGAGTGGTTCATCGCGATCACCGAAGTTGCCGAGAAGTATTGCGGCGCAACGCCGCAGCCCACTTCGATCGTCATCGACCTGTGCCGGGTGCGTTTCCTTTCCGGTGCGGGCGTCCGCGAGGTGCTACGGCTGGTGGAGTGGAGTGCGCGAGCGGGTATCCCGGTCGGGATGACCGTGCCGGACGACGGCCCCGTGCGGCGCATCCTGGACGTGCTGGGCGTGGGGGAGAGCGTGCCGGTCATGGAATGTCCGGTACCCACGAACGCTTGACACAGCCGTCGGGCGGTATTCCGGCGACCGTCGCGTTGCGCCATATGGCGAGCGTGGCAACGCTGGAGAAGCGAAACGAGGAACTCATGGCACCGGCGACCGCGAACCACAGGACCGCCACTCCCCGCCGGACGCGGCGCGGAACCGACAGCTACGACGGCATAGAACCGTGGCTGGAGAAGTTGTCCGCGATGGACGAGAACAACCCCGAACACGCACGCCTGCGCGAAGACATCCTGCGCCGGTGCCTGCCGCTGGCCGAGCACATCGCCCGTCGCTTCGTCGGCCGCGGCGAGAACTACGACGATCTGTACCAGATCGCCGCCGTCGGGCTGGTGCTCGCGGTCGATCGCTTCGATCCGGCGCGGGGGCCGTCGTTCCTGTCGTTCGCGGTCCCCACGATCATGGGGGAGGTGCGCCGCCATTTCCGCGACCACAGCTGGGCGGTGCGGGTACCACGCCGGATCAAGGAGATCCAGTTGACCATCGGCCCGGCCGTGGAGCGGCTGTCGCAGCGCCTGGAGCGGATGCCCACCGCTGTCGAGATCGCGGTGGACCTGAACCTCGACCTGACGGAAGTCACGCAGGCGCTGCTGGCGGGCAACGCCTACTCCACGAACTCGATCGACGCCGTCGTCGAGGACGACGACAGCGGCAGCGCCTCGGTCCGGGTCGCGGAGACCTTCGGCGACGAGGATCCGTCCTATGAGCTGACCGACGAGGCCCTCGCGGTCGCCCCGTTGCTGGCCGAACTGCCCGAGCGTGAGCGGCGCGTGCTGCACATGCGATTCTTCGAGGGTCGCACGCAAGCGCAGATCGCCGCGGTGCTCGGCGTGTCCCAGATGCACATCTCCCGGGTCCTGTCGCGAACCCTCGCCGAGCTGCGTCGGCGGGCTCTGTGTGACTGACCGCGGCTGCCGCGCGGCGAGTTCGGCCGCAACCGCCGTCGAGCGCCGGGCGAACTCACGCGTGGAGAGTCGTGTGGGGCGCTCGCCCGTAGGCGTCGCGGTACGCGGTCGCGAATCGTCCGGGATGAGCGAAGCCCCAAGCCGCGGCGATCGAGGTCACGGTGTGTCCGGCGGCGGGCGTACTGTCGCGCAGTTGTTCGTGCGCTCCGCGCAGGCGAAGCCGCCGCAGGTACGCCATGGGCGTGGTGTCGAGATGGCGGCGGAACGCCAGTTGCAGCGCACGAACGGTGACATACGATGCCGCGGCGATGTCGGCGACGCTGATGTCGTCGCGAACGCTCGACTCGAGGTACGCCAGCGCGCGTCGCACGGTGTCGGGATGGGCGTCGTTGCGGTCGCTCGCCGTCGGTTCGGTGCGCGCGGTGCTCGGGAGTGCGTGCAACACGCTGGCGGCCAGGTACTGCGTCGCCGTGGAGACGATGAGCGGCTGCTCGCACGCCACGCGATCGGCGGCGAGACCACGCATGTGCTCCAGCACGTTGGACAGGTGCCGCCCGGCGGCGGCGGATACCGGCCGGTGGCCGGTCAGCCGGACCGGTTCCAGGTCGTGGTCGGGGGCCGCGGCTGCGACCTGGGTGAGCAACGCGGGGTCGAACATCGTGATGCTGTAGCGGGCGTGATGGATGATCCCGGAATACGGCAGGTCGGGTGGAGTGAGCAGCCCCAGCTCGCCGGGCTGGAAGAAGTCGGTGCTGCCGTCGGCGTAGTTTTCTTCGATCGACCCCGAGTCCACCTCGCACAGGCAGATCTTGCCCAGCGGCTGGGCGTCGTACTTCATGTCGAAGGTCAATACGAGATCGTCCAGGCTGACCTGGCCGAGGATCTTCCGGGTGATGTCCGTCTGCACCGGTACACCCGTGCTGTTGCCGATCCGCATCCTCGTGTAGTTCAGGCTGAGGAAATCCTCGGTGTCGCCCAAACTGTCGCTGTGGAAGGCCAATGACTTCATTGCTGCGGCACTCCTGCTTTTTCGAATACGGCATCCCGCCCAGCACGTCGTAGGAATGTGTCGAGCTGCTCCGCTCGACGTACGAACTGGTCACAACCGGGTCGTATCAGGCAGGTGGGCGCGGTTGGTACCACGTGGTGCGGGCGAGGGTCGGAATCCCGGAGACACCGCAAGGACGATTACCCGTCTCGGCTACTTTTCAACCGTGGGACTGTTCCCACTCTACCGCCGCGCGGCGCCCGCATCGAGGCGAGTTCAGCGGCTGGTGCCGACCTCGCCGCCGGTCGTGCGGGCCTTGCCGTGTTTCGTCCGCACCCGAGCGGCCACCCTAAGAATCCCGCCTTCGAGGCCAGTGCGCCGGCCGCCGTCGCGAAGCGGTCGAACATCGACAATTTTCCCTTGACATCCGACGGCATGGTCGCGGGCCTTCCCGCGACCGTGTCTTCGGCGTGCTGAGCCATGCGAGTCCTCTCGACAATGCCCGATCCAGCTGGACTTCGGTTACCGCGACCGGTCCCGCCCAAACGCGACGACCGGCGCAGCGGTGCCACCGATGCGCTGGTGCTGCCTCGAAACCATTGCCCACGTGGGTTATTCGTCGGGCTCGTCGCGCGGCGGCAGGTAGGCCTCGGCCTCCTCGGTCCGGCCGCGGGCGAGGTCGCACCCTCTCGCGAGTTCGGTATCGAGTTCCACAGCCACACCAGGAAGACGGCGACACCACACCGAGAGCCGCACGCCCGCCGACGAGGCCAGGGGAGCAACGAAACAGGATCGGAGCCAGAGCGGTTCGGTGATGTCGGCCCCCTCGGCGACTGCTGCGCACAGTGCGCGGGAGGTGGGGAAAATCCGTTGTTGCCCCGCACCACGAAACCGTAACGTCGCTTCGGTTTGCCCATCGATCGACCGAAGGAGACCCATCGTGGACCCCGTCACCGAACGCGACATCAGGTCGTCGTTCGTCAACTGCTCTAAAGGCGATGCCAAACGGCTGCCGGTGCCCAAGGACCTGGACGAACGGCCCTGGGCGGAGCTGGACTTCCTGGGCTGGAGTGATCCGTCTTTGCCGGGCCGCGGCTACCTGGTCGTGCCGCAGGACGACGGCTTGGTGGGCGTGGCACTGCGCTATGCCACCGGCGGCAGCGGCCGGGCGCAGATGTGCACGATCTGCCTGACCACCCACACCGGCGGCGGGGTCTCGCTGATGACCGCGCACAAGGCCGGCGAATCCGGGCGCAGGGGTAACTCGGTAGGCACCTACATGTGCACCGATCTGGCCTGCTCCCTCTACGCGCGCAACAAGAAGCGTCCCGCGCTCGGGAGCCGCTACCGCGAGGATCTCACGCCGGAGGAGAAGATCGAGCGGGTACGCGACAACCTGAACACGTTCCTGGCGAAGCTCTACGCCTGATCGCGTTCGCCCATCCACCGGCAGCCGGTGCGCTGCCCGCGAGAACGGAGGTAGATGCCATGTGCCGACATTCGACAACCGCACGATCGAGCCGCCCCGAGTTGCCCGACACCGCGGCTGAACTCGGGGTGGCCGTGATTGCTCGCCGGTCGAGTCGGCCCGGATCAGCCGGGTCGTCCCGTCCGGTGAGCAATCACAGTGCAGGACATCCCGGGCGCGTCAGCCCGCCGGTTCGTCGCGCGCGGGTTCCCACACCGGGGCAGCGTATGCGGGCCGCGCGTGCCCGGGCGGGGAACGGCGACCGTCCGATGTGCCCGCGCCGGGCGCGGTAGCGTCGGCGGCATGAAGATTCGTGGAGCGGTCCTGGAGCAGATCGCGGCACCGGCGCCGTTCGCCGAATCGGCGCCGATCAGCGTGTGCGATCTGGAGCTGGGCGAGCCCGGGCCGGGCGAATTGCTGGTCCGGATCGAGGCGGCGGGGATCTGCCATTCGGATCTGTCGGTGGTGGACGGCAACCGGATCCGGCCGGTGCCCATGCTGCTCGGCCACGAGGCCGCGGGCAAGGTGGAAGCGGTCGGCCCCGGTGCCGGTGACATCGCGGTCGGCCGGCGCGTGGTCATGACGTTCCTGCCGCGGTGCGGCGAGTGCGCGGGCTGCGCTACCGGCGGTCGCACGCCCTGCGTGCCCGGCAGCGCGGCCAACAACGCGGGCGAGTTGCTCAACGGTGGTCGGCGATTGTTCCGTGACGGCGCCGCGGTGCACCACCACCTGGGTGTGTCCGCTTTCGCGACGCACGCGGTGGTGGATCGCAGGTCGGTGGTGCCGGTCGAGGACGACGTGCCCGCCGAGGTCGCCGCTGTCCTCGGTTGCGCCGTGCTGACCGGCGGGGGCGCCCTGGTGAACTCGGCGCGGCCGGGCGCCGGTGACCGGGTGATGGTCGTCGGCCTGGGCGGCGTCGGGATGGCGGCGGTGCTGGTCGCGATGTCGCTCGCCGCCGAGGGACACGAGGTGATCGCGGTCGACACCGTGCCGGAGAAGCTGGCGCTGGCCCGGAAGCTGGGCGCGCACGCGGCGTACACCCCGGCCGAGGTCGCCGAACTCGGTGTGCAGGCCGAGGTGGTGGTCGAGGCCGCGGGCAACGTCCGCGCCTTCGAGACCGCCGTCGCCGCGACCGCTGCGGGCGGCACGACCGTCACGGTCGGACTGCCTGCTCCCGATGCGCGCGCCAGTATCTCGCCACTGGCTTTGGTCGCCCAGGGGCGTTCCATCGTCGGCAGCTACCTCGGTTCCGCGGTACCGGCACGGGACATTCCCGAGTACGTCCGCATGTGGCGGTCGGGACGTCTGCCGGTGGAGCGGCTCGTCTCGGCGCATATCGGGCTCGACGAGATCAACCGCGCTATGGACGAACTCGCCGCGGGTCACGCGTTGCGCCAGATCATCGTCTTCGACTGACCCGGTCCGTCGCCGGGCGTCCGACGCAGGTCGCTCAGTCGGCGGGCCGGTCCATCGGGTCGAGAATCGCTCCAGCGGGCGGGCGAACTCGGCGTGCCCGGCGGGGTCCGGTCCGCCAGGGCGGCGCGCGCATCGTGCTCGTCGGTTCGCCCACTTCGTCATGGCCGTTCGTCGCGGCGTCGGGTACTGGCTGATGGAACTCGGTCGGCTGAGCCCCTTCGCCGCCCACGGTCGGGCGGCGGGATCGCCGCCGGCTCGCCCCATTAGGCTGAGCGTCGACCGGAAGCGGAACGAGGAGGTGCGGTGACCATTCGGGTCGGAGTGCTCGGAGCGCGGGGCAAAGTCGGACAGGCGATCTGCGCGGCGGTGACGGCGGCGGACGATCTGGACCTGGTCGCCGCCGTCGGCAAGGACGATCCGCTCGATCGGTTCACCGCGGCGGATACCCAGGTGGTCGTCGACTTCACCCACCCGGACGTGGTGATGGGGAATCTGAAGTACCTGGTGGAGCACGGCATCCACGCCGTGGTCGGCACCACCGGTTTCGACGAGGCCCGGTTGGCGGAGGTGCGGAACTGGCTGTCGGGTCGTCCCGAGGTCGGCGTGCTGATCGCGCCGAACTTCGCCATCGGGGCGGTGCTGTCCATGCGGTTCGCCGAGCAGGCCGCCCGGTTCTTCGAATCGGTGGAGGTCATCGAGCTGCACCACCCGAACAAGGCGGACGCGCCGTCGGGCACCGCCTACCGCACCGCCGGCCTGATCGCCGCCGCCCGGGGCAACGCGGGCCTGAACCGCAGCCCCGACGCGACGACCACCGAGCTGGCGGGTGCGCGCGGCGCCGACGTGGACGGGGTGCGAGTGCATTCGGTACGGCTCGCAGGTCTGGTCGCCCACCAGGAGGTGTTGTTCGGCACGCAGGGTGAGACGCTCACGATCCGGCACGACTCGATCGACCGCTCCTCGTTCGCCCCGGGTGTGCTGCTGGGCGTGCGTGAGATCGCGAACCGCCCCGGTCTCACCGTCGGACTCGACCCGTTCCTGGACCTGTGAGCCCACGGCAGGCGCCCCACCCGGTCGCGCCGGACCGTGCTGGAGCGCGACCGTGAGCGGCTCGGAGCCCGCCGAGCGGAAGGGCCGCGGGGAGATCGTCAAGGTGGTCGTGCCGATCGCGGTGCTCATCCTGGTGCTCGGCTTCTATTTCCTGCTGCTCGGACGGATCGCGGTCAGCCTGATCGGTTCCGGTGATGTGGCGGCGATCGTGATCGGCGCGGGCGTGCTGATCCTTCCGCTACTGGGCGTCTGGATCGTCGTGGCCACGGTGCGCGCGGCCCTGGCGCATCAGCACTTGGCGCGGCGCATCCACGACGAGGGCCTCGAGCTCGACACCTCCGCGTTACCGCGCCTGCCGTCCGGCCGCATCGAACGCGCGGCGGCTGACGAACTGTTCGCGACGGTCAAGGCGGAGTGGGAGGCCGACCCGGACAACTGGCGGGTCTCCTACCGCCTCGCGCGCGCCTACGACTACGCGGGCGACCGCACCAGAGCCCGCGAGACCATGCGCCGCGCGGTCGCGTTGGAACGGCACGAGCGCGGCACCGCCTGACGGTCGCGCGGGCCGATACCATCGCAGGGTGGCCCGGTTGCTGATCATCCATCACACGCCGTCCCCGCACATGCAGGCGATGTTCGAGGCCGTCGTCTCCGGAGCCACCGACCCCGAGATCGAAAACGTGGAGGTCGTGCGCCACGCGGCACTGTCGCTGTCGCCGACGGACGTTCTGGAGGCCGATGGGTACGTGCTCGGCACCCCGGCCAACCTCGGGTACATGAGCGGCGGCCTGAAACACGGACTGGACGTCATTTACTACCCCTGCCTTGATTCGACACGTGGCCGCCCGTTCGGGGCATACTTCCACGGCAACGAAGGAACCGAGGGCGCGGAGAAGGGCGTCACCTCCATCACAACCGGGCTGGGGTGGGTGAAATCCGCAGAGTACGTGGTCGTCTCGGGTAAGCCAACGAAGGCTGACCTCGAAGCGTGCTGGGAACTCGGCGCCACGGTCGCCGCGCAGTTGATGGGCTAGACGACCTTCAACAGCGCCCTACCCATGGGTCGGGCGCTGTGCTGTCTGCGGGATATACACAGACGCAGCACGTTTCGCGTGCACTGTGGCTCAGGCAGGTGAGTAGAGATCCCGGAACGCTTCGCGCACCACGGCAGCGCCGGGCGCACCTTGGTCCTCGATCCCTGCCACCACCTCGGCCACTCGCCAATAGTGCGAGTGCACCAGGCGGCCGGACTCCACCGCCTCCAGCGCGACGCTCGCGGCCTCCTCCGGCTTGCCGGCGGCCACCAGCGCGCGGGCCAGGTCCAGGTTCGCCATCGCGATGCGGCGCGGCCGGGTGGTTGGGGCCGCCGCCAGGTCGGCCAGCACATACCGGGCGTAGGACTCCGCCGCCGGGTCACCCAGCCAGGAGAGCGTGGTGGCCACGTAGGCATCCGACTTGGCGGGGTCGTACCGGAAGTGATGCTCGGGCCGTTCGGGGATGCTCAGCGCCGACACCAGGCGGGCCACCCGGCGCAGCGCTCCATAGGTGCCCTGGCGGTCTCCCAACCGCGCGAGCGCGCGACCTTCCTGAGCGGTGGCCTGGATGTAGGCGGAGCTGTCCTCGGGCGCGAGTGATTGCGCAGCGCGGGCGAGATCCGCCGCCGCCGCGTACTCACCGCCGGTGAGCTGCTGCCACGCCCGAGTCTCCAGGCACCACGCCGCGATCTCCCGGTGCCCGGCCTCCTCGGAGAGCTTCCAGGCCAGGTGTCTACGCGCGGCGGCGTCGGAGGTCTGGCCCAAGTCGACATGGCAGGTGGAGCCCAGCAAGGCCAGCCACCCGACCACGGTCAGGAGGCGGCGGTGCTGCGCCAGAGTCATGCGCCCGTCCATCAGGCGTCCGGCATAGCCCAGGTGCCGCCGGATACGGATCAGGAGTTCGTTTGGCGGGGTGGTCGGGTAGGCCGATGCAAGGTCGTCCGCCGCCGCCTCCAGCCGCTCCAGGGTGTCCCCACCCAGGTCCGACACGGCCACTCGCGCCAGCCAGTCCGCCGCCGCCTGCTCTCCGTCCGAAGGCTCTACGAACAGCGACGACCCGACCCCCAGCGCGTCAGCGTAAGCCCGGACGTGCTCCGGCTTGATGGTGCGCTGCCCGGTCTCCAGCAGGCCGAGCAACGACTTGCTGAAGTGCGTTCGCGCGGCCATCGCGGACAGGCTGAGCCCGGCCGCCTCCCTTGCGGCGCGCAGCCGCTCACCAGTCACGATCTCCCCGTTGGGGTGCATGAGTCCCAAGGTAACCGTGCTTTGTAGACGGTAGTAGACCCCGATCTCGTATCGACCCGAATTAGGCAGCCATAGCGTCGTTTTCGGCCCCGCCGTCGGGTGCCCATCGAGACCTCGGCGGCGGGTGCAAGCCAACTGGACGAAGAGAAGGGGCGGCCGTGGACCTACCCATGCGACGACGGACCGATGAGGACATGCGGAAGCGGGCGCTCGCGCCGATTGACGGCTCACGCTGCTACCTCCACCACGACGACTGCTCGTGGTCGTTCGTCTGTGCCGACGGATGGCCGGTCAGCCCGGAGGAGTGGTACGCCGAGCTGGATGCCGACGTGTCGGCCGCCCTCGAGGCCGTAAAGGGCACGGCCGTGGACGCAGAGCTTCTGACCGCCGTGCTCTGTGGCCTGGCCACGATCGACCTGGAGCCGATCTCGGTGCGAGACCCGGAGGTCTGACGATGTGGATCATGCTTGGATGGGTGCTGGTCTTCGCACTGCCCGGCGCCGTGATGGTCGCGGTCATCTTCTGGCCCGAGCACATTCCGAAGGACCGGACGGTGGAGGTGATCCGGCAGCGCATCGAGGACGAAGACGGCTGACGCGCAGCGCCACCCAGACCGCGCGGCACTCGGCCTTCTGCTCCTCGACGGACCGGCCGCCTGCGTCGTCGGAGCTGACACAGGTGTAGACGAGGGCGCGGAGCGGGGCCGCCATAGTAGGGGACTTCAAACGTGATCTGACGCGTTCGACACGTTCTACTATCCGTGTCTCGACTCGACCCGCGGGCGTCCGTACGGCCTGTACCTGCACGGCAACGAAGGCACCGAGGGCGCCGAACCGGGCTCATGCCCTGACTCCCCCGAATTCTGGTGTCTGACCAAGGCGCACCATCGCCCGGCATACTGTCGACCATTGTTGTCGCGGTGGGGATGAGGACGAGTAGCTCGGGATGGGAGAACCAGGTGACCTGCGCCGAAGGCAGCGAGAACGCCCCGCGCCGAATCGGATTGGTCGAGGACCACGAATCGGTCGCGATCGGTCTCGCCGCGATGCTTGCGCCGGAAACAGATCTCGATCTGGTGCTGACCGCGGGCACCGTCCGGGAACTGCTGGCCGCCGTCGACGGCGCGCCGAAACTGGATCTGGTGGTGCTGGACCTACGGCTGGCCGACGGCTCCTCTCCCGAGGACAACGTGCGCGCACTGCGTGAGCGTGGCGTCGAGGTGCTGGTCTTCACCGGCGCGGACAACGCTTTCCTGGTGCGTTCCGCCGCGCGCGCCGGCGTGCTGGGTGTGGTGCGCAAATCCGAGGACGTGCCGACCGTCGTCGCCGCGGTGCGCCGTGCGGCCGGCGGCGAACAGGTGGTCACCACCGACTGGGCGGCCGCCATCGATGGCGATCCGCAGTTGTCCGACGTGGGCCTGAGCCCGCGCCAAGAGGAAGTGCTCATGCTCTACGCGTCCGGTGAGAAAGCATCCCGGGTCGCACGGTTGACCGGTCTGTCCGAGCAGACGGTCAACGACTATCTCGGCCGGATCCGCCAGAAATACGCCGACGCCGGTCGTCCGGCGCCCACCAAGACCGACTTGTACAAGCGCGCGGTGGAGGACGGGTGGTTGCCGGTTCCCGAGCGGCAGCCGCGCGGATGATCACGTCCAGCATGCTGGACACTCCGCAGCACCCCCGCCGGCTCCCGCTCGACCGGCCGCGTGCGAGCCGTTGGCGTCGCGGAGTCCTCCTGCGATCCAGGGAGAAAGCCTCCGAGGGTGCCGCCGATCACATCTTGCGCCGGTTCGGCTTCGCCATCGGCATCGCCGGCGTCATCGCCGCGATCGTGGAACTGCCCGAGATCGCCGATCAGAGCCGTTTCGTGCCCGTACGCTGGACGGTCGTCGAGCTTGCGCTGGCGTTCGGACCGTTCCCGGTGCTCGCGGTCGTCTCGGTCGGCATGAGCGCGCGCGTGATCCAGCGGGTCGCCGGTGCGGCGGCGGTGAGCTTCCTCGGGGCGATGGCGGTGGTTCCGCTGGCGTATGCGGTGCCGAATGCCGAAGGGGCGGCGTCGGTCTGGCTGTACCGGGTGCTGGCCTTGGGCGTGCTCGCCGCCGTGCTCGCCTGGCGTCCCCCGCTGGCCGTGGCCTACCTGGTGGTGGGCGCGGCGTTCAGCGCGTTGGCCAACCTGGTCGTGCTGCGGGAGACCACCGCGCTGGCGCTGCTGGGCGATTTCGCCAGGGCGGCGGGGTTGAGTGCGCTGTTTCTGTGGTGCGTGATCTACGCCAGGGCGGCGGCGGCGCGAGTGGATCGTGAGTCGGCGATCGAGAGCAGCCGCGCGGCGGCGGTCGCGGGCGCGGCGGCCCGGGAACGGGAACGCGCGCGATTCGCCGCGCTGATCCACGACGCGGTGCTGTCCACCCTCTTGGATGCCTCGCGGGCCGGGACCGAATCTCCGGTGCTACGCCGCCAAGCCGAGCGGACCCTGGAACAACTCGACGAATGCCGGGTAGCCGAGACCGAACCGGACGGCCTGGACGCGCAATCGGCGATCGGTTTCCTCCGCTCGGCCGTACACGAGGTGAACCCGGGCATTCGGTTCACCACGCGGCGCTGGGCCGGATTCGACGACCTGCACCTGCCGGTGGACGCCGCGAGCACCATCGCGGCCGCGCTGGCCGAGGCAGTGCGCAACAGTCTGCGGCACGCCACCGTCGCCGGGCGGGAGGTGTGCCGGACAGTTACGGTGACGATCAGCGCAGGTGGGATCCGTGTGGTGTTCCGCGACGACGGCGCGGGTTTCGACCTGAGCGAAGTGCCCGTCGATCGCCTCGGTATCTCCGTGAGCATCCTGGGCCGTATGCGTCGGCTGGCCGGTGGTGCCGGGTTCGTGGAATCCGAGCCGGGCCAGGGCACGACCGTGACGCTGGTGTGGGGCGGAAATGGCTGAGTGGGAGACCGAATTCGCGCTGCGCGATCTGCTCGGGCTCCGCGACCGGGCGGCCTGGTTGTTCCTGGTCGTGCTCGAAGCGACCATCGTGCTGTACATGGTCCGGAACTTTTCGGAATCGCCGGTGGCCGCGGCGGTCGCGGCGCTGGTCGTGCTGGCGCTGGCCGGTGTCGTGGTGGTGGCGGCGCCGACCGATCCGCTGCCCTGGCGCGCGACCGTGTTCGTCGCCGCCTCCGGACCGCTGGCCACCACCTTGACCTCGTTCGATGTCGAGCACGGCTGGTCGAAGCAGGTATGGACGGCGTTCGCCGCGTCCTATGTGCTGGCCGTACTGGTGCTGCGCGGACGCTTGGCCGCGGCCTGGCTCGGTGTCGCCGGCATCGGCGTGGTGATCGCCGTGGTCGGCGTGGTGGCGGGCCTGCGGGTGGGTGTCGTCGTCGGTTCGATCGTGCCGGTCGCCACGGTCGCCGGGGTTTCCCTGTTCGCGGCGATCATGCGGCCCACCCAGCGGTCGCTGCGGTTGCTGCGCGAGGAAGCGGCCATGCGCGCCGCCGCCGAGGCCGCGATGGCCGCGGAGAACTCCGAACGCACCCGTCAGCTGGCGCGACTGGACGCGGTGGCGCGTCCGATCCTGGAACGCATCGCCGATGGCGACGACCTCACCGCCGCCGACCGGGAACAGTGCAGGCTCCTGGAAGCCGAACTCCGGGATGGTCTTCGGGCCCCGCAGCTGGCCACCGGCCGGCTCAGCAGCGCCGCCCGCGGGGCCCGCTCCCGCGGGGTCGAGGTGATCCTGCTCGACGACGGCGGCTTCACCGGCGTTCCGCATCGGGTGCGCCGGCAGGTGATCGACACCGCCACCAGGGAACTGGACGCCGCGAACGACGGTTCGGTCACCGTCCGTATCCTCCCGACCGGCCGCCGCGTCCTGGCCACGGTCCTGGCCACCGCGTCGGACCGGGACCGCCGCACCGAGATCGACGCCACGGGTGCGGTCACGGTATCGACCTGACGTGTCGGAGGGGCATGGCATCGTTTCGCGCATGCGGAAGATGAGCGCTGCGGGGGCGCGGCGAACGGCGTTGGCGGCGCAGGGCTTCGGTGCGCGCAGGCCCGGTCGGATCACGCGGCGGACGGTGCTCGGGGTCGTGGACCGGACACAGCTGCTGCAGCTGGATTCGGTCTCGGCGGTGGTGCGGGCGCATTACGCGCCGGTGTTCAGCCGGATCGGGCCCTACGACCGCACGCTCCTGGATCGGGTCGCGTGGAGCAACGGCTCGCGGCGGCCACGGTCGCTGGTCGAGTACTGGGCGCACGAGGCCGCGCTCATCCCGGTGGAGGATTGGCCGCTGCTGCGCTGGCGGATGCGGCGGTACGAGCACGGGCGTTGGTCGGGTATGCGCAAGGTGGTCGAGCGTAATCCGACCCTGGGCAACGACATTCTGGACGTGATCACCGCGGTCGGCCCGGCCACCGCGGGCGAGGTGGAGCGCCACCTGGAGCTGGACAAGCCGCGCCCGAAGGGCTCCTGGTGGAATCTCAGCGATACGAAGATGATCTGCGAGCAGCTCTTCGCGGCGGGCGCGTTGTCGGTGGCCACACGCGTGGGGTTCACCAGGCACTACGACCTCACCGAGCGGGTGCTACCCGCGGACGTCCTGGCCCGCGAGATCGCCGAGCCGGACGCCGTCCGGGAACTCGTGCTGCGTGCCGCCACCGCACACGGCATCGGCACCGAAGCGGACCTGCGCGACTACTACCGACTGCAACGCACCCAGACCGAACCGGCCATCGCCGATCTGGTGAGCGCGGGGGAGCTGATCCCGGTAGAGGTGGCGGGCTGGGGGAAGCCGGCATATCTGCGGGCGGGCACGCCCACGCCGCGTCGCATCGAGGGCGCCGCACTGCTGTGCCCGTTCGACCCGCTCATCTTCTTCCGTGCCCGAACGGAGCGGATCTTCGACTTCCGCTACCGCATCGAGATCTACACCCCTGAACACAAACGGGTGCACGGGTACTACGTCTTCCCGTTCCTGCTCGACGGCGAACTCGTCGGCCGCGTCGATCTGCGGGCGGAACGCGCGAACGGCCGGTTGTGGGTGCCCGCCGCGTTCGCCGAACCCGGGCGCGACACCGCGGCCACCGCGCACGCCCTCGGCGGCGCGCTGCGCGAACTCGCCGACTGGCTCGAACTGGACGAGGTCGTCATCGGCGATCGCGGCAACCTCGCCGCGTTGTTGTAGCGCGACCGGTTCAGATGTCTCGTTTGGGCCCGTACCCGCGCATCTGGTCGCGCAGGGCCCCGTGGACGGCGCTGGACAGCCACGAGTTCAGAGACTGACCGCTCTGTGCGGCAGCCTCTTCCGCACGCGCCTTCATCTGTTCCACCAGCCGCAGCGTGACCCTGCTGATGTCTCCGGTCATCTCCTCGAAGGAAGGGGGCTCCTCACCCACAGTGCTCTTGCGCACATCGATAGAGGCGTCGGTGCCGTCGACCGAGACGTGCACCGTGCGGTGGTCGAGCGCGGCGCTGACCTCGGCGGCGAGGTCCGACAGCGCGGCGAGCAGCACCAAGCGGGCCGGGCCTTCCGTCGCCGCGGCCAGAGCGGCCGCCGTGGCCTGGGTCTTCTCGTCGCCGAGTGCCGCGGCGGCGATCAGGTTCTCGCGCAGCTGACTGGTGTACTTGTTCAAATCCATGACGCCAGTGTGACGTCATTTATGATGTCGAGCAAGCGCCAATATGACATCATGGCGCCGTCGGCGATATGGATTCGCGTCCTTGTTGCGGCCTGATCGCCGACGACGGTGTCGAGGGCGTGTCCGAGACCGGGTAGCCTTTCTGACCATGAAGAACGGTGAATCGACGCCAACGGAGCTGCGTGCGTCCGGCACGGTAGGTGTCGCGATGGTGACCCCCTTCAGCGCCGACGGCAAGCTCGACGTCGATGCCGGGGTCGCGCTCGCGGCCCGCCTGGTCGATCGCGGCGTCGACCTGCTCGCGATCTCGGGAACCACCGGTGAATCGCCCACCACCACCGAATCGGAGAAGGCCGATCTGCTGCGCGCGGTCGTCGACGCCGTCGGCAAGCGTGCGACCGTGATCGCCGGGGCGGGCACCTACGACACCGCGCATTCGATCGAGCTCGCCCGCAATGCGCAGCGGGCGGGCGCACATGGTTTGCTCGTGGTGACGCCGTATTACTCCCGGCCCTCCCAGGAGGGGCTGGTCGCTCATTTCACCGCCATAGCGGATGCCACCGATCTGCCGGTCACCCTGTACGACATCCCGGGACGGTCGGCGGTGCCGATCGCCGGCGACACCATCCGCACGCTCGCCGAGCATCCCCGCATCGTCGCGGTCAAGGACGCCAAGGGCGACCTGAACCTGGGCGCCGAGCTGATCGCGAGCACCGGTCTGACGTTCTACTCCGGCGACGACGCGCTCAACCTGCCCTGGCTGTCGGTCGGCGCGGCCGGATTCATCAGCGTCATCGGGCATCTCGCGCCTGAACGGCTGCGCGCGCTGCTGGAGGCGTACACGGCGGGCGAGGTCGTGCGCGCCCGCGAGATCAACACCACCTTGCTGCCGCTGCACGCCGCGATGGCCAGATTGGGCGGCGTCGCGATGAGCAAGGGCGGATTGCGGCTGCTCGGTGTGGAGGTCGGCGAACCGCGGCTGCCGCAGTTGATGCCGACCGGCGCGCAATTGGAGGTGCTCGCCGCGGAACTGCGAGCGGTTGGAGTGCTTTCGTGAGCGAGTCCCTACCCCGTCGCCGCCGCAGTGCGTCCCGCCCCGCGGGAGCACCGGCCCCCTCCGCACCGGCGGAGCAGACGACACCGGTCGCGCCGTCGGAGACCGCCGCGCTGCCCGAACCTGCGCTCGACGAGCCGACGGTGGCCGCGGTGCCGGCCGGGGAGGCCGCGCCCGTGCCGCCGCGCCGCGGGGCGAAGGCACCGGATGCGGGGCCCCGGCGAGGGGGTCGCGGACGGGGGCAGTCCGGTGCGCGGCGGGGCGAAGAGCCGCCGGCGCACGCTGATCCGATCGCCGCGCACGACCGGCTCGGCGCTCCGCCCGCGCTGCCCGAGAACGGCCTGCGCGTGGTCGCCCTCGGCGGCATCGGCGAGATCGGCCGCAACATGACGGTCTTCGAGTACGGCGGCAAGCTGCTGATCGTCGACTGCGGCGTGCTGTTCCCGGAGGATCAGCAGCCGGGCGTCGATTTGATCCTTCCGGACTTCCGCCCCATCGAGGACCGGATCGACGACGTGGTGGCCGTCGTGCTCACCCACGGACACGAGGACCACATCGGCGCGGTGCCGTTCCTGCTGCGGCTGCGGACCGACATTCCGGTCGTCGGCTCGAAGTTCACCCTGGCGCTGGTCGCCGCGAAATGCCGGGAGCACCGCCTGCACCCGAAGCTGATCGAAGTGACCGAGGGTCAGCACACCACACACGGCCCGTTCGGCTGCGAGTACTTCGCGGTCAACCACTCCATCCCCGACGCGCTCGCCGTCGCCATCCGCACACCGGCCGGCGTCGCCCTGCACACCGGTGACATCAAGCTCGACCAGCTTCCGCTGGACGGACGGCTCACCGACCTGGCCGGGTTCTCCCGGCTCGGTGACGAGGGCGTCGACCTTTTCCTGGTCGACTCCACCAACGCCGAGGTCCCCGGCTTCGTCACGCCGGAGCGCGAGATCGGCGGCGTGCTCGACTCGGTCATCGGCAAGGCGAACGGCCGGGTCATCGTCGCGTCCTTCGCCAGTCACGTGCACCGCATCCAGCAGGTCGTCGACGTGGCCCAGAAGTACGGGCGGCGGGTGTGTTTCGTCGGCCGCTCGATGGTCCGCAACATGCAGATCGCCCAGGATCTGGGTTATCTGACCGTGCCGGACGGCGTGGTCGTCGACCTCGATGTCGCCGCCACCTTGCCCAGCCACCGCTTGGTGCTGATCTCCACGGGTTCGCAGGGTGAGCCGCTGTCGGCGCTGTCACGCATGGCGCGCGGTGACCACCGGCAGATCAACATCCGTCCCGACGACCTGGTGGTGCTGGCCTCCTCGCTCATCCCCGGGAACGAGAACTCGGTGTTCGCGGTGGTCAACGGCCTGGCTCGGCTCGGAGCCACGGTGATCACCCAGCAGAACGCCAAGGTGCACGTCTCCGGGCACGCCTCGGCGGGCGAGCTGCTGTACCTGTACAACGCGGTGCGGCCGACCAACGCGATGCCGGTGCACGGCGAGTGGCGCCACCTGCGCGCGAACGCGGCGCTGGCGGTGGCCACCGGGGTGCCGCAGGAGCGGGTGGTGCTCGCCGAGGACGGCGTCGTCGTCGATCTGGTCGACGGCATCGCCTCGGTTGTCGGCCGGGTGCCGGTGGGCCATGTGTACGTCGACGGGCTGTCGGTGGGCGATGTCGGGGAGTCGACACTGTCGGACCGGCTGGTGCTCGGCGAGGGCGGTTTCATCGCCATCACCGTCGCCATCGACGAGACCACCGGCAAGGCGGTGAGCACTCCCGAGCTGAGCGGACGCGGTTTCTCCGACGATCCGACCGCACTGCTCGACGCGGCGGAACTGGTGGAAGCCGAACTGCTGCGACTGGCGGGCGAAGGTGTCACCGACATCCACCGCATCGCGCAAGGTGTGCGCCGCGTGGTGGGTCGCTGGGTGGCCGAGACCTACCGTCGTCGTCCGATGATCGTGCCGACCGTCATCGGGGTGTGACCTCCCGGACAGCGAAAAGCGCCGGACAGCCGAGCTGTCCGGCGCTTACGAGCATCAGCCGGCCTACTCCTGGCAGGCCGCGGACTCGATCTTCGCGCTCTTGACGATATTGCAGGCGAAGGTGTGGTCGACCTTCCACTGGCCGCCCTCCGACACGAACTGGATGAAGGCGTTGTCCACCGGGGTCCCGTCGATGGTGACCTTGGCGTCGGCCTTGAGCTTGCCGTCCTTCGGGTCGCCGACGTTGGTGACCTCGACGGCGACCTTCTGCTTCTTCGCGGCGTCGACGAGATTGGCGACCAGGTAGGGATCCTGCTCGGCCGCCTGGATCCAGCTGATCTTCTCGGTGTTCGGCACGTTCGGGTCGAACGCCTTCTGCAGCCGCTCGTTCAGTTGCTGTGCGGTGGGCTTCGGCAGTGCAGGCGAGGACGGCGTGGTCGGCGCGGAGCCGGCCTCCTTGTCGCCCTTGTTCGAGCCGCCCTCCAACTCACCCGCCGCGTGGCCGGGATCGGGGCTGGTGCTCGTGGACGAGGACTCGTTGTTGGATGCGCATGCGGTCGACGAGCAGGCCAGTGCGGTGAGGACGACGGCCACGGTGGTCCGGAAAGTGCGGTGCTTCACGTTGTTTCCTTCGACTCGAGGTCCGGGCGTCAGCCGTGGTTGGACGTGCAGTTCCAGTGCACGATGTAGGCATCGGAATCGTTGTGCGCCAGAGCCTGGCCCTGCGCGCTGCGCCGCGACGACGCGTACCCCCAGCTCCAGGTGCCGGTGCCACTGGAGTACGCCACGGCGCCGCAGCCGTTGCGGAACCAGACCACCGACTGGCAATCCCCTGCGCCGCAGGAGCTCACGGCGCGCTGCTCCGCGGCAGCCGAGTTCGGGTAGTCGTAGGAGTACCCGATCAAACCGGTGGAGGTGGACAGCGCTATCGCGCCGTAATTATTGGTGTAGGCGTTCGCGGCGGGCGCGCTGACAGCCAGCGCGGCACCGACCGCTGCGAGCGCGGCCACACCCGTAGCAAACTTCTTCACGAGGATTTGCCCCTTCTTGTCATCGGCCCACGACCCGATGGACCGAGTGACAAGGTACAGAGCCGATTCTCATTGCGCTAGCCGGAGATTTCCCGGCGAGGAAAGCGGCGAACGTTTGTGATATGGACGCGCCTCGACCGATCTGGCGCATGGTCACGTGCCCCGCAACTCGGACGCCGGTGCTCCGGCCCCTGCGTGGTGAAATTCCGAGAAGGGCAACGGCATCTACCGGTCCCGACCCGCAGCGCTTTCGTGGCGCCCAACGCGTAGGCGCTCGCCACGAAGGGATCGTAGGTGTGCGCGTCCTCCCGCGCGAACAACGCCGAAGTGCGGCATGGCTTTCGGTTCCGGTGGTCGGTCGCCGCGGTCTCGGTGAACGCGGTGCGTCGTGCCGTGCGGCGGCGTGGCCGAGTGGTCGGTATGTTCGGGTTGTGACTATGGCACAGCGGGAACGCCGGGGACTCGTGGAAGCGATGGAGGCGGCGGGGCCGGACGCGCGGACGCTCTGCGGCGCCTGGACGGTGCGTGATCTGGCCGCGCATCTGGTGGTTCGCGAACGACGGCCGGATGCCGCGCCGGGCATTCTGCTGAAGCCGCTCGCGGGGTATCTCGAGCGCGTCCAGGCGAAGGCGGCGAGCAAGCCGTTCCCCGACCTGCTGGAGCAGGTGCGTACCGGCCCGCCATGGTGGTCGCCGCTGCGGCCGGTCGACGCCGTGGTCAATCTGTCTGAGATGTTCGTCCATCACGAGGACGTGCGCCGCGCCGAGCCCGGTTGGCAGCCGCGCGAACTGCCCGCCGCCGATGAGGACCACCTCTGGTCGGTGCTGTGCACGATGGCCAGGATGGCCTACCGCACGGTGCCGGTCACGGTCGAACTGGTGACGCCGGACGGCAGGCGCACGGTGGCACGGTCCGCGTCCGACGACGTCGTCACGCTGACCGGCAAGCCGTCGGAACTGCTGTTGCACGCGTTCGGCCGGGACGAAGTGCGGCTGGAGACCGCCGGATCCCCCGAGGCCGTCCGGGCGGTAGTCGAGTCGGACCGATCGGTCTGATTTCCGTGCCGTCGCCCTTTCGCGCGGAACCGGGGACCGGCGAAAAGCCGCGCGAGGCGGGACGGCATCAGTGTTGCGGATGGTCCGGATGGGGCGATTGCGGCTAGCCTGGGGCCATGGCAGGTAAGTCCCGCAGCACCTCGACGACTCGGGCGCGGGCGGGATCGGCGCGGGGGAGGACCACCACGGCGCGGTCTCGCGCGGCCACGCCCCGCACGGCGACGCCCAGAGCGACCGCCACGCCCCGCAGGCGCGCCCCCGCGGCCCGGCGCCCGGTGCGCCGTCCATCCGATACGGCTCCGCTCACGGTGATCACGCGGGGCATCGGCGGCGGCTGGACCATGGTGGCTCGCGGGCTCGGCGCGACCACGCGCGCCCTGAGCCGCGCGGGCGAGATCGAACACGGACATCGGCGCGACGGCATCGCGCTGGGGCTGATCGCGCTGAGCGCTGTGATAGCGGCGGCGGTCTGGTTGTCGGCCGGCGGCCCCATCGGCCACCTCGTCGAAGACGTGATCCGCGCGATCTCCGGATCGGCCTCCGCCGCGCTGCCGTTCGTCGCCTCCGGAATCGCCGTCGTCCTGATGCGCACCGAACCGCGCCCCGAGATCCGGCCGCGGCTGGTGCTCGGCGGCCTGCTGATCGGCTTGCCGGTCCTCGGGCTGTGGCACATCGCCGCGGGCGCTCCCACCGACGCGCACGGGCGTTCCCGGGCAGCCGGTTTCGTCGGCCTCGTCACGGGAGGGCCGCTGACCGACGGCCTCACCGCCTGGCTCTCGGTCCCGATCCTGTTGCTGGCCATTGTCTTCGGCGCACTGCTGGTGACCGGGACGACGGTGCGCGAGGTGCCCGCCAAGCTGCGGGCTTACCTCGGCACCGAGATCGGCGGCGAATACGGCGAATTCGACGGCGAGCGCCGGGACCACGACCCGGCCGATTACGACGCGGACGGATTCCCGGTGCACCGCGTCACCGCCAAGCGGCGTGGGCGCACGCCCGTGGAGAACTACCCGGCCGACGAGTTCGGCGATCCCGAAGCGGTCACCGAATCGCTCGGCGAACCACCGCTGCGCGACGCGAAACCGATCGCGGCCGAGGATCCCGCGCCGACACCGAAGCCGAAGAAACAGCGACCCGCCGCGGCGGTGGATCAGACGCCGCCGCCGAAACAGCTGGAGTTCGTCACCGACCGCGAGGTCGAAGGCGACTACACGCTGCCGCCGTTGTCGCTGCTGACCGACGGGGATCCGCCCAAGAAACGCAGCGCCGCCAACGAATCGATGATCGAGGCGATCACCGAGGTGCTGGTGCAGTTCAAGATCGACGCCGCGGTGACCGGGTTCGTCCGCGGCCCGACGGTGACGCGCTACGAGGTCGAACTCGGGCCCGGCGTGAAGGTGGAGAAGATCACCGCGCTGGCGCGCAACATCGCCTACGCCGTTGCGACGGAGAACGTCCGGCTGCTCGCGCCGATCCCCGGCAAGTCCGCCGTCGGCATCGAGGTGCCGAACGCCGACCGGGAGCTGGTCCGGCTGGCCGACGTCCTCAAGGCGCCCGCCACGCGCAACGACCACCACCCGCTGGTCATCGGTCTGGGCAAGAACATCGAGGGCGAGTTCGTCTCGGCGAATCTGGCCAAGATGCCGCACCTGCTGGTCGCGGGTTCCACCGGCTCGGGTAAATCCAGCTTCGTGAACTCGATGCTGGTGTCGCTGTTGCAGCGGGCGACACCGGACGAGGTCCGGATGATCCTGATCGACCCGAAAATGGTGGAACTGACGCCCTACGAGGGCATTCCACACCTGATCACGCCGATCATCACGCAGCCGAAGAAGGCCGCGGCGGCGCTGGCCTGGCTGGTCGAGGAGATGGAACAGCGCTACCAGGACATGCAGGCCAACAAGGTGCGCCACATCGACGACTTCAACCGGAAGGTGAAGTCGGGGGCGATCACCGCGCCGCTGGGCAGTGAACGGGTGTACCGGCCCTACCCGTACATCCTGGCCATCGTCGACGAGTTGGCCGATCTCATGATGACCGCTCCACGCGACGTGGAGGACGCCATCGTCCGCATCACGCAGAAGGCCCGTGCGGCCGGCATCCACCTCGTGCTGGCCACCCAGCGGCCATCGGTGGACGTGGTGACCGGTCTGATCAAGACCAACGTCCCGTCCCGGCTCGCCTTCGCCACCTCCTCGCTGACCGACTCGCGTGTCATCCTCGACCAGCCCGGCGCGGAGAAGTTGATCGGGATGGGCGACGGCTTGTTCCTGCCGATGGGGGCGGGCAAGCCGACGCGGTTGCAGGGCGCGTTCATCAGCGACGAGGAGATCCACGGCGTCGTCGACTTCGCCAAGAACCAGGCGGAGCCGGAATACCAAGAGGGCGTCACCGCCGCGAAGGCGGGCGAGAAGAAGGACGTCGACCCCGACATCGGCGACGATCTCGACGTCTTCCTGCAGGCGGTGGAACTCGTGGTCACGTCGCAGTTCGGGTCCACCTCGATGCTTCAGCGCAAGTTGCGCGTCGGCTTCGCCAAGGCGGGGCGGCTGATGGACCTCATGGAGACCCGCGGCGTGGTCGGCCCGAGCGAGGGTTCCAAGGCACGCGATGTGCTGGTGAAACCCGATGAGCTGGAAGGGTTGCTGTGGTCGATCCGCGGCGGCGGGGACGGCGGTGACCCCGCCGAGTCATCGGAGTGATCAGGCTGGGTCCAGACCCGTTTCAGGGGCGGCGGTCGCCGTGGTGATACCTGCTGAGCAGGCTGCAACCCTGAGCGGCTGACCCGGCACGGAAGCCGACGTTGGTGGACTCGAGTGCACGAGGTTGAATCATGCCGGGTTCGATACTCGAGGTGCGCACGAATCCGGATGGAGGATCCGCCGTCACGGGTGTGGATCGGTTCGGAGCTGATGGGAAAGCGAGACGGCCGTGGCCACTGCCGAGCATGCCGCGCACAGCAACATCGCCCAGCACAGTGATCGCCCGGACACCATCGCCCCGAACGCGAGCAGCACTCCGGTGCTGAGCGCGATGCAGAGTGTCGCCGAAAGGCGTTGTGTCAGTTGCAGGAATGAGGCCGCGACACCATGCAGGGACGGTGGCGAGAAGGCCAGGGTGACGGCTCGCAGCGGGGGTTCCACGACACCGCCGGATAGACCGGAGGCGATCTGGAGCGCCGAAAGGACCAGGAACAACGGCCATCCGTCACTGCACAGAGCCGCGACCGCGCTCGCTACGAGACCGACGGTCTGCACCACGAGTCCGTAGGTGATCAACGTCGGGCCGTGGGTTGCGAAAAGCCGTTGCCCCCAGCGGGCCGCCACGATCCGCGCCAGGGCCGAAGGGATCAGCGCCACGGCGACGGCAAGCGCGGGGATGTCACATACCTGGAGGAAATAGATGGTCTTGACGGTGCCGGAGGCCAAGACCGACCCGAACCACAACGCTGCCACCACATTTCCGGTGACATAACCTCGTGAACGCATCAGCTCGGGTGCGAAAAGCGCCAGTCTGCCGCGGCGGGCATAGCCTCGCTCCCACAGGACGAGACCGGCGACGAGCAAAGCGCACGTCGCGAACACTCCCATCATGGCGGGCACAGGCAATCCGGGTTCGATCACCGGGATCGTCACGAGGATTACGAGCCCACCGAGCACGGTGATACCCGGCAGATCGAGGTCGGTCCTGCGTCGCACTCGCGGCACGCGGGGGAGACCTCGGACACCGAGCACGATCGCCGCGATTGTGAACGGAACGGGCAGAAGCAGTATGACCCGCCACGCGGATTCGGCCGGCAACGCCCACATCGCGACGCCGGCCAGCAAGGGACCGGCGATCGCAGCCCAGGCGCCGGCAGAGGTGTATCCGGCCAGTGCGCGTAATCGAGATCGTCCGGTGAAAGCGTCCTGGATGACAGCGAGCACCTGGGCGCTGATGACCCCCGCGCCGAAGCCTTGAACGAGCCGTCCGCCGATGACCGACCACGCGCCGGAGGCGATGGCCGACGCGACGCCGCCGGCCAGGAAAAGCGAGAGTCCGGCGATGAAGAGTCCGCGCCGTCCGTACGCGTCGCCCAGCCGACCGGCCGGGGCGAGCCCGAGGCCGAACATCAGCGAGAACGACGCCAGGAACCATTGGATGTCGGAGTCGGCGAGGCCGAGCGAGGATTGCACCGCGGGCGCGGTGAAGGCGATCACCGCGCCGTCGAGAAGTGTCGCGAAGCCCGCACCGAGACAGGTCCACAACGCCATGCGTTCGTCGTAGGCGGCGGGAGCCGGTTCGATCGGCGGGTCGGTCGAGATGCCGACCCCGGGTTGCCCGCCGGCTGCGAAGGACGCCGTCTCGGTCATCGCGGAGCCGACGCGGTCGGCAGAGCACAATTCATCCGATGATCTTGTCTGCGGTGTCGCATTCGCAACAGACTTTCGCTCGCGATGAGCGGTGGCGGGTACCGGCACCTACGCATCGGAGCCCACCTCGCTGCGGTGACGGCGTGTGCCACCGCGGGTTCACGACATCGTCAAGTCGTCTGCTCTGAACCAGCCATCCGCGTTCGGGCCTGGCCGGAATCTTTGTCGCGAGCTCGAAACCGCTCGAGCTGTCGCATTCGTTCCCTCGGCGAGATTCGAACTCGCATCTACCGGAATCTAGGTCCGGCGCCTCTACCGATTGGGCTACGAGGGATCGGTCGGTCGACCTGTCGGAGTTCACCACGGACGGCGGGATTCCAACCCACGGTCTGCGGTTTCGGCGACCGCCGCGCTACCGGCCGCGCTATGTCCGTTCGCACGAAAGAGGGGTCACTCCAGGCTGTTCGCCGCGGAGTGACCCCTTCTCGGTGCGGGTCTGCGAAAGACCCGTTTCAGGGGCGGCTCCGCGCGCTCATCCGCCAGAAGACGGGGCAGACCCATAGCACGGTACGGACGCGCGACGCACTGCTCGGCAATCCCGGTCGCCCAGCCGTCGTGGTCATCGTCTCGCCTTCCTGTGGTCTGTGATCTTCGCAGTTCAGAAAGTAGCACCGGATGCCGGTGTGGAGTACCGGTTTGCGTCGCCGCCGACCTACCGGGTTCAGTTCTCGCGTGCCTGGGGTGGAGCTCAACGGCAGCCTTTCAGTCGAGCCCGGTCATCGCCGCGCCGTGCCGAGGACCGAGTGCCGGTGCCGATGTGGCACTGCGGGTGCACACCGCGCAGGCCGGAGATGCCACGGGCAGCGGCAGAGTGAAGCGCACGACGTCGCTGAGCGAGCCGGGGCGGTGACGAAGCGGTCGACCGATATTCGCCGGGTGGCTGCGTGCGCGTTCATCGCAGTTGGCGCGGTCGAGGGCGCGGTGGTCGTCGGCTACCAGCGCCCACAGTGGCACGAACGACCGGGTGAACGCGTGTGGAATTATGGGCGGCAACTGATCCGCTATCGCGGAGTAACCGACAAATCGGGCATTATGGACAGCATGTTCTCGGATCGGAACGCCCTATGCACGTAACCGCACTCGAATGGGCGATCACCGTCGCGGTGATCCTCGCCCTGTTCGTCTTCGACTTCTTCACCCATGTCCGCACTCCGCACGAGCCGACGTTCCGGGAATCCGGGTTCTGGTCCGCGGTCTACATCGGGCTGGCGCTGCTGTTCGGCGGCGTGGTCGCCTGGCAGTGGGGGTCGACCTACGCCGGGGAGTACTACGCGGGCTTCGTCACCGAGAAGGCGCTCTCGGTGGACAATCTGTTCGTCTTCCTGATCATCATGTCCACCTTCGCGGTGCCGCGGATCTACCAGCAGAAGGTGCTGTTGATCGGCATCGTGCTCGCCCTGGCCATGCGCGGTGCGTTCATCGCCGTCGGCGCGGCCGCCATCAGCGCGTTCAGCTGGGTGTTCTACCTGTTCGGTCTGTTCCTCGTCTACACCGCGGTCAAGCTGCTACGCGAGAGCGGCCACGAGGTCGAGGTCGAGGAGAAACGCGACAGCCGGATCGTCGCGTTGGCCAAGCGGGTGCTGCCGACCACCGACGAATACGACGGAGACAAGCTGGTGACCAGGGTCGACGGACGCCGGGTGGTCACGCCGCTGTTGCTGGCGCTGCTGGCCATCGGGTTCGCCGACCTGCTCTTCGCGCTGGATTCGATCCCGGCCATCTACGGCCTGACCGAGCAGCCGTATCTGGTCTTCACCGCCAACGCGTTCGCGCTCATGGGCTTGCGACAGCTGTACTTCCTGATCGGCGGATTGCTCGACCGGCTGGTGTACCTGTCCTACGGGCTGGCGGCGATCCTCGCGTTCATCGGCGCGAAGCTCGTGCTGCACGCACTGCACGAGAACACGCTGCCGTTCGTCAACGGCGGCGAGCACGTCGCGGTCCCGGAGATCTCCACGCCCGTCTCGCTGGGCGTGATCCTGGTCATCCTGGTGGTCGCGACGGTCGCCAGCCTGCTCCGTACGCGCGTCCGAGCGGACCGGTAGCCGCTCAGGGCGCGAAGGCGCCGAAGACCGGGGCCCATTCCGCGG
This sequence comes from Nocardia aegles, assembly GCF_052545135.1. Taxonomy (NCBI): domain Bacteria; kingdom Bacillati; phylum Actinomycetota; class Actinomycetes; order Mycobacteriales; family Nocardiaceae; genus Nocardia; species Nocardia aegles. The sequence continues at coordinate 541,848 of NZ_JBQWRI010000001.1, forward strand.
CGCGCACGTCGTCGACGAGGTTTTCCCGGGCGAAGGGATCCTGGGCCAGCAGATCCTTCAGCTGTCCCGCGTCCTGCGAGCGGAACAGCAGCAGCGCTCCGGACCCGTCCGGGTACGGACCGCTGCTGAGCAGGGTGCCCGCCTCGAGCAGGCCGACCAGCCAGGCCCGGTGCTCGGGACGGTGGACGTCCCGGCCCGCGGCGGTGGCCTCGGAATAGGCGTAGTGGACGGCGAAGATCGGCACGGGTATCGCTTCCTGTGGGGACGGACTCAGAGCGTCAGCAGCATCCGAGTATTGCCGAGGGTGTTCGGCTTCACATAGCTCAGATCGAGGAACTCGGCCACACCGGTGTCGTAGGAGCGGCACATCTCGGCGTACACCTCGGCGGTGACCGGGGTGCCGTCGATCTCGACGAAGCCGTGCCTGCCGAAGAACTCCACCTCGAAGGTCAGCACGAACAGCCGTTCCAACTCGAGCTCGCGGGCCACCGCGACCAGCCGCTGGACGATGAGTTTGCCCACACCGGTGCCCTTGACGTCGGGGTGCACCGCGACCGTGCGCACCTCCCCGAGGTCGGCCCACAGCACGTGCAGCGCGCCGCAGCCGACCACGCGGCCGTCGAGTTCGGCGACCCAGAACTCCTGCACCGCCTCGTAGAGGGTGACCAGGTTCTTCTCCAGCAGGATCCGGCCCGCGTAGACGTCGATGAGGCGCTTGATCTCGGGCACGTCGGAGGTTCGTGCGCGTCGGACGACCGGGAGGGAGCTCTGCGCGGCCGAAGCCGCGCCCGGATACGCGTCGCTTGTCGAACCACCTAGTGGTCCCCGAGAGGTCATGGGGTGCACAGTAGTCGGCCCGGCTACCGATACTCTGAACGTGTGCCGCAGATCCACTCGTTCAGCTCACCGCATCGCGCCGTGCGGTGCGGCGGCTCGACGAGGCGGTCGTGAGCGAGCCGATCGCCGGTGAGGCGAAGGCATGAGCGTGCAACCCGACGAGGCGGACCGCCCCTGGAGCGCGCCCGCACCGATCCGTCCCGGCTTCGCGCCCGCGCAGGCCGAGAGCGGGCCGCCGCTGCTGAACATCGCGAACGTGCTCACCATCCTGCGCATCCTGATCGTGCCGCTGTTCGTCCTCGCGCTGTTCGCCGGCGATGGTCACCAGACGGGCTGGCGGATCGCCGCCGCGGCGCTGTTCGGCCTCGCCGCCATCACTGACCGGTTCGACGGGCAACTGGCTCGCAAATACGGGTTGGTGACCGATTTCGGCAAACTGGCCGATCCGATCGCGGACAAAGCGCTGATCGGTTCCGCCGTGATCGGCCTGTCCGTGCTCGGTGATCTGGCCTGGTGGATCACCTTGGTGATCTGTGGCCGGGAGATCGGCGTCACACTGCTGCGTTTGATCGTCGTGCGGCGCGGAGTGATTCCCGCCGGGCGGGGCGGCAAGCTGAAGACGCTGGTCCAATCACTGGCCATCGCCATGTTGCTGCTGCCACTGTCGGGCTGGGTCGCCGGGCTCGGCATGCTGCTGATGTACCTGGCGGTCGCGCTGACCGTGGCCACCGGGCTCGACTACGTCGGCCAGGCGGCCCGGGTGTGGTTCGCGGGCGGCCCGGGGCGCAACCGCGGCGTATGAGCGATCCGCTGGTCGCCGAGGTGCCCGCCCTCGATCTCGTCCGTGCGCTAGTGGCCGTGCGGCAAACGGTAGCCACCGCGGAATCGTTGACCGCGGGGCTGCTCGCCGCGACCATCGCCGGGGTGCCGGGCGCCAGTGCTGTGCTGCGCGGCGGCCTGGTGGTGTACGCCACCGACCTCAAGCACAGTCTCGCGGACGTCGACGCGGAGGTCCTCGCGGCCGAAGGCCCGGTGGCGGCGAGCACTGCCGAACAGCTGGCCGTCGGCGCTCGCACCCGCTGCGGCGCGGATTGGGGTGTGAGCCTGACGGGAGTGGCGGGCCCCGATTCGCAGGACGGGCACCCGGTCGGCACGGTCTTCCTCGGACTGGCCGGTCCGGGGCACACCGAGGTGATGCGGTTGAAACTCCCGGGCGACCGGTGGACGATCAGAATCGGTGCGACGCGCACGGCGGTGGCGGAATTGCTGCGGTGTGTGCGGGAGACGGGTACGGACTCGCTCGACCGCGTCGGGCGCAGCGGCTGAGGGTACCCCGGCGGGAACCATCCGCCCCGGTTCCGACGTTGTGCCAGAAAGAACGGCATGCGTGGGGCCGAGAATCGCGTCGGCCCGGCGACCGGGAGCGAAGGAGAACGAGATGACGCTGCTGCGAGAGGCGATCGGGGACAGTCTGCGGCGTGCGCGTCTCGCCCAGAACCGGACCTTGCGCGAGGTGTCGACGTCGGCGCGGGTGAGCCTCGGCTATCTCTCCGAGGTCGAGCGGGGCCGCAAGGAGGCCTCCAGCGAATTGCTGGCCGCCATCTGCGAAGCGCTGGACGTGCCGCTGTCGCGGGTGCTGTGGGACGTGAGCACGATCATGGCAGGAGTCGACGGACCGGCAGCCGACGCGCCCGCGGACGCGGCCGCCACGTCCGCGGCCGAACCGGAGCGGACGGAGGCCGAGCCCGCCGCGCAGGCCGAGCCCGCGACGGCCACCATGTCGGTGGCCGATGCGGCCGCGCGGCCGCTGCCGCTGGCGGAGGACACCCGGATCGTCATCCCGGCGCCGCGATCGGACATGTTGGTCCTGGTGAAGGGTGCGTGACGGGCGACCGGGCGCAGCCACAGCGGCAACGCTGCGGGCGGGGGCGGAAAGCGGATAGATTCTCCGTAGGCGTCGGTTGGGCCGGGTTCGCCCGGCCCGGGTGCCAGATGGTGGAGGATAGGCACATATCGAGTGCGTGACGGTCGCGCACTGGAGTCGCGCCCGAGCGCGGCATGTCAGATGGAGGCGGGATCAATCGATGGCTAATCCGTTCGTCAAGGCCTGGAAATACCTGATGGCCCTCTTCGATGCGAAGATCGAGGAGCACGCGGATCCGAAGGTCCAGATTCAGCAGGCTATCGAGGAAGCCCAGCGGCAGCACCAGGCCCTTTCGCAGCAGGCCGCGTCGGTGATCGGCAATCAGCGTCAGCTGGAGATGAAGCTGAACCGGCAGCTGGACGAAGTCGAGAAGCTCAACGCCAACGCACGCCAGGCCGTCCGGCTGGCCGATGAGGCCGCCGCGGCGGGCGACACCGAGAAGGCGATCCAGTTCACCAACGCCGCCGAGGCGTTCGCCGCGCAACTGGTCACCGCCGAGCAGTCCGTCGAGGACCTGAAGGTCCTGCACGACCAGTCGCTGCAGGCGGCCGCCCAGGCCAAGAAGGCCGTGGAGCAGAACGCGATGCTGTTGCAGCAGAAGGTCGCCGAGCGCACCAAGCTGCTGAGCCAGCTGGAGCAGGCCAAGATGCAGGAGCAGGTCTCCGCCTCGCTGCAGCAGATGGATTCGACGCTCTCGGCGCCGGGCAGCACGCCGAGTCTGGACGCGGTGCGCGAGAAGATCGAGCGCCGCTATGCCAACGCACTGGGCGCCGCGGAACTCGCGCAGAATTCGGTGCAGGGCCGCATGCTCGAAGTGCAGCAGGCCAGCATCCAGATGGCCGGGCACAGCAAACTGGAGCAGATCCGCGCGTCCATGCGCGGAGAGCAGCTGCCCGCCGGTGGCGCCCAGCCCGCCATCAACCAGGCACAGGCCGGTTCGGCACAGCCGCAGATGAACAAGGGGCAGGCCGCGCAGCAGTAGCGGCGAGCGAGTGTTCGGCGAACATGTGTCGGTGAGGGCTGGTTCACTGGAGGACAAGGCGTGGGGACCCGACCGGCCGGCCGTCGGCCGAGTCGGGTCCCGGTCTGTCCGATGAGTGCGACCGGTGGGAGAGAAGGTATGAGCGGCAGTGCATTTCGCGAGCGGCGGCGTCCGCCCGGAACGGCGATGATCCGGGCACAAGCCGCGCTCGCGCCGCAACCGGGCAGCCTGCCGGACAGTCTGCGTGAAGTCGGGGAGAACGCGCTCGTCGCCGTGCGGCGCTGGGCCGATCCACGAGAGCGGGAGCTGCGCCGCCGCCGCAGGGCTCGCCGCCGCAGCTTCCAGCTGGGCACGGTGTCCGGCCTCACCACCGTGGGAACTGTTGGCCTCATTGCCCTTTCGGCCCCGGTGTGGGCCGTGGTCATGGTCGGCGGCGGAGCGGTAGCACTGGTGACCGGCGCGGCGCTGAGCACGCGCCGTTATCTGCGGCTGCGGGGAGCGCCGCTGCCGCAGTCGGCGTTCCTCCCGCGCAAGCAGCCACCGTTATGGTCGAACGCCCGGCCGCCGATCGCGCGTCTGGTCCGGGCGGAGAAGGCGTTGCACGGTATGGGTGTTCAGATCGCGCGTTCCCATCGGCTGCCCACGGACGAACTGGCCGACCTGCTCGAAACGGCCGCATCGGGGGCGGCGGCGCTTCATGCTCTGGCCGCCGACATCACGGCGATGGAACAAGGGCTCGGCGCCATCGGAAGCGCGAATTCGCCTGCGGCGGTGGCACTCACCGAAAACCTGCGGCGCATCCTGGCCAGGCTCGATGCGGGCGTCGCGGAGTACGAGCAGGTGGTGGCCGCAGCGGGCCGGATTCTCGCGGCGCCGGAGCATACCGTGGTGCGGCACAACTTCGACACCATCGTGGCGGATCTGCGGCACGCCTCCGACCGGCTGGACGGGTGGGCGCAGGCGCTGATCGAGGTGGCCGACAAATCGGTGCCCGCGTCGCCGCGGCCACCGAGCTGATCCGGGTCGGTCGGTTCGGCTGGGTCCCGGCGGCGAAACTCCTCGGCCCGGCGCGAAACGTCGCGGCAACGAGTTCGCGGCTCTCGGCCTGAGGTCGAGCCCTCCCACAATGCTGGGCGGACGGCCGATCCGGGATTCCCGCGATCGCCGAACCGTGCCGCCGGGCCACGGCCGCGAGTTGTGAAATTGCATCGGTGGCGACCCCGCCGATCGATCCGGTGGACGCCGGAGCGCGTGGTCCGCCACCGAGCGGTCGCGCGGGCGCGGTGCTCGGGCGGTCGGTAGGCTGCGGCGATGCGGTTTCTCTCGACTCGCGAACGCGACGGCGGGGTGATCGGAATGACGAGCAGCCTGGATCGCTGGCTGGTCGACCGCAGTGCGCGTGCGCGGGCGACCCCGGCGGACCGGGCACTGAAGGCTGTGAGCACCGCTGCCGACAAAAATCGCTTGTGGATCGCGCTCGGGTCGGTCCTGTTCGTCGCCGGTGATCGCGCGACCCGGCGCGGTGCGGTGCGGGGATTGCTGGCGCTGAGCATCGCCAGCGGCGTGGCCAACGGCGTGGCCAAGCCGCTGTTCCCGCGCCGCCGTCCGCCGGACGAGTCTGTTCCGTTCGTGCGCAGGCTGGTCGCGCCGCCGGTCTCGTCGTCGTTCCCTTCCGGGCACGCGGCTTCCGCCGCGGCGTTCGCGACCGGCTTGGCGCTGGAATCGCCCGCGGCGGCCGTCGTGGTCGCCCCGGCCGCCGCCGCGGTGGGGTATTCGCGTGTGCACATCGGTGTGCACTGGCCATCCGATGTCGTCGCGGGCGCGCTGTTCGGTGGCGCGGTCGCGCTGATCACTCGGCGGTGGTGGGCGGTGCGCGACGACGAACCCGCCGCCCTCGGCCCGGTCGAACACCTCGACCCGCTGCCGAAGGGCGCCGGGTTGCTGCTGATCGGCAATCCGCACGCGGGCTCGGGCGACGGCGACGGCGCGCTCGCCGACCTGCGTGAGCGACTGCCCGCCGCCGAAATGCTCGAACTCGGCGGCGGTGACGATCTCCAGGAGCGGGTCGACGAACTGCTGCGACGCCACGACATCCGCGCTCTCGGTGTCGTCGGCGGGGATGGAACAGTGTCCGCCGTCGCGGAGTACGCGGTCGGTCACCGGTTGCCGCTGGCGGTCTTCGCCGGCGGCACGTTGAACCACTTCGCTAGGGACGCCGGAGTGCAAGAGGCCGAGGTGACCGTCGCCGGGCTGGAAGCGGGCGAAGCCGTGCGCGTCGATGTGGCGGCGGTCTGCTTCGACGACGCCGGGCGGCGGACCTTCGTCAACACCGCCAGTCTCGGGGGTTATCCCGATTTCGTGCGCGTCCGCGACCGCTGGGAACGCCGGATCGGCAAATGGCCCGCGGCGGGAATCGCGATGGTGCGCGTGCTGTCGCGTGCCCAGCCGTTGCACGTCACCGTCGATGGCACTCGCACGGCGCTGTGGATGCTGTTCGTCGGCAACGGCAGCTATCACCCGGCCGACCAGATCCCGATGTCGCGTCCGCAGTTGCGTGGCGGCGCCCTCGATGTCCGTTATCTACGCGCCGACGTTCCGTTCTCGCGGCTGAGGCTGGTCTTCGCGACGTTCACCGGAACGCTGGAGTACTCGCCCACCTATCGGCATCGCCGGGTTTCCCGCGTGGACGTGCGGGTCGCCGGCGAGCCGGTGTCGCTGGCCACCGACGGCGAGGTCGACCTTCGCGGCACGGACTTCCGGTTCACCAGCGGGCCGTCGGCGCTGATGCTGATCAAGAGCGGGCACCCGAGCCCGCAGCGGCCCGCCCGCGGCGAAGAGCAGGGTAATAGCTATTAGATAGCTGTTTCCTGCTCGAGTTGCGGCGTGTCGTCGAATTAGTCACTGATTCTTGTTTGGTCGGGAAACGCACGGGTAGTTGCCACCCTGTAGCTGATCATTTCCGGCTCCGTCTGGGGTCGGGCACATGCACTACTGGCAGGAGCACGTCATGCTCGATGTTTCCTACCGTCGATCGCTGCTCGACCAGGACACGCAGCGGCTGGACGTCAGCCGGTACCTGACGTGTGACAGCGCCGAGGACCCGGTGCGGCTGGCGCGCAGAACGCAGCGCGTTGCCGCAGCATCCGACGTCACCGATCTACCCACAGGCGATTGAACTCTTTTCCCAGCACGCGCGGTGGACAGCCGCGTTCTGTCGGGCTGCGCATCGCACGGACGAACTGCGGAGGAACCCATGACTGAAATGCTGGAAACGCTCATCGGCAACTCGGTGTACGGCCCCGAAGGCGAGAAGATCGGCAAGGTCAAACGGGTCTACGTCGACAACAATTCCGGATCACCCACCTGGATCGCGGTATCCACCGGTCTGTTCAGCGCCGACGCGCTGGTTCCGCTGGCCGGCGCCGAGCACCGCCCCGACGCGGCCGTGTTGCAGGTGCGAGTCGGCAAAGATGCGGTCAAGGCCTCGCCGCAGCTGGACCACAACGGGCAGATCAGCCCGCAGGCCGAGCAGGAACTGTTCGACCACTACCAGATCGATCCGGATCAATCCGCCTGGGACGTCTACGGCAGACAGCCGGTGCCGCAGCCGCCGCGCGCCCGTCCCGCGATGACCCGCCCGCCGGAGCAGCGGAGCGGGGAACCGGGAGACGTCGCCACGCGCATGCGAAACCATCCGGGTCGCGACGAGGAGACCTTGCGGATGCCGCCGATCGGCGATCGGTCGCGCGGGGGGCGGGAGCCGATGGTCGATCCCTACGCGGTCGACACGGCCGATCTCGGTATGCGGGAATCGCACGGCATGTCGCACGACGATCCGCTGGGCGAAGAGTTGCCGGACGCCGAGCCCCGAGGCTGATCGGTTCGTCTTCGACGATGGTGTGCGCGTCCACTCACGCGCACACCATCGGCGTGTGGTGGGCAGGGTCACGCGGCGAAATCCCGATCGCCGCGCGACAAAGGTCAGGGACAACCCTGATTTCCACCCCGAAATCCCTTCTCACCTGGTGATTCACGGTGCTCCAAGTGTCATGCTCGAAGCGGAAACCGACGTCTTGGAGGCATCGAAATGTTGTGGAAGATCATCGGCATCGTCGCGGTCGTCTGGATCGCGCTGGCCGTCATCGGCGCGCTGATCAAAGGTTTGTTCCCGATCCTGGTGATCAGCGCCATCGTGTTCGGGCTGTACCTGCTGTACAAGGCGGTCTCGGGCTCGGACAACTCGACGGTGAGCAAGCTGTAGCGGCGGACCCGCCGATGCGGGTGTGATCGGGCCGCACTGGGGTGTGGCAGGCTGGGCGGATGCGAGTAGCCGTCGTCGCGGGGCCCGATCCCGGTCACGCGTTTCCCGCTATCGCGTTGTGCTCGAGGTTCCTGGCGGCCGGTGACGAGCCGGTCTTGTTCACCGGTCCGCGCTGGTTGGACGCCGCGCTCGCCGCCGGAATCGGGGTGCGCAGACTCAAGGGCCTGGCGCCGCGACCGGTGGACGACGACGCCGACGCGGGGCAGCGCATTCACGAACGGGCGGCGCACATCTCCACCGAGATGCTGCCCGAATTGAGCGCCATGCTGCCCGAACTGGTGATCTCCGACGTGCTGACCGCGGGCGGCGGCATGGCCGCCGAACGGCTCGGCGTCCCGTGGGTGGAACTGTCCCCGCATCCGCTGTACCTGCCGTCCAAGGGGCTGCCGCCCATCGGGAGCGGGCTCGCGCCCGGTTCGGGTCTGCCCGGGCGGGTGCGCGACGGCGTGTTGCGCGCGATGACGGCACGAGCCCTGCGGAACGGGCGTCGCCAGCGCGAGCGGGCGCGCGCGAGCGTCGGCCTCCCTGCTGTCGATCCCGGCCCCGCCGCGCGCCTGATCGCCACCCTGCCCGCGCTCGAGGTACCGCGCCCCGACTGGCCGGAATCGGCCCACGTGATCGGCCCGCTGCTGTGGGAGCCGACCGACGCGATCCTGGACCTTCCACCCGGGGACGCACCGCTGGTCATGGTCGCTCCCTCGACCGCGCACACCGGTGTGGCGGGCATGGCCGAAACCGTCCTGGCGGCACTGGACGGAACCGGTGTGCGCGTGGCGATGTCGATGCTGGACACGCCGCCGGCCGACCTTCCCTCGTGGGCCACGGCCGGGCTGGGTCGGCAAGACGAACTGCTGACCCATGCGTCCGTCGTAGTCGGCGGCGGCGGTCACGGCCTGCTCGCCAAGACGCTGTCCGCGGGCGTCCCCATCGTCACCGTTCCCGGCGGCGGCGACCAGTGGGAGCTGGCCAATCGCGCGGCCCGGCAAGGCAGTTCGATCGTCGTCCGGCCGCTGACACCCGAGGCCGTGCGTACCGCGGTCGGTGCGATCCTCGCCGACCCGAGCTACACCCGAGCGGCACGGGAGGCCGCCGCCACGCCCGGCTTCCCGGACCCCGTCGCCCTGTGCCACCAGGTCCGCCACGCCGTCCGCCGCTGATCGAAGCGAGTGCCGGGTGTGCCCCTGACCAGCGAACGCGCGAGACGCGAGTAAGTTCGGGACGGTGCGGTTTACCGAATTCCAGGAACTGTTGCACACCGAGTTCGGTGTGGCGCGCGGCGACGCCCTGCTGGCCGACCATGTGATCCCCGCGTTGGGCGGGCGCACCGGCGCCGCCGCCATCGAGGCCGGGACCGATCCCCGCGACGTCTGGCGCGCCCTGTGCGCCGAATTCGACGTGCCCAGGACGCGCTGGTGAGCGCGCCCGGGCAGGTGGAGCGGGACGAGCCGCGGTACCGGTTCGACGAGCGGCAGCGGATGATCCCGCACGATACCGAGCGTCTGGCCGTCCGGGTGGCGCAGGCGCGCCCCGACGACTTCGCGAGCTATCGGCAGACCGGGATCGAGCTCATGCTGCTCGGTCGCTACGACGAGGCGCTCGACCACCTCGATCACGCGCTGGAACTGGTGGACACGGAGCGACGCCGGATCACCGTGTGGATCAATGTGGGCGACGTCTACCGCTACCGCGGCGACGCGGGCACCGCGGAGACGTTGTACCGCCGCGCGGTGGAACACGCGCGGGCGGCCGCGCCGGAGGTCCTCTCGTTCGCCGTGCAGCACCTGGGCAAGGCACTCGCCGAGCGAAACCACCTGTCCGAGGCGCACGAACTGCTGGCCGAGGCGATGCGGCTGCGCCTCGCCGAGGGCGATCCCGAGGAGATCGAAGCAACCCGCGCCGCGCTGGACACACTGGGCGAGCTGCCGATTCCGTTGCCACCAACCGTCTCGGCGCTGCTGGGCGAGGCGCCGAACTGGTCGCATGAGCACGAGGGCATGAGCGCCGGGATGGTGCGCGTCGATGGCGCCTACTGGCTCGAACGCGGGCCGAAGGCGGTCGCCGAGTACCAGCGGCTCACCTGGCTGCGCGACCACGGGATCGCCGTCCCGGAGGTGGCGGCGTTCGAGGACGACGTGCTGGTACTCGCGGACGCCGGCGCGCCCAGCTTGTCCGCGCACCCGGACGCCGGAGGGGCGTCGATCGGCACGGTGCTGGGAGCGCTGCTACGGCGGTTGCACAGCATCCCGGTCGCCGAGTGCCCGTTCGACGAACGCTTGGACGTCGTGCTGGCACGGGCGCGCCGCAACGTGGTCGAAGGTCTCGTGGACGCGGACGATTTCGACGACGACAACGCCGGATCCACCCCGGCGGAGATTCTCGCGCGGCTGCTGGCGCAGCGGCCGGATGGAGAGGACCTGGTGGTCGCGCACGGTGATTTCACTCCACCGAACGTGCTGGCCAACGGGGTCCTCCTCGATGTCGGCGGCCTCGGTGTGGCCGACCGCTACCGTGATCTGGCGCTTGCCGTCCGCGATGTGCGCGCGGATTTCGGCGAAGCGGAGGTGACGGCGTTCTTCGCGGCCTACGGGCTGGCCGAGCCGGACGAGAGCCGCTTGACGTATTACCGGCTGCTCGACGAATTGTTCTGAGCCTCAAGCTTTTCGCGCGTAGTGCCGCGCCGCTTTGCTGCGATTGCCGCAGATGGCCATGGAGTGCCAGCGGCGGGTGCCGTTCTTCGAGGTGTCGTAGAAGAACAGCACACACTCCGGATGCGCGCATTGGCGGATCCGATCGGGTGCGGTGCGCAGCAGCTCCAGCAGATTGTCGGCAGCCAGCCATCCGGGCAGCCAGGCTTGCTCCGGGACGTCCACCAGGTCGGCCGGACCGGAGGCGGTGAGCGCCCGGCGGACGCGGCCGTGTTCCAGCACGTCGTTGAGTCCGGCGGGGGAGGCGTGCACCACCACGTCGTAGATGGCGGTCCGGGCGGCCAGCACCGCGTTCAAGGTGGCCTCGTCGGCGGTCGCGCGATCGGTGAGTCCCGCCGACGCCAGCCAGGTGCGCAGACCGGCGACATCGGTGAGCAGATCCTGTGGTCCGTGCTGGATCCATCTCGTGTTCAGCAGATCGAGCGCCAAGGGTTCACCGAGGTGGGGGCGTGGATCAGGCATGCCCGAGGGTACCGAGCGCGCGTCGTCGTCCATGGGACCACCTCCTTGCTAACCATTGAAAACAATTTTGATGGTTGACACCAGTCTTCTGACGTTGATAGCTTCTAACCAGTCAAACCGTATAAGACGGTTGAATCTTCCCAGGAGGAACTCATGACCGCGGCAGCCGCTCCCCAGCTCAGCACCGGGCACATCGGCCTGAACGTCTCCGATCTGGATCGCTCGGTGGAGTTCTACCGGCGGGCTCTCGGTTTCGAACAACTCGCGGCGAGCAGCGACCACCAGCGTCGCTGGGCCTTCCTCGGTCGCGACGGCAAGCCGGTCGTCACGCTGTGGGAGCAGAGCGACGGTGCGTTCTCCACCGAAACTCCGGGACTGCACCATCTTTCGTTCCAGGTCGACAGCATCGATGAGGTGCGCGCCGTGGAGCGGGTACTGCGCGAGCTCTCGGTCGCCTTCACCCACGACGGGGTGGTGGCACACGGCGAGGGTGCCGCCTCCGGTGGGATCTTCTTCACCGATCCCGACGGCATCCGGCTGGAGGTGTATGCGCCCAGTGGCGCGGAATCCGCCCCCGCACCCAGCGGCGCCGCCCCTACCTGCGGCTTCTTCTGATCCAGCGATGTGGCGAAGGAAGTATCGCGATGGCGGCGTACCACCGCGGTGAGGTCGCCGTGCAGCGCAGGCTGGGGCAAGCGGACACCGCCGAACGGATCAGCCGCACGATCCGTCCCGATATCCCCGCGGTAGCCGCCGGTTTTCTGGCCGAACAGCGGATGGTGGTGCTCGCCGCCGCGGACGCCGGGGGCAGGTTGTGGGCGAGCGAGCTGGTCGGGCAGCCGGGATTCGTCCGGGCGGTGGACGACCGGACCATTGCGATCGACACCCGGCCCGCTGCCGCCGATCCGCTGCACGACGCGCTGACCAACCCCTCCCGCGTCGGCATGATCGCCTTGCAACCGCAGCGGCGCAGGCGGATGCGAGTCAACGGGAGGTCGGCGCCGGATGCCGCCGGCTTGCGCATAGTCACCGATCAGGTGTACTCGAACTGTCCCAAGCACATCTCCCGGCGCGACATCGAGAGCTACCCATCCGGTGCGGCGCCCACGGTGCGGCACGGAGCCGAACTGGATGATGGCCAGCGGGCCGCGATTGCCTCGGCCGACACGTTCTTCGTCGCGACCGCGGACGAGGAAGGTAACGCCGACGCCTCGCACCGGGGCGGGAATCCCGGCTTCCTGCAGGTGCTCTCGCCCACGCGGCTGCGCTGGCCGGACTACCGGGGCAATTCGATGTTCATGACGCTCGGCAACCTCGTGGTCAACCCCCGCTGCGGGATCCTGATCCCGGACTGGTCCACGGGTGCTACGGTGCAGCTCACCGGCACCGCCGAATTGGTCTGGGCGCCGGAGACTTTCCCGGCCGGTGCGCAGTGCTCCCTCGATTTCACCATCGAAGCGGTGGTCGAGCGATCGGCGGGAGCGCTGCGATGGGGCCCTGCCGAGCTATCTCCCGTGAATCCCTGAAACTTCGAGAAAAGGAACTGCCCCATGCGACCTCCGCTACCACCGTTCGACGCGGAATCCGCCCAAGCCAAGGTGCGGGCTGCCGAAAACGCCTGGAACACGCGCGATCCGGAACGGGTCGCCGCCGCATACACCGAGGACTCGGTGTGGCGCAATCGCGACGAGTTCTTCACCGGCCGCGACGCCATCGTCGAGTTCCTCACCAGGAAGTGGTCCATCGAGAACGGTTACGCGCTACGCAAGGATCTGTGGGCCTTCCACGGAAACCGCATCGCCGTGCGGTTCCAGTACGAATGGCACGACGAGTCCGGCCGGTGGTACCGCAGCTACGGCAACGAGCAGTGGGAATTCGCGCCGGACGGACTGATGTCCCGGCGCGAGGCCAGCATCAACGATGTCCGGATCGAGGAATCCGAGCGGCGCATCTTCGGGCCGCGCGATCCGGGCGACGAGTCGGTGCTGCCTCTGCGTTAGGGCCGTCGGGTCCACGCGGAACGGCGGCGTCCGGCCCGGACGCCGCCGTTTCTTCGCGCCGGACAACGATCAGGCGGCGACGGCCTGCCGCTCGGCGTCGGACGATCCGGCGTCCGCGCGCTGCCGATGGAACAACCCGAACGCCACCAGTCCGAATCCGATGCCCACCGCCGCCGCGACGCCGAACGCCGCGTCGAGCCCGGCGACGAAGTGCGGCAGCGTCATCGGCTGCTCGGCGTCGCCCACCCCGCGGAAGACGGTACCGAGCACCGCCACGCCGAGCGCGAGGCCCAGCTGCCGGGCAGTGTTCACCGCACCCGCGGCGGTGCCGGCCTGCTCGGGGGCGACCGCCGCCATGCCGACCGAGACCAGCGCGGGCGCGTTGACGCCGATCCCGACGCCGATCACCAAGAATCCGGGGATCAGCGCGACCCAGGAGGACTCGGCGCCGACGATCATCAGCAGCCAGCTGCCCAGCCCGACCACCACCAACCCCCCGCCGATGGTCCACTTCGGCGCGACGTGGTGCAGCAGCCGGCCGAAGGCGCCCGCCACCACGAACGCGGTCGCGGCCATCGGGAGCATCGCCAGACCCGCGTGCAGGGGCGACATGTGCAGTTGCTGTTGCAGCCACAGCGAGATCAAGGGAGTGCTCGCGAACGCGGCGAACGTCTGCCCGGACGCGCCGAGCAGTGTCGCGCCGAAATCGCGGTTGCGCAGCAGCGTCAAGGGGAACATCGGTGCGCGACTGCGCGCTTCGACCCAGCCGAAGATCGCCGTCGCGGCGGCGCCCAGCGCGAACGCGGTCACGGCGGCCGCGTCGGTCCAGCCGTGCTCGCCGCCCCGGATGACGCCGTAGGTGACCGCGGTCGCCGCGGTCGCGAAGGCCGGCATGCCCGGCACATCCACCGGCCGGCCCACGCGCCGCTGGGCGGGCGGGAACACGGTGACGGTGAGCCCGATCGCCAGCACGGCGATGGGCAGGTTGACGAAGAAGATCCAGCGCCACGACAGCGCCTCGGTGAGCACGCCGCCGAGCACCACTCCGATGCCCGCCGCCGCACCGGACACCGCGCCCCAGATGCCGAAGGCGACACCACGGTCGCGGCCGGTGTAGGTGGCGTGCAGCAGTGACAGTGTGGTGGCGAACATGGCCGCGCCGCCGACGCCTTGCAGTGCCCGCGCCGCGACCAGGTCCGCCGCGCTCTCGGCGACGCCGCATCCGAGCGACGCGATCGCGAAGACGACCAGTCCGGCCAGGTACGCGCGCTTCGCGCCGACCCGGTCGGCGAGCGAGCCGAGCACCAGCAGCAGCGCCGCCAGCGCCAGGGCGTAGCCGTCGACCACCCACTGCAGGCCGGACAATCCGGTGTCCAGATCGGCGGCGATGTCCGGTAGGGCGACGTTCACGATGGTGACGTCGATGAGCAGCATCAGCGTGCCCAGGCACGCGGCGAACAGGGGTAGCCATTTCCTCACGGGAGCCTCCACGGCATATTCGAACGATGTCGACGCCAAGCGTGCGGCAATCGAATGGATCCCCCTAGCCGCAGCGGTATGTTCGTTAGATTCCTCCTGAGCGCGACGATAATCCGAGAGAATCCTCTGAAATGGATGTGCTGGACAAACAGATCGTGCACGCGCTGGTGCACGACACCCGGATCCCGTTCGCCCGGCTCGGTGGCGCTCTCGGGGTCTCCGAGCAGACGGTGGCCCGGCGTTACCGGGCGCTGCGCCATCGCGGCATCCTGCACGTGGCCGGACAGGTGAACGCGGTGCCGCTCGGCCAGGCGCGCTGGGTGCTGCGCCTGAGATCGACACCGGACAAAGCGCTGCGGCTGGCCGAATCCCTGGCGCGGTTCCCGGATCTGAGCTGGGTGACCCTGTTGTCCACCGGCTCCGAGGTGACCTGCGTGGGCAGGCCGCGCTCGACCGAGCGGCGCGACGCACTGCTGTTGCAGATCCTGCCGCGTGCCCCGCAAGTGCTGGCACTGACCGCGCACGAGGTCATCCACCGTTTTCCGCTCGACGAGGAATGGCCGCGCTATCGGCACCTGCTCACCGCCGCTCAGCTCGACGAGCTCGGCCCCGCTCGGTCCCGGTCCGCGGATGCGGGACCGGACGCGCCGATGGACCTTTCGCCGGCCGACGAGGCGATGCTCACGCTGCTCGGCCGGGACGGGCGCGCTCCGTACGCCCAGCTCGCGGCCGCCACCGGGTGGACGGCGCCGCGGGTCACGCGGCGCATGGCCGAGCTGACCGCGGCGGGCGTGCTGTACTTCGACGTCGATTTCGCGATCGAGCGGATGGGCTACGGTGTGCGCGGTGCGCTGTGGCTGCGCGTGCGGCCCGCCGAGCTGGACGCCGTGGGGCGCGCGATGGCGACGCACTCGGAGATCGTCTTCGTCGCCGCCACCACCGGGCCGTCCAACGTGTTCGCTTCGATCATCTGTCGTGACACCGCGGACCTGTACCGGTACGTGACCGAGCGACTCGGCGCGCTGGACGGGATCACCGACGTGGAAGTGACGCCGTCGCTGCGCGTGCTCAAACAGGCGCAGACGCTGCTGGACACCGACCGGATCGCGCTCGTGCGCTGATCGCCGGGCGTTCGCCGGGGATGGCGGGAGCGGCGCGGTGCGCGCCGGGCGCGTCGCTTGACTCGAACACCTGTTCGTCTAGGCTGGTCGCCAGAACTTGTCGGTGCCGCGCTCTACTGTAGGCGCCAACCACAGAACGAGACTTACCCGTCGAAAAGGGGATCAGGACATGGCACCACAGGCGTACGACCGGGACAAGGCGCTCGAACTCGCGCTGGCCCAGGTGGAGAAGAGCTTCGGCAAGGGCGCCGTCATGCGTCTCGGCGAGGAGGCGCGCCAGCCCATCTCGGTGATCCCCACCGGCTCGATCGCGCTCGACGTGGCGCTGGGCATCGGCGGCCTGCCACGCGGCCGCATCGTCGAGATCTACGGTCCGGAATCCTCGGGTAAGACCACCGTGGCGCTGCACGCGGTGGCCAACGCGCAGGCCGCGGGCGGGGTGGCGGCGTTCATCGACGCCGAGCACGCGCTCGATCCGGACTATGCCCGCAAGCTGGGCGTCGACACCGACGCACTGCTGGTCTCCCAGCCCGACACGGGTGAGCAAGCGCTGGAGATCGCCGACATGCTGGTGCGCTCCGGCGCCATCGACATCATCGTCATCGACTCGGTGGCCGCGCTGGTGCCGCGCGCCGAGATCGAAGGCGAGATGGGGGACAGCCACGTCGGCCTGCAGGCCCGCCTGATGAGCCAGGCGCTGCGCAAGATGACCAGCGCGCTGAACAATTCCGGTACCACCGCGATCTTCATCAACCAGCTGCGCGAGAAGATCGGCGTGATGTTCGGATCGCCGGAGACCACCACCGGCGGTAAGGCCCTGAAGTTCTATGCGTCGGTGCGCCTGGACGTGCGCCGCATCGAGACGCTCAAGGACGGCAGCGACGCGGTGGGCAACCGCACCCGCGTGAAGGTCGTGAAGAACAAGGTCTCCCCGCCGTTCAAGCAGGCCGAGTTCGACATTCTCTACGGGCACGGCATCTCCAAGGAGGGCTCGCTCATCGACATGGGCGTCGAGCAAGGCTTCATCCGAAAGTCCGGCTCCTGGTACACCTACGAGGGCGATCAGCTCGGCCAGGGCAAGGAGAACGCCCGCAAGTTCCTGCTGGAGAACGTCGACGTCCGCGACGAGATCGAGAAGAAGATCAAGGAGAAGCTCGGCATCGGCGCCGACGTGACGGCCGATGCGGCCGCGGAGGTGCCCGCCGATTTCTGAGCCGACGCACAGCCGCCGCTCGTCCGGAACGGCTCCGGCCGGTTCCGGGCGGCCACGGCCCGACGCGGTGCAGGAGATGCGGCGTCGGCTGGAAGAACTTCTGTCCGCCTCCGGTTCGCCAGGCGGCGTCCGGTCCGGTGGACAGGACATCGAGCTCGTCCGGAGGGCCGAAGGTGGTCCGGTTGCCCCGGACACTATGGGAACTCGGCCGGGCGCGTCCGATCCGCAGCGGGCGCGCCCGGCTGGGTCCCGTCGTGGTCCCCGGGGTGTGCAGGCGCGTACCGGCTCGCCCATGGCCGACGCCGGTCTCGCCGAAGGACGATCAGCCGATCTGGGAGCGGCCGGATCCGAAGACGGCACGGTCGAACAGGCGAAGGAGGCGTGTCTCCGCTTGCTCGCCGTTCGCGCTCGCAGCCGTGCCGAGCTGGCTCGGCGTCTGGCCGCCAAGGGGTACTCGCCGGAGGTGAGCGAACGGGCGCTCGACCGCCTCGGTGCGGTGGGCCTCGTCGACGATGCGGCTTTCGCCGAGCAGTGGGTGCATTCCCGGCACACCTTCTCCGGTAAAGGCAAACAGGCGCTCGCGCAAGAACTTCGGCGCAAGGGCGTCGCGCAGTCGGACGCCGTGGCCGCCCTCGACGCCATCACCACCGGCGACGAGGAAACCCGCGCCGCCGAGCTGGTTCGCCGCAAATTGCGCTCATTGCCGCCAGATCTGGACCAGGACAAGATGATTCGTCGCCTCGTCGGCATGCTCGCCCGCCGTGGTTACGGCCGGTCCACGGCCTATCGGGTGGTCAAAGCCGAATTGGCCGATCGGGGGATCGAGGGCGACTTCGACGAGTCCATCGACTGAACTCGATGGCCCGTGCGGCTCCCGGAGCTGGGGAGCCGTGCTCCACCACGGGCGAAGCCGCATCCCGCTCACAACTGCGTTCCACGCCGGTCGGCTGTGCGGGATGCGGATGGCCGGCGTGCGGCTACCTGCTCGGGGTACGGCGCGGCGCAGCTGCCGCGCTAGCGAAACCTCGGGCGGCTACGGCGTTTTCGATCAGATTGCTGATCATCGCTGCTCGGACAGCCGATCGGGGCTCGGCCCGCGGCGGTGGAGGTCTGTACCCTTCGTACCGCCGCGGCGGAGGTGCAACGCTGCGCGGGTTTCGGGTGCGGCATCGTCGGTCTACACCTCTCCCGCGTCGGCGAACAGACCGGCGGCCGCCATACCCGCCACGGCGGCGCGTTCGTCGTCCAAGGAGGTCGTGGCCCACGTCGAACCGACCGCGTCGAGGATCCCGCCCGCCGCGTCCCGGATGAAGACACCGCCGGACCCGTCGAGGACGCGGCCTTCGGCGAGCGCGGCCACCGAGGTGAAGAACGTCGGCGCGGCCGCCGCGCGGCGGGCGATCTCACGGTCGGAGACGCCGAGGCCGAGCACGCCCCAGGCCTTGGCGGTCGCGATCCGCGGTCGCAGTATGCCGGAGCCGTCCTGGCGTTGTAACGCGACGAGATGGCCGCCGGGATCGACAACCGCCACCGTGAGCGGGTCGAACCCGTGCGTTGCGCCGTCGGCCGGCGCCTCGCTGACGACGGGCGTCGCGCGTTCCAGCGTGATCGAGGTCGTGGTCACCGTCATTTCCTACTCCTGTGTCGAGGACTTTCGAATCGTGCGGGCTAGAGGTCGGCGCCGCGAGCACGAGACCCGCACCGGCGATCTGCAGCCAGGTGATGCGTTCGGTGCCGGCCGACACGGCGAACACCGGCACCGCGAACATGACGACTATCGTTTCGCCGACCCCACTCGCCGCATGCCCCAGTACCACGCCACGAGGCCGTAAATGGTCACCGCCGGCGCGGAAAAGGCGAGGGAGACCACCGTCGCTCCGGACAACCTCGGCAGATCCTGCTGCGGTACCGGTACCGATGTCGCGGGCAGCGGTACCGCGGCGCCGATCGTGGAAGCCCACGCTGTCACCCGCAGGGGCTGTGGTCGGCCGGTAGGGGACGGATGATGACCGGGCCGTTCGCAGGCGGCGGCAAGATCGCTCGCGCCGACCACCGCGATCCGCGCGAGGTCCGCGTGCCTGGGCGGCGTAGTTCACGAGGAAAGGAGGTTCACGAGGAAAGGAGAAGGACTCGGCGCAGAGAAGGTCGGAGGTACGGCTGGTCATCGATCAACTCCCGTGGGTGTGAAGCACTGATGACCGTCCCAGCGGTCGAATGCCGGGGATCGGCGTATGCCTACGAGATTGACCGGATGCCGCCGGGGGCACGAGTGTTGCGCTCAGCTCGAGCGCAACACTTCGGCGCCGTGCACCGGGCCGCACGGTATTACCGCGCGGTAACCAGTTCGCTTGCGCGGCAACGATTCCGCAGCGGTCGGCTCAGGGTTTCCGGCTGAGGTCGACGCCGGGCGCCGCGTCGGTGATGACCGAGTCGGCGGCGACGACCGCCCCGCCGCCCTTCCCGCGCTTGCGTGCCCGCAGCCGCTGCTCCAGCGTGGTCGCCACCAGCGTCAGCGCGCTGTTGAGCGCGATCATGATGATCGCGATGACGATCAGCGCCGGAATCGTGTTCTGTTCGGCCGCGCCGAGCTGCTGGCCGGAGCGCACGATTTCGACATAGGTGATCTGGTAGCCGAGCGCCGAGTCCTTGAGTGCGACCACCATCTGCGATACCAGCGCGGGCAGCATGGCCGTGATCGCTTGCGGGAGCAGGATCAACCGCATCAGCTGGTTCTTGCGCATGCCCAGCGCGACGGCCGCCTCGGTCTGCCCCTTCGGCAGCGAGCGGATGCCCGCGCGCACGATCTCCGCGATGACCGAGCCGTTGTAGACGGTCAGCGCAGTGACCACCGCGGCGAGCGCGAGATTCTCGGACTCGAACACGTCGTACTCGGAGTACACCGCGAACAGAAAGATCATCAGGATCAGCACGGGGATGGCGCGTGCCACCTCGACGACGGTTCCCGCGATCCAGCGCACGATGCGATGGTCCGACAGCCGCAGTACACCGAAGATCATGCCGATGATCAGCGCGAACACGATGGACAGCAGCGCGGCGACGACCGTGCCGCGCAGACCGGGCAGCAGGTAGGTCGCCCAGACCTCCGCGTCCAGGAACGGCTTCCATTTCTCGGCGGTGAACTGCCCCTTGTCGGCGAAACCGCGATAGAGGGCCCAGCCCGCCGCGAGCACGGCGACCACGACCAGCAGTGAGTAGACGTTGTTGCGCAGCCGAGCCTTCGGGCCCGGCGCGTCGAACAGGACCGAAGCGCCTGCGCTCATCGGGCCACCTCGTATTTCTTGGCCAGCCAGCCGAAGAACAGGCCGGTCGGCAGGGTCAGGATCACGAAGCCGAGCGCGAAGATCGCGCCGATCGCCAGCACCGCGGCCTCGGTCTCGGTCATCTCCGCCATCAGGGTCGCCGCTTCGGCGACGCCGATCGCCGAGGCGATGGTGGAGTTCTTGGTCAGCGCGATCAACACGCTGCCCAGCGGGGCGATGACCGACCGGAAGGCCTGCGGCAGCACGACCAGCCGCATGTTCTGCAGGAAGCCGAACCCGAGCGAGCGCCCCGCCTCGGACTGGCCCATCGGCACGGTGTTGATGCCCGCGCGCAACGACTCGCAGACGAAGGATGCGGTGTAGATGCTCAGGCCGACGACCGCGAAGCGGAAATTGTTCTGTGCCAGCGAGTCCGGCCCCTCGCCTGCGAGGCGCCAGCCCATCGTCGTGTAGAGGCCCAGCGACATGAACACGATGATCAGCGTGAGCGGAGTATTGCGGAAGATGGTGACATAAGCGGTGCCGACCCAGCGGGCGACCGGCACGGGAGACACCCGCAGCGCCGCCACGACGGTGCCGAGGATCAGCGCGCCGACCGCGGACAGCACGGTCAGCTGGATGGTCACCCAGAAGGCTTCGAGGATTCGGCTGTCGTACCTCGAGATCAGGTCGAACACGGCGGACGCGTTCCTCCGATCGGGTCTCGATGGTCAGGGAAGGTGCGGCGGGTGGCCCGGCCCGGTCCGGGACGGGCCACCCATACGGGCGCGAACGGTGCGGACGCTCAGTACCGGTTCACCGTGGGCGGCTGCGGGGCCTGGTAGCCCGAGGCGCCGACGGTCGAGTCGAACGCCTTCTTCCAGGAACCGTCGGCGATCATCGCCTCGATCGCGTCGTTGACCTTGTCGCGCAGTTCCTTGTCGCCCTTCTTCAACCCGATGCCGTAGTTCTCCGTGGTGAACGGCTTGCCGACCACCTTGAACGCGCCGCTGCTCTGCGCCGCGTAACCGGCCAGGATGATGTCGTCGGTGGTCACCGCGTCCCAGGATCCGGCGCGCAGCCCCTCGAGGCACAGCGAGTAGGTGTCGTTGGTCTGCAACTGCGTGTCGGGGTAGTTCTTCTCGATGTTCTGGGCCGGGGTGGAGCCCTTCACCGAGCAGACCTTCTTGCCCTTCAGGTTGTCCGGGCCGTTGATATCGGTGTTGTCGGCGCGCACCAGCAGCGACTGTCCGGCGACGTAGTACGGCCCGGCGAAATCGATCTTCTCCTTGCGCTTGTCGGTGATCGAGTAGGTGGCGACGATGTAGTCGACCTGCCCGTTCTCGATCAAAGTCTCACGCTGCGGCGACGGCGCTTCCTTGAACGTGATGTCGTTCGGCTGCACACCCAGTTTTCCGGCGATGTACTTGGCCACTTCGACATCGAAGCCGCTGTAGGACCCGTCCTTGTTCCGCAGGCCGAGGCCCGGCTGGTCGAACTTGATGCCGATGGTGAGCTTGCCGTCCTTGGCGTGATCCAGGGCGGATTTGTCGTTGCCGCCGCCACACGCGGTGGCGGTCGCGGCGGCGAGTGTCAGGGCGATCGCTCCGACACCGATGCGCAGAGCGCGAGTGATCCTCATCGAGTTCCTTCTCCCTATCCAGTGGGTGCTGGCCGCTGTGTCCGGCAGGTCAGTGGCTCAAGATCTTGCCCAGGAAGTCCTTCGCGCGCTCGGATTTCGGGGCGGTGAAGAAGGCGTCCGGCGTCGCGTCCTCCACGATCTGGCCGTCGGCCATGAACAGCACCCGATTTCCCGCGCGGCGCGCGAAGCCCATCTCATGGGTGACGACCAGCATCGTCATCCCGTCCTTGGCCAGTGACACCATGACCTCGAGTACCTCGTTGACCATCTCCGGGTCCAGCGCGGAGGTCGGCTCGTCGAACAGCATCACCTTCGGGCTCATCGCCAGCGCCCTGGCGATGGCGACGCGCTGCTGCTGGCCGCCGGACAACTGTGCCGGGTACTTGTCGGCCTGATCGGCGATGCCGACCCGGTCGAGCAGCTCCATGGCCCGGGTCCGAGCGTCGTGCTTCTTGATCTTGCGGACCTTGACCGGCGCGAGCATGACGTTCTCGAGGATCGTCTTGTGCGCGAAGAGATTGAAGGACTGGAAGACCATGCCGACGTCGGCGCGTAGCGCGGCCAGTGCGCGGCCCTCGGCGGGCAGCGGGACACCGTCGATGGCGATGTCACCGGAATCGATCGGCTCGAGCCGGTTGATGGTGCGGCACAGCGTCGACTTACCCGACCCCGACGGGCCCAACACGATGACGACCTGCCCTTTGGGGACCTCGAGGTTGATGTTCTCGAGTACGTGCAGGTCGCCGAAGTATTTGTCCACTGCGCGCATCAAGATCATCGGTGGTCCGCTGGTGGCGGCGTTGACGGCCCCGGCAGAGGCGTCCCCGGTCGTGGCGGGCGCGTCGTCGTCGTCGGTCATGGTCATGACCTTAGGCAAAAATCGGAAATTTGCCCGACTTTCCGCGACACACCGTCCCGCCGCGCCGATCCGACACGTGGGCGTAACCTCCCGGTTCCTCCGCCGTCCCCCGCGGATCACCCCGCGCCCGCGCCGATGCCCGCGAAAGCCGCTGGAGCCCGCCCCGTACCCTGGACGGGTGGATTCGATCGGACAGGCAGTGTTGTCTCCCGCGCCCGCCGAGGGCACAGCACGCAGTTACGAGGTCCGCACCTTCGGTTGCCAGATGAACGTGCACGATTCCGAACGCTTGTCGGGTTTGCTGGAGGACGCGGGTTACGTGAAGGCCGCGCCCGGCGCGACGGCCGACCTCGTCGTCTTCAACACCTGCGCGGTGCGCGAGAACGCCGACAACAAGCTCTACGGCACGCTCGGTCACCTGGCGCCGGTCAAGGCGAGCCATCCCGGCATGCAGATCGCGGTGGGCGGCTGCCTCGCGCAGAAGGACCGCGATGTCGTCGTGCGCAAAGCGCCGTGGGTGGACGTGGTCTTCGGCACCCACAACATCGGTTCGCTGCCGGTGCTGCTGGAGCGGGCGCGGCACAACCGGGACGCTCAGGTGGAGATCCTGGAGTCGCTGGAGGCGTTCCCGTCCACCCTGCCCGCCAAACGCGAATCCGCTTACGCGGGTTGGGTTTCCATTTCGGTGGGCTGCAACAACACCTGCACCTTCTGCATCGTGCCCGCGCTGCGCGGCAAGGAGGTCGACCGCCGCCCCGGTGACGTGCTCGCCGAGGTGCAGGCGCTGGTGGACCAAGGCGTGCTCGAGGTGACGCTGCTCGGCCAGAATGTGAACTCCTACGGCGCCTCGTTCGCCGACCCCGACGAACCCCGCGACCGCGGCGCGTTCGCCAAGCTGCTGCGCGCGTGCGGGCACATCGACGGCTTGGAGCGGGTCCGCTTCACCTCGCCGCACCCCGCGGAGTTCACCGATGACGTGATCGAGGCCATGGCCGAGACCCCGAACATCTGCCCGCAGCTGCACATGCCGCTGCAATCGGGTTCGGACCGGGTGCTCAAGGCGATGCGCCGCTCCTATCGCAAGGCGCGCTATCTCGGGATCATCGACAAGGTGCGAGCCGCGATGCCGCACGCCGCGATCACCACCGACATCATCGTGGGCTTTCCCGGCGAGACCGAGGAGGATTTCCAGCAGACCCTCGATGTGGTCCGGCAGGCGCGTTTCACCAGCGCGTTCACCTTCCAGTACTCCAAGCGGCCGGGTACGCCCGCCGCCGACATGCCCGAGCAGCTGCCCAAAGCCGTAGTCCAGGAGCGCTACGACCGGCTCATCGCGCTGCAGGAGGAGATCTCCTTGGCCGCCAACGAAGAGCTGGTCGGCACCGAGGTGGAATTGCTGGTTGCCGAGGGCGCGGGCAAGAAGAACGCCGCCACCGCGCGCATGAGCGGTCGCGCCCGCGACGGCAGGCTGGTGCACTTCCGCCCGGGCGGCACCGCCGAGCCGATTCGCCCCGGCGACCTGATCACCGTGGACATCACCGCCGCGGCCCCGCACCACTTGGTGGCCGATGCCGTGATCAAGACCCACCGCCGCACCCGCGCCGGTGACGCGCACGAGCGCGGTATCACCCCGAAGACCGCGCCGATCGGCGTCGGGCTCGGACTGCCCCGCGTCGGCGCACCCGCCCCGGAACCCGCGGCCGCGGGCTGCTCGACCGGATGCGGCGCATGACCACGAGCCCGGACGACAACGACGACGCCACCCAGGGCGCCGATGCCGCTGTCCCCGCGTCCGGCGACGACCAGCGCGGCGCGTCCGCGGCCGACCAGGGGCATGAGCCCGCGAGCCCCGACGCAGACGAACGAAACGAGGAACCAGTGAGCTCGGTCGAGAGCACCGCCGATTTCGAACAGTTCCGCGACGATCTGGACGACGTCGAGCGCAAGATCGCCGGTGAGATCGAGCCGGGCGTCCGCGCGATGGTCGTGGCCGGGGCGGTGTTCCTGCTGCTGGTCTCGTTGGTGCTGCCGCACGCGGGCGGGGCACGCGGATTCGACGTGCTGTTGAACACCGACGTCGCGCGGGCCGAGCACATCGGGCTGCCCTCGCGGATCTTCGTCTGGTTCGTCGTGGTGTTCGGCATCGGGTTCTCGATGCTGGCGCTGATGACCCGCCGCTGGGCGCTGGCGTGGATCGCGGTCGCGGGCAGCGCCGTGGCGGGCGTATTCGGCGTGCTGTCCATCTGGCACCGCCAGACGCCCGGGCTCGGCAACTACGTCGGCGCAGGCCCCGGCATCGGCTTGATCCTCGGCGCGATCGTGACCGTCGTGCTCACCTTCCATTGGGTCCGGGTGGTGTGGAGCCGCACCGCACTGCATCTGGCCGCCGAGGAGCAGCGCCGCAACGCCGCCGCGGCCGCGGAGGAACGCGACCGTCGTCGCCTCATGGGCGATTCCTGACCGGGATCATCCCGACGACAGCGGCCCCTCCCGATCGGGAGAGGCCGCTGGTCGTTTCTATCGGGCCGACGACTCAGCGGTTGCTGACGGCGCCCTCGGCGGCCTCGGCCCACTCCCGCCACTGCTTGGCCTGCTCCAGTGCCCGCTCCGCGTCGCGGGCCTTGCCCGCGGCCTGCGCCTTCGCGGCTTGCTCCTCGAACTGTGCCACGCGCTCGCGGAACTGGGCGGCGCGGGCCATCGCCTCGGGGTCGGTGCGCCGCCACTGCGCATCGACCGCGTCGCGCACACGCTTCTCGATCGACCGCAGCTTTCCTTCCAGTTCCTGCATGCGCTCGCGCGGAACCTTGCCGATGGCGTCCCACTTGTCCTGGAGCTCACGCAGCGCGCTGCGGGCCGTTTCCAGGTCGGCGGACGGATCGATGAAGGCGTAGTCGTTCAGCAGTTCCTCCTTGGCGGCCGCGTTGTGCTCGAACTCGGCGTCGCGCTCGGAGACCGCGGCGTTGCGTGCGGCGAAGAAGACGTCCTGCGCGCTCTTGAAGCGCCGCCACAGCGCCTCGTCGGCCTCGCGCGGTGCGCGCCCGGCGGCTTTCCACTCGGAGAGCAGATCGCGGAAGACGCTCGCGGTGGCCACCCAGTCGGTGGAGCCGGACAGTTCCTCGGCCTGCACACACAGTTCTTCCTTGCGCGCCTTGGCGGCGGCGCGCTCGCGATCCAACTCCGCGAAATGCGCGCCGCGGCGGCGGTTGAACGCCTCGCGTGCTTTGGAATAGCGCTTCCACAGCGCGTCGTCGACCTTGCGGTCCACGCCTTTGATCGACTTCCACTCGTCGAGGATCTCGCGCAACCGATCTCCCGCGGCCTTCCACTGGGTGGACTCGGCGGCGATCTTCTCCGCCTCGGCGGCCAGCGCTTCCTTGCGTTCGGTGTGCTCGTGCCGGGCGCGTTCCTTCTCTTCCTTCGCGTGCGCGGCGGCTTCTTCGGAGTGCTCGGCGATGGCCTGCAGGCGCCGGGCCAGGCCCTCGATGTCGCCGATCACGGCGGCGGTCGGCAGCGACTCGGCCAGCGCGACCGCGGCGGCCTTGGTCTTGCGGGCGTCCGCGCCCGCGGCCAACCTGGCCTCCAGCAGGGCCACCTCGGTGGCCAGATCGTCGAACCGGCGGCCGAAGTGGGCCAGGCCCTCCGCGGCGTCACCGGCCTGCCACGAGCCGATCTGCCGTTCACCCTCGGCGGTCTTCACCCATGCGGTGCCGTCGTCGTCGACCCGGCCCCATAGGCTCGGATCGGAGACGGTGGGCACGACGACAGGGTGAGGATGCTGCTGGGCCGGGCCCGGGGCGGGTTTGACCGCGTGCGGTTTGGGCGGTTGAATCGAGCCGCCCGGTTTCGGGGCACCGGAAGAACGGGGCATCTTGCCGGGGCCGGCTTTCGCGGTTCCGTTGCTGTCGGTCATTTTTCCTCGTCCCTGCCGCGCGTCACGGCTGCCTGGTTACGCCCTAGCTCATCCCATTCAACCCGGTCCGAGCTCTTGTGACCATCGATCCACGCCTTCCCACGGAGGAATCCCGGGGATTCCACCCCTGATGACCTGGGTTGTAGCTCCTCGAACACTATCAATCCCGGCGGTGTTTCCGGCAGAGACACTCGAAGCCGGGCGGTACCGGTGGTCCCGGGAACGACTACGGTTACGACGTGTTCTCCGTCGCCGCCCTTGTTCCGTCGCCGCCCGTGCTGGTCCCCGAGCTGTGCGGTGGTGCGGTGGACACGGCGGGAACCGGGGATTCGGATCCACGGGCCACGCTGCGGTCCGCCGTGCTCGACACCGTGCGCGCCTTCGCGGCCGTGTCAGGCCACTGGACGGTGCTCGGCGTCGGTGCGGGAGATCGCACGTTCGGTCCGGAGACCGTCGGCACGTTCGGTGGTTTCGGCGTGGACGTGCGGGTCGGCCTTTCGAGCGCGGCGGTCGCCGGAACGCGACCGGCCGATGCCGGGTTGCCACTGGCCGTACTGATCGGCGGATGGTTGCGCGGGCAGGTCGCCTCCGACGCGCCCGCCGAGGCGCGCGTCGTCGCCGCGGACGCGCCCCCCGAGCATTGCCACGAGTACGGGACGAAGCTGCGTGCCGAGCTGGACGGCGACGACGAGGCGCGCGGTGTGCTGGTCGTCGCCGACGGCGCGGCGACGCTGTCGGTCCGGGCACCCGGCTACCTCGACGAACGGGCCCGTCCGGTGCAGGACCGGCTGGATCGTGCTTTGAGCACGGGTGATCGCGCCGCGTTGCGGGCACTCGACCCCGGGTTGTGTGCCGAACTGGGCCTGGCGGGCCGGCCGGCCTACCAGGTGCTGGCCGGCTTGTTCCGCGCCGACCCACTGGTCGAGACGCGCTACTGCGACGCCCCGTTCGGCGTCGGCTACCACGCGAGTCTCTGGCGGTCCGCGGGAGACGACACGCCATGACGGCCCGCGCCATCACTCCGATCGCCGTGGTCGGCCCCACCGCTACCGGAAAATCCGATCTGGCCCTCGACCTCGCCGAACGACTCGGCGGCGAGATCGTGAACATCGACGCCATGCAGCTGTACCGCGGCATGGATATCGGCACCGCGAAGCTGCCCGTCGCGCAGCGGCGGGGCATCCCGCACCACCAGCTCGACGTGCTCGACGTGACCGACACCGCGTCGGTGGCCGCCTATCAGGCGGCGGCGAGCGCGGACGTCGCCGCGATCATGGAGCGCGGCCGGGTGCCCGTCATCGTGGGCGGCTCGATGATGTACGTGCAGGCGCTGCTGGACCACTGGGAATTCCCGGCCACCGATCCGGCCGTGCGGGCGCGCTGGGAGGCGCTGCTCGCCGAGCGCGGGGTCGCGGCCGTGCACGCGGCGCTGCGCGCGGCCGATCCGGTGGCCGCGGCCACCATCCTGCCCACCGACGGGCGCCGGATGGTGCGTGCGCTCGAGGTCGTGGAACTCACCGGACAGCCGTTCGCCGCCTCGGCGCCGACCATCGGGCGGCCGCGCTGGGGCACCGTCATCATCGGCGTCGACCGGGAGACCTCGGTCCTGGACGCGCGGATCGAGCGGCGCACCGCCGCCATGTTCGAAGGTGGGCTGGTCGAGGAAGTGCGCGGCCTGATCGAGTGCGGCCTGCGCGAGGGCGTCACCGCCCGGCGGGCCATCGGCTACGCACAAGTCCTGGCGTATCTGGACAACGAATACGACCTGAACCACGCGCAGGAACGCACCCTGATCGGCACCCGGCGCTACGTGCGCCGGCAACGCTCGTGGTTCCGGCGCGATCCCCGGGTGCGGTGGGTGGACGGCGCCGCCGCGGATCCGGCCGCGACGGTACTGGCCCTGCTCGACGAGAAAGAACGGACTCCGCAGTGACCCGACGTGTGACCACGCGCAACGCCTCCGTCCAGGTGTGGCAGGCCTATCTCGACAACCGCACCAAGCGTCATCGCGACGGCCGTTTCCTGGTGCAGGGGGTGCGTCCGATCACGCAGGCCGTGGCCAACGACTGGCCGCTGGAGACGCTGCTGTACCGCCTCGGCGGCCCGGAGCTCTCCGGCTGGGCCCGCGAAGTGCTGGACACCAGCGGGGTGCCGCAGGTCGGCCTGGTGCCCGAGTTGATGGCCGAGCTCGGTGAGAAGTCCGGCGGGATACCGGAGCTGGTGGCGGTCGCGCAGTCGCGGCAGCCCGAACTGGAGACCTTCGAGCCGGGTGAGCCGGGGGAGGACGCGCCGGTGGTCGTGGTGTTCGACCGGCCCAACTCCCCCGGCAACTTGGGCACGCTGATCCGCTCCGCCGACGCGTTCGGCGCCGGCGGCGTCATCGTCACCGGGCACGGCGCCGACCAGTACGACCCCCAGGCGGTGCGCGCCTCGACCGGTTCGCTGTTCGCCGTGCCGGTGATCCGCGCCGCCGGGCCCGCGCAGGTGATGGAGTTCCGCAACCGGCAGATCCGCCGTGGCATCCCGACCCGCATCGTGGGGACCGACGAGCACGGCGGGCACGCCGCCTACGACTACGACTTCACCGACGCGACCGTCCTCGTGGTCGGCAACGAGACCAGCGGCATGAGCGCCGCCTGGCAGGCGGCCTGCGACGACATCGTGCACATCCCGATGGGTGGCACGGCCAGCTCGTTGGGGGCGCCCTCGGCGGCCGCGGTGGCGCTCTACGAAATTTCCCGGCAGCGCCGGACGTTTGCCACATGACGAGGAGACAGGGAGACATCGCACGTGCCGGATATCGAGTTCACCAAAGGCCACGGCACCGAGAACGATTTCGTGGTGCTGCCGGACCCGCGGGCGGCCCTCGCGCTGACGGTCGAGCAGGTCGGCGCGCTGTGTGATCGCAGGCGCGGGCTCGGCGCGGACGGCGTACTGCGGGTCGCGCGGGCCGGTGCGTTGCGGGCCGCCGGTGTGCTCGCGGAGCTTCCGGAGGACGTCGGCGCCGACGACTGGTTCATGGACTACCGCAACGCCGACGGCTCGATCGCCGAGATGTGCGGCAACGGTGTGCGGGTGTTCGCGCACTATCTGCGCGCGTCGGGACTGGAGCCCCGCGACAATTTCGTCGTCGGCAGCCGCGCCGGGGCGCGCCCGGTCACCGTCCATGCCGGGAACCCGGTCACCGGGGATGTCACCGTCGGCATGGGGAGCGTGCGCGAACTCGGCCCGTCCACCGCGACGATCGCGGGCTGGGCGCTGCCCGGGATCGGCATCGATGTCGGCAACCCACATCTGGCCTGTGTCGATCCGGGCATGTCCGCGGACGCGCTCGGCAAGCTCGACCTCACCGTGCCGCCCGGCTTCGATCCGGACCTGTTCCCGCACGGGGTGAACGTCGAGATCGTCACGGCGCTGGACGCCGCGGGGTCGGTCGACATGCGGGTCTACGAGCGCGGTGTCGGCGAAACCCGTTCCTGCGGAACGGGAACCGTCGCCGCGGCCGCCGCGGCGCTGGCCGCCGACGGCTTCCGGATCGGCGAGGATTCCGGCCGGGTGACGGTCCGGGTGCCCGGCGGCGAACTGACCGTGGGGCTCGAGCGCGGCTCCGCCTGGCTGCGCGGGCCGTCGGTCCTGCTGGCCACGGGCCGCCTCGCCGGATCCTGGTGGGACGGTCGGTAGCGGCATCTCGCCCGATAACCGGATGCGTGCTGCGGTGATGTCGTGGCAGCATGGATGGTGTATGAGGAAGTCAGAGACGTATGAATTCACTTCGGCGGACGCGAGCGACCACGCCGCCGAGCCGGCCGACGACGTGGTATCCGGCGACGTGGTATCCGGCGACGCGGTGACCGGCGATGTCGTGACCGGCGATGTCGTGGCCGAGCACCGGGCACGGATGGAGCGATCAGGTTGGTCGGCCGATCCGACCACCGGTGAACTGCAGTTGGAGGACCGCAGCTCGCTGCGCCGCGTGGCGGGCCTGTCCACCGAGCTCACCGACATCACCGAGGTCGAGTACCGGCAGCTGCGCCTGGAGCGCGTCGTGCTGGTCGGGGTCTGGACCACGGGAACCGCCACGCAGGCCGAGGCCAGCATGGCCGAACTGGCGGCGCTCGCCGAGACCGCGGGTTCGGAGGTGCTGGAAGCGCTGATCCAGCGCCGTGACCGGCCGGATCCGGCGACCTACATCGGCTCCGGCAAGGCCGACGAGTTGCGCTCCGTGGTGCTGGAGACCGGCGCGGACACGGTCATCTGTGACGGTGAGCTGACCCCCGCCCAGCTGACCGCCCTGGAGAAGGTGGTCAAGATCAAGGTGGTCGACCGCACCGCGTTGATCCTGGACATCTTCGCCCAGCACGCCACCTCCCGGGAGGGCAAGGCGCAGGTCTCGCTGGCCCAGATGGAGTACATGCTGCCCCGGCTGCGCGGCTGGGGTGAGTCGATGTCCCGGCAGGCCGGTGGCCGCGCCGGGAGCAACGGCGGCGTGGGTCTGCGCGGTCCCGGTGAGACCAAGATCGAGACCGATCGTCGTCGCATCCGCGAGCGCATGGCCAAACTGCGCCGGGAGATCCGCGAGATGAAGACCGCGCGCGACACCATGCGGGCGCGCCGCACTTCCAGTGGCATCCCGTCCGTGGCGATCGTCGGCTACACCAACGCAGGCAAGTCGAGCCTGATGAACAAGCTCACCGGCTCCGGCGTGCTGGTCCAGGACGCGCTGTTCGCGACTCTCGACCCGACCACCCGCCGGGCCGAGCTGGACGACGGGCGCGAGGTCGTCTTCACCGACACCGTCGGCTTCGTGCGGCATCTGCCGACCCAGTTGGTCGAGGCGTTCCGCTCCACCTTGGAGGAGGTGACCGGCGCGGACCTGCTGCTGCACGTGGTGGACGGGTCCGACGCGCTGCCCGCCGAGCAGATCAAGGCGGTCCGGGAGGTGATCACGGACGTGATCAAGGAATCCGGCACGCCCGCCCCGCCCGAACTGCTGGTGGTGAACAAGACCGACGCGATGGGGCCGACCGAACTCACCAACCTGCGTGCGCTGCTGCCCGACGCCTCGTTCGTCTCCGCGCGCAGCGGTCAGGGGATCGACGCGCTGCGCGAGCGGCTCGCCGAGTTGCTCGGCGGCTTGGACGTGGAGATCAGCGTGCTGCTGCCGTACACGCGCGGTGACCTGCTCGCCCGCATCCACGCCGACGGTCGCATCCTGGGCTCGGACCATGAGGAGGGTGGCACTCGCGTTCGCGCGCGCGTACCGCATGCTCTCGCCGCAGCCCTGTCGGAGTACGCGCACGCGGGTACGAACGGTACGCCGGAGTAGGCGCGCACCTCGCGTCGCGCTACCGGCGCCGTTGTCGTCCCATGTTCACGATCGCGGACCGGGCGGCGCCGCGCGAGTGATGCCCTTCCTCGCGCGGGTGGCGGCGAACTTCTCGCGACGGGCTTGCCGGGGCGGCGAATGGGCTGGTCGATCGGCCGGGTTGGGCGTGTCGCGACGCGACGCGCACATCCGGTGCGACGCAGTCGATTTCGTTGCGCTATCGTCATCGGATCGACACCAGGAGGGTTCATGTCGGACGCCCGCTCCGATTCCCGCACCCGGCGCTCCGGCGCCGCGAACAGCGCCGATCCGGCACTCAGCGACGGTGCGCCGCTGTCGGTTTCGCTGACCGGCACCGATCTGCGGGTGATCGACACCTTGCTCGCGCCGCTGCGCGTGTGGACCAGCCCGCGCTTCTACGGCCTGGAGAACATTCCGGCCGACGGCCCGGTGCTGCTCGTCGGTAACCACAACCTACTGGGCGCCCTCGACGCCCCGATGCTGCTCCCGGAGGTACTGCGCCGGCGCGGCCGCCTGATCCGCGGTCTGGCCGAGAACGTGCTGATCAACGTGCCCGGTATCCGGCACCTGCTGCACCACTACGGCGCGGTGCGGGCGACGCGTTCCAACTGCCTGGCGCTGCTCCGGCGCGGCGAGGCCGTGCTGGTTTTCCCGGGCGGCGGCCGGGAGGCGGTGCGGCACAAGAACGAGAAGTACCTGCTCAAGTGGGAGGGGCGTAGCGGTTTCGCCCGGATGGCCATCGAGGCGGGCGCGCCCATCGTCCCGGTCGCGATGATCGGCGTCGACGACGCGTACGACATCGTGATCGACGGTGACCATCCGATCCTGCGCCCCCTGCGCTGGACCGTGGAAGCGCTCGGTCTCAGCCGTGACCTCACCCCGCCGCTCATCCGCGGCGTCGGTCCCACGGTGATCCCGCGCCCGGAACGCTTCTATTTCGCCGCAGGCGCGCCCATCGACCCGGCGCCCTGGCGCGATGCGGGCGACATGCACGCCGCCGCCACGGAATTCCGCGACGTGGTGCGCAAGGCGCTGGAGGAGGAGATGAACTTCCTCTTCGCCGAGCGGGCGCGCGACGAAGGCCGCACTTTGGTGGGCCGTGTGCGGGGCCGGCTGCAACGCTGACGTTCCGGCGATCTTCTCGGGTCGATGGTTCATCGCCGGTGCTGCTGGCACGGCTCGTCACGCAGTGCCGACTCGCCGTCGCCGGCGAGTGGACGGCTCGATAGTTTCCGCGCTCGACCAGCGCCTGCGCCGCGGAACTTCCCGGCCGGACGCGTCGCCGTCGCGAGCCGGGGCTCGCGCGGCTACGGAATCCGGTCGGTGGGCCGAGTCGTCGGAACGGGTTGAGTGACGGCCGATTCTCGGCCGAACGGCTCGCACTCATTCCGGTCGTCACCGTCGCCACCACCGGCCCGTCGACGGATCGGAGCTCGCACGCCGGATGATTGCCGCTGCCATCGGGGAGCGGTGCCGACGCGTCGGTCGGAGTTTCGTCCGAATGGGCTTCGTCGGTGGTCCGTGGTCGCCCGGTTCGTCTTGATCGACGACTGGAGCGCGTGCCGACCAGAGGCGAGCCCGGAGGCGGGCCTGCTTACCGTCCGCAACCCCTCGGCCGTTTGCCAGGAATCTCATCCGCTGATCTCCACCCGTTCCGCCGCTCCTGGTGAGACCATGGTTCGCGCCCCGGAAGTGAACAACGATTCTCTTTCCGGGTACGGTATGGGCAACGACTGGTCGGTGCGGCCCGGCCGGTGTGGTCACTAGGAGGTTGGCGTGGAGCGCACACTGTTCGAACCCGAGCACATGCTGTTCCGGGAGTCGTTCCGCAAGTTTCTCGATCAGCACGTCGCGCCCGATCACGCGAAGTGGGAGGAGCAGGGCATCGTCGACCGAAAGGTCTGGCTCGAGGCGGGCAAGCAGGGCTTCCTCGGCATGGCCATGCCGGAGCAGTACGGCGGCGGCGGGGTGAAGGACTTCCGCTACAACGCCATCGTCGCGGAGGAGTCGGTGCGCGGCCAGTACTCCGGTCTCGGCTTCTCGCTGCACAACGATGTGATCGCGCCGTATCTGCTCGAGCTGGCCGACGACGAGCAGAAGCAGCGCTGGCTGCCCGGCTTCTGCGCAGGCGAGATCATCACCGCGATCGCGATGACGGAACCGGGCACCGGTTCGGACCTGCAGGGCATCAAAACCCGCGCGGTGCGCGACGGGGAGGACTGGATCCTCAACGGCGCCAAGACCTTCATCACCAACGGCATCAACTCCGACATCGTCATCGTGGTGGCGCAGACCGACCCCGAGAAGGGGGCGCTGGGCTTCAGCCTGCTCGTGGTCGAGCGCGGCATGCCCGGCTTCGAGCGCGGCCGCAACCTGGACAAGCTCGGCCTCAAGGCCCAGGACACCGCCGAGCTGAGCTTCACCGACGTGCGCGTGCCCGCCCGGAACCTGCTCGGCACCGAGGGGATGGGCTTCATCCACCTCATGCACAACCTGCCGCAGGAACGCCTGTCGATCGCCGTCATGGCGGCGGCGGCGATGGAGTCCTGCCTGGACATGACCATCGAGTACGTCCGCGACCGCAAGGCGTTCGGCAAGCCGATCGGGGCGCTGCAGAACACCCGCTTCGTGCTCGCCGAGCTGGCCACCAAGACCACCGCGGTGCGCCTGATGGTCGACAAGTTCATCGAACTGCTCAACGAGGGCACGCTGACCGCGGAGGACGCGGCGATGGCCAAGTGGTGGAGCACAGAGGAGCAGCTCGACCTGATCAACCGCTGCCTGCAACTGCACGGCGGCTACGGCTACATGAAGGAATACCCGATCGCCAAGGCATACCTGGACGCCCGCGTCCAGACCATCTACGGCGGCACCACCGAGATCATGAAGGAGATCATCGGGCGCAGCCTGAAACTCGCCTGATCGCGCCAGGAGACCGGCTCCGGCCGCCGGCTGCCGTCGGCCCGGGGTTGCGGCACAATCGCCTCCGGACGTACTGGCGGCCTCGCCGTCCGCAGGTCGCCCGGAGTGGCGGAGTTGCGATGCCGAATCGGGCCAACCAGGTTGTGCCCGGGCACCTGAGGGCGACGCGCGCCGGGTTCCGTGCCCGGGTGCGCACCAGGTAGTTGCCGCCGGGCAGCAGGGATCGGAGGGAGATCCCGGCCAGCGGTGTCGGGGACCGCGGCCGACGCTGCGCATGGCGCGGGCAGACGCGTCCGCCGCGTCTCGAAGATTCCGCCCTCTGCGGGTTTGCCCCGGAGTAGCCTCGAGTTGTCCACTCGAGGAATCGAGGTCGGGATGCACGAGATGGCCATCACGCGAAGCGTCATCGACGCCGTCTGTGAGCACGCGGCGGGCCGACGGGTCCACTCCGTCACCGTCGAGGTCGGCGCGCTGTGCGCCGTCGTGCCCGAAGCCATGCGGTTCTGTTTCGAAGTCGCGGCCGAGGCGACGGTCGCCGAGGGCGCGGAACTGGTCCTGGTCGAGATCCCGGGTGTGGCGGCATGCCGTAGTTGCGGCGCCGAGTTCCGGCTGCCGGACCCGATCCCGCTGTGTCCCTGCGGCAGCGCCGATGTCGAGATCCGCTCCGGGCGGGAGCTGCGTATCCGATCCATGGAGGTGAGTGAGGCATGTGCGCAACCTGCGGGTGCGGCGACGACGCCGCCGCGCTGATTCGCCTCCCGCGCGATCATCAGCACGCCGACGGGCACGACCACGTCCATGCGGACCATGAGCACCATCCCCATGAGCACGGCCCCGGCGCCGACCACGTCCACGTGCCCGCCACCGAGACGGTGACCTTGGAGCTGAAGGTCCTGGCCAAGAACGACGAGCTGGCGCAGCGCAACCGGGCCTGGCTGGCCGAGCGCGGCATCGTCGCGCTCAATATGACCAGCTCCCCGGGTGCGGGTAAGACCACGCTGCTGGAACGCACCATCCGGGAATCCGGCCAGGCCCCGATCGCGGTGATCGAGGGTGACCAGGCGACATTGCTCGATGCCGAACGGATCGAGGCGACAGGGTGCGGCGTGGTTCAGGTCAACACCGGCGCGGGATGTCACCTCGACGCCGAGATGATGTATCGCGCGCTGGAGACGCTCGACCCCGCGCCGGGCACGCTGCTGTTCGTCGAGAACGTCGGCAATCTGGTCTGCCCGGCGCTGTTCGATCTGGGGGAGCGGGAGAAGGTGGTGGTCATCTCGGTGACCGAGGGAACCGACAAACCACTGAAGTATCCGCACATGTTCCAGGCGGCGGGGCTGGTGCTGGTGAACAAGACCGACCTGCTGCCGTATGTCGAGTTCGACTTGAACCGATGCCGGGAATACATCGACTCGATACACCCCGGCGTGGCGGTTCTGCCGCTGTCGGTGAGCAGCGGCGCGGGCCTGTCCACCTGGTACGACTGGCTGGCCGAACAGCGTGGCGCGGCCGGTCCGGCGGCTCTTGAGGATGCTGCCGGGCGCGCTTAAAGTGAAGTGATCAGGATCACATCTGCGGGTGACCCCTTCTTCGAGAAAGGCGAGATTCGGCCCCCGTGGTCCGCTGCGGAAGGTGGCGAGAGATGCCCACTCAGGAAGCAGTACGAGCCGAAGAGACGCTGATCCACGTGCTGTGGATCAACGCGGGACTCAGTTGTGACGGTGACTCGGTCGCCTTGACGGCGGCCACGCAGCCGAGCGTCGAAGAGATCGCTCTCGGCGCGCTCCCCGGTCTACCCAAGATCGCCGTGCACTGGCCGCTGATCGACTTCGAGTGCGGCCCCAACGGCGGTGCGGACGACTTCCTGGAGTGGTTCTTCAAGGCCGACCGCGGGGAAATCGAACCGTTCGTGCTGGTAGTCGAGGGCTCGATTCCGAACGAGCAGTTGAAGAAGGAGGGCTACTGGTGCGGGTTCGGCAACAATCCCGCCACCGGCCAGCCCATGACGACCAGCGAATGGCTCGACCGTCTCGCACCGAAGGCCACGGCCATCGTGGCGGCGGGCACCTGCGCGACCTACGGCGGCATCCACGCCATGGCGGGCAACCCGACCGGCGCGATGGGCGTGCCGGACTATCTCGGCTGGGACTGGAAGAGCAAGGCGGGAATCCCGATCGTCTGCGTGCCGGGCTGCCCGATCCAGCCAGACAACCTGTCGGAGACGCTCACCTATCTGCTCTACATGGCGACCGGCCAAGCGCCGATGATCCCGCTCGACGACGCGCTGCGGCCCAAGTGGCTGTTCGGGGCGACCGTGCACGAGGGTTGCGACCGCGCGGGCTACTACGAGCAGGGTGAGTTCGCCACCGAGTACGGCTCCCCGAAATGCATCGTGAAACTCGGTTGCTGGGGACCCGTGGTCAAGTGCAACGTGCCCAAGCGTGGCTGGATGAACGGCTTGGGCGGCTGCCCGAACGTCGGCGGCATCTGCATCGGCTGCACCATGCCCGGCTTCCCGGACAAGTTCATGCCGTTCATGGACGAACCACCGGGCGGGAAGCTCTCGTCCAGCGCGTCGGGGCTCTACGGATCGGTGATCCGCAGCCTCCGTCATATCACCGGACGCACAGTCGACAAGGAGCCGCACTGGCGGCACCGGGGCCGGAAGCTGGAGACCGGCGCGACCCGCACCTGGTAGGAGGTTCTCTGATGACCCAGATCATCCCGGAGCCGTCGCACAAAACGATCGAGCCGGATCGCCTCGTCGAGATGGCGTGGGACCCGATCACTCGCATCGTCGGCAGCCTCGGCATCTACACCAAAATCGACTTCGAGAATCGGGAAGTGGTCGAGTGCCACAGCACCTCGTCCATCTTCCGCGGCTACTCGATCTTCATGAAGGGCAAAGACCCGCGCGACGCGCACTTCATCACCAGCCGCATCTGCGGCATCTGCGGCGACAACCACGCCACCTGTTCGTGCTACTGCCAGAACATGGCCTACGGCGTGCGTCCGCCGCACCTCGGCGAGTGGATCGTCAACCTGGGCGAGGCCGCCGAGTACATGTTCGATCACAACATCTTCCAGGAGAACCTGGTCGGTGTGGACTACTGCGAGAAGATGGTCTCCGAGACCAATCCGGGCGTGCTGGCCAGAGCCGAGAACACCGAGGCGCCGCACGCCGGCGACCACGGGTACCGCACCATCGCCGACATCATGCGGGCGCTCAACCCGTTCACCGGTGAGTTCTACCGGGAGGCGTTGCAGGTCAGCCGGATCACCCGGGAGATGTTCTGCCTGATGGAAGGCAGGCACGTGCATCCGTCCACGCTGTATCCCGGCGGACCGGGCACGGTCGCGACGATCCAGTTGATGACCGACTACCTGTCCCGGCTGATGCGGTATGTGGAGTTCATGAAGAAGGTCGTGCCGATGCACGACGATCTGTTCGACTTCTTCTACGAGGCGCTGCCGGGGTACGAGAAGGTCGGTCTGCGGCGCACGATGCTGGGTTGCTGGGGCTCGTTCCAGGACCCGGAGTTCTGCAACTTCGAGTACAAGGACATGGCGGACTGGGGCCGCAAGATGTATGTGACCCCCGGCGTCGTCGTCGACGGCAAACTGCTGACCACCTCCCTGGTCGACATCAACTTGGGCCTGCGGATCCTGCTGGGCAGTTCGTACTACGAGGACTGGACCGATCAGGAGATGTTCGTCGAGACCGATCCGCTGGGCAACCCGGTGGACCGGCGCCATCCCTGGAACCAGCACACCAACCCCCGGCCGCAGAAACGCGACCTGGACGAGAAGTACAGCTGGGTCATGTCGCCGCGCTGGTTCGACGGCACCGATCACCTCTCCCTCGACACCGGCGGCGGCCCGCTGGCGCGGCTGTGGTCGACGGCGCTGGCCAACCTGATCGACATCGGCTACGTGAAGGCGACCGGGCACAGCGTGCAGATCAATCTGCCCAAGACCGCGCTGAAGGGTCCGGTCACGCTGGAATGGACGATCCCGGAGCACGGCAGCAACACGCTCGAGCGCAACCGTGCGCGCACCTATTTCCAGGCCTACGCGGCGGCCTGCGCGCTGCACTTCGCGGAGAAGGCGATGGCGGAGATCCGGGCCGGCCACACCAAGACCTGGGAGAAGTTCGAGGTGCCGGAAGAGGGCATCGGCTGCGGCTTCACCGAGGCGGTGCGCGGCGTGCTGTCGCATCACATGGTGATCCGCGACGGCAAGATCGCGAACTATCACCCGTACCCGCCGACACCGTGGAACGCCAGCCCGCGCGACAGCTTCGGCACGCCGGGACCCTACGAGGACGCGGTGCAGGGCCAGCCGATCTTCGAGGAAAACGACCGCGAGCACTTCAAGGGCATCGACGTCATGCGCACCGTACGCAGTTTCGATCCGTGCCTGCCGTGTGGCGTGCACATGTATCTCGGCAAGGGCAAGACGCTGGAGAAGCTGCACTCACCGACGCAGACGCTCACGCCCGAGTGAGTCCGCGTCGGGCGAAACGACCGGAGGTGACGGTGGAGGATCGCCCGGACGATCGGGACGACGCGACGCTCGACGACTCCCGGTGGCGGGAAGCCGGTGAACGCATCGAGACCCTGCTGGAAGCGAGTTCGGCAGGCGGTGCGCTCGCCCGTGACCGCGCGGAGCAACTCGTGCGCGAACTGGTCGGACTCTACGGCGCGGGGCTGACCCGCGTGGTCGAGCTGCTCGACGACGCCGCGGTCGAGCGGCTGACCCGCGACGATCTGGTCGCGAGCCTGCTGCTCGTGCACGGGCTGCATCCGCACGATGTGGCCACCCGGGTGGGGAACGCGCTGGACAGCGTGCGTCCATATCTCGGTTCCCACGGTGGCGACGTCCACCTGGTCGGCATCGTCGACGGCGTGGTCCGCCTGGAATTGGCGGGCAGTTGCAAGAGCTGTCCGTCGTCGTCGGTGACGCTCGAACTGGCGGTGGAGGACGCGGTACGGGCGGCCGCGCCGGAGATCGAGTCCATCGAAGTCGTCGCCGCGCAGACCGAGTCGGCGGGGGTTATCTCCGCCGACTCGCTGTTCTCGCGCGTGCGCGCGGACGGCGCGCGATCCGGCAACTGGGTGGTCTTCCCTGAACTGGCCGAACTGAACGCGGGCGAGGTGGGTGGCTTCACCGTCGCCGGGATGACCGTGCTGGCCTGCCGGGTCGGCACGGAGTTGTACGCCTACCGGGACCACTGCCCCGCGTGCGACCGCTCGCTCGCGGGTGCGGCACTGGAGCGGCGCGTGGGGTTCCCGGCCGGTGACGCGGTGCTGCGGTGTCCGACCTGCCGGGCGCACTACGACGTGGTGCACGCGGGTGCCCGGGTCGACGGCGAGGGCCACCTCGAGCCGTTGCCCGTTCTCGTGCGCTCCGGCGAACTGTCGGTGGCGGTGCCGGTGGAGGTCCACGGGTGAGCACCCCGTTCCGCGCACTCCAGCGGATCGCCGCGGATCGCGGGCCCGCTCCCCGGCCCGGCGAGCGGTGCGAGATGTGCGCCGAACCGATCGCCGATCGGCACCAGCATGTGGTGAACGTCGAGGGCAGGCAGTTGATGTGCGTGTGCCGCGGCTGCTACCTGCTGTTCGTCGATCAGAACGCGGCGCTGCGGTATCGAGCGGTGCCGGACCGGTATCTCACGTTCCCCGATTTCACGATCAGCCGGGCGGAATGGGACGCACTGGACATTCCGGTGAATCTGGCGTTCTTCTTCCGCAATTCCGCGCTGGACCGGACGGTGGCGTTCTATCCCGGGCCCGCGGGCGCGACGGAATCGGAATTGCCGCTGGAGCAATGGAATTCGATTCTCCGCCGGCATCCCGAGCTGGATGTGCTCGCCCCGGATGTGGAAGCGCTGCTCATCCGGGTGCCCGACCGCCGCACCGAGCAGGCGGCCTGCCTGCTGCTGCCGATCGACGCCTGCTACGAGTTCGTCGGCCGGATGCGGCTGCTGTGGCGCGGATTCGACGGCGGCCAGGACGTGCACCGGTATCTGGAGGAGTTCTTCGTCGAGGCGTCGGCGCGCGCGAAATCCGGTGGTGCGGCATGAGCCCGGTGTACTCGACGACGTTCGCGGTGCTCGAGATCAAACCCGAGCCGTACGCCGTCACGCCGATCCTGTCCGCGCGCGTCGGCATCGCCGCGCTCGCGGAGGAACCCGTGCACGCCATCGCCCTGCGCGCGCAAGTGCGCATCGAGCCGTTCCGCCGCGGCTATTCCGACGAGGAGTCCGCGGGGCTGGTCGACCTGTTCGGGCCGCGCGACCGGTGGCACGAGACCCAGCGTTCTTTCCTCTGGATGCACTGCGCCACCATGGTGCCGAGTTTCTCCGGCGGTGCCGAGGTGGACCTGCCGATGCCGTGCACCTACGACTTCGAGGTGACCGGATCGAAGTACCTGCACGCGTTGCGCGAGGGTGTGGTTCCGCTGCTGTTCCTGTTCAGCGGGACGGTCTTCATCCGGGGCACGACCGGATTCGCCATCCAGCAGATTCCGTGGGACCGCGAGGACAAATTCGAGATGCCCGTGTCGGTGTGGCAGGGCCTGATGGACGCGTACTACCCGAATTCCGGGTGGGTGCGGCTGCACAACGACACGCTCCGGGCGCTGGCCGGTTACAAATCCAGCCACGGCCTGCCCGGCTTCGACGACGCGGTGACCCGGCTGCTGACCAGCACCGAGGAGACACCGTGACGACCGCCGAAGCCCGTGTCCGTGCCCGCGCCGTGGCCGACGCGGTGCTCTACGAGGGCTACCTGCTCTATCCCTACCGGGCCGACGCGCGCAAGAACCAGTCGCGGTGGCAGTTCGGTGTG
Organism: Nocardia aegles; assembly: GCF_052545135.1. NCBI lineage: Bacteria > Bacillati > Actinomycetota > Actinomycetes > Mycobacteriales > Nocardiaceae > Nocardia > Nocardia aegles. Next base: position 583,683 of record NZ_JBQWRI010000001.1, read on the forward strand.
CTGGGGCCGCGCGGGGCCGCCGCGGCCGGGCTCGGCGAGGAGCCGACGCTGTCGGCGCAGTGCCTGATCGACCCGGGTGAGAATCCCCAGCTCACCATGACCGTGCGGTGTCTCCAGCTGCAGCGCCGTCAGGTGGTGGACGGCGACGGCACGCCCGTGGCGGAGCTGACCGATGGTGCGCGGTCGTGGCTGTCCTGGGACGAAGCGGTCGAGCAGGAGATCGTTGTCGGCCCGGTCGCGCCCGGCCGTCTGGTCCGGCCGCTGGACATCCCGGGCGGCTCCGACGCCGAGCGGATCGCCACGGATGCCGGCGCCGCGCCGGGCACGCTCGTGCGCAGCAGACTGCCACTGGCCGGTGAGCTGGAACTCGCCGCCGACCGCGACGACGGCTTCCTGCGGCTGACCGTCGTCCTGCGGAATGTGGGCGCACCCGCGACCGACAAACGCGACGCCATCGCTCGCTCGCTGATCGGCGCGCACATCATCGCGGAGATCACCGACGGCCAGTTCGTTTCCCTGCTCGAGCCGCCGCCCGACGCCGCCGCCGTGGCCGCCCGCTGCGATCGGTACCGGTGCTTCCCGGTACTCGCCGGGCCGCCCGGCGATTACAGCGTGCTGCTCATCTCGCCGATCATCCTCTATGACCACCCGGAGATCGCGGAGCAGAGCGAAGGCGCGCTGTTCGATTCCACCGAGATCGACGAGATCCTCACGCTGCGCATACTCACCATGACCGACGCGGAGAAGGCGCGGGCCCGGGCCACCGACCCCCGCGCGGCGGAGATCATCGACCGCTGCGAGGCCATGTCGCCCGACGCGATGCGGCAGCTGCACGGGGTGCTGCGCGACCCGCATGCCGAGGTGCCCGGGCTGATCCCGGAGGTCCCCGAGGACGTCGATTGGTGGGACCCGCTGGCCGACGGCGCCGTTCGCCCGGATCTCGACGCAGTGCCGGTCGCGGGAGCGCTGGTGCGCAAGGGCAGCCGGGTCCGGCTGCATCCGGCGCGCCGGGCCGACGCCCAGGATCTGTTCTTCGACGGGCAGTGCGCCCGGGTCGTCTCGGTTCACCAGGACGTGGACGGGCAGGCGCACGTCGGGGTGGTGCTGGACGCCGATCCGGCGGCCGAACTGCACGAATGGTACGGGCGCTACCTGTATTTCGCGCCCGACGAACTGGAGCCGCTCGACGGCACCGAGGAATGAAAGGAAGTCCGCTATGGAAACCGTGGGAGTGGTCTCGACGACCGTCGTCGCCGTGCTGGTGGCGGCGGGAGTGTATCTCGGCGTGCGGTCGATCCCGGATCTCCGGCGATACCTGAAGATCCGGCACATGTAGCGGGACACCGGAAAGGAGCATCATGGGTGAGCATCGCGAAGAGCCACAATCGGCACGTGGCGCGCCGGGTTCGCGCGACGCGGGCACGGGCGTCGCGGCCGGAGGCCCGGCGGACCGGGAACCGGGGCACATCGATCACGAGGAGATGACCTCCGCGCATCCGGACGACACCGAGAAGGGCACCGAGTTCTCCTCGCAAGCCCCTTCCGGCACCGAAGCGGCAGCGCCTCCCTACGACGATCGCAAGGACACCGCCAACGCCCCTGCGGAGACGGCGACCGGACAGGTCGACGACGCACGCGTGGGTGGCGCGACAACGCCCACCGAGAAAGAGGGGTGACTCGACGGCCGCGGTGCTGATCGCCGGGATCGGCAACATCTTCCTCGGCGACGACGGATTCGGACCGGAGGTGGTACGCCGGCTGCCGCGCCACCCCGATCCGGGCGTGCGCGCGGTCGACTACGGCATCCGCGGCATGCATCTCGCCTACGACCTGCTCGACCCCTGGGCGGCGCTGGTGCTGATCGATGCGCTGCCCGACCGCGGCGCGCCCGGCCGGATCGAGGTGTTCGGCGCCGCGCCGGAGGACACCGGCACCGCGCGGCTCGACGCCCACGCGATGAGCCCGGACGCCGTCTTCGCCGGGGTACGCGCGCTGGGCGGCGCGCTACCGCCCACGGTGGTGATCGGCTGTCAGGTCGCCTGCGTGGAGGAGGGCATCGGCCTGTCCGCGCCGGTGGCCGCGGCGGTGCCGGACGCGGTCGCCGCCGTCGGCGAGGTGCTCGCCGCGTTCCTGCCCGCCGGGGCATCCGATGGCTCCCCACTTCCGCGGGCCACAGCGCGACAGGAGGACTGACGATGTGCCTGGGCATCCCGGGACGGGTGCTGGCGATCCCCGACGGCTACCACGACCAGATCGCGCTGGTCGACGTGTCCGGCGAGCAGCGGAAGGTGAACATCGGCCTGCTGGAAGACGATCCGGCCCGGCCGGGTGACTGGGTGATCATCCACATGGGCTTCGCGGTGGAGAAGACCGACGCGGCGGGAGCCGAGGCGGCGCTGCTCGGGCTGCGTCTGCTGCAACGGGGGGACCGGTCATGAGCACGCTGCGGCTGCGGCGGCGTCTGTTGGTGCGCGGCGTGGTCCAAGGCGTCGGGTTCCGGCCGTTCGTCTACACCACCGCCGCCGAACTGGCGCTGTCCGGCAGCGTGAGCAACGACAGCAACGGCGTGATCATCGAGATCGAAGGAGCGCCGAGCGATCTGGACGAGTTCGCCCGGCGGTTGCGCCTGCGGCCGCCGCCGCTGGCGGTGATCGAGTCCGTCGAGCAGGCCGACATCCCGGCGCGCGGCGGCACCGGATTCCATATCGCGGGCACCACGCGGGAGGGCGGCGGTCGCACGCTCGCCTCACCCGATGTCGCGATCTGCGCCGATTGCGAACGCGAGCTGCGTGATCCGCGCGATCGCCGCTATCGCCATCCGTTCGTCAACTGCACCAACTGCGGTCCGCGTTTCACCATCATCGCGAGCCTGCCCTATGACCGCGAGCGCACGTCGATGGCCGACTTCGCCATGTGCGACCGGTGTGCGCGGGAATACGCCGATCCCGCCGACCGGCGCTTCCACGCGCAGCCGATCGCCTGCCCCGACTGCGGCCCCACCCTCGCCTATACGGGGCCGGGCGCCGGTGCGCCGCTGACGGCCGCGCGGCGGCTGCTGCGCGCCGGCGGCATCCTGGCGGTCAAAGGCATCGGCGGATACCACCTCGCCTGCGACGCCACGAACGAGGCGGCCGTCGCGCAGCTGCGCCGCCGCAAACGTCGCGGCGACAAACCGTTCGCCGTCATGGTGCCGGACCTGGCCACGGCACGGGCCATCGTCGCCGTCGACGACCCGGCCGCGACGCTGCTGACCAGCCCGGCTCGCCCCATCGTGCTGCTCGCTCGCCGCCGCGCGCCCGAGGAAGCCCCGGCGCGCGATCCGGCGTACGGCTCGGCGACCGTGTGCCGCGACCCGGTGCCCGCGCCCTCGGTGGCGCCCGGTAACCCGGATCTGGGGGTCATGCTCGCCTATACCCCGCTGCACCTGCTGCTGTTCGGTCTGCCCGGCGACCCGCCGGGCCCGCAGGTGCTCGTGATGACCTCGGGCAATCTCGGCGGCGAGCCGATCTGCTACCAGGACGACGACGCGCGCACCCGCCTCGCCGGGCTCGCCGACGGCTGGCTGTCGCACAACCGGCGCATCCTGGTGCCCTGCGACGACTCGGTGATGCGCTCGCTCGACGGCCGCGAGCTACCCGTCCGGCGCTCGCGCGGGTACGCGCCGCTGCCCCTGCTGCTGCCGGTGCCGCTGCCGCCGACGCTCGCGGTCGGCGCCGACCTGAAGAACACCTGTGCGATGGCCGACGGCCGCTACGCCTGGCTGAGCCAGCACATCGGTGACATGGACGACCTGGCGACGCTGCGCTCCTTCGACGCCGCGCAGCGCCACCTCGCAGAACTCACCGGGGTCCGCCCGGCGCAGCTGGTCGCCGACGCGCATCCCGGCTACCGTTCCACCGCCTGGGCGCACCGGCACGCGGGCGAGCGAGCGGTCTATACCGTCCAGCACCATCACGCGCACATCGCCGCCGTCATGGGCGAGCACGGGCTCGGCGCCACCGAGCAGGTGATCGGCATCGCCTTCGACGGCACCGGGTACGGGCCGGACGCGGCGGTGTGGGGCGGCGAGGTCCTGCTGGCGGGCTACAAGGGCTACCGGCGTCTGGCGCACCTGAAGTACGTGCCGCTCGCGGGCGGCGATATCGCCGTGCGCAGGCCCTACCGCATGGCGCTGGCTCATCTGCGCGCGGCCGGGATCGACTGGTGCGAGGACATTCCCGCGGTCGCGGCGTGTCCGCCCGCCGAGCGTTCGGTGCTGGCCCACCAGTTCCGGACCGGGCTGGGCTGTGCGCCCACATCGAGCATGGGCCGGTTGTTCGACGCGGTGTCCTCGCTGTGCGGCGTGCGGCACGTCGTCGACTACGAGGCCCAGGCGGCGATCGAGCTGGAAGGACTCTCGCGTGCGGGGACCGAAGGCGACACCGCCTACCGATTCCCGCTCACCGACGACGATCCGGCCGGGATCGATCCGGCACCGGTGATCGCGGATGTGGTCGCCGACGTTCGCGCGGGCGCGCCCGCCCAGGTGGTGGGCGCGCGCTTCCACGCCGCCGTCGCCCGGTTGGTGCTCGACCTCGCGGCCCGGTACGCCGTGCCGGGCACGGTAGTCGCCCTGTCCGGCGGCGTCTTCCAGAACGCCCTGCTGCTCGCGCGATCGTGTGCGCTGCTGCGCGACAACGGGTTCACCGTGATCACCCACCACCGACTGCCGCCCAACGACGGCGGCCTCGCGTTCGGGCAACTCCTCGCGTGCAGCGAGGGATGAGCGAAGGAGAGCAACGATGTGTCTTGCGGTACCAGGCAAAGTGCTCAGCCTGCACGAGCGGGACGGCACGCTGATGTCGGTCGTCGACTTCGGCGGCGTGCACAAGGACGTGTGCCTGCAATACATCCCGGACGCGGCGGTCGGCGACTATGTCGTGGTCCACGTCGGCTTCGCGATCCAACGTCTGGACGAGGAGTCCGCGCTGCGGACCCTGGCCGAGTTCGAGCACCTCGGCGTACTGAACGAGGAATTCGGCGACGGTTTCGCCATCGCCGCGAAGCAGGCGGGCCTGGACAATCCCGCCGCCGAGCCGTCACGCGAGGAACCGGAGGCTCAGTCATGAAATATCTGGACGAATTCAGCAATCCCGAACTGGCCCAGCGCCTGCTCGGCCGGATCCGCGCCGAGACCAGCCGCCGCTGGGCGATCATGGAAGTCTGTGGCGGACAGACCCACTCGATCATCCGCCACGGCATCGACCAGCTGCTGCCCGATCAGATCGAGATGATCCACGGCCCCGGCTGCCCGGTCTGCGTCACCCCGCTGGAGGTGATCGACAAGGCGCTGGAGATCGCCGCGCGACCGGGCGTGATCTTCTGTTCCTTCGGCGACATGCTGCGGGTGCCCGGCAGCTCCAAGGACCTGTTCCGGGTGAAGAGCGAGGGCGGCGACGTCCGGGTGGTGTACTCGCCGCTGGACGCGCTGAACCTGGCCAAGGAGAATCCGGACCGCGAAGTCGTGTTCTTCGGCATCGGATTCGAGACCACCGCTCCGGCCAACGCCATGACGGTGTACCAGGCGAAGCGGCTGGGCATCAGGAACTTCTCGCTGCTGGTGTCGCACGTGCTGGTGCCGCCCGCCATCGCCGCGATCATGGAGTCGCCGACCTGCCGGGTGCAGGGGTTCCTCGCCGCCGGGCACGTCTGCACCGTGATGGGCACCGACGAGTACCCGCCGCTGGCCGAGCGGTACCGGGTGCCGATGGTGGTCACCGGCTTCGAGCCGCTGGACATCCTGGAGGGCATCCGCCGCACCGTGCTGCAACTGGAGTCGGGCAGGCACGAACTGGAGAACGCGTATCCGCGCGCGGTGGCCGCGGCGGGCAATCCCGCGGCGAAAGCCATGCTGCACGACGTTTTCGAGGTCACCGACCGGGGCTGGCGCGGCATCGGCGTGATCCCGCGCAGCGGCTGGCGGCTCTCGGAACGCTATCGGGAGTTCGACGCCGAACGCCGCTTCGCCGTGGGCGACCTGCACACCGCCGAGTCGACCATCTGCCGCTCCGGCGAGGTGCTGCAAGGACTGATCAAACCGCACGAGTGCGCCGCTTTCGGCAAGCAGTGCACGCCGCGTAACCCGTTGGGCGCCACCATGGTGTCCTCCGAAGGCGCGTGCGCCGCCTACTACCTGTACCGGCGCCTGGACCTGCCCGCGGAGGTGGCTCATGCCTGAGGAAGGCGCCGCCCCCGTGACCATCGACATGGAGGGCTGGGTCTGCCCGATGCCGCTGCGGGATTCGCCGAACATCGTGATGGGCCACGGCGGCGGTGGCGCGATGTCCGGCGAGCTGATCGAGCATCTGTTCCTGCCCGCGTTCGGCTCGGCCGCGAACACGGACCTGACCGATTCCGCGGTGGTCACGCTCGACGGCGCGCGACTGGCCTTCTCCACCGACTCGTTCGTGGTGAAGCCGCTGGTGTTCCCGGGCGGCACGATCGGTGAACTCGCGGTCAACGGTACGGTGAACGACCTGGCGATGTCCGGTGCGCGCCCGATGGTGCTGTCCACCGCGTTCATCCTGGAGGAGGGCACCGCGCTGGCCGATATCGCGCGCATCGCACAGGCGGTCGGCACCGCCGCGCTGGCGGCGGAAGTCCGACTGGTCACCGGGGACACCAAGGTGGTCGACGCCGGGCACGGTGACGGGATCTACCTCAACACCGCGGGCATCGGGGTGGTGGCACCCGGGGTGGACATCCGGCCGCAACGCGCGACGCCGGGTGACGTCGTGCTGGTCAGCGGCGAGATCGGCGTGCACGGTGTCGCGGTGCTCAGCTGTCGTGAGGGACTGGAGTTCGGCACCACCGTGCTCAGCGACACCGCGCCGCTGCACGGTCTGGTCGCGGCGATGCTGGCCACCGGCGCCGACGTGCACGTGCTGCGCGACCCGACCCGCGGCGGCGTCGCGGCCTCGCTCAACGAGATCGCCCGCGCCGCGAAAGTCGGCGTCGCCCTGGACGAGCGGCAGCTTCCGGTGCCCGACGGCGTGCGCGATGCGTGCGGGCTACTCGGGCTGGACCCGTTGTACGTGGCCAATGAGGGCAAGCTCCTGGCGTTCGTCGCGCCCGAGGACGCCGATCGCGTGCTCGCGGCGATGCGGGAGCACCCGCTGGGCGCGCAGGCCGCCGTCATCGGCCGATGCGTCGCCGAACATCCCGGCATGGTGGTCGCCCGCACGGCACTCGGCGGTACCCGGGTAGTGGATCTGCCCGCGGGCGAACAACTGCCGCGGATCTGCTGACGGGGGACCGGAATCGGTCCCGAGCCAGAAGGCGAGGTGTGGATCATCGTTCGGATCGCCGACACGCCTGCGGCGTCGCGTACCCCGCTGGACAGGCGGCAGCGGCGCGACGTCGTGGGGATGGCCGCGATCGTCGTCGCCCTGCACGTCCTCGGGTGGTCGGCGCTGCTGCTGCTCGTGGTCCCCGGTGGATACCTGGTGGACGGCGCGGTGTTCGGCGTCGGCCTCGGCGTCACCGCCTACACATTGGGGATGCGGCACGCGTTCGACGCCGACCACATCGCCGCGATCGACAACACCACCCGCAAGCTGGTCGCGGACGGCCGCAAGCCGCTGTCGGTCGGATTCTGGTTCTCACTCGGGCACTCCACCATCGTTTTCGTCCTCGTCGCGCTGCTGGCGTTCGGCGTCAAGGCGCTCGCGGGCAATCTGCGCGACGACAACTCCGGGTTGCAGCGATGGACCGGCCTCTTCGGCACCGGGATCTCCGGCATTTTCCTGCTCGCCATCGGGGCGGTGAACCTGGTTTCGTTGATCGGGATCTGGCGGGTGTTCCGTTCGATGCGTCGCGGGAGCTACGACGAGGCCACAATGCGGCAGCGGTTGCACGACCGCGGCGCCCTGCTGCGGGTGATCGGGCCGCTGACCCGGGCAGTGCGCGCGCCGTGGCAGATGTACCCCGTCGGGTTGCTGTTCGGTCTCGGCTTCGACACCGTCACCGAGGTGAGCCTGCTGGTGATCGCGGGCGGCGCGGCGGCGACCGACCTGCCGTGGTACGCGATCCTGGTGCTGCCGGTGCTGTTCTCGGCGGGCATGACGCTGTTCGACGCGCTGGACGGCGCGTTCATGAACTACGCCTACGGATGGGCGTTCGCCGGGCCGCTGCGCACCGTCTACTACAACATCGTCGTCACCGGTCTGTCGGTGGCCGTGGCGCTGCTGATCGGCGCACAGGAGATGATCTCCTTGCTGGCCGACGAATTCGGCATCGCCGACGGACCACTCGCGTGGGTCGGCGGGCTCGATCTGGGCGTCATGGGGTTCGTGATCGTGGGGATGTTCCTGCTCACCTGGGCGGTCGCCGTCGGGGTGTGGCGACTCGGCCGGATCGAGCAGCGATGGTCCCCCGGCCGCGTCGGCGGAGGACCGTGCTGATGGCGGGCAGCGGAGCGGAGATGTTCGCCCGGTACGCCTACGCCCCGAACCGGCTCGGCTACTGCGGGCCGCCCGACGCCACGGCCCTGCGCGACGGCTCGGAGGAGCAGGTGCGGGCGGTGGCGCGCCGGTTCACCGGAGCATGGCCGTACCTGCGCGTGATGGCGCGCATGACGGGTATCGCGGACCCACTGGACCGCAGGCTCGTCGAAGCCTACTGGCTGGGCGGCGGCGTCGGCGCGGATCTGGATGCCCGCGAGTTCACCGCCGAACTACTGGATATGCTCGGACCGGCCGCGGGCGGTTACTGGACGCACCTGACACCGCGGCTGGCCGAGGAGGCGGCCGCCAACCACTGCTTCCACGTCTTCGGTGTGTACCCGTGGTCGAGGCTGCTGCGGCACGGCGACGAACATCCCCTGCGCGTCCTCGACAACTGCCGGATCAGCTGGGGAAGGGTGCTCGACCGCGTCGGCGGTGAGATCGTGTTGCGCTGCCGCGGGCTGAGTTGGGACGGGGAACGTCTCGCGCTGTCGGCGGAAACGACGCGTTCGCTGCCGATCCGGGTGGACGGGTACGCGGCGCTGCCGGACGTCGCGGTAGGGGAGCGGGTCGCGGTGCACTGGGGACGGCTGTGCGGGCGCCTGGACGATGCCCAGGCGAGTGCTCTGGAAGCGGGCACGGTGCGGCAGCTGGAGCTCACCAACCGGCGACTGGCCGCACGACAGAGCCCGGCGCGATAGTGACGAGCTGTCGGCGGCGTCGCCGACGGTGCCCACCGAACATCGAAGCCCGCGACCGTACCGCCCACGGCGCAGAAATGCCCGGTGCTTTTTCGGAAAGAGCGTGCATCGCGGCGAACTCGACGGTTCGCAAATGCGCCGGTCCCGCGGGCGTGGTTCAGGTCACGTCGGTGCGCGTATCCTGTATATAGCTGTCGAGCCCGATCTCGAGGAGCGACACGTGTATTTCACCGGTAGTTGTCCGGGCTGAAGTCCAGAAACGGTGTGTCGGCGCGTTCCCCCGCCATCGTGCCCGACGGGCTGATCCGTATTTCGGAAATCACCCGAAGGGAGGTGAACTACCGTGATGGGTCAGATGATGGGGATGCTGCGCGAACTGTGGAACAACATGTTCCCGGGGATGCCGATGCCGATGCTTCCGATGATGTCGTAGCCGCTCCAACGTCAGAAAAAGCGCAGTTTTGTAACCGGCCGAGAATACGGCGTCAGGGCGATTGCGGTTTTCCCGAACCAGGTGTGCAATTTCCGTGCGGTGGTACGTCCGCTTTGTGACCCACCGTAATCGATGCGATATTCCCGCACACGAGAGAGTGATATTCGCCGGCCGTTGGCGCGGACCGAGTGACGTGACTCGGCGGACTGTCGCCGAGCCCCGGCTCGGTGGTCGGTCGGCGGATGCGAAGGCGATCGACCTCGGTGGAGGTGCGCCATGACCGGGGATACCCAACAGGCGAAGCGGCCGGTGAGCGCCATGCTGGCCGGCCCGTATGGGCACCCTTTCCATCCGATCCTGGTCACCGTCCCGATCGGCGCCTGGGTCGCCAGTCTGGTGTTCGACCTCGCGTCCCGAGTGGTCGACGATCCGGAGTTCTTGGTCAAGGGGTCGTCGTGGTTGATCGCGATCGGCGTGCTCGGCGCCTTGGCCGCCGCGACCATCGGGTTCCTCGATCTGCTCGCGATCCCGACCGGTACGCCCGCCTTCCGCACCGGCTTGCTGCACATGACCCTCAATCTGCTGGTGACCGTCACCTATGCGGTCGGTTTCGGGTGGCGGCGGGGCGCCGACACCGCACGCGCGGTCCAGGTCGGTCCGCTGGCACTGTCGGTGACGGCCCTGGCGGCATTGGCTGTCTCCGGATATCTCGGGGGCAAGCTCGCTTATCGGTACGGCGTACGTGTCGCCGACGAGACTACTCAGGCAGGCGGCTTCACACACTGAATCCCTTCCCACCGTCAGGAGGCACACCATGGGCATCGCCGCACTGATCTTCTGGCTGCTCACCGCGGGCGGCGGTTTCTTCCTGCTCGGCACCTGGATCGCCAAGGGGGGCACGCGGCAGCCGAATTCCACTCAGCTGCCGGCCCCAGTACTGTTCGGTCACTTCCTGCTCGCGGTGGCCGGACTGATCGTCTGGATCGTGTACCTGGTCGTCGACAGCACCGCGCTGGCGTGGATCGCGTTCGTACTGCTGATCCCGGTCGCGCTCCTCGGGTTCACGATGTTGCTGCGCTGGATCCCCACCTACCGGGCGCGTTCCACCGGAGCGGCCGAACCCCCCGAAGGGCACTTTCCCGTTGCCGTCGTCGCCGGTCACGGCGTATTCGCCGTGACGACCGTCGTACTGGTATTTCTGACCGCCCTCGGCGTCGGGAGCTGACCCTTCGGCGCAGACGACCGCCACCCTTGATCCTCGCGGCTGCCCGTGGCCAATCCGGCGCTCATCTCGCGCAGGCGGCGGCCGACGCGGGTTGCGCACCGTCACAGGCCGGTGCGGTGAGGTCGTAGACCGCGACGTTGCCGATGTGCACCGCCGTGTAGTGCGCCGACACCCAATCGGCGATGTCCTTGTGCCCGGCCGGTCGCCACCACCCGTTGTCCGGGGCGTCGGTCCGACCGGTCCCGGCGGGTTGATCGCGCACCCGCCACGAATCGGGCAGCCGCACCTCCTGCGCGAGGTAGTACGTCACCTGATGGGTGCGCACCATGGTCTGGAAGTCGGTGAGGGAAGGCACCGGATCGTCGGAGGTGAAGCCGCCGATGGCGACCACCGAGGTGTGGCTGGCGAGTTCCAGCGACGCCGCGACCGAGGAGCGGTCCACGGCGGCCGACCAGGGTGTGGAGGTGTCGCGCAACAGCGCGGCGACTTGTGGCTCGACCTCCCCGGCTATGAACGCGGTCACCTCGCGGCGCGGGTCGTTCGCCGGCAGCGTCGCCGCGGCCCGCGCCGGGCCCACCGTAGGACTGCCGCCCGTGTGCGCCTGCGGCAGCGTGGCCGCCGCATATGCCGTCGATCCGCCGATTCCGGCGAGCACGCCCACGGCGACGAGCACCGATACCGCGCTGGCTCGCACTCGTCGAGCCCCGGCCGGGAACGCGGCGGCGACCAGCCCGAGCGCCACCGCCAGCGCGATCACCACGAGCGTCCAGCGCAGCGGCGGCAGCCACCCGGGATTGCGGTTCAGCAGGACGAACGCCCACAGCCCCGAGGTGAGCACCAGCGCGGCGGCGCCGATGCGGCCGAACGCCTCGGATCGGCGCCGCCACATCTCGGCCACCCCGACGGCGAACATTCCGGCCACGGCGGGACCGATCGCCAGTGTGTAGTAGGCGTGCATGCCGCCGCGCATCACGGTGAACGCGACGCCGTCGACGATCAGCCACAGCCCGAATACCAGTGCGGCGGCACGGATCGGATCCGCACGCGGCGCACGGAGGCGGGAGGCGAGCACCAGTGCGAAGGCGAGCAAAGCGGCCGGAAGCAGCCAGGAGATCTCGAAACCGATCTCACCGGTGAACAGGCGAGCCGGACCCGGCCCGCTGAATCCGGCGAACCCACCGCCACCGCGCCCCGTAGCCGGGGGCATCTCGTATCCGGCCGGCAGCGCGAACCCGTTGCCGCCGCGATGATTGTGTCCCAGGAAGCGGGCGAACCCGTTGTAGCCCAGCACCAGATCCATGAACGTGTTGTCCGTCGAGCCGGCCAGATACGGCCGCGCCGTGGCGGGCCACAGCATCGTCAGCAGCACATACCAGCCCGACGAGACGACCAGGGCCGCCGCGGCGGCCGCCAAGTGCACCAAGCGGTTTCGCACCGAGGTCGGCGCGACGATCAGATAGGTGAGCGCCAAGGCGGGCAACACCATGAGGCCTTCGAGCATCTTCGCCAGGAACGCGAACCCGAGCGCGACGCCCGCGAGCATCAGCCAGCGCACGCTCGCCCGCCGCGCCGACCGGAGCGTGCAGTACGCACCCGCGGTCATCAGCAGCACCATCACGGCGTCCGGATTGTTGAACCGGAACATCAACGCCACCACCGGTGTCGCGGCCAGCACGGCACCGGCGAGCAGACCGGCGGCCCGGCTGGTGGTGGCTCCGGCGACCATCGCGTACAGCAGTGCTACGGCGGCGACGGCCATCAGCGCTTGCGGTACCAGCATGCTGGCGCTGCCGAATCCGAACAGCTGACCCGACACCCCCATCACCCACTGCGACACCGGCGGTTTGTCCACCGTGATGAAGTTGCCCGGGTCCAGGGACCCGAACAGCACCGCTTTCCAGTTGCGGGCACCCGACCAGGCGGCCGCGGCGTAGAAGCCGTTGCCCATCCCGTTGACCGTGATGTGCCAGAGATACGCGGCCGCGGTCCCGAGCAACAGCACCGCCAGCCCCACGCGCTCCCATAGGCGTGCGGGCGGCAATTCGCCCGGCTCGGGAGGAGTGGCAATCGGATTCGCATCGGGCACGACGGCCTCGGCGGGGATCGTTGTCACCGCAGGAGTCTCGCAAGCGTCCCGGTGGATCTCCTGCGTGCCGGCTGGCAATCAGCTGTGAGTGCGGCGTCCACCGGCCGACAGGCGCCCCGTCGGCGGTGGATCGTTCCGCCGGGCCGTCAGATCTTGCGGATCACCGTGACGACCTTGCCCAGAATCTGGGCGTCGTTGCCGGGGATCGGCTCGAAGACCGGGTTGTGCGGCATCAGCCAGACGTCCTTGCCGGTGCGCTTGAAGGTCTTCACCGTGGCCTCCCCGTCGAGCATCGCCGCGACGATATCGCCGTTCTCGGCGACGTTCTGCTGCCGCACGACCACCCAGTCGCCGTCGCAGATCGCCGCGTCGATCATGGACTGGCCGACGACCTTCAGCAGGAACAGCGAACCATCGCCGACCAACTCGCGCGGCAGCGGGAAGACGTCCTCCACGGCCTGCTCGGCGAGGATCGGGCCACCGGCGGCGATGCGGCCGAGCACCGGGACGAAGGTGGGGACGGGGCGTTCGACCTCGACGGTGAGCTCACCGTCGTCCACCGCGGCGACCGGCAGGCTGGTCACCGACCGCACCACTTCGTCCAGGCCCCGGACGTCGACGGCTCGCGGCCGATTCGGGTCGCGGCGCAGGTAGCCCTTGCGCTCGAGGGCGCGCAGCTGGTGGGCGACCGACGACGTGGACGTGAGGCCGACGGCGTCACCGATCTCCCGGATGCTCGGCGGGTAGCCGCGCTCGCTCACCGAGGTGCGGATCACCTCGAGCACTCTGCGCTGACGCACGGTGAGATCCGCCCCGGTGCCCGCCGTGTCGGCGCCGCTGTCGGTCTCGTCGCCCGTGTCGTCCGTCTGCCTCACCGCAACCGCCCTTTCCTGCTGTGCCAGGTCCTACTGTGCCAGGCCGTTTCCGCGCCCGGCGTGGGTCTTCCCGGCCTGTCATGTCTTCGGTCCTTCGAATCTAGTCCGGTCGTGCCGCTGGATCAAACATCTGTTCGACGCATGTCGGGGGTTCGTGCTGACTTTGTCGCCGCGGCGTGGTAGAAATCGAACACCAGTTCTTCGAACACATGAGCGAATAGACTCGGAACATATGTTCGAACGCTCGAACGGCGACGCTCGAACGGCGACGCTCGAACGGCAGCGGAGCACCCACTACGGAGGTTTGTCCGATGAGCACTGCGATCAGCCATGTCACCCGTTCCCTCGGCGCGGCGGAGGCCGAAGGCGAGCACCGCGCCGCTGATCCCGTTTCGGCGCAGGATGATCTCGGGTACGAGAGTGCTCGGCGGCTGCTGTACGGCGGCGCGCGCTTGCAGGCGCTGACGCAGGCGCATCGATCCGCGATCGCCCGCCGCCCGCCCGGTGCCCGTCCCGGCGCGGGCATGGTCGCCTACGGCCGCGGCGCACGGACTTTCGCGTGGCGGCGTCCCCGCGGCGAACATCGGATGCGCCGGGTCGAGCAGGCGCAGATCGGGTTCGCCGCCCTGGCCGTCGCCGCATTGCTCACCGCTTCGGCCGTGGTGGGGCTGATCGCATTGGCGCATGTGCGGGCGGGTGAGTGGGGCGGTGCGCACGGTCGGTCGGTACCGGCGGTGGTGGATGGCTCGAGCGCGCCGGGGAGCGGCAATTCACGCTGAGGGCAAGGGAAGATCGATCGCCCGTGCGGGCCTGGCCGCCCGGTTGCCGGACTTGCTCGCGGACCCGGCCGCGCACGGGCAGATCTCCGGATGACCGAGCCCCGCCCGGTAGCCGGGGTGAGTGCGACAAACCGGAAACTCGGACGGGTATCCTCGAAGTGTTATGCAGGCATTCCGCGTGTCGCACGCGGAATGCCTGGTGCCGGGGTATAGACCTCTGTACACGGGCTCGCCGGACCGATCGCCGCGCGATCGGCGCCCGGTCCGGACGCGAGCACGCGCATCGACGAAGGATTTCTCGGATGCATTGCCCGTACTGCCGACACCCCGACTCCCGGGTGGTGGACTCGCGCGAGGCCGACGAAGGAGCGGCCATCCGCCGTCGTCGCGCCTGCCCGCAATGTGGGCGGCGGTTCACCACGGTGGAGACGGCCATCCTGTCGGTGGTCAAGCGTAGCGGCGTCACCGAGCCGTTCAGCCGCGAGAAGGTGATCCGGGGTGTGCGCCGGGCCTGCCAAGGACGTGAGGTCGACGACGACGCGCTGAACCTGCTCGCCCAGCAGGTGGAAGACGCGGTGCGGGCGAAGGGATCTCCCGAGGTGCCCAGTCACGAGGTGGGCTTGGCCATCCTCGGCCCGCTGCGCGATCTGGACGAGGTGGCCTACCTGCGCTTCGCCTCCGTCTACCGGTCGTTCACCTCGGCCGAGGACTTCGAACGCGAGATCCGGGATATGCGCCGGGCCCGCGCGGAAGCGTTGTCGGCCGCCGACTGACTCAGCGCCGGACGGCGGCGATCGCCTTCTCGATTCGCTTGGCCGACACCGGAAACGGGGTGCCCAGCTTCTGCGCGAACAGGCTGACGCGGAATTCCTCGATCACCCACCAGATCTCGGTGACCGCGGGCGCATTCCTGCGGTTCTCCGGTAGCGACGCGATCAAGCGGTCGTACGCGGCCAGTACCCGATCGAGTTCGGCCATGCCCTGCCGATCGCGAACGGCGGAGCCGGGCAGCGCATCCAACCGCGCCACCGCGGCCTGGAGATAGCGGGGCAGCTCACGCAGCCTGGTTGTGCCCGTCTCGGACACGAAACCGCGGAATACCAGGTTCTCCAGCTGATGGCGGACGTCCTCGGCGATGTCGCGCTCGCTCGTTCGCTCCAGCGCCGCGGAGACCTGGTGTGCACCGGCGAGAATCGGCACGACCAAGCGCACGAAGCGAGCCACGGTGGCGGCGAAGTCGGGCCGGATCCGGGCGACGAGCGCGTCGAACTCCGCCGGGTCGTGTACCGGTCCGCCCGCGGCCGCGAGCAGTTCGTCGGCGGCTGCCGCGCGGCAGTCCTCGAGCAGCGCCTCCAGCGAGCCGTACGGATTCTGGCTCAGGGCAAGGCGGTCGGCTGGTGACAGGCCCGCGGTCGCGGAGCGGACGGAGGTGGGCAGTGCGTGCAGCAGCAGTGCTCTGGTGCCCAGGCGCATAGCGGCGGCCTGCTCGGCGGGGGAGCTGAGCACCCGAACCGCCACGCCGTCCCCTTCGGCGACGAGCGCGGGATAGCCGGTGACGGTCTGTCCCGCGACCTCCCGCCGCACTGTCGACTCGATGATGCCGAGCGATTCCGAAGTCCACACCGTGGACGGTGGGCGTTCCGCGCCTGCGGTAGCTCGCGCGACCGAGGCCGAGACCTGTTCGGCCAGCTGCGTTTTCAGCGCGGTGAGGCTCTTGCCGCGTGACAGCGTGGCGCCGTCGTCTCCGATGGCCGCGAAGGTCATGCGCAGGTGGTCGGGCAGTGCGGAGAGGTCGAAGTCGGTGGGTGCGATCGACACCGAGCCCAGCCGGGACAGCTCGCGCGCCAGTCCGGCGCGCAGCGGCTCCGCACGCGGGGTGAGTGCCGCCAAGGCGGCTGCCGCGAAATCCGGGGCGGGAACGACGCTGCGTCGCAAGGCTTTCGGCAATGTCTTGATCAACGCGGCAGCCAGCTCGTCGCGCATGCCGGGCACCAGCCAATCGAAACCGACGGCGCGGACGTGGGCGAGCTGTTCCACCGGGATCCGCACGGTGACGCCGTCGTCCTCGTTGCCCGGTTCGAACTGGTAGGACAGCGGGAAACTGAGTTCGCCCTGACGCCAGGAGTCGGGGAAGGCCGCCGGGTCCAGCGCGGCCACGCCCTCGTTGACTACGGTGGAGGTGGAGAAGTCCAGCTGAGCCGGGTCCTCTCGGCGTGCGGTGCGCCACCAGTTGTCGAAGTGCCGCACCGAGACGATGTCGGCGGGCAGGCGCTTGTCGTAGAACTCGAACAGCACCTCGTCGTCGACCAGGATGTCGCGGCGGCGAGCGCGGTGCTCCAGGTCGGCGACATCGTCGAGCAGCGCGCGATTGCGGTGGAAGAACTCGTGCCGGGTCTGCCACTCGCCCTGCACCAGGGCATGGCGGATGAACAACTCGCGGGACAGTTCGGGGTCGATGCGGCCGTAGTCGACGGGCCTGCCGGTTACCAGTGGGATCCCGTACAACGTCACCCGTTCGTAGGCGCGCGCCGAGCCCCGCTTGGTCGACCAGTGCGGTTCGGAGTAGGTGCGTTTGACGAGGTCGCCCGCGAGCCGCTCGGCCCATTCGGGCTCGATCCTCGCGGCCATCCGGCCCCACAGCCGTGAGGTCTCGACCAGTTCGGCGGCCATCACCCAGCGGGGCGGCTTCTTCGCCAGCGACGAACCGGGGAAGATCATGAACTTGGCATTGCGGGCGCCGAGGAATTCCCGGGTCTCCGCCTCGCGGACGCCGATGTGCGAGAGCATGCCCGCCAGCAGCGCCTGATGGATGGCCGTGGCATCCCAGGGCAGTCCGTCGCCATCCACGACGGCCGCGGCGGCCGAGCTGCCACGCTCGGAGCCGGCGCGTCCGTCACCTCCGCGACGTCGGCGGGATCTGTTGCCGGACCTGCGATCCGGCGCCGCCGCTTCGGACCGGCCCGGTTCCGCGCCGTCCGCCGAGCCCTCGGCCCGCGTGGACCAGCCCAGGCCCCTGGTGATCGTGCGCAGTTGGCCGTGCAGGTCCTGCCACTCGCGAATTCGCAGGTAGTGCAGGAACTCCTCTCGGCACAGGCGCCGGAACTGATTGGACGACAACGACTTGCGCTGTCCACCGAGGTACTCCCACAGACGCAGGTAGGCCAGGAAATCGGAGCCGTCCACGGTGAAGCGGGCGTGCTTGGTGTCGGCGGCCTGCTGCTGTTCGGCGGGCCGCTCGCGGACGTCCTGGATCGACAGCGCCGCGACGATGACCAGCACGTCGTCCAGGCAGCCGGTGCGCTGCGCCTCCACCAGCATCCGCGCCATCCGGGGATCGACCGGCAACTGGGCCATCTCCCGGCCGATCGGCGTCAACGACAGTGCGGCGTCGTCGCCACTCGCCCGGGCTGCGCCGTCCCGGCGCGCGAGTGCGCCGAGCTCCTCGAGCAGGGCGACTCCGTCGCGGATCGCGCGGCGGTCCGGCGCCTCCACGAACGGGAAGTTCTCGATGTCGCCGAGTCCGAGCGCGGTCATCTGCAGGATGACCGCGGCCAGGTTGGTGCGCAGGATCTCCGGATCGGTGAACGCGGGCCTGGATTCGAAGTCGTCCTCCGAGTACAGCCGGATGCAGATGCCGTCGGCGACGCGACCGCACCGCCCGGAGCGCTGCCGCGCCGATGCCTGGGACACCGGCTCGATCGGCAACCGCTGCACCTTGGTCCGCATGGAATAGCGCGAAATCCGCGCGGTGCCCGGGTCGACGACGTACCGGATGCCGGGCACCGTGAGCGAGGTCTCCGCGACGTTCGTCGCGAGCACCACCCGGCGCCCGGTGTGCGGGGCGAACACACGGTGCTGCTCCGCGATGGACAGCCGGGCGTACAGCGGGAGGATCTCGGTGCGCGGCAGCTTCAGATCCCGTAGCGCGTCCGCGGTGTCGCGGATCTCGCGCTCGCCGGACAGGAACACCAGCACGTCGCCGTCGCCCGCGGCGAACAGTTCGGTCACCGCGTCGCCGATGGCGTCCACCGGGTCCCGGTCGACGATGCGCGTCTCGTCCTCGTCGTCCTCGTCGTCCTCGTCGTCCTCGGCGGCGCTCGGTAGCTCCAGCGCGAGCGGCCGGTAGCGGATCTCCACCGGGTACGAGCGCCCGGAGACCTCCACGATCGGTGCGGGCGTGCCCTGTTCGTCCGCGAAATGCCGGGCGAACAGTTCGGGATCGATGGTCGCCGAGGTGATGATCACCTTGAGATCGGGCCTGCGGGGCAGCAGTTGCTTCAGGTAGCCGAGCAGGAAGTCGATGTTGAGACTACGTTCGTGCGCCTCGTCGATGATGATCGTGTCGTAGCGGCGCAGCAGCCGGTCGCGCTGGATCTCGGCGAGCAGGATGCCGTCGGTCATCAGCTTGATCAAGGTGTGCTCGGAGGCGTGGTCGGTGAACCGCACCGTGTAGCCGACCACGTCGCCGAGTTCGGTGCCCAGCTCTTCGGCGATACGTTCGGCCACGGTGCGGGCCGCCAGCCTGCGGGGCTGGGTGTGCCCGATGGTGCCGCGGATGCCGCGGCCGAGTTCGAGGCAGATCTTCGGGATCTGGGTGGTCTTGCCGGATCCGGTCTCGCCGGCGACGATGACCACCTGGTGCTCGGCGATGGCCGCGGCGATGTCCTCGCGGCGGGCGGTGACGGGCAGCTGCTCCGGGTAGCGGATCTCCGGCACCGCCGCGCGCCGCGCCTCGACGCGCAGTTCGGCCGACGTGATCTCGGCCTCCAGCGCGCCCAGATCGCCGCCGCGCGCTTTGTCGAGCCTGCGCCGCAACCGGTGTTCGTCGCGAAGGGAGAGATTCGCCAGGCGGGTGCGAAGGTCGCGGAGATCGGTGGCGGCTGTCCTGGTCATTGCATCGACCAGCGTAGCGAAATCCGCCGGCGCATTTTTCCGGCGGGCGGTGCGGCCGGTAGCGGAGGGGAAGCCGGCGGTGTGCGTCAGCGCGGGGCCGCCCCGCGATATGCGCGGGTCAGCGCCGCCGCGCCGGTGCCGGGCGCCCGATCCACGCGGCGGTGCGGGTTCGGAGGTATGGACCGCGGCCGGGGAACCGGCAAAGGTGGAGACATGAACGCGCTATGGCATGGCTTCTCCGACATGGGTGCCGTCGAGCGGGACGGAGCGTTCGTGGTCGCCCGCGGGGACGGCGCCTACGTCTTCGACCGGGAGGGCACTCGCTACCTGGACGCGACCGCGGGCCTGTGGTTCGCCAACGTGGGCCACGGGCGCGGCGAGATCGCCGACGCGGTCGCTGCCCAGCTGCGCACGATCGCGCACTACTCCAATTTCGGTGACATCACCGAGCCCGTCACCCAGGAGCTCGCCGAGCGGCTCGCCGGGCTCGCGCCGGTGCAAGGCAGCAAGATCTTCTTCACCTCGGGCGGCTCCGACTCCGTCGACACCGCGACCAAACTGGCCCGCCGCTACTGGCACGAACTCGGGCAGCCCGGCAAGACGCTCATGGTCGGGCGGCGGAGGGCGTATCACGGCATGCATGTGGGCGGCACGGCGCTGGGTGGCCTTCCAGGGAACCGCGAGGGCTACGGCGAGCTGATGCCCGCGACACGGACCGTGGAGTGGGACGACGCGAAAGCCCTACTCGCCTTGATCGAGGAGGTCGGCGCCGAACGGATCGCCGCGTTCTTCTGCGAGCCCGTCATCGGCGCGGGCGGTGTGTATCCGCCACCGGCGGGTTACCTCGCCGAGGTGCGCCGGATCTGCCGCGACCACGACATCCTGTTCGTCGCCGACGAAGTGGTCACCGGTTTCGGCCGTATCGGCGGAGCCTGGTTCGCCTCGTCCCGACTCGCGCTCGAACCCGACCTGATGACCACCGCGAAGGGACTGACCTCCGGCTATCTCCCGATGGGCGCGGTCTTCGCCGCTCCGCGCGTGGCGGAGCCGTTCTTCGCGGGCGGTGTCTGGTGGCGGCACGGCTACACCTACGGCGGCCACGCGGGCGCGGCGGCCGCCGCGTTGGCGAATCTCGACATCGTCGAGCGGGAAGACCTGCTCGCCGCCGCTCTGCGCCTGGAATCCACCCTGCACGATCAGCTGTCGGTGCTCGCCGAACATCCCAGAGTCGCCGAGGTGCGCAGCGGATTCGGCGCCGTCGCGGCCGTTCAGCTCGCCGATCCCGCCGAAGGGCCGGGATTGGTCAAGACGTTGCGCGCGCACGGCATCTCCAGTCGCGCCGCGGGCCACGGGGCAATGCAGATCTCTCCGGCCTTCGTCATGACCGACGACCAGGTCACCGAACTCGTCGACGGATTCACCCGCGCGTTGAACGACGCTTGACGCGCCGGGCGGGTGATCAAACGGCGTGTACCAGACCGTCGTTGAAAACAACACCCCGACCGCTCCGGGATGCGAGCATGGAACGGCGACGACCGTGGTCGCCGTCCCGAGAGGTGGTGGGTGTGGCGCAGTTCGCGCAGGAGTATGCCGTATTGCGGTGGATGGTGGTGGCGGCGTTCGTGACCGCCGCGGGGATCGTGCTGTCGCGGGTGGTGGCGACGTCGTCATCGGCCGGGTCTGTCCCGGATACGGGTCCACTATCGGATGTCTCGGCCGGGCACACCGAGTCCGATGCCGCGCACCTGGTGATGTGTCTGGTCATGCTCGGCATGCTGCTGTTTCCCGCGGGCGCGAGCCCGCACGCGGTGCGCGGCGTGTTGACGGCGATGGCCGTCGTGTTCGCCGGACTGCTGACGATCCGTGCCGCTGAGCACGCCGCCCAGGGACGGCCGTTGCCGATCGGTCGGCTGGTGCCGCTCGGCTACCACATCGTCGCCGCCGCGGCGATGCTCTACGCGATGTCCGGTCACACGGCTACCGGCCATGTGGGCGGTCCGGCCGTCGGACCCGCGCTCGGTCTCGCTGTCCTGTTCCTGCTCGATGCCGTGCTGGTGACCGTCACCGCCGGTACCGGCTGGACGCAGGTGCCGGTACCGGGGCCGCTGGGGCTGCTGGTGCGCTCCGGCGGCTGCGTCGCCGCCCGCACCGGTCCCGCGAAACCGTGGGCTGCGGTGCCGCACCTGGTGATGGACGCGGGCACCGCCTACATGCTCGTGGCCGTGATCATTCGTTGACCGTGACCAATCCGGTTTCCTCCGCATACCGAACCCCTGTGCATGCAGGCACGGGATTCGGCCATGGGCAACGAACACGGTTCTGCTTCACCCCATCGCTCCGGCGGTCCGGCCCGTGCGCGAGCGGAAACCGATGATCCGGCGCCCGCGTGCCCGCTGCCCAGCGGCTACGACCGAGCGCAGGCCACCCGTGCGAGCCGTGAGCTCGCCGCGTTGCTCGCCGCCGCCGGTGCGGGCGATCGTGGCGCGTTCACCGAGTTCTATCAGTTGACCAGTCCTCGGGTGTTCGGGCTCACGGTGCGTGTCCTGCGCAGTCACGCCGCGGCGGAGGAGGTGACCCAGGAGGTCTATCTCCAGGTGTGGTCGATGGCCGATCGCTATGATGCCACGCTGGCCACTCCCGTCGGCTGGCTCATGATGCTCGCCCATCGCCGCGCGGTGGATCGGGTTCGCGCGGAGAGTTCGGCCACCAGCCGAGATCTGGTCTACGCGCACGAAAAGCTCGGGCGCGCCCACGATGTCGTCGCCGAATCGGTCACCCAGCGCATCGAGGAGCAACAGGTCGCAAGCTGCCTGGATACGCTGACTCCCACTCAGCGTGAAGCGATCACGCTGGCCTATTACTGCGGGTGGACCTACCGAGAGGTCGCCGATCATCTTTCGGTGCCGCTGCCCACGATCAAGACCCGCATCCGCGACGGGCTGAAACGATTGGAGAAGTGTTTGTCCGGGGAAGGCGCCGATGGTTGACACTTCGCCGCGGTCGGAGGCGGATCTCATCGACCTCGCCTACCCCTGCGCGCTGGACGCGGTCGCCGATATCGAACGCAGGCACATAGATGCCCGTCTGGCGGCCGCCGCCCCGGAGGTGCGGCAGGCGTTCTCGGACACTGTGTGGCAGGTGCGCGACGTCATGGGCCGACTGGCCGTGCTCGGTGAACTCGCGCCGCCGCCGGAGCTGGAACGCCGCATCCTGGCCGCGCTGCCCGACGAGCGCGCCGAGCGGTCGCGCACGCGGATCTCGTCGTGGCGGCGGCCGCTGCGCTGGGCAGTGCCCATCGCGGCCGTCTTGTGTCTGGTGACCGGTGGCAGCGTGGTGACCGCACAGCTCATCGGCTCCCACCCGGACCCGTCCGCTGCCGACCGGGTGCATACGCGAACGGTGAACGGATCGTTCGCCGGGGGCGGGCTGCTCGTCGTGGACGCCTCACCCGAACTCGGACGCGCGGTCGTCGTCTTCGATCAGGTCGCTCCGCCGCCGCTGGGCCAGGTATATCAGGTGTGGCTGGTCGGTCCCGGCGGACAACCACGCTCGGTGGGATTGCTGAGCGACGTGCCCTCGACCGAGCGGCCGTTCGTCACCGGCTTCCGGTCGGGTGAAGTGCTCGCGGTGAGCGTCGAGCCGGACGGCGGTTCGGACGCGCCGAGCGGCGATCCCATCGTGGGCGTGACCCTGCCCTGAGCGGCGTCAGATCTCCACGGACTGGTCCGCGACGACTCGGCCGCCCAAATGGACCCAGCCGTCGGAATCCCACCGGGTGAACAATTGCGAGCCTTTGCCCTGCGTGATGACCAGCCCTTTGCGCAGCAACGCACTCAATGCCACCGCCGCGGCACCGGTCGCCTCGTCCTCGGCGATACCCATGGTGGGCGCGAACATGCGCGAGCGCAGGGCGGCGCGATGCTCGTCGGTCCATGCCCACAGGTAGTGCGGGCCGCCGGGGAACTCGTCCGGCCGCAGGGCGGCCAGCTCCTCGGCGTCCGCCAGTTGATGGAAGGTGAACGTGGGCGCCCACTCACCGCGAGCGGTGATCCAGGTCAGTCCCTCGGTGAGTTCCACGGCCACCGGGCCCGCGGGAACATCCAGTGTGTGCGCCGGGATGCCCTGCGCCGCGAACCACCACGCGGTCCCCACCGAGGGGTGTCCCGCGAACGGGAGCTCCATCGTGGGGGTGTAGATCCGCACCGCAGCGGTGCCGTCGACCGGCTCCTCGACGACCACGGTCTCGCTGTATCCCGCCTTGGCGGCCAGCGCCTGCCGGTCGGCCGCGGCCACGTCGTCCGCTCGCGCGATACCCAGCTCGTTGCCGAACCGCCCGGCGGCGTCGGTGAACACTCGCACCACATCGACCTGTGTGCCCATGCTCGCCGAGCCTACTAGGCTGCCGGGGGCGTCAGCTGTATCCAGACCACATCGGGAACGCGGAAGAGGCCCCGACGCAGGGGCCTCTTCCGGGTGAAATCAGATCGCGGCCGCGGTCAGAGCCTCGGTCGACTGCACCGCCTGGCCGACACCGGCCACGATGGCGGCGGCGCGCAGCGATTCGAAGATCACCTCGCGGGACACACCCGCTTCGCGCAGCGTGTGCTCGTGCGCCTCGAGGCAGTGCGCGCAGCCGTTGATCGAGGAGACCGCGAAAGACCACAGCTCGAAATCGGCCTTGTCGACGCCCGGCGTGCCGATGATCTGCATGCGCAGCCCGGCCCGCAAGTCGTCGTAGCGACCGCCCAGGAACGCCTTGCCCCGGTAGAACACGTTGTTCATGCCCATGATCGAGGCGGCGCCGAGCGCGGCGTTGTACGCCTCCGCCGACAGCACATCGGCGGCTTCCTCGGCGATCTCACGCAGCGTGGTCGTCGACCGGGTCGCGGCCGCCGACGCGAGCAGGGTGCCCCACAACTGCTGTTCGTTCAGCACCGTGGTGCGCGTGATGGATGACAAGTTGAGCTTGAGGTCCTTGGCGTACTCGGGAAGGGAGTTCTTCAGGTTCTCAATGCTCATTCGGCAATTCCTCTACTCGAAGCGGTCCCTGCGGGGACCAGGTCGGTGGTCGATGGTGGGGGTGACGAACCAGGAAATCCCGGTGCGACGGCGGTTGTCAGACGCTGGCGGCCAGGAGCTCGCCCGCGTCGATGGTGGGGTCGCCCTTCTTCCAGTTGCAGGCGCACAGCTCATCGGACTGCAGGGCGTCGAGCACGCGCAGCACCTCGTCGACGTTGCGGCCCACCGAACCCGCGGTGACGGAGACGAACTGGATCTCGTTGTTCGGGTCGATGATGAAGGTGGCGCGGTCGGCGACGCCGTCGGCGTTGAGCACGCCGGTGGCCGCGGCCAGTTCCCGCTTGAGGTCCGAGAGCATGGGGAACGGGAGGGTTTTGAGGTCCTCATGCTGCGCGCGCCACTGGAAGTGCACGAACTCGTTGTCCACCGACGCACCGAGCACTACGGCGTCCCGGTCCTCGAATTCGTCGTTGAGCTTGCCGAACGCGGCGATCTCCGTCGGGCACACGAAGGTGAAGTCCTTCGGCCAGAAGAACACGATCCGCCACTTGCCGGCGTGGTCGTCGCTGGTGATCCGGGTGAAGTAGTCGTCGGGCTGCTGAGCGTCGACCTTCGACAGGTCACCGCCGATGACCGCGGTGAGGTTGTATGCCGGGAATTGGTCGCCGATGGTCAGCAGGGCCATGCTCATCTCCTCGTCATGTGGTTGTCAATTGTGTTCTGCGGCATCGCGGGACCGTTTGCGGTAAACGAGCCGCCGATTCGGACCCGGTACTCATACCGCGGGTGAAAGCTCATGGGCGATCTTGCCGAAACGACGGTAAAAGGTAAACGTGATCGGTCGCACTACACTGATAGGGGTGACCGATCAGACTTATCAGCCCACCCTGTCACAGCTGCGTGCGTTCGTGGCGATCGCCGAATACCGTCATTTCGGCACCGCCGCCGTCCGTCTCGGTGTGAGTCAGCCCACGCTATCGCAGGCGCTCGCCGCCCTGGAACACGGGCTCGGTCTCCAGCTGATCGAACGCAGTACCCGGCGCGTGCTGGTGACCGCCGCGGGTATGCGGGTGCTGCCGAAGGCGATGGCGACCTTGGAGGCGGCGGACCGTTTCGTCGCGTCGGCGACCGGTGACGGGCTCGGCGGCATCCTGCGGATGGGCATCATCCCGACGGTCGCGCCCTATGTGCTGCCCGGACTGCTGCCCGAATTGCGCAAGCGGCTGCCCGAGCTGCGCCCGCAGATCATCGAGGACCAGACCGTCCGGCTGCTGGACGGGCTGCGCACCGGCGTGCTGGACGTCGCGCTGCTCGCGGTGCCGACCGAGATGCCGGGCCTGGTCGAGATCCCGCTGTATTCCGAGGAATTCGTGCTGATCACGCCACGCGGCCACGAACTGGCCGGACGCAGCGACCTCGCGGCGTCGGTGCTGGACGCCCAGCCGCTGCTGCTGCTCGACGAGGGACACTGCCTGCGCGATCAGACCTTGGAGGCGTGCCGCTCGGCCGATGTGCACCCGGCCGCCGTCGGCGATACCAGGGCCGCGTCCCTGTCCACTGTGGTCCAGTGCGTAGCGGGTGGACTCGGCGTGACGCTGATCCCGCAGATGGCAGTGCGGACGGAGACCGCCCGCGGCACGCTGGATGTGGCGCACTTCTCCGCGCCCGCCCCCGGCCGGACCATCGGCCTGGTCTTCCGCGCGTCCAGCGCCCGCGCCGAGGACTACGAATACCTGGCCGCCATCGTCCGTGCTCAACGGCCGATGTAGCCGCGCATGGTGGCGGACCGGTGAAAGGAGAGGTGAGTGGTACCGGCGGCGCAGGGAGGTGGGCGGCTGGGCCGCCTGTTCGGGTCGGATCACGCGCTGTTCGTCTACGGCACGCTGCAGTTCCCCGAGGTGCTGACGGCGCTGCTCGGGCGGGTGCCGGCGCTGCAGCCGGCCGAGTTGCCCGGATGGCGCGCCGCCGCGCTGCCGCGGCGGCTGTATCCGGGACTGGTCGCCGCGGCGCACGGGCGCGCCCGCGGCTGCGTGCTGACCGATCTCACCGCGACCGAGTGGACGATTCTCGACGCGTTCGAGGACGACGAGTACGACCTGCGCCAGGTGTGTCTTGATGGCCGGATTGTTCCGGTGTGGACCTATGTCTGGACGGTGGCGGCGGACCCTGGGGACTGGCAGCGGGATCGGTTCGCCGCCGAGCATCTCGCGTCTTTCGCCGCCCGGTCCGCACGCTGGCGGCACGACCCGGCGAGCTTCTCGGACTCGGCCGGACCCGGGTGCTCGGGTCCCGTGGCGTGAGGCCGCGCGGGCGGCGCTTCCCATTTCAAGACGACCGGTCGTATAGTCAACCTATGCCAGGACCGCGACGCAGCGAGGACACCCGGCGGCTTCTCGTCGAAGAGGGCGCCGCGGGGTTCCTGATCAACGGTTACCACGGCACGGGGATCAAACAGATCCTGGACAAGGTCGGTGTGCCGAAGGGCTCGTTCTACAACTACTTCGACAGCAAGGAGAGTTTCGGTCGCGCGATCATCGAGCACCACTCCCGCTGCGTCCAGCGCAATCTGACCGAGGCGTTCGGCGCGGCTACCGATCCGGTGAGCGGCTTGCGGGCGTTCTTCGAGCGGCTGATGGACGACTTCGTCGCGGCGGATTTCACCGGTGGCTGCCTCATCGCGAATCTCGGGGGTGAACTGGAAGGCAGTGCGCTGTTGCGAGAGTCGCTGTCGGCGGCCTGGCGTGCGTGGCGCGATCGCGTCGCCGAGCAACTCGCGCAGGCACAGCGCCTCGGCATGATCCGCGCCGACATCGAGGCGGTCGAACTGGCCGATCTCCTGCTCGAGTCCTGGGAAGGGGCGGTGATCAGGATGAAGATGGAGCGCACCCTCGCTCCGCTGCAGAAGTGTCTCGATCGCCTCCTCGGGGACTACTTCCGGCCCTGATTCCCGGTATCACAACTGTCCGGCGTCTTCGGCTTCCTGTTCCAAGACGACCGGTCGTCTATATGAAAGGACCACTATGGCGAAAACCGTCATCGTGACCGGCTCCTCCAGCGGGATCGGTCGCGATATCGCACGGGCGTTCGTGGAACGCGGCGACAACGTCGTGCTCAACGGCCGAGACCCGGAGAAGCTGACCCGGGTGGCCGCCGAACTCGGTGCGCCGGAGCAAGTGGCCACCGTGCCCGGCGATATCGGCGCCGCCACGACCGCCGCGACCTTGGTGCGCGTCGCGGTGGAGCGGTTCGGCGGCGTGGATGTGCTGGTCAACAACGCGGGTGTCTTCGGAGCCAAACCGTTCGTGGATGTCACCGAAGAAGATCTGGACGTCTATCTGAACGGCAACCTCAAAGGCACCTACTTCACCACGCAGGCCGTGGTGCGGCGGTTTCTGACCCAAGCGCGGGGCGGCAGCATCGTGAACATCGGCACCGTGCTGATCGATCATGCTCTCGCCGGGCTGCCCGCCTCCGCGGCCCTGGTCAGCAAGGGCGGCGTACACGCGCTGACCACCAGCCTCGCCGCGGAACTCGCCGCCGACGGCATCCGGGTCAACGCCGTCGCCCCGGGCATCATCCGCACACCACTGTTCGGCGACGGTGACGAGCCGGCGTCGGGCAGACTCGCGCTGTTGAACCGTATCGGCGAAGTCGCCGAAACGACGGCCGCGGTGTTGTATCTCGCCGACGCGGCCTTCACCACCGGACACATCCTCCCCGTCGACGGCGGGTACATCTCTGGAAGGACGGCCTGAAATGCCTTATGTGAACATCAAAGTCACCGACGACGGCGTCACCCGCGAGCAGAAGGCGCGGTTGATCAAGGGGGTCACCGATCTGCTGCACGACGTGCTCGGAAAATCGCCCGCGAGCACGTATGTCGTGATCGACGAGGTCGCCTTGTCGAACTGGGGCGTCGGCGGGGTCGATGTCGAGCAGTGGCGCGAGCAACAGCGCCCCTGACCGAATACGAAACGCCGAATGCGCCGGTCCCGGATTCGGGACCGGCGCATTCGGGTGCCGTCGGCTAGACCCGCAGGGCGTGCGGTTCGATCGCGCCGCGCTCCAGCGCCCTGGCGTCGATGGTTTCGGGCTTGTAGGGCAGCAGCGCCAGGCGATCGGTCATGCCGCCGACCGGGTTGTCGATCCGGTCCACCAGACCGAACAGGAACGACCACTCGTGTTCGTCGCTGCCGTAGTGCACCACGGTGCCGAACTGCTCATGGAAACGCTGCCAGGACCGCTTCAGGGTCTCGTTGCGCCACATCGTCGCGCAGCCGGCCTGGGCGCACAGCACGCCGCCGGGCGCGAGCAGCGCACGACATCGAGACAGGAACTCCGCCTCGTAGAGGCGGTTGTGCTGCGCGTCCTCGACGCGCTCGTCCGGCAGGTCGATCACGACGACGTCGTAGCGAGTGCCCGCCCGCTCGGCTTCGGCCAGGAAGTCCCAGCCGTCGGCGTAGTGCACCTTGATCGGCCCCTCACCCTTGACGGCGGCGGCCAGCTCCTCGCTGGTGTAGCCGTAGGGCAGGTGCTCGGCGCACAGCTCGACCTCGAGCTGGTCGATGTCGACGTGGTCGACGAGGGTGGCGCCCGCGGCGACCGACATCTGGCTGGCCACGCCTTCGCCGGAGCCGATGATGAGCACTTTGTCCAGCTTCTCCGCCAGCACGAAGGCGGGGACCATCATCGCCTCGTGGTAGGTGAGCTGGGAGAATTCGGTGGACTGACGGTCGTCGTCGGAGAACAGGCTGATGCCCTGCTCGGTGCGCGCGATGACCATGTGCTGGAACGGGGTGTTGGTGTCGACGATCACCTCGTGCAGGTCCCAGATGCGCGTCAGGCCCGCGCCCACCGGTTCCTCGATCCGCTGGCCGCCGTGTCCCCTGCGGATGACCTGCATGCGAACATCCT
The DNA here is from genome assembly GCF_052545135.1 of Nocardia aegles. Classification (NCBI taxonomy): domain Bacteria; kingdom Bacillati; phylum Actinomycetota; class Actinomycetes; order Mycobacteriales; family Nocardiaceae; genus Nocardia; species Nocardia aegles. The sequence continues at coordinate 613,091 of NZ_JBQWRI010000001.1, forward strand.
TGGGCGCCAACGCGTCCCGCAGAAGCTCGACCGCCTTCGAGGCACCTGCGCCGATGCTGCCGCAGGTGAAGACGTCGACGAAGATGTCGCCGGACTCCGGATAAGTGTGAATCGAGGCGTGGGACTCCGACAACAGCGCGAGGACGGTCACCCCCTGCGGTTCGAACTTTTTGTGTACGACATCGCAGATGGTGACGCCCGCCGCGATCAGAGACGCACGCAACGCCGATTCGAGTCGTTCGAGATCGTCGCACAGGGCTGCGTCGACACCACCGAACTCGGCCAGCACATGCCAACCGGTGAATTCCGCCGTCATGGGCAAACTCACTCTCGCTCAGCGCCCGAGACATGAACGGTCAAGGGCGGAAAACCATTGAAGGACACCGACGAATAGCTCGCGGTATAGGCACCGGTGTCGAGGATTCGAACGCGATCACCGGCTCGCAACGTGGTCGGTAAGAGGACTCGCGTGCGTTGATACAGTACATCGTCGCCGTCGCAGGTCGGACCGGCCACCACTGCCTCGTCGACAGGGTCGCCGTCGCGGTCGGTGACGAACCGGTAGGCGATGTACTCGTTCTCGGTCTCGGCCATGCCGTTGTAGCGGCCGATGTCGAGATACACCCAGCGCCGGCCGTCCGGCGCGGTGCGGACGCCGACGACCTCGGCGTGAATCGTGCCCGCCGAACCGACCAGTGCCCGGCCCGGTTCGACGACCAATCCGGTATTACCGGAAAGGAATTCGGTCGCCGCGTGGTTGACCACGGCGGCGATCTCACCCAGCGCGGGCGCCGGGTCGGCGTAGGAGATCGGAAGCCCGCCGCCGATATTCACCGAGCTGACCGAGATGTCCTTGTCGGCCAACGCCTCGGCGATCCGGCCCGCCTGTTCGATGCCGATCCGCCACGCGGTGGGGTCCAGTTGCTGGGAGCCGACGTGGAAGTACGGTCCGGCGACGACGAGCCCGACATCCCTGGCCCGGACCAGCAGCCGGAACGCCTCGCCCGGGCTACAGCCGAACTTCGTGCCGAACGGGGTGCGCGACTCCGGCGCCGAGGCGAGGAAGCGGCACTCCACCTCGGAGCCGGGGGCGTGCTCGGCGATGCGCAGCAGGTCGTCCTCGGTGTCGAAGGCGAAGCGGCGCACCCCGAGGGCGTGGGCGCGGGCGATGTGGGCGGCCTTCTTGATCGGGTTGCCGTAGCACAGCCGCTGCGGCGCCACACCCAGCCCGAGGCAGAGGTCGATCTCGCCGATGCTGGCGACGTCGAATTCCGCGCCTTCCTCGTCGAGCAGGCGCACGATCTCCGGCACCGGGCTCGCCTTCACCGCGAAACGGATCCTCGTCGGGACGCTCGTGCCCGGGGACAGCGCGGCATCGAGCGCACGGAAATTCTGGCGGACACGCTCGGGATGGATGACAAGGTACGGCGATTCGGGCATAGTTGATCTTTCGCTTCGGCAGCGGGGGAGAGAGTATCAGCGGCCCCTACCCAGGAACGAATCCGTCGAAACCTGGATTCGCCACATGGTCGCCCAACACCGTCCTTCGGACGCGGCGGATCCGCTGACCTGCGGGGACCGGGGGACCGGTAGTGGTGCGGGCTCAGCCTGCGGACACGGTGACGTCGTCGAAGACGACCTCACCCGCGGCGTCGGACTCGGCCAGGTCGACCACCGCGTCGATCGACCAGCCGTGGTCGCCCGCCGGGTCGTCCAGCACCTGCCGCACCTGCCAGAATCCGGGTCTTCGTTCCACTTGGAACAGTTGCGGGCCCCTGGCGTCGGGCCCCGTGCCGATGCGCTCGTACTCCGTGTAGTAGTCCGCGAGCGCCTCGGCCCAGTCCGGGCCGGGGCCGAGATCGGCCAGCTCGTCCCAGCGGCGCAACGCGGCCAGTTCGATCCGGCGGAACATCGCGTTGCGGACCATCACCCGGAACGCGCGTTCGTTGGCGGAGATCGGGCGCACGGTTTCGGCGCCGAACGCGATCTGGTCGGCGTCGGTCTCCGCGCCCGGGTTGGTCAGTTGCTCCCATTCGTCGAGCAGGCTCGAATCGACTTGGCGCACAAGCTCTCCGAGCCACTCGGTGATGTCGTCGAGCTCCTCGGTGCGCGCCGACTCGGGCACGGTGCGCCGCAGCGCACGATAGGCGTCGGCGAGGTAGCGCAGCACCACGCCCTCGGAGCGGGCCAGTTCGTAGAAGGAGATCAGCTCGGCGAAGGTCATGGCGCGCTCGATCATGTCGCGCACCACCGACTTCGGCGCGGGGGCGAACTCCGACACCCACGGGTGCCCGGCGCGGTAGGTCTCGTAGGCCGGTTCGATCAGTTCGGCCAGCGGCTTGGGCCAGGTTACCTCTTCGAGCAGTTCCATCCGCTCGTCGTAGTCGATGCCGTCGGCCTTCATCTCCGCGATCGCCTCGCCGCGCGCCTTGTGCTGCTGGGCCATCAGCAGCTGGCGCGGGTCCTCCAACGTGGACTCGATGAGCGACACCACGTCGAGGGTATAACTCGGAGTCTGTTTGTCCAGCAGGTCCAGCGCGGCCAGCGCGAACGGCGACAGCGGCTGGTCGAGGGCGAAGTCGCGCTGCAGGTCCACGGTCAGGCGGGCGCGGCGGCCCTGCGCGTCGGCTTCCGGCAGCTGCTGCACCACCCCGGCATCGCGCAGCGCGCGATACAGCCGGATCGCGCGCAAGATGTGCCTGCGCTGGGCGGGACGCGGCTCGTGGTTGTCCTCCAGCAGGTGACGCATGGCGGTGAAGCAATTGCCCGGCCGGGCGATCACGTTCAGCAGCATGGCGTTGGTGACCGTGAATCGCGACACCATCGGCTCCGGCTGCGCGGCGACCAAGCGGTCGAAGGTCTCCTCGCTCCAGGAGACGAAGCCTTCCGGCGGTTTGCGCCGCTGCACTTTGCGCTGCTTCTTGGGATCGTCGCCCGCCTTGGCCAGCAGCCGGGTGTTCTCCACCTCGTGCTCGGGAGCCTGCACGACGACGGTGCCCATGGTGTCGTAGCCCGCCCGGCCCGCGCGACCCGCGATCTGGTGGAACTCCCGCGCCTTGAGCCTGCGCGTGCGCACGCCGTCGAATTTGGTCAGGCCGGTGAGCAGCACCGTGCGAATGGGCACGTTGATGCCGACGCCGAGGGTGTCGGTCCCGCAGACCACCTTCAGCAGGCCGTCCTGAGCCAGACGCTCCACCAGCCGCCGGTACTTCGGCAGCATGCCCGCGTGATGCACGCCGATGCCGTGCCGGATCAGCCGCGACAGGGTCTTGCCGAATCCGGCGGCGAACCGGAACTCGCCGAGTGCATCGGCGATCGCGTCCTTCTCCGCTCGCGTCGCGAAGTTCACACTCGTCAACGCCTGCGCGCGCTCGAGCGCGGCGGCCTGGGTGAAGTGCACGACGTACACGGGAGCCTGGTGGGTGCTGACCAGCTCTTCGAGCGTCTCGGTGATCGGAGTGCGGGCATAGGAGAAGCTCAGCGGCACCGGGCGCTCGGTGCCCGCGACGACCGCGGTGGAGCGGCCGGTGCGGCGCTCCAGGTCACGGGCGAAAAAATCGACCTCCCCGAGAGTGGCCGACATGAGCAGGAACTGGGCGCGGGGAAGTTCGAGCAGCGGGACCTGCCAGGCCCACCCTCGATCGGGGTCGGCGTAGAAGTGGAACTCGTCCATCACGATTTGGCCGACATCGGCGTCCGCGCCCTCGCGCAGCGCCAGATTGGCCAGGATCTCCGCGGTCGCGCAGATGATCGGCGCCTCCGGATTCACCGCGGCGTCGCCGGTGACCATGCCGACACGTTCGGCTCCGAAGACATCGCACAGCGCGAAGAACTTCTCGCTCACCAGCGCCTTGATCGGAGCGGTGTAGTAGGTGCGCAGCCCCTGGGTGAGGGCGAACAGATGCGCGCCGACCGCGACCAGCGACTTCCCGGAACCGGTTGGGGTGGCGAGGATGACGTTGGATCCGGACGCCAGCTCGAGCAGCGCCTCGTCCTGCGCGGGGTAGAGCGGGGTGCCCTGCTCGGCGGCCCACACACCGAACGACTCGTAGAGCGCGTCGGCGTCGGTCCCCGGGATGTCGAGCAGTTCGGTCAGATCCACTCCGACAACCCTACGTCCTCGTCCGCGGGCACGCGTGCAGGGGCGATCCGGACCGGGGGGCCGGGCTGGTCAGTTCTGTTCGCCCTCGTCGTCGCCGTTGTAACGACCTTGCTCGGCGAGAAATCGCTCGAACTCGGCGCCCAGCTCGTCACCACTGGGCAGCTCGCCGTCACCCACCAGAAGACTGGACTGCCGCTCCTGCGCGGTGACGAAGCTGTCGTACTGCCGCTCCAGCGCGTGCACGACGGTCTCCACCTCGGCGTTGCCCGCGATGTGCTCGTTGACCTGTTCGCGTACCCGGGCGGCGGCCTCGCCGAGCGCGGCCAGCGGGAACTCCAGGCCCGCGTTGTCGGCGACGTGCTCCAGCAGCGTTTGCGCGGCCTCCGGGTAGGCGGTCTGCGCCAGGTAGTGCGGCACGTGCACCGAGAAGCCGACCGACTCGTGACCGTGCTGCGCCATGCGGAATTCCAGCAGCGACGACGCGCTGCCCGGAACCTGGAGCTCGCCCGGCCACCGCTGGTGCTCGGAGATCAGATCGCGGTTGGAGGAATGCGCGGTGACGCCCAGCGGACGCGTATGCGGAATCGCCATCGGAATGGCGCTCAGGCCGATGCTGCGCCGCACGCCCAGCTGTTCGGCCAGCAGTCGCACCGCGGCGGTGAACTTCTCCCACCGTAGGTCCGGCTCCAGACCCGCGAGCAGCAGGAACGGGGTCCCCGCGGTGTCGCGCAGGGCCCAGAGGTTGAGTTCTGGTTCGGCGTAATCGGCGAAATGATCGGTCTTGAACGTCATCAGCGGACGTCGCGACCGGTAGTCCAGCAGCTCGTCCACGTCGAACGAGGCGACCAGTTCGCTTTCGAGGCTTTCGCGCAGATGCGTGGTCGCCAGCCGCACCGCGTGCCCGGCGTCGGTGAACCCTTCCAGTCCGTGCACCAGGACCGGGCCCGCGCCGTCGGCGGACGACAACTGCGGAGCTGGGAACTCCAGTTCGTACATTCGCGACTCGTAGTCCATCGCGTACTCCTTCCTGCGCGGCTCCTGTCGGCCCGGACGCGTGCGGCACGCGCCAGTGTGGTTGCCCGCCCGATCGTTCGCCAACCCTGGTGGTGCGAGCCGAGCAGTCGTCCGAACCGGGGACCACTGTCCATTGTCCCCCATACCGTGGCGGTCACCGCGCACGGCCGGACACCGACCCTTACTCCGAGCCAACCGCATCGGTGGGCCGCGCATTCCCGGCCCGGCGGCGTGGCATCGCCGACCGGGCACCAGGAGTTTGGCACAGTGGGGAGGTGACCGTGGCGGATTCGAGGAGCATGCGGCTGGAGCTGCTGGCACCCGTCGTCTGCGCGGTGCTGCTCGCGGGATGCGGGTCGACGGTGCCGGGTCGCCCGGTCTCGTCGGCGCCGACTGCGGTGACCCGGCACGTGAGCGCCGAACTGCCGACACTGCTGCCGGATCCGAACCAGTTCCCTGCGCCGTACACGGCGGTGGTGCTACCTCAGGAAGCCGTGGCCCAAGCGGCAGGAGACCTGGACGGGATGGGCCGCGGCGCGAACGTCCAGCCCGGCCGGTGCGTGCCGCCGAGCCAGGACTTCGGGCCCGATCACACCGCGATGGCGGTCGGCACGGACGATGCCACGCGCGCCACGCTGACCGTCGAATTGACCCGCACCGACGAACCGTTGGCAGCCGTGCGCGCCCGGCTGGAGCAGTGCGGATCGGTGCGGGTGAACCGGGCGGGCGCCGCCACCACGGTGACGTCCGAGCCGGCTTCGCCGCCGCCGGTCGACGCCGACGACGCCCTCTCGCTGCGCAGGACCGTGCGGCCGGAATCGGGAGGTGCCCGGCTGATCCAGTCCATGCGCACGCACGTCGCGCAGACCGGGGACATACGAATCTCGGTGACCTACATGTCGTTCGCCGAAGTCGAGTCGGATAATGCGGCGCTGGATGCGCTGTTCGCCACGGCGGTGCGCACAGCGCGCGAAAGGTAGCGGGCGGCACGGTAGCAGACGCCTCCGACACGAATCGCGGGACCACCGTCGTTCCGGTCGAGTCGTGCACAGCGCGAAGCGGATTCCCCAGGGCGGCGGAATCGCCAGGTCGGCGTCGCGGACGGGAAACCGCCGAGCCGCATGGTCGAAGCATGACCACTTCCGCTGACCCGTTCCGAGCCCCCGAACCGGTCGATGCCGGAGCTTCCGGCATGGACGACCAATCGCGGCCGGGTTCCGGCCGTGGCCGCCCACCGAGGTACGGCGGCCCTTCCGACGCTGTGCCGCGTGCCGTTCCCGCCGCGATCGTCGCGCCGCAAGAGCTTTCACGCGCGGCGGAGGGCGCACCAGGTGCACGGAACCCCGGTGGCCGATCTCGGCAGGCTCGATGCCGCGAAGATCCTCCGAAGTTTCACGGCGCTCCGGAACACGTTGTGTGCGTCGACGATCCGGCAGAACTGATCGCCGCGGTGCCCGCGATGCTCGGATTCACCCCGGAACGGTCGGTGGTCGTGCTCGTTCTGCGGCCCGGGACGTCCGGTGGCGCGACCGTCGACGCGGTGGTGCGGTTCGATCTGGATTCGCCCGGTGGCCGGCGCGTGCGGGGAGCGACGCTGGCGGCCGCGGTCGCGCGGATCTGCGCGCACGACCAGGCTGCCGAGGTCATGGCCGTCGTCGTCGACGAACGCGCCGCGGAGCCGGGCGCCGAGGGCGAGGCATGTGCGGCGGGACGATTCGACCTGCTGGTCGGCTCGCTGGGCAGGCGGCTGGCCGCGTGTGACATCACGCTGGCGGGAGTGTGGGCGGTGCGTACGATCGCCGCCGGGCAGCGCTGGTGGACGTTGCGGGGACCGCAGCGGCGCGGGCTCCTCCGCGATCCGGCGGCATCCCTGGTGACGTTGACCCACGTGCTGGACGGCAGGCCGATTCGCGGTTCGCGTTCCGAGCTCACCGATCTCGTCGCGCCGGATCCGCTGGCGCGTGCCGAGGTGGCGGCGCACTTGACCGACGCGCTCACCCACGCCGGCGAGCGCTACGCGCGGGCCGCGCGTCGCGGCGATCCGATCGGATACAGCAGGCAAGCGCTGGACTATGTGCTGTGGCAGATCGCCAACACCGCCTCGGGCGCCGCGCTGATGGCGCCCGAACTCGCGAAGATCACCGCGGCCCTGCGTGATCGGGCAGTGCGGGACACGATGTTCGCCCTAGCCGTCGGCGACCACGCCGGTGCGGCCGAAGCGGTGTGGGCTGCGCTGACCCGCGCGCTCACCGGCACGGATCGTGCCGAGGCCGCCGCTCTGCTCGGCTACAGCGCTTATGTCCGTGGTGACGGACCGCTGGCGGGCATCGCGCTGGAAGCCGCGCTGGAGGCGGATCCTGGACATCCGATGGCGATGCTGCTCGACACCTCGCTGCGCTTGGGTATGCGCCCGGAACAGCTGCGCCGCCTGGCACACAGCGGCTACCGAACCGCCGCCGGTCTCGGTGTCGACCTCGAGGAACCGACGCCGTGAGGCCGGATATGCGGGTCGGTCGTACCGAGTCGCTGCGGCCTGCGCCGAATCACCGCGACGATTCGGCGGAGCAGAGTGCGTTATCCGGGCGTACTGTGTTGTTCCGGTTCCAGGGCAGTGGCACCGTCTCCGCGGCCGGAGTCGGTGCAGGGCCGACCCGGGCAGGACGCAGCGGATTATTTCGCGCTGTGCGCGCGGGAGCCGAGCGACCGGAGGAAAGCCCAGGCGTCAGTGACGATGTCGTCGAGATCGTTGTGCTCGGGACGCCAGGCGAGTTCGGCGATGGCCCGTTCGCTGGACGCGATGAGCGTCGCCGGGTCGCCGGGACGGCGGGGCGCGTCCTGCGCGGCGATCGGAAGGCCGGTGACGCGCTCGCACGCCGAGATCACCTCGCGAACGGAGAATCCGGTGCCGCTGCCGAGGTTGTAGATCCGGTGGGTGCCCGGCTCCGCGGTCGCCAAAGCCAGCAGATGGGCCTGAGCGAGGTCGCGTATATGGATGTAGTCGCGGACCGCGGTCCCGTCATGGGTGGGCCAATCGGTGCCGAAAACCGAGATCGCCTTGCGATGCCCGGCCGCGACCTGCAGCACCAGCGGGATGAGATGGGTTTCGACCACGCGGTTTTCGCCCAGCCCGCCGTAGGCGCCCGCGACGTTGAAGTACCGCAGGCTGGTCGCCGCCAGCCCGTGCGCGATCGCGTAGGAGGTGATGGCATGGTCTATGGCCAGCTTCGACGCGCCGTACGGGTTGGTCGGGCGGGTCGGAGCATCCTCGGTGATCGGAACCTGCTCGGGTTCCCCGTAGACCGCGGCGGTGGAGGAGAAAACGAGTCGCGGTGTGTTCGTGCGCCGCATCGCCTCAAGCAGCTCGAACGTCTTCACGACATTACCGTGCCAGTACTTCTCCGGCTGCTGCACCGACTCGCCGACCAGCGACTGCGCCGCGAAATGCAGGACACCGTCGAAGGGTTCGGTGGCCAGCAGCTGCGGCGCGGCGACCGCCACGTCACCCTGGACGAACCGGGCGGCGGAAGGCACGCCCTCACGATTGCCGGTGGACAGATCGTCGACCACGACCACCTCATGGCCGGCTTCCAGCAGAACCTGCGCGCAGACACCGCCGACGTAACCCGCGCCACCCGTAACGAGAAGTTTCACGGGTCAGGCCAGCTTCACCTGGACGGCGTGCGCCATCTCGTCGGGCAGTTCGAAGCCGTCATGGCCGGGCACGGTGATGATCACCGAACCCTGCTTGGTCTCCACGGTGACGCGGGCGTCGGGCACCACACCAGCCTCGCGCAGCCGGCCGATGACCTCCGGGTCGGTCTGGATGTGCTCGGCCAGCCTGCGCACGACGACGGCATGCTGCCGGCCGTGCGGCAGATCGGACAGGCGCAGCAGCGTCTCGTGGGCGGCGGCGGGGGGGATGATGCCCAGTTCGTCCAAGCCGGGAATGGGGTTGCCGTACGGGGAGGTGGTGGGGTGGTTGAGCACCTCGACCAAGCGGCGCTCGACGTCTTCGCTCATCACGTGCTCCCAGCGACAGGCTTCCGCGTGCACGTTCTGCCAGTCCAGACCGATGATGTCGACGAGCAGCCGTTCGGCCAGCCGGTGCTTGCGCATGACCGCGACGGCCATGCTGCGCCCCTTCTCGGTCAGTTCCAGATGACGGTCGCCCGCGACCAGCAGCAAACCGTCCCGTTCCATGCGCGCGACGGTCTGGCTCACGGTGGGACCACTCTGTTCGAGGCGCTCGGCGATCCGGGCGCGCAGGGGCACCACGCCCTCCTCCTCGAGGTCGTAGATGGTGCGGAGATACATCTCCGTGGTATCGACCAGATCCTTCACCTGTTACCCCTTCGTCGGCCCGAATTCTACCCACGCACGACGGCACCTCCGTGTGCCGGATCGTATTGCTCCACGCTGCGCACGACATCTCCGGCGGCATTGCGGGAACGCGATCGGCGCACGGCAGGCGGCCGTGAGCAGACTTTCTTGTATTTGTACTGCATAGGAACGTTTCGCGGGGTTCCTTGCTTCCCGCTAGCGTTGCGACCATGGCCACTGCACCGCGCGGCGAACATCGAGCGCCGATTTCGCCCGGAACGAGCCGCCCCGGCACTGTCGTCTGGACCGAGCGATTTCTGGATTACCGCTGGACTCCGGAGCACCCGATGCAGCCCGCGCGTCTGAAGTTCACCATGGCGCTGGCGGACAGTCTCGGCTTGCTCGAAGGCATCGACGTGCTCGAACCCGCCGCCGCCGACCGCCAGGAGCTGTTGCGCATCCACACGCCCGACTACCTGGACGCGGTCGAACGCGCCGTGCCGCCGGTGGGTTCGCCGGCCGCCCCGCCCTACGGCCTCGGGTCCCCGGACAACCCGGTCTTTCCGCACATGCACCAGGCCGCGTCCACGATCGTCGGCGGCACCCTCGCCGCGGCCAGGGAGATCGCGGAGGGCCGCACCAAGCGAGCGGTGAGCATCGGCGGTGGCATGCATCACGCGATGGCGGATTCGGCGGCGGGCTTCTGCGTGTACAACGACCCGGCGGTGGCCATCTCCTGGCTGCTGGACCACGGTTTCGACCGGATCGCCTACATCGACGTGGACGTACACCACGGCGATGGCGTGCAACGGGCCTTCTACGCCGATCCTCGGGTCCTGACCATCTCGCTGCACCAGCATCCGGCCACCCTGTGGCCCAACACCGGTTGGCCGGAGGAGACCGGCGTCGGGGCGGCGGAAGGCACGTCGATCAACCTGCCGTTGCTGCCCGGCACCCGGGACGCGCAGTGGCTGCGCGGTTTCCACGCCGTGGTCCCCGGTGCGGTGGCGGCGTTCCGTCCGCAGATCGTGGTCAGCCAGTGCGGGGTGGACAGCCATCGCGAAGACCCGTTGGCCGATATGGAACTCACCGTCGACGGACAGCGCGCGGCCTTCCGCGCCATGCGGGAGCTCGCCGACCGCTATGCCGAAGGACGCTGGCTGGCCGTCGGCGGCGGCGGATACGGGTTGGTTCGGGTGGTCCCGCGGGCCTGGACCCACTTGCTGGCCACCGCGTTGGACCGCATCATCGACCCCGCGACGGCGATTCCGCAGGACTGGATCGACATGGTCGGCGCGGCGGTGCCGCGGGCGGACCCGCCGCGCACCATGGGCGACGGCGGTGATGTCGCCTATCGTCCATGGGACGGCCCCGGCGGTACCGGTGAGACCGGTGACGCGCGGGTCGATCGCGCCCAGCGCGCCGTCGACATGGCCGTGCTGGCCACCCGCCGAGCGACTTTCGGGTTGCTGGGTCTGGACCCGGAGGATCCTCGTGACTGACTTCCCTGATACCGCGGACGCTCCCGCCACCCCGCCCCCGCCGCCGCAGCACTGGTTCGCCGACGTACTCGCCTCCGACGGTGGCGTCGTACGACTGCGCCCGATCACTCCCGACGATGCCGATCGGTTGCAGGAGTTCCACGGCGCGCTGTCGGATCGCACCAGGTATCTGCGGTATTTCGGCCCCTACCCGCGAATCTCGCCCAAGGACATGTATCGCACCACGCATGTCGACTACCACGACCGGGTCGGCCTGGTACTGGAACTGGGCGAGGCGATCGTCGCGGTGGGCCGCTATGAGCTGCTGGAGCGGGACGGGCCGCGGGCGGCGGAGGTCGCGTTCGTAGTCGCCGACGGCCATCAAGGGCGTGGGCTCGGCTCGATTCTGCTCGAGCATCTGGCCGGTGCCGCCGCCGAGAACAAGATCGAGACCTTCGTCGCCGAGGTGCTCGCGGAGAACACCGTGATGGTGACGGTCTTCCGTGACGCCGGCTATCAGGTCGAGCGCAGCCGGGACGGATCGGTCCTGCATCTCGAGTTCGCCATCGACCCGACCGAAGCACTGCTGTCGGTGCGTGATTCGCGCGAACGCGCATCGGAGGCGCGCAGCGTGGGCAATCTGCTCACGCCGCGGTCGGTCGCGGTGATCGGCGCTACCCCCGCGACCGGGCGGGTCGGTGGGGCAGTGCTGGCGAATCTGCTGTCGGGTCTGTTCCAGGGACCGGTATTCCCAGTGAACCCGAACCGCAGATCGGTGCGCGGGGTACGGGCCTACGCGACGGTCCGGGAAATCCCCGACGAGGTCGATCTCGCCGTGGTCGCGGTGCCGCCCGCGGCGATCGGGTCGGTGCTCGACGACTGCATGGCCAAGGGTGTCAAAGGGCTCGTGGTGCTCACCGCGGGTGTCGGCGAGACCGGCGACGGGGGGCCGGTGGCCGATCGCGAACTCGTGGCCGCCGCTCGTGGTCACGGCATGCGCGTGGTCGGGCCGAGCGCGCTCGGCATCGCGAACACCGATCCGGCGGTCGCCATGAACGCGACGCTCGCGCCGGTGTTGCCCGGTCGCGGACGAATCGGGTTCTTCTGCCAGTCCGGGCCGTTGGGCGTGGCCATCCTGGGGGAGGCGGCGGCCCGCAATCTCGGTTTGTCGACGTTCGTGTCGGCCGGTAACCGTGCCGACGTGTCCGGTAACGACCTCCTGCAGTACTGGGACAGCGACCCGGACACCGATGTGGTGCTGCTGTACCTGGAAACCTTCGGCAATCCGCGCAAGTTCTCCCGGATCGCGCGCCGGGTGGCCCGGACCAAGCCGATCGTCGTGGTGAGCAGCGGCCGCTCGGTCGCCCAGCCCGCGGGGGGCATGGATCGTTCGATCGTGCGGGACCTGTTCGCTCAGGCCGGAATCGTCCAGGTCGACTCGATCTCCGAACTGTTCGACTGCGCGGCACTGCTGGGCTATCAACCGTTGCCGCGCGGCTCGCGGCTGACGGTCGTCGGCAACAGCACGGCGCTCAACTGGCTGGCCGTCGACGCGGCCCGGGGGGAGGGCCTCGAGGTCGCCGAGCCGGTCAACCTCGGCCCGCAAGCGACGCCGGCCGCGTATCTGGACGCGCTGGCCGCGGCGCTGCGATCGGACGAGACGGACGCCGTCATCGTCGTCTTCTCGCCTCCGGTGCCGCTGCCGACCGCCGGTTTCGCCGACGCGATCCGGGCGGCGGCGGCCGCTGTGCCCGAGGCGAAGAAGCCGATCCTCACCACGTTCGTCGCCGAGCAAGGAATCCCGAACCTGCTGGCGGTGCGCGGTCCCGGTGCCACGGCGGTGCACGGCTCCATTCCGTCGTATCCGGATCCGGAACGCGCGGCGCGGGCGCTGGCCAGGGTGCGACGCTACGCCGAATGGCGAACCAGGCCGGTCTCGCCGGTGGTGCGCCCGGATGGCATCGACACCGACCGCGCGCGCCAGTTGGTGGCCGATTGGATGGCCGGTTCGGGCGGTCGCAGGCTCACCGATCTGGAGACGGTGGAACTGCTCGGCTGCTATGGCATCTCGGTCGTCGAGTTTCGCGAGGTGCGCAGCGCCGAGGAAGCGGTCGCGGCCGCGGAAGAACTCGGCTATCCGGTCGCGGCCAAGGCGACCGGCGAAGTATGGCGGCGCAGACCGGATCTCACCGGTGTCCGACTGGATTTGTGGCGGCCCGAAGCGGTGCGACAGGGATACGCGGACCTGGCGGAATTGTGCGGTGATCCGGTACTGCACATCCAGAAGATGGCCACCAAGGGCGTCGGCTGCATTCTGCGCGTGCAGGACGACCCATCGTTCGGATCGGTGATCGAATTCGGCCTGTCCGGCCTGATCATCGAGTTGCTCGGCGACCGCGCCTATCGGGCACTGCCATTGACCGCCGACGAGGCGACGGCCCTGATCGACGCGCCACGGGCCGCGCCGTTGCTGTCGGGTACTCCGGCGAGCCCCCGGGTGGACAAAGCGGCCCTCGCGGAACTGGCCCAGCGCATTTCGGCCCTGTTCGACGACCTGCCGGAGATGCGGGAACTGTCCTTCGATCCGGTGCTGGCCTCGCCGACCTCGGCGGAAATCCTCTACGCGCGCGCCCGTATCGGCCCAGAGCCCAGCCGTTTCGACACGGGGCCGCGGCGATTGGGTTGAGCCTCGCCGGACATCCCGGCGAGCTACCCTCCCGCAGCGTGGCGCGGCTGCGACATCGGCTCGCATACGTCATAGGCGAAATGTCCGATAACGGACGATCGCTCCTACCGCGATCTGGACGATGTCACATTCGTCCGAAGAAAGCTCTGCTCGCCATGAAGATCCGCAGTATTGCCCTGTTGTCGCTGCTCGCGGCGGTGCTCACCGCGTGTTCCGTCAGCATCGGCACTCCGAAGGTCAAAGAGGCCGACTTGGAGAAGTCGGTCAAAGACTCGCTCACCGAGAAGGTCGGACAGGAACCCGACGCGATCGATTGCCCCGGCGATCTCACCGGCAAGGAAGGAACCACCATGCGTTGCACGCTCACCGTGGGCGGGGACACGCTCGGTGTGATGCTGACGGTGACCTCCGTCGAGGGCGACACGGTCAAATACGACATCGCGGTAGATCAGGGCTGAGCTGCCCGGAAGGCGTCCGATGAGGGGGGATACGACACCGCCGACCGGCGCGCGCGACCCGGAGGGGAACGGGCACGCGCGCATACCGGTCGGCGCGGGAAGGTGACCCCGGCGGAAGGGTCACCACGTCGAAACGCCGGCGCTGCCTCGAGCGACCGGCGCCGGACGATCAGCTGGCGTAGGCGCGGAGCCGGTCGGCCCGCTCACCCTTGCGCAGCTTCGCCATGACTTCACGCTCGATCTGACGCACCCGCTCGCGGGAGAGTCCGAAGAGCTTGCCGATCTGGTCCAACGTGCGCGGCTGGCCGTCGTCCAGGCCGAACCGCAGCCGGATGACCTGCTGTTCGCGCTCGTCCAGCGTGGCGAGCACACTGCGCACATCGTGGTGCAGCAGACCCGCGATGACCGCGGACTCGGCCGAGGTGGCCTCGGAGTCTTCGATGAAATCGCCCAGCGGGGCCTCTTCGTCGTTGCCGACCGGCATGTCCAGGCTCACCGGGTCGCGGCTGTGGTCGAGCAGATCGGAGATCTTGTCGACCGGGATGCCGGATTCGGTGGCCAGTTCCTCGTCGGTGGCCTCGCGGCCCAGTTGCTGGTGCAGTTCGCGCTTGATCCTGGCCAGCTTGTTCACCTGCTCGACAAGGTGGACGGGCAGGCGGATGGTGCGGCTCTGGTCGGCCATGCCCCGGGTGATGGCCTGCCGGATCCACCAGGTGGCGTAGGTGGAGAATTTGAAGCCCTTGGCGTAGTCGAACTTCTCCATGGCGCGGATCAACCCGAGGTTGCCCTCCTGGATCAGGTCGAGCAGCGGCATGCCGCGGCCGGTGTACCGCTTGGCGAGCGAGACAACAAGGCGCAGGTTGGCTTCGAGCAGATGAGACCGGGCGGCCTGACCGTCGCGCACAATCATCGCGAGATCACGCTTGCGGGATGCCGACAGTCGCTTGCCGGTTTCCAGCAGGTACTGCGCGTAGAGGCCCGCCTCGATGCGCTTGGCCAGCTCGACCTCGTCGGCAGCGGTGAGCAGCGCGGTACGGCCGATCCCGTTCAGGTACACACGTACCAGGTCGGCGGCGGGGCTCTGAGCGTCGAGGTCCGAATCGCTGGTGCGCACACGAGTGGTGGCGGGGCTTGTCATGACTTGCCTCCTGTCGGTGGTGTCTCACTCCGATAAACGGACCCGACAGGGAGAAAGTTCCCCGTTACGGCTGGCATAAACTGCTCTGAGCAGCGGTTTTCGCCCTTCTCGTCTGAGAAGTTCCTGAGAAGCGCCGCAGCGCGGGGACAATCTCCCGGCCAGGACCTGCACCGGCCGGCGCGCGGCTGCGGTTGCTTCACACGGGTTTGATCAATCCGTGCCGTACCAGGTCGGTGACCACGGACAACGCGTCGGCGGCGAACTCGGCGCCCACCTCCGCGGATCCATGGGCGAGCGCCAGCAGTTCGATCAGCTCGTACAACGGCAAGCCGTCGGCCTGCATTCCCGCCAGCAGCGAGATCGTCACCTCATCCACTTCGTGCTGCCAGCGAGGGCCGTCGCCGCGATGTAATCGCGCCACTTCGGGCACCCATCCGTCGGCGCCGTGCAGGTACACCCGCTCCAGCGCGGTCGCCGGGTCCACGACGAAACGTGAAGACCACGCGAGCTTTTCGTCACCGGCGACCGCTCGCAACCAGGCCGAGCGCTCGAAGTGCCGGATGGCCTCCGCGCCGAGCGGATCGTCGAAGCCGTGGGTGAGGTCCTCGGCGAGCAGTTCGGTCGGCCCGTCGATGGCGCGCAGGTAGACGAACCCGAACCCGATCCCGGCCACGTCCGCGGCCTCGAAGGCGTCCAGCCAGCGCTCCGCGCGCGCCTGCGCGGCGGGATCGCGTGGGTCCGCGCCCGCGTCACGCAACCAGGTGCCCACATAGAGTGCCGGGTCGGCGACGTCACGTTGCACCACCCAGGCGTCCACACCGTGCGCGGGCAACCAGGACGAGACACGCCCGCGCCAGTCCTCGTCGTCTACGTGGACCCATGCGGCGAGCATCGCGGCGGTGCCGCCCGGGGCGAGCAGATCGGCGGCCTGTGAGATGACCAGTTCGCTGGCACCGTCGAGTGCGAGCCCGGAATCGCGATATGTGTGCTCGACACGTCCCGGACCCACCACGAACGGCGGATTGGCCACCACCTGGTCGAAGCGCCGTCCGCGCACCGGTTCGAACCAGGAACCCTCCAGCAGTTCGATGTCCAGCTCGTTGAGCGCCGCGGTGGCCTCGGCCAGCCACAACGCGCGGGGATTGACATCGGTGGCGGTCACGCGGCGCGCGTAGGAGGTGGCGTGCACCGCCTGCACACCGCATCCGGTGCCGAGGTCGAGGACCGTGCCGACCGACCCCGTGGGTGTGGCGCGCAGCAACGAGAGGGAGGCGTGGCCGACGCCGAGGACGTGATCCTCGGTCAGCGTCCGCCGGCGCATCGAGTCGTCGAGGTCGGACAGGACCCACCGCGTGCCCGCGCCCGCGTCCAGCGGCCGCAGGTCGAGCGCCGCCCGCACCTCGTCGCCGTCGCGGTCCAGCAGGCCCGCCGCGACCGCGCGATCCATCTCCACGGGCGCCAGCGCCGCGGCCACCTCCCGCTCGGGCAGCGCGTCGCCGAGCAGCAACAGGCGGATGAGGGTGCCCAGCTCGCCGGCCGCGCGGGCCGCACGGCGTACCGGTACCGGCTCTGACCGCCCCAGCGCCGCGTGCGCGTCGCCGAGCACCTCGAGCAGGGTGTCTGCGTCGTAGCCCACCCGGGTGAGCGCGGTCCGCAGATCCGGGCACAGCGCGGTGAGCAGTGATCCGGTGGTCGTCGATCGGTTCGTAGACACACCGGTACTCTGCCACCGCGGCCATCGGACGCCGATCAGGCGCCCTCTGTCACCGCACCGCGATGCTCCCCGGACCCGCCGCGTGGTCAGACGCCGCTGGGATCGCGTCCGGTGACGCAGTACAGCGCGTCGCCGGGATCGCTCAGGACGATCCAGTGTTCGTGGCGTTCCAGCACGGTCGCGCCGAGCGACTCGTGCCAGGCGGCGGTGGCGTCGACATCACTCGCGGCCAGATCGACATGCGCGCTGGTGGTGCGGTTCTCACCGAGGCGCTGCAGCAGCAGTTGCGCGGGCAACTGCCGTTCCTCGGAGCGCAGCCGGGCGAACTCCGGCCGCCTGCCGGGGTGATGGGTCCAGCCGGTCAGCAGCTTCCAGAAGCGGGTCTCGATCTCGTGGTCGTCGGGGCCGATATCGAGGCACACCTGGTCCAGGCGCGACAGTGTGCCGTCCGGAGCTCGTACGGCGGGCGCGGGCGTGCTCGTCGCGCGGCCGCTGGGGGTCAGGCAGAACGTCTGGCCGCCGGGGGAGCGCAGTACGGCGTAATCGGTGTGGTTGGCGACCAGCTCCGCCCCGAGGTCGAGCGCGGTGCGCACACCGGAGGGGATGTCGTCGACATCCAGGTCCAGGTGGACGCCGCCGAGGCCGGTCACCGCTTGCATCTTGACGCTCGCCGCGGCGAACAACGCCGGGTCCGGCAACAAGGTGAGGAACTCGTCGTTCGCGCCGCGCCGAGGGGAGAGTTCGGTGCCGGTGACCGTGGACCAGAACTTCGCGCAGTCGTCGAAACGCTGTGCCGGGCGGTCCAGGAAGACCCAGATCCACCGAATCATGTGCACTCCTGTCTTGTCGCCCGCAACAAACCGTGGCCGGTGATCGTGGTGCGTGAGGCTTTCTGCGACCCTAGGTACCCGTGCCCACCTTGTCGAGAAAATACCGGCGCCGCCGCGTTTGGCGCGAATTTGATGGTATGTGGCATTTCAGCCACTCGTTGCGTGGACATGGTTCGGGCAGGCTCATCGGGTGACCGAACTGCAGACGCCTCCTGTTTCCCTGGCTGTCGCGCCGCGCCGGCGCTGGCATCCGGCATGGCTGGTCGCCGGCGCGGGTTTCATCGCCCTGCTGGGCGCGGCCGGGTTCCGCTCCGTGCCCAGCGTGCTGCTGGACCCGTTGCACGAGGAGTTCGGCTGGTCGCACGGCACCATCGCAACAGCTGTCTCACTGAATCTGCTGCTGTACGGATTGATCTCGCCGTTCGCCGCCGCGCTGATGGATCGCTTCGGCATCCGCAGAGTGGTGTGCTGTGCGCTGCTGCTCGTCGCTGCGGGCAGCGGGCTGACAGTGTTCATGTCCCGGCCGTGGCACCTGGTGCTGACCTGGGGTCTGCTGGTGGGTGTCGGCGTCGGGTCGATGTCGATGCCGTTCGTCGCCACGATCACCGGCCGGTGGTTCGTGCGGCAGCGCGGTCTGGTCACCGGCGTGCTCACCGCGGCGGGTGCGACCGGACAGCTGGTCTTCCTGCCGCTGGTTTCGGCGCTGGCGCACGCCCATGGCTGGCGGCTGCCCTCGCTGATCGTCGCGGGCGCGGCGCTGGCCGTGGCGCCGTTGGTGCTGCTGTTCATCCGGGACTATCCGAGCGACCTCGGCGTGCGGGCCTACGGCGCCGGGCCGGACAGCACGGCCGGCCTGCGCGTACCCGCCCCCGGTGGGGCGTCGCGGGCGCTCACGGTGCTGGGCGCGGTCGCCCGCCGTCCCGGATTCTGGTTGCTCGCAGGCGGTTTCGCGGTGTGCGGCGCGTCTACCAACGGGCTGGTCGGTACCCATTTCGTCAGCGCCGCGCACGACCACGGCATGCCGCCGACCACCGCGGCGAGCCTGCTGGCCGTCGTCGGCGTCTTCGACGTGGCGGGCACCATCGCCTCGGGCTGGCTGACCGACCGGATCGATCCGCGCCATCTGTTGCTCGGCTACTACACGCTGCGCGGTCTGTCGCTGCTGATCCTGCCCGCCCTGCTGGGGCCGGGCACGCAGCCGAGCCTGTGGGTGTTCATCGTCTTCTACGGCTTGGACTGGGTGGCCACGGTGCCGCCGACAGTCGTATTGTGCCGCGAGCTGTTCGGCGCCGACGGTCCGGTCGCGTTCGGCTGGGTGTTCGCCTCGCATCAGATCGGTTCGGCGGTGGCGGCCACCGGCGCGGGTGTCATTCGTGACCTCCAGGGCAGCTACGACCTCGCCTGGTATCTGGCGGGCGCGCTGTGCGGCGCCGCTGCCGTGATGTCGGCGGTCATCCGCAGGGCCCCGGCAGCGGCGCCGTGACCTGCCGGCGGTGAGTCGCTCTTCCCGGCGGGCTCAGTTGTCGATGGCGTTGTGCGGACGCGACTCGATGGCAGTGCGCGGACGGTCCCACCGGCTGGGCTCGTCTTTGCGGCGGGGCGGACGATCGTTGGCGATCAGCACAGCGATCCACGGGAGCGGAATCGACGCGACGATGATCAGGATGGACAGCAGCGGGTTGCCGAACGCGCTGTAGGCGATCGCGGCGAGGACCAGGCACGGTATGCGGAACGCCATGATGATGGTGTACCTGCGCACCCGGGCCCGGTGTTGGTCCTCCAGCGAGGGCGCCGCCTCGGTGATCAACGCGGGGTGCTTGTCGTCACTGCCTGGGAAGTATCCGGGGGAACGGCGGGGCTGCGTCGGCATCGTCACGTCAGGGTGCTCTTCGCGGTCGCGGCCGTCGGCGGATGGGGAATCGCCGTTCTGCTGCATACTTCGAGTCTTCCACTCTGGTCCGCCCGCGCACAGACCGAGGTCGAATTTCCATTCCTCGACGGTGGGCTCCGATGCGATACCGAGGTCGGCTTCCGATCCGGAATCGTGGTCACTGAGGTGGCACCGTGGTCAGCGGGATCGGCGCGCGATGCGGCATCATGGAGTGCGTGAGCACCGACACCATGGTTCGCCCGGATACGACGACCGACGAGACGACGGGCGACGACACCCCGAAGTTCTTCCACTACGTGAAGAAGGACAAGATCGCCGAGAGCGCCGTGCTGGGCACCCACGTGGTCGCGCTGTGCGGAGAGGTCTTCCCGGTGACCCGCTCGCCCAAGCCGGGCTCTCCGGTGTGCCCGGAGTGCAAGAAGGTCTACGACGGCCTACGCAAGGGCGACTGAGGCGACGATCTACTCGCTGGACGAGGATCGCGCCGCGCGCAGGTCGAGCACGGCGCGTGGGCCGTCGGAGCCCGCGTCGTCCGGGCCCGCCGCGGTCTCGTCCCGATCTGCGGTGTCCGCGTCGGTTCCGCTCTCGCCGCGCACCTGATTGGCGATCCACTCCTTCACCTGTTCCATGCGTGTCGCGCGGGCGGGCCAGAACTCCTGCACCGCCGCGTTGAACTCCGCGCCCAGGATCACCGCGAAGCCCAAGAAGAATGTGAACAGCAGAAACGCGATCGGCGTCGCCAGCGCGCCGTAGGTGACGCCGGTGCGGCTCACCCACGCCAGGTAGCGGCGCAGCACTTCGCTGGCCGCCATGAAGAACACGCCGGCCACCAATGCCCCGCCGAAGAGCCGGTGCCAGGGCAACGAGGTGTGCAGGGCCAGCTTGTACAGGGTGGTGAGCCCGACGATCAGCAGCAGGCCGACGCCCGGGTAGTAGAAGAAATCCAGCAGTTGCAGTCCGGTCGCCCGCCAAGCAGTGGGTAGCACCCGCCCGATCAGCGTCGGCCCGAGCGCCACCAGCGGCAGGATGAACACCGACGCTGCCAGGAACAGTACGTACAGCAGCAGCGCGAAGATGCGCTGCCACACCGGGTGCCGTGCGTCCTGCTGGCCGTGGGCCTCCACGATCGAGTCGACGAAGGTGGCCATCGCCGACGATCCCGCCCACAGCGACAGGACGAAACCCACCGACACCACCGCGCCGCGCCCGCGTCCGAGGACGTCCTGCACCGTGGGCTCGATGAGGTCGGTCACCACGTTCGCGCTGAACAGTTCCCGGCTGAACGTGATGATCTTGGACTCGACGATCTGCACCGTGTCCGGGCCGAACCATCCGCCCACGTAACCGAGGCTGCCGAGCAGGCCGAGCAACAGCGGCGCCAGCGAGAGCGTCTGCCAGAACGCCGCCGCGGCCGACTTGGCGAAGATGGAATCGGTCCAGGCCTTCTCCGCCACCCGCACGGCCAGCGTCGCGGCCCGCCTGCTCACCATCGCGGTCCGCGCTAACGTGCGGTCGGCCCAGGTAGGCGGGCGCACGGCGGCAGCGCGGGTCGACGGTGCGTCGGTCCGCGGCTGATCGCCGGGGATGGCGTGCTGCTCGGTCATGGTGTCTACAGCATCGCGCACTTCGGCGATCGGCATCGGAGTGTGTGTGCGACGTGTCGGTGGGCATCGGATGAACTCCCAGCGTCCCGGCCGGTGGCCGTGTGATGCCCGTCGCGCCTGCCGCGTCGGTTTGGCGACACGCCGTGCCGGGCCGCTAGGGTCTTCTGCGTGACTGGGTCGGGTGGCGCCGCTGTGGCGGGAGAGGCAGAGACGCCGGGCGATCCGAAGGCGGTCGGCCCTGCCGTCGCCGGCTCCCTGCGGGCCTGGCAGCGACGTGCGCTGACGAAGTATCTGGCCACCAAACCCCGGGACTTCCTCGCCGTGGCCACCCCGGGCGCGGGCAAGACCACCTTCGCGCTGCGCGTGGCCGCCGAACTGCTGGCCGACCGCACCGTGGACCAGATCACCGTGGTGGCGCCCACCGAACATCTCAAGCACCAGTGGGCGCAGTCCGCGGCGCGTAGCGGCATCGCACTGGACTCGCGATTCTCCAACTCCACCGGTGGCACCTCGGGTGACTATCACGGTGTCGTGGTCACGTACGCGCAGGTCGCCGCGCATCCCTCGCGCCATCGCGTGCGCACCGAGAATCGCCGGACACTGGTCATCCTCGACGAGATCCACCACGCGGGAGATGCCAAGAGCTGGGGTGAGGCGACCGCCGAGGCGTTCGGCGACGCCACCCGCCGCCTCGCGCTGACCGGTACCCCGTTCCGCAGCGACGACAGCCAGATTCCGTTCGTCGTCTACGAACCGGACGAGTCCGGTTTCCCGAAGTCCCGCGCCGACCACACCTACGGCTACGCCGAGGCACTCGCCGACGGCGTGGTGCGGCCGGTGGTCTTCCTGGCCTACTCGGGCGAAGCGCACTGGCGCGACAGTGCGGGCGAGGAGTATTCCGCCCGCCTCGGCGAGCCGCTGAACGCCGAGCAGACCGCCCGTGCCTGGCGGACCGCGCTCGATCCGGCCGGCGACTGGATCTCCGCTGTGCTGCGCGCCGCCGACATCCGGTTGCGCCAGAAGCGCGCCTCCGGCATGCCCGATGCGGGCGGCCTGGTGATCGCCACCGACCAGGACCGTGCCCGCGACTATGCCGAACTGCTGGAACATATTTCGGGTGAGAAGCCGGCGCTCGTGCTGTCGGACGACCCGGCCTCCTCCGACCGCATCGCGGAATTCGGCAACAGCACCCAGCCCTGGATGGTCGCGGTCCGCATGGTGTCCGAGGGCGTCGACGTGCCGCGCCTCGCCGTCGGGGTGTACGCGACCAGTGCCTCCACCCCGTTGTACTTCGCGCAGGCGATCGGGCGTTTCGTGCGTGCCCGCAAGTCCGGCGAGACGGCGACCGTGTTCCTGCCCTCGGTGCCGGTGCTGCTGGATCTGGCCGCGCAACTGGAGTTGCAGCGCGACCATGTCATCGGCAAGCCGCACCGGGAGAAGAACGGCCTGGACGACGACCTGCTGATCGATGCGAACAAGCAGCAGGATGAGCCGGGCGAACAGGAGAAGTCCTTCGTCGCGCTGGCCGCCGACGCCGAGCTCGACCAGGTGATCTACGACGGATCCTCCTTCGGTACCGCGACCTTCGCCGGAAGCGACGAGGAAGCCGACTATCTGGGTATCCCGGGTCTGCTCGACGCCGAGCAGATGCGCGCGCTGCTGCGCGAGCGACAGGCCAGACAGGTGGCGGATCGCAGCGTGTCCGCGCCTGTCCCCGATCCCGGTCCGCAGGTGGCGGGTGCTGCGGAGCGGGTCGCCACCGCCGATCGGCTCGGCGAATTGCGGCGTGAACTCAACAGCCTGGTGGCGATGCACCACCATCGCACGGGGAAGCCGCACGGAGTGATCCACGGCGAGCTGCGCCGCGAGTGCGGCGGGCCGCCGACCGCGCTGGCCACCGCCGAACAACTCGGTGAGCGCATCGCGGCGCTGCGCCGGAAGTAGCCCGCGTCAGCGGTCCGGGGTGGGCCAGGCTGACATGGCGCAGTCGATGGACGCGGTGAGATCCGCCAGCGATGCGCCGTCGCGTGCCTGGATGGACAAGCCGTAGAGAACCGTGGTGTAGAAACCGGCGAGCGCCGTGCTGTCGGTGCCGGGTGGCAGATCGCCTTCGGCGACGCCGTGCTCGAGCCGTCGTCGGATGTCCTCGGTCGTCGCGCGCCGCTTGTCGATCAGGAAGTCGCGAATGCCGGTGTTGCGGGTGGTGTAGGTGGACCCCGCGAGCACGACCATGCACCCGTGCGGCTTGTTCTCCTCGGTGTAAGCGACCGCGTTGTCCCGCAGCATCGCCTCGATGGCCGCTCGCGCGGTGGGTTCCTCGCGCAGCGCGCGGGCGGTGTAGCCGCCGTCGGTGTGCCCGTAGAGGTCCACGGCCGCGCGGAACAGCGCCTCCTTGCCGCCGAACGCAGCGTAAAGGCTGGGGGAGTTGATCCCCATCGCGGCGGTCAGATCGCTCATCGACGCGCCCTCGTACCCGTGCTCCCAGAACACCTCCATGGCGCGGCGCAATGCCTCGGCGCGATCGAAGGCGCGCGGTCGTCCACGTTCAGCCATGCCGGACCTTTCTGTGTCGATCGTTAAATATACCTCTTGACATCGCGCCGCCGAATGGGCTTGGCTATTTATGTACTGATCGACACAAAAATAGAAGGAGTACCGATGTCGGAGCTGACGGGCAAGGTCGCGCTGGTCACCGGGGGCAGTCGCGGGATAGGGGCCGCGATCGTGCGCCGCCTCGCCGCGGCGGGCGCGGACGTGGCGCTGACCTACCAGCACGCCGAGGGGCAGGCGAAGACGGTGGCCGGCGAGGTGGAGGCGCTCGGGCGCCGAGCCGTCGCGCTCCAGGCCGACAGCGCCGATGCCACCACCGTGCGCGCGGCGGTGGACCGTGCGGTGTCCGAACTCGGCGGGCTGGACATCCTGGTCAATAACGCGGGAATCTTCCCGGCGAAGCTGTTCGGGGAGTTCACCGTCGCGGAGATCGACAACGCGCTCCACGTGCACGCTCGTGCCGCGTTCGTCGGTGCGCAGGCCGCCATCGCGCACATGCCCGATGGCGGACGGATCATCAGCATCGGGACCAACCTGACCGATCACGCGCCGTTCGAAGGGGTGACGCTCTACAACCTCAGCAAGTCCGCCCTCAACGGCTTCACCAAGGCGCTGGCGCGCGAACTGGGCCCGCGCGCGATCACGGTGAACCTCGTCCAGCCGGGTTCCACCGACACCGACATGAATCCGAGCGATGGCGCGCACGCGGCGCGGCAGCGCAACGGGACCGCGCTCGGGCGCTTCGGCGCCGCCGACGATGTCGCGGCGACGGTGGCCTTTCTGGCCGGGCCGTCCGGTCGCAGTGTGACCGGTGCGTTCCTCACCGTGGACAGCGGCACCAACGCCTGATCAACCGGCGAAATACCGCCCCGGCGGGACCCCGACCGCCCGCCGGAACGCCGCGACGTACGCGCTCGGCGTCGCATAGCCGACCCGGCCCGCGATCCGCGCGATCGGCATGCCCGCGGCGAGTAGCGGCAGCGAAGCGGCCACCCGGATCTGCGTGCGCCACTGGCCGAAGCACAGACCCGTTTGCGACACGAACAACCGCGCCAGCGTGCGCGGGCTGGCGGCGACGTGGTCGGCGAATTCGGCGAGTGTGCGGGGGTCGGCCGGATCGGCGGCGAGCGCGTCGGCCACCTGCCGCGCCCGGGGATCGGTGGGCAGATGCGCGCCGATCGGGATGACCGCGACTGGCTCGAGCAGGTCGAACACCACCGCCTCGGCGCGCGCTCGCCGCACCGGGGTGGTGTCGGCCGTGGTGAGTAGATCGAACAGTTCGTGCAGGAGCCGGGTCACCCGCAACATGGCGGGCTCGCCGATCTCGACCGGGCACCGGCCGGGTTCCAGGAAGATGCCGCGTATCGCCGCACCGTCGGAGGTACCGGTGCGGTGCGCGGTGCCCGCGGGGATCCACAGTGCTCTGGTCGGCGGCAACACCCAGCGGCTATCGCCCACCTCGACCGCGAGGACGCCGCGTGAGGCCCAGGCGATCTGGTGTTGCGGATGCTCGTGCCGTTCGAACCAGTACCCGGCGGGCAGCACTCCGGCCCCGAACACCATGGCGGTCGCGTCGGTCGGGGCGGAATGGACTACGGCATGGCCGTTCTGCGACACGATTTGTCACTGTAGCCGGTCGTTCCGGGCGGGATTCGTCCCTAGCGTCATAGGCATGGCGATGAACATTTTTCACCGATTGCTGTGCCGCTCGTCGATGTGGGAGAAGACCAGTGCGACCCGCATCGTGCCGTGGGCGCTGTCGGACCTCGACCTCGGCGCCGACACCTTGGAGATCGGGCCCGGCTACGGCGCCAACGTTTCCGCGCTACTGGCCCGAACCTCGGCACTCACCAGCGTCGAGATCGATCCGGCGCTGGCCGCCCGGCTGCGCAGCCGGCATGGCCTGGCGATGACGGTGATCGACGGTGACGGCGCCGACCTGCCTTTGTCGCCGGGCGGATTCGACTCGGTGGTCTGCTTCACCATGCTGCATCACGTGCCCTCGCCCGGCCGGCAGGACGCGCTGTTCGCCGAGGCCCTGCGGGTACTGCGTCCTGGCGGCGTGTTCGCGGGCAGTGACGGGCTCGACAGCCGGATGTTCCGGCTCATGCACCTCGGCGACACCTGTGTGCCCGTGCCACCCGAAACCGCCGCCGACCGGCTGCGTCGCATCGGCTTCACCGACGTCGAAATCGACACCGGCGCGAGTTTTTTCCGCTTCCGGGCCAGACGGCCGCAGTGAGATCCGTGGCCCGGGAATTCCGACGTCGTTCGGCAGTTCACCGATGGCCCGTCCGCGGCCTGGAACCGGGCGACGATCTCGGTGCGTTCGGCCTGCGAGAGCCCGCCGTGGAAGAACGGCGCGCGCACCCGAACTGCTCGGCGAGATGCCGTACCAGCAGTTCACCGGTCTGCCTGTACTGGGCTCGGCTTGCCGACGGTGGCGATTGACTGGGCAATCGCCGTGCTCTCGGAGTTCGCCACCGGTAGCCCGCGCAAGGCGGTGGCCGCGGCTCGGGAGACCGCGCGTATGGGCGACGCGCGGTCGTGGGAAGTGCACGGCCCGCTGCTGGGCGAGGTGATGCCGCCGAGCCGGTTCCCGCTCGCCACCCGCGTCGGCGGCGGCGGTGGGCGAGCTGTACAGGCGCCCGCGGACCCTGAGGGCGCCGTCGAATACGGCTTGGCCACGTTGCTGGACGGCATCCTCGGCGCGGACGCGGACTGACCTCGGCCGGACACGCCGGCAGCGGGCGACCTGTGGGTCGCCCGCTGCCGGTGGAAACGGTGTTCTGTTGTCCGATGCTGTTGTGTCAGGACGCGAGGAGCAGATCAGAGCGTGGGAGCGGACTCCGTGTCGATCACGGCGTCCAGCTCACGCAGCCGATCCATGTGTTCGTTCGCGTGGTGCTGGCAGAAGAGCAACTCTCCACCCGCGGGCAGTACGGCGCGCACTCGTGCCGCCGCCCCGCAGCGGTCGCAACGATCGACCGCGGTCAGTGGGGTGCTTGTCAGGGTTCCTGGCATGACTCCTCCGTCCTGGCTCCCGGTCCCGACGACCGTTCACCTGGTGTGGGGCCCGTGGTCACTCACCACGAGCTCGCTACCGCTACTTCCCAGCAGGGGTATGACTACTCTGTCAGACGTTCGGGACGGGGGACTTTGTTCCCGCGTATGAAGCAGTGTGTTTTCGATAACACGACCAGGGATTTCGCTACGGGCGAACGCCGCCGGTCCTGTCGTCGATGTGGACTGCGTCACATTCTCGATCGACCGATCCAGTTGTCTACCGGGAGATTACCCGTGACCTACGACACTCACACGCTTGTTCACCTATGCACTTTGGACGAGTGGTTATCCGCTCGGCAAACAGGGGAGTACCGAGCGCCCTCCCTCGCCCAGGCGGGGTTCATCCATCTCTCGTCGCCGCAACAGGTGCACCTGCCGGCGAATCGGTTGTTCGCGGGGCGGCGTGATCTGGTGTTGCTGCGGATCGACCCCCGCCGCGTCGGGTCGCCGATCACCTGGGAGCCGGGCGTCCCGACCGATCCGGAGTCGATGCTCTTCCCGCACCTGTACGGCCCCTTACCGGTGAGCGCGGTCACGGGAGTCGTGGAGTACCTGCCCGAGGCGGACGGGACGTTCGCCCCGCTCCCGGCGTGACTACCGGTCGCGGATCTCACGTGCCACGATGGCGGCCTGAACCCGCGACCGCACACCGAGTTTCGTCAGCACACGGGATACGTGCGTCTTGACGGTGGTCTCACCGATGAACAACCGACCCGCGATCTGCGCGTTGGACAGGCCGTCCCCGAGGCAATCGAGCACTTCGCGTTCCCGTTCGGTGAGTTCGCCGAGCCCGGCGGGAACCGATTGCGCGACAGCCGGATTCGACGCGGCGAACGCCGCGATCACCGCTTGCGTCACCTCCGGCGCCAGCACGCCGTCCCCCGCCGCGACCGCGCGCACCGCCGCGACCAGTGCCCGGCCCGAGGTGGATTTCAGCACGAATCCCGAGGCCCCGGCGCGTAGCGTGCGAAAGACGTACTCGTTCAGGTCGAATGTGGTCAGGATCAGCACCTTCGCCAGGCCGTCCGCGGTGATCCGCTCGGTCGCGGTGATGCCGTCGACCCCCGGCATGCGCACGTCCATCAGCACCACCTGCGGCCGCAGCGCTTTCGCCTGCGTCACCGCGACATCTCCGTCGGCGGCCTCGCCGACCACCTCGATATCGTCCTCGGCGGCCAGGATCATCCGCAGGCCCGCGCGGATCGCGGCGTGGTCGTCGGCGATCACCACCCGAATCGTCATGCGGCACCCGCACATCCGAGCGGGAGGGTGGCCAGGACTTCCCAGTGGCCGGACTCCGCTCCGGCGCGCAGACTTCCGCCGAGGGCCGCGGCCCGCTCGCGCATATTCACCACACCGCGGCGCCCGGCTCGGGCCACGGGCTCCGGCGGCCGGGCGGGTGTCATCCGGTTGCGGACGGATATGGTCAGCTGCTCGTCCACGACGCGCACGTCGATGGATACCTCCTGTCCCGGGGCGTGTTTCATGGCGTTGGTCAAAGCCTCCTGGAGGATGCGATAGGCGGCTTGGTCGACCGCGCTGGGCAGCGCGACGTCGCCCGGTGATTCGCGCACCCGCACCGAGATCCCCGCCGCGCGTGCGGCGTCCACCAGGATCGGCAACTGCGCGAGTGTGCGCGGCGCGGCCACCTCCGCCACGTCGTCGTCGCTGCGTAGCAATCCGATCATGGTGCGCATCTCCTCCAGTGCGCTGACGCTGTTGGCGCGGATGGAACGCATGATCCCGGCCACCGCCGAGTCGGCTCCGGGTCGGGCCGGCACGCCGAGCGCCGCCTCCGAGAGCAGTGCGATGGCCGACAGGTGCCCGGCGATCACGTCGTGCAGGTCGCGCGCCATCGTGGTGCGCTCGTCGGCGATGGCCGCGCGCCGGTCGAGTTCGGCGACCAAGGTCAGCGCCTGTGCGCGGGTGCGCTCGGCGTCCGCGACCTCCTTGTGCGTACGCACCGAGTTCGCCCACCAGATCGGCGTCGCGACGAAGCTGAACACCGCCACCAGGGCCAGCGCGACCGCGCGCAGGTCGCCGGTCAGGGGCCAGGGTCACCAGCACCAGAACGACGGACAGCGCCGACCAGCACTGAGCCGTGATCCGCGACGTCCGGCCGCCCGCGTACAGCACGGCAGCGTAGATCAAGTCGGCGTAGACGATCCACACCGGCACCGTGGCGCCGAGCAGGATGTCCACGGCCAGTGGGAAGAGCCCGGCCAGCATGGCCGCGACCGGCATTCGGCGGCGGAAGAAGGTCGCCAGGCAGAGTCCGGCCAGGACACCGCACCGCACCCACAATGACACCTGCTCGCCCCGCTCGGTCATGGTCGACAGGCCTGCCAGGTACAGCCCGGCGCCGCCGGCGAACGCGATGACGGCGCCCAGCGCATCCCGCGTTCGCTCCGGCACCTCCGCCCACCGCCACACGCCTCCATCACAGCACAGCGCCGGCGACGCGCCATCGGCCGAAGTGATGACCGATCCGTTCGCGGCAGTGGTGATCCGGCTAATCTGGACGGTGTGAACGTCGACGTCACCGCACTACCCGGCATCGGTGTCCGGAAGGACTTCGAGGTGCGTTCCGGTCGCCGAATCGGCGTGGTCGCCCACCGTGATGGTGATATCGACCTGATCGTCTCCAAGCTCGACGATCCCGACGCCTGTGCCGCGCAGATCCCGCTGACCACCGATGAGGCGGCGGTCCTGGCCAATCTGCTCGGCGCGCCGCAGCTGGTCGCCAAGCTCAACGACGACCACCGCGACCTGCCCGGGATCACCACGCGCCAGCTCCCGATCGGGGACGATTCCCCCTACGACGGCCGCCCCCTCGGCGAGACCGAGATGCGCACCCGCACGAAGGCCTCCATCGTGGCGGTCATGCGGGCCGGGCAGTTGCATCCCTCGCCCGGGCCCGATTTCACCTTCACCGCGGGCGATCTGCTCGTGGTCGTCGGCACTCCGGAGGGCTTGGATGCCGCCGCGAAGATATTGACGCACGGCTGAATCGTGACGGACACCGCGCTCGCCCTGATCGAGCTCGGAGCGGTTCTTTTCGTTCTCGGCATGTTGGGTCGTGTCGCGGGCCGGGTCGGTATGTCGCCCATTCCGCTGTACCTGCTCGGCGGAGTCGCTTTCGGCCAGGGTGGTCTCATCGAGCTGCGGGCCGCTCACGACTTCGGCCATATCGCCGGCGAGATCGGTGTAGTGCTGCTGCTCCTGCTGCTGGGCCTGGAGTACACGGCGGCGGAGCTGGTGACCGGCCTGCGCCGTTCGTGGGCGGCCGGTCTGGTGGACATCGTGGTCAACGCGTCGCCGGGAGCGGTGGTCGCGCTGATGCTCGGCTGGGGTGTCGACGGCGCGATCACAATGGCGGGGGTCACCTACATCTCGTCCTCGGGCATCGTGGCGAAAGTCCTCGACGACCTCGGGCGCCTGGGCAACCGGGAGACACCGGTGATCCTGTCCATCCTCGTATTCGAGGATTTGGCGATGGCGGTCTACTTGCCGATCCTCACCACGGTGCTGGCCGGGCTGAGCTGGCTCAGCGGGTTGCGTGCCCTGGCGGTGGCACTGATCACCATCACGCTGGTGCTCATGGTGGCGCTGCGCTACGGGCGATACGTCTCGGCGATCGTGGACAGCGCCGACCGTGAGGTGTTCCTGCTCACGCTGCTCGGCGCGGCCTTGCTGGTGGCAGGCGTCTCCTCGGCGCTGAGCGTGTCGGCGGCGGTCGGGGCGTTCCTGCTGGGCATCGCGATCTCCGGCTCGACCGCGCACGCGGCGGCGAAGATGCTCGAACCGTTGCGCGACCTGTTCGCGGCCATCTTCTTCGTGGCCTTCGGGTTGAACACCGACCTGCGAGCGATCCCGCCGGTGCTGGGCTGGGCGATCGTGCTGGCGGCGGTGACGGCCGTGACGAAGGTGGCGACCGGGTGGTGGGCCGCCGCGCGCGAGGGCATCCGGCGGATGGGCCGCGCCCGGGCGGGCGCTGTGCTGGTCGCACGGGGCGAATTCTCCATCGTCATCGCGGGACTGGCTGTGAGCGCGGGCGCGATGGACGGTCAGCTCACGGCACTAGCCTCGACCTACGTTCTACTGATGGCGGTGCTGGGTCCGATCGCGGCGCGTGTGGTCGAGCCGATGGTGGGGCTGTCGCAGCGCCGCGGGCGCCGCGAGCCGCAGGTTTCCTGATCAGTCCTGGGCGGCGCGGGTGCTGCGGGCGCTCCGTTCCCACCGGTGCCAGAACAGGCTCGCGATCGCACCGACCGCCAGCCCGATCACGGCGGCACAGAGGTGGCCGTAGTCGGTGAACGTCGGCTCGACCCACAGCGCCGCACCGAGTGTCGCGAGGAGCGCACCGGCCCATAGCAGCCGCACCCGGCCGCGGAACCGGAATGCCAGCGCCGCCAGCACGGCCGAAAAGCCGTAACTGGTACCGACATCCGCGGCGACGGCCACGCGCAGCGGGATGAGGCCACGGTCGATGGCATGTGAGATGCCGGTGACGGTCAGCAGCGTCGCCGCGATGTGCCCGGTCGCGAACAGCAGGATCCAGCGCGCGGTGCCCAGCCAGCGCTCGGCATATGCCATGACGACCAGGAAACCGGCGATGGTCGACCAGGGAAAGCCACCGTCGGTCCAGAACGCCGAGGCGACCAGCACCTGAACTGGGTTGTGCCGCATGTTGTACAGGTTGGTCGACGCCGAGAAGATCAATCTGCGCTCCACCGAGTCACCGACTCCACGCAGCGTCCACCAGGTGACGAAGAGCGTGAACGCGTAGGCGGTGCTGGCGGGTGCGGCCCCGAGGTGCGCGCGGATCGCGGGCAGCAGCCGCCGCCACAGCCCGGGACGCCGCAGCCAGGCCTGCACGTCGCGCCACTCGGCGCGCAGGTCGACGGTCCGCGTCCACGGTGACCGCAGCCAACTCGAAGTCGAGGTCGAGGCAACCACGCCGCAAGTCTGCCGGGTGGGAGGGGAGCCCGGTGAACTGCCCCCGTTGTGGCGCGGCTTCGACTGCCGCGCCCGAGTTGTGCGGCATTGCACGCCGGATCCGGCCCGGCCGGTCAGTGCTCAGCGAGTCGGTCGTGAGCGGAAGGTCTTGTCTCTTCGGCTGGCGATCAGGGGCAACCGCGAGCGCGGGAGGGCCTTGCGATCCCGCGCGGTGGCGTACCGCTCGGACGTGCGGAAGCGCGACGCCCGCATTCGCCGACCGCTGGAAAAATCGAGCGGACAACGAATGCGGGCGTCGAGGTGATGCGACCTAGTCGAGGTAGTCGCGCAGGACCTGCGAGCGGCTGGGGTGGCGCAACTTGCTCATGGTCTTGGACTCGATCTGGCGGATGCGCTCTCGGGTGACCCCGTAGACCTGGCCGATCTCGTCCAGGGTGCGCGGCTGGCCGTCGGTGAGGCCGAAGCGCAGCCGGACCACGCCCGCCTCGCGCTCCGACAGCGTCTCCAGCACCGACTGCAGCTGATCCTGCAGCAGCGTGAAACTCACGGCGTCCACCGCGACCACGGCCTCGGAGTCCTCGATGAAGTCGCCGAGCTGGCTGTCGCCCTCGTCACCGATCGTCTGGTCCAGCGAAATCGGCTCACGCGCGTACTGCTGGATCTCCAGCACCTTCTCCGGCGTGATGTCCATTTCCTTGGCCAGCTCCTCCGGCGTCGGCTCGCGGCCGAGATCCTGGAGCAGCTCGCGCTGGATGCGGCCGAGCTTGTTGATGACCTCCACCATGTGCACCGGGATGCGGATGGTGCGTGCCTGATCGGCCATGGCGCGGGTGATGGCCTGCCGGATCCACCAGGTGGCGTACGTGGAGAACTTGTAGCCCTTGGTGTAGTCGAACTTCTCCACGGCGCGGATCAGACCCAGGTTCCCCTCCTGGATCAGGTCCAGGAACGCCATGCCGCGTCCGGTGTAGCGCTTGGCCAGCGAGACCACCAGGCGCAGGTTGGCCTCCAGCAGGTGGTTCTTGGCCCGGTTACCGTCGCGGACGATCCAGTTGAAGTCACGGCGCATCGCGACCGGCAGCTTCTCGCCCTGCTCGGCGAACTCGCGCACCTTCTCCGCGGCATAGAGGCCCGCCTCGATCCGCTTGGCGAGTTCGACCTCCTCCTCGGCGTTGAGCAGCGCGACCTTGCCGATCTGCTTGAGGTAGGCGCGAACCGAGTCGGCCGAGGCGGTGAGCTCGGCGTCCTTGCGGGCCTGGCGCAGTGCCTCGGATTCTTCTTCGTCCCACACGAAGTCGCCGGAGGCCTTGTCGGCCGCCGTCGGCTCGTCGGCCTCCTCGCTCTCGGCTTCCTCGGTTTCGGCTTCCTCGGCGACGTCGACCAGATCGTCGCCGTCGGCGAGGTCCTCCTCGGAGACTTCCAGATCGCCGAGATCGTCGAGATCGAGCGACTCGTCCTCGAGCGGCTCGTCGGCGCTCGGCTCGCCGTCGGGGCCCGCCTTCTTGGTGGTGGCCTTCTTCGCGGGAGCCTTGGTCGCCTTCGCGGCCTTCTTGGCGGGCGCCTTCTTGGCGGCGGCCTTCTTCGCCGGAGCCTTCTTCGCGGCAGCCTTACGGACCGGCCGTGCTGCGGTTACATCTGCGGAGTCGGCATCGGCCGATTCGGCGGTCTGACGGGTATTCGTGGCTACCACGTACGCCCTTTCGTGACGGTCTCGTGCGGCGTCACGCCAGAGTAGTGTTCCGGCGGAGCGATCTGTCGGGTTTCACCGGCGGAGGGCCGGTCGGGGTTCTCCGGCTCAGCCGGGCACGTTCCATTGTAACGATCCAACCAGGGTACCTACGGCACGATCCCGGGATCGGCATCCTCGCGGTCCCCGCGCGCCTCACGGTGCCACGCCCCCCGCGATCGCCATGGCGGCGCCGACGATGCCCGCCGTGTTGCGCAGTCGGGCCGGGATGACCGGCGTCCGGTTGGTGAGCAGCGGAATCCACTGCTCGGCATCTCTGCTGATGCCCCCGCCGGCGACGAAGACGACCGGGAAGAGCAGGTTCTCCAGCGCTGTCAGCACCAGGCTGACCTGCGCTGCCCACTGCTCGTAGCTGAGTCCGTCGCGTTCCTTGATCGAGGCCGCCGCGCGGTGTTCGCTCTCCATGCCCTGGACCTCCAGGTGGCCCAGTTCGGTGTTGGGCACCAGCGTGCCGTGGTAGAGCAACGCGGAACCGATGCCGGTGCCGAAGGTCAGGAGAACGACCAGACCCGCGAAATTGCGCGCCGCGCCGAACTGGTCCTCGGCCATGCCCGCCGCGTCCGCGTCGTTGAGCACGGTGACCGGACGGCCGCCGAGCGCGGCCGAGAACAGCGCCCGCGCGTCGGTGCCGATCCAGGACTTGTCGATGTTCGCCGCGGTGCGCGCCACGCCGCCGAGCACCACCGCGGGCAGGGTGAGGCCGACCGGCCCGGTCCACTGGGCTTTGTCGACCAGTTCGGCCACCGCCTCGGCCACCGCGAACGGTGTCGCGGGGTGCGGAGTGGCGATCTTGATCCGCTCGTGGACCAACTCCCCGGTGGCCAGATCGACCGCGGCGCCTTTGACGCCGCTGCCGCCGATGTCGATGCCGAATGCGTGCCCCCGAGCGGACATGGTTAACCCCTCGTCTCCCTGTGCTGGCCGGTGTGATGACAACGCTGCACGGGGCCCGGAACGACACGGTGGGCGTGCGAACGGGATGCCCGACGACGGCGCTGTGTCGTGCACGACAAGAGTAATGCGAGCGCGTGGCTGGGCGTTCGGCGAGGACATGTGATGCGATGGAGGGCGTGCCGGAAACCTCGTCGTCAGTGTCCGACTACACCCCCGACCCCGTCGTCTCGATCGTCGCGCGTGGCGACGAAGCAGACCTGCGCCGTATCGCGGTCGACATCGCCGAGACGGCCGCCGCCCATGTCCGGACCCGCCGCCCCGAAGTATTCGGCCCCGCGGGCGTGCCCGCCGAAGGTGCCGTGCGGTCCAAGAGCCACGAGACCGACCCGGTGACCATCGTGGACACCGAGACCGAAGAGCTGATCCGAAAACTGCTCGCTGAACAGCGCCCAGGCGACCCGATCCTCGGCGAGGAGGGCGGCGGCAGCATCGATGACGCCGGCGCGGACACCGTCCACTGGGTGGTGGATCCGATCGACGGCACCGTCAACTTCCTCTACGGCCTGCCCGGCTACGCC
Source organism: Nocardia aegles (assembly GCF_052545135.1). Classification (NCBI taxonomy): domain Bacteria; kingdom Bacillati; phylum Actinomycetota; class Actinomycetes; order Mycobacteriales; family Nocardiaceae; genus Nocardia; species Nocardia aegles. The sequence continues at coordinate 648,123 of NZ_JBQWRI010000001.1, forward strand.
GTGTCGGTGGCCGCGATGCGCGGCGGCCGGTCGGTCGCGGGCGCCGTGGTCGACGTCGCGCGGGCGGCCACCTACAGCGCCGGGCTCGGCCTCGGTGCGCTGCGTGTCGACGCCGACGGCGTGGTGGAGCATCTGAATTGCACGCCCGTCGAATCGGTCGCGATGTCGCTGGTCGCCACCGGATTCGCCTACGGCAGGCACCGCAGGAGCAGGCAGGCGGAACTCGTCGCGCAGGTGCTGCCGCACGTGCGCGACATCCGCCGTTTCGGCGCGGCGGCGCTGGATCTGTGTCATGTCGCGGCGGGCCGAGTGGACGCCTACTACGAGCACGGCCTGAACGCCTGGGACTGGGGCGCGGGCGCGTTGATCGCCGCGGAGGCGGGTGCGCGGCTGACGCTGCCGCCCGCGACGGCGCCGGGCGCCGACGGCGACCTGGTGGTGGCCGCCGCGCCCGGTATCGCCGTCGAGCTGGGTGAACTGCTGGCCCGGGTCGGCGCTACCGAGCCGATCCCGGACCGGTGATCAGCAGCGGGCCTGCCGCGCGGCGTCGAGCAACTTCACATCGATGGATGTGGAGTTGCCCGGCGCCGGGTTCTTGAGCGAACGCAGCACTTCCTCGGCGTCGTTGCTGGGGCGGATGTCCCGGAACAGCGAGCCGAGCACGAGATCGACGGTGTCGTCGCCGCGCTGATCCTCGATCAGCTCGGCGCACGGCGCGACCAGCTGCACGGACGCCGCGGCCGGACGGCCGTTGACACCGAAGCGGATCTGCCCGGTGCATTCCAGGTCGCCGTTGACGTATACCGAATCGTTGCCGTATTGCGTTCCGGGAGCGCTCGCGAAACCGAGGTCGCCGAGCTGAGCGGCGACGTGCGCGGCCTGGCCGCGCTGGTTGTTCGCGTTCAGCACGCGCACCTTGCTGTCCGCGAGCGGTGCGGGTTCCACGTCCTGCAACCGGCCCGCGCCGACTCGCTGGCCGAGCGGAGTCGATTGCGGCGCACCGGGATCCGAAGCCGGACTCGGCGAATTGCACGCCATCGCGGTGTGGTCGGTGTCGTGCGTCGTGAGGGCTTTTATCCAGACGATCCCGCAGATCAGAGCGAGAACGCCGAGCATGATGAGCCAGGGCTGGGGGCGGCGTCGCACGTACGGCCGGCCTAGCGAATCCGTCGCGGTACCTTCGGTGATCAGTGAAACCACCAGCACACTCTACGAAAAGGTGGCGGGGTCGCGGCGCAAGGTCTCGGTGCGTTCCAGGGATGGTGTCGATTGGCCCTCATTTTCGACTCGGCTGTGTTTTGATTGCGACTTTTGCTCCGGCGTCCGCTATTGTCTGGCGGCCCAGATCGAATCACCGGTGCGGAAATCAGTGGTCGGTCGCGGGAACAAGAAGGGCATGTCCTGCGTTTACCCAGCGCTATCGGGAGTGGATCGGCATGATCCGCCCAGATAGGTGACCGGTGTGCGTGTGACGTGCACCACCGGCGGGGCGGTACCGGTCGCGCCGATTCCAGCAGGAATCGGGTGTGAGCGGACCGGTCCGGGATATACGGAGTTAGGACGAGGGGAAGACGACATGGCAACCGACTATGACGCACCGAGGCGCACCGAATCCGACGATGTGTCGGAGGATTCGCTGGAGGAGCTGAAGGCTCGTCGTAACGAGGCACAGTCCGCCGTCGTGGATATCGACGAATCCGATACCGCGGAGTCGTTCGAGCTTCCCGGCGCCGACCTGTCCGAGGAAGTGCTGACGGTTCGGGTGATCCCGAAGCAGGCCGACGAGTTCACCTGTTCCAGCTGTTTCCTGGTCCATCACCGGAGCAGGCTGGCCAGTGACAAGGGCGGTCAGATGATCTGCATGGATTGCGCCGCCTGATCTCGACGAGATCGAAACAGAAGTGTCAGCCCGCGCTCGGTAGACCGAGCGCGGCGAGAACCCGTTCGGGCCGCCGCGTACTGACCAGCCAGTACGGCGTCGGATCGTCCGGGTCGTCGAGCACGAGCACGACCATCGGCCCGACCCAGGGTCGATGCTGGACATAGGCGGCGGGGTCGAGCTGGCGACCCAGCGCCGCGCTTTTCGCGGTGGGGGCGACAGCGGCCGCGCGGGCGACGAAATTCACCGGAAGATGTGCGCGATCGGCGCGCAGCTCCGGTGTGCCGTTCGCGTCCGGCGCCACTTCGACGCGGTGGCGGCTCAGCCACAGCAGCACCCAGACCGGCACCGGGAACAGCAGCACATACGGCAGCCACGCACGCAACCCCGGCGCGCCCATGTGGATCTCCGCCGCGAGTAATCCGGTGATGGCGAACGCGACCGGCCACCACCACAGCGGCACCCACAGGCGTTCTCGATATCGCTGCGCAGGCTGCGTTTTCTCGTCCTCGGTCATGGGATTGGGCTGGTCCGACACGAGTCAACACTAAGTCACGAGGGCAAACAGCCTACGCGTAGGCTCGTCCAACGTGAGCGCACTTTCACCCATACCCTTGCTGCGGCTCGACCCCGGCATACCCCTGCCAACGCGCGCCCATGCGGGCGACGCGGGCGTGGATCTGTGCACCACGCAAGACGTCATTCTGGAGCCGGGGCAGCGGGTGCTGGTCGGCACCGGCGTCGCTGTCGCGCTACCGGTCGGCACTGTCGGCCTGATCCATCCGCGCTCGGGTCTGGCGGCCAAGGCGGGGCTCTCGGTGGTGAACACCCCCGGCACGGTCGACGCGGGGTATCGGGGCGAGATCAAGGTGTGCCTGATCAACCACGACCCGCGCACGCCGATCGAGTTGCGGCGCGGTGATCGGATCGCACAACTGCTGGTGCAGCGGGTGGAGCTGGTGGATTTCGTGGAGGTCGACTCGCTCGACGAGACGACCAGGGGAGCGGGCGGCTACGGCTCCAGCGGCGGTCACGCGAGCCTGGCCGCGCAGACCAACGGGGTGGGCCGGGCTACCGGCGAGGAGGCATGACGAGAATGTTCGGAAAGAGAAAGAAATCGAGCCGGGCCGCGGACGACCGGTACGACGAGGCGGACTACGCCGACTACGAGGCCGACTACGAGCCCGCCTACGAGGACGAGTCCGGCTACGCGGGCGAGTCCGGCTACGAGGGCGAGTCCGGCTACGAGTACGACGACGATTTCTACGACGACGCCCCCACCGATGAGCGCTCGTACGAGGGTGTCGATCTGGATGTCGACCGGCCGTACGGCAAACCCGGCCCCTATGACTATGACGAGGTCGCCGACCTGCTGGATTCGGTATCCGAACAGCGGCTGGATCTCGGGTCGGTGCTGTTGCCGGTCCCGCCCGGCGGTCAGTTGCAGGTCGAGATGAACCCGGAGGGCCAGCCGCAGGCGGTGCATCTGGCCACCGAGCACGGCCGGATAACCGTCGCGGCCTACGCCGCGCCCAAGACATCTGGCCAGTGGCGGCTGGTCGCCGCGGATCTGGCCGACTCGCTGCGCAAGGACGGCGCCCGGGTGTCGGTCGAGAACGGACCGTGGGGCCGGGAGTTGCTGGCCGTGACCGAAGGCGCGGACCTGCGTTTCATCGGCGTGGACGGCTATCGCTGGATGGTGCGGCTGGTCGCGGCGGGCCCCTCCGGCGCGGCGAACGACGGCAGCCCGCTGGTCAAGGCGGCGCGGGCGATCCTGAGCGAGACGGTGGTGCGGCGCGGCGAGGATCCGCTGCCGGTGCGAGATCCGCTGCCCGTGGTGCTGCCGCAGCAGCTGGCCGAGCAACTTGCCGCGGCCCATCAGCAGCAGGTGGAGGCTCAGCAGCAGGCGATGGCCGCGCAGGTGGCGGCGCAGACCGGTGCGCAACCGGTGGTGCCGCGAATGCCGCAGGGCCCGCGCCGGGGCGCGGACGGATCAGCCATGCAGCAACTCGGTCTGAACTGAGCGGACGATCTCACCCGAAGGCGCCGATACCCGCGTGTCCCAGGATCGCGGGGTCGGCGCCGAGTTCGTCCAGGGTGATCCGGTGCAGGTACGAGCGCGGGGCCAGCGCCGCCCACTCCTCGGCCACCGTACGCGGGTGCACCGGGTCGTCGATCGCCGTGACCACCGCGAGCGGCGGGGCGAAAGCCGACAGCAACTCGGCATCGGGCCACTTGTAGTCCGCGGCCTCCTCGAGCGCCTGTGGAAGATGCGGCCACTGTGCCCGCCAGGACTGGGTCAGCGCGTCCGCCAGCCACTGTGGGCTGCTCGCCCGCATCCGGTCGATCACCGTGTCCAGACCGTCCGCGCGCAGCTGCGCCGCGGTGGCCGCCGCGCTCAGCGTCGCGGGGCAGGCGGCGGTGTCGGGTCCGGTCCAGGCGGGCAGTGCGGCCACGACCCCGACGACGCGGTCCGGGTGCTCGGCGGCCCACTGCAGTGCGATCGCCGCGCCGAGCGAGATGCCGGCCGGAAGTATCGGGGCCGAATCCGCCGCCGCGTCGAGCGCTGCTCGGCAGCTCGCCACCACCCGGCGCGGGTCGGGTTCCACCACGACGAAATCCAGGTCGCGTGCGGCGCTCGCGGGCCCAAAGGCGCGCCCGGCGAAAGCGGCGTCGGACCCGGTGCCTGGCAGCGCCACGACGCGCGCGGGGTGTGGGGAGTCGAACACCGGTCCGAGCGTAGCGGGGGTGGCCCGGCCCATCTACAGTGGCGTTGTACGGTCGCCGCAGGCCGTGCGGATCGGATCCCTCACGATGGTGTGCGACCCACGCCATCTGCTCTATGCAGGAGAGCGTGCACAATGTCATCCGCAGCCTCAGGGTATTTTCGACGTCTGGGCCGCAGGCTGACCGAAGACCTCGATCAGCTGGATGCCGAAGAGCTGGCCGAGACATCCGAGGCCTCGGGAGCGTCCCGCGCGTCGGAGTGTCGGCGTGGTGACGAGGCCACCATGCTCGGTAGGCTCCGCAGTGTCGAAGCGTGTCCCAAGTCGGCGGGCGCCAGCGTCCAGGCCGAGTTCTTCGACGGCACCGACACGATTACGCTGGTCTGGATCGGGCGCAGGCGCATTCCCGGCATCGAACCGGGCAGGCGCATCCTCGTCCGTGGCCGGGTCGGCGACCGGGACGGCCGCAAAGTGATCTTCAACCCCTACTACGAATTGCGCGGGAACAGCTGACGCATGCCATCGAGCGACGACAACGCAGGATCGGACGACCGCACCGGGCTCGACTCGCGCGACCGTGACGAGGAACGTGCCGAGCAGACCCTCCTCCAACAGCTGGGCGGCTTCAGCGGCCTGATCTACTCCACGATCCCCGTTGTCGTGTTCGTTCCCGTGAACAGCCTCGCCGGGCTGTCCGCCGCGATCTGGTCGGCCCTCGGGGTGGCCGCCGCCATTCTCCTGTGGCGTCTGGTGCGGCGCGATCCTCTCCAGCCCGCCATCTCCGGCTTCTTCGGCGTCGGCATCTGCGCCTTCATCGCCTACCGCATGGGCGAGGCCAAGGGATTCTTCCTCTTCGGCATCTACACCAGCCTCGTCTACGCCGGGGTGTTCCTCGCGTCCATCCTGGTGCGCAGACCGTTGGTCGGCGTGATCTGGGGCGTTCTGAACGGCCACGGCTCCGACTGGCGGTCCGATCCGCGCTCGGTACGCCTCTACGACCTGGCCACCACCACCTGGATCCTGGTGTTCGGCGCGCGCTACCTGGTGCAGTCGCAGCTCTACGACACCGACCGCACCGGCTGGCTCGCCTTCGCCCGCATCGCGATGGGCTGGCCGCTGACCGCGGTGGCGCTGGCCGTCACGATCTGGGCTGTGCGCCGCGCCGGGCACCTGCCCGCCGAGTCGGTGCGCGCGAGCGAACCTGCCTGAGCGTTAACCTTCCGCAGCACTCCGGCGAAAACCACAGGGGTGGGGAGATCCCCACCGCCGAGGTGGGTGCTTCCCCACCCTGGGGTGCCTGGTTGCCCTACCGAGTTCATCAGACGATCTATGCGTACCGGAACACACGCACTGATCGGCAAGAAAGGACTCGGACGTGGCTACCGAGCACAACACCGCGGCGTTGCCCGCCAAGCACAACCCCGCGCTGTCGGAGAGCAGGCGGATCTCCGCCGAGCTGGACAAACTGATCGGTCCGGCGGCCCGGGGCGATCGCCGGGCGATCGGCGAGATCATCCGGATCGTGCACCCGCTGGTGCGGCGTTACTGCGGCGCGCGGCTGGGCAATACGGCCCATCTGCAGGTCACCGCCGATGACGTGGTGCAGGAAGTCCTGCTGGCCACCGTGAACGCCATCCCGCGCTACCGCGACCAGGGCAAGTCGTTCCTGGCCTTCGTCTACGGTATCGCGGCCAACAAGGTCGCCGACGCGTTCCGTCGCTCGCAACAGCATCCGGCCTACCCGATGGCCGACGTCCCGGACTACGCGTCCTCCGCGGCCGGGCCGGAGGAGTGGGCGCTGGCCTCCGAACGGCGCACCGCCACAAGGGAACTCATGAAGGTGCTGGCCCCCGCGCACCGCGAGGTGCTGGTGATGCGGATTGTACTCGGCTGGTCGGCGGCGGAGACCGCCGAGGCCATCGGCACCAGCCCGGGTGTGGTCCGGGTGATGCAGCACCGCGCGCTGAACAAGCTGCGCGCGGAGCTGAAGTCGGCAGCGTAGGGCGTCCGGCAGCGCTTCGCCGAGAATGCGCGTCCGGCCGTGTCACGGGGAGTTACGGTCTGATGCCGTGGTTGGCGAGTTCCAGCCGGAGGTCCTCCTCGGCCTCCACCGAGGTCACGAACAGCAACTCGTCGTCGCCCTCCAGGGCGTCGTCCGGCTGCGGCACGATCACCCGCCCGCCGCGCAAGATGGTCACCAGGGCGGCGTCGCGCGGCAGCGTGAGGGTGCGCACGGGTTTTCCGGCCAGGGCGGTGTCCGCCGGCAGGGTCATCTCGACCAGGTTCGCTTGGCCCTGACGCAGCGTCATCAGTCGCACGAGATCTCCGACGGACACCGCTTCCTCGACCAGGGAGGCGAGCAGGCGGGGTGTGGACACCGCGACGTCCACCCCCCAGGAGCCGTCGAACAGCCATTCGTTGCGCGGGTCGTTCACGCGCGCAACCACCCGGCGCACCCCGAACTCGGTCTTGGCGAGCAGGCTGTGCACCAGGTTCGCCTTGTCGTCACCGGTGGCCGCGATGACCACCTCGTAGGTCTCCAGACCGGCCTGCTCCAGCAGCGCCAGTTCGCACGCGTCGGCGTGTACCCAGATCGCGTCGGGGATCGCGGCGGCGTCGATGTGCTCGAGCTCACGCTCGAGCAGCATGACCCGATGCCCGCCGCGCAGGAGTTCCCTGGCGATCGATCGGCCGACAGCGCCTGCTCCGGCGATGGCCACTTTCATGTTCAGTCCTCGCTCGCTGGGGGCTTCCCGGCCAGGGCGACGGTCTCGCCCACAGCGCCGGATGCGGCGGCCACGTAGACGATGTCGTCGGCCTGGATGATCGTCTTGCCGTCGGGGAGCACCGCCCGGCCGAACCGGATGATGAACGCGACCCGGGCCGCGACGGTTTGCTCCAGATCGCGCACGGTGCGGCCGTACCACTCCTCGTGCAGCGTCAGCTGCGTCACAGCAACCGTCCCGGTGGGATCGCGCCAAGTGGTGGTGCCGGTGTCGCCGACGAGCGCCCGCAGGAATCGGTCGGTGGTCCACGGGACCGTGGCGATGGTCGGGATGCCGAGCCGTTCGTAGACCGCGGCGCGCTTGGCGTCGTAGATGCGGGCGACGACCCGTTCCACGCCGAACATCTCCCGGGCCACCCGGGCGGAGATGATGTTGGAGTTGTCGCCGGAGGAGACCGCCGCGAACGCGTCCGCCCGTTCGATTCCCGCCTTTATCAGCACATCTCGATCGAATCCGACACCGGTGACCCGCTCGCCCGGAAAATCGGAACCCAGGCGTAGAAAGGCACTGGAGTCCCGATCGATCACGGTGACGTCGTGACCTACGCGGACCAGGGCATGGGCCAGCGACGAGCCGACGCGCCCGCACCCCATGATCACTACGTACACCGTGCAACCTCGTTCCTGGAACCGTGGTGTTCGGTCTGCTTCGTTGTTCGGTCGAACGCTACCCGTCGAATGATTCCACCGGCCACGTTCCCCCTCCAGCCGGCGAGCAAACCTGCGAGCCACGCGCGCGAGCCCCCCTGCGGGGGCCTATGCTCGCTCCAGTGTCCAAGTTGACGACAGCAGCGAAGCGAGTGCTGCTGGGTAGGCCTTTCCGTAGTGACTCGCTGGGCCACACACTGCTGCCGAAGCGAATCGCGCTCCCGGTGTTCGCTTCCGATGCCATGTCATCGGTCGCCTACGCCCCCGAAGAGATCTTTCTCGTCCTTTCGGCCGCCGGGGTCGCGGCCTACCTGTACGCCCCCTGGGTCGGATTGGCCGTCGCCTTCGTCATGGCTGTCGTGGTGGCCAGCTACCGCCAGAACGTGCACGCCTACCCGTCCGGCGGCGGCGACTACGAGGTGGCCACCACCAATCTGGGACCCAACGCGGGCCTGACCGTCGGCAGCGCGCTGCTGGTCGACTACGTACTCACCGTCGCGGTGTCGATCTCCTCGGCCGCGTCCAACATCGGCTCGGCCATTCCGTTCGTCGCGACGCACAAGGTGCTGTTCGCCGTCGTCGCCATCGCCTTGCTGACCGCGATGAACCTGCGCGGTGTGCGGGAGTCCGGCACGGCATTCGCGATTCCGACCTACGCGTTCATCATCGGCATGTTCATCATGCTGGGCTGGGGCCTGTTCCGGATCTTCGTGCTCGGCGAGCAGTTGCGTGCCGAATCGGCCGGTTTCGGATTGATCGCCGAACACGAGCACCTCTATGGGCTGGCGTTCGCCTTCCTCATCGCGCGCTCGTTCTCCTCCGGCTGTGCCGCGCTGACCGGTGTGGAGGCGATCAGCAACGGTGTGCCCGCCTTCCGCAAACCCAAGTCGCGCAACGCCGCCACCACGTTGCTCATGCTCGGCGTAATCGCGATCGTGTTGCTGATGGGCATCATCGTCCTCGCCCAGAAGATCGGGGTCGTCTACGCGCACGACGTCGCCGACCTGACCGGCGCTCCGTCCGACTACCACCAGAAGACGCTGATCGCGCAGCTGGCCGAGACCGTGTTCGCGGGATTCCCGCTGGGGTTCTTCTTCATCACGACGGTGACCGCTCTGATTCTCGTGCTGGCCGCGAACACCGCGTTCAACGGATTCCCCGTGCTCGGCTCGATCTTGGCGCAGGACCGCTACCTGCCGCGTCAGCTGCACACCCGAGGCGATCGGCTGGCGTTCAGCAACGGCATCCTGTTCCTCTCGGGCGCGGCCATCGCGTTCGTGGTGCTGTTCGGCGCCGAGGTGACCAAGCTCATCCAGCTGTACATCGTCGGCGTGTTCGTCTCGTTCGTGCTCAGCCAGACCGGCATGCTGCGGCACTGGACCCGCTTGCTGCGCACCGAGACCGACCCGGCGCAGCGCGCGCGGATGAAGCGATCGCGAGTGATCAACGCGGTCGGTCTCACCGCGACCGGAGCGGTGCTGGTGATCGTGCTGATCACCAAGTTCTTCGCGGGCGCCTACATCGCCATCTGCACCATGGTGGCGATCTTCGTCGTCATGAAGATGATTCGCAGGCACTACGATTCGGTGTCGCGCGAGCTGGACGAGCACGACTGGGACGGTGTGCTGCCCAGCCGCTCGCACTCCATCGTCCTGGTCTCCCGGCTGCATCTGCCGACCCGACGCGCCCTCGCCTACGCGCGCGCCAGCCGTCCGGACACGCTGGAGGCGGTGACGGTGAACGTCGACGAGGCCGACACCAGGGCGCTGGTACGGGAGTGGGAGAACAGTGACATCACGGTGCCGCTCAAGGTGATCGAATCGCCCTACCGCGAGATCACCAAGCCGGTGCTCGATTATGTGAAGCGCGTGCGCAAGGACGCTCCGCGCGACGTGGTCACCGTGTTCATCCCCGAATATGTGGTGGGCCATTGGTGGGAGCAGGTGCTGCACAACCAGAGCGCGTTGCGCCTGAAGGGCAGGTTGCTGTTCGAGCCGGGTGTGATGGTGACCAGCGTGCCGTGGCAGTTGAGCTCGTCCGCCCGGGCGCGGACACCCGGTGTGGTGAACGCTCCGGGCTCGGTGCGGCGCGGGTACGAGGATCGGACATGACGTTGTCGGAGCATTCGGGATGAGCGATCGGCGGGCCGGCACATTCGAGGTACGGCTCGGGCCGCCGGGCCACGGCGGCTTCTGTGTCGCGCGGCACGAGGGACGTGTGGTGTTCGTCCGCCACGGCTTGCCCGGCGAGCTGGCGCGGGTTCGGGTCACCGAGGATCGCGGCGGCTCGTTCTGTCGTGGCGACGCGGTCGAGGTGCTCGAGCCGTCCCCGGATCGGGTGCGGGCCACCTGCCCGGTGTCCGGTCCCGGTGGCGCGGGCTGCTGCGATTTCTCCTTCGCCACGCCGGTGGCCCAGCGCGCGCTGAAGGCCGCGGTGGTGGCCGAACAGTTGCGGCGGCTGGCCGGGATCGAGCGGGAAGTGGTGGTCGAGCCGATCGGGCCCGGCAACGAGATCGGCGGATGGCGTACCCGCGTCCGCCTCGCCGTCGACGCCCACGGGCGCGCGGGCGTGCACCGTTACCGCAGCACCGATGTGATCGCGGATCTGCGGTGCCCGCAACCGGTCGAGGGAGCGTTGGACGGGATCGCGGACCGGCGGTGGACGCCCGGCGCCGATCTGGTGATCGCGGTGGACGGTGACGGGATCCGGCACGTCGTCGAACTGGCGCCGGCGCAGGCCGAGCCGGACAGTCGCGGCGGGGATCGGCGCGGCCCCGGCGGGAGTGGGCGGCGATCGGAGCCGGGCAGCCGGGATCGGCGCGGCGGCGGTCGCCGCGACCGGCCGCACGGCCGTGATGAGCGCGGGGGGCGGCGCGGTGCGGAGTGGCCCGGCGCGGAGCCCGCTCGTCGCGACGACCGGCGCGCGGCGTCCGCACGACGTGCCGCGGCGCACGCGGCGCGCGACGAGTGGGTGTTCGAGGGCAGCGGGCGCGTGGTCGAGTACGTGGCCGGCCGTCGGTGGGAGGTCGCGGCCACCGGCTTCTGGCAAGCGCATCGCGGTGCGGCGCAACGCTATTCGGACCTTGTCGCGGAATGGTCGGAACTCGCGCCCGGCGGGCGGGCGTGGGATCTCTACAGCGGCGCCGGGGTGTTCGCCGCGCGTCTCGCCGAGCGAGCCGGACGCACCGGTGTGGTGCTCGCGGTGGAATCCGCCCGGCCTGCCGTCGCCGACGGCGCCGCCGCGTTGCGCGACCTGCCCTGGGTGGAACTGCGGGCCCAGCGGGTGGAGCGCTGGGTGCTCGAGCACGTCGGCGCGGCCGCCCCGGATGTCGTGGTGCTCGATCCGCCGCGCGCGGGCGCGGGCAAGGAGGTGATCGGCGCGGTCGCCGCCAGTGGGCCGACACGGATCATCCATGTCGGCTGCGACCCCGCCGCGTTCGCCCGCGATCTCGGCCTGTATCGGGCCGCGGGCTATCGGCTCGCCGATCTGCGCGCCTTCGACGCTTTCCCCGCGACGCACCACGTGGAATGCCTCGCGCTGCTCGAACGTTGAGCGGTCGGTCCTCGTAGACCGCGCTACTCCGAGACCCTGCCGGCCGCCGACGAGTCCCCGCGGCGAGCGCGACCTCGCTCGCGCGTGATTCGACCGAGACGGTCACCCGCATCAGGTCGGGGACGGCGCGAGTGGTGCCGTGCCCGTAGGTGGTGACGGTGCCTGCGCTCGGATCGGTGTTCTTGCGCACGGAGTCTCCTCGTCGGTCGCTGTCGATCCGGTATCGCACCATCGTGCCCGGTCCGTAGCCGCCGGGGGCCGCGATCACCCGTACCGCCGCGTCGATCTGCGCGAAGGCCTCGGCGGCGAGCTGCCACCGGTCACTCTGGGCCGGGTACCGTGTGTCGAGTCTCACGTTTCGAGGCGGTGTCGGTCGGTGTGATCGTTCTCGTGCGGGAGCGGCGGCCGCCGCTCCGTAGACTGATCGGATCAGATGCGCTATCCGGAGGGAGCTAGTTCAGGTGGGAGTGCTTTCCCGGGTCGACACGCCCGAGGATCTGCGCCGGCTGACCGTGCCGCAGGTGCGCGAGCTGGCGGAGGAGATCCGCGAGTTCCTGGTGCGCAAAGTCGCCGCGACCGGCGGGCACCTCGGCCCGAATCTCGGTGTGGTCGAGCTCACCATCGCCCTGCACCGGATCTTCGACTCGCCGGCCGATCCGTTGATCTTCGACACCGGGCACCAGGCCTACGTGCACAAGATCCTGACCGGGCGCAAGGACCAGTTCGACTCGCTGCGCAAGCAGGGCGGCCTGTCCGGCTATCCGAGCCGGGCCGAGAGCGCCCACGACTGGGTGGAGTCCTCGCACGCTTCTGCGGCGTTGTCCTATGCGGACGGCTTGGCGAAGGCGTTCGCGCTGACCGGGCAGGACCGGCACGTGGTCGCGATCGTCGGCGACGGCGCGCTCACCGGCGGCATGTGCTGGGAGGCGCTGAACAACATCGCCGCCTCGGACCGCCCGGTGGTCGTCGTGGTCAACGACAACGGCCGCTCGTACGCGCCCACCATCGGCGGTCTGGCCGATCGGCTGACCGCGCTGCGCACCCAGCCCGCCTACGAGCACGCCTTGGACACGGGCAAACGCATCCTCAAGAGCATTCCCCGGGTGGGGGAATCGGCGTACTCGATGGTGCACGCGGTGAAAGCGGGCATCAAGGACGCGGTGAGTCCGCAGGAACTGTTCGGCGACCTCGGCCTGAAGTACGTCGGGCCGGTGGACGGCCACGACGTCGTCGCGCTCGAGGCCGCGCTGCGCCGGGCCAAGGACTTCGGCGGCCCCGTCGTGGTGCACGCCGTGACGCAGAAGGGTCGCGGCTACGCGCCCGCCGAGAACCACGTCGCCGACCAGATGCACGCCTGCGATCCCATCGACCCGCTCACCGGCGTCCCGGTCGGCGGTCCCAAGGCGCGCGGATGGACCTCGGTGTTCTCCGAGGAATTGATCGCGCACGCCGAGCGCCGCGCCGACATCGTCGCCATCACTGCGGCGATGCCGGGCCCGACCGGACTGGCGGCATTCGGGGAGCGCTTCCCGGATCGGATGTTCGACGTCGGCATCGCCGAACAGCACGCCATGGCCTCCGCGGCGGGGCTCGCGCTCGGCGGCATGCATCCGGTGGTCGCGATCTACTCGACCTTCCTCAATCGCGCCTTCGACCAATTGCTGATGGACGTGGCTCTGCTGAAGCAGCCGGTCACCGTGGTGCTGGACCGCGCGGGCATCACCGGCTCCGACGGCGCCAGCCACAACGGCATGTGGGATCTGTCGGTCCTCGGGATCATCCCCGGCATCCGGGTCGCCGCTCCGCGCGACGCCGCGACGCTGCGCGAGGAACTGGCCGAGGCGCTGGCCGTCGACGACGGCCCGACCGCGCTGCGTTTCCCGAAAGGCAGTGTCGCCGAGGACATCACCGCGGTCGAACGGCTGGACGGCATCCACGTGCTGCGGATGGCCGAGCCGGACGGCGGCTCGGTGCAGGCGGTGCGCGGCGACGTTCTGCTCGTCGCGGTGGGCTCGTTCGCGGGTACGGCTCTGGAAGCGGCGAATCTGCTGGATTCCGAGGGGGTCTCGGTCACCGTCATCGACCCGCGCTGGGTGCTGCCGGTCTCCGACACGCTGCTGAAACTCGCGGAGAACTACCGGCTCGTGGTCACGCTGGAAGACGGTGGCCTGCACGGCGGCATCGGTTCCACGGTGTCGGCCCGCCTGCGCGACTCCGGGCTGGATATCCCGACCCGCGATCTCGGTGTGCCCCAAGAGTTCCTGGACCATGCCTCGCGCGCTGAGGTACACGCCGAACTCGGCCTCACCGGCCCCGATATCGCTCGCCGGATCAGCGGGTGGCTGGCAGCTCGCTGACGCCGAAGGCCCGGGCGGAGCGGACGCTAGTTCGACGGCGGCAACGCCGCGGTCAGCAGCGGGACGTCGAGTTCCCGCTGCCACGGCCGGGCGCCACCGGACTTCAGGAATCCGTCGACGGCGGCGGGTTCGACCGTCTCGTAATCGGGCAGCCCGTCCCAGCACAGGCGACGGACCAGGTCCGGCGCGAGCAAATTCTCCACCGGGATCGCGTGCTGCACCGATAGCTCGGCCATGGCGGCTCGGGCCCGAGTCAGGCGCGCCGCCGCGGCCGGGTCGCGGCGCTCCCACCGATTGACCGGCGGCGGGCCGTCGAACGGCTGGGCGAGCGGCGGTAGGTCGCTGTCGGGCAACGTACGGCCGCGCTCGATCGCGGCGAGCCATTCGCGGGAATACCGGCGCTGCCGCGGACCACCGAACACCGGCAGCGTGCGCAACTGCGCGATGGACTTGGGTTCGGCGGCCGCCGCGGCGATGATCGCGGCATCGGGCAGGATGCGCGCGGGCGCCACGTCGCGGGCGCGGGCCAGTGCGTCCCTGGCGGTCCACAGCTCGCGCACCACCGCCAGTTGCCTGGTGCGGCGCAGCGTGTGGATGCCGGAGGTACGCCGCCAGCGCTCGGCCTTCGGCGCGGGCGGCTCCAAGGTGCGAATGTGCTCGAATTCCTGTGCCGCCCAATCCGTTTTGCCCTGCTCATCGAGCGCGGCGGCCACGGCGTCGCGCAGCTCCAGCAGCAATTCGACGTCCAAGGCGGCGTAATTCAGCCAGTCGGCGGGCAGCGGCCGGGTGGACCAATCGGCCGCCCCGTGCCCCTTGCGCAACGCACGGCCCAGGAGTCGCTCCACCATCGCGGCGAGCCCGACGCGCTCGAAACCGGCCAGGCGTCCGCCCAGTTCGGTGTCGAACAGCCGCGCCGGGCGCAAGCCGAGTTCGGCCAGACCGGGAAGGTCCTGGTCCGCGGAGTGCAGAACCCACTCCAGCCCGTTGATCGCGTCGGCCAGCGGGCCGAGGGCGTCGGTGACCGGGATCGGGTCGATGAGGAACGTGCCCGCGCCCGCGCGGCGCAGCTGGATCAGATACGCGCGCGCCGAATAGCGGAAGCCGGAGGCGCGCTCGGCGTCCACCGCCAGCGGGCCGGTACCCGCGGCCAGCCGGGCGGCGGCAGCGCTGATCTCGGCGGCGGTGTCCAGTACCGGTGGCACGCCCGCTACCGGCGCGAGCAGTGGCGTCGCGGCCGAGGGTTCGGATTCGTCTGGTACGGACATGGTGTTGAACTCTACGTGCCGACGCCACGGCGCCGCCGTCCTATCGGCGCATAAATGTGTCGACGATTCGGGCGTGACGGGCCCGGCCCAGCGGGTGCGGGCGGCTCCGGCGGGTCACGGCGCGCCGGCGGCGTGTTCAGGGGTGATCGCCGGACAGACCGGGCTGGACCTGCAGCTGGGTCACCCCGGCCGGCGGCAGCCCCGCCGCATAGGCCAGTACCTCGCAGAAGGCCTCCAGATGCGGACGCATGTCGGTGGTGACCGGCGTCCACGACGCGCGTATCTCCAGCTGATGGGCGCGCGGTGGGCCGGCGATGTCTCCGTAGCGCACCGAGCTGGTCGAGGTCACCGTGCCGCCGAGCGCGGTGAACGGCTCGGTGCGTGTCTCCAGCGCATCCACCAGCCAGCTCCACGCCACCTCGGGCAGCAGGGGATCGGTGGCGAGCGCCGCGTCGATGTCGGCCTGGATGTAGGCGACCAGGCGCAAGGTGCCGTGCCAGGTGTCGTCGCCGTCCGGATCGTGCAGCAGGATCAGCCTGCCGAACGCGTCGCCTTCGGAGTCGACCGGTACGACCGGGGTTTCCGGATGTGCGACCTCCGCGCCGATGGCGTAGGAGAACGGTGCGAGTCGTTGCGGCGGCCGGATGGGCGCGAGCTCGATCCGAGGGTGCACGGTAGCGGTGCCCATCGACTCGACCGCGGCGCGAAACTGAGCCGGCTCGCCATGGGGTCCTTCGGTCGGTGCGGCGCCGTCGCGGAAGTCGAGCGGTGTCACGAATGCTGACGGTAGCCCGTGTGCACCCGCCGCAGTCGGAGGCGCGCCGCTACGGGCCATGCGGCGTCTGCGCGGTCACCGCCGCCGCCTCCGCGTCCGCCTCTCTCGCCGGGCCCGCATACGATAGCCGTGATGAGCACTCATACCCGCCGCCGGTTGACCGATGCCCCTTTCCTGGCCGCCGCGACCGGCGCGACGCCCAGCAGGCGTCCGGTGTGGTTCATGCGCCAGGCCGGACGCTCACTGCCCGAGTACCGCGAGCTGCGGGCGGGCATCGGGATGCTCG
Organism: Nocardia aegles; assembly: GCF_052545135.1. NCBI lineage: Bacteria > Bacillati > Actinomycetota > Actinomycetes > Mycobacteriales > Nocardiaceae > Nocardia > Nocardia aegles. Next base: position 664,396 of record NZ_JBQWRI010000001.1, read on the forward strand.
AATCCTGCTTCGACCCCGAGCTGGTGTGCGAGATCACCTTGCAGCCGATTCGCAGGCACCGGGTCGATGCGGCGATCTTGTTCTCCGACATCGTGGTTCCGCTCAAGGCGGCGGGGATCGATCTGGACATCGTGCCCGGCGTGGGGCCGGTGGTCGCCGTACCCGTGCGAACGGTCGACGACGTGCGCGCGCTGCCCCGGCTGCGCCCCGAGGAGGTGGGGGCGGTCACCGACGGCGTGCGCCTGCTGGTCGACGCCCTGGGGGAGACGCCGCTGATCGGGTTCGCGGGGGCGCCGTTCACCCTCGCCTCCTACCTGGTCGAGGGCGGTCCGAGCAAGAACCACGAGCGCACCAAGGCGATGATGTACGCCGATCCGCAGACCTGGCACGAGCTGCTCGGTGTGCTCACCGACATCACCATCGCGTTCCTGCAGGCGCAGGTGGCGGCGGGCGTCGACGCCGTGCAATTGTTCGACTCCTGGGCGGGCGCGCTGTCGCTGGCCGACTACCGCAGTTTCGTGCTCCCGCATTCGGAGCGGGTGTTCGCCGAGATCGCCGAGGCGGGCGTGCCCCGCATCCACTTCGGTGTGGGAACCGGCGAGCTGCTCGGCGCCATGAGCGAAGCGGGAGCCGACGTGGTCGGCGTCGATTGGCGAGTGCCGCTGACCGAGGCCGTCCGCCGCGTCGGGCCCGGAAAAGCGTTGCAGGGCAACCTCGATCCCGCCGTGCTGTTCGCCGGGCCGGAGGCGATCGAGGAGCAGGCGCGGCGGATCGCACGCGAAGCGGACGAGGCGATCACGCTCGGCGCCGCCGGGCACATCTTCAACCTGGGCCACGGGGTGCTCCCGGAGACCGATCCGGGCGTGCTGACGGCCTTGGTGGAACTCGTGCACGAGCTGTAGGCCGGTCCAGGCGGGTAGCCCTTCAGCCGCGAAGGAAGCGGGCGCAGCGACGCCTGCGTCGAGCGCTGAGGTGGGCGTGTCATGCCCTTCGCGGCACCCGACGTCGGCTCGGGACTCTGCGAACGTGGGCGATCCGATGGCGGCAAGGCCGGGCCACCCCGGTGGACCCGGGCGAGAGAGTGCTCGTCATCGCCGCAGATTCGGGGGCGGGTGTGTTCCGCGTCATCCCGGCGCCGACCGTTGGGTGGCCGCTGTCGCGGTACGCGATACGGTCGAGGCATGCGTATCGCGGTGGTGGGCGGCGGGATCAGCGGGCTGGTGGCCGCGTATCGGTTGCGGACGTTGCTCGGGCCGGATGCCGACGTGCTCGTGCTCGATCGCGCCGAACGCGTCGGCGGCATCCTCTACACCGGCGAATTGGCCGGGGAGCCAGTGGATCTCGGCGCGGAAGCGTTCGTCGGGCGGCGGCCGGAGGTGCCCGCGCTGCTGCGGGAACTCGGGCTGGAGGCGCAGCTGGTGACCCCGGCGGGTCTGCGGCCGCTGGTGTGGTCCTCCGGGAGCGCGCATCCACTGCCGGAGGGCACCTTGATGGGTGTCCCGGCAAACGCGGAGTCGATGCGCGGGCTGGTCGACGCCGAGACACTGGCACGGATCGCCGCCGAACCCGACCGGCCGCTGCACTGGGAACCCGGCTCCGACATCGACGTCTACCGCCTGGTCGCCGACCGCTTCGGCGCGCAGGTCGCCGAGCGCAGCGTGGATCCGCTGCTCGGCGGCGTGTACGCGGGCAGTTCCCGCTCCATCGGTGTCCGCGCCGCGTTGCCCACCCTCGCCGCCGCGCTGGACAACGGCGCCCCCAGCCTCACCGCTGCGGTCGGTGCCGCGCTGCCGCCGCCGTCGAACGCGCCGGTCTTCGGTGGAATCCGGGACGGTTACCGGGTGCTGCTCGAGGCGCTCGCCGAACGCTCCGGGGCGAGGTTCGTCACCGCGACGCCGGGAACGCGTCTGGCCAGGGGGCTGCGTGGCTGGGTGGTCGACCCGATCGGCGCCGTCGACGCGGTAGTGCTCGCCACCCCGGCGCCGGTGACCGCGCGACTGCTGAGCGCCGTCGCCCCGGCCGCCGCGGCGGAACTGGCGGGCGTCGAACTTTCCTCCTCCGCCGTGGTCGCGCTGGCGCTGCCCCGGGAGACCGCTCTGCCGCGGAACTCGGGCATCCTGGTCGCCACCGGGGAGCCCTTGCGCGCCAAAGCGTTCACTCTGTCCAGCCGCAAATGGACACATCTCGCGCAACGCGAAACCGCGCTCGTCCGTGTCTCTTTCGGCAAGTTCGGTGACGACTCGCCGCTGTCGTGGCCCGACTCCGAACTCGTCGCCGCCGCCACCGCGGACCTGGCTACCGTCACCGGGGTCGCGATCGAGCCGGTGCAGGCCGTCGTACAGCGCTGGCCCGGTGGCCTCGCCCAGTACGCGCCCGGCCATCCGGCCCGCATCGCGGCGGTCGAAGCCGAGGTCGCGGCGCTGGACGGGCTGGCGGTCGCGGGCGCGTACCTGCACGGCGTCGGCGTGCCGGCGTGCGTCGCCTCCGGCGCGGCCGCAGCGCAGCGCATTGCGGTGGGCGTCGGGGTGGACACCGCGCGCTGATCGGGCGCGGTGCGTGGCCCACTTGTGTGCGTTGTCACGACCACATGCCACGCCATAGCGCTCCTGCAATTCTTCGTTACTCCCGATCGACCTGTTTTCACCTGGCCCTGTTCGATGAATTCGCGCCGCACTGAAATTGCGCACGAATCGGCGTAATTAAGGACACTCCCCGCGGGATATGGAATCGGTGGAATTCGCCGGTAGCGTGAGCGGCATGCAGCTCTCGCACTTCACCGATATCGGTTTGCGTACCGTCATGCGGCTCGCGGTGGAGGAGGAGAAGGATTCCCGAGTCACCACCAAACTCATCGCGCGACAGGTCGGCGCATCGGAAAAGCATGTGGCCAAAGCGGTTTCGCGGCTTGTCGAGCTGGGTCTGGTCGAGGCGCACCGTGGACGATCCGGCGGATTGTTCATCACCGCGGCAGGGCGCGCCGCATCGGTGGGTGAGCTCGTCCGGGAATTGGAAGACGACCGCGACGTGGTGGATTGCGGGGAACCGAATCTGTGTCCGTTACTCGGCGCGTGCCGGTTGCGTCGAATTCTCGCCGACGCGAAGAAGGCTTTCTATACCGAACTCGACCGTTATTCGATAGAGGATTTGGTCACCTCGTCGACGGCCGGGTTGCTGCATTTGCTCGTCCGCCCCGCGGCGAGTGTCACCTCTGAGATGAAGGAAGTTTCATGACCCTCGACAGCGTCGTCCGTGCCGAACCGGAACTCGAACCGCGGCACGCCGAGGTCGTCCGCGCGACCCTGCCGCTGGTGGCGGCGAACATCGATCGCATCGCGGCGGTGTTCTACCGAACCATGTTCGAGGCCCACCCGCAGTTGCTGCGCGACACGTTCAACCGGGGCAATCAGGCACAGGGCAGTCAGCAGCGGGCGCTGGCCGCCTCGATCGCCACCTTCGCCACGTATCTGGTCGACCCCGCGCTGCCGCACCCGGCCACCATGCTGTCGCGGATCGCGCACAAGCACGCCTCGCTAGGGGTGACACCGGAGCAGTACCGGATCGTGCACGAGAACCTGTTCGCGGCCATCGTGGAAGTGCTCGGCGCCGACGTGGTCGACGATGTGGTCGCGGCGGCCTGGGATCGGGTCTACTGGATGATGGCCGATACGCTGATGGACCAGGAGAAGGGACTCTACGCCGAGGCGGGCGTGGAGTCCGGCGACGTGTTCCGCGACGTGCGCGTCGTGGCCCGCGACGACGACCCCTCCGGCGTCGCCGTCTTCACCGTGGAGTCCGCCGATCCGACCGCCGAGCTGCCGGGATTCGCTCCCGGCCAGTATGTTTCGGTCGGCGTGCGGCTTCCCGACGGTGCGCGCCAGCTGCGTCAGTACAGCCTGGTGGGCAGCCCGCGCGACGGCGCGCTGTCGTTCGCCGTCAAGCGGGTCGAGGCGGCCGACGGCTGCCCGGCGGGCGAGGTGTCCTCGTGGCTGTACGAGCACCTATACCCGGGTGACCCTCTGCAGATCACTCTCCCGTTCGGTGATGTCGTCCTCGATACCGTGGCGGCGACACCGCTGGTGCTGATCTCCGCTGGGATCGGTATCACCCCGACGATCGGCGTTCTGGAATATCTCGCTGCCCATGCGCCGGGCCGTCGCACGCTGATCGTGCACGCCGACCGTGCGCCACGCACCCATCCGCTGCGTGATCGGCTCCTGCGACTCACTGCCCGGCTCGAACAGGCCGAGATCGAACTCTGGTACGAGGAACAGACCTCCGGTGCCCGGCACGGGCGGGCCGATCTCTCGGCGCTGAACGTGCCCGAGGACGCCGAGGTCTATGTCTGCGGTCCGTCCGGGTTCCTGCTCGATATTCAACGCCGGCTACGCGCTCTCGGCATCCCCGACGCCCGCGTGCACATCGAGCAGTTCACGCCCGGCGATGTGGGCGCTCCCCCGCGAGTGGCACGATAGTGCTATGGCGCGACTCGACTATCAGGCTCTCAACTCCACCATCCGCTACCTGATGTTCTCGGTCTTCCAGGTGCAGCCCGGGGTGCTGGGCGAGGACCGGGACGCGGCGACCAAGGAGGCCAAGGCGTTCTTCGACGGTCTGACCGACCGCGACGTCGTGGTCCGCGGCATCTACGACGTGGCCGGGATGCGCGCCGACGCCGATTTCATGATCTGGACGCACGCCGAACGTGTCGAGGATCTGCAAGCCGCCTACGCCGACTTCCGCCGCACCACCGAGCTCGGACGGGCGAGCGCGCCGGTCTGGAGCAACGCGGCGCTGCACCGTCCCGCCGAATTCAACAAGAGCCACATTCCGGCGTTCCTCGCCGGTGAGGAACCCGGCGCCTACATCTGCGTGTACCCGTTCGTGCGGTCCTACGAGTGGTACCTGCTGCCCGACGACGAGCGCCGCCGGATGCTGGCCGAACACGGTAAGGCCGCGCGTGGCTACCCGGACGTGCGGGCGAACACCGTCAGCTCGTTCGCGCTCGGCGACTACGAGTGGATCCTGGCCTTCGAGGCGCCCGAATTGCATCGGATCGTCGATTTGATGCGTGACCTGCGGGCCACCGACGCCCGGCGGCACGTGCGCGAAGAGATCCCGTTCTTCACCGGCCCCCGTGTGGAGATCGAGAAGCTGATCGCCGCGCTGCCCTGACCCGTCGTGCCCCGGCGCCGGCAAATGCTTGCCCAGAGTTTTCGGGGCATGCGCCGAGCGTCGGGGCTTCGTACGCTGCCGGTGAGCGTTGGGTGGTTACTCCGCTGCGCTGTCCGAGGGGTGCAGTCGCAGGGCGATGGAGTTGATGCAGTAGCGCTTGTCGGTGGGCGTGTTGTACCCCTCGCCCTCGAATACGTGGCCGAGGTGGCTGTGGCAGTTCGCGCACAGCACTTCGACCCGATGCATGCCGAGCGAGTCGTCCGACCGGAGAATCACCGCGTCGGACGCCGCCGGGTCGAAGAAGGACGGCCAGCCGCAGTGCGAGTCGAATTTCTCGGTGCTGCGGAACAACTCGGCTCCGCAGGCCCGGCACACGTAGACACCTTCGGTTTTGCTATCGGTGTACTCACCGGTGAACGGCCGCTCGGTGGCGGCCTCGCGCAGCACCGCGTATTCCTCGGGGTTCAGCTTCGACCGCCATTCCTGCGGCGAAAGCTGGATGCGCGGCGCGGGCAGGGACGTGTCGGCTTCGGAACTCATGGCTCCACGCTAATACGATTCTGCTCCGCGGGCGCCGAACCGTTGTGTGGGCCGGCGGTTTCCGCCGGGACAGCCGCGGGGACCTGCGGCTGCGCGCCGCGCGGGTCCGGTGCCGAACTCATCCACGCGGGATCGATGCCGAACGGCAGTCTGCCTTCCCGTCGCGCGGCCAGATAGCGGTCGCCGAGCACGCAGAACACGACGATGAGCAGCAGGCCCCAGCCGAAGGTGATGCGCAGGTACTCCAGGTTGCGGCCGATGTGCTGCCAGCGGTCCGACAGCCACTTGTCGTAGCTCATGAACCCGAAGATCGCCAGCCAGGCGGGCCAGTTGCGCAGCACCGAATTGCGCAGCACGACGGTCATCAGGAACGGGAACAGCATCATCGAGTAGTACATCTGCCCCAGCGAGCTGAGCAGGAACAAGGCCGTCAGCAGCACGCCGGAGGAGGTGCAGACGAAGAACAGTTCGTCCTCGCGGTAGTAGCGGTACAGCAGCCACAGCGACACGAGCACGAGCACGCCGAGCGCCACGCGCATGCCCCAGGTCAGCCACGGCGGCAGTCCGTAGTACTCGCCGTTGCCGACGATCGCGCTGTTGAAGTAGTCGCGGGATTCGAAGAGGTAGGGCGCGGTGCGGGTGAGGAACTTCTCCGGGTCCTGCACCAAGGGCCAGGCGATCGCGTTCATTGCCAGCGGCACGCCGAGCGCCGTCACGAACACTTTCCACTGCCCGCGCACGAGCGCGATCAACAACAACGGAGCCAGGGTCGGTTTGACCGCGATACTCAATCCGAGCGCCGCGCCCGCCCACAGGTCGCGCCGTTTCAGCAGCAGGTGGATGAAGATCAGCTCCGCCAGCAGCACACAGCCGTTGACGTTGGTGAACACCAGCGTGTTGATCACGGTCTCGGAGGAGAACATCGCCAGCAGCAGCGCGGGAGCGGCGACCGAGTTCAGCGTGTACCGGAACAGCCGCAGCAGCAGATACCAGGCGACGAGGATCGCGATCGCGTTCAGGGCGATGAACAGCCAGCGCGACTTCTCGTAGTCGATGGCGGCGATCGGCGAGATCAGCAGGGTGCCGCTGGGCGGGTACAGGTAGTGCGGGTCCACCGAATCGAAGTTCGCGGTGTAGACCGGCCGCCCGTTCAGGAAGTCCAAAGACGCCTGGTATACCGGCTTGTAGTCGTCGGTGATGAAGCCGTTGACAGCCTTGATGAAAACCCGGTTCAGCACCGTCATGACCGCCAGGGGCCAGAGTGCGAACTTGATCACCTCGGCGGTGGTGCGAGCGGTCCTGGGCTCGAGCTGTCGAAGGAACACTGGGGCACGGTACACCGGATGGATTACCAGTGGTCGGCCGGACCTGCCCGACGCGCCACTGGGACGCCGGGCAGCGCGCCACTGGGATCAAGCCGGGCAGGCGGTGCCATCCGCGGGAAGTTTGCCGTCCTTCAGGTAGTCCAGCACCGCCCGCTGCGCGCAGCTGGAATGCGTGGACACCGGATGCCCGAAGCCTTGCCAGGACAGCGCCGCGTGCCGGGCGCCCGCCGAACCGATCGCGCCGGTCACCGACGACTGACCGCCGTTGCCGACCACCGGATCGGCGACTCCGCCCAGCACCAGCACCGGGATACCCAGCTTGCCGGGCAGCGGGGGCGCGGTCGACACCGGCCAGGCCACGCATTCCATCAGCGCGATGGCCGCGGCTTTGCCGAAGACGGGGTACTTGCCCGCCCATGCGCCGGCGAGCTCCTTGGCTTTGTCCGGCGTCGGCGGCAGTTGCGTGTCGGTGCACCGATTGACGAACTGGCCGTCGCTCTCGGTGGCCGCGGCTTCGCGCCTGATCAGATTGTTCACCGGTCCGCGGTCGCCGCGTCCGGCCGCGGCCAGCGCGTCGGACAGCTCGGCGACCCGGGTGGCCTGGTCGGCGCGCGGGCTGCCGAGGAAGCCCGACACCGCGGTCAGCAACGCGTTCGCCGAGATGTCGCCGAGGTCGCCGGTCGCGGCCCGGTTCACCAGATCGGTGACCGCGGCGCGCGGATCGGCTCCGAGCGAGCAGCCGACGCCGACGCAGCGCTGCGCGAATGCCGTCAGCGCGGCCTCGGCGCCCTGTACGGCTTGTTCGGCGCGGGTCACGGCGTCGGTGCCGACCGGCTCCGGGGAGTCGAGCACCAGCCGGGCCACGTGGTCGCCGTACTTGCGGGCGTAACTGAGCGCGACCTTCGCCCCGTTGCCCGTGCCCAGCAGCGCGATGTGGTCCACCTGCCACTGTTTGCGCAACTGCTCGATGTCGTCGGCGGCGTGCGGTGCGTCGAAGGTGCTCTCGTAGGGTTGCAGGAAGTCGCGGCAGGCGATGGTGCCGTCCTGGCTCAGTTTCGTCATCCGCGCCACCGGGTCGCCCGGGCCGGAGCCGGACTGGGCGTTGTCGGCCAGGCCGCGACGGATCTCCGGCGGCAGGCAGTCGATCGGCTGCGAGCTGCCGATGCCGCGCCGGTCCACCGCGACGATGGGGCGGGCGGCCAGCAGCGCGGAGGCCGGGCCCGCGGCCAACCCGGCCAGGGTGGCGGACGACGAACGATCCGAACCCGAGGTGAGTACCAGCGGCGGCGCGTCGGCCGGGGTCTGTGCCAGCCGGGCCCGCAACGCGCCCGCACGGAAGCTGCCGAGCACCGCGCCCGTCGAGTCGATCGGGGTGGAGTACTCCGCGCAGTCGAGCACCAACCCGGCGGGAGCGGGACCGAGTCCGAGCTGATCCAAGGTCGGCTGGGTGCACTCGCGCCAGCTGAGGTCGGTTCTGGGCAGCTCGGCGTTCGGCGGGGGTGCGGGCGCGGCGGAGGTGGTCGCGGTGCCCGCGACCGGCGGGCGCTGCACCGCGACACCAGGACGATCCGACGGTCCCGCACCGCAACCGGCGGTCACGATCGAGAGGGTGGCGGCAAGCACGGCGGCCCGAGTCCAGCGCATTGCTACAGCCTGCCAGGTTCGGGCGGTTCTTTCATCGACGGGCCCACCGGGTGAGTATCGTGCCGTCGTCGTCCAGCAGGACGTGCGCGCGCGTCATGCGGACCCGGAACTCGTGCGCGGACAGGGAGATTCGCCGCGCCGCGCCGCCGACCAGCAGCGGCGCGGTGGTCAGGCACAGCTCGTCGACCACGTCGGCGTCCAGTAGTTCGCCGAACAGGTGCGGGCCGCCCTCGGTGAGTACCCGCAGCAGGCCGCGCTCGGCGAGCACCCGCAGCAGGCCGGCCGGTGTCACCGCGATGTCGCCCGCTTCGATCACCTCGGCGCCCGCGTCCGCCAACCGCCGCTTGCGGTCGGCGGGAGCGGTGGCCGTCGTGATGATCAGCGGCGGCACCTGGGTATCGGTGAGCAGGCGCGCGCCAGGGTCGATCGCCGCGCTCGCCGTGACCACCGCGATCGGCGGCGGTGCGCCGTCGGGATGCCCGCCGATGCCGCGCTCGTGGAACGCGCGGCGGCGCGCCGGGTCGGTGCGCGCCCCGCCGTAGTTCTCCGCGCGTGCCGTGCCCGCGCCGACCACGATCACCTCCGCCAGTTCACGCAGCAACATGAACACCGTCCGGTCGGCCGGAGTGCCCAGCCCTTCGGTCAGGTTGTCGCTGGTGGCGGCGCCGTCGATGCTGGCGACGAAATTGGCGCGGACCCACGGCGCGTCGAGCACGGCGGGGAAGGCGTACATCCGCGCGAGGTCGTCCGGGCCGAGCCCTGTGAGCTGGATCGCATTCTGGCTACGCTGCATGAAATCAGATCTCACCACGACTTTAGGCTTCGTCCATGCAAGAACGCCTCGTCGATCGTCACCCGGAGGTCCCGGCCGATCAGCTCGTCGCCCAGATGGTGCCGCCGCCCATGTTCGACGAGGTGAGCTTCGCCTCCTACCTTCCCGATCCCCAGGAACCGAGCCAGGCGGACGCGGTCCGCAAGGCCGAGGGGTTCGCCGATCAGGTCGTCAAGATCACCAGGGCCGCCGGCAAGAAGGGCATCTTCGGCAAGAAGAAGCAGGTCAGCGGCGCCGGTCTGTATCTCGACGGCGGATTCGGCGTCGGTAAGACGCACCTGCTGGCCTCGATCTTCCACAGCTCGCCCGCGCCCAAGTCGTTCGGAACGTTCGGTGAGCTGACCAACCTGGTCGGCGCGCTCGGTTTCGCCAACGCCCTCGAGCGGCTCTCGGGCAACAGCGTGCTGTGCATCGACGAATTCGAACTCGACGACCCCGGCGACACCATGCTGGTCTCGCGCCTGCTGACCGAACTGTCCGCGGCCGGTGTCTCGATCGCGGCCACCTCGAACACCTTGCCGGGTCAGCTCGGCGAAGGGCGTTTCGCCGCACAGGATTTCATGCGTGAGATCAAGAAGCTGGGCGCCATTTTCCAGGCGGTGCGCGTGGACGGGCCGGACTATCGGCACCGCGACCTGCCCCCCGCGCCGGAGCCCACCGCGCCCGAGAGCCTGGCCGAGCGGGCGGCGAACACCCCGGGCTCCACGCTCGACGAGTTCGACGCACTGCTGAAGCACCTCAGCACGCTGCATCCGTCGAAGTACGGTGCCCTGATCTCCGGGGTGTCGTCGGTGTTCATCTCCGGCGTGCATCCGGTCACCGATCAGGCCGTGGCGTTGCGCATCGTGGTACTGGCCGACCGGCTCTACGACGCGAGCGTCCCGGTGACGGTGTCGGGCGCGAAACTCGACGAGATCTTCTCCGCCGAGATGCTCGAGGGCGGCTACCGCAAGAAGTACCTGCGCGCCATCTCCCGCTTGCTCGCGCTGTCGCGGTTCGAGGTCGCGGCCTAGCGATGCGGGCCCGATTCGGGCGATCGGCGAGAGAACGTGTGCAAGCCCCGCAGGCCTGATGATCGGAGCAGCCGAATGGCCATTCGTTTCCGCGCCCTGGTCGCGATCGCGACCGGTCTGGTGGTCGGCTTCGGACCTGTAGCCGCCATCGGCCAGGCCGACCCGCCCGCGGCCGTGGTCACCGATTCCGCCCTGCACCTGCAGGGGGTGCAGAACGCCAGGGACATCGGTGGGTATCACACGACCGACGGCCGAATCGTACGCACCGGTCTGGTGTATCGGACCGGGCAACTGAACAACGCGACGCCGGAGGACCTGGCCGTGCTGACCGACCACCGCGTTCGCTCCGTCCACGACCTGCGCACGGTCTACGAACGTGCGCTCGGGCCGGACCGGCTGCCCGCGGGTGCGACGGCCCACTGGGCCGACGTGATCGGCCAGGCTCCACCCGAGGTCATCGCCACCACGTTCACCGGCGGCGCCGGGCTCTATCGTGCGTTCATCACCGCGCCCGGCGCGAACGAGGCCTTCGCGTCGGTGCTGCGCGACGTCATCGGCGCCGACGGCGCGGTGCTGTTCCACTGCACCGCCGGCAAGGACCGCACCGGCTGGACGGCGGCCGTACTGCTCACGCTGCTCGGCGTCGATCGCGCCACGGTCACCGAGGACTATCTGCTGTCCAACCGATTCCGCGACGCGAGCGAGGACGACCCGCTCAACGGCGTCCGGGGATCCTGGCTCGACGCCGCCTTCGACCAGGTGAATCGGACCTACGGAAGTTTCGACGCGTACGTCCTGGACGGCCTGCGATTCACCGACGGCGATATCGCGGCCCTGCGCGCACGTCTGCTGGGCTGAGCTTAGGTCCGCTTCGGGTGGGCGGGCGAGGGCGTCCCGGTCGTGCTGCTGCACGGGCTGGTCGCGGATATCGCGGATATCGCGGATATCACCGCACCCGATCTGCGGGCCGCGACGACCGGAGACGGCACGGGCGCGGGCAGGGCTAGAAGGCCAACCGCAGTACGTAGTCGTGATGCACCTGGTTGCCGACGGTGAACGTCCTGGTGCCGACCTCGGTGAAACCGTGTTTGGCGTAGAAGCGTCGAGCGCGGACGTTCGCCTGGTTGACGCCGAGCCAGACGCCTGGATATTCCGCGGCACGCGCCCAGTCCAGCGCGGCGTTCATCAGCGCGGTGGACACTCCGGTGCCGTGCCGGCCGGGCAGCACGTACATCTTGCTGATCTCCACCATCGGACGCGGCCCGGCCGACTCGGCCACCGCCGGATCCGCCGGGCCGCCGGTGACCAGCATCGCGTAACCGACGATGTCGTCGTCCGCGACCGCTTTGAGCACGATTCGGGCCGGATCACTCAGATATTCGCCGAATCGTTCGCTCGACAGGACCTCGCCGACGAAGACCTCGATGTCGTCGGCTGTCGCCTCCGGCGGGCACGCGAGGGGAAAAGTGGCCGCGGCGACGTCACTCAGCGCTTCCGCGTCCCACAGCCCGGCCCGGTCGACGATGACTGGGAGGTCGCTCATGGCTCCATGAGAGCACGAATGATCGCCTTCCCGCCACGGCCTACCCCGCGGCAGGACCGAGTTCTGTGGGCCGGCCCAACCTCTGCGCAGGAGCGGCGCTCGCGACTCGATGGAAGCGGAAGACGCGCGAGAGCGCGATCAGGGCCAGGGCGAACAGCAGAGGGATGACGAAGCCCGTGCGGTGCCCTAGGCCCGCCGCGACCGCGCCGACCACGCCGCCGCCGAGCAAGGTCCCCGCATAGTTGAACAGGTTGAGACGCGCGATCAGTGCGTCGAGTTCCGGTCCGGTCGCGAGTTGCCCCGCCGCGCTGAAACACAGCGGCGCGATCACGGGCAGGCCCGCGCCCGCGATGAGGAAGCCCGTGATCGCGACCGCGGGACTCGGCGCGGCCACCACGAGTGCCAGACCGAGGGCTCCCGTGCCCGCGGCGGTCCGCACCACCCGGCGCGGACCGAAACGGCGCACCAGCGAATCGCCGGCGATCCGAGCGACCAGCGACGTCCCCTGGTACGCGGCGTAGGCGAGCGCCGCGGTCGCCGAACCGGCGAGCAGGTCGTCGGTGAGGTACAAGGCCGACCAGTTGCCCACCGCGAGGTCGACGGCGAAGACGAACGCCATCGCGATGCCGAACCCGAGATACGCGCGCAGCGCGATGGTGGAACCGGGCGCGGCGGTCTCGGCCGGACTCGTCTCCGCATCCCGTACGCCGAGCAGTCCTCGTCCGAGCGCCCAGCCGAGCACCAGCACGATCGCCGCGGCCGCGAGCAGCGATTCGCGCAGCGTCACCCCCAGGGCCTCGCACCCGGATACGAACAGTGCCCCGGCTATCGTTCCGGCGCTCCACGCGGCGTAGAACGACGACAGGATGAACGTCCCGTACCCGTGCTGGATGAACACCGCCTGCATGTTGGTGCTCGCGTCGACGATGCCGACCGCGATCCCGTAGCAGCCGAGGGCGGCCACCAGTAGCGGCGTGTTCGGCGCGAAGGCGGCCGCCGCGCCGGTGACGGCCACGAGCAGCAGCCCGATCCGCACCGCCGCGCGGCTGGACCAGCGCAGCGCCAGCCGCTCCGCCAGGACACTGCCGCCGCCCGCGAGCAACGAGATCAATACCACCGAGACGGCGATCACCCCGTCCGACAGCCCGAAACGCTCCTTCTGCTGTGGTAGTTCGGTCAGCACGACGGCGAGGAAGAAGCCTTGTGCGCCGAACGCGAAGGAGTTCGCGATCCGGGCACGCCGCAGGACGGGCGCGATCGAACTCATTGGCGCAGGGTAGCCGGACCTCGACGACGATGCGCGCCGGGCCGGTACCCGACGATCAGGCCGTGAGACCACCGTGGACGCGAACAGCCACCGTCGAGCTTCCTGCCGTTCCGGTGGGTCCGGCCGCAGTGCGCTGACGAGCGGATTCGGTCGACCGACTTTGCTGTGCGCCGCCGGGCGACGTAATCTCTCGCGCATGACAAGCGGAAGCCGCATCGGGATCGTCGGTGCGGGTATCGCAGGTCTTGCCTGCGCGAAAGTGCTGAAACAGGCGGGTTTTCCGGTCGAGGTTTTCGACCGTGCACCCGATGTCGGTGGTGTGTGGAGCGCGACCCGGCGATACCCGGGCCTGCAGACGCAGAACTCCAAGGACACGTATCACTTCTCCGACTTCCCGATGCCGGGCGACTACCCACGTGTTCTCGACGGGCAGCACATGCAGGCCTATCTGGCCGCCTACGCCGAACACTTCGGGCTGACCGAGCACCTGCGGTTGCGCACCGAGGTGGTCGCCGCCGACCCGGTGGACAGCGGCTGGTTGCTGGAGATTCGCGATGAGAGCGGAATCCATCGGGCCTCGTGCGACCACCTGGTGATCGCCAACGGCGTTTTCAGCGAACCCGCGCTGCCGGAGTACCGCGGCGCCGATTGGTTCCGCGCGGCGGGTGGGCGCTTGTGCCACTCCTCGGAATTCACCGACCTGGAGTCGGTGCGCGGCAAGTCGGTCGTCGTGGTGGGCTACGGCAAGTCCGCCTGTGACATCGCCACCGCGGTGAGCGAGGTCGCGGCGTCCACATCTGTGGTGGCCCGGCGGCTGTTCTGGAAGATGCCGCGCAAGCTGGCGCGGGTGATCGACTACGAGCGGCTGATGCTGACCCGCTTCGGCGAGGCGCACTTCCACTATCTGCGGCCCCGCTGGATGGACCGGTTCCTGGCCGGCCCCGGCGAATCGGTGCGGATCAGCAACTTCGATCTGATCCAGGAGCTGGTCACCAAGCATTCGAACCTGCGCGAACTCGGTCTGGTGCCCGGCGGGCGGTTCGAGGAGATCGCCGAGAGCACCGTCAGCCTCGTGAGCGAAGGCTTCTACGAGCAGGTCGCCAACGGACATATCACGGTGCACCGGGACACCACGATCACCGAGATGGGCGGCGGCGCGAAGGCGGCGCCGGGAATCCGGCTCTCCAGCGGGGAGGTGTTGCAGGCGGACGTCGTGATCTGCGCGACCGGGTTCCAGCAGCGTGTGCCCTTCCTCACCCCGTACGTCCAGCGCAGGCTGACCGACGAGCACGGCAACTTCCGCCTGCACCGCCAGATCCTGCCGTTGGAGGTCCCGAATCTGACCTTCGCCGGCTACAACTCCTCGGCGATCAGCACGCTGAACGCCGAAGTCGCCGCGCACTGGACCGCCGCGCTGCTGACCGGCGGGCTGGTTGTGCCGCCCACCGACGAACTCCACCGGGAAATCGACGCCCGTCTGCGCTGGATGGAGGAACGCACGCACGGCCGCCACGCGCACGGCACGGCGGTGGTCCCGTTCTCCGTCCAGAACATCGATGAGATGCTCGCCGACCTGAAGTTCCGCCTGCCGCTGCACACCCGTGTGGCGCAGGTGTTCGGGCGGATCAAGCCGGAGTCCTACCGGGGACTGGCCGGCCGACACAAGTCGGGGCAGGGCCCGGTGGCACGCCCGCCGGCACCGACCGAACCGGAGCTGCTTCCGTCCGAAGGGTGACAGCTGCCGGGTCAGCCACCAGGCGTCCCCGTCCGCTCCGGACAGTGGTGGTCCGCTCACGCGGGTGGTAGGGAGCTCCGATCCGCGGCGCCGGTCCTGGCCGCGGCTGGGTGACCGTGTGCGCACATTTGCATCGACTGCCGAAATCGGCGGGTGGCGTCGGGCGAATCGTGGCGGGCGGTGCGGTGGCCGCGCGCTCGACGAGGACTGTCGTGGTTCCGCGGCCGACGTGTTCAGGGCATATCGCCAGGTCGGTTGCTCGGGACGGCATGTGCCCACAGCTATGATCCCCGCCACCACCCACGGTTTCGCCGACAATTCCCCGGCGGCGGCGCTGGGGTAGGACTCGTCCGGGTTATCGCGCGCGCAATACCCGGTGCCGCTGTTTGCGTTGGCGATAATCCAAGGGTGGAAGCGCTGGACATGAATCTCCTCGTGGCCCTCGACGCACTGCTGGACACCAACAGCGTCACCCTGGCCGCGGAGCGCCTACACACCTCGCCGCCCGCGATGAGCCGGACGCTGGCCAAATTGCGGGACGTGCTCGGCGACCCGCTGCTCGTGCGCGCCGGTCGCCACCTGGTGCCGACGCCGCGCGCACTGGAATTGCGGTACGAGGTCAGCACACTGGTCGAGCAGGGGCGCGCACTGCTGACGCCGCGCGACGACCTCGACCCCGCGGCGCTGCGCCGGACGTTCGCGGTGCAGGCGGGCGACCTGGTGCTCACCGAGCTGGCCGGGCCCCTGCTGTCCGCGGTGCGGGCCCAGGCGCCGGGCGTGACGCTGCGCTTCCTGCCCGACACACTGGAGAGCACCGCCGCGTTGCGCGACGGACGCGTCGACCTCGAGGTCGGTGTCATCGACCACACCGATCCGGAGACCACCGTGCGCAGAGTGCTCACCGACCGCCTGATCGGAGTCGCCGCCGCCGATCATCCGCTGGTCACCGATCGGGTCACCGTCGCCGCGTACGCCGCCGCACCCCACCTGAGTATTTCGCGCACCGGTCGTTCGCACGGCCCGATCGACGACCGACTCGCCCTGCACGGTCGCACCCGGCGGGTGGTCGCCACGGTGCCGACGTTGACCAGCGCGCTGTTCGCTGTGCGCGGCAGCGACCTGGTCTGCCCCGCGCCGGCCCTGTTGAGCGCCGCCACACTGCCCGCCATCGGCTTGAGCGCGTTCGAGATACCGCTGCCGTTGCCCGAGGTCGCCATCGGGATGGCGTGGCATCCGCGCAACAGCGCCGATGGGGGCCATCGCTGGCTGCGCGATCTCGTCCAGCAGATCCTGCTGCGTTCGGCCGCGGCGGGGCGTCCGCCGAAGCGGCGACGCCCCAAGGTCCGTCAGGACACCGGGGGCGGGCTGGACAGCCGGTAGTCGGCCGGTCGGCGCTGCGCGTCGGTGCGCTCGGACTGATATCCGTTCGTGGTCGACTCGCCCGGTGTAGACCCGAAGATGTCGGAGCGGCCCAGCGGAGCCGCCGCCGTGCGCTTGAGTTCATCCAGCATGGCTTGCAGCTTGTCCACGTGCGTGTTCTCGACCGGAGTCCGGTCGTCGTCGCCGGCGCGGTGCGCTCCGGTGAGGCCCACGCCTGCGGCCTCGGGGGCCGTCCCGTTCTCCGCGCCGCCGTGGGTGCTGCTCGGGGCGGAGGCGACGATGTTCTCGTACGCGGCGTTTTCACCGGGGGAGTACGAGGTGGCGGGTTCGCGCGAGCCGGTGAACGTCTCCTGCCGTCCCGTGCTCGGGTCGCGCGGCGCCGGCGCGGTGAAGGGCGTTACAGGTTCTCGCTGGACCGGAGTAGTGAAAGCCGGTTCCGGCGAGGGCGGGGCGGTGAAGTTCGACACCTGGTCGCGGGGCGCGGTGAATCCCGGACCGGAGGTGGCGTTCGAATCGAGCGCGCTGGGCGCGGGCTCGGCCCGCGGTGGGAACTGCGCAGCGGGACTCGGTTCTGCCGCCGCGTGCACCGGCTCTCGCGCTGCGCTCTGCGGTCGCGCGCCGTTCCTGGCGAGGACCGTTTCGCTGGAAACACTCTTCGGCGCCACGGCTTCGGCGCCGCCGTGTTCCGGCGTGCGGGCGTTCGATCGCCCCGCGGCTGCCCGGGGTAGCGGGCGTCGCGCAGCCGTTTGCCGGTCTTCCTGCGCCGGGTCGTCACCGGATTCCAGGCGCTCCACTCTGGTATCGAGACCCGAGATGTCCTGTCCGGCACGGAAGGCCCACGCCTCGAGCTTGGCCAGCCGCCCCTCGACGGTCGGTTCGCTCACCACGGCCTGCGCACCGTCGATCCGGGCCGCCACCGCGTCGAGCTTCTCGCTGACCTCTCGGAGCGCCGACGAGATACTCGCCAACATCGCGCCGATCGACTCGCCGGTCTGCTGACCGTGCTCCATCCACTACCCACTTCCCCGTATCGGCCCAGCTCGCACTCGGCCGGACGATTCTATCCGCCCAGTTGGACATCCGCGGCTCGCGAAGATTCGGCGGTGCACCGATCCATGACCTGATCGAAGCAGCCTAGGCTTCCGGAATCGGCCCTCTGCACGCGGATTCCGCGGTGACCCGGATTGCCCGGTAAACCAGTCGGCGCATCTGATCGGTCATTATCCGCCTCCATCGGGTTCGCCGCGACTCCGTGCTCGGAGTTCGCCGCGGTGCCCGGGCCGCCGGGCGCGCTCGAAGCCCGGGCGTGTCGCGGGTCGGCGACAACTGTCGAATTCAGGGTGCCCGCAGTACTCGCCGCCGTTCCGTGGCATGATGAAAGTCCTTGTGCCGCAGAGTACAACGCCGATTCCGCTGATCGACCACGCGTGTGGCACACCCGAGCGCGGGGTGAACGGGGCTGGCGAGGTAGCCGAGTCTGACGCACTCTTGATCTATGGCGTAGGTCGCCGGGCCTGCGGTGGTTTGTGCAGGGGAGTGGTCGCGTGAGAACGAAGCAGCGGGCGGAGATCGCCTGCGGGCGCCGAGCGATGCTCGCCGAGTTGGGCATCGGAGAGGCTTCCGGTCGTACCCGCGGGTCGACGACGGGCTACGCCTGTGAGTGCCCGGAATGTTCCGCCGCCCAGTGGGATATTCGGCGGCTCAAATACTGGTTGTGCGGCAGGCTGCTCGCCTACGGAGCCGACGAGGCCGAAGTGGACCGACGCATCGGGACATTGCCGGTGGACGTGTACTGGCGCAAGGGTGACCGGGTATACGCGATCGAGGTGCGCAGCGGTCCACTGGAGCGTGGACTCGCTCAGGAGCACACCGAGCGGCTGCGCGCCGAGGGCTGTACGGACGTGTTGTGGCTGTGCCCGCCCGGTTACTGGGTGCCGTACCTGCACGCCCTGGGTATCGCGGACTTCGCGCCCGCCGCCTGTGATTACCGCGCGGTCACCGGCGTGCTCGATACCGAGCACGCGATGGCGGCGCCGCGCCGGGAGCCGGTCGAACTGCGCGAGTTCATCGCGGGCTGGGTGAGCGGCGAATACGCCTGGGGTTATCGGGACGAGAGGACGGGAGGCTGGGCCACCGTGACCGACTGGGAGTACCACACGAAGACACAGGCCACGGTGATCGCCCGGCAGCGCCAGGAACTGGTGAACCAGCGCACGTCGCTGGCCGTGACTCGGAAAGCATTACGCGACAAGCAGAAACACCTGCTGAAGCTCACCACGCGGCTGGAACGCGCGGAGCAGGCCGCGCAGCAACGGGCCGACGCTCTCGCCGCCGCCCAGCGCACGATCGCCGATCACGACCGGCGCGACCAGGCCCTGCGCAACACCATCGCCAATCTGGAGGCGACCATCGGCCGCTGGCAGCTGATCACCATCTGCGCGATGTTGCTGATCGTCACGTTCCTGGCGGCGGCGATGGTGGTGCGCTGAGCCGGAACGGCGCCCGGTCCCACCGCCATTCGTGGCGCAGCACCAGCGCGAGGAAGTCCAGCAGCTCGAGGCCGGTCTTCGCGCGCACCTCGCGGAGCGCGGCCCAGTGCACGGTGCCGCGCTCGACGAGTTCGCGCAGCATCCGCTCAGCGGCGGCGTCGACGGGGCGGGCGCGCAGATCCGGGATGCCGATGCGGCTGCCGGTCCACACCAGCCAGCCCCAGCCGTTGGCGTGCGCGTGTGCCCGCGCGGCGGCGGATTTGACGACGTTGACGTGGAAGCCGACGTGGCCCAGCGGCGCGACGTCGATCAGCACCGTGCGGCCGTCGGTCAGCCGCGCGACGATGCTCGGATAGTGCACCCGCGCTGTGCCGTCGAGCTCGTAGACGACCGCCGCGGGTTGTTCCATGAACGTCTCGACCAGATCGCTGGCGTTGAGTATCCACAGCAGTCTGGCCTCCAAACCGGAGTCGAACGGCACGTCGCGACCGACCTTGTCCAGGTAGAAGCGTCCGCGGCCGTCGTCGTCGCTGTCCACGGTGCGCGCTGTGGCGGTCGGGATCGCGGCCGCCACGCGGGCGCTGGGCCAATCGACCTGCCCCAACCACGGATTCAGCTGACTCGTCGCGCGCGGCTCGGCGTCGTGCAGTTTCGCCAGGCGCCGGTTGGTCTTCTTCTGCCAGGCCGCGATGCGCTGGGTGACGAATCCGGCGATCCGTTTGGCGTCCTCGGCCGGGTGGCCGGCCAGCCGCAGCTTGAGGTATGACAGTTCGGTCGCGGCGATATCGGTGTCGGTCGCGTACGTCTCCACCAGTAGCGCGCGCGTGAGTTGCCGGTCCCTGGCGTCGAGTGGATAACGCGCGGACAGGACCGCTGCGGCGCGATGCCCGGACAGCTGCGCCATCCGGATCATCTGCCCAACCGCTTTGGTGTGCAGTTGCCGCACCCGGTCGCGGGAAAGGTCGTATCGGGCGCCGATCCGGGCGAGCGTCTCGGGCTTGTCTCCACCGACCCCGAGCCGAGCCGTCAGCAACTCGCCGTCCTTGGCCTTCTGGTCGGCGCGTATCGCGATCAACTCGCCGAGCACCTCGTTGACCTCTTCTAGTTCGAACGAGATGTCGTCGCGCAGATCGAGCGAGTCCGGATCGTCGTCATCCGGCGCCGCGCCGTGGGCGACCTCCGCACCGATCGTCACGCGACAACCCCCTGACTCGGCTCCGGCACTGTGCGCCACAGCGTATCCCCACCCACCGACACCGACCCCATCCTGGCCACGACGACGCCCGGCAATCGCCGCGCTGGAACCCGAATCGCACGCTACCAGCGGAGATGATCGATTCGATCAACTCCGGGCCAGAGCGGAAAACTCCGGCGAAACTCTGCGTGTGTGTACACGGACCGGGCGCTGTATCACCCGCTGACCGGGTTCATGTCCGGGTCGACGCGGCGCAGCGCGGAAGCCAGCCACTCGGTTCGCCGATGCTCGGCGGGCATCTCGGCCAGGCCGTCCGATGCTTCCTGGATCGCATTGGCCGTGTCGCCCAGCAAGGACAGGACGCCCCCACGCTGCACGCCGCCGAATCCGGGTGTCCACCAGTACATGGCTTCTGGCGGTTCGATACCGTCGGCCGCGTCTGTCGCCGCGTCGGCCTCGGAGAGTGCACGCAGCGCTTCGCCTGCCTCCCCGCGCGCGGCCAGTAGTTCGGCCCTGCGCATCCGCGCGTAGGCGACCAGGACGGGGTGCGCGCCACGGACCGCCAGCGCGGCGTCCGACAGGGCGATCACTTCGCCGTAGTCCCCGGTCGCGCTCCACGCCACGTATCCGGCGAAACCGAGACTGTGGACGAGTCGGTCTGGGTCGCGGGATTCCGCCGCCAGGTCCACAGCCGTGGTCAGGCTGCGCCGCGCGGCGGTGTCGGCCCCCACCGCGTGTTCGAGCCAACCCCGGTACTGCGTGATCTCGGAGGCGAGCGCCGCCGCCTCGGTGCGGGCCTTGCGTGCTTCGCGTGCGAATTGCTCGGACATAGCGGACATGCCGCGTACCGCCGGAAGCACCGCCAGGGCACCGGCCGCGTCCTCGATCCGGCGGGTAGACGAAAGCATCATGGCGACGTCGGCAAGGGCGCCGGCGTCCACGCTCGCAGCCGACCTGGCGGCGGTGGTCAGTCGGCCTAGGTCCGTTGTCCCCAAGACCCGTTCGTAGGCGGCGGTCACTCCGGCGGGCACGGGGCGCTGCCCGGTCTCGATCGCCGACAGATAGGTCTTGCTGTAGAACGACCGTTCCGCCATCGCGCGCAGAGAGATACCGGCCGCTTCACGAGCGGCACGCATGAGCGCCCCGGTTTCCACCACACCAGCGTAACGAGGGTGTGGACACCTGCGGACGCCGAAAACGTAGGTGCGCGAACCCTTCACGCATAGCTTCGATCTCAGCCCGCCGCCGGGTGGAGACCGCCGGACACCGACGATGTTGCCCCGCCGGCGGGTGCCTACCAACGGCAGGGGACAGAAGGCAGGGGAATGGACGCGCTCGGATGGATAGACCCGTGTTCGCCGACAGTGGAATGGGACACGGCGCAGGTGCGCAGATTGGCGCGGCGGTTGGGGTACCCGCTGCGGTTTGCCGATCCGACTTCCGTGCTCGGTCTGGTCGAACAAGTCGAGTCCTCGGGGGCCGAGGTGGTATGCTCTCGTCCTCGGCGCATGTCGACGCGGTCACGCTGGACCGGTTGATGTCGGTTGCCGACGTCGAATGCGCTGCATCCCGTCCGTCATTCGGCCGCTGGCCCGCGCTCGGCGGGGTACGCCGATGAGCGCGACGCAAGCCGCTCTCGTGTTCGTGATCGCGCTACCGCTGGCGGTCATCGTCGCAATGATCTTGTGGCCGTCCGACTACGACGACTGAAGTAGCGACGGCGGCACATGGACGGACCCGTCACGCGCTCGCGCGCTTCTGTGAAACGGCGGCGGCCGATTTTGAACGAGCGTGGGCCGCGTCCTTCCCCGCCAATTGATCAGCGTTTGCGGGTGGACGCGCAGGCGGGCGGCGGTTTCGGCGGGGGTAAGTAGAGCGTGAGTCGGCGCTGACATCTCATCGCCGACGACGGCGAAACCGAACTCACTGCGCACGACTTGCGCCATACCTTCGCAGGCCTGTGCGCGGCAGCATCTCATCGCGGTACATCGTCGACTGGATGGGGCATGCATCCGCAGCGATCACGGAATCGGTCTACATCGACCTGTTCGCGAAGGACCTCGAGGCGCACGCCGCGCTACTCGGTGCGGCGATGTCGAACGGCTCGAAGTAGCTCTGAGTTGCTCCTGCTAGCCCGGAGTTACTCACCCTCGTGTGTGCTGAGTGGGTGTTCGGAGGCTGAAAAGCAGGAGAGGCACCTTCCGAGTTTCCTCGAAAAGTGCCTCTGACCTGGTACTACGGTGGTGCGCGATACTGGGATTGAACCAGTGACCTCTTCCGTGTCAGGGAAGCGCTCTCCCGCTGAGCTAATCGCGCGAGGTGGAGACGGGAATCGAACCCGTGTGCACGGCTTTGCAGGCCGTTGCCTCACCACTCGGCCACTCCACCGCGCAAAGGGGGACGGCGTATGTTGCCTGGCCCTACCTCTCGAGCGGATGACGGGATTCGAACCCGCGACCCTCACCTTGGCAAGGTGATGCGCTACCAGCTGCGCTACATCCGCATTCTGCCTCCCCGGGGCTCGTCTCCGGCCTCCGTGGTGCGAGACAGAACATTAGCGGACGCTCGGTGAAAGGTACAAATCTGCTGGTAGAACGGTGGAAATCCGGAAAGTGGCGTGCTGGGACGAGGGTGGCCCATGTGATGGATGGGGTTGTCGAGACGCTGGGTTCCCATTTCGGTGGTCGAGGGGCAGCGTCTGCGACCGAACTTCGCGCGGTCGCGACCCGGCATACCCGCCATCGGTAGCCCACGTGCCGGGCCCACGCTGGGGCTGCCGATGGGTGGTGGCGCCCCGTCGAACCATCCCTGTCCGGATGGCGATTTGGTGAACCGCCGGTGGCGCGTGCTAATGTTTCGTCTCGTCCGGAGGGCACCTCGAGCCGCCGGAAACCCGTCAGGTCTCATAGCTCAGCGGGAGAGCGTCCGCCTCACACGCGGAAGGTCGCTGGTTCGATCCCAGCTGGGACCACTGTAAAGACGCTGGTCAGAGAGTTTTTGGCTAGCATAGGATGCATTGCATGCAACATACGTGCAATAGCTATCCGTAGTAGTTGGTCGGAGTCTCGCAACTGATGGCGACCCATCGGTGTCCTGATGTGATGTTTGTCACATTCGCCTTGTGGGGCTTCGAAGCGCGGTAAATCCCGGGGCTTCGTGGTGGGGCGGACTGCGACAGTCGGGATCGAGGATTGGTGAAGTGGCTCCAGACTCCCTCAACGCAGCGGACGCATAGCCTTGTCAATGTCTTCGATCGCAATGCGTATCTGGCCCCTGAATCGGTAAGCAGGCAAAGTGCCATCGGCGATCATCCGCCTGATCGTGTCCTTGCTGACGCTCGCACGATGGGCGGCGAATCCGATCGATACGTAGCGGCTCGGAACAGGAGCCGGCTTGATCCTGTGCTCTATCGGCTGGCGGAGCTGGTGGATGGCTACACCGAGCTCGCTGACGCGCTGACGCAGCGGTCGGCGGGGTTGCCCGCGCTCGGAGATGGTGGCTGATGAGACCTCTGTTGCCGGGCAAGGACGAACTGCTCATGGCCTGCCGGGGCTTCCCGTTGCCCGCCGAGGACCCGGTGCTGAGCGCGGCTGCCGAACTGGCCGTGCTGCATCAGCGGCGTGAACGGACAGCGTGGGAGGCGGTGGCGGTGATCGACGCGTACCGTGCCCGGTTGATGGGCACCATCGACACCTGGGTTCAGGCGGTGAACCAATTTTCGCTGAGAACGAACGGGCGTAGAAGTGATATCGTCCATCGGTCCGGAATCGTGTTGCCGCAGCAGACGCTCGGCAATGGACCTGGTTGCCGATGATCGATCACCCCACCGGCTGGCATTGGATCTCCGAGCCGGTAAACGCCACATCGATACCAGGCCGCGTGCACCTGCGGATCTGCCACATCATCCACAGTCATCAACAGGTGGTAGGCGCGCACCTGGCTACGCGCCAGGCGGTCGATGACCGCGCCGAGAGTCTCGGTGTGCAACCGCGCCCCCGAATGCGGCACCGGCAGATGCATGGCCGCCCGCAAATCGACAGCGAGAACGAGTTCGTCACTGCGGCAACGGCAGGCCGCACCGCAACCACCCCGAGGAGTCCTGATACAGCCTCCCGAACTCGGCGGCGAACCGTGTCAGCCGGTGCGCGTCGACGTGATGGCCACGAATAGCCGAGAGCACGCACACCGCGCGCGGCCGCGGACCGGGCCCGCGTTGCGCGGACGGGGTTTGTCCGACTTCGTTCGTTCCCTGTGGGAAGTGGGGATGAGCGTCCATCCCGATGTGCTCGGGCGTGATCATCGGACCGAGTCAGCAGCCGGGCCTGCTGGGATGGCGACACATATCGGCACACCGTGGCGGTGACCGCACCGGAAGCGGACGACCTACCTATCGCCGAGAATCCCTGTGCCACAGCGTTTTCGCTGATTTCTCGAGCGCAGGGGCGGAGAGGTTACGACGCCGCGGCTGTGACCGAGGCCGACGCCGTGGCACGCACCCAGCGCAGGAAAGGTTCCAGTTCGCGCGCCGCCTCGGTGCCGAGATCGGTCAGCTCGTACATCACCGACGGCGGCGCCGTGGGCAGCACGGTGCGTGTGACCAGTCCGTCGTCCGCGAAGGTGCGCAAGGTCTGGGTGAGCATCTTGTCGCTGACCCCTTGGATGCGCGTGCGCAATTGGTGAAAGCGCAGCGGACCCTCGGTCAGGGAGGTCAGCACCAGCACACCCCATTTGCCGGTGATGTGATCCAGTAGGACCCGACCGGGGCAGTCGCTCTGGAGTAGAGCCTGTACTTCAGCTGTCATGCTGCAAACTTTCTATTAGTTAGCAACCCACTTCAAAGTGGCATCTTACCAATCAATCGCTTCTATCCCATCATGGTCCTATGGATAGCCACGCAGTCCGCATCCGCGCCGATCAGCGACCGGTTTCCAGGCGTCGGGGCAACTGTTGTCGTGCGCTCACGCGGGCGGCTACAGCGCGATTCCAGGGAACGTCCAGCGAGTGATGTCAGGCTCGGCTTGATCCGATCACCGGAAAGAGCTGAGGAGACCAATCATGAGCGTGCAGGTCGGTGTCACGGAATTAAAGGACATCCTGCGGGAAGCCGCGGGCGAGGACGAATCGGTCGATCTCGAAGGTGACGTGCTCGACACCGATTTCGCCGACCTCGGCTACGACTCGCTGGCATTGCTAGAGGCCGCCGCGGTCATCGCGCGCCGATATGGCGTCAAGTTGTCCGATGACGAGCTCGAGAACATCACCACCCCACGTCAACTGCTCGCACAGCTGCAAAACGGGCTGAGCGCCGCTGCCGGAGCCTGAACGCCGCGGCGCAGCGCCACGATCGGGAAACGGAATATGACAAGCAAAATCGACAAAGTCGCTGCCGACGCCGCAGCGCCGCAGGCCGCGGCGCGACGCACCAGGGAATGGATCCTGGTCGCGCTCGCCTGCACGGGACAGCTGATCGTCGTACTCGACGTGTCCATCGTCAATGTGGCGCTGCCCGGCATCCGTGCGTCGCTCGGTTTCAGCGAGCAGGATCTGCAGTGGGTGGTCACCGCTTACACGCTGACCTTCGCCGGATTCATGTTGATCGGCGGGCGGGCGTCGGATCTGTTCGGGCGCAGAAGAGTTTTCGTGCTCAGTCTGGCCGCGTTCACGCTCGCCAGCCTGGCGGGTGGCCTCGCGCCGAACGCGGTCTGGCTGGTGGTGGCCCGCACGGTGCAGGGTATCGGAGGCGCGGTCCTGGCGCCCGCGACGCTGGCCATAATCACGGCCGCCTTCGCCGAGGGGCCCAAACGCACCCAGGCGATCGCGACCTGGACCATGATGGGCGCTGTCGGCGGCGCGATCGGCGCGGTACTGGGCGGCGTGCTGACCGAATTCCTTTCCTGGCGTTGGGTTCTGCTGGTCAACGCGCCGGTGGGTCTCGTGCTGGCGGTACTCGCGCTGATCTACCTGGACCGAGACGCCGACCGGCCGCACGGCGGGCTCGATATCCTCGGCAGCGTCACGGTGACGGCGGGATTCATCGCCGTGGTCTACGGCCTTGTCGAATTCGGCAAGGCAGCGGCATTCGATGCGAAAGCGGCCGTGGCGACGCTGATCGGCATCGTGCTGCTGGTCGGATTCGTGGTCGTCGAGACCAGGATCGCCGAACATCCTCTGCTGCCGTTGCGGATAGTCCGGCAGCGTGCCGTCACGGTGGCCAACCTGACAATGTTCCTTCTCGGCGCGGGCTTCTTCTCCGTGCTGTACTTCGTGTCGCTGTATCTGCAAGGGGTGCGGGGACTTTCGGCGCTGGCGGCGGGACTGGTCTTCGTGCCCTTCGCGGTGACCACCGTGATCGGGGCGCAGTCGGCGGCCAAACTTCTCGCGCGCGGCATACCCGCGCGGCCCATCATCGTTGCGGGGACCGTGATCTCGGCTGCGGCCTTCGCCGCGCTGACCCTGCTCGACTCGGATTCCTCCGTCGGCTGGGCGGTGATCGCCCCCGGACTCGTGGTCTTCCTCGGGATCGGGCTCGCACTCGCCCCCACCGCGGCGACGGCGATAGGCGGAGTTGCCCCCCAGGACGCCGGGGTGGTGTCCGGTCTGGCCAACGCCACCCGACAATTGGGTGGATCGGTGGGGCTTGCCGTCCTCACCATTGTCGCGGCCGCTCGCACCAACGGAGCAGGCGAAGGCATACCGACCGGAAGTGCGGTTACCCACGGCTACGCCACGGCATTCGGCGTCGCGGCGGTGATTCTGATCGGCGCCGCGATCAGCGCGTCCCTGCTGCCCGGACGAGCCGGGGGACAGCGCATTCCGACGAGTCGTCCACAAGCAGAAGAGAGTCGACGATGACCGCACTGCCCTCCCACACCTCGAGCGAGAAATCTGACGCGCGACCCGTCGACCGGATCCTGGCCGAAGTGCATTCCTGGCCGCTGTTCGCCGGACCGGTGATCCATGCCAGGGCGTTGACCGCGACCAACGATGTCGAGACCTTCGAGCTGTGGCTGGAGGACGATGGCTCGGTCCGGTCGGTCGGCCTGGAACGCAGGGCGACCGAGGAGTCGACCACGCTGATCTTCGGCGTCGGGCCCGACGCGCCGACCACGGTCGTGCGCTATCGGGACGACACCGCTGACGTCGTGGATATCGAAACCGTCTGGGCGAGCGGCTCCGATGACGCGACGGCGGTTTCGGTCGAGCCGGTGGTCCGCCGGATCCTGGCTGAACTGGCCGAGTCTGCGGATCTGCCCGGCGGCGCGGGCGCGTGGGTGTACACATTCGAGGACGTGGTGCGTACCCACGGATCGGTCGGCGACGTCTTCGAGTTCCTGTCCAGGCTCGAACTGTGGCCGAGCAGTCTCGCCCACGTCCACGACGTCACCTACGACGAGGACGACGACGGCGTGCAGACCGTGTGCACAACGGTGCTCGGCGACGACGGAACCCAGCACGATATCCCCTCGATCCGGATCTGCCTCGGTCGCGCGCGCATCGTCTACAAGCCGCGGACGGTGCCGCCTATCGCGCGCGCTCATCTCGGACAGTGGTCGGTGCAACAGCACGCCGATTCCGTGACCATCACCGGACGGCACACCATCGCGCTCGACCCGGCTGGGGTGCGACAGGTGCTCGGGGCCGACGCGACCGTCGAGGCGGCTACCCGCCTGGTCCGCTCTGCCCTCGGCAAGCACAGCCTCGACACCCTCGAAGCCGCGAAGTCCTTCGCCGAGAACCGCCTGCGGTCATACGATCCCGCGCTGTCCTGGGATCGGCTCGGTACGTCGTGACCACCACTCGCTCCACGAAGGAAGGTTCGACCCTTGCCCGTAGATACGCATACCCAGGCACCCGCGTTCCCGTTCGACCGTACCGACGAACTCGCGCCGCCGCGCGAATACGCCCTACTGCGCGAGGACACGCCCGCCGCGCGCATCACCCTGTACGATGGGTCCGAGGCCTGGCTGCTGACCAGGTACGAGGATGTGAAAGCGGCACTGAGCGATCAGCGTTTCAGCGCCGACGCCCGTAACCCGGGATTCCCCTTCGTCTCCGGCGCACTGCGGGCCAGCGTGGGGCACAAGCACATTCCGTTCCTGCGTCTCGACCCGCCGGAGCACGATCGGTTGCGTCGGATGCTGAGCCGGGAATTTATCGTCAAGCGGATCGATGGCTTACGGCCCGCCATCGAAACAATCGTCGATCGTTTCATCGAACAACTGCTCGCCGCGGGCGAGCCGGCCGACCTGATCTCGCATTTCGCACTGCCCATTCCCTCGGCGGTGATCGCGGAACTACTCGGGGTTCCGTACAGCGACCACGAATATTTCCAGGACCGTGGCCGCCGCATGCTGAGCTCGGAGTTCACGCTCGAGCAGAGCGCGCAGGCGGTCGTCGAATTGCGCGAGTATCTCGGCACTCTCGCCGAACACAAACGAAACGATCCCGGCGAGGATGTGCTCTCCCGGCTGGTCCTCGAACGCGAAGCGACCGGTGAACTCGACCGCGAGGACCTGAAGAGTTCGGCACTGCTGCTGCTGGTCGCCGGACATGAGACGACCGCCAATATGATCGGCCTCGGCGTCTACACGCTGCTGCGCCATCCCGACCAGCACGCGCTGCTGCGCGCCGATCCCGAACTGATCAAGCAGGTCGTGGAGGAGTTGCTGCGCTTCTTGTCGATCGTGCACACCGGCGTGCCGCGCGTGGCACTGGAGGATGTGTTGATCGGGGACACGCTGATCCGGCGCGGCGAGGGGGTGATCGCCTCCATTCCTGCGGCCAACTGGGATGCCTCGACCTTCGCCGATCCGCACCGATTCGATATCCGCCGGGAGCCGAATCGGCATCTGGCCTTCGGATTCGGCATCCACCAGTGCCTGGGCCAGCCGCTGGCACGCAAGGAATTGGAGATCGCGCTGACCCGGCTCTTCGAGCGTGTGCCCACCCTACGGCTCGCCGAGGATCAGACCTTCGGGCCGGAGAAATCGGTCTACGGCCTGCACCGCTTGCGGGTGTCGTGGTGAGGCGGTGTCGTGCGCATCGAAGCCGACCCCGAATTGTGCATCGGTTCGGGCCACTGTGCCCGGCTGCTGCCAAGCCATTTCGAGCAGAGCGAGGACAGCGGCACGGTCGTAGTGGTCGATGCCGAGGTGAATCCGGCTGACGCGGTGTTGCACGCCCGTCTGGCCGAGGTGCGTTATTCGTGCCCGGTGGCCGCCATCGAATTCGAGGCCACGGGCGAAAGGAGCAGCAATGAGCAGTAATACCGAGCACGCGGAGGCGTTGGGAGATCCCGTCGTCCTGGTCACCGGATCGTCTTCGGGAATCGGCGCCGAAATCGCCCGGCGCTTCGGGGCCGCCGGCTACCGGGTCGCGGTAAATTCGGCCAACTCCGTGGAAGCGGGGGAGAAGGTCGCTTCCGATATTCCGGGCGCGCTCTACTTCCGAGCCGATATCAGCGATGACACCGAAGCCGTCGATCTGGTGAATCGGGTGGCGGCCGAATTCGGCGGCCTCGACGTGCTGGTGAACAACGCCGGGGTGACCCGCCAGATCCCGCACGAGGATCTCACCGCCGCCTCGATCGATGTGTGGCGGGATATCTTCGAGGTCAACGTATTCGGCACGTGGCGGTTGACGGTTGCCGCGGTCGAGCAGCTCCGGAAATCACCGCATGGGCAGATCATCAACATCTCCTCCATCGCCGGGAGCAGGCCCGCGGGCAGTTCGATCCCATACGCGGTGAGCAAGGCGGCGATCGAACATCTGACCCGATTGCTCGCCGCGACGCTGGGACCGCAGATCCGCGTCAACGCGGTCGCGCCCGGCCTGATCGACACCGAATTCACCACCACGCTCACCGGACCGCGCGAACAGGTGCGCACCATCGCGCCGCTGCGCCGGATCGGTGATCCCGGCGACGTGGCCGAGGCGGTTCTCGGCATCGCCGGCGCCGGATACTCGACGGGCACCGTGCTCCCGGTCGACGGCGGCGTGCACCTGCGCTGACGCGCTCTCTCTCGAAACGAACAAGCCCCCAGGAGAAGTCATGTCCGAACCAGCGACCCGCGCCACCGAATACACGACCAGACATACCGTCGACGTCGCCGCTCCCGCCGCCCAGGTCTACGCGGTCGTCGCCGAGGCGGAGAGCTGGCCGATCATCTTCCCGCCCGCGGTCCACGTGCGGCGCGAACCCGAAGCCGGCGGCGCGGAAGTGCTCGACATCTGGGCCAGCGCCAAGGACACGGTCAAGACGTGGCGCTCGCGGCGCGAACTCGACGCCGAGAACCGGACCGTGGCATTCCGCCAACTCGTCACCGCGGCGCCGGTCGCCGCGATGTCGGGGACCTGGCGGGTCGAGCCGAACGACGACGGCACCTCCTCGGTGATCCTGGATCACCGGTTCAGCGCGATCGACGACGACCCCGCCTCGGTGGCGTGGATCACCCAGGCGCTCGACGCGAACAGCACGGCCGAACTGGCGGCCGTCGCGGCCACGGCGGTCGGCAGGCAGGACGGTTCGATCGTTTCCCTGACCTTCTCCGATTCCGTCTCGATCCTTTCCGACGCGCAGCCGGTCTTCGATTTCCTGTACCGGGGCGATCTATGGCCCGACCGGCTGCCCCACGTGTCCCGGGTCGCGCTGTCCTATGTCGACGATGCGCAGATCCTGGAGATGGACACCGTGAACAACGCCGGTGACGCGCACACCACGCGCTCCTACCGGGTGGTGACCGACCGATTCGAACTGGCCTACAAGCAGACGGTGGTGCCCGAGGGATTCCTTGCCCACCACGGCAAGTGGACGCTGGAGCAGACCGGGGACGCGACGCTGGCCACCGCGCACCACAGCGTCCAGCTGGATCTGGAACGGCTGCGCGAGCGGCTGGGCGCCACCGATCGCGCCGACGTCGAACAGCGGGTCCGCGCGGCGCTGGGTGGCAACAGCGTGCGAACACTGCAGGCCGCCAAGGAATTCGCCGAATCCCAGCGCTCGGTAGCTCGAAATCCATTGCGCGACAGCGATGACAATTCTTCGGAGGATCACGTGACCATCACCCATCACGCCGCGACCGACACCGACGAGGTCGCGACCCACGTCCTGGTACGCGGTTTCCTGGCCAGGCAGGCCAGACTACTCGACGACCTGGACCCGGAGGGATTCGCCGCGACATTCACCGCCGACGGAGTGCTGCGGCACGCCTCGCGTCAGGACGAACTGCGTGGACGCGACGCCATCGCCGAGGCCACCAGGGCGGCCGCGGCCGCGCATGCCGACGTGACGCACCGGCACTGGTTCGACCAATTCGTGATCGAGCCGGGCGCTGCCGCCGACACCCTGCGCGTCAGCTACTACGCGCTGACCTCGCTGGTCGACCGCGAAGGCACCGTGCGCTTCCTGCCGAGTGTGCTGGTCGAGGACGAATTGCGGCGGGCGGCCGACGGCACGCTCGCGGTCGCCGACCGCCTGGTGGTCCGTGACGATCTCGACCCCGAGATCCGGCGGTCCGCACGCCGATGAGAACCACCGACGCCGCGCGGGCCCTGTTCGCTACGACACTGCTGTGCGCCCTCGCCGCGGGTTGCGCCGGAACCGACTCCGTGTCGGGGAAGGACACACTCACCATCGCCACGGCGAACACCGCGGACTGCATCGACCCCGCGCAGAATTTGACGGCCAACAGCAGTCCGTTCGTCCGGCCGCTGGTGGACTCGCTGGTCTATCAGAATCCGGTGGACGGATCGCTGCATCCGTGGCTCGCGCGCTCCTGGTCGGGCAACGCCACCGCGACCGAATTCACCTTCGTGCTGCGCACCGATGTGACCTTCAGCGACGGAACACCTTTCGATGCCGCCGCGGTCAAGGCCACCTGGGACGGGATTGTCGCGCTCGGCGCGCAGGCGGCGACCGCGAACAGCCTGCTCGCGGGCTACGTGGAAACCGTGGTAAGCGGCCAGGACACCGTGACGGTGCGCTTCTCCAGCCCGAAGAGTTCGTTCGTGCAGGCGACTTCGACCACCGCACTGGCCCCCATCTCGCCCGGCGCGTGGAGCCTGGCGCCGCAGCAGCGTTGCGCCGGGAAGTTCGCGGGCACCGGACCGTTCACGCTCGAGTCCATCCAGGGCAAGGAGCGGGTATCGCTGGTGCGCCGCAAGGACTACCGCTGGGGCGCCGCGCCATGGCAGCCGGGGCCGGCGGCGTTGGCTCGGATCGATTTCGAACTGGTCAAGGAACCGGGCGTGCAGTTCGACGCGCTGTCCGCCGGAACCGTCGACGCCGCGAGCGGCATTTCGCAGCGCCAGATCGGCAGTCTTCCCGCCGACCGGTACACCACCACGCGTATCCAGTCGCCCGGGATCGTCTACACCATCACCCCGAACACCACACGGGGTCCCCTGACCGACGACACGGTCCGTCGCGCACTCATCGCGGCGACCGATCGACGGCAGTTGGTCGGTGTCGCACTCGGGGGCGGACCGCCCTTGGCGACAAGCATTCTCGCCGCCAACACACCGGGATATCTGGAACTGGGCGGGGAACTCGCCTTCGACCGGAACCGGGCCGCCACACTGCTCGACAACGCCGGGTGGCGGCCCGGCCCGGACGGGGTCCGGGCGAAGAACGGACAGCGGTTGACCCTCGCGGTGACCTATCCGTCGATCGACCAGGTCAACGGCCCGCTACTGGAACTGCTGCAACAGCAGTGGGCGCAGAGCGGTATCGAACTGAAGCTGCGCGGGCTGCCCGTCGCCGAACTCTCGCCGACCCAGGACGCCGGTGACTACGACCTGCTCGTATTCAGCCAGAACCGCGGCGACCCCGATGTGCTGCGTACGGTATTCGCCGCCGCGGGTAAGAATCGGGCCCGTATCACCGCCGACGATCCGATCAACGCGGCACTGGATCAGCAAGCCGCGCAGTCGGAACCGGATAAGCGCAGCGCGACGGTCGGACAGATCCAGCGCACGATCCTCGAACGCGGACTGGCCGTGCCGCTCTACGAGACGGGATCACTGGTGGCCTCCGACTCCAGACTTCACGGGTACTCGCTCGACGGCAGCTTCCATGACACCGCATGGGCCACGTGATGGCGCGCTTCGTCCTGCTGCGGGTGCTGCACGCGCTGGTCACGATCTGGATCTCCTTCACGCTGGCGTTCGTCGTACTGCGGGTCGTGCCCGGCGATCCGGTCCAGATCCAGCTGAGCCGAAGCGGCGCCGACAATGTCGAACTGGCTCCGGAGAAACTGGCGGCGCTGCGTGCCGATCTCGGCCTCGACAAGCCGGTACTGGTGCAGTACGCCGATTACGCACGCGGCCTGCTGCGCGGTGATCCCGGTTTTTCGATCAGATCGAACGAGAACGTCGCGTCCTTGCTCGCCGCGGCACTGCCCGCAACACTGGAACTGGCAGGCGTCGCGCTCGCCATCGGCCTACCGGTCGGGGTGCTGCTCGCCGTGCTCGCAACCCTGCTACGGCGTCGCTGGTTCGGCGCATTGTTGAAAACGACTCCGGTCGTGGGTATTTCGATCCCAACCTTCCTGATCGGGCTGCTGCTCATTCATTTCGTAGCATTCGAGTGGCGGCTGCTACCCGGTATCGGAGGACGCGGACCAGCCGCGGTCGTGCTGCCCGCGCTGACTGTGGCGGTGCCCGTCGCCGCGATGGTCGGCCAGATCCTCGGCCGCAGCCTGGACGCCACCGCACGGCAGCCCTTCGTCCGGACACTGCGCGCCAAGGGCATCGGCGAAGGCCGGATCATGTTCGGTCATCTGCTCCGCAACGCCGGACTGCCCGCGCTGACCATGACCGGACTGCTGATCGGCGGCCTGCTCTCCGGCTCGGTGGTCGTGGAGACCGTCTTCTCCCGGCACGGCATGGGCAAACTCATCGCCGACGCCATCATCGATAAGGACACGCCCGTCGTGCTGGCTATCACGGTGCTGGGATCGGCGCTCATCGTCACGGTGAATCTCCTGATCGACCTGCTCTACCACTATCTGGATCCGCGTATTCGCTGCGGTGGCGGGGCGATGCGGACGCGGGCGACACTGCGAGGCGACCATGCGCTCCCGTGAGCGAACCGCGCGCGTGGGCGTGGCGGCGGCGCTCGTGGTGATCGCACTCGTCGCGGGCTGGGTGGTTGCTCCCGGCGTTTTCGCACGCCGTGACCCGTACGCGGTCGATCCGGACGCGACCTACCGGCCGCCGAGTTCGACGCACTGGTTCGGAACCGACAGTCTCGGGCGCGATTTGTTCGCGCGCGTCGTGCACGGCGCCGCGGCGTCGGTGCCCGCGGCGCTGCTGGCGGTGGCGGTCGCACTGGTCGTCGGCGGGCTGCTCGGCCTGCTCGCGGGATATTTCCGCGGCGGCGTCGAGGATGTGGTCACCAGGATCGTCGACGTGCTGCTCTCGGTGCCGTCCTTCCTACTGGCCATGAGTCTGATCACGACGTTCGGTTTCGGCACCGTGAATGTCGCGCTTGCGGTGGGGGTGGTGAGCATCGGTAGCGTGGCCCGATTGATGCGCGCCGAGGTGCTGCGTATCGGGTCGCGTCCATATATCACCGCCGCGCGAGTCTCGGGACGAGGACATGTGGCGGTGCTGTGGCTGCACGTGCTGCCCAATGCCGTCCGGCCGGTCGCGGCGCTGGCCGCGCTGGAGTTCGCCGCCGCGGTGCTCGGGATCTCCGCCCTGTCGTTCCTCGGATTCGGGGCGGCGCCGCCCTCCCCGGAATGGGGTGCGCTGATCGCGGCGGGGCGGGGGTCGGTATCGACCGAATGGTGGCTCAGCATCGCGCCGGGCGCGGTGATCGCGGTCGTCGTCATCGCGGTGAACGTGCTGTCGTCCTACCTGCAGCCGAAGGAGGCGGGAATATGATCACCCAGAGCGCGCCGGTTCGCCACGCCCACACCGGGATTCGGGTCGAGGGCCACGACGATGCGGACCTCGCGCAGGCCCTGCTGGTCCGCGGGCTCACCGTCCGATACGCGAATCATGCTCCCGCGGTGCGTGATATCGATCTCGACGTCGCACCCGGGGAGATCGTCGCACTGCTCGGCGAATCCGGATCGGGGAAGTCGAGCATCGTCAACGCCGTCCTCGGATTGCTTCCGGAAGGCGCGTCTGCCGAGACCCGTGAACTCGGCTTCGGCGGCCTGCGGGTCGATCCACATGACCGGCGGCAGATGCGTGCCGTGCGCGGCAGCCGGGTCGGATTCATTCCGCAGGACTGCGCCGTCGCACTCGACCCGGTGCTGCGTGTCGGTCCACAAATCCTGGAGGGCGTCGCCGACGCGCGGCGGCTCTCGCGCGAACAGCGTCGTGCCCGCGTCGCGGAACTGCTGTCGACAGTGGGTTTCGAGGATCCGGCGGCCATCGCGCGTCGCTATCCGCACGAATTATCCGGCGGTATGGCGCAGCGGGTTCTGATCGCCGTCGCGCTCGCGGCCCGGCCCGCACTGCTCATCGCCGACGAACCCTCCGCCGCGTTGGACACCCTCGCCCAGGCCAGGGTGATGGATTGGATCGCCGGACTTGCCGAACGTGACGGCATCGGCGTCCTGATGGTCACCCACGACCTCGCCCTGGCCGCCCAGCGCGCCCACCGCGGTGTCCTGCTCGATCGCGGCACGATTGTGGCGCGCGGCGATATCCGAACCATCGCACCCGCCGCGCGCGGGGGATGGCCCGCACCCGTGTTGATCACCGGCTCCGCCGCGCACGCCGAACCGTCACCTGCCTTCCTCCTGGGTTCGACTGCGGCGGACCGGAAGCCGCCGGTCCACGTTGCCGCCGTGCCGGACCCGAGCGGCGTAGCGCCGAACTCCGGCGCCGACGGGACGGATCTGCTGCGGCTGGAAGCGGTGCGCAGGCTCTATCCCGGCGTGCACGGTCTCACCGGGGTGCACGAGGTATCGCTGGGTTTGGCGCCCGGTGCCGCAGTGGGGCTGGTGGGTGGGTCGGGGGCGGGCAAGAGCACGGTGGGCCGATTGCTGGCCGGGCTGGAGTCGCCCGACGACGGGGCGGTGCGCTACCGGGGCGCCGACCTGCGCGGGCTGGGCCGCGGCGAGCGGCGTCGGTTCCGGCGCGTGGTGCAGGTGATAGCGCAGAACCCGTACTCCTCGATCGACCCCCGCTATTCGGCCCGACGCGCCATCGAAGAGCCGTTGCGGGCCTTCGGAATCGGTGATCGGGCCGCGCGCAGGGCGCGGGTCGCGGACCTCGCCGAGCGGGTCCGGCTGCCCACGGCGGTGCTCGGCAACACCCCGGACCAACTGTCCGGCGGACAGTGCCAGCGGGTGGCCATCGCCCGCGCCCTCGCCACCGACCCAGAGTTTCTGATCTGCGACGAAGCCGTGTCGGCACTGGACAACTCGGTCAAGCGCCGCATCATCGACCTGCTCGGCGAACTGCGTGACGATCTCGGTCTCGCCATCGTCTTCATCACCCACGATCTGACCGCGGCCGCCGATCTCACCGATCGGCTCGTCGTCATGCGCGACGGCCGCGTCGTCGAATCGGGTGCGACCGCCACGCTGTTGTCCGATCCACGCCATGACTACACCCGTGAGCTCGTCGCCGCCACTCCTGCGCCCGTGACGATTCCCGACGACAAGGAGCAGAGCCCGTGACCACCAACGTATTCCGCCGGCCCGAATCCGCGCCCGCGGCCAGCTGCGATATGCCGGATTCGGCGGCGGGGGTCCTCCGGCGTCCCGACGGCTCGATCGTGCGCCCGCCCGCCCGGTTCCAGGGCAGATTGGGCACCGAATCTTTTCCGGCCGAGGCAGGCCGGTACCAACTGTTCGTCAGCTGGGGTTGCTCATGGTCCAATCGCGCCGCCATCACCAGAAAGCTCAAGGGGCTCGAAGACACGGTGTCCATCAGCTATTCCGATGACGATCCCGCCGCCCTGCGCGCGGTGTGGGAAGCCATGGAACCGGGCCACCGGGCCGGGGTGCCCACGCTGTGGGATACCCACAATCGCGTGATCGTGAGCAATGATGCCGATGCCATCAGCCGCGATCTCGCCATCCATTTCGACGAATTCGCTACCCGTGACATCGATCTGTATCCGGCGGCGCTGCGCGCGGATATCGATGAGATCAACGAGTGGCTCTACGACAATATCCACAGCGTCATCCATATCCTCGGCCACGAAGCGCGCGAGGAGAATCATCGCGATCTGATCACCGATTCCCTGGACGCCCTGGGGAAGCTCGACGAGCGGCTGGCCGAGCGCACCTATCTCAACGGCAGTGTGATCACCGAATCCGATGTACGACTGTATGTTTCGCTGGTGCGATTCGAATGCGCCTATCCGGGCATCTTCGAGACCAATGTGCTGTACCCGAAAGGCTACCCGCACCTGTGGGCCTATGCGCGTGGCCTCTACGCCGTCCCAGAATTCTCCTCCACCACCAATTTCGAGGTCATTCGACGGAATTTCGGCGTCGCGTTCGCGTTCCTACGCGAGCACCAGGTGGTGCCGGGCGGGCGTCCGTCCCGCTGGGACTGAAACCCGGCTGGAGCGATCATGGACCGTGGCTGGATCGGCTGCGGTCACGCTGTTGATATGACTTCCGCGCACGCACCCGGCCATATCGTCGATCCGGTGCTGGAGGAGGTGGCTACCGATGTGTTCGCCTACATTCAGCCCGACGGCGGAT
Source organism: Nocardia aegles (assembly GCF_052545135.1). NCBI lineage: Bacteria > Bacillati > Actinomycetota > Actinomycetes > Mycobacteriales > Nocardiaceae > Nocardia > Nocardia aegles. The sequence goes on from NZ_JBQWRI010000001.1 coordinate 702,209, forward strand.
GGTGCGTGAACAATGCGGGCCTGATCCGATCGCCCCGCCACAGTGTGCTCATCGACACGGCCGCGACCGAATACCGCAGTCGCAGGCTCGCACGGACGGTGGCATCGCTGCTGGGCGGTGCCCAACCGACCTGGCTGGTGAATACGCATTTCCACGGCGATCATTCGTTCGGGAACGTGGTGTTCGACCACTCGGTGATCCTCGCGCACACCAATACCAGGGCCGAGGCCGAACGCGCCGGCCTCGGGATGACCGCACTGTGGTCGGAGGTGGACTGGGGCGATATCGAGGTGCGGTTACCGGATCTGACGGTGGACGGCGACGCCGTGCTGCACGCGGACGGCCTGCGTGTCGAGCTGATCCATCCCGGACCGGCGCACACCACCGGCGACCTGCTGGTGTGGCTTCCCGAGCGACGCGTGCTGTTCGGTGGCGATATCGTCATGGCCGGTGTCGCGCCCTACTGCCTGATGGGTTCCGTGGCGGGCACGATCCGCGCGCTCGAGGCGATCACGGAGCTGGATCCGGTCACTATCGTGCCCGGCCACGGCCCAGTGTCCGGACCTGAGGTGGTCGCGGACAACATCGGATACCTGCGCTGGGTGCAGCGCCTGGCGACCGAAGGCGCTGCCGCCGGACTGTCCGCGCTCGAGATCGCACGCACCGCCGACACCGGTGAATTCGCCCGGCTCGGTGAGACGGAGCGGCTGGTGTCGAATCTGCACCGCGCCCTGCTCGAACTCGACGCGGAGCAGCAACTGGGGCAGCCGATCGATGTGCTCGGATCGTTCACCGACATGATCGCGCTGCACGGTGGACAGGTGCCCCGATCGGCGGCATAGCACAGTCGGGGCCGCGCCGCTCGCGTTGTGAGGCCCCGCCATGAGACTTACCATTCGAGGTGCGACCGGAAGGGAGGGCGGCGATGACGAAACTGCGCGACATGCCCTCGACCGAATCCGTTCGACAGCGGTGTGTCCTCGGCTCCGGCCGATGTCCTGGAGTGACGCGCACGACGTAGCCCGGGGGCCGCCGTCGTGTCCGCGCTGGATTCCGCGCCCCACCGGAGCCGTTTCTACCGAGTGCCGTCGTAGACGTCGTCGGCAGCCGTGCGCTGTGGTTCCGTCGACGCCGAAATCGAAGGTAAGCAAGTCGTGTCTGTCGAATACAGTGTTCTCGGGCCGTTGTTCGTCGGTTTCCACGGTCGCTCGGTGCTGCCGAGCGCGCCGAAACCCAAACAGCTGCTGGCGCTTTTCATTCTGAACGCCAACAGCGTCGTCACCACCGGAATCTGCGTCGAGGAACTCTGGGGCGACGAGCCGCCGTCGACGGCGGGTTCCACCCTGCAGACCTACGTGCTGCAAATCCGCAAATCGCTCAGTGAACTGCCCGGCATCGGGTCGCTGGAAGCGGCGCGCAGCATTCTGATCACCAAGGATTACGGCTACATGCTGCGGGTGGAACCGCAAGCGGTGGATGCGTTCCGGTTCGACGGTCTGGTGCGGGCGGGGGAGAAGGCCGCGGCGGCCGGTGACGATCTCAAGGCCGTGCGGCTGCTCAACGCCTCCGCCGATATCTGGCGCGGTGACGCGGTGGTCGACATCCAGACCGGCATCGCATTGCAGACCTATGTGCGCGGACTGGAGGAACGCCGTCTCGGTGCGATCGAACAGCGCATCGAGGCCGAGCTTCGGCTGGGACGCCACCATCAGCTCATCGGCGAACTGTCGAGCCTGTCGGCACGGCATTCGCTCAACGAGAACATATTCGCCCAGCTCATGCTCGCGCTGTACCGCTCGGGTCGGCAGGCGGACGCGCTGGACCGCTTTCGGGAATTACAGACCCGGGTGCGCGAAGAACTCGGTCTCGAGCCCTCGCCCAAGATCCGCAGGCTACGCGACGCGATGCTGCGCGGCGCGGAATACCTCTACGAAACTCCGACAGTGGCCGGCGGCATCTCGCTCGACCTCGCATATCAACCTCACGATCGACCATAAGGCCATTACGCGATGTCTCGAATTCTCGTCACCGGTGCCACCGGTAATGCCGCACGGCACCTTCCCACGAAATTGCTCGACAGCGGACACACCGTCCGCGTGCTGACCCATATCGGGCCCGCCGACGAAATCGACCCTCGCGCCGAGACGGTCACCGGCGATCTCACCGACGCCGAATCGATCGCCGACGCCCTCGCCGATATCGACGAGGTATTCCTGCTCACCGCCGACGACGGCGCGGCGGCCTTCGCGAAGGCCGCCGCGGCGCGCACCGGGCTGCGGCGGATCGTACTGCTGTCCTCGAAAGCGGTGGTGAATACCGAATTCGACGGCTTCGACAATCCGATCTACCGCAAACATATTCTGGCCGAACGACATATCGCCGAGCTCGCCGTTCCGTCGACCGTGCTGCGCCCGGGTGGCCTCGCCTCCAACGCCCTGCGCTGGGCGCCGACCATCCGCGCGCACAACCGTGTACAGGCGCTGTTCCCCGAACTGGCCGCGCCGCTGCTCGATCCCGAGGATCTCGCGGCGGTGGCGGCGCTGGTCTTCGATTCCGGCGTCGACGAGCACCGGGACAAAACCTATACGCTCACCGGTCCCGAAGTGGTGACGGTGGCCGAGCAGGTACAGATACTCGCCGAAGTACTCGGGCGCACCATCGAATTCGTCCAGCTGACCGAGGACGAGGCGCGCGAGATACTCTCGCGCACCCAGCCGCCGGAATTCGTGAAGAACTACATTCCGGTGCAGCGCCGCTATCTCACCATCACACCGACCGTGCACGACACCGTCACCACGCTGCTCGGCAGGCCGGCCCGCACATTTCGAGAGTGGTTGCAGGCCAACGTAACTCGGTTCGACTAGTGTCTCGGCCGCGACGCCAGCCCGCCTGGAGCGTGCCTGTACCGGCTCGAGCCAGAGTCGTTGTCGACGGTAGATCGAACAACTTGCAGGAGGCGTGTGATGCCCGAAACACCCCGGACGGCATTGGTCACGGGAGCGACCAGCGGTATCGGTCTTGCCATCGCTACCGCCCTCGCGGAGCGGGGACATCGGACCTTCATCGCGGCACGTACCGCCGACGCGGTGACGGAGACGGTCGCCCGGCTGCGCGAACAGGGCCACGAGGTGGCGGGGACGGTCGCCGATGTCCGCTCCACTGAGCAACTCGAGCAGTTGGTCGACACGGCCACAGCAGCTTTCGGCGATATCGAGATCCTGGTGAACAACGCGGGACGCAGCGGTGGCGGCCAGACCTCGCAGATCGCCGACGAATTGTGGGACGACATCATCGAGACCAATCTCAACAGCGTCTTCCGGCTCACCCGACACGTGCTGGGCAAGGGCGGTCTGGAGCACAAGGACTGGGGACGCATCATCAATATCGCGTCCACGGCGGGTAAGCAGGGGGTGCTGCTCGCGGCGCCCTACAGCGCGTCCAAACACGGCGTGGTCGGCTTCACCAAGGCACTGGGCAAGGAACTCGCGCCGACCGGGATCACGGTGAACGCGGTCTGCCCAGGATATGTGGAAACGCCCATGGCCGAACGGGTCCGGTCCGGGTATGCGCAATTGTGGCAGACCTCCGAGCAGGAGGTGCTGGACAAGTTCAACGCCAATATTCCGCTGGGGCGCTATTCGACACCGGGGGAGGTGGCCGGGCTGGTGAGCTATCTGGCCTCCGAGCCCGCCGCCTCGATCACGGCGCAGGCGATCAATGTCTGCGGCGGACTCGGCAACTTCTGACCGGCTGCGGCGACACGGCGAAGCACGGGAGCGACAGTGACAGCGTTATCGGAACAACCGTTTCAGTTGGTGGCTCCGGACGGCACGGTGCGTCCGGACGACGAGGATTCGATCGATCAGCAGGCGGCGCGCACCTACTACCGCGCCATGACGCTGGCCAGGGCCGTCGACGACGAGGCCACCTTCCTGCAGCGACGCGGTGAACTCGGACTGTGGTTGCGCAGTCTCGGCCAGGAGGCGGCGCAGATCGGTTCGATCACCGCGCTGCGCCACGGCGATTACGTCTTTCCCAGCTATCGCGAACACGCGGCGGCGTTGACGCGCGGCCTGCGTCCGGGCCAGATCCTGGCCCAGTGGCGAGGTGTCGGGCACAGCGGCTGGAATCCGGCCGACCACAACTTCCACATCTACACGCTGGTGCTCGCGGCACAGCTGCTGCATGCCACCGGTTACGCGATGGGGGTGCAGCGCGACGGCGCGGACGACGTGGTCCTCGCCTATTTCGGCGACGGCGCGAGCAGCGAGGGCGATGCGGGGGAGGCGTTCAATATCGCCGCGGTCAACGCCGCCCCTGTACTGTTCTTCTGCCAGAACAACGCGTGGGCAATCTCCACGCCGACCCACAAGCAGTTCGCATCCCCCGTGCACGTGCGGGCGCGGTCCTACGGCCTGTGGTCGGCCGCGGTGGACGGCAACGACGTCTTCGCCGTGCGCGCGGCGACCGAACGCGCGCTGCGCCATATCAGGTCGGGCGGCGGACCCGCGCTCATCGAGGCGATCACCTATCGCCGCGCCGGGCACAGCACCGCCGACGATCCGACCCGCTATCGCAGCGATTCCGAAGTATCCGAGCAGGAGATGAGGGATCCGATTTCGCGGGTCGCGGCACTGCTCGAACAGCGCGGCTGGGCCGATGAGGCGTTCTTCGCCACCGCGGCGGCGGATGCGCGCGCTGCCGCGGTCGCGACCCGTGCGGAATGTCTCGCGCTTCCGGAGCCGCGGCTGGAGTGGTATTTCGACAACACACTCGCCGAGATCGGTCCCGAACTGATCCGTGAGCGGGACGCGGCACGCGAGCGGCGGGCGGTGCCCGCGTGGTGACGATCTCCCAGGACATCGCGGCGACCGACGTCGGCGCCGAACTGACACTGTCCCAGGCCATCAACCGGGGATTGGCGCGCGCGCTCGAACGCGATCCGCGGGTACTGGTAATGGGCCAGGACGTGGGCGCTCTCGGTGGCGTCTTCCGGGTCACCGAGGGTCTGCAACGGCGCTTCGGCAGCGACCGCGTGGTCGATACGACACTCGCCGAGTCCGGGATCATCGGCACCGCCATCGGCCTGGCCATCCGCGGGTATCGCCCGGTATGCGAAATCCAGTTCGACGGATTCGTCTATCCGGCGTTCAACCAGATCGTGTCGCAGTTGGCGAAACTGCGGGCGCGCACCCTCGGACAGGTCATCGCGCCGGTTGTCATCCGCATACCAGCGGGCGGCGGCATCGGGGCGGTCGAACACCACAGCGAGTCCAACGAGGCGTATTTCGCCCACACCGCCGGATTGCGTGTGGTCAGCTGCGCGACACCCGACGACGCGTACTGGATGATCCAGGAGGCGATCGCCTCGGCGGATCCGGTGGTGTTCTTCGAACCGAAGCGGTTGTACTGGCGCAAGGGAACGATCGGTGGAGGAGCACGGAAGACATTCGCTCCCAACACCGTTCGCGTTGGCGATGCCGTCACGATAATCACCTACGGTGGCGCGCTCGCCGTCGCGACCGGTGCGGCCGACGAACTCGCCGCGTCCGGAACACGCTGCGAGGTCATCGATCTGCGCTCGCTGGCGCCGATCGACTACGAACCGCTGATCGCTTCCGCGCGCAAGACCGGTCGCGTGGTGATCGTGCACGAGGCGCACACCGCGGGCGGCCTCGGCGGCGAGGTCGCCGCCCGCGTCACCGAGGAGTGCTTCTATTCGCTGGATGCGCCCGTCCTGCGGGTCGGTGCGTACAACCTGCCGTATCCACCCGCGCGGCTGGAGAACGAATTTCTTCCCGATCAGGCACGCGTCGTCGACGCCGTCACCCGATCGCTCAACTGGTAGGGGACCCGATGACCACGACTGTCGTCGCACTGGCCGATGTCGGTGAAGGTATCGCCGACGCGGTAGTGCTGGAGTGGAAGGTCGCACCAGGTGATCCGGTGCACACCAACCAGACACTGCTCGAAATAGAAACCGTTAAGGCGATCGTCGAAGTGCCCGCGCCATGCGACGGCATTGTTCTCGCCCTGGAGGCCGAGGAAGGCGATACGGTCGAAGTCGGTGCGGTACTGCTGACCATCGCCGCCGAGTCGCGGTCGGACCTGCCGGCATCTGGCTCGGGGTCGGACCTGCCGGCATCTGGCTCGGGGTCGGACCTGCCGGCATCTGGCTCGGGGTCGGACCTGCCGGCATCTGGCTCGGGGTCGGACCTGCCGGCATCTGGCTCGCCGTCGGACTCACCGGCATTCGACTCCCTGTCATACCCACCCGCACAGCCAGGCCCGCTGGCCAAGCCGAATGTGCGTCGATACGCCAGGGAACTCGGCATCGACCTCGGCGACGTCACCGGGACCGGGCCGCAGGGACAGATCACCGAACAGGACCTCACCGAGTACCATGCGCGACACAACGGCCTCGCGGCACCGAACACCAGCCGCGGTGAGACGGTCGCGGTCGAACAGTCCGACGCGAGCAGCGCCGTGGCGGTCAGTGCCGTACGCCGCGCGACGGCCGACGCGGTGTCGGGCAGCTTCTTCTCCGCGCCACATGCCACCGTATTCCTTGAAGCCGATGCCACCGCAACCGTCGACTTTAATTCGGCATAACTTTCTTCCCCGCGGTCGGACCCGACGATCTGCCCGCCGGCAAATATTTCGACGACGCCATCGAATTGGCGGTTTACGCCGATCAACGCGGTTTCTATCACGTGAAGACCGTCGAACACTATTTCTTCCCCTACGGCGGCTACAGTCCGGACCCGGTACCGTTCCTGTCCGCGGTGGCCGCGCGGACCAGGTCCATCCGTATCGCGACCGGCGCGGTCATCCCCGCGTTCTCGCATCCGGTGCAGCTGGCCGGGCGACTGGCCGTACTCGACAATCTCAGCCATGGACGGCTCGACGTCGGTTTCGGGCGTGCGTTCCTGCCCGACGAATTCGCCGCGTTCGGGGTGAGTCTCGACGAGAGCCGGGCCAGGTTCGACGAAGGCGTGCGGATCGTCGAGCGCCTGTGGGCCGAGGAGAATGTCGTCGTGGACGGCCCGTTCCACCGGTTCGGGCCGGTCACACTGTTGCCGCGCCCCTACCAGCGCCCCGGGCCGCCGGTCTTCGTGGCGACGGCCACCAGTCCCGCCTCGGCCGAGCAGGCCGGGCAGCTCGGGCGGGGACTGCAAGCGGTCCCTGCCATCGCGGGCGTGGCGGGATTCACCGAGATCCTGGCCGCCTACCGACGCGGCTGGGTCGCCGGCGGCCGGGATGCCGGAACCGAGGACGTGCAGATCAGCCTCGGGGCGTTCATCGCCGAGGACCGCGACGAAGCGCTGAGCCTGGGCAGGCGCGACGAACAGCTCTACTCCGACAAGATCGCCCAGGCCACCCGCTCGTGGGCAACCGAGCGAAGTGCCGATTATCCGGGGTACGAGAACCTGGCGAATGTCGGATCCCTCCTTCATTTCGACAAACGCCTCGGCGACGACCACATCCTGGCAGGCACCCCGGACGACGTCCGCGCACAGCTCAGCCGCCTCGGCGCCGCGTACGGCTCCGATATCACGGTCAGCCTCACCATTCATTCGGGAAATCTTCCGATCGACGTAGCGAAACGCACTCTCGACTTCGTCGCGGACAAGATCGCGCCCGAATTCGCGAACTGACCTGTTCGCATTCTCACCCTCGAAAGAGAGATCCGATAAATGAACAAGCGTATCGGCGCCGTGGCAATCCTGACAGCAGGGCTGAGCGCCCTGCCGGGGATCAGCTACGCCGACGTCACTGCGGAGACCGCGCCAGTGAATTACAAGGCCACCGCCACTCCGAAATCGGTGAACATCGAGACCGATTCGGGAACGCTGGAGAACGACCGGGGGACCTTCACCATCAAGGCGGCCGACGGCAGCGTACTCGCCGGAGCCGAATTATCCTTCCGCGTGGACGACTTCGTCTTCCCGATCAGCTCCCGTATTGCCGGGCGCAGCGCTGTCCTGACACCGGAATTCGATCTCGCGCACGCGACGTACCGGCCGGTCGCCCTGCCCTTCGAGGAGGGCGCGCCGTGGAAGACCCCCTATGACCGGGAGGTGGCCGCCTGGAACAGGTTGACCAGCACCATCGGCGCGGGCGCGAGCATCGGCACCCTCGTCGGCGGACTGACCGGTGGCGCGGTGGGCTGCGTACTCGGCGGCATTGCCGGTGCGACGGTCGCCTCCGCCGCGATCATCGGCCTCTTCGGCGCGTTCGTCCCGGCAGCCGTGGTCGGCTGCGTCGGCGGGATCGTCGCCATCGGCGCACTGGGCACCCTGGTCGGCCAGCTGCTCGTGACGGCACCGGTGGCGATCCTGGCCGCCATCCAGTACTTCACAACGATCAACTCGCCGTTCCCCGAGCCCACCAGGTAACGTTCGCCGACCAGTACAACGTGGGTTCGACGACCAGCCGGCATACCTGGGCGCCGACTCGGATCTCGGGCAGTTCGGTCGCCGACAGCCTGGGGCCGAGTCGGCGCCCGCCTCGAGTTATGTTCCGAGGGCCCCTCGATTGTCGGCCGGGCGCTGCGCGGTCGCCGCGACCAGGTGATCCTGGCCGGCAAATTCCACAACCCGTCGATGACGACCCCACGCACCGGGGGAACTCACGGTGCTGGCTCACCCGAGCGGTCGAGGATTCGCTGCGTCGACTGACTACCGATCATCTAGACCAGGTGCACCGTACCGAGGCGGTTACCGATATCGACGAAACCGTCGGTGCGCTCGACGATCTGGTCCGCGCGGGCAAGATCCGCTACTACGGCACATCGGTGTTCGCGCCGGGCGAACTCATCGAAGTGCAATGAGCCGCGGATAAACGCAAGCTGAATCGTCCTGCTGCCGAACAGGTTCCGTACTCACTGCTGGTGCGTGGCATCGAACGGGAGACGCTGCCGATCGCCCGCAGGTACGGCCTCGGCGTACTCACCTATGGTCCGCTCGCGGCGGGCTGGTTGTCCGGACGGTATCGGATCGGGGCAGCCCAGCCGCCGTCGCATCGGGCCGAGCTGAATCCGGGCCGCTTCGATATCGATGCACCCACCAATGCCGCCGAACTCGCCGCCGCCGATGCGCTCGCCGCACTCGCCGCGGCGTCCGGTCTGACCGTGATCGACCTGGCAGCCGGTTTCGTCCTGGCGCATCCGGATGTGACCGCGACCATTATCGGCCCGCGCACCCAGGCACATCTGGACGCCTCCCTGCGGGCCGTCGCGTGACCTGAGGACACGAATCCAGATGTTGCTCAGAAGAGCCCGCCGCCCGCGTGCAGGGATTGACCGGTGATCCAGCGGGCGTCGGGGGAGGCGAGGAAGGCGACGATATCGCCGATATCGGCGGGCTCGCCGATGCGGCCGAGTGGGGTCTGATCGATGATCTGGTCGGTGAGTGCCGGACTGCGCGCCGCGGCGAGTGCCTCGGTGCGGACGGCACCGGGCAGTACGTTGTTGACAGTGATGCCACGCGGCCCGAGTTCCTTGGCCAATACCCGAGCGAGTGCTTCACTCGCGGCCTTGGTAGCGGCGTAGATTCCCGAACCCGGTCGATGGGTCGCGGTCACCCCGGACGATACGACCACGATCCGTCCCCCGTCGCGCAGTCGGTTGGCGGCCGCGCGCAGTGCGATGAAAGTGGCCTTTGTATTGGTGGTGAACATGAGGTCGAACTCGTCGTCGGTCGCCTCGGCGATCGGACCGACGGTGGCGGTGCCCACATTGTTCACCAGGATGTCGAGTCCGCCGAAGTGCTGTTCGGCCGTCTCGAAAAGGCCGGTCAGTTGGGCCGGATCCGTCACATCCGCCTGGGCGGCGACCGCCTGTCCGCCGTCGGCTTCGATCGTGGCCACGACCCGCCAACGAATTGATCAAACCGGACATCCCTGAAGCAGCAGCACCCGCAAATCAGCGGATCTGGACCACCACTTTGCCGAGGGCGCGTCCCGTACCGACGTGGGACAGCGCTTTCGCGGTCTCGTCGAGCGGGAAGGTGTGGTCGATGTGGATTCCGATCCGTCCTGCGACACATGCCTCCGCGAGGGGTGTGAAGTGCGCGGGCCCTTCCTTCACCGCGAGGACTCCGAGAGAACGCCCGGTCACCAATCCGGCGAGCACGCCCACCGTCGTCATCCGCAGCAACGCGCTTGTGGTGCCGCCGACGCAGCGGTACCGGCCGCCGCGGGCGACCGACCTGCGGTAGGCGAAGACCGACCGGTGGGCGACCAGGTCGAGTACTCGGTCGTATGGTCCGGTTCGGGTGAAGTTCTCGACGCGATAGTCGATAACCTCGTCTGCGCCGAGCGTGCGCATGAACGCCAGCTTGTCGGCGTTATCGACCGCGGTCACGTGCGCCCCGGCGTTCTTGGCCAACTGGATCGCGAACGCTCCGGATCCGCCGCCCGCTCCGTTGATCAACACCGACATTCCGGCAGCGATATCGGCAGTGCCCTGTAGGGCGATCGCCCCGGCTTGGGGCAGGGTCGACGCTTCGGCGAAGCTCAGCGACGCCGGTTTGTGGGCCAGCGCCGATTCAGGAGCCACGGCATATTCAGCGAATCCGCCCTTGAGCATCAGATTGTCGCCGTAGACCTCGTCACCGGGTGCGAACAGGGTGACCTCGGAGCCGACGGCTTCGACCCGTCCGGCGATATCGGATCCGAGAACCGGGCGACCGGGAGTCCGGAGCCCGCCGATGCGCGAATACAGCGGCGTCCCCCGCAGTGTCTCCCAGTCGGAGAGGTTGATCGACGTCGCGTGCACCTGGACCAGCACCTGTTTCGGCGCCGGAGACGGCGTTGGGGTATCCGCGATCGACAGCACCTCGGGGCCGCCGTAGCGGTCGTACACGACGGCCCTCATGCGATACCGGCGCGGAGGATCGAGCGACAGCGTGACACGTGACAGACTCTAGTCGGCGGGCCGCGCCGCGGCCGGCGAACTGTGCGCCGGCCTTCTGCGCGAGCGAGAATCACCGGCCCACCACGCCGGCCGCTGGGCCACCGGGTCGGCCGCATTCGGTGCCTGTGATCGTCTGCCCGCATTCGATCGGGGCGGGCTCCGGTGGCCGGCGATGCGGTAGTCGGCTGCGCTGCCGGATCGGTGGTGGCGCATGCCAGGACGGGCGGGGCCCGCTGAGCTGAGCGGGTGGCGGCTGGGCTGGTTGTCCGACGCTCGGCATCGGTCGCGCCGACGCCGTCCTTCCCTCCCTGTTGCATTGTGACCTGAGTCACATTATGGTAGCGGTTGCCGTCAGCGGGACCGGAAACCTTTTCACGCACTTTGCGAACTCTTTACTATTGTATCGACCGCTGCGTCAGGGGTCGTACTTCCGTCCATCGGGGGACGGCCCGAGCTTCGCCCGCCGCTCGCTTTCGATGCCAAGAACATGTTTGACCGATGAACCGGGGCACCCCGGCGAAGGAGAAAATATGTCCACCGACACCGATTCCGTACCACGGACGTCGCCGTACGCAGGCATTTCCGCTCGCCTGACCAGCATCGGCCGTGCCGATCTGCCCGCCTCGATCGTGGTCTTCCTGGTCGCACTTCCCCTTTCGCTCGGCGTGGCGGTGGCCTCCGGCGCTCCGGTGGCCGCGGGCTTGATCGCTGCCGTCGTCGGCGGTGTGGTGGCCGGATTGCTCGGTGGTTCCGCGATCCAGGTCAGCGGGCCCACCGCGAGCCTCACCGTGGTCGTCGCCGAGAGCGTGCATCAATTCGGCTGGGCCGCAACGTGCTTCATCACCGCCGGGGCGGGTGTGTTGCAGATCCTGTTCGGGCTGAGTCGCGTCGCGCGCGCCGCGCTGGCCATCGCACCGGTGGTCGTGCACGGCATGCTGGCGGGCATCGGCGTGGTGATCGCGCTGCAACAGGTGCACGTTCTGCTCGGCGGTAGATCGCTGAGTTCGTCGTTCGCCGCGCTGGTCGGTCTACCGCAGCAACTGCTGTCGGTGCGCACCGGCGACCTGTGCGTCGGCCTGGTCGTCATCGTCATCCTGGTCGCTTGGCGCTTCACGCCACGGTGGGTGCGCGTGATTCCCGGGCCGCTGGTCGCCGTGGTCGCGGCCACGCTGCTGGCGCTCGCCCTGCCTACACATGTCGAGCGCATCGTGCTGAGCGGCTCGTTGCTCGAATCCTTGGGTCTGCCCGCGGTGCCCTCCGGCAGGCTGACGGCCGTCGCCGCGACCATGGTCACGATCGCCCTTATCGCCAGCGTAGAAAGCCTGCTGTCGGCCGTCGCGGTGGACAAGATGCGGCCGGGTCACCGCACCGACTTCGATCGAGAGCTGATCGGCCAGGGCTCGGCCAATGTCGTGTCCGGTTTGCTCGGCGGCCTGCCGATCGCGGCCGTCATCGTGCGCAGCGTCACCAACGCGAATGCCGGCGCTCGCAGCCGGGCGGCGACCGTGCTGCACGGGGTCTGGATCCTGCTGTTCGCGGTGGCGCTGGCCGGGCTCGTGCGGCAGATCCCGACCGCCGCGCTGGCCGGACTGCTCATTTTCGTCGGTGTGCAGCTGATCAAGCTGGCGCACATCCGGCTGGCCAGGCGCGCCGGTGAGATGTACGTCTACCTGGCGACCGTGCTGGGCGTGGTGTTCCTGAATCTCTTGCAGGGCATGGTGATCGGTCTGGTGCTGGCGTTCGCGCTGCTGCTGTGGCGGGTGGTGCGTGTGCTGATCGTCGCGGCACCGGTTCCCAGCTCGCGCCGCTGGGCGGTCGCCATCGACGGCACCTGCACCTTCCTGGCCTTGCCGAAGCTCACTGCCGAACTGGCGAAGGTCCCGGCCGACGCCGACGTGACCGTCGAGATGGCCGTCGACTTCCTCGACCACGCCACGCACGAGTTCCTCACCGAATGGGCGCGCGAGCGCGAAACCCGCGGCGTCACGGTCGAATTCGCCGAACTCGGCAGCGCGCGGATGGCCACCGCCTTGGCCGGACCGCCCGAGCGCGGGCACTTCAGGCAGGTCGTCGACCAGGTCATCGGACCGTGGCGGCGCACCGGCGACCGGGAGGACCGCATCGCGGCGGGCATCGCCGCCTACCACCGCGGCCATGCTCACCTGCTGCGCCCGCACCTGGACAAGCTGCGCCATCGGCACGACGCCGACTCGTTCTTCCTCACCTGCGCGGACGCCCGGATCGTGCCGAACGTCATCACCAACAGCGGCCCCGGCGATCTGTTCACGGTGCGCAACGTGGGCAACCTGGTGCCTGCGCGCGGTGGGGACGTCTCGGTGGAGGCGGCGCTGATCTACGCGTTGGAGCGGCTGAACGTGCGCGCGGTCGTGGTATGCGGCCACTCCGGCTGTGGTGCGATGGAGGCGTTGCACCGCGAGGTGCGGGCCGGGGCCGGGCTCGGTGACTGGCTGGCGCACGCGCGGCCGAGCCTGGAGCGCTATCGGCTGGGGCATCCGGTCGCCGCCGCCGCGGCCGTCGCGGGGTTCGGCCCGGTGGACCAGCTGGGCATGGTGAACGTCGCGGTGCAGTTGGAGACGCTGCACGCGCACCCGGTCGTCCGCAGGGGGATCGAGGAACGGGGTGTGGCGGTATCGGGGTTGTTCTTCGACCTCGCCACGGCCCGGGTGATCGAGATCATGGTCGACGGAATCGCGGAGTTCGGCGACGAGCGGCGGCCGGTCGCGGCGGAACCCGTCTGACCAGGCATTGTGCGGTGGATCATGATGATCGGCGATGCCAGGGCAGTGGGAATTCACACACAATTGGCTAACTTCTCAGGCTTTGCTAAGTCTTTACCAATACAATTGCACTCGTTTACATCTCGACTCATCGCTGCGTCGGGACTGCTTCACCGCGAGATGCCGGTTCGCGGTCTTGTGCCCTGCTGGACATGTTGATCGTCAACCGACCTCGGCGAGACAGCCGAGTCGGCGAAGGAGAGTCATGGCTATCGATCAAGATTTAGCCCCGCCACCGTCAAAGCCCGCACCGCCGGGCTCGGGCCACGGTTCCGGACCGCTGTCCGACCGCTTCACTGCTGTCCTCCGTCACGATCTGCCCGCCTCGATCGTGGTTTTCCTTGTCGCGCTGCCGCTTTCGCTCGGCATCGCGATCGCCTCGGGAGCCCCGGTCGCTGCCGGGCTGATCGCCGCCGTGATCGGCGGTATCGTCGCCGGAACGCTCGGTGGTTCGGTCCTGCAGGTGAGCGGCCCCGCTGCGGGCCTCACCGTCGTCGTCGCCGAAACGATCAATCAATTCGGTTGGCGCACGACGTGTTTCATCGTCTTCGCAGCCGGTGTGCTGCAAATCCTGCTCGGCCTCAGCCGCGTGGCCAGAGCGGCCCTCGCCGTGGCGCCCGTGGTGGTGCACGCGATGCTCGCCGGTATCGGCATCACGATCGCGCTGCAGCAAATCCATGTGCTGCTCGGCGGTTCCTCGCACAGTTCGGCTTGGCGCAACATCGTCGAGCTGCCCGGGCAGCTCCTGTCGCTGCACAGCGGCGGCACGCTGATCGGCGCGGTTGTCATCGCGATCATGCTCGGCTGGAAGTACCTGCCCGCCCGGGTGCGCGTCGTCCCAGGTCCGCTGGTCGCGGTGCTCGTGGGTACGGTGCTGTCGCTGGTGCTGCCGCTCGACGCGGTGCGCATCGTGCTCAACGGCTCGCTGTTCGACGCCATCGGCCTGCCCGCCTTGCCGCGCGGCGACTGGTCGGGTCTGGTACTGGCCATCCTCACCATCGCGTTGATCGCCAGCGTGGAGAGCCTGCTGTCCGCGGTGGCCGTGGACAAGATGCATTCGCGCAAGCGCACCGACTTCGACCGGGAGCTGATCGGGCAGGGCTCGGCGAACGTGCTGTCCGGCCTGCTCGGCGGCCTGCCGGTCACCGGCGTGATCGTGCGCAGCGCCACCAATGTGCAGGCTGGTGCGCAGAGCCGGGCCTCCGCGGTGCTGCACGGTGTCTGGGTCCTGGTGTTCTCCGTGGCGCTGGTCTCCGTGGTGGAGCAGATCCCGAAGGCCGCGCTGGCCGGTCTGCTCATCGTGATCGGCATGCAACTGGTGAAGCTGGCCCACATCAAACTGGCCCGGCGCACCGGCGACCTGCTGGTCTACGCCGTGACGGTGCTCGGTGTGGTGTTCGCGAACCTGCTGGAGGGCGTGCTGATCGGCCTCGCTCTGGCCTTCGGCCTGCTGCTGTGGCGGGTGGTCCGGGTGGCGATCAAGGCCGAAGAGGTCCCCGGTACCCAGCGTTGGCTGGTCACCATCGACGGCTCGGCCACCTTCCTCGCATTGCCGAAGCTGTCGGCGCAGTTCGCGAAGATCCCCCCGGGAGCCGACGTCACGGTGGAGATGACCGTGGACTTCCTCGATCACGCGGCTTTCGAGGCCATCGAGGAATTCGCCCGCCAGCAGGTGAACAACGGCGGCAACGTCGATTTCGTCGAGATCGGCGGTGCCAGGATGGCCCACGCAGCGGCACAGCCGCCCGCGCGGAGCTTCGCGCGCTCGGTCTGGGACGAGATCCTCGGCCCCTGGCGGCGCGACGAGCGGCACGAGAACCCGGTCGCGGCGGGCGTCGCTGCCTACCATCGCAGTCACGCGCACGTCGTCCGGCCGCACCTCGATGAACTGCGCGACAACCAGGACCCGGATTCGTTCTTCCTGACCTGTTCGGACTCGCGAATCGTGCCGAACATCATCACCAACAGCGGGCCGGGCGACCTGTTCACGGTGCGCAACGTGGGCAATCTCGCGCCCGCCGACGGCGACGCGTCGGTGGAGGCCGCGCTGGTGTTCGCGCTCGAACAGCTGAACGTCCGCTCGGTCGTGGTCTGCGGGCATTCCTCCTGTGGTGCGATGAAAGCGTTGCACGCAGGCGCCCAGGTCCCCGGCGTGGACGCCTGGCTCGCCCATGCGCGACCGAGCCTGGAGCGGTTCCACGCGGGCCATCCGGTGGCGGGCGCGGCGCGGGCGGCCGGTTTCGGCGAGGTCGATCAGCTGGCCATGGTGAACGTCGCGGTGCAGCTCGAGTTGCTGCGTCAGCACCCGGCGGTGCGCAAGGCGGTCGCCGAGCGCGGCGTCACGGTGTCGGGTCTGTTCTTCGACATCGCCAGCGCCCGGGTGGTCGAGGTGACCGAGAACGGGATCGCGCACATCGATGACGCGGGCCATAGGCCCGCTCCGCAACTGGTCTGATCGACGGGGACAGGTGATCCCGCCCGGGCAGCCGGCCCGGGCGGGATCACCGTATCCGGGCAAGTGTGGAGCGGGATCCGGTATGCCGACCCTCGTACTCTGGGAAACGTGCCTGCAGACCTGGAAACGAATTCGGCCCCTCGACCGACCCGCTGGCGCGCCTTCCGTGCCGATCTCGAACGACGACCTACGCTGTACCTCGGCTACCGGATCGTGGTCGCGGTGGTCGGTGTCACCGTACTCGCGGCCGGTGTGCTCGCGATCCCCTATCCCGGTCCCGGCTGGGCGATCGTGTTCGCCGGGCTCGGCATCCTCGCCACCGAATTCGCTTGGGCGCGCGGGGTTTTGGCCTGGCTGCGGGACCGGTACCGGCAGTTGACGGACTGGTACTCCGGGCAAGGTCCGGTTGTGCAGGTGGCCGGGGCGGTCGGCACCGCCGCGCTGGTCGTGGCGACGCTGTGGATATTGGGAACCTTCGGGCTCGTGGGTAGTTGGATCGGAGTCGAATGGGAATGGCTGCGCAGCCCCCTGTGACGGTGACCACCGTTCCGGGACGCATGCTCACCCAACCGGAATGGCTGGCCGCGCGCATTGCGGAGATGGGCCAGTCCTGGGGGACCACCTCGTCGCGTATCGCGGGCACCCTGTGGTGGTGCATGGTCGCGTCCGCGCTGGTCGAGCAGATCGCGCGGGCGTACGCGCACGACGAGGCCGCCCCCGAAGCCGCGCTGGACCGCCTCGCGTGCGAAGTGCGCCCCGACGGCGGTATCGAACGGGTACGCATCCCGGCCGGCGGCGTAGGGGCCTCCGGTAGCGCGGCGGCGCTGCACGAGACGCTGGTGAGCGTCATCCCGGCGGTCGCCCGGGTTTCGAGCGCGGGCGTCCCCGCGTTGTGGGCGATCGTGGCCGATGCGATCGGCAACCGCGCGCTGGACGCCGGGTCGCCGGATGCGGGCGCGCGGCTGGCCGCCGAGATCGGCGGCAAACTTCCGGTTCCGCGTTTCGTCGACATCGGCGGACGCACCTTCGTGCGGCGCATCTCCTGCTGCCTGGTGTTCGAGGTGCCCGGCTGCGACATGTGCACCAGCTGTCCGAAACGCCCCGCCGCCGAACGCATCGCACTCCTCACGGACCTTGCCACCGAGGGCTGACCATATGCGGCGCGACAACTCGACGGGTACGCCGGGAACGTGAGCGTGACCCGAAGCGAGACTCGAACATAGATCTCGCGCCACCCGACCGTGACAGCCCAAAACCCGGAGAGGCGGGCCGAAGCGGCGGGACAGTAGCATGGTCGCGCCGGACGAACATGCGATCGGCCACCATCCAGCGGTACCCAGCCCGCACCCGAGAAACGCCAAGGAGAGCGCAGCCGTGACCACCTCAGCCGCCATCAGCCCAGTCGCCCTCGTCCGGGTGCCGGCCGGGACGACGGCGGGCGCCGCGGTGCGCGAGGCGGGCCTGCCCACCAAGGGGCCGGACACCGTCGTAGTCGTCCGGGCGGACGGCGAGCTCAAGGACCTGTCCTGGACCCCGGACGAGGACGTCGACGTGGAGCCGGTCGCGGCGAACACCCCCGACGGCCGCAACGTCATCCGGCACTCCGCCGCGCACGTGCTCGCCCAGGCGGTGCAGCAGGAATTCCCCGACGCCAAGCTGGGCATCGGCCCCTTCATCAAGGACGGCTTCTACTACGACTTTCGCGTCCAGCGGCCGTTCACCCCGGAGGACTTGGCCAAGCTGGAATCCCGGATGAAGAAGATCGTCAAGGGTGCGCAGCGGTTCTCCCGCCGGGTGGTCGAGGTCGACGAGGCCAGGGTCGAGCTGGCCGGTGAGCCGTTCAAACTGGAGCTGATCAGCGACAAGTCCGGCATCGACGACCCGGAGGTCATGGAAGTCGGCGGCAAAGAGCTGACCATCTACGACAACCTGGATCCGCGCACCGGCGAGAAGATCTGGGGCGACCTGTGCCGCGGCCCGCACATCCCGACCACCAAGTTCATCCCGGCCTTCACACTGACCCGCAGCTCGGCCGCCTACTGGCGCGGTGACCAGAGCCGTGAGGACCTGCAGCGCATCTACGGCACCGCCTGGGAGTCCCAGGAGGCGCTCGACGAACACCTGCACCTGCTCGCCGAGGCGGAGCGCCGCGACCACCGCAAGCTCGGCCTCGAGCTGGACCTGTTCAGCTTCCCCGACGAGCTCGGTTCCGGTCTTCCGGTGTTCCACCCCAAGGGTGGCATCATCCGCAAGGAACTCGAGGACTACTCGCGGCAGCGGCACGTGGACGCGGGCTACGAATTCGTCAACACCCCGCACATCACCAAGGGACACCTGTTCGAGGTCTCCAAGCACCTCGACTGGTACGCCGACGGCATGTTCCCGCCCATGCACCTGGACGCGGAGTACAACGAGGACGGGACCGTCCGCAAGCCCGGCCAGGACTACTACGTCAAGCCGATGAACTGCCCGATGCACAACCTGATCTTCCGGTCCCGCGGCCGGTCGTACCGGGAGTTGCCGCTGCGGCTGTTCGAATTCGGCTCGGTCTACCGCTACGAGAAGTCCGGTGTGGTGCACGGCCTGACCCGGGTGCGCGGTATGACGCAGGACGATTCGCACATCTACTGCACCCAGGAGCAGGTGAACGAGGAGCTCACCAGCATCCTGCGGTTCGTGCTCGACCTGCTGAAGGACTACGGCCTGGACGACTTCTACCTCGAGCTGTCCACCAAGGACCCGAAGAAGTACGTCGGCTCCGACGAGGTCTGGGAGGAGGCCACCGCGACCCTGGCTCGGGTGGCGGAGGCATCCGGATTGCAGCTGGTCCCGGATCCGGGCGGGGCCGCCTTCTACGGCCCCAAGATTTCGGTGCAGGCCAAGGACGCGTTGGGCCGCAACTGGCAGATGTCGACCATTCAGCTCGACTTCTTCGAGCCGGAACTGTTCGAACTGGAGTACACCGCCTCCGACGGGACCAAGAAGCGGCCGGTGATGATCCACCGCGCCCTGTTCGGCTCGATCGAGCGCTTCTTCGGTGTGCTCACCGAGCACTACGCGGGCGCGTTCCCGGCCTGGTTGTCGCCGGTGCAGGTCGTCGGTATCCCGGTCGCGGACACCTTCGCTCCGCATTTGGACCAGGTGATCGAGCGGCTGCGGCACGAGGGTGTCCGCGCGCAGGTCGATCGCAGCGACGACCGGATGCAGAAGAAGATCTTCAACAACACCGCTCAGAAGGTGCCGTTCATGGTGCTCGCTGGTGAGCGCGACGTGAACGCGAACGCCGTGAGCTTCCGCTTCCGCGACGGCACGCAGGTCAACAGCGTGCCGGTCGACGACGCGGTGGCCACCATCGTCGAGTGGATCGCGCGCCGGGAGAACGCGTCGCCGACGGCCGAGGGTTTCGAGATCCGATCAGCGAACAAGGGTGGGGCATGACCGAGCGGACGGTGCCGGAGAGGATCGCGGATCTGGACCGGACCGCGGCCTCGGCCGAGCCGGGCAGCATCGTGGACACCGGCGCCGGGGAACCCGACCGGCTGCAGCGCCTGTGGACGCCGTATCGCATGTCCTACATCGCGGAGGCCGCCACCGGTCCCAAGGATTCGACCGGCCACCCCTTCACCGACATCCCGAAGATGTCCGACGAAGACGGTCTGGTCGTCGCCCGGGGCGAGCTGGTGTACGCCGTGCTCAATCTGTACCCGTACAACCCGGGACACATGATGGTGGTGCCGTACCGCAAGGTGGCCAACCTGGAGGATCTCACCGACGCGGAGAGCGCCGAGCTGATGGCTTTCACCCAGCAGGCCATCCGGGTGATGAAGAAGGTGTCCCGGCCGCACGGCTTCAACGTGGGGCTGAACCTCGGCGGCGTGGCCGGTGGGTCGCTGGCCGATCACCTGCACCAGCACATCGTCCCGCGCTGGGGTGGCGACGCGAACTTCATCACGGTCATCGGCGGAGCGAAGGTGATGCCGCAACTGCTGCGGGAGACCAGGGCGCTGCTGTCTGCGGCCTGGAGGGAGGCGTAGATGAGCGACCGGGCGGATCGGCCGTGCTGAGTTTCCTCGGCCGCGAGACGTTCGCCAAAGCGACGGCTCCGCTGGGCCGGGCGCTGGTCGGCACCGGACTGACACCGGACACCATGACGCTGATCGGCACCACCGCCTCCATCGCCGCCGCGGTCACGCTCTTCCCGACCGGACACCTGTTCTGGGGAACCATGGTGATCTGGTTGTTCGTCATGTTCGACATGCTCGACGGGGCGATGGCCCGGGCGCGCGGTGGCGGCACGAAATACGGCGCGGTGCTGGATGCCACCTGTGACCGGCTGGCCGACGGCGCGATCTTCGGCGGACTGGCCTGGTGGGCGGTCTTCCACGAGCAGCACAAGCCGTTGTTCGCCGCGACGCTCATCGTCCTGGTGACCTCGCAGGTGATCTCCTATGCGAAGGCCCGCGCCGAGGCCAGTGGCCTGTCCGCGGACGGCGGCATCATCGAGCGGCCGGACCGGCTGATCATCGTCCTGGTGGGTGCCGGCTTCACCGGAATCGGCGGCTACTGGGGGATCGAGTGGCTCACCTACGCCGTGCATGTGGCCATGTGGATCCTCGCCGTGCTCAGCATCGTCACCGTCGTGCAGCGCGTACTGGCCGTGCGCAACTCGCCGGGGGCACGCACCGTGATCCCGGCCGGGCAGTCGCAGCGTCCCGGTGGGGGAACCGCCGACACCTCGGGACTTCCGTCGTGACCTCACTCGATGCCGGGCGCGAACCGATCGACGGTGGCGTCCGGGTATCCGTGACGACGAATCGCGCAGCGATGGCGCGGGGGCGCGGATGACGATCGGGGACCGGCTGGGCGTCGTGGGATACGCGGCGGGCTGGCGGCTGGTGCGTGCGTTGCCGGAGCCGACGGCACGGCGGTGGTTCGCATGGGGCGCCGATCGGATCGCCCGCCGCGCCAATCGGCAGTTCCACGCGGGCGGTCCGCCGAACCAGTTGCGGCGCAATCTGGCGCGCGTGCTGGGTGCGCTTCCCGCCGACGTGCCCGACGAACTGATCAGCGCCGGCATGCGCTCGTACGCGCGGTACTGGCGAGAGGCGTTCCGGCTGCCCGCGATGGACCATGCCGCGATCGACTATTACGTCGACGGCCTGGAGCATCTGGATGCCGCGCTCGCGCAGGGCCGAGGCGTGATCCTCGTGCTGCCGCACTCCGGCAACTGGGACATGGCGGGCGTCTGGCTGGTGCAGCACTACGGCGGCCTCACCACCGTGGCCGAGCGGCTGAAGCCGGAATCGCTGTTCGAGCGGTTCGTCGCCTACCGGGAGAGCCTTGGCTTCGAGGTGTTCCCGCTGACCGGCGGTGAGCAGCCGCCGTTCGGTCGGCTGGCGGCGCGCCTGCGGCAGAACAAGATCGTGTGTCTCATGGGCGAACGCGACCTCACCGGCAAGGGGGTGCCCGTGCGGTTCTTCGGCGAGCGCACCTGGATGCCCGCGGGCGCGGCGAAACTGGCGATCGAGACCGGTGCAGCGTTGCTGCCGGTGCACGCGTGGTTCGAGGTCGATTCCGCCAGCCGCGAGAACTGGGGACTGAAAACCGAGGCGCCGCTGGACGTTTCCGGTGGCGTGGCCGCGACCACGCAAGCATTGGCGGACCGCTTCGCGGCGAATATCGCCGAGCACCCCGCGGATTGGCACATGCTGCAACCATTGTGGGAGAGCGATCTCTCGCCCCAGCGGCGTGCCAGGATCGAGGCGGCGCAGGCGAGCATCAAGGCCGAACAGGGAGACGTATCGCCATGAAGATCGGCATGGTCTGCCCCTATTCGTTCGACGTCCCCGGCGGGGTGCAGGCGCATGTGGTCGAACTGGCGCGGGTGTTCATCGAACGCGGGCACAAGGTGAGCGTCCTGGCGCCCGCGTCCGAGGGCACCCCGCTGCCGGAATTCGTGGTGTCGGCGGGGCGCGCCGTGGCCATCCCCTACAACGGGTCGGTGGCGCGACTGTCGTTCGGGCCCATGGCCTACACCAGGATCCGCCGCTGGATCGAAGGCAACGACTTCGACGTCTTGCACCTCCACGAGCCGAACGCGCCGAGCCTGTCGATGCTCGCGCTCAAGATCGCCGAGGGCCCGATCGTGGCGACCTTCCACACGTCGACGACGAAATCGTTGGTACTGAGCACCTTTCAGGGTGTGCTGCGGCCGTATCACGAAAAGATCTCCGGTCGTATCGCGGTCTCCGAACTCGCGCGCCGCTGGCAGGTCGAGGCGCTCGGCTCGGACGCGGTGGAGATCCCCAACGGCGTCGACGTCCCGGCGTTCGCCCGCGCGCCGATGCTGCCGGGCTACCCGCGGCCCGGCGGGACGGTGCTGTTCCTGGGGCGCTACGACGAACCGCGCAAGGGCATGGACGTCCTGCTCGGCGCGCTGCCCGAGCTGGTGGGCAAGCATCCCGACGTCGAGATCCTGATCGTCGGCCGCGGCGAGGAGGACCGGTTGCGCCGCGAAGCCGGCCGGCTGTCCGGTCACCTGCGCTTCCTCGGCCAGGTATCCGACGAGGAGAAGGCCTCAGCGATGCGCAGCGCCGACGTGTATGTCGCGCCCAACCTGGGCGGCGAGAGCTTCGGGATCATCCTGATCGAGGCGATGGCGGCGGGCACCGCGGTCGTGGCCAGTGAACTGGACGCCTTCCGCCGAGTGCTGCGGGACGGTTCGGCGGGCATGCTGGTCCCGGTCGGCGACTCCGCGGCACTGGCCGGCGCGCTGCACAGCCTGCTCACCGACGATATGCGCAGAGAGGCTCTCGTGCACACAGCCACCCAGGTCGTCGGCGAGTACGACTGGCCGGTGGTGGCCGAACAGATCCTGCGTGTCTACGAGACGGTGACCGTCGGCGACGTGCGAGTGCGGGCCGCCGGATGATCACCTTCTCCGCGACGACCGTCCTCGTCCTCGCGCTGATCGCCGCGGTCGTCGTCGCGATCGGTTTGTGGGCGTACTCCACCGCCAACCGGCTCGACCGGCTGCACGTGCGCTCCGACCAGTCCTGGCAGGCGCTCGACGCCGCGCTGGCCCGGCGGGCGGTGGTGGCCAGGTCGGTGGCCATGGCGATCGCTGGTCCGGTGTCCGATCCGGCCGTGTCGGAGCAGGCCAGACAACTGGCGGCGCTGGCGGACCGGGCCGAGCGAGCCGGTCGCGCCGAGCGGGAGACCGTGGAGAACCGGCTGTCCAGCGCGCTGTCGGCGGTCGATATCGGCACGCTGCGCCCGCAACTCGTCGCCGAGCTGGCCGATGCCGAGGCCCGGGTGCTGATCGCCCGCCGCTTCCACAACGACGCCGTGCGCGACACGCTGGCACTGCGCACGCGCCGCCCGGTCCGCATCCTGCACCTCGGGGGCACCGCCCCGCTGCCGTCCTATTTCGAGATCACCGAGCGCGCTACCCCCGCCGCGTCCACCGGCCTCGCGGTGGACACCATCCGCACCACGGCGCGGGTCGTGTTGTTCGACGAGAACGACCGGACCTTGCTGATGCGCGGCAACGATCCGAAGACGCCCGAGGTGTCGTTCTGGTTCACCGTCGGCGGCGGCGTGGAGCCGGGGGAGAGCCTGCGCTCGGCGGCGGTGCGGCAACTGTACGAGGAGACGGGATATCGCGGGGACCCCGCATCCCTGCGCGGTCCGATCTGGCGGCGGGTGGCGGTATTCCCGTTCAACGGCGAGTTGATCCGGTCGGAGGAGTTGTTCTTCGCCCTGCGGGTCCGTGGTTTCGAACCGCAACCGGCGAACTCGACCGTGATCGAACGTCGCTCCATCACCGGGCACAGATGGTGCACCGCTGCCGATATCGTCGCGCTGGACCGCTCCGGCGAAACCGTCTACCCGTATCACCTGGACGAGCTGCTGGCCGAAGCGGCCGAGGCCGCGTCGGGTACCGGCGATCCGGAGGTTCGCTCCATCCGCTGAGCAGCCGCGGCATGTGTGATGTGTTTCACGATCGTGATAGCGTCGCGATGATCCAGGGCGCCGGAGGGTACTGAGGTGGGGGACGCATGTGCTTCGGTGTCGTGGTCCCGCTGACGGCGGAGTTGTTCCTGTTCGGGTTGTGGAGGTAGTTGGTTCATGTCGTACCTGCTGTTCGATTTCCTGTTGCCGCTGCTCGGTCCCGCGGCCGCGCAGTACTGGGCGCAGTTGCTGGTGGTCGGCCCGCTGTGATCGGGCGCCCGGCGTAGATCGGGCAGGCCAGTGCACTCCAACTGGCTATCAAGTGGCCTTTTGTGGCCACCTAGAATCGTGGCGTTCGAATGCGAGTGATCGATTGGCGCACACGCCTGGAGGAGTTTGCCGTGACCATCCCCGAGACCACCCAGACCGTCGGTACCGCCCGCGTGAAGCGCGGCATGGCCGAGATGCTCAAGGGCGGGGTGATCATGGATGTCGTCACGCCGGAGCAGGCCAAGATCGCCGAGGACGCCGGTGCGGTCGCGGTGATGGCGCTGGAGCGCGTCCCCGCCGACATCCGCGCTCAGGGCGGCGTCTCCCGGATGAGCGACCCGGACATGATCGACGGCATCATCAACGCGGTCTCCATCCCCGTCATGGCGAAGGCTCGCATCGGCCACTTCGTCGAGGCGCAGATCCTGCAGAGCCTCGGTGTCGACTACATCGATGAGTCCGAGGTGCTCACCCCCGCCGATTACGCCAATCACATCGACAAGTGGAACTTCACCGTGCCGTTCGTCTGCGGCGCGACCAACCTCGGTGAGGCGCTGCGCCGAATCACCGAGGGCGCGGCCATGATTCGCTCCAAGGGCGAGGCGGGCACCGGTGACGTGTCCAACGCGACCACGCACATGCGCAAGATCCGCCAGGAGATCCGCCGACTGTCGTCGCTGCCCGAGGACGAATTGTTCGTGGCGGCCAAGGAGCTGCAGGCGCCCTACGAGCTGGTCCGGGAGATCGCCGAGACGGGCAAGCTGCCCGTCGTGCTGTTCACCGCGGGCGGCATCGCCACGCCCGCCGACGCCGCGATGATGATGCAGCTCGGCGCCGAGGGCGTGTTCGTGGGCTCGGGCATCTTCAAGTCCGGCAACCCGGCGCAGCGCGCCGCCGCGATCGTCAAGGCCACCACCTTCTACGACGACCCGGACGTGCTGGCCAAGGTGTCGCGCGGGCTCGGCGAGGCCATGGTCGGCATCAACGTCGAAGAGATCGCCCAGCCGCACCGCCTGGCCGAGCGCGGCTGGTGACTCCCGGCCGGTAGCGTCTGCCGCCCGGAACCGGGCGGCTGCGGTACTTCGTGGTACCGGCGGAGGAACTGCACGTCCGCCGGGCCCACGGAGCGATAGTTCATCTCGACGCCGGCGCTCGGCCACCGGCGCGATCCGGCCGTCGCGCGCTGCCGACGGCGCCGGCGGCCGAACTGTCGCCGGAATGAGCCCGCTGGGATCGCTTCCGATGCTAGGTTCAGTTCTTATGGCGGCCAGAAGGTCGCCTCATGGTTCTCACAATCACGCTCAGTAGCTTCGCCATTCGATGGCCACCCAGGCCATATCGCGCCCTATCACCGTCGGACCGATCCGAGCGCAAAGGACGAACAGTTGAAGCTTCTCGACACCGGACGCATCGCAGCAGCAGGCTTGGCCGTCGTGGCCGCCCTGAGCCTGGCCGCCTGCGGCAGCGACGACAAGAGCGATTCGCACACCACCCACACCACCACCGCTGCCGCCTCGGCGACCGCGAACGTACCTGCCCCGCCCACCGTCGACGAGCTCAACGCCACGTTGCAGCGTGCGCTCGATCCCTCGGTTCCGAACGAGGAGAAGGCCGACCTCGTGCAGGGCATCCAGGCCGATCCGAGCCTGCCCAACCGCTTGGCCGAGGCCTTCCACCAGGCCAACGCCACAGCGGTGGTCACGGGAGTGACCACCTTCGGTGACACCGTCACCGCCCAGGCCAAGTTCACCATCAACGGGCAGGAGAACCAGGTCGACGTTCCGTTCGTCCTCGAAGACGGCAAGTGGAAGGTGCAGAAGGCCTGGGCCTGCCAGGCGCTGGCCAATCTGAACCAGCAATCCCCGGCCTGCGCCGCCTGATGGCCGGAGCTGCCCCACATTCTCGAGCCCCGTAACCATCGGTGCGAAATGGGCAGAACCGGGAACTCAGTCGTCCCGGTCCGCGTCGACTCGAAGTGCCGGACGATCAGGGTGGTCCCAGCGCACGAAGAACGTTGGCGTGCCGGGGTTCTCGTCGTCGTGCCGCAGCAGGGCGGGGATGGTCCACTGCGCGTCGGGCGGGGTGCGGCGGCGGAGCGCGGCCTCGGACAGATCCAGCCGGAGGCTGAGGTCGGCGTCGAGCCCGCGGCCCGCGAGCATCGGGCCCGCGATGACGACGGTAGTCGCGGGCGGCGCCGTGCGGATCGCGGCGCGCGCGGAGCGGTCGGCGGCTTCGTCCCACAACGCGGGCAGCCACCGGCCGTGCTCGCGCACCGCGTCCACCACTTCCCGGCGCAGCGCGGCGTAGTCGAACCAGGCGGTGCGATAGGACATCTCGTCGGTGCGGCCGAACTCCATGCGCAACGAGGCGGGGCGCACGTAGTCGTGCAGGGAGACCACGCAGGCCGACCGGCCCGCATCGCGCAGCGCCTGCGCGATCCGGTCGGCGAACGCCACCGGCTGGGCGGCGTCCGCGCCGTCGACGGCGATCACTGTGTGCGAAGTAGCGGTGAACACGGGCTGGATCACCTGCGCGACGAGGGCGTCGGGGGTGATGGGCAGGAAGCGCGGCACCCGTCCATCTCAGCAAAAGCGCGACCGCCGGTGCGGCGTGGGCAGTGCCGCACGATCACCGGCGGCCGAGCGGCGACGCAGGCAGCGGCCGGGATAATCTCAGCGCATGGCGACAATCGAAGAGGCGCTGGAGATAGAGCGGCTGGAGCGGGACATCTTCCGTGGCGCGTCCACCAAGAGTCAGCTTCCGCGCACATTCGGCGGCCAGGTTGCCGGCCAGGCGCTCGTGTCCGCGGTCCGGACGGTGGAACCGCGGTTCCAGGTGCACTCGCTGCACGGCTACTTCCTGCGGCCGGGCAATCCACAGGAGCCGACGGTCTACCAGGTCGAGCGCATCCGCGACGGGCGGTCGTTCGCCACCCGGCGAGTGACCGGCATCCAGGACGGCGCCGCGATCTTCACCATGTCGGCGTCGTTCCACATCGGCGACGAGGGGCCCGAGCATCAGGACGTCATGCCCGGTGTCCCGATGCCGGAGGATCTGCCCGACGCCAGCACCACGATGACGCCCGAACGACTGTGGGTGATGCGGGAGTGGGAACACTGGGACATCCGCATGGTCCCGCCGGAGAACGTGTCGCGCCGCGACGGCGTGGTCTCCCAGCAGCAAGTGTGGTTCCGCTACCGGCACGTGCTGCCCGACGATCCGCTGGTGCACGTGTGCACCCTCGCCTACATGAGCGATATGACGCTGCTGGGTTCCTCGAAGGTCATCCATCCCGACGAGCCGACCCAGAACGCCTCGCTCGACCACGCGATGTGGTTCCTGCGCCCCTTCCGCGCCGACGAATGGCTGCTCTACGATCAGTCCTCGCCGTCCGCCGGTTTCGGCCGTGGACTGACCGGCGGCAAGATCTTCACCCGAGAAGGCACACTGGTCGCGGCCGTTGTGCAGGAAGGCCTCATCCGCACGCTGCGGGAAGACTGAACCGGCGGCCATCGCGATGCGCCTGCGGCGGCCGACCGTGAGCGGGCCCACATTGGTAGGGCTCGTAAGCTTTCCGGCGTGAACGCTACCTCGGTCACCGCACCTGCCGCCGACACCGGACGGGCGCAGTCCCGTCCCACGATCGGCGTGCTCGCGTTGCAAGGCGACGTCCGGGAGCACGTCGCCGCGCTCGCGCACTGCGGCGCCGAGCCCGTGCTGGTCCGGCGTGCGACGGAGCTCGCGGCCGTGGACGCGCTCGTGCTGCCCGGCGGCGAGTCGACCGCGATCAGCAAGCTGCTGCAGGCCTTCGAACTGTTGGAGCCACTGCGCACGCGGTTGCGCGACGGCATGCCCGCGTTCGGTTCCTGCGCGGGCATGATCCTGCTCGCCTCGGAAGTGCTCGACACCCGCCCGGACGCCGAGCATCTGTCCGGCATCGATATGACGGTGCGGCGTAACGCGTTCGGTCGGCAGGTCGACTCGTTCGAAACCGACCTGCCGTTCTCCGGCCTGACCGACGGCCCGGTGCGAGCGGTGTTCATCCGCGCGCCGTGGGTGGAGCGGGCAGGGGAGGGCGTCGAGGTACTGGCCAGGGTGCCGGCTGGTCCCGCCGCCGGCCGGATCGTCGCGGTGCGGCAGGGCAACGTCCTGGCGACGTCGTTTCATCCCGAGGTCACCGGCGATCTGCGGGTGCACCGCATGTTCGTGGCGATGGTCCGCTCGGCCACCGTGTGATCGGGGCCGCTCCGCACGGCCGTGGTGGCGGCCCGAGTAGGCTGGAGAAGTTGTCCGCCCGGCCGTGCCGGTACTGTACACAGACCGAACGTGCCACCGACCTGAAGGAAGTAGGGAATGAGCGGCCACTCCAAATGGGCCACCACCAAGCACAAAAAGGCTGCGATCGACGCGAAGCGCGGCAAGCTGTTCGCGAAGTTGATCAAGAACATCGAGGTGGCGGCCCGGACCGGTGGCGGTGACCCGGATGGCAACCCGACGCTGTACGACGCCATCCAGAAGGCGAAGAAGTCGTCGGTCCCCAACGACAACATCGAGCGCGCCCGCAAGCGTGGCGGCGGCGAGGAAGCCGGCGGCGCCGACTGGCAGACGATCATGTACGAGGGTTACGGCCCCAACGGCGTCGCCGTGCTGATCGAGTGCCTCACCGACAACCGCAACCGGGCCGCGGGTGAGGTCCGGGTCGCGATGACGCGCAACGGCGGAAACATGGCCGACCCGGGCTCGGTCGCCTACCTGTTCCATCGCAAGGGCATCGTCACACTGGACAAGAACAGCCTGTCCGAGGACGACGTGCTGCTGGCCGTACTGGACGCCGGCGCGGAGGAGGTCAACGATCTCGGTGAGTCGTTCGAGATCATCAGCGACCCGGGCGATCTGATCGCGGTCCGCTCCGCGCTGCAGAGCGCCGGTATCGACTACGACTCCGCCGAGTCCGGTTTCCAGCCGTCGGTGTCGGTTGCGGTGGACGTCGACGGCGCCCGCAAGGTGATCAAGCTCGTGGACGCCCTCGAGGACAGCGACGACGTGCAGAACGTCTACACCAACGTCGACATCTCGGACGACGTGCTCGCTCAGCTCGAGGACTGAGCGATCGACCGCGCGCAGTACTCCCGTATGGCGGGATAGTAGTGCCCGAAATCGGGGCGGCCGGTCTGCGCACGGGCCGCCCCGATGCTGCGCTGCCGCTGCGGGTCCCTCATGGCCGTGTGCTCCCGGAAGGTGTCGTGGTCATCGGAACGGCGCTCGCGTCTGGTTCGGTAGACCTCGGTCTCGAGCGCGTCGAGATGGCGCGTCCAGGCGGTCGGTTACCGGGAGCGGGCGAGCCACTCGGTGAGCGCGACCGTGACCCGGTGTCGAGCGCGTGGTAGCGCTGCTTGCCCGACGAGTTCGGCGCGTACCAGCCCGCTCTCCCGCAGCACCCGCAGATGCCGGCTGACCGCGGGGCAGCTGATCGCGAAATGCGCGGCGATGTCCCCGGCGGTGCGCCGGGATCCGACGATCAGTTCCATGATCTGCCTGCGCACCGGATCGGCGATCGCGCCCGCCACCTCGTCCACGACGGTACGGCTCGAACGGTGGAATCGCCCGGCCGGTCGGCGCGTCGATGCCACCAGGATGAGGGAGCCGGAATCACTCCGCGATCTTGGTGCGATCGCACCACTCGTACACGCGTAGTCGCCCTTCGGGCGTGTCCTGTTCCCGCTGGGTGACTTTGAAGTGCTCGTACCCGCCGCGGAACGGGACCTTCAATTCCACGCCGGGCGGGGTGATCGGGACGATGCGCGCGGGCAGATCGTGCGGCCCGCCTTCGAGGACTGCTTTTGCGCCTTTGCTCATCCTCGGATGGTAGAAGCGCGAACGTCCTGATCGTGGCACATTTCATGGCACGGTGAGTACCAATTTGCCCACGGTTCGCCCGGTGTCGCCCAGCGTGTGCGCTTCCGCGGCGGTCGGCGGGCACCTCGTCGCGTCGGCACCTGACCGACGCGATCGGCGCATGCTTCGAGCGTGCGCGGCGGTCGCGGCGACCAGAACGTGGGCGCCGCTGCGGGATGGTTCAGGTGGTGGCCGGAACGGGCAGACCCACGCGGCCGGTGATCCACGGTAAGGACGAGGTGAACGCCGCCGACGCGAACTGCCAGGTGTGGCCGCCTCGGGTGGTGAAGACGGTGCAGTCGATGTCGACCGCGCGTCCTGCGGCGCAGAGCTTGTCGGCGGCGCCGACCTCACCGGAATCGGGCACCCCGTCATGGCCGCCGAGGCCCGCGCGGTCGTCGTCGGGAGCGGGTGCGCGCGCGGCCCCACCGCTGTAGCGCTGCGTGGGGACGAGGTCGTCGAACAGGCCTGCGACGCCGCTGTAGGGACCGTGCGCGGCCATGACGGTCAGCGGGTCGAAGGCGGCCCAGGCGGCGGCGTCACCGCCGAAGAGCCTGGCGATGGTCTGCTCTTTGGTGCCGGACGACGGCCCGATATCACCGGCGATGTCGAGGAAGGTGTGGACCAGTTCCGGGTGCATGACCGCGAGGTCCACCGCACAGGTGCCGCCCATGGACCAGCCCACCACCGCCCAGTTCGCCGGATCGGCCGAGGCGCCGAACCGCGATTCGAGGTAGGCGGGCACGTCTTCGGTCAGATGGCCGGCGGCGTCGCCGCGGGGTCCGTCGACGCATTCGGTGTCGTTGTTGAAGCTGCCGCTGGCGTCGACGAAGACGAGGATCGGGGCGCGGCCGCCGTTGGCTTTGGTGAAGCTGTCCAGGGCGGGCATGATCTGGCCGCTGCGGATCCAGTCCGCGGGCGTGTTGAACTCACCGCCGATCATCATCACCACCGGCAGGGCGGGCGGGGTCGGCCCGGCGAACCATGCGGGCGGCAGGTAGACGTATTCGGTGCGGTGCGGGAAACCGCTGCCCGCGTCGGGAATCCGCACCGGCACCAGTGTGCCGTCGGTGACGGTGGTGTTCCGGAGGGCGGGCAGCGCCGAAAGGTCGGTCTGGTGCGGGAGCGGGCCCGCGGTGACCGCGCTCCATGCGGCTTGCACGGTGGGGTAGTAGCCGACCCACTGGTTCAGCACGATCCCGGTGCTCACCAGTGTCAGCGGGATGGCGAGTACCGCGATCCCGCGCCGCCACCAGCGTGCGCCCGGCCAGCCGACGACGGCGATGGCCACGGTCGCGGCGGCTGCGCCGACCCACGCCCACAGCCGAATGGGCGCCGGGTCGGAGGCCAACCCTTCGTCGGCCACATACCACGCCGACGCCAGCGCTCCCGCGACGCCGACCGCGACGCAGACCGGCAGCTGGATCAGCCACCACCGTCGGCCGCTGCGAGCGACGGCGACCAGCACGACCACCGCGGCGAGGAGTGCGACGGCCGGCGGCAACCAGCCGTGCAGCAATGAGATCCCGTGGTGGAAGGTGTGCTGCTGGTTCGGCGCCGGACTCGCCGGAGGAACCGGTGGTGGCGCCGGAAACGGGGGAGCGGCGAGAATCGGCACGACCGGCATTGTGCAGGCCGTTCCTCGAGACCCGCTGTGAACCGGCTGTGGCGCTCCTGGGTGACCGGTCCTCGGTGTCCTCGTGCCGTCCGCGGTGCGGGAGGCAGAATGCGAACATGGTCGAACTGGTGCTGGTGCGCGGCGACATCACCGAACAGCAGGTCGACGCGGTGGTCAACGCCGCCAACTCGTCGCTGCTCGGCGGCGGGGGAGTCGACGGGGCGATCCACCGGCGCGGCGGCCCGGAAATCCTGGCGGAATGCCGCCGATTACGGGCATCCCGTTACGGCAGGGGTCTTCCCACCGGAGCGGCCGTGGCCACCACGGCGGGCCGGCTTCCCGCGCGGTGGGTGATCCACACCGTCGGGCCGGTGTGGTCGGACGTCGAGGACCGCTCGGCCCTGCTGGCCTCCTGTTACCGCGAATCCTTGCGTGTGGCGGACGAATTGGGGGCGCGATCGATCGCGTTCCCGGCGATCTCGACCGGAATCTTCGGCTGGCCGATGGACGACGGGGCGCGGATCGCCGTCGACACGGTTCGCGCGACCGAGACGGCCGTATCGGAGGCGCGATTCGTCCTGTTCGACGAGCGGGCTCACGGCGCGTTCGCGCGGCAGGTCTCCCGGAGCTGAAACCTCGGGATCTCGCCGGTGGGCGGCCCGCGCGAGCCGTACGGAGCTGCTGGGATTAGCGGGCGCCGCGTGGGAAGCGGCGGTTGTCCGTGAACAGCCTGGGCTGTGTCGCTGGGCGGCGAAAGCCGAAGCCTCCGCTAGACTCTCGAACAATTGTTCGTGTCTGCGAGAGGAATGTCGTGCGGGTGATGGGCGTCGACCCCGGCCTCACCCGATGCGGCCTCAGCGTCGTCGAGGGCGGATCGGGACGGAAAGTGACCGCGGTGGACGTCGACGTGGTGCGCACTCCCGGCGATATGGATCTGGCGCAGCGACTGCTCGCGGTCGCCGACGCCGCCGAACGCTGGATGGACACCCACCAGCCGGGGGCCGTCGCCATCGAACGCGTCTTCGCCCAGCACAATGTCCGTACCGCGATGGGCACCGCGCAGGCGGGTGGCGTGATCGCGCTGGCCGCGGCGCGGCGGGGAATCCCGGTCGCGTTCCACACACCCAGCGAGGTGAAGGCCGCGGTCACCGGCAACGGCAGCGCGGACAAGAAGCAGGTGACCGCCATGGTCACCCGTATTCTGGGCCTGCCGTCCGCGCCGAAGCCCGCGGACGCGGCGGATGCGCTGGCGCTGGCGATCTGCCATTGTTGGCGGGCGCCGCTGCTGGAGCGGATGGCGGCGGCGGAGGCCAAGGCGGCCGCGGCGCGGCGCCGATACAGGGAACGGCTGGCCGAACAACGGAAGGCGGTGCACGGGTGATCGCGTCGGTACGCGGTGAAGTGCTGGAAATCGCCTTGGACCACGCGGTGATCGAGGCGGCCGGCGTCGGCTACCGGCTCAACGCAACTCCGTCCACTCTGGCCGGGCTCACCCGAGGCGCGGAAACCCGGCTCTACACCGCGATGATCGTCCGCGAGGACTCGATGACGCTCTACGGTTTCGCCGACACCGAGGCCCGCGACCTGTTCGGCCTGTTGCTGACCGTGTCGGGCGTCGGACCCCGTCTGGCCATGGCGGTGCTGGCCGTGCTCGAGCCCGAGGCGCTGCGCAAAGCGCTGGCCGAGAGCAACGTGGCGGCGCTCACCCGGGTCCCTGGCATCGGCAAGCGCGGCGCCGAGCGCATGGTGGTGGAACTGCGCGACAAGGTGAATCTCGTGCCCGCGCCCTCCGGTCCGCCCGGATCCGCGCCCGCCGCGGTGGTGACGTCCGTGCGCGAGCAGGTCACCGAGGCGCTCGTCGGCCTCGGTTTCGCCGCCAGACAAGCCGAACAGGCGATCGATGCGGTGCTGGAGCAACAGCCCACCGTCGACACCTCCGCCGCCCTCCGGGCCGCGCTCGGTCTGCTCGGCAAGAACCGGTAAGGCGTCATGGATCATCCAGCCGAACCCGCCGAATCGCAGGTCAGCGCGAACTATCTGAAGTCCGACGGCGATGTCGAGGCCAGTCTGCGCCCGAAGTCGCTGGACGACTTCATCGGCCAGCCACGGGTCCGCGAACAGCTCGCGCTGGTGTTGCGCGGTGCCAAGCAGCGCGGCGGCACACCCGATCACGTCCTGCTGTCGGGCCCACCCGGTCTCGGCAAGACGAGCATGGCGATGATCATCGCGGCGGAACTCGGGACCGCCCTGCGGATCACGTCGGGTCCCGCGCTGGAGCGGGCCGGGGATCTCGCCGCCATGCTCAGCAATCTGGTCGAGGGCGATGTGCTGTTCATCGACGAGATCCACCGGATGGCACGCCCCGCCGAGGAGATGCTCTACCTGGCGATGGAGGACTTCCGGGTGGACGTGGTCGTCGGCAAGGGACCGGGGGCCACCTCCATCCCCCTGGATATCGCACCGTTCACGCTGGTCGGGGCCACTACTCGATCCGGTGCGCTGACCGGCCCGCTGCGCGACCGTTTCGGCTTCACCGGGCACATGGACTTCTACGAGCCGGGCGAGCTGTTGCGCATCCTGCAAAGGTCGGCGCACATCCTCGGGGTCGTCAT
Source organism: Nocardia aegles (assembly GCF_052545135.1). Taxonomy (NCBI): domain Bacteria; kingdom Bacillati; phylum Actinomycetota; class Actinomycetes; order Mycobacteriales; family Nocardiaceae; genus Nocardia; species Nocardia aegles. The sequence continues at coordinate 736,728 of NZ_JBQWRI010000001.1, forward strand.
CGAGGAGGAGGCGGCGGCCGAGATCGCGGGCCGCTCGCGCGGCACGCCCCGGATCGCCAACCGCTTGCTGCGCCGCGTCCGCGACTACGCCGAGGTTCGTGCCGACGGCCGGATCACCCGCCCGATCGCCCAGGCCGCGCTCGAGGTCTACGACGTGGACGTACTCGGCCTCGACCGGCTCGACCGCGCGGTGCTCGGCGCGCTCGTCCGCAGTTTCGGCGGTGGCCCGGTCGGGGTGTCCACCTTGGCCGTGGCGGTCGGGGAGGAGGCCGCGACGGTGGAGGAGGTCTGCGAACCGTTCCTGGTGCGCGCGGGCATGGTCGCGCGCACACCTCGCGGCCGGGTCGCCACCGCCGCCGCCTGGGAGCACCTCGGTCTCATCCCGCCGCCCGACCTGGTGTTCGGCTCCATCGAAGTGCGCGGTCGCGAGCCGCACCCCACCCTCGACCTCTTCGAATGAGCCGGGTGATCGCAGCCGCGGCGGCGGATCAGCGGCGATCGTGCAGGGCGGCGGCGACCAAGTCGCGGAAGGCGTCGACCTCGTCGCGCTGATACCCGCGGGTGCCGAGGCGGGCCTCGGTGAAACGGATGGCCTCGACATCGGTGAGGGTGAGGCTGCCCGGCCCGTCGTGCGCGAGGGTCGCGGCGACCAGATCGAGAAACGCGCCGACCTCTTCCTCGTTGTATCCGCGCCTGCCCACCGGGGCCTGGCTGAATCGCATGCGCTGGACGTCGTCGACGGTGAGCATGGCGTGGCCGGTGCCGTTCGCGGCGGGCACCGGCGGGATGCCACGCTGCCGGGACTCCAGCTCGGCGCGCACCTGATCGAGATACTCGTCGACCTGGTCGGCGCGGTAACCGCGCCGACCGCGGCGGGGCGCGCCGAAACCGACATCGCGCAGATCGTCGGCGGTGAGTACGCCGTGCCCCGCCAGTGTCGCGGCGACGAGTTCGAGGAAAGCATCCACCTCGTCCGCGCGGTAGCCGCGACACCCGAGTGTCGGGGTCGCGAAACGGGTGCTGCGCACGTCTTCCGGAGTCACGGGCGACATTCTGTCAGGCTCGGTGCGCCGGGCCGATCGGAAGGGAACTTCGCGCACGTCGCCGGTGGTCGGGGTGCTGCACTTCGAGCAAGCCGGGCTGCCGGCACGGCGAGGCCGCCCTGCTACGGCCGACCAGCACGCTCAACGCGCATCGCGAAGCGGTGAGCTTCCCGCTGGCGGATTACGTCTACGGCACGACCGCCTGACGCCGGCGCAGGTGTGCGATATGGGCCGTTGTAGCTGCCCAGCGGGCGTGCGGGTGTGGCACCCGCGCGGCGAACTGGCAGACTGTGTGGGTACTTGTCCATCCCACCCACGACACTAGGGACTGACTTCGACGATGGAACTGCTGTTTCCGCTGCTACTGGTAGCCCTGCTCGTGCCGATGTTCCTCGGTGTCCGCCGTCAGAAGCGGGAAGCCGAGAAGGTCACCGCGATGCAGGACAGCCTGAAGATCGGCGATCAGGTCGTCACCACGTCGGGTCTGTACGGCACCGTGGTCGAACTCGACGACACCACGGTCGACCTCGAGATCGCCGAGGACGTGGTCACCACGTGGCTGCGCCAAGCCGTCCGTGAGGTGCGCACCGACGACCAGGTGAGCACCGAGGAGACCGGCTCGGAGACCACCGGCTCGGACACCACCGAGGCCGTCGAGGAATCCGCCGAGCAGACCGCGACCCGCCTGACCAAGGACTGATCGTTCCGGTTGTGCCCCGGCTCGCCGGATGTCGCCGCGGCCGTCCGTCCGCGCACCCGGCCTAGCTGAGGCACGTCCGCATGTTCCATCCTCGACTTCCCGCCTAGGAGATGACGTACTGTGCCACCTTCCCAGGGATCGGCGCACCCGCTGCGGCTGCTCGGTGTCTATGCCGCGCTGCTGGCCGTGATCTATGCGCTGGTGTTCTTCACCGGTGACAAGTCCCCGACAGCCAAGCTCGGAATCGACCTGCAGGGCGGCACCCGCGTCACGCTGTCCGCGCGCACGCCGGACGGCAGCAAGCCCAGCCAGGACAGCCTGAAGAAGGCACAGGACATCATCGAGAACCGTGTCAACGGGCTCGGCGTCGGTGGATCCGAGGTCGTCATCGACGGCGACAACATCGTGATCACCGTGCCCGGCGACGACGGACAGCAGGCGCGTGCGCTGGCGACCACCGCCAAGCTCTACATTCGTCCCGTGCTGCAGGCCGTGCCCGCGGCGGGACGCGGTGCGACCACGCCGGGCACCCCGCCCGCGCCCGCCGCGCAGCCGACGACGCAGCCCGCTGCGCCGGAGACGCCCCAGCCCGCGCCCGCTCCCCAGCAGCGCGTGTTCCCCGCTCAGCAGCCGACGCAGCCACCCGCGGATCCCGGCCTGGAGCCCACCGAAGAGGCGAGCAAGGAGATCCAGGCGGCCAAGGCACTGCGACAGAGCACCGACCCGTCCGTGCAGCAGGCCGCGCTGGCCGCCATGGACTGCGGTAAGGCCGATCCGCTCGCGGGCAACGACGACCCGGCCCTTCCGCTGGTGACCTGTTCGACCGACGGCGCGGAGGTCTTCCTGCTGGACAAGAGCCGCATCGACGGCCAGGAGATCAAGGACGCCAGCTCGGGCCTGAATCAGCAGCAGGCCAGGCACGAGGTCTACCTGGACTTCAAGTCCGGTGGCAGTGACGCGTGGGCGGCGCTCACCGGCGAGTACATCTACAAGCGGGTCGCGTTCGTGCTCGACTCGAAGGTGGTCAGCGCACCCGTCGTGCAGCAGGGGCCGCAACAGGGTGGTCGCACCCAGATCTCCGGCAACTTCACCGCGACATCGGCGAAGGAACTGGCGAACACGCTGAAGTACGGCTCGCTGCCGCTGTCGTTCCAGACTTCCGAGGCCGAGACGGTGTCCGCGACGCTGGGCCTGTCGTCGCTGAAGGCGGGTCTGCTCGCCGGTGCGGTCGGCTTGCTGGTGGTGCTGCTCTACTGCCTCACCTACTACCGGATGCTCGGTTTCGTCACGGGTCTGTCGCTGGTGGCCTCCGGATTCGCGGTGTACGGCATCATGGTGTTGCTCGGGCGCTGGATCGGATTCACGCTCGACCTCGCCGGTATCGCGGGCCTGATCATCGGTATCGGTATGACCGCCGACTCGTTCGTGGTGTTCTTCGAACGCATCAAGGACGAGATGCGCGAGGGGCGCAGCTTCCGTTCCGCCGCTCCACGCGGCTGGCAGCGCGCCCGCCGGACCATCCTGTCCGGCAACGCCGTCAGTTTCATCGCCGCGGCCGTGCTGTACATCCTGGCGGTCGGTCAGGTGAAGGGCTTCGCGTTCACTCTCGGCCTCACCACGATCCTCGACGTGGTCGTGGTGTTCCTGGTCACCTCGCCGCTGGTGCTGCTGGCCTCGCGGACGGCGTTCTGGTCCAAGCCGTCGGTGAACGGCCTCGGCGCGATCCAGCAGGTCGCCCGCGAGCGGAAGGCGGCCGAGGCCGCCCTCGGGAAGGCGTGAGGACGCGATGACCAACAGCCACACCACCCACTCGCTCGACAAGACGAGCGCCACCGAGATCACCGATGTGTTCGCGGCGGTCGGCGACCCGCAGCCGCCCAAGCACGGCTTCTTCAATCGCCTCTACACCGGCACCGGCGCGATCGACGTCATCGGCAAGCGCCGGATGTGGTACCTCATCACCGCCGTGATCGTGCTCGTCTCGCTGGGCAGCATCATCTTCCGCGGCTTCAACTTCGGCATCGACTTCGAGGGCGGTTCGCGCATCCAGTTCCCGGCGGGGAACGCGACCACCAGCGCGGTGCAGGACGTCTATCGCGGCACGATCGGCACCGACCCGGTCTCGGTGCAGACCGTCGGCACCGGCGCATCGGCCACCATGCTGATCCGGTCCGAGGCGCTGAACCAGAAGCAGGTGGAGGCGCTGAACAGCGCGCTGTTCGCCCAGTTCCAGCCGAAGGACAAGTCGGGCAATCCGAGCCGGGCCGCGATCAGCACCTCCGACGTCAGCGAGACCTGGGGCAGCCAGATCACGCGCAAGGCGATCATCGCGCTCGCGGTATTCCTCGTGCTCGTCGCGGTGTACATCGCGATCCGCTTCGAGCCGCACATGGCCATCGCGGCGTTGGCTGCGCTGTTCTTCGACGTCACCGTCACCGCGGGTGTGTACTCGCTCGTCGGGTTCGAGGTCACGCCGGCGACCGTGATCGGCATCCTGACCATTCTCGGTTTCTCGCTCTACGACTCGGTCGTCGTGTTCGACAAGGTCGAGGAGAACACCCGCGGTATTCTGCACCTGACTCGGCGAACCTATGGCGAACAGGCCAACCTCGCGGTGAACCAGACGCTCATGCGCTCGATCAACACCGCCTTGATCGGTATCTTGCCGATCGTCGGGCTGATGGTGGTCGCGGTATGGATGCTGGGCGTCGGCACCCTGAAGGACCTGGCGCTGGTGCAGTTGGTCGGTCTGCTCGTCGGTACGTACTCCTCGATCTTCTTCGCGACCCCGCTGCTGGTCTCGATCAAGGAACGCTGGGGGCCGGTGGCGGCGCACACGAAGAAGGTCCTGGCCAAGCGGGCCGGTGCGGCGAGCGCCCGTGCGGGCGTCGCGGCCGAGCGCCGGGCGAGCATGGCAGCGGGGCGGGAATACGAACAGGCGCCGCGCGAGCAGCGCGCGGCGGGACAGGCGCCGCGACCCGGTGCGCGCCCGAGCGGCAAGCGGCACAAGAGGCGGAACTGACACCACAAGGGGTTTCATGCGACAGCCACGCGGTGCGGTACGACTGATCGGAGCGCTCGCTGCGGGGACGCTGGCCGCCGGGCTGATGGTCGGCTGCTCCAGTAAGAATCAGGTGCCCTCCATCGGTTACGCGACCGATGCCACCATCGCCACCTATAACGGCGCAAGTACGCTCGGGGCCTTTTCCGGTTCCGCCGCGGTGTTCTCCCGGGTACTCACCGGCTTCTTCTACACCGGGCCGGACGGCCAGCAGGTCGCCGACACGGACTTCGGGACCGCCAAGGAGGTGCCGGGCGAGTCGCAGACCATTCAGTACCGCCTCAATCCCGACGGCGTGTACTCCGACGGGGTGCCGACCTCCTGCGACGACTTGGTGCTGGCTTGGGCCGCCCGCAGCGGGCGGTTCACCAAGCCCGGGGACCGGGGCCCCGTCCCGCTTTTCGACGCCGCGAGCACCGGTGGCTACGACGCCATCGAACGGGTCGACTGCCAGCCCGGCTCGCGGGATGCGACGGTGGTGTTCCGGCCGGGGCGGCGGTACCTGCCGTGGCGCAACCTGTTCACAGCGGGTGAGTTGATGCCCGCGCATGTCGTGGCGCAAGTGGCGAACGTGCCGAACATCGTGTCGGCGTTGCAGACCGGGGATCCGAATGCCCTCGGCAGGATCGCCGAGTTCTGGAACACCGGATGGACCATCCCGGCCGATGGCAGGCTGGACCTGTCGCGGTTCCCGTCGTCGGGGCCCTATCGCATCGAATCCTTCGGCAGCGAGGACGGTTTGGTGCTGGTCAGCAACGAGCGCTGGTGGGGCAACAAACCGGCGACGGGGCGGATCGTGGTGTGGCCCAAGACCTTCGACGTGAAGAAGAAGATCGGCGAGAACGCCGTCGGTGTGCTCGACATCGGCGCGCGCTCGGTGAAAGACCTCGACCTGAACGGTTTCTCGGTGCAGACCGTGCCCGGCCGCGGCGCCGAGCAGCTGGCGCTGTCCACCGGCGGGGTGTTCGCCTCGGTCGAGGCGCGCCGGGCGTTCGCGCTGTGCCTGCCCCGTCAGACGCTGTTCGACAAGCTCGGCAAGGTGCCGGACGCACCGAAGACCGGGCTCGGCTCGGGGCCGCTGAACGCGCACATCGTGCCACAGGATGCCTTGCTCTACCCAGCCGTCATCGCCGGAGCGAAGAACTATTCCGGCGGCGACGTGGCGAACGCCACCAGGGCCGTCGCCGCCTCCGGTGCGCCGAATCCCACCGTCCGGATCGGCTACCCGGCCCCGGATGACCGGCGCGCGCAGACCGTCGCCATGATCGCCGAGGCCTGCAAACCGGCCGGCATCACCGTGGTGGATGCCGGATCGCCCGATTTCACTCCCGCCCGGCTCACCGAGGGCAAGGTCGACGCCGTCCTGGGAAGCACCGCGTCGGCCTCCGGCCCGGCGGGCTCGCTCGGGGGCGTGGCCGCTACCAGCGCGTTGCGCACCGGTAGCGGTCTCAATTTCGGGCGGTACGGCAACGGCCGCTACGATGCGATCACCGATCAGCTCGGGGCCGACGACAGCGCGGCCGCACAGCTGAATCTGCTCACCGAGGCGGAGAACCTGCTGTGGGCGGAGCTGCCGAGCATTCCGTTGTTCGCCACCCCACGCACGATCGCCTTCGGCAAGGGGCTGCGCAACGGGACCGCCGCTGCCAACCAAGCCGGAACCGGCTGGAACATGGACCGGTGGGTGCTCGAGCGGTGACAGACGGTGTGGGTGATGTGAATCATGGAGAGGTGTCGATGAGCAAGCACGCGGCGATCGAGTCCGAGGATGTAGCCGCCGAACGGACCACCAGAGCCGCCGAGATGGTGGACCGTTTGACCCGCTGGCACGACGACTTCCCCACGGCCGGTGTACGTTTCGCGGATCTCACCCCCGTCTTCGCCGACGCCGAGGGTTTCCGTGCCGTGGTCGACTGCCTTGCCGCGTGCGCACCCGACGCCGACCTGGTGGCCGGCGTCGATGCTCGTGGCTTCCTGCTCGGCGCCGGTGTCGCCGCATCCCTCGGCACCGGCGTGCTCGCCGTCCGCAAGGCGGGCAAGCTGCCGCCGCCGGTGATCAGCCGGGAGTACAGCCTCGAATACGGCACCGCCGCGCTGGAGATTCCCGCGAACGGTGTCGACCTGGCCGGCCGTCGCGTTCTGTTGCTGGACGACGTACTCGCCACCGGCGGCACCCTCGCCGCGGCGGCGGAACTGTTCAAGCAGGCGGGCGCCGAAGTGGCCGCGGCCGCGGTGGTGCTGGAACTCGGCTTCCTCGGCGGGCGCGCCCGGCAGGGCGACTACCCGTTGACCTCGATCGTTCAGCTCTGAGCCGACACAGTCCGCGTGTGGGACACGCTCGCCGCCGAAATCTGCGACCCGCAGCCGCGGCGCTGTCAGGATCGCGGCATGCGGCCTGACGAGCCGCCGCGCCGGATCCGGGTGGTCTACGACGAGTACACGATGTCGTCTATCGGGTCTGCTCCCCGGAGATCGTCGAATCCGCCCTTGCCGCAGCGACTTTCGTCGCCCTTTTCGCCGGCACCGGATGACGTGGATCACGCTTCGGGTCGCATCGCCGTGGGACATTACCTCGACGGTTGGATCACCGGGATCCGCGATGTCGCCGGGGAAGCGCGCCCGTCGCCGCCGTCATCGGCGGCTGGTTCTCGATGCGATATGTGATCTGAATCGCACTGGTGCATCGGTCGGAGTTGTGCTTAACCTGTACAGGTCTTATTCCCGTTGATCGGAGTTCTGCCGTTGCTCATCTGAGGTAGCCACCGTGCGGCCCGCGTTCGCGCGCCGTGTCTCGTCGCAACCTCTGGGAGCTGGCATGACCAATCTGTCTTTTTCCGATCTCACTTTCGGTTGGCCCGACGGCACCCCCGTTTTCGAGGGGCTCGACCTCGCTGTCGGCCCCGGTCACATCGGCTTGGTCGGTGGAAACGGGGCGGGCAAGTCCACCTTGCTGCGGTTGATCGCCGGGGAGTTGAAGCCCGTTCGTGGGTCCGTCACGGTCACCGGGCATCTCGGGTATCTGCGCCAGGACCTCGGTCTCGGCGCGGGGCAACGCGTCGACGCTGTGCTCGGCATCGCGGAGGTTCGAAAAGCGTTGCACCGCATCGAAACCGGCCAGGGCATCGAGGCCGACTTCGATCTGGTGGGCAACCAGTGGGATGTCGAGGAGCGGGCGTTGGCGTTGCTCGCCCGGCTCGGCCTGCACTACGTCGCCGACTCGGTGCAACATCTCGATCGCACGCTCGACACCCTTTCCGGCGGCGAGACAGTGCTGCTCGGACTGGTCGCCGAGTTGCTCGCCGAGCCGGATGTGCTGCTGCTGGACGAACCGACGAACAATCTGGATCGGATGGCTCGCGGACGGCTCTACGAGGTGATCGGCCAGTTCTCCGGCACGGTGCTCACAGTCAGCCACGACCGTGCGCTACTGGAACGGATGACGACCATCGCGGAGCTGCGCCACGGCGAACTCCGTGTGTTCGGCGGCAATTTCAGCGAGTACGAGCGGATCGTCGCCGCCGAGCAGGAAGTGGCCCGTGCCGCGATCCGGGACGCGCGCAGCGATGTCCGCAAGCAGGCCCGCGAACTCGTCGAGGCACGCATCAAACTGGACCGCAGGCAGCGGTACGGGCAGAAGATGTGGGACCAGAAGCGAGAGCCGAAAATCGTGATGGGCGAACGCAAACGGCAGGCACAGGTGTCCGCGGGCAAGCTGCGCAACAACCACATCGAAAAGCTGGACACCGCCAAGGAGCAGCTGGAGCAGGCCAAGGAGCTGTTGCGCGACGATCGGGAGATACGGGTGGAGCTGCCCGACACGCGGCTGTACCCGGGCCAGGACGTCATCGAGCTGAACGGCGTCGAGTTGGCGTGCGGGCCGACGGTGACGTTGCGGGTGTCGGGTCCGGAGCGGATCGCGTTGACCGGTCGCAACGGTGTCGGCAAGACGACGCTGCTGCGGCGGATCGCCCAGGAGGGGCCGAAGGTGCCGTGGCGGATGCTGCCGCAGCGGTTGGACGTGTTCGACGAGCGGCGGTCGGTGTTCGAGAATGTCGCCGCCACGGCGCCGCACGCGTCCACGGAGCGGATTCGGGCGCAGCTGGCCCGCTTCCTGTTCCGCGGCGCGGACGCCGACGTCGCGGCCGCCGCGCTGTCGGGCGGTGAACGGTTGCGCGCGGCGCTGGCGATGCTGCTGCTGGCCGACCCGGCGCCGCGCCTGCTGCTGCTGGACGAGCCGACCAACAACCTCGATCTGCCCAGCCTGGAGCATCTCACCCAGGCGCTGGCCGGCTTCGAGGGAGCGCTGATCGTGGTCAGTCACGATCCGCGGTTCCTCGACGACATCGGGGTGACCCGCCGCCTGGAGCTCACGACGGAGGGATTGGCGGAGACGCTGCTGACCTGACCCGCCGTCAGTTCGGCAGCGCCGGGAGCCTCCGCAAGTCGTGTCGGTGCCGATCGAGGCGATATCCCGGTCAGCTGCGCGGCGCGTACATGATGACGACCACTCCGACGAGGCAGATCGCCGCACCGAGGTAATCCCAGCGGTCGGGACGGAACTTGTCCACCAGCATGCCCCAGGCCAGCGAGCCCGCGACGAAGACACCTCCGTACGCGGCCAGGATGCGTCCGAAGTTGGGGTCCGGCTGGAAGGTGGCGACGAAGCCGTAGGCGCCGAGCGCGAGCGCGCCCGCGGCGATCCAGACGACGCCGCGCTGTTCCCGCCAGCCCTGCCACACCAGCCAGGCGCCACCGATCTCGGCCAGGGCGGCGAGGGCGAACAGCAGCAGTGAACGGGCGACGATCATGGCGGGGACGGTACTTGCCCCCGGTCCACGGGACGACGCGAGCCGGGTGGGGGACCCCTTCGCACCTGCCCCGGCTACTCGGTCTCGACAACCCGGCGCGCATCCTTCGTCAGCAGATCGGACGTGGGTGCTTCGCCCGGACTAAAGTTGGTGGTCCGGGAGGTTGCACCGGTCGGATAGGGTGGTCCGATCGAGGCGCGGAGAGGTGGTGGCATGACTCAGCATCTGGGCGAGGCGAAGGTCGAGCAATCGACGTCGGGCCCGCGGCCGAACGGTGCGGGCGCCACCGACGCCGCGCAGACCCCGAAGCCGCCGACGCAGGCCAACGCGACGCCGCCGCGCCAGCCAGGCACCTCTTCCGCCGTTCCCACCTCGGCGTCGCGCCGGGTGCGTGCCCGCCTGGCTCGCCGGATGACCGGGCAGCGCGGCATCGCGGCGGTCAAGCCGGTGCTGGAGCCGCTGGCCACCGTGCACCGCGAGCTGTACCCCAAGGCGAACCTGACGCTGCTGCAGCGCGCGTTCGACGTCGCGGACGAGCGGCACAAGCATCAGTTCCGCAAATCGGGTGACCCCTACATCACCCACCCGCTCGCCGTGGCCAACATCCTCGCCGAACTCGGCATGGATACCACCACGCTGGTGGCCGCGCTGCTGCACGACACGGTCGAGGACACCGGATACAGTCTCGAACAGCTCACGCAGGACTTCGGCGCCGAGGTCGCGCACCTCGTCGACGGTGTCACCAAGCTGGACAAGGTCAACCTGGGCGCGGCCGCCGAGGCGGAGACGATCCGCAAGATGATCATCGCGATGGCCCGCGACCCGCGCGTGCTGGTGATCAAGGTGGCCGATCGGCTGCACAACATGCGCACCATGCGTTTCCTGCCGCCGGAGAAGCAGGCCAAGAAGGCCAAGGAGACGCTGGAGGTCATCGCCCCGCTCGCCCATCGCCTCGGCATGGCGACGGTGAAGTGGGAGCTGGAGGACCTCGCCTTCGCGATCCTGCACCCGAAGAAGTACGACGAGATCGTCCGGCTGGTCGCCGATCGCGCGCCCTCGCGCGACACCTACCTGGCGAAAGTGCGCGCCGAGATCGTCAACACGCTGGCCGCCTCCCGGATCAACGCGATCGTGGAGGGCCGCCCGAAGCACTACTGGTCGATCTACCAGAAGATGATCGTCAAGGGTAAGGACTTCGACGACATCCACGACCTGGTCGGCATCCGCATCCTGTGCGACGAGGTGCGCGACTGCTACGCGGCCGTCGGCGTGGTGCACTCGCTGTGGCAACCCATGGCGGGGCGGTTCAAGGACTACATCGCCCAGCCGCGCTACGGCGTGTACCAGTCGCTGCACACCACTGTGGTCGGGCCGGACGGCAAGCCACTGGAAGTGCAGATCCGCACCCAGGACATGCACCGCACCGCGGAGTTCGGCATCGCCGCGCACTGGCGCTACAAGGAGACCAGGGGCAAACACTCCAGCGACACCGCCGAGGTCGACGACATGGCGTGGATGCGCCAGTTGTTGGACTGGCAGCGGGAGGCCGCCGACCCGGCCGAGTTCCTGGAGTCGCTGCGTTTCGACCTGAAGTCGCCGGAGATCTTCGTGTTCACGCCGAAGGGTGACGTGATCACGCTGCCGCAGAAGTCGACGCCGGTGGACTTCGCCTACGCCGTGCACACCGAGGTCGGGCACCGCTGCATCGGCGCGCGGGTGAACGGGCGCTTGGTCGCGCTGGAGCGTCAGCTGGAGAACGGCGAGGTCGTCGAGGTCTTCACCTCGAAGGCGCAGAACGCGGGACCCAGCCGCGACTGGCAGAACTTCGTGGTGTCCCCGCGCGCCAAGGCGAAGATTCGCCAATGGTTCGCCAAGGAGCGTCGCGAGGAGGCGCTGGAGAGCGGTAAGGAGCAGATCTCCAAGGAAGTGCGCCGCGTCGGGCTGCCGCTGCAACGACTGATGAGCGTCGACGCGATGACCGCGGTCGCCCACGAACTGCACTACACCGACATCTCCACGCTGTACACCGCCGTCGGTGAGCACCAAGTCTCCGCGCACCACGTCGTGCAGCGGCTGATGGCGCAGCTCGGCGGGATCGGAGACGTGGAGAACGAGCTGGCCGAGCGTTCCACGCCGTCGACGACGCCGAGCAGGCAACGGGTCACCGGTGACGCGGGCGTGCTGATCCCCGGCGCTCCCGGCACGGTCGCCAAGCTGGCGAAATGCTGTACCCCGGTGCCCGGCGACGAGATCATGGGCTTCGTGACCCGCGGTGGCGCGGTGAGTGTGCACCGCACCGACTGCACCAACGCCGGTTCCCTGCGCGAGCAGTCCGAACGGATCATCGACGTGTCCTGGGCGCCGTCGCCGTCCTCGGTGTTCCTGGTCGCCATCCAGATCGAGGCGCTCGATCGCACGCGGCTGCTGTCCGACGTGACCAAGGTTCTGGCCGACGAGAAGGTCAACATCCTGTCCGCTTCGGTGGCCACGCACGGCGACCGGGTGGCGATCAGCAAGTTCACCTTCGAGATGGGCGATCCGAAACACCTGGGGCATTTGCTGAATGTGGTGCGCAACGTGGAGGGCGTCTACGACGTCTACCGCGTCACCTCCGCGGCGTGACGCGTTCACCCCTCCGTTAGCTGTCAATTAGCTCCTATCGCACAAGTTTTCGGCTGCCCCCACTCGATTCCAGGGGTTGCCATTCGGGGCGCGGTGCCGGAAACTTGTCGGACCCTTCCCCGGAACGCGCCACCGCGTGGCGCGTTCATCTCGGTGTGTCCTGGAAGATTTCCGTCGATGCGGCAGTAATAGCCGGAATCTGTTACGGTCTATTGCGTTTCATGGCGTTGAGGTAGCTGCGGCAGACGACTCGATTGCGGATCGCTATGACTGGATACTCGGCAAGACTAGCGGGGATGCTGGTAGCACTCGCCGTGGCTGTGGCGACCGCCGGTGTCGCCGCGGCGGAGCCGCCGAATCCCGCGGGTCCGTCCACCCGGATTAGCCTCGCCACCTGTCCCGCCTTGTACGCCTTGGGAATTCAGGGCACCGGTGAATCGTCGCCGGACGCGGCGCCCACCACCGACACCGGCATGCTCTCCACCGTTTTCCGCCCGATGATGGCGAAAGCTCCGGACATCGGACTGGTCGATCGGGCGTACGTGCCATACGAATCCGGCTTCGGTGGTGCGACAGCCGGTGGGGCGGTGCCCTATTCGGAATCCGTCGCCGGCGGCCTCGCCCGTCTGCGCAGTATGGCCGGGACCGTCGCCGACGCCTGCCCGAACAGCCGCTTCGCGGTGGTCGGCTATTCGCAGGGCGCGCACGTCGCCTCGATGTTCGCCCAGGAGATCGGCCAGGGCCGTGGTGTGCTGCCCGCCGACAAGGTCGCCGCGGTCGCGTTGTTCGGCGACCCGACGCGCAACCCCGGTGCGCCGCTGTTTCCCGGCGCGCCCGGCAAGGTGACGCCGGACCCGGCGCCGGGCACCTCGGGTGACCGGCTGGTAGCCATCGCCGCGCTGCCGCAGGCCCCCGCCAGCGGCGGCGGCATCGGCCCGGAGCGGGACAGAGCGGCGAATTTCGGGGCGCTCACCGGTCGGGTGGCGAGTTTCTGCGCGGCGGGCGATCTCGCCTGCGACGCCCCGGACGGCGCGCCGATCCTGAAGGCGGTCGCCAACGTGGTGGGCCAGTCCCAGCTCAGCGGCGGCGACCCGATCGCCTCGCTGGTGTCGATCGCGCAGGCGCTGGCGTTCACCTCCATCAAGACCGCGACCGAGGTGGTCAACGGCGACATTCAGGGCAATTCGCTGGCCGGACTGTCGATCTCGCCGCGGAAGTCGATCTCGCAGCGCCTCGCCGACGCCTCGGATCCCCGCATCCCGTTGAATCTACCCGCCGCGCTGCAGGCGCTGCTGAAGGTCGGCATGATCGGCGTGAACTCCGTGGCGGCGCTGGTGCGCACGGTGATCGCTCCGGCGAACATCGCGGAGCTCGCCACCGCGGGTCTGCATAATCCGCCGGCCGCCCTCCTGGCGCTGGGCGCGAAACTGCTCGGCGCGATTCCCCAGCTGATCCCGCCGACCACCGGTGTCCGCCTGGTCACCCAGGCGTTCGACGCGGTGGCGCAGAACATCACCGACAACAGCGAGCTGCTGAACACGACCACCTGGGTGCGGTACTGGGACACCGTGCAGCGCCACACCGCTTACACCAGCGCGACCGTTTCGGCGGACGGTGCGGCTCCCACCCGGTTCGTCGCCGACTGGTTCGCGGCGATCGCTCGCGACGTCGCCGACGCCTTCGGCAGCAAGGCCGAGCCGAGGGTGGTGCTGGAGAAGCAGCCGACCGGATTCTTCGGGGACGGCTCCGGCGCGTCTCCCACGCCGAGTTCGTCCGGTACGGGACAATTTCCGTTCGGGACAGGAGCCGATGGCGCCTCATCCAGCGGCGTGACGTCGATTCCGCCCACCGACCGAACCGGCACACCCAACACCTACCCGTTCTCCACGAACTGATCGCCGAGAGGGTCCGACGATGCGATACTGCGTGCCCTGCTCCGCGGGAATGGGGGAATGTTGAAGTCGTACAAACAGCTTTCCCGCTGGTACGGCGCTCTCGAGCCGGAGACCGGTGTGCCGGAAGCGGGCAAGCCGGATGAGGCGAACACCATCGTCCCGGCGGAGGACGACGCGCCTTCGCGCTATCCGGACTACATCCGCGACGACGCCGAGCCGTGGCGGCGCAAGCCCGAGCAGGTCCCGCCGGATCTGCCGGCGCAGCGCAGCGAATTCACCGGCGGATGGTCGGATTGGGTGGTGACCGGCCGTGCGCCCGGTCCCGACGACGACTATGTAGCGCCGCGGCAGTCCGGTCCCGCGCAGTTGCCCTGGGCCGACGACGACGAACACGAGCCGGTCGAGCTGCCGCGCCCCGCGGTCTCGCGTGCGCTGCGGCAAGCCGCCCGCGCCCACCCAGCGGTGCGCCGGGCCCGGCTGTTGCTCATCGTGATCGCGGCGGTGGTGACCATCGCCGTCACCGCCGTGGTCGTGCTGTTCCTGCTGCGTTCCGCCGCCGACCGCGCCGCGCTCGCCAGAGACTCGCATGTGTCCGCGTCGGTGCAGCTCACCGTCGGAAGTGTGCACGCGGGCGGCGATTCGCGCGCGGTGAGCGCGGGTGCCTGCCCGACCGAGCGCAGTGACGCGATCGTGCGCAGCGCGGAGCCGGGCGGCACGGGCTCGGGGCCGGACGCGGTGCTGTCGTTCCAGTACGCGTACTACGTCGAACGGTCAGGGGAACGCGCCCGCGCGGCCGTCGCGCCGGACGCCGACGTCCAGCCCGCCTGGGTCATCCAGCGGGGCATCGACTCCGTCCCGATCGGCACGACGCACTGCGTGCGGATCGTGACGGTCGCAGACAACCGGTATTCGGTGGAGGTCACCGAATACCGGCCGGGCGGCGCCCCCGCCACGTACAACAGGCAGACGGTCACCACCGCGGTGATCGACGGCCGCACCCTGATCACGGGTATCAGGGCCGGATAGGAGAGCAGAGGCGATGGGAGAGGACTGGAGCCGCTGGCTCGACGAAGCGCCCGGGGAGGGCGCCACGTCGAGGCGGCCGGTGCGTTCCAAGGCTCCGGTGGTGCGGTTGCGGCGCAAGGGTGACGGCTCCGAGGCGGATCGTCCGGCGCAGCGGCCGATCCTGGTGGTCGGTGGCTGCGGTGGTGCGGGTACCACGACGACGGCATTGGGTTTGGCGGGCGAGCTCGGCTCGGGGGGTACGCCGACTGTCGCGGTGGACGCCACCTCGGCGGGTAGCGATCTCGCGCTGCGCGGTGCGGACGAGCATCTGCACCCGGTCAGTTTGCAGTCCTGGTTGTACGGACGCGGTGACGACGAACCCGCGCCGTTGAAGGAGTGCCTGTCGCGGGCGACCTCGGGCATCGGCCTGCTGTGGCGCGACGCCGCGCCGCTGCGCAGGCGTGCGACCTATCTCACGGTCGCCCGCGCGGTGCGCGACGCCGGATACACCGCCGTCTACGACGGGGGACATCCGATTGCCGCCCGGCAACTGCTTCCTTTGCTCGATGACGCGGATGTCGCTCTGGTGCTTGCCATTCCGGCGCGCACCGACGCGGCCAACCGGCTGCGGGTCGCCCTGGAATGGCTCGACGACCAGTTCGGCGACGCGGAGGAGGGGCATGGTGGCGGCATCGTCGGTGACACCACCATCGTCGTCTCGCATCAATATCCTGGCGACGACTCCCGGGTAGCGGATCATTTGCGCGAGCACCTGTCCGGCTGGGTCCGCGAGATCGGGGAGATTCCCTACGATCCGCATCTGGCCCGTGGTGAACTCGTGCGGCACGCCTCGCTGGCAACCGAGACGCGCCGGGCGTATGGGCGCCTGCTCGCCGGGGTGGCATCATGACCGCCGCCATGATTTTTCCGCGTCAGCCCGACCCCGCGCCCGCCGGTGTGATCGCCCCGCCGGAGTCCCGCCGTGCCGCCATCTGGGACCGCCCCGTGCCGGGTGTCGGTCGTGCGCCGCTGGTCTGGCTGCTGGGTGTGCACGGCGGAGCGGGAGCCAGTACCCTCGCGCATGTGCTTGCGCCCGCGGCGGATTCGGGCCGCCGCTGGCCCGGCGTCTTCGACCGCGAAAGTCCATTCGTCGTCCTCGTCGCCAGGGAGACCATCGCCGGTCTGTCCCGCGCGCACGACCTTCTGCGCCAACATCTTTCGGGTTTCGCCGGTCCCTCCGACGTGCTGGGCCTGATCACCGTCGCCGCCCGGCCGGGCCGGATGGCTCCGGAGATCCGGCGCTACCGCGACGTGGTCGGCTCCCTGGCCGGACAGGTGTGGCAGGTGCCGTGGTACGAGGAGTGGACACTGGTCGAACCGGAGCAGCTGCCGGTGTGGTCGCCCGGCGACCCGGTGCCACCCAGGAAACGCAAGCTCGACCTGCTGGAGGAAGTCCCGCTCGATGTCCGGGAGCTCGGCGCCGACATCGTGGCGGCCGCTCGGACGGCACTGGAGGAGGCCGCCTACGACCGCGGGTCGCCGGATCTCCGCAAGCCGTCCGATGAGTGAACGTCCGCATCGCACCGGCGACCACCACCCACTATTCGAGAAAGGCACCCGATGAGCACGCTCCTCCTCGCCGTGCAGGACACGTACGGCACCGTACTCGCGCAAGTCGGTAATCCGACGCCCGAGGCGCCGCCTGGATCGGAGAAGATCCTGCAGCTGGTGCGGTATCTCACGTGGTTCGTCCTGCTGTCCGGCATCTGCGGCATCGTCTACGCCGGCGGCAAGTTCGCCTGGGAGAAGTGGACCGGTGGTGGTCTGGAGTCGCCGAAGATGGTGGCGGGCGCGATGATCGGCGGCGTGGTCGCGACCAGCGCGGGCACCATCATGAACGCGGTCATCGGGACCTGAGGTCAGCGATGGGTACCGTACACATGCTCGCGGCCGGGTCGCTGGCCTACAAGCAGATGCCCGCCGACGTTCTCGCACCGCTGATGCAGCTGCTGAACTGGCTGCTGTGGTTCGTTCTTCTGGTGTGCCTGGCCTGGATGATCGTCTCCGCGGGGAAACTGTGGCTGGTCTTTCGCAGTGACCTGGCGATGAACGACGCCTCGCACGGCGTTCTGATGAGCCTGCTGGGTGCAATAGTGGCGAGCACGGCGTCGGGAATCGCCCTGGCGTTTCTGCCCGCGTGAGCCGGCGGAGCGGGACGGGGACGACTCGGGAATGAATCCGACAGTATTGCGGCCGGCGGACCCCGCGGCGTTGCGGCGTGACATCCGCCGCCCCGCGGCCGGAGTCGTCGGTGCCGCGCTGCTGTTCGCGGCCGTCGGCTGCGGCGGCGGCGCGGATCCTGTGGGGCCCGACCTCTCGGCCGCTCCCACCGATGTGCGATGGCAGCCGTTCCAAGGGGTGCCGCTGCCGCACACCGGCCAAGGGCCGCGGTCGACGGCAGATGGCGCGGCGACCGGTTTCGAGCACTCGCCGCGCGGCGCGGCCGTCGCCGCGCTGACCCACTCGGTGCGGCTGGCGGTGGCCGCCGATACCCAGTGGGCGAAAGTGGCTGCCGCGGAACTGGTCCCGGGTCCGGCCAAGGACGAGTGGGCGATCAATCGGGTACAAGTGTCGATCACCGGCCCGGCGAGCCCGGAGTTCGCCCCCCGTTCGCTCGGCTACAAGATCACCGGCTATACCGACTCGCGCTCCACCGTCGACGTGTACACCGAGTACTCCGACAGGTCGAAGGCGGTGCATCACACGGCCGTGGAGTGGTTCGGTGAAGACTGGAGATTACGGCTGCCGGACTCGGATTCGGCCGTCAGACCCATCGATTCGATCGACGCATTACCTACCGACATCGTGAAAGTGGAGGCACCGACGTGAGCGACAGGGAGTCGTACGCGCGCGACCGTGTCTCCTTCGGGATCGTCGCCTCCGCCGCCGTGCTGGCGCTCATCGTGGTGGTCGGCATCTTCGTTTTCGTCAGCCGTGACGACGATCCGGTCGCAGGCGCGCCCGCCGTCACCGAAGGCTCCGGCGGCACCGGCTTCGCGAGTCCCGAGGTGGACATCCTCGGCAGGCGCGTGGACATCCCGAACAACGCTGCGGGGCAACCGCTTCCGCAGGATCCCTCCCGGCAGCGCAAGCCCAGCGATCCGGACTGGCTGACCGCCGCGCCGGAGGGCACCGCCGCACCGCACGGCTGGCAACGGGTGTACGGCGCGTCCGTCCCGTTCTCCACCTCCGACGGGCCGACGCGCATCGAGGACGACTTGGCCGTCGGGTACTCGCACACCCCGCAGGGCGCGGTACTGGCCGCGGCGCAGATCACCTACCGGCTCAACGCCCGTCCGGCCGATCGTGACCTGTACGTGCGCCAGGTCCGGGTCTCCGCCCAGCAGATCGCCGCCTACGACAAGGCACTCGCCGACGACCGGCTACCGCGACAGCAGCCGGAGAAGGTGACCCGCTACTTCGTCGCCTCGGACGCGTTCAAAGTGGACGATTACGCCGACGATCTCGCCATCGTCCGGCTGGCCACCAGGGGACCGGTGATCGACGGCAAGCAGCTGTGGGCGGCGACGCGCCTGGTCATGGTGTGGGACGCCGCCGACTGGCGCCTGAAGCCCGCGACCACCAACAACCCCCAGACCGAGTACATCGAGTCGTTGCAGGGGTGGACGAGATGGTGAGCCGCAGGAGGTCTTTCGAGCACGTGCCGCCGGCTGTGCTGGGCGCCGGTGCGGTACTGGCCGTCGCGGTGGCCGCGGTCGTCACCGTGTTCGCGGTCCGGGACCACGACACGGCTTCCGGCCAGGTGCCGCGGACCACGCCGGCATCCGCCGAATCCTCCGGCGCGCCGACTCCCGGGTCGTCTTTCGCCGGATCGGGTAAGGACTCGTTCGGCCATCGTTTCGATATTCCGAGCGACCCCGCCGGACAGGCGCTTTCGCAGTCGGGTGCGCCGCGGACGCCGACCGATCCGGAGTGGCGGACCGGCGCGCCGGGCGGGACGAACCAGCCGGGCGGGTGGCAACAGGTCTACGGCGGCCCGGTCGTTCCGTTCTCGACGACCGATGGGCCCGCGCGTATCGATAACGGCGTGCCGACGGGGTTCGCCAAGACCCCGCAGGGCGCCGCGCTGGCCGCCGAGCAGATCTACTGGCGGACCGTGGCACGACCGACCGACCACACGCTGTGGCAGCAGTTGGTGATCCTCACGCCCGAGGAACTCGCCGACCGGGAGCGCAAGATCGCCGACGGTAAAGTGCCCGACATCTTGCCGGAGCGCGTCAAACCGCTGCTGTACGCGTCCGACGCATTTCGAATCGAAAGCTATGGTGACGATTTCGCTGTTGTTCGTGTCGCCCGCAAGACCCGTGAGTTCCTGCACGGCGGGCGAAGTTGGGTGGCCATGAGACTCAACGTGATATGGCGTGACGGTGGCTGGAAATTGAAGTCGTCCGCGGGCGACGCACAGCCGCTCGAAACGATCGGCTCGATCGATGGGTGGACACAATGGTGAGGCGGCTAGTCACAATCCTCGCGGTCATCTTCACAGTGATGATCGCGACTCCGACCGTGGCCTACGGCCAGACGTACGGCTTCGACGATACGTGCAACGAGATCCACGACAGCCTCGACGGCCTCGGACTGCCCGGCTTCACCCTCGGTGACGCCGCGTCGGCCGCGTGCAAGGCGGGCAATGCCGCCTCGCATCCCAACCAGGCGGCGACGGCGGTGAAGGACAAGGCCTGGGATTCCACCTTCGGCAAGGTGGTCGATTCGCTGATGAACGGTCTCGGCGAGGCCATCATCCTGGCGTTGACCTTCTGGATGAAGGTGCCCAACGAGGCGGCCAGCGATTCCGGATCGCTGTTCACCAAGATCAACGACTACACCTATCAAGCGCAGATCCTGCTGTTGATCGCGTCGGTGATCCTGTCCGGGGCGCGATTGGCCGAAGCCAGACGCGGGGCCGCGATGAACGAAGCGGCCGAATCGTTCCGGATGTTCACCCGCGTCGTATTCAGCTCCTGGATGCTGGGCGCGGTGATCGTCGCGGGCACGCAGGCGTCGGACCGCTTCGCGGAGTGGATCATCGACGACTCGACCAACGGCAATGCCAAGGACCTCGCCGAGCTGATGGTGAAAACCAGTAAGCTGCAAGCTTTTTCGCCCGGATTGGTGCTGATCATCGCGATCGTGGGCCTGCTCGGCGCGCTCGCGCAGATCGTGCTCGCCATCGTCCGGCAGGGATTGCTGGTGATCGCGGCCGGTGTGCTTCCGCTGGCGGCCGCGGCCTCCGGCATGAATATCGGCAAGCAGTCCTATCAGAAGCTCATCGGCTGGATCATCGCCTTCATGCTGTGGAAACCGGTGGCTGCGATCGTCTACATGATCGCGTTCACCACGGCGGGCCACGTCGACTCGCTCACGCCGACGAGCGGCCTGCCCGACGGTGAGCAGGCCCAGCGCATGCTGGTCGCGATCGTGCTGTTGTGCAGCGTGGCATTCGTGCTGCCCGCGCTCATGCGACTGGCCACTCCGGCCGTCGCCATCGTCGGCAGCGGCGGTTCGGGTTTCACCGCGGCCGGCGGCACCTTGGTCGGTGTGGCGGCCCTCGGCGCCATGGGCACCAAGGCGGTCGGCGTCAAGGGCACGGCGGCGCCGGGCCGGGCCGGCTATGTGAGCGGCAGCGGCACCGGACCGCGCCCGGGCGGCGCGGGCGGACCGCGCGGTGGCGGCGCGCCCAGGCCGACCCCGCCGCGTGGTGGCGGCGGCCCCCAGGGCGGCGCGGCTCCGCGCGCCTCCGGACCTGCGGGCGCGGCCGGGGTAGCGTCCGGAGCGGCCAGAACGGCAGGCCGGATCGGCGTGGCGCGCGCCGCGAGCGGCGGGCTGAGCCGGGCCGACCAAGCCATGGGTGACGTCGCGGGCGATCGCTGGACGAACCGCTCACCCGATCTCGGGAGGAGCACCATTCCGCGATGACAATCACCGACACCTACGAGCGGCGCTCGTACGGACTCTGGCAGAAGCCGCGCAGCGCGGGCCTTTTCGGCTTGCGCTGGGAGGAAACCGTGCTCGGCTTCGCGGTCGTGATCACGGCGCTGATCACCGCGATGGTCGGCGGCTTCCAGTGGGGTGCGATCGTCGGCGGCGCCGGCGTCGTCGTGATGGTCCCGCTGGTGTGGCGGACCGGAGGTCGTTCGGGCTACGAGACGGGATTGATGATGTTCAACTGGATGCGCTCGCGCAGTCGCGGCGAGCACGTGTACCGCGGTGGCCGTTTTTCCCGGATCCCCGGTGGTGTCACCCGCTTGCCGGGGCTGCTCGCGCCGTCCAAGTTGTACGAGGGAATCGACGCGGGCGGCTACAGCTTCGGCATGATCCACCTGCCGCAGTTCGCCCAGTACACGGTGGTGCTGCGGGCGTGGCCGCAAGGGCACGAGGCGGTGGATCAGCCCGTGATCGACCGGTGGGTCTCGGCGTGGGGCACCTTCCTCGCCTCGGTCGGCCAGACCAGCGATATCGTCGCCGTGGTGCCGGTGATCGACACCGTGCCGGAGACCGGAAACCGTTTGCTCACCGAGGTTTCCACGATCACCAGGCCGGAGGCGCCCGAACTGGCCCAGCAGGTGATGTACGAGCTGGCCACCGAACTGCCGCAGGAGCGGGTGCAGTTGCTGCCGCGGGTGGCGATCACGTTCAAGGCCACCACCGCCGAGCGCCGCAAGAACCCGGCCGAGGAGGCCGTGGAGATCGGCCGTCGCCTGCCCGGCATCTGCGCCGCACTGGCGGAAGCCGGTGTGCGGGCCCAGCCCATGTCGGCGGACGAGGTGATCTCGTTCATCCGTCGCAGTTACGATCCCGCCTCGCAAGCCGACCTCGAGGTGGCCGCGGGGGAACCCGATGGACATGGACTGGACTGGGCGGACGCGGGCCCGGTGTCCCACGACGAGAAGTGGGATCACCTGGTGCACGACGGTGGCCGGTCGGTCACCTGGGAGATGGACGCCGCCCCCGAGGGCGCGGTCGACGAGCGGGTGCTGCAGCGGCTGCTCGCACCGAATCCCGAAGTCCCACGCAAACGTATCGCGATCGTGTACCGTCCGCACTCGGCCGCTGACGCCGCCGAGATCGTCGACGACGATTTCAAGAACGCGTTGGTGGCCCAACAGAGCGAACGCGGAGTCGTGTCCGCGGCGGCGACGCTGCGGGTGGGCGCGACTCAGCAGGCCCGCGAGGAGCAGGCCAGGGGTCACGGTGTGACCCGCTTCGGGGCGCTGGTGACCATCACCGAGCCCTTGCGCGGTGACCTTCCGCGCATCGAAGCCATCACGCGCGACCTGTCGACCCAGGCGCGTTTGAAGATTCGGCGGTGCTACCGCTACCAGGCGGCGGCCTTCGCGGCGTCGCTCGGTTGCGGGGTGATCCTGCCGGAACACGCGACAATTCCCAAGGCACTGGCGGGGTGAGCGATTCATGGCACGGGACTACGAGCCACCCGTACGCGAACGGGACGAGGACGCGCGCCGCAGGCGGCTCGAACAATCCGGCCGGGACGAGTGGGGACAGCGGCCGCAGCGGCGGCGCCCCGCGCGAGACCCGGGGCGGGTGAACGACGAGGACCGGTTGGGCGTGGACACGACCGACCGGCGGACGGGGGAGCGGCGCGCGCGATCGGGCGCGGGCCGGTCCGACGGCGTGCGCGCCGACCGGCCGCACACCGAACGCTCCCGCGCCGAGCGGAACTCGCGCATGTCTCGTGATGCGGCCACCGAGCGCGGCGCCGGGCGGCCGGATCGCAACGATGCCAGGAACGGCCGCGTGGCACGTCCCGCGAAGGTCGACTACACCGCCGACCGCGCCATGGGCAGCCCGTACACGGACAAAGCGGCCCGCCGCGCGAAGGCGAAAGCCGATCGGCGCAGGCAGTCCGGGCCGCCGCTGCTCGACGACGCCACCCGAGCCAAGCTGGAGATGATCGCCCGCGAGGGTAGCGGCCTGCGGGCGGCATGGGCGCAGTTCCGGGTCCGCACCGACGACATCCGCCGCCGCAATTACGCGGCCCGCGCGGAGCAGACGATCGAGGACGGATTCGACCGCAGCACAGCGCAACTCACCGATCGCGGCTACGCGGGTCCGGGTGGCGGCCGGATGAACGTGGTCGGCCGCCCGGTCGAGTACCGCGCCACCACCGCCCAGGTGGCGGGCCTGTGGCCCTGGTCGGTCGGGGCGGGCGCGCCGCTGATCGGCACGCCCCTCGGCTCGCATCTGCACACCGGTGCGCCGGTCTGCTTCGATCCGATGAACTGGTTCATGCGCGGCAGTTTCATCACCGCGCCCAGCCTGTTCGTGCTCGGCCTCAACGGTTTCGGTAAATCCTCGCTGGTGCGCCGGATCGTGCTCGGCGGCATCGCACAGGGGATCACGCCGTTGATCCTGGCCGACGTCAAGCCGGACTACCGGAAGATGGTCGAGCTCGTCGGCGGCCAGGTGATCGATCTGGGTTACGGGCACGGCAAGCTCAACCCGCTCGCGGCGGGCGTGCTCGGCGCGGTCGTACCGCGACTGGAAGAGTTCCCGGCGCTGCAACTGCAGGTGTTGCAGGACCTGCGGGCCAGGCAGGTGACCTTGATCGCGGGCCTAGTGGAACTGGTACGCGGCGACCGTGTCCGCGATTACGAGGAGACACTGATCTCCACCGCACTGCGCATCCTCTATCGGCCCGGCAGCGGGTACACGCCGGACAAGCCGCCGATCATGGAGAACCTGCTCGAGGTGATCGTCGGTGGCGGCGAGGAACTGATGCTGGACGCGGGCGCCGACGATGTCGCGGAATACCAGGAGGCGATCAAGGGCCTGCGCCGCTCCCTACGCGCGCTCACCCAGGGACCGTTCGGCGCGGTGTTCAACGGCCAGACCACCGTGCCGATCGATACCAGCGCGGTCGCGGTATGCATGGACGTCTCGCACATCCCGACCGGCGACAAGAAGCTCAAGGCCGCGGTCATGCTGGCCTGCTGGGCCGACGGGTTCGCCTCGGTGGAGGCCGCGCACGTGCTCGCCGACGCGAAACTCGGCCCGCAGCGGTATTTCCAAGTGGTGATGGACGAGCTGTGGCAGGTGCTCGGCCTCGGTGACTTCATGGTCGACCGCGTCGACGAGCTCACCCGATTGCAGCGCGGCATCGCCACCGCGCTGATCATGATCAGCCACACCATCAAGGACCTGCAGGCGCTCGGATCGGAAGCCGCCATCGCGAAGGCGCTCGGTTTCCTCGAGCGGGCGCGCGCCAAGATCTTCGGCGCGCTCCCGGCCGAGGAGATCAAACGGCTGGACAGCACCGTTCCGTTCACATCGGCCGAGGAGGAGATGGTGACCGGATGGTCGGCACCGCAAGCGCTGACCGGCGAGGCACTCAAACCGGGACAGCAGCGGCCCTCCCCGCCCGGCACCGGTAAATTCCTGCTGAAGATCGGTGAGGATCGCCGGCCCGGCATCCCGTTCCACATGGAATTCACGCTGTCGGAGAAGGAAAGCGGGATCCACGACACCAACCAGCGGTTCAGTGAGTTCACCGAATCGGTCTCGCGGGGAACGGATTCACCGGGGAGTGCCGCATGATGCCGCACCGGTCCTATCGTCGTGTCTCGCCGGAGGTGCGGCAAGCGGCGGTCGAGCAGGTCATCGCGTTGACCGGCAAGTTGCGCAGCGAATCGGAGGCCTGCCGCGTGGTCGCCGAACAGATCGGTGTGCACACGAACTCGGTGCGGAACTGGGTTCGCGCGGCCGAGGGCCCCAGTCTCGAGCGAATGGACGCCACCGCGCTGCGGCGCAAGGTCGCACTGCTGCAACAGCAGTTGGCGGCCGCCGCCGAGATGAACCGCACGCTGGCCGACACCCTCAACGAGACTCGGCGCCGCACGTGAACCGGGGCTGCGCGCGGCACGATGCCGGAGTGCGGCGGTGAGCGGCAAATCGGTGTTGTGGACCGCGCTGGGCGCGGTGCTCGGCCTGATGACCATTGTGCTGGTCATCGTCATGCCCGCCGTCGACGACGCCTGTGAGGGCGGCTCCGTGCTCGGCTCCCAGTCCGCGCTTCCGCAGCTGGGCGGCTACCCTCCGGGCGATCGGCGCGCCGCCGCGACCACCGGTCCGGGCGCGAGCCGGACCACCAATCCGGCCGCGACCGCCACGCCTTCGCTCGCCGCTGGAGTAGGCCCACTGCGCCGCACGTTGCCGATGGCCACCGGAACCTTCACCGTGTCGGACACGTTCGGCTCGCGGGGCGGCGCGCACAAGGGCGTCGACCTGGCCGCGCCGGACGGCACGCCCATCTTCTCGGTCTCCGACGGCCGTGTGGTCGCCGCTGGTCCGGCGTCCGGATTCGGCAACTGGATCGTCGTCGACTCGGTGGACACCAACGGCCGCTCGTACTCGGCGGTGTACGGCCACATGTGGGACTCCGGCGTCTTCGTCCGGGCGGGTGACACGGTGACCGCGGGCCAGCATATCGGCGCGGTCGGTTCGGCCGGCGAATCCAGCGGTCCGCATCTGCATTTCGAGATCGTCCCGGGCGGCCGGTTCACCGGCGGACGGCAGATCGACCCGATGCCCTGGCTGGACGGCGCGCCGACCCCGGATGTCGGCGGTGCGCACGCCTATTCCGGTGATCCGCGCTGTAGCCTCGGCTTCGGCACCGCCGGTGGCGCGCTCGCCGCGGGCAAGGTGCCGCAGGAACTGGAGATCTGGTACCGCCGCGCAGGATCGATCTGTCCCCAGATCACGCCGTCGCTGCTGGCCGCGCAGGGCAGACAGGAATCCGGTTTCCGGCGCGGCGCCACCTCGCCGGCCGGTGCGCAGGGCCTGGCCCAGTTCCTGCCGAGCACCGCGGTGAGTATCGATCCCGACGACGGACAGCCGTACGTGATCGATGCCGACGGCAACGGTGTGGCCAGTGTGTGGGACGACGGAGACGCGATCATCGGTCAGGGGCGTTACATGTGCGCGATCGCGCACCAGATCCAGCGGTGGCAGGCCGAGGGCAGGGTGCAGGGCGACATCGTCGCGCTGACGCTGGCGGCGTACAACGCGGGTGAGGGCGCGGTGCTGGCCTCCGGTGGCATGCCGAACCAGCTCGCCGCACACTACGCCGAGACCCAGCCCTACGTGCGCAACATCCTCACGATGGAAGCGCAATACCGAGCGCCGGGTTCGCTCGGCCGGTTCACCCCCGGGCAGGGTTCGCCCGGCGACCAGATCGTCCAGGCCGCGCACGAATGGCTGGGCACCCCCTATGTCTGGGGCGGCGGTGGGCCGCAAGGACCGAGCGGCGGGGGATTGGACGGACCTGGCCTGACCGCGGCGGCCGTGTTCGCGGCGTCTTCCGGCACGGTGACATTGCCGCGCACGGCCGAACAGCAATGGGAGGCGGGCGCGGAAGTGCCGATGAGCACAGCGCGGCCGGGAGATCTGGTGTTCAGTTCGTTCGGTCCGCGTGGACCCGCGCAGGTCGGCGTCTACGCGGGCAACGGGCGGATGATCCAGTCGGTGCCCGGCGCGGACGTCCGATCCGGCGGTGGCGTATCGGAAGTCGCGCTGCCAGGAGACGGACGGGCGAGGAGGGTGCTGTGAGCGTTCCCGGGCGCGAACACACGGCGGCGGGACTGCCGCGACGCCCTGGTGTGCGGTTAGCCTGGATGGATAGAGCGAATGCAGGCGCGAAACTGGTGGTGATGCTGGTGGTGGGCGTCGCGGTGCTGGGCGCGGCCTGTGGCCGGGCGGACCGCGCGGACTCGGGATCCGATGCGGCGCGCGCTGCTACGTCCACACCCCGGTTGCTGGAGGGTGTGCCCGCCCCCGATCCGGTGACCCCGGACGGCGTCGCGGTAGCGGCGTTGCGGGAGATCTACAGTTGGCAGCCCGCCGGCGAGGCCCAGGGCGATTCCCTGCGTCGGGCGCGGAAGTTTCTCGGCCCCAGTCTGATTCGTATGCTGGATGCGACGCCGACCGCGGTGGAGACGCCGAAGTCGACACTGCAGTGGGCGGATTGGGCGAAGGAAGGGGCGCACGTGGAAGCCTTCACGTTCGCCTCCGGTGAGAAGGCACCCACCCTCAGCGACCCGAACGTCCAGCAGTTCAAGATCGGGATCGAGCAGACCGTCGTCTATCCGAACGGACGCAAGGAGCCACTGCCACCCGCGACGGTGATCGCCACCGTCGTGCGCACACCCGACGGTTGGCGGCTCGACGCATTCCGCTGACCACCGCTTTCCGTACCGGACGGCCGACCCAGGAGGGACACATGGCGAAGAAGAAAAAGGTGACGGATCCGGCGATCCCCGGACCCGACATCAGCCTGCTACTGATCTACGCCGGCTTCGTGATCTTCGGAACCCTCTGGCTCGCATTGCATCTGGGCAACATGCTCGAGGGCAGCCCGCAGGACGTGCCCTTCAACCCGATCGCCATCGCGGCCGATCTGGCGCGGGGAAAGCTGCGCTGGCCGACCGCGGCCACCGCAGTTCTGCTGCTGGTGATCCTGAGCGTCGTCGCGTATCTGGTGATCCGCAAGGAGCTGCGCAAGCGCCGGTCCAAGGGCAGGCTGCCGGTCGACGACAAGGCCGATGTGATGGGCAACGGCGGCGCGATCTCGATGCTCACCGAGGCGGGCGTCCGGGAGAAGGCCGAGCAGCTGGGGGTGAAACTGGGCTACAACGACGCTCCGGGTGTGCCGATCGGTGTGGGTGTGGCCGACGGAGTGATGCTCTACGGTTCGTATGAGGATCTGCACCTGGACATCTGGGGTCCGCGCCAGGGCAAGTCGACGTCGCGGGTGATCCCGGCGATCCTCAGCGCGATCGGTCCGGTGCTGGCCACGTCGAACAAGCGCGACGTGGTAGACGCGACCCGAGACGTGCGCGAGGGCAAGGGAAGCCCCACCTTTGTCTTCGATCCGCAGGGTGTCGCGGGTGAAGAGCCGACCTGGTTCTGGGACCCGCTGTCCTGGGTGGACGCCCGGCGTGAAGGTTGTGAGATGCGCGCGGCTCGGCTGGCGGGGCATTTCGCCGACGGTGACGACGGCCGCGACACGACGACCGACGCGTTCTTCGATCCCGAGGCCGAGGACCTGCTGGCCGGGTTGTTCCTCGCCGCCGCTGTCGGCGACCGCGACGGCAGCAGGCCGATCGTGCAGGTCTGGGAGTGGGTGACCAATCCGCAGGACACCGAGCCCATCGAGTTGCTGCGCGCCGCCCGCCATCACTACACGGCCTCGGGCCTGTCCTCGCAGTACAATACCGATCCGCGCACACGCAGCGGTATCTTCGGCACGGCCAAGAAGATGATCCGTTGCCTCAAACTGTCGAACGTCCATCCGTGGATCTCCCGGGGCGGCGACCGCAGGGAATTCGACGAGCTGGAGTTCTTGGAGAACAACGGAACGCTCTACAGCTTGTCGCTGGAGGGCCGCGGTTCGGCCGCGCCGCTGGTGAGCGCGCTCACCGAGGCGGTGGTGGATGTAGCGATGCGCAAGGCGTCGCAGTCGGCGGGTGGGCGTCTGGCGATCCCGCTGCTGGCAGTGCTGGACGAGGCGGCCAACGTGGTGCGCTGGAAGGATCTGCCCAAGCAGTACAGCCACTTCGGCTCGCGGGGCATCGTCGTGATGACCGTGCTCCAGTCCTGGGCGCAGGGTGCCCGCTGCTGGGGGGAGAGCGGTATGAACGCGTTGTGGTCGGCGGCGAACATCAAGGTGCTCGGCAGCGGCGTGGACGACACGAAATTCTTGCAGGAGCGTTCGGACGTGCTCGGCGAGTACGACGCGATCTCGCAGTCGGTCTCCGAATCCAAGGGCGGCAAGAGCTATTCGCGCTCGCTGAGCTCGTCCAAGACCTTCTCGGTCAACGGCTTGGCGACGCTGCCGCGCGGGCGGGCCATCCTGTTCCCCTCCGGTGCGCCACCGGTGCTCATCCGTACCGTGCCGTGGTGGGAGGGTGCGTACGCTGCCGACGTGAAACAGTCTATCTCGCACCATGATCCGCAGCGCAAGACGCAGATCGCGGACATCATCGGTTCGCCGTCGCTGAGCAAGTCGACGCCACCGCCGGAGTACGGTCAAGTCGAGGAGGTCCGGCCGCTGTGAACGAGCAGCAGCAGAACATGATCTACGCGAGCGTAGTCGCATTCGTCGAGGAATACCTGAGTGTGGTCTACCGGCGGCAGGTCACCGATCTCAGCGACACGGTGTGGTGCCCGGAATGGTGGCAGCACGCCGAAGCGGTCGCCCGACTGGACGCGCTGTGGCGCGCGTGGGAACACTACCGGCAGGACGCGTCGACCGGACTGAGTGTCTGGTTCCTGGATCACGCTGATCCGCACATGGCGAAATTGTTCGACCCGAAGGGCCCGTTCAAGTATTGCAGTGTGCGCAACGGCCACAAGGACATGCTCAGCCCGCTGCCGACGAAGTCGCCGCAGCATGGAATGTTCGGCGACCCGACGATAGGTGAATTCCCCACGTAGCCGCGGTCGTTCGCGCGGCATTGTGCGGAAAGGCGAATGCCCGCCGGCTCATCCGGCGGGCATTCGTTGGGCTCCTGCTATCGCGTGCGCTCCAGGCCACGGGATTCCTGTTCCCGTCCTGCCCTGGTGACCGCGGGCGCCTCGCCGGGGCGGGTGCGTACGGCCTCACCCGGCGGTTGTGCCTGCCCTACTTCGATCAGCATCCGTACCGCGGCGAGCTCCGGCGCCACCCCCATCTTCGCGAGATGGGCCGCGATCGCCATCCTGCGCTCCGCGGAGTCGTACTGCACGGCGGGCTTGGTGGCGGCATTGGCTGCCATCCGGGAGGCCTCGGCTTGCGCGGAGAACCGGTCCTTTTCCAGTGACACACCCTTTTCCGGGATGGGCTTCTCGATCAGCCGGGCCAGCTCGGTGTTGCGCGGATCCTTGGCCTTCGCGTCGCGCGCCTCCCGGAGCTGCAATTCCTTGGCCTCTTTGAGCCGGGCCTCGGTGAGCTTGACGCGCGCTTCGGCTTCCTTCTGACCACGCTCGCGGGTCCGCAAGGCGACGAGCGTCGCAAGCTGCAACATTGTCCTCATCATGGCCGCGGTTTCCCGGCCGATGTCGTCCAGTTCCTCGGACATGGCTGCTCCCCGATGCTGCGGTGATCACTATGGATGATTGTGGTGCTTCGTTACGGACGCCGCCACGCGAGCTGTAGTCCCGTGCAGCGGGTCCCGCCTGCAAACGTGGACACCCGAAGAACTTGTGGCGTGGCACTTCCTGCCCGGGGGACAGCCCGGCCGAGGCCGCACTACGCTGCAAGAACTCCTTGTTTCGAGGTTACCTGACAATGGTCGGCACAAACGATCGAGCGTGCTGCTTTATCAGCATGTATCGCACATTTCCGGCGTGTCTCCGGGGCGCGCCGGATGATCTTCGGTTCAGGGCACCCTAACCGAAGAAAGGTTCGACTACGCTACTCTCGTCGACAGGCTCCGGCCCCGCGGCCGGAGCCTGTCGCGGGCCCGGAATGCGTCCACACTCAGCGGTCGATGCGCACCGACTGGATCGTGACCGGCTGCTTGGGCTTCCCGTCTCCGAGGCCGTTGGAGTCGTCCTGCCCCAGTGCGGCGATCTTGTCGAGCGTGCCGAGGCTGTTGTCGTCCACGGTGCCGAAGATCGTGTACTGCGGCGGGAGCAGGGAATCGGAGTACACGATGAAGAACTGACTGCCGTTGGTTCCCGGCCCCGCGTTGGCCATGGCCAGCACGCCGCGCTTGTACGTGACCGGCTTCGAGGTGGCCGCCGGATCATTCGGAGCGTACTGGTCGGTCGGGTACTCGTTGTCGAAATCGTAACCGGGCCCGCCCATCCCGGTACCCGTGGGGTCGCCACATTGCAAGACCTTCAGGCCCTCGCCCGCGGTCATGCGATGGCAGTTGGTGCCGTCGAAGTAATTCTGCGCCGCCAGGCTGACGAAGCTGTTCACCGTGCACGGCGAATCGGCGTTGTTCAGGGTCAGCCCGATCGGCCCCTGGCTGGTCTCCATGCTGACGCTGATCTTGGCATCGACGCCGGTGGTGGGGATGCCGTCGGCCTTCGGCTTGCCGACCGGTTTGTCGGCGGGCTTGGCGCTGTCGCGGTAGGTGCAGTCGACCGTCGCGGGCTTGGCCTTCGCGACCGGCGGCGCGGCCGCGGCGGGAGTGCTGGACAGCGAGGCGTCGGCGGAATCGGAGCCGCCGCTGTCGTCACCGCGGGTCAAGAAGTACACCCCGGTCACGGCGGCGACCACGACGACGACACCGAGTACCGATCCGGCGATGGTGAGTTGCTTGCGCTTGCGCGCCCGCTCGGCCCGGTTGGCGAGCTGACGTTCCAGCTTGCGTTTCGCCGCTGCTCGTCGCTGTTCGTTGCTCGGCACTACCACGTTCCTCCCGTATCCGGTTACATCGGGATAAGAGTGTGCCATTTCTACCTGAGACTGTTCCGCAACCTTCCTGAGAGGCGGTTCGGGGAACCGGTTGGACTTGCGGGGCCGCGGTGGTGGAAACTGGAGCATCGTGACCAAGACCAGCAGCTTCTCCGCCCCGAAGGGGGTACCGGACTACGTGCCACCCGGCTCGGCCGAGTTCGTCGCGGTGCGCGAC
The DNA here is from genome assembly GCF_052545135.1 of Nocardia aegles. Lineage (NCBI taxonomy): Bacteria > Bacillati > Actinomycetota > Actinomycetes > Mycobacteriales > Nocardiaceae > Nocardia > Nocardia aegles. The sequence goes on from NZ_JBQWRI010000001.1 coordinate 768,523, forward strand.
GGCCTGCTCCGCGCCGCCCGACTGGCCGGGTACGGGCATATCGAGCTGCCGGTCTTCGAGGACACGGGCCTGTTCGCCCGTGGTGTCGGCGAGTCCACCGACGTGGTCACCAAGGAGATGTACACCTTCCCCGACCGCGGCGACCGCAGTGTCACGCTGCGTCCGGAAGGCACCGCGGGCGTGATGCGCGCGGTCATCGAGCACGGCCTGGATCGCGGCCAGCTTCCGGTGAAGGTGTGCTATGCGGGTCCCTTCTTCCGCTACGAGCGGCCGCAGGCCGGCCGGTACCGGCAGTTGCAGCAGGTGGGCATCGAGGCGATCGGTGTCGACGATCCGGCGCTGGACGCGGAGGTCATCGCGATCGCCGATGCCGGGTTCCGCGGCCTGGGCCTGGACGGGTTCCGGCTCGAGGTCACCTCGCTGGGTGACGAGACGTGCCGCCCGCAGTACCGCGAACTGCTGCAGGATTTCCTGTTCGGCCTGCCGCTGGACGAGGAGACCAAACGACGCGCCCAGCTCAACCCGTTGCGCGTGCTGGATGACAAGCGGCCCGAGGTGCGGGAGATGACCGCGAACGCGCCGCTGATGATCGATCACCTGTCGGAGTCGGCCAAGGCGCACTTCGAGCAGGTACTCGGCCACCTGGACGCGCTGGGTGTGCCGTACGTGGTGAACCCGCGCATGGTGCGCGGCCTCGACTACTACACCAAGACCACGTTCGAGTTCGTGCACGACGGTCTGGGCGCGCAGTCCGGTATCGGCGGAGGCGGTCGCTACGACGGTCTCATGGCCGAACTGGGAGGACAGCCGCTGTCGGGTATCGGATTCGGCCTCGGCGTCGACCGGACGATGCTGGCCTTGACGGCCGAGGGCAAGTCGGCGGGCAACCCGGCGCGCTGTGAGGTGTTCGGCGTGCCGTTGGGTGACGCTGCCAAGCAGCGGCTGGTCGTGGTGGCCGCGCAGCTACGCGCGGCGGGGGTCCGGGTCGATCTGGCCTACGGCGGACGTGGTGTGAAGGGGGCGATGAAGGCGGCCGACCGCTCCGGGGCGAAATTCACTCTCGTGCTGGGCGATCGTGATCTCGCGGAGAACACCATCGGGCTGAAGGACATGGCGACCGGTGACCAGCGGCAGATCCCGCTGCCCGAGGCGGTCGGCGTGATCCGGGAGTCGTTGGCCGGGTAGCGAGGTGGCGGTGCGCGCGGTGCCCTCGGGTTTCGCGGCGGGACCGCCGCGCGCACGGTACTGTGCGTCGAACCGTCGTCGGCCGGGCGACGGGAGCGTGACCGGCGCGCACACCACCGCCGCCGGAGTCGCGAGAGGGCGGAATAGTGTCCACGAATTCTGATGACCATCAGGCGATTACGCCGGTGGGCCTCGATCTGGTCGCGCCCGAGTTGTACGCGCCGATGCTGCGCCGACTCGCGCTGGCCGCGTCGGGTATCGGTCTGGGCGCGGCGCTGTTGGCCGCGACCGTGGTGAGCTGGCCGATCGCCGCGGCCGTCGGCGTCGTCGTCGGCGCGCCCACCGTCCTGTACGCCGTCGCGTTACGTCGGCGGCGAATGTGGTTGAGCGGCACGATGATTCATGCCCGCAGGCTGTTCGGTGAGCGGCGGGTGGACATGGCGGCGGCCACCGGCGTCGAGGTTCTGGTGTTCCCGGCCCGGTTGAGCCGGATCGCCCTGCGGATCACCGCGGGTGAGGTCGCGCAGATCGTCCCACTGGCCATGTACACCGACGTCGGCAGCGGTCGCGAATTGCATCTACTCGGTTTGCGCAGGCTGGCGGACGCGCTCGCCACCAGTCGACTGGCCGCGGCCGTAGCGGTTTCGGAGATCCTGGTGCAGCAGTTGCGGGCCGAGGCGCGTGACGCCGGGCTGGAGGAACGGCCGCTGTATCGCGCGGTGCGGCTGGCGCGCGCCAAGGACGCGGTTTCGCCGATTGTGCTGACCGACAGCGAGGTCGCAGCGCTCGCCTGACTCTGCGGTTCCCCATCCGTGCCCGGTGCCGTGCCGCGCACGCGTCACTGTCGCGTGGCTCACCGTGGGCCTTCGGCGGCGGTGCGAGTCGCTAGGGTGGGCAGCAGAAGTCCGCCGATCGCAAGGAGTTCGTCGTGAGCACCGCCGCTGGGACCGTGACCGTCGCCGTGACCGGAGCCGCGGGCCAGATCGCCTACGGCATGCTGTTCCGGATCGCCTCCGGCGCGATGCTGGGCCCGGACACGCGCGTGCGTCTGCGGCTGCTGGAAGTCCCCGCCGCGGTGGCGTCGCTGGAGGGCGTAGCGATGGAACTGGAAGACGGCGCGTTCGGCTTACTGGAGTCCATCGACATCAGCGACGATCCGTGGATCGGCTTCGCGGGCGCCGACATCGCCCTGCTGGTCGGCGCACGGCCGCGCACCGCCGGAATGGAACGTTCGGATCTGCTCGCCGCCAACGGCGCGATCTTTACCGAGCAGGGCGCGGCGATCAACGCCAGCGCCGCGGACGACGTGAAGGTGCTCGTGATCGGCAATCCCGCCAACACCAACGCCTTCATCGCCATGAGCAATGCCCCGGACGTGCCCGCCGAGCGTTTCACCGCCATGACGCGGCTGGATCACAATCGCGCTATCGCGCAACTGGTCGAGCGGACCGGTGCGCCCGCCGCCGACATCGCGCGGGTCGCGATCTGGGGCAATCACTCGGCGACGCAGTACCCCGACATCGCGCACGCCACCATCGCCGGACGCCCCGCCCTCGACCTGATCGGCGATCCGGCGTGGCTGACCGAACACTTCGTGCCCACCGTGCAGCAGCGCGGCACCGCCATCATCCAGGCCCGCGGCGCATCCTCGGCGGCGAGCGCGGCCAGCGCCGCGATCGACCACATCCACGACTGGGTGCGCGGCACCCGAGACGGTGACTGGGTGTCGATGGCCGTGCCCTCGGACGGCTCCTACGGCGTCCCCGAAGGCCTGATCAGCTCGTTCCCGGTCACGTGCGCGAACGGCGAGTACGCCATCGTGCCCGAACTGACGATCGATGATCTGGCCCGTCCTCGGATCGACGCCTCGGTCGCGGAGCTGGAGCAGGAGCGCGACGCCGTCATCGACCTCGGATTCGCCAAGCGCGCCTGACCGGCCCCTGGAGCCGGCGCAGCCGCGGCCGGTTCAGCCGACCGTCCAGGTCTCGGGCCCGGTGAGCAGCGACTGCAGCGATTCGGGACCGACGGGTTTCTGTTCCCGCGCCGTCTGGGTCTGGTCGCGCACCGCGTCGTCATAGGTCGGTCGAGAGACGCTGCGGAAGATGCCCGTGACGACATGCTCGAGCCCCTGATCGGACAACCGTGACAGCGCGTAGGCATATGCCGGGTCGTCGGCGTACGCGTCGTGCACCACGATGTCGGACTCCGCGACGCTCTCGACGGGGGCCACCGCGAGCCCGAAACCCCTTCGTACGACCGCGAGTCCGCCCTCGGCGCCGAATCGGATCGGCTCGCCGTGCCGCAGCGGGACGAGATGGTCGGCGGCGTTGTCGCGGCGCAGCACGTCGAACGAGCCGTCGTTGAAGATCGGGCAGTCCTGCAGGATCTCCACGAACGAGGTGCCGCGGTGCTCGGCGGCGGCGCGCAGCACCTCGGTGAGTCCCGCGCGATCGGAGTCGAGCGCGCGGGCGGCGAAGGTCGCTTCCGCACCCAGCGCCACCGACAGGGTGTTGAACGGGTGGTCCACCGAGCCCATCGGGGTCGACTTGGTGATCTTGCCCTGTTCCGAGGTCGGCGAGTACTGGCCCTTGGTCAAGCCGTAGATCCGGTTGTTGAACAGCAGGATCGTCATGTTCACATTGCGGCGCAGCGCATGGATGAGATGGTTGCCACCGATGGACAGCGCGTCGCCGTCACCGGTCACCACCCAGACCGACAGATCGGGCCTGCTGACCGCCAATCCGGTCGCGATCGCGGGCGCGCGACCGTGGATGGAGTGGATGCCGTAGGCCTCCAGGTAGTAGGGGAATCGGCTCGAGCAGCCGATCCCGGACACGAACATCAGGTTTTCCCTGCGCAATCCGAGTTCGGCGAGGAAGCCGCGCACCGTCGCCAGGATCACGTAGTCGCCGCAGCCGGGGCACCAGCGCACCTCCTGATCGGAGGTGAAGTCCTTCGCCTTCTGCGGTCCGTCCGCGGACGGCACTCCGGATACCCCGGTCAGCCCCAGATCGGTGCCGACCAGTGAGGTTTCCACGATGGTCATGCGTTACCCCCAGTCATACGGTATGTGGCTGCCTCGCCTGCGCTCGGCCCGGCACTGGGCTGTCGACGGACTTCGTCCGGCGGTGTTCGATCTGTGGCTGCCTGTGTGCCTGTGCTCGGTCCGGCACTGGGTTGTGGGCGGATTTCGTCCGGCGGTGTTCGATCTGTGGCTGCCTGTGCGCCTGTGCTCGGTCCGGCACTGGGTTGTGGACGGACGTTGTCCGGCGGTGTTCGATCTGTGGCTGCCTGTGCGCCTGTGCTCGATCCAGCACTGGGTTGTGGGCGGATTTCGTCGGGCAGCGTTCGGTATGTGGCCCGCGCCCGTGCGGCGAAGACCTTGTTCTGTTCCATCTCCTCGATCGACCCGTCCAGCGCCGCGTCGATGACCCCGACCAGTTCCTGGGCGGAGAACGCGGTGCCCGCGATCTTCGTCCACGGCCGCACGTCGACCAGGTACTTCGCCCGCAGCAGCATGGCGAGCTGGCCGCCGTTCATCTCCGGCGCGACCACGACGCGATAGCGGCGCAGTACGTCACCGAGGTTGGCGGGCAACGGATTGAGATGCCGTAGCTGCGCCTGGGCGACCGGCACACCGCGCCGCCGCGCGCGACGGCACGCCTCGCCGATCGGTCCGTAGGAACTGCCCCAGCCGATCAGCAACAGCTCGGCCGTACCGTCCGGATCGTCCACCACGACCTCGGGCACCTCGATGCCGTCGATCTTGGCTTGGCGCAGGCGAACCATGAGTTCGTGGTTGGCCGGGTCATAGGAGATGTCGCCGCTGCCGTCCGCCTTCTCGAGCCCGCCGATGCGGTGGGCGCGGCCCTTCGTGCCCGGGACGGCGAGCGGGCGGGCGAGCGTGTCGGGATCGCGCGCGTACGGCTGGAACGGGTCGGCGTCGTCGCTGTCCGGTTCGAACGCCGGGTCGATCGGTTCCAGCTCCGCCACCTGCGGGATGGACCACGGTTCGGAGCCGTTGGCGATCGCGCCGTCGGACAACAGCAGTACCGGAGTGCGGTAGGTGAGGGCGATCCGCGCGGCCTCCACCGCGGTGGCGAAGCAGTCGGCGGGGGAGCGCGGCGCGAGCACCGGCACCGGTGATTCGCCGTTGCGACCGTAGAGCGCCTGCAACAGATCGGCCTGTTCGGTCTTGGTCGGCAGTCCGGTCGACGGTCCGCCGCGCTGTACATCGATCACCACCAGCGGCAGTTCCGTCATCACCGCCAGGCCGATGGTCTCGCTCTCGAGCGCGAGCCCCGGCCCGGAGGTGCTGGTGACGCCGAGCGCGCCGCCGAGCGAAGCGCCCAGCGCCGCGCCGATACCCGCGATCTCGTCCTCGGCCTGGAAGGTGGTGACGCCGAAATTCTTGTGCTTGCTCAGCTCGTGCAGGATGTCGGAGGCCGGCGTGATGGGGTAGGTGCCGAGGAAGACCGGCAGTCCCGCGAGCTGACCGGCGGTGATCAGGCCGTAGGCGAGTGCGGTATTGCCGGTGATCTGGCGATAGGTGCCAGGGGGCAGCTTGGCCGGCGCGATCTCATAGGTCGTGGCGAAGCTCTCGGTGGTCTCGCCGTAGTTCCAGCCCGCGCGGAAGGCTAGGATGTTGGCCTCGGCGATGTCGGGCTTGGTCGCGAACTTCTCCCGCATGAACTGCTCGGTGCCGCCGATCGGGCGGCCGTACATCCAGGACAGCAGGCCGAGGGCGAACATGTTCTTCGCGCGCTGGGCGTCCTTCTTCCCGATGCCGGTCGACTCGGTGGCGCCGAGGGTGAGCGAGGTCATCGGGACCCGGTGGACCACGAAGTCCGACAGCGTCTCGTCGGCCAGCGGATCGGCGGCGTAACCCACCTTGGCGAGGGCCCGCGTGGTGAACTCGTCGGTGTTGACGATGACGGTGGCGCCGCGCGGGAGATCCTCGAGGTTCGCCTCGAGCGCGGCGGGGTTCATCGCGACCAGCACGTCGGGCTGGTCACCCGCGGTGAGGATGTCGTAGTCGGCGATCTGGATCTGGAAGGACGAGACGCCGGGCAGCGTGCCCTGGGGCGCTCGGATCTCGGCGGGGAAGCTGGGCTGGGTGGCCAGGTCGTTGCCGAAGGCGGCGGCCTCGTGGGTGAAGCGATCGCCGGTCAGCTGCATTCCGTCGCCGGAGTCCCCGGCGAACCGAATGACGACCTTTTCCAACTTCGCTGTGCCGACATCTTTTTGGTGTGAAACCATATGCCTGCTTCACTTCCTCGTCGCTGAGAGGTGCCATCGCCAAACTACTCCGTCGAATGCGGTGCGCGCCCCCGAAGCGCGCGAGATTCGACGATGCGGGCGTCAGGCGAACAATGCCAGCTGCGCGCCGCTCGTGTGCGCGGATTCGGGTCGTGTCTCCGGTTCGGGTCGCCCGCGTGCCGTCAGACCGTGCTCCGCGAGCAGCGGAGCGACTCGCGCGCGCAGCCACGCGGAGTATTCCGGCGTGACGTAGGCGCCGTGCCGGTACAGCCGGCGGTACCGGCGCAGCAACGCCGGATGATGCTCGGCCAGCCAGGACAGGAACCAGCCCCTGGTGCTGCCGCGCAGGTGCATGGGGAACGCGACCGCCGATTCGGCCCCGGCCTCGGCGATCGCGCCGAAGATCGCGTCCAGGTGGGCGCGTCCGTCGGTGAGGCAGGGGATGACCGGTGCGACCAGGACATCGACGGCGAAGCCCGCGTCGGCGAGCATGCGAACCAGGTCCAGGCGGGCTCGTGGTGACGGCGTGCCTGGTTCCAGGCTGTGGTGCAGATCCTCGTCCAGTATCGCGATGGAGACCGCGAGACTCACTGGCACCTCGCGGCCGGCCGAGGTGAGCAACGGCAGGTCCCGGCGCAGCAGGGTGCCCTTGGTGAGGATGGAGAACGGAGTACCGGATTCGGTCAACGCGCGAATGATGCCCGGCATCAAGCGGTATCGTCCCTCGGCGCGCTGATAGGGATCGGTGTTGGTGCCCAGCGCGACCGGTTCGCGGCGCCAGGACCGCTTCGCGAGTTCCTTGCGCAGCACCGCGGCGACGTTCGTCTTCACCACGATCTGCGAATCGAAGTCCCGGCCCGCGTCCAGGTCCAGATATTCGTGCGTGCTGCGCGCGAAACAGTAGCGACAGGCGTGCGAGCAACCCCGCATCGGGTTGACGGTCCACTGGAACGGCACGTTCACGCCCTCCGGCACCCGGTTCAGCGCGCTCTTGCACAGCACTTCGTGGAAGGTGATGCCGTCGAACTCCGGTGTCCGCACGGTGCGCACCAGACCGGCCCGGGACAGCCCGGGCAAGGCGCCGTCCTCGGCGTCCAGGGTCTGGCTTTGCCACCGCACCTGTTCAGTCGAACATGTGTTCTATCCGCTGTCAAGCGATCCGCGTGGTTCCGGGCGGTGTGCGGGCGGTCGGGTCGGTGCAGAAGGTGACCAGGTCGCGCACCGTGTCGTCGAGTGGACGCGGCTGGTAGCCGAGCTCGCGTTCGGCCTTGCCGTGGTCTACGACCGGCGCGGCGATCAGCGCGCCGAGCGCCGCCTTGGAGACGATGTCGGAGTTGAACAGTCTGCCGATCGGCGCGAGCACCGGGATGACGCCGGATATCAGTGTGGGGGAGATGGCGAACTTCGGGCCGCGCTTGCCGCCGTGGGCCGCGGCGAGGCGGCACAGCTCGAGCATCGAGATCATCGATCCGCCGAGCAGGTAATTCTCACCCGTGCGCCCGTGCTCGCAGGCCAGTGCCAAGCCCTCGGCGACGTCGCGCACGTCCACCAGGTCGAATCCGCCGCCGATCATGGCGGGCACGCGTCCGAGCGCCGCGTCCTCGAGCGTCCGGTTGATGCGCGAGAGCGGCTTGCCGTAGTCCAGTGGACCGAATACGCCGGTGGGGTTGCACAGCACGGCGTCCAGTCCCCGGTCGATCACCTTGCGCAGCGCCACCTCGCCCGCCCATTTCGAACGGTCGTAGACCGGCAGCGCCGGATCGGTCGACCGCGGCGCGTTCTCGTCGATCCGGCCGCCGCAGCTGTACTGGTCGAACGCGTGGATCGAGCTGGCGTGCACCATCCGGCGCGCGCCGACTGCCAGCGCCGCTTCGGCGACCACGCGCACGCCCTCGGTGTTCACCCGCCAGGCGAGATCGTTCCTCGCGGCCAGGGTGATCACCGCGACCAAGTGGTAGACCACCTCGGCGCCGTCCAGGGTGGCGCGCATCGAGGCCGGGTCGAGTGCGTCGCCCCGGATCCAGGTGACCCCGGGCGCCGCCGGTTCGGTGGGAACGGCCCGGTCGATGGCCGTGACCTGGTGGCCGCGCTCGGTGAGGAGGCGGAGCAGATTCGTGCCGAGGTAGCCGGCCGCGCCGGTCACTGCGACCTTCATGGGACAGAGAATATAGAACTTGTTCTAATTTGCAACACGTTGCGGTTTTGTCCGGTTCGCCCGGTCTCGCGGCGCGTCCGGGCTCGAAACATTCCGGTTCGGTCCGCTATATTGAGCGCAACCGTAGCGGCCCTTGCCGATTCGGCAGGGAGCAGGCGGATCCACACAACTGCACGACGTTGATCTGTACGACGATTTGGGGGGCAACTCGATGAATGATCTCTCGGTAGAGACCGACGCGGTCCGGGCGTTCGCCGCCACCAACGCCGGCATCGCCGATGATCTCGCGGGGGCGAGCCGTTTCGACGCGATGAAGAACGTTTCGGCGCTCGTCCCGGTGTTCGGCTTGATCGGGGCCGACTACCTGGCGATGTTCGCCGCGGCGCAACTGTTGCAGGCCAAGGACATCAACGATCTGTCCGCGAAGTACGCCAAGCTCTCCGAGGCGGCGTTCAGTGCCGCCGCCGCCTATGACGCCGTCGATTGGTCCAACGCCGGTGCGCTCGGGTCGATCACGGGCCAGATCGGGGGCGCGGTATGAGACCGCTCGACAGCGGCGTGATCGCGCCGGAGGGCCACGCCGTCGCGCACGCGGCCGAGCAGAACGCCGCGCACGGTCGGCAGACCGTGCTGGACGCCCTGCAGCAGACACCGGCCCAGGCGGTGCTGGACCTGCCGCTGCCGCAGTTGCCCGCCGACCTGCCCCCCATCGAGCCGCCCGAATTCGTGCTCTCCCGCAAGATCTCCGAGGATCAGCACTCGGCCGCCACCCTGCCCGCCGGTCTGCCCGGACTGAGCCCAGCGCCCAGCGCCGAGGACGGGCACGGCCTCGCGCATGAGATGTCCGCGCTGCTCGGGGACACGAACACCGCGGTCGGCCAGATCGTGGCGCCCGCGGTCGACGCGGCGCTCGATCAGGCGAACGGCGTGCTGAACGGCGCACTCGCCGCCGCGCCGAGCGCGATCGCCAGCGCGGTGAACCAGGCGGCGGCCGCGGCCGGATCGCTGCCCGCCTTGCCCGCCGACCCGGTGGCCGCGCTGCTGCAGGGTGCCGCGGTGCCCGCGCTGCCCGGCGTCGACATCCTGATCAAGCCGATCCTCGACCTGCTGAGCAGCTTCGGCACCGGCGTCATCGGCGCGTTCGATCCGACCGCGATCCTCAGCCAGTCCTCCAAGGTCATCGAGATGGCCATGCAGGTCGGCAAGGGCAGCATCAGCACCGTCGAGCAGCTGTGGCAGAGCCAGGCCGCGCGCAACGCCCAGGCCGCGAGCCAGCACGCGAATGTGGAGGGGCGCGAGACCAGCCAGCGGGGCATCGACATCTCCGAGCTCACGCAGCGCGCCGCCGCGGTGGTGCAGCAGGGCAACGCGCAACTGCTCGGCATCGCGTCGTCGTTCGCCACCCAGGCGACCGCGCTCGCGCCGGTGATCCTCACCCCGCCCGCCCAGGCGACGCTGATGGCCTCGGCCACCGAACACCTCGGTCAGGCGGTAGGGGTGGTCAACGCCACCCGTGGCGATCTGGCCGGTAAAACCGCCGAGCTCGGCGGCATGGTGCAGCAGTTGGTCGCGCCCGGTGGAGGGCCTGCGCCGCAGGAGGTCGCGCAGGCGCTGGCGCAGAACATCGGGCAGCCGATTCTGGAGCAGGCGCAGTCGACCGCGTCGGACACCGCGACCAAGGCGGCAAGCCTGGATTCCGCCACACCGGGGACGACGGCGTCGCCCACGACCATGCCATCGTCGGTGCACAGCACCCCCCACAGTCCGAGCACCAGCCACGGCACGCCGAGCAGCCTGTTCGGCAGCAGCCCCGGCCGTCCCGGCAGCCCGAGTACGTCCTCGGTTCCCAAGACCAGTGGCCTGCCGGGCGCGGCGGTTCCGCCGATCCGGCCGGTCGCCGGCCTACCGGGCACATCATTCGGTACCGGTACACCCGCGAGCACCGCACCCGGAGGGTCGAGCAGCTTCATGGGCGGGCCGGGCGCCGCGGCCGGGCAGCGCGGCAACGACGAGGAACACTCGCGCACCGTGCAGCCATACCTGAGCCCCACCGGTAACGACGATCTCACCGGCCCGCTGGGTGAGTCGACGCCGGATGTCATCGGTGCGACGCACTCGGACGAGATCATCAGTTCGGACTACGAGCAGGACCAGTTCTGACACGAGGCCGGGCAGGCGATGCGCCGCACCCGGCCCGAGCGGATCACCGCCGGGCCGGGTGACGAGTCGGGCCGGGTGACGAGTAGAGCGTCAGTTGTCCTGCACGAACGAGTCGGTCAGCTTCCGGTAGAGGTCGGCGAAGCGTTTGCGCGCGGCCTGTTGCTCGGCGCCGAGCCCCTCGGTGGTGTCCGGCGAGTACACCACCAGATGCACGTCGTCCGACGGCGACTGCGGCATGAGGTCGATGATCCGGCTGCTCTGGTCCGTGGCCTTCGGCACGCCGAGATCCACCGTCGCGAGCGCTTTGGTCTCGGCCAGCGCCGCGTTGAGCACGTCGGCGGGGATGTGGCCGTCGATCCGTTTCGGCGGAGTCTCGGGGCGGCGCTCGGCGGCGACGGCATCGGGACTGCTGACCGCACGGCCGTCGGCGAAGATCTCCAGCTGCGGGCGTAGATCCGTCCGGGCCTGCCAGCCGTCCGGGATGGTGGTCAGCGTGAACAGCGCCAGCGGCGCGGCGATCGGCGGTAGCGCACTGGGCCGGTCCAGTGCCGGGTCGGCTGTGGCGGCACCCGAGCCCGCCGCGACGATCAGTGTCACAACCAGCAGAACGGCTTTCGTTACTCGCATCGATCCCATCTTCCGGTGCTGTCCGTGTCCGCCTGCGGCACAGGCGAACTGCCGTAGATCATGACAGCGCGCCTGCCCGCGGCGGGACTCGGCGCGCTGTGTCGCTCGGAATCGGTGCTAGCGCAGCCCGGACGGGTTGTTCAGGTCCGGCGCGGAGTAGGTGTCGCAAGCTCGGACCTGGCCGGTCTTGTAGCCGGTGAGGAACCACTTCTGCCGCTGCTGGGACGAACCGTGCGTCCATGCTTCGGGATTCACCCGGCCCTGCGCGGCGCGCTGGATACGGTCGTCGCCGACCGCGGCGGCCGCCGACAGCGCGTCATTGACGTCGTTGTCCGACAGCGGTTTCAGGAACGGCTGGTTGCCGCCGGGCGCAGGCTGCTCGTCCGCGAAATGCGCCCAGATGCCCGCGTAGCAGTCGGCCTGCAATTCGGTGCGCACCGCGTCGGAGTCCGCCCCGCGTGGATCGCGCTGTGCGCGGCCGATGTCCCCGAGCAGGTTCTGGATGTGATGGCCGATCTCGTGCGCCACGACGTATTCCTGCGCCAGCGGGCCGCCGCTGGAACCGAAGCGATCCACCAGTTCCTGGAAGAAGCTGGTGTCGAAGTAGGCGGTTCGGTCGGCCGGGCAGTAGAACGGTCCCACCGCGCTGGTGGCGTTGCCGCATCCGGTCGAGGTGGCTCCGGAGAAGAGCACGACTTTCGGCTGCGCGTACCGCTTGCCCGCCTGCTTCGGCAGCTCGGCCGACCACACGGCGTCCAAACTCTGTGCGGTGAGCGCCACCCGGCAGTCGACGTATTTGTTGGCATCCGCGCCGGTCTTGCAGTGGCTGGGGGTGCCCGCCGTACCCGCCGTGCCCGGCTGCGTCTGGCTCTGGTCCGGCGCGCCGGTGAAGTTACCGAGGATGGATCCGGGGTCGCCGCCCAGCAGCAGCGCCAGCACCAGCACGATGAGACCGCCCGCTCCGCCGCCAAGCGCGAGCTTGCCGCCCATGCCTGGACCTCCGGATGAAACCCGGTCGGGGTCGATCTGCATGCCCTCGTTGAAGGTCATCGTCGTCGCTTTCTCGCTCGTCCCCGGGGCCACCCAACCCTCGGTCGTTCGGAACCCCGGTGCACACTGACTCGAATACAGCTTGTCACGGGTGCGTCGATCTCGGTTTCCACTCACCGAATGTGTCTCACTACGATGGACTCGCACTTGGTCACATCGCGCCGGTGCCAGAGTCGTCGAAAGGAATCCCGTGCTGCGCACCCACTTGGCTGGTTCGCTGCGAAGCGAGCATGCCGGTCAGACCGTCACCCTCACCGGCTGGGTGGCCCGGCGGCGTGACCACGGTGGGGTGATCTTCATCGATCTGCGCGACGCGTCCGGTGTGGCCCAGGCGGTGTTCCGCGAGGGCGAGCCCGCCGCGCAGGCGCACCGGCTGCGCGCGGAGTACTGCGTGCGCGTCACCGGCACCGTAGAGCCGCGGCCAAGCGGCAACGAGAACCCGGAACTGCCGACCGGCGCCATCGAGGTGGATGTCACCGAACTCGAGGTGCTCAACGAGAGCGCCCCGCTGCCTTTCCAGCTGGACGAGCAGCCCGGTGAGGAAGCGCGGCTGAAGCATCGCTACCTGGATCTGCGCCGGGAGGGCCCGGCGCACGCCATCCGGCTGCGGTCCAAGGTCAACGCGGCCGCCCGCGAGGTGCTCGGCCGTCACGAGTTCGTCGAGGTGGAGACCCCGACGCTGACCCGTTCCACGCCCGAGGGCGCGCGCGACTTCGTGGTCCCCGCCCGCCTGCAGCCGGGCAACTTCTACGCGCTGCCGCAGAGCCCGCAGCTGTTCAAGCAGCTGCTCATGGTCGGCGGCATCGAGCGCTACTTCCAGATCGCGCGGTGCTACCGGGACGAGGACTTCCGTGCCGACCGCCAGCCGGAGTTCACCCAGCTCGACATCGAGATGAGCTTCGTGCGCCAAGAGGACGTGATCCTGCTGGCCGAGGAGATCCTGGTCGCGCTCTGGAAGCTCGTCGGCTACGAGATCCCGACTCCGATCCCGCACATGACGTACGCCGAGGCCATGCGCCGATTCGGTAGCGACAAGCCCGACCTGCGTTTCGGTGTGGAGATCACCGAGTGCACCGACTACTTCAAGGACACCCCGTTCCGAGTGTTCCAGGCGCCCTATGTCGGCGCGGTGGTCATGCCGGGCGGTGCAGGGCAGCCGCGGCGCCAGCTCGACGCCTGGCAGGAATGGGCCAAGCAGCGCGGTGCCAAGGGGCTGGCGTACGTGCTGGTGAACGAGGACGGCACCCTGGGTGGACCGGTCGCCAAGAACCTCAGCGACGTCGAGCGCGACGGCCTGGCCAAGCACGTCGGCGCGGTTCCGGGTGACTGCGTGTTCTTCGCCGCGGGCGCCGCGAAGGCGCAGCGCGCGCTGCTCGGCGCGGCGCGAGTCGAGATCGCCCGCAAGGTCGGTCTCATCGACGAGGACGCCTGGTCGTTCGTGTGGATCGTGGACGCGCCGCTGTTCGAGCCGACCGTCGAGGCGACCGCGAGCGGCGACGTGGCGGTGGGCCACTCCGCCTGGACCGCGGTGCACCACGCGTTCACCTCGCCGAAGCCGGAGTCGCTGGACACCTTCGACACCGATCCGGGCTCGGCGCTGGCCTATGCCTACGACATCGTCTGCAACGGCAACGAGATCGGTGGCGGGTCGATTCGTATCCACCGCCGTGACGTGCAGGAACGCGTCTTCGACGTGATGGGTATCACCGCGCAGGAGGCGCAGGAACAGTTCGGCTTCCTGCTGGACGCCTTCGCCTTCGGCGCGCCGCCGCACGGCGGCATCGCCTTCGGCTGGGACCGGGTCACCGCGCTGCTGGCGGGGGAGGACTCGATCCGCGAGGTCATCGCGTTCCCGAAGACCGGCGGCGGCGTCGATCCGCTCACCGACGCGCCCGCGCCGATCAGCGAACTGCAACGCAAAGAGGCGGGTCTGGACGTCAAGCCGCAGCAGAAGAAGGGCGAGCACGCCGAGACCGCGTCGTAGCGGGGCGCTGCCGCTGACGGTACCTTCTGGACAGTTACGACTGCCCGACCGCGAGGAATACCGTTGCTGCATTTGCGCATGATCAGCCCGCCGGAGCTCACCGACGAGGTACTCGCGATACTCGCCGCCGATCCCGGGGTCACGCACGTGACCTTGGCCCGCGGTGCCGCGCTGGAGCCGATGGGCGATCTCGTCCAGGCGGATGTGGCTCGGGAGGCCGCCAACGACGTGCTCGACGACTTGACCGCGCTGGGCGTCTGCCGCTCCGGCGGAATGACGCTCACGCCGGTCGAGACGGTCCTGTCGGAGGCGGGTGAGCGCGCGGTGCGCGAGGCGCCCGGGGATCCGAGCGACGCGGTGGTGTGGGAGGAGCTACTCGCGCAGACGCACGAGGAGTCGAGCCTCAACGCGACGTTCCTCGCGTTCCTGACGATCGCGTGCCTGCTCGCCGCCGTGGGTGTCGCGACCGATTCGCCGGTGACGATCGTCGGCGCGATGGTCGTCGGTCCGGAGTTCGGTCCGCTGGCCGCTTTCGCGGTGGCGTTGGTGCGCAGGGACCTGCGGCTCGCCCGCCGCTCGGCCATCGCGCTCGCGGTCGGGTTTCCGGTGGCGATGGCGGTCACCCTGGTGGCGACGCTGGTGTGGGAGCAGGTCGGTTGGTTCACCATGGACGGAGTGAGCAGCGTCGAGCAGGTCGACTTCATCTATCAGGTGGGCCCCTTCTCCCTGGTCGTCGCGCTGCTGGCGGGTGCGGCGGGCATGCTGTCGCTGGTGACCGCGAAGTCGGCCGCGCTGGTCGGCGTGTTCATTTCGGTCACCACCGTGCCCGCTGCCGGATTCGCCGTGGTCGCCGCGACTTTGGGGGAGTGGCGGGTGGCATTCCTTTCCGCGGGCCAGTTGGCGGTGAACATGGCGGGCATCGTCGTGGCCGGGATCATCGTGCTCCAGCTCCGGCCGCGCGCTGGTAGCGAGGCCGGTCCGGTGGAACGATTCAAACGCTGGGTAGGTGCTCGCGCACTGGTCGAGAAGTGAGCGGGCCTCACGCTGCGGCGACGGTGCCTCCGGTCAGCACCCGGTAGGCGTAGGTCACCGCGATCACAGCGACCGGTCCCGCGATCAGCAGGCCGAAACCGCACAGCAGCAGTCCCAGGAAAGTGATCACCAGCACCGCCAGGGCCAGTAGCAGTACCTGCCAGGCGTTGGCGACCACCAGCATGAAGCTGGACTTCAGCGCCTCGAAGGGGCCCTGGTCCTGATCGACGACGAAGTGCAGCGAGAACATGCACAGCCACCCGGCGATGACCCCGGGAAGCACGCAGAGCGCCGACCCGAGGAAGGTCAGTGTGAACGCCAGCAGCGCGGTGAGCAGCACGTTGCCCGCGTTGACGAAGCGGAAGTAGGCACCGAAAGGCGGTGGGGTGCCGTCGGTTTCGTAGAGTGCGCCGCGCACCATCGCCCCCTGCAGCAGCCAGACCCCGGCCATGACCGCCAGGAAGATCAGTAGCACCGGCAGCATCGACGTCGGGTCGGTGAGTTGAACGACGAGCACGAACGCCAGGTAGATGACCAGCCCCATGGCGGTCACTCCCACCCACGGTCCGGGATTGGACCACAACCGCGCCCAGCCGAAACTGAGCGCCCGGCCCACGTCTAGTGTGCCCGGACCGGTGGGGACCTGCTGGTAGCCGTAGATCGGTTCCGGCGTGGGCGCGGGGCCCGACGGCGCCCAGCCCGGGCCGGTGCCTTGCGGGCCGTAGCTGGGGTGCCCGGCGCCCATGGGCGGAGGCGCCTGCAGCGGTTCGTTGCCGTAGTGCGCCGCGCCGGGGTCCTGGAACTGCGGATATCCGGCCGGACCCGTCATCTCGTGGTGGGCGTGCCCGGTTCCGGGCCCGGGAGTCGGTGGATTCGGGCTCTCGTGCTGCCCGGGCCGCGCCGCGAAGCGGTCGTCGTCGTTCTGGGAGGGAGCGCCGCCACCTGATCGTTCGGGCGCGGGGGGCGGGGTTTCGGTCATGCGTAGACCTTTCCACTCAACTGGTTTGCGGTGTGGCGCAGGGCAGTTGAGGATGAGAAAACCCGACGGGTGCAGAGGTGTCAAGCGACCGGTGGTCGCGGTCCGGCCGGGCCGCGGACACGCCGAGCGACGCGGAAAGGTTGTGTAACCGCTCGCTAGAAGTGACCCCATGCGAGTACTTTGAGAGGCGATGACCGCACTATTGGCCGAACGCGCCGCCGAAGTCGTGTCCGCAGCGCAACAGTTGCTCACAAAGCGAATGGGTGCTCCGGTAAAGCTGAGCGATCCGATCGAACTCAGCGGTAGTGGTAGGACGACTGTCCTGCGTGTGCGTGTAGCGGAGAACGCCTTTTCGTTGCCGCGAACCCTGATCGTGAAGCAGGTTCGCGGCGCCGCACAGGATCGCCGGACCGGTGGCTTGGCGCCCGGGGTGGCCAGCATCGATTCCGCGTTCCTCCGCGAGACGGTGTCCTATCAGTTCACCACGGCGTTGAGCCGGGAGCATCGGCCGGGTGCCTACCTGATCGCACACAGCCTTCCCGACCGCCTGCTCATCCTCAGCGACCTCGGTGAGAACTCCCTGCTGTCCGCCGTGCTCCGCTCCGGGGCCGAGCCGGCGACCCGCAACGCCCTGATGGCGTTCGCCCAGGCACTGGGCCGGATGCATGCCGCCACCGTCGGGCGCGAGGCGGACTTCGTCGCGCTGCTGCGCCGGGTCGATGTGGTGCATCGGGTGGACGGCATCGCCCAGCAGGCCGAGTCGGCGATCGCCGAGGTGCCCGGCCTGCTCCAGCGCGAGCTGGGCATCGAGGTGCCCGGCGAGATCGCCGAGCGCATCGTGCGTGGGAACCGGTTGTACTCCGCAGGCCGCTTCCGCGCGTTCAGCCCGTCGGACCTCTGCCCGGACAACGTGATCTTGAACGAGGAGGGGGCTCGCTTCCTCGACTACGAGTGGGGTGGGTTCCGCGACGCCACTCTGGACATCGCCTACGCGCTGGTGTCCTTCCCCGGCTGCCTGTGCGATGTGGAGCTCTCCCGGGACCGCGCACGGCAGATGGTGGAGGCCTGGCGCGCGGAGGTCGCGGGTGTGTGGCCCGCGCTGGCCGACGACGATCAGCTGGCCGAGCGCATCCTGGAAGCTCGGCTGATCTGGGTCTGGCTGTCCACTTACTGGTTCTTGCCCGCCGACCACAGCCGCATCGCTGCCGCCAGGGAGCACGGGCTGTCGGTGCCGCGCTCGGCGGCGCTGATCAACCGCTGGGCCGCGCTCGCCGAAGACGCGCGGTGCACGGGGGACGACATCGTGGGAGATTTCGCCGAGGACGTATCGGCGATGCTGGAAGAACGCTGGGGGGAGTAGGGGCTTGCGCCCGGCCGGCGCGGCACGCCGGGCGAACGGTGGCGTCGGCGGCTGCGGCGCTCAGCTCAGCGGTGCTTGTCGCGGCTCGATCCGGCCGCCGGACCGGACGGCGAACGAAGCGCCGTACCGCACACCGGAATTCGGGTCCGCCACGTCCAGCAGGTAGTACCAGTCCATCTGCGCCTGATCCGGGGTGACCTCCAGAACGCCGTAGCCGTGCGCATCCAGGTCCACATAACGCAGATGGCGGTTGACCGTCTTGATCGATTCCGCGATCGGAACGGAATTCGCCCGGAGCATGTCCCCGATGCTGGTCGAGGTCACCGACGGCACCACGAACTCGGCGCCCGCCGTCGCGCCGCCCGGGTAGTCGGCGGCGTCCACCGGGAGATCGGCGGCCCAGGAGGAGTGGATGTCACCGGTGAGGAACAGCACGTCGGAGATCTGCTGGTCGACGATGGCGCGGAACAGCCGGGTGCGGTCGGCGGTGTAACCGTCCCACTGGTCGCCGTTCAACGACGGGCCGGACCGCGGGACGCCCATGGTGCTGGTGATCGCCGCCGTGGTGGCGGGCTCGAGCGGTGGAAAGGCCAGCGGGGCGATCATGACCGAGTTGCCGACCAGCTTCCAGCGCACCGGCGCGGAGGACAAGCCCGCGGTCAGCCAATCCATCTGCGCCTTGCCCGTGATGGTGCGCGCCGGGTTGTCCGCCGCGCGCCAGTTCGCGCCCGGCTTCGCCTCCTGGTCGCGGTAGCTGCGCAGATCCAGCATGGCGAGTTCGGCCAGGGTGCCGAAGCGCAGTCTGCGGTAGATCCGCACGTCGGCGCCGGAGCCGGACGCGCGAACCGGCATCCACTCCAGGTAGGCCTGCGCGGAGGCCGCGCGCCGGTCGGCCCAGTCGCCCTCGGTGGCGGGATCGTGATTGTTCGCGCCGCCGGACCAGGAGTTGTCCGCGGATTCGTGGTCGTCCCAGGTGCAGATGAACGGCAGTGTGGCGTGCAGGCCGAGCAGATCCGGGTCGGTCTTGTACTGGGCGTGGCGAATGCGGTAGTCCGCCAGGTCGACGATCTCGTTGGCCGGATCGTGCGGGCGCACGGTGCCGTTGCGGCCGCCGTACTTGCCGCGGCCGTATTCGTAGATGTAGTCGCCCAGGTGCACGATCGCGTCCAGGTCGGTGCGGGCGGCCAGGTGCCGGTAGGCGCCGAAGTAGCCGGCCTCCCAGTTCGAGCACGACACCACGCCGAAGCGAAGGCGGGCGGGGGCGTCCGCGGCGGCGGGCGCGGTCTTGGTTCGGCCCACCGACGAGGTCTGGCCCAGGGCGTTGAACCGATAGAAGTACTCGACACCCGGAGCCAGGCCGGAAACGTCGACCTTGACCGTATGGTCGGAGTCCGCCGAGGTCGTCACGGCGCCGGACGCGGCGACCGAGACGAACCGCTCGTCCGCGGCGATCTCCCACCGGACGGTCGCGGGTTCGCCCAGGCCGGAGCCGGGTGTGGCGTCGTCGGAGACGGTCACGCGGGTCCAGATGATCACGCCGTCGGGGAGCGGGTCCCCCGATGCGACGCCGTGCCGGAACACCGGTGTCGCGGCTTCCGCGCGCCCGGCGCCCAGCACCGCGGCGGCAGTGGCGGCGGCAGCGGCGCCGCCTTTGAGAACGGTGCGCCGAGCGAAGCGTGCGATGGACGAGGGATCTGAAACGGATTCGTTTTCAGGCACGGGTACCGATCCCATCCGAAGTACCTGCGCCACGCAACTCCGTTCGCCGCCTCGCTGGTCGAGACCGCGCCGTCGCACCGCACCGGGCGCCCGGGAACAGCATGTCGTGCTGTCGGTGCGCCTCGGTAACGTTCCTGTCGTGAGCGATGGTTTGTTCGACATGCCCGGGGCCGCGGTGCCCGCGGAGCATTCGATCGACACTGTGGTGCGCCGGGACGCGGGTGCGCCGCTGGCCGTGCGGATGCGCCCGGCCACGTTGGCGGAAGTGGTCGGCCAGCAGCATCTGCTCGGCCCCGGCTCGCCGCTGCGCAGGCTGATCGAGGGTTCGGGCGCCGCATCGGTGCTGCTGTACGGCCCGCCCGGCACCGGCAAGACCACGCTCGCCGCACTCATCTCCCGAGCCACCGGTCGCCGGTTCGAGGCGCTCTCGGCGCTCTCGGCCGGGGTCAAAGAGGTGCGTGCGGTCATCGACCTGGCGCGGCGCAGGCTATCGGCGGGCGAACAGACCGTGCTGTTCATCGACGAGGTGCACCGCTTCTCCAAGACCCAGCAGGACGCCCTGCTCGCCGCCGTGGAAAACCGCATCGTCCTGCTGGTCGGCGCGACTACGGAGAACCCGTCGTTCTCGGTGGTGTCGCCGCTGCTGTCGCGCTCGCTGGTGCTGCAACTGCGGTCGCTCACCGAAACCGACATCCGCGAGGTGCTCGGCCGCGCGCTCACCGATCCACGCGGCCTCGCAGGCGAGTACACGGTGACCGACGCCGCGCTCGACCACATCGTCCGGATCGCGGGCGGTGACGCCCGCCGCGCGCTGACCGCCCTGGAAGCGTCGGCGGAGTCCTCGCTCGACGGCACCGTCGACGTGGACCTGGTCGAAGCCAGCGTGGACAAGGCCGCCGTCCGCTACGACCGCGCAGGCGACCAGCACTACGACGTGATCAGCGCGTTCATCAAGTCCATCCGCGGTTCGGACGTCGACGCCGCGCTGCACTACCTGGCGCGCATGCTGAGCGCGGGGGAGGACCCGCGCTTCATCGCGCGCAGGCTGATGATCCACGCGAGCGAAGACATCGGCATGGCCGACCCGATGGCGTTGCAGACGGCGACCGCCGCCGCGCAGGTGGTGCAACTGGTCGGCCTGCCCGAAGGCCGCCTCGCGCTCGCCCAGGCCACGATCCACCTCGCCACGGCCCCGAAGTCCGGCGCCGTCGTGGCCGCGATCGGCGCCGCCATGGCCGACGTCGCGGCGGGCAAGGCGGGTCCGGTCCCGCCGCACCTGCGCGACGGCCACTACGCCGGCGCGGCGGCGCTCGGCAACGCGCAGGGCTACGCGTACCCGCACGACGACAAAGACGGCGTGCTCGCCCAGCAGTACCCGCCCGACGAACTCGTCGGCGTCGACTACTACCACCCCACCGATCACGGTCACGAACGAGAAATCGGTCCCAGGGTCGACAAGCTGCGCCGGATCGTCCGAGGCTGACCGCCGGTAGCGGGCATACTGCGTCGGTATCGGTGCGTCCGACAAGGAGGAACGAACGCAGCGAGCCGCTGCTGGGGCCGGGTTCGCCGGCGGGTCGCCGGGGACGCGGCGGGAGCCCGGTCGATGAATATTCGGGTGCGCGGCACCGGTAGGCTGGGTATTCGTGCAGACCCACGAGATTCGACGGCGTTTCCTGGACCATTTCCTCCGTGCCGGCCATACCGAGGTGCCGAGTGCCTCGCTGATCCTGGCCGACCCGAACCTGCTGTTCGTCAACGCGGGCATGGTCCAGTTCAAGCCGTACTTCCTGGGTCAGGAGGCGCCGCCCTACCCGCGGGCGACCAGCGTGCAGAAATGCGTGCGGACCGGCGACATCGAAGAGGTCGGCGTCACCACCCGGCACAACACGTTCTTCCAGATGGCGGGGAACTTCTCCTTCGGTGACTACTTCAAGGAGGGGGCGATCACCCTCGCCTGGGAGCTGATCTCGAAGCCGCAGGACGACGGCGGTTACGGATTCGATCCCGAGCGGATCTGGGTGACCGTCTACCAGGACGACCCGGAGGCCGCCGAGATCTGGAAGCGGGTCGCGGGCATTCCCGATGAGCGCATCCAGTTCCGCGACGGCAAGGACAACTACTGGGACATGGGCGTGCCCGGGCCCGGTGGACCCTGCTCGGAGATCTACTACGACCGCGGCCCCGAGTACGGCCGCGACGGCGGGCCGGTCGCCGACGAGGACCGTTACCTCGAGATCTGGAACCTCGTGTTCATGCAGGACGTCCGCGGTGAGCTGAGCCCGAAGCTCGGGCACCCGCCGGTCGGGTCGCTGCCGAAGAAGAACATCGACACCGGTATGGGCGTCGAACGTATCGCGCTGCTGCTGCAGGGCGTGGACAACGTCTACGAGACCGACCTGCTGCGCCCGATCATCGACAAGGCCGGGGAACTGACCGGACGCTCCTACGGTGTCCAGCACGAGGACGACGTCCGCTTCCGGGTGATCGCCGACCATGCCCGCACTGCCGCCATGCTGATCGCCGACGGCGTGAACCCGGGCAACGACGGCCGCGGGTACGTGCTGCGCCGCCTGCTGCGCCGCATCGTGCGCTCGGCCCGCCTGCTCGGTGCCGAGAAGCCGGTGATGAGCGAGTTCATGAAGGTCGTCGGCGACCTGATGGCCCCGTCCTACCCGGAGCTGGCCACCGACTTCCGCCGCATCGAGACCGTCGCGGTCGGCGAGGAGACGGCGTTCCTGAAGACGCTGAATACCGGCTCCACCCTGTTCGACAACACCGCCGCCGCGGTGAAGGCGCAGGGCGGCAGCACGATCGCCGGGTCGGACGCGTTCACCCTGCACGACACCTACGGTTTCCCGATCGACCTGACGCTGGAGATGGCCGCGGAGGCCGGGCTGTCGGTGGACGAGGAGGGCTTCCGCTCGCTCATGGCCGAGCAGCGTCAGCGCGCCAAGGAGGACGCGCAGGCGCGCAAGCACGCCCACGCCGACCTGACGGTCTACAAAGAACTGGTCGACCGCGGCGCCACCGAGTTCACCGGCTTCGACGAGCTCACCTCCGAGGCGACCGTGCTCGCCCTGATCGCCGACGGCGTGCGGGTGCCGACCGCGACCGCCGGGCAGGACGTCGAGGTCATCCTGGACCGCAGCCCGCTCTACGCCGAGGCGGGCGGCCAGATCGCCGACCGCGGCTCCATCACCGCCTCCTCCGGACTGAAACTGCGCGTGAACGACGTGCAGAAGATCGCCAAGAAGCTGTGGGTGCACAAGACCACGGTGGAGCACGGCCAGATCACCGAGGGCGACGTCGTGCTCGCTCAAGCCGACCCGGCCTGGCGGCGGGGCGCCACGCAGGGCCACTCCGGCACGCACATGGTGCACGCCGCCCTCCGGCAGGTGCTCGGGCCGAACGCCGTGCAGGCGGGTTCCTTGAACAAGCCGGGCTACCTGCGCTTCGACTTCAACTGGCAGGGCCAGCTGTCGGAGCGGCAGAAGGCCGACATCGAGGCCGTCTCCAACGACGCGGTCGGCGCCGACTTCCCGGTGAACACCTTCGTCACCGATCTGCCGAAGGCCAAGCAGATGGGTGCGCTGGCCCTGTTCGGCGAGAACTACGGCAACGAGGTGCGCGTGGTCGAGATCGGCGGTCCGTTCTCGATGGAGCTGTGCGGTGGTACGCACGTGCAGCATTCCTCGCAGATCGGCCCGATCACCGTGCTCGGCGAGTCGTCGGTCGGCTCCGGTGTACGCCGTGTGGAGGCGTTCGTCGGCTTGGACTCCTACAAGTACCTGGCCAAGGAGCGCGCGCTGCTGGCTGGTGTCGCCTCCGCGCTGAAGGTTCCCTCCGATGAGGTGCCTGCTCGCGTCGAGCAGCTGGTGGAGCGGCTGAAGACGGCCGAGAAGGAGCTCGAGCGCACGAAGATGGCCGCCGTGCTGTCCTCGGCGGGCAGATTCGTCGAGGAGGCCGAGCGGATCGGCCGGCTGCTGCTGGTCGCCGTGGCCGCGCCGGAGGGCGTCTCCGCGGGTGATCTGCGCACATTGGCCACCGACATCCGCGGCCGGTTCGGCAGCGAGCCCGCCGTGGTGGTGCTGCTCGGCAACGCCGACGGCAAGGTGCCGTTCGTGGTCGCGGTGAACAAGCCCGCTCAGGAACTCGGCATCAAGGCGGGCGATCTGGTGGGCAGTTTCGGCCCGAGCATCGCGGGACGGGGCGGCGGCAAGCCGGAGCTGGCGCAGGGCGCGGGCTCGGACCCGTCCGGCATCCCGGCCGGTCTGGCCGCGGTCCGCGCGCGGGTGGCCGAACTCGCCGGGTGATGGGCGACCCAGCGGAACCGGAGCGGTCGGCCCAGCGCGGCGCCGACCGGCCGCATCCGGCCACCGACCCCGGTCGGGGCAGGCGGATCGGCGTCGATGTGGGCAGTGTCCGGATCGGGGTCGCCGCGAGCGATCCCGACGGCATTCTCGCCACCCCGGTGGAGACCGTGCCGCGCGCGAAAGAGTCCCGGCGATCGGCTCCCGCACCCGATATCGAAAGAATTGCCGAAATTGTGCGGGAGTACGAGGCAGTCGAGATTATCGTCGGATTGCCGCGTACATTACGCGGGGAGAAAGGCACTGCGGCTACGCTGGCCAGCGCATTCGCTGAGCGATTGCGGGCTGCGGTCGGGTCGGTGCCGGTCCGGCTTTCCGACGAACGTTTGACTACGGTGTCAGCTGCACGTGCATTGCGGGACAGTGGAGTTCGCGCGCGTGGCCGGCGGCAAGTGATCGATCAGGCGGCGGCTGTGTCGATCCTGCAAGGATGGTTGGACGAACGGAGTGCGGTGTTGAGGTCGGTGGAAGCGGGGCGTCCTGCGTCGTCCGGGGACGATGCATGACGGATCGGTGGGCGCGGGCCGAGGAACTGTTTCGACAGCGCGAAGCTGATCGGCGTTACCGGAGAGACGACCGGGCCTGGGGCGAGGACAACAGCGACCACTACGACCGCTACGACCGCTACGACGACGACACGACCGTCATCCCCCGCTACGTCGACGACGACGAGGAGGAGCCGGAGCCCGCGCCGCCACCGGCACCGCGGCGTGGCGGACAGCGGCCGAGAGCGACGCGTGTGGAGTCGCCGCGCCGCTCGACGCGCGCGGACTCGAAGCGCGCAGAGTCGAAACGCGCCCAGCCCGAGCGTTCCGGTCGCTCGCAGCGCGGCAAGCGATCCCGGGTCGCCTCTCGCAAAGCGGCCGAGCGCAAGAGGCGCCGCCGCAACATATGGTTCGTGGCGGGTGTCTTCATCCTGTTGTTCGCCGGTGCGGTGATCTTCGCCGGGATGAAGTTGATCGGGAGTCTGACTCCGCCGAAAGACTTCGCGGGGCCAGGGGGGCCGCTGGTGGTGGTGCAGGTGCATCCCGGCGACACCTCGCAGCAGATCGCGGCGACGATGGTCGAGCGCGGCGTCGTGGCGAGTTCGGGTGCGTTTTTTCAAGCGGCCGTGCGCAATTCGAACATGAACACGGTGCAGCCCGGCTTCTACGCGATCCCCAGCCAGAGCCCCGCCGCGCAGGCGGTGGCCACGCTGGTCGGCAAGCAGTCCAGGGTCGGCAATCTGGTCGTCTCCGAGGGACGGCTGCTGCACGACCAGCACGACATGAGCACCGGCGGGCGCTATGACGGCATCTACCGCAAGATCGCGGAAGCCAGCTGCATCGGCACCGGCGCCGGCCAGAAGTGCGTGACCTACGAACAGCTCGATGCCGCGGGCGCGAGCCTCGACCTGGCCGCGCTCGGGGTGCCCGAGTGGGCGATGCAGGGTGTCCGGGACTGCCCGGATCGGACGAGGCAGCTGGAAGGCCTGATCGCCGCGGGCACATGGGATTTCGATCCCAGCGCGGCACCGTCGGAGATTCTGCGGCAATTGGTGACCGCGAGTGCGAAGAGCTATGAATCCACCGGACTGCTGCAGTCGGGCTCCGACACGAAATTGACGCCGTATCAGACGCTGGTCGCCGCCTCGCTGGTGGAACGTGAGGCGAAACCGCAGGACATGGGCAAGGTGGCGCGGGTGATCGTGAACCGGCTGCGGGCCGGTCAGATGCTGCAGTTCGACTCGACGGTGAACTACACCCTGGATCGCACCGAGGTGGCGACCACCGACGCAGACCGCGGCCAGGAAACCGCCTGGAACACCTATGCGATGCGCGGGCTGCCCAAGACTCCGATCGCGGCGCCGTCGTTGAACGCGTTGCGTGCCATGGAGAACCCGGAGGCGGGGCCGTGGCTGTACTTCGTCACCGTCGACAAGCAGGGCACCACCCTGTTCACCGACGACTATCAGGAGCATTTGCGCCTGATCGCACGGGCGCAGCGCAGCGGCATCCTCGACAGTTCCAAGGACAGCGGTGGCCGATAATCGCAAGGCGGCGGTGCTCGGCAAGCCGATCGCGCATTCGCGATCGCCGCAGCTGCACCTCGCCGCGTACCGCGCGCTCGGACTGAATTGGAGCTATGAGCGCATCGAATGCTCGGCGGAGCAGCTGCCCGGGCTGGTCGACGGTCTCGGCCCGGAATGGGTCGGGCTCTCGGTGACCATGCCCGGCAAGGAAGCGGCGCTGGCCTGTGCGGATCAGCGCACCGACCGGGCCGTGCTGGTGGGCTCGGCCAACACTCTGGTCCGCCGCGACGCGGGCTGGCTGGCTGATTGCACCGACGTGGACGGTGTGCTCGGCGCGCTCCGCGGCGGCGGTGTCACCGACCTGACCGACGGCGTGGTGCTGGGTGCGGGCGGCACCGCGCGGCCTGCCCTGCTGGCGTTGTCGGAGCTGGGCGCGAAGTCGGTGACCGTGGTCGCCCGGGATCCCGGACGGGCGCGCGGTGCCCTCGACCTCGCCGAGCGGCTGGGGATGATCGCGTCCTTGGCCGGATTCGATGCCGGGACGCTCCGCGCGATCTGTGCGGCGGCCGGCGCCGTGGTGAGCACCATTCCGGCCGCCGCGGCGGCGGTCGTCGCCCCCGCGGTAGCCGAGGCGCCGGTGGTGCTCGACGCGATCTACAACCCCTGGCCGACACCGCTGGCCGATGCGGTGGCGCGAGCCGGGCACACGGTGGTCAGCGGTCTGCAGATGTTGTTGAATCAGGCTTACGGGCAGGTCGAGCTGTTCACTGGGCAACCTGCGCCGCGCGCGGAGATGGCGGCGGCGCTGGACGAGGGTCGTCGACCCGGGAACTGATACCGGTTCTCGCGGCCGCTATGGCACGATCGGGCGTGCAGCGAAACGCCAGGTGCTACCGCGAAACACGGCTATGGTGTGTCGCATGACTTCGTGGTTGCTGCGGGCCGTCGTGCTGGGCGCGCTGGTGGTGGCGTTGCGTTCCTTGCTCGGGTTCGCGATGGTCTACTGGCCGACGCACGGAGCGGCGATGCGCATGCTGTGCCTGGTCGTGCTGATCGCGGCCATCGTGTCCTGGGGTGTGCTGGACGGTCGTCGGGATCGCGCCGCGAGCGCAGACCCCGAACGCGGCGCCGATCTGACCATGATGTGGCTGAAGGCCGCCGTCCTCGGTGGTGTCGGCAGCGGGCTGGCGGCGTGGATCCTGGACTTCTTTCCTCGGTTCGACCTGGGTGACAACGGCCTGCTCTTCGAAGTCACTGCGGGCGCGTCGTTCATCATCCTGCTGATCTTCGTGCCCGCGCTGATCGGCGTGGGCATCGGCCGGATGTCGGCCGATCGGCAGAACGGTAAGGGGCGCTCCAAGCCGCCCTCGTTGTACTCCGCCGCGGGCAGCGTGGTCTGATCCGACGACGAAAGAACGGCGCGCCCGTGGCCGGGCGCGCCGTTGTCGTGTGCCGGGTGGGCTACAGCAGCACCGCGCCGCCGCTCGGACTGTCCTCGCGGGCGATCGCCGAGTAAGCCGCGGCCAGCAGGGTGGGATCGGGTCCCTCCAGGCGTCCGGGCTTGGCCAGGCCGTCGAGCACCACGAAGCGCAGCACGCCGGAGCGGGTCTTCTTGTCCGTCTGCATGGCGTCCAGCAGTTGCGGCAGCGCGTCGGCGTCGTAGCTGGTCGGCAGGCCGACGGCGGACAGGATCGCGCGATGACGGTCGGCGGTGGCGTCATCGAGACGACCCGCGAGACGACCGAGTTCGGCGGCGAACACCAGTCCGACGGAGACCGCGGCGCCGTGCCGCCACCGGTAACGCTCCCGCCGCTCGATGGCGTGTCCCAGCGTGTGGCCGTAGTTCAGGATTTCGCGGAGGCTGGATTCCTTCAGATCGGCGGCGACGACGTCGGCTTTCACCTGGATCGCGCGGCGGATCAGCTCCGGCAGCACCGCGCCGGACGGGTCGAGAGCGGCCTCCGGGGCGCGCTCCACCAGCTCGAGGATCACCGGGTCGGCGATGAAACCGGCCTTGATGATCTCCGCCATGCCCGCGACGATCTCGTTGCGCGGCACCGTCTCCAGGGTGGCCAGGTCGACCAGCACGGCGGCGGGTTCGTGGAAGCAGCCGACGAGATTCTTGCCTGCCTCGGTGTTGATGCCGGTCTTGCCGCCGACCGCCGCGTCGACCATCGCCAGCAGCGTGGTGGGCACGTGCACGATCTGCACCCCGCGCATCCAGGTGGCGGCGACGAAACCGGCCAGATCGGTCGCCGCGCCGCCGCCGAGGCTGACCACGACGTCGTTGCGGGTCAGGCCGATGCGCCCGAGTACCTCCCAGCAGAAGCCGGCGACCGCGAGCTCCTTGCCCGCCTCGGCATCCGGGATCTCGATGCGGTGCGCGTCGATGCCGGTGTCGGCCAGCGCCTTTCGCACCACTTCGGCGGTCTCCGTGAGCGGCGGCTGATGGAAGACGGCCACGGTGCGCACGCCTTTGGTCGCGTTGTTGACCGACTCGACGAGTTCGCCGAGCAACCCGCGGCCGATGATCACCTGGTATGGGTCGGCGGTCCGGACTTCGAGACGACTCGGCTCTGTCACGTGGCTTGCTCCGATTCTGTTGTTGCTGTGGTCGACTGCTGCCGCGCCCGGGAGCGGGCCCGGCGGGCACGGGCGCGCCGGGATCGGCTGCCCGCCGCCGCCGCGCCGTTGCCCGCCCCGCTCGCGGCGTCGGGTTCGCTGGTGACGCTCCTGCGGGCGCGCCGGGATCGCACGTTGGCGGTCACCGCCGATTCAGCCGGGTCGCCGGTCGCGGCGTCGGTGGTCTCGCGTTGATCGGCTGCCTGGCGCCGGGCCGCCGCTCTGGCCCTGGCGCGCCGACGGGCCCGGGACCGGCTGCTGCCCTGCGGGATTCCGCTGGACGGTGGCCGCAGGTCCGTTGCGGCCGGTTCGACCGGCTCCACCCCGAGTTTTGTCATGATCATCCGTACCACGCGGCCCGGGCTGCGGCCGTCGGTGCGGATCCTGATGGTGGCCACTTCCCGGTACAGCGGTCGACGGGTGCGCATCAGCTCCCGATACTTCGCACCGGGATCGGCGCCGTTGAGCAGTGGCCGCTGCGTGCTCGCACCGGTGCGCCGAAGACCTTCCGCGATACTGATCTCCAGATAGACGACGGTGCGGCCGCGCAGCAGTGCCCGGGTGTTCGCGGACAGCACCGCGCCGCCACCGAGCGAGACCACGCCGCGTTCGGCGAGCACGGCGCGGCGCACCACCCGCTCCTCGATCATGCGGAATTCGGGCTCACCGTCTTCGGCGAAGATCTCCGGGATCGTGCGACCGGTCTCTCGCTCGATGCCGGCGTCGGTGTCGTACAACTCGACGCCGAGTTCCCTGGCGAGCTTGCGGCCGATCGTGGATTTCCCCGCCCCCGGCGGTCCGACCAGCACCACGCGCGGGGCGCGCGGATCGGTCTGCACGATCATTGCGACCGACTGTCCGCGGGCACGTGGGGCCGAGTGCTGATGCGCTTGACGTAGCTGGTGATGTTCTCGACGGTCTCGGTGAGCGAGTCCCCGCCGAACTTCTCCAGCGCGGCCTGCGCGACGACCAGCGCCACCATGGATTCGGCGACCACGCCCGCGGCGGGCACGGCGCACACGTCCGACCGCTGGTGGATGGCGACGGCCTCGTCGCCGGTGGTCATGTCGACGGTGGACAGCGCGCGCGGCACCGTGGAAATCGGTTTCATGGCCGCTCGCACGCGCAGCGCCTCGCCGTTGGTCATGCCGCCTTCCAGGCCGCCGGCACGGTTGGTGGAGCGCAGTACGCCGTCGGAGCCGGGGCGCATCTCGTCGTGCGCCTGGCTGCCACGGCGGCGTGCGGTCTCGAAGCCGTCGCCGACCTCGACGCCCTTGATGGCCTGGATGCCCATCAGGGCGGCGGCGAGCCGAGCGTCCAGCCGGTTCTCGCCGCTGGTGAACGAACCGAGGCCGACCGGAAGGCCCGCCACGACCACCTCGACGACGCCACCGAGGGTGTCGCCGTCCTTCTTGGCGGCCTCGATCTCCGCGATCATCGCGGCTTCGGCGTCCTTGTCGAACGCGCGCACCGGGCTCTCGTCCACCACGGCGAGGTCGGCGGCGGTCGGCACGATGCCGGAGGTGTTCTGCGCCGTGCCGATCGATACGACGTGCGAGACGACCTCCGCGCCGAATGCCTGGCGGAGGAAATTCCGCGCGACGGTGCCCGCCGCGACGCGCGCGGCGGTCTCTCTGGCGCTGGCGCGCTCGAGCACGTTGCGGGCGTCGTCGAAGTTGTACTTGAGCATGCCGGAGTAATCGGCGTGCCCGGGCCGCGGTCTGGTCAGGGGTGCGTTGCGGGCCAGGTCGGCGAGTTCGGCCGGGTCGACCGGGTCGGCGGACATGACCGTCGTCCACTTCGGCCACTCGGAGTTGGCCACCTCGATGGCCACCGGGCCGCCCATGGTGCGCCCGTGCCGCACGCCGCCGACGACGGTGACCTTGTCGGCCTCGAACTTCATTCGCGCGCCGCGACCGTAGCCGAGCCTGCGCCGGGCCAGCTGCGCGGAGATCTCGTCCGACGTGACCTCGACGCCTGCCACCATCCCGTCCAGGATGGCGACGAGAGCGGGACCATGGGATTCTCCGGCAGTTATCCAACGCAGCACATCGTTTATCTTCCCATGTCGACGCCCGTGCTCCGGAACGTGGCCCGCCGTGACGACGCGCAGGCGAGGGAAGGCCGGAATACCGGGGGCGCAGGCTCAGCGGGCGATGACGATCGGGCGGTCCACCGAGCGCAGCAGCGCCTCACCGACCGAGCCGAACAGCAGCCGTCCCAACGTCCCTCGGCCGCGATTGCCCACCACCAGCAACTGCCCGTGACGGGAGCGTTCGAGCAACTGCCGCTCCGGACGGTCGCGGACGACCTCGCGCCGGATGGTCAGCTCTGGATACTGCTCCTGCCAGCCGGCCAGGCTGGTGGCGAGCAACGCCTCCTCGGTCCGGCGCAGCTCGGCCCAGTCGGTGCCGATCGCGGCCAGCGGCTCGACCCCGCCCCAGGTGTGCACGGCCACCAGTTCGACCCCGCGCAACGACGCCTCCATCGCCGCGACCCCGATGGCAGCCTGCTCGGCGGTGGAGCCGTCCACGCCGACGATCACCGGACCGGTGTTCGCCCGGTCCCACAGCGGCGTCTCGGCCGGCACCACCGCCACGGGGCAGTCGGCGTCCCGGGCGACTGCGGTGCTGACCGAGCCGAGCAGGACCCGCTGGACGCGGCCGATCCCGCGGGTACCGACCACAAGCATCGCCGCGCTCCGGGAGCGCTCGATGAGGGCGGTGGCGATGTGCGCGGTGCGGATCTCGGTGCCGATGGTGATGTCGCGCACGGCGTGTGCGGCCGCCACGGCGGCGTCCGCCGCGCGTTCGATCGCCTCGTCCGCCTCGCGCAGTCGCAGCAACGCCGCCGGACGGGGTGGATCGTCGTTGTCGTCGGAGCTGAGCGAGGATTCGACGACGAGTGAGATGTGCAAGGGAGCGTCGTGCAGCGCTGCGGTCTGCGCCGCCCAGCGGACCGCCACGATCGATTGCTCCGAACCGTCGGTTCCCACGACGATCGGTCTCCGCAACGGATGTCTCGAATTCACTGGGCGGCTCCTTCTCGACGCTGCTTCCGCTGTACTGGCGCACTCGAGGGACGACTCCTCCGAGGTGACGCGCCACGCTCGCCGATGCGGCGACAGCTCGGGGAAGGTCGTTGCCCGCGATTGATGCTACCGATGAATTGCTATCGATTTGCTGGCTTCGTGTTACGTCCAGCGCACTCCGGAGCGATCGGGTGGTGACGATTATTGGTCTCAGGTCGATCCGAGGGTCGACCACAGTAGCGACAGCAAGGCCGCCAGGCACATCGCTGGACCATGCGGCACGGTGAGTGCGCTGTCGCCGGGGTCGGCGGCGCCGGAGCCGCGTACGCCGCGGCGGGCGAGTGCTCCGAGCGCGACGCACGCGGTGAGCGCCGGTGCGCCGAGTGCCGCCCATACCCACGGCCGGGCGCCGCCGAGGGCTGTCGCCCCACCCAGCATCACCGCGAGCTTGACGTCGCCCGCGCCCAGCGCGGCGGGCGCGGCGAGGTGCACCAGCAGGTACGGCGCCGATAGCAACAGCGCGCCCAGTAGTGCGGCGGTGAGTTGCTCTGTGTACAGGGCATATCCGAGGACGGCAAGCGCGCCCGAACCGGTCAACCGGTTCGGCAGGCGTCGTTCGCGCAGGTCGAACGCGGTCAGTGCCGCGCACCAGGCGGCGAGCGCAGCGCACGCGAGAGGAGTCATGGCTCCACCTTCGCCCGGTCTCGGCGCGAGACATCGGCTCCGGCCCGGAATGTGCGCAATCGGTGCGGATGTGAACAGGCCGCGTGTCAGTAGTTCTCGGTTGGTCGAAAATCCTTGGGCTACAGCGCTTCTCGACCAAAACATGGGGCCTCGGCCGAAGCGGACGGCTCTGCCGATCACGTGTTGCCTGTCGGCGTCCGGTGTGTCGGCGGTAGTTTTGACACATGCGTGCTGATCACCAGGGTCATGTGCCGGACTACGCGGCGCGGCGTGGCGCGCTGCGCAGCCTGCTGGTGGAGAACGGGGTGGATGCCCTGCTGGTCACCGATCTGGTGAATATCAGATATCTGACCGGATTCACCGGCTCCAACGCGGCGTTGCTGGTGCATTCCTGGGACACGCGCGCCGCCGAGGACCAGACCGTGATCGGCACCGACGGGCGGTATCGGACCCAGGTCGCCGAGCAGGTTCCCGATCTACGGGCCGAGATCGCGCGCGCCACCGCGCGGCGGATCGTGCAACTGGCCGGGGAATGGCAGATCGGCCGGGTGGGCTTCGAAAGCCACGTGGTCACCGTCGATCAGCATCGCGGCTTCCTCGAACAGCGCACCGGCTTGGAGCTCGTCGCCGCACCCGGGCTGGTGGAGCAACTGCGTATGGTCAAGGACGCCTACGAGGTGGAACAGTTGCGGGCGGCCTGCGCGGCGGGCGATGCCGGTCTGGCCGCCCTGCTGGAGCGCGGCGGACTGCGTCCGGGCCGAACCGAGCGTCAGGTGGCCAGGGAATTGGAATGGGCCATGTTCGAACACGGCGCCGAAGCGGTGTCGTTCGAGACGATCGTGGCCACCGGCGTGAACTCGGCTGTCCCGCATCACCGCCCGACCGACGCCGTGCTGGCCGCGGGCGATTTCGTCAAACTGGACTTCGGCGCGGTGGTCGGCGGCTATCACTCCGACATGACCCGCACCTTCGTGCTCGGAGCGCCGACCGACTGGCAGCGCGAGGTGTACGCGCTGGTCGCCGAAGCGCAGCGGGCCGGGCGCGAGGCGCTGCGGCCGGGAGCCCCGGTGGCCGACGTGGACGCCGCGTCGCGAGCGGTGATCGAGTCGGCCGGGCACGGCAAGTTGTTCGTGCACGGCCTCGGCCATGGGGTCGGCTTGCAGATCCACGAAGCGCCCGGAATCGCGAAAACCGGAACCGGTACACTTCTGTCTGGCGTGGCGGTGACCGTCGAACCAGGTGTGTACTTTCCCGGCCGCGGCGGGGTCCGGATCGAGGACACGCTCGTGGTGCGCGAAGGGGGCCCTGAGCTGCTCACCCACACCAGCAAAGACCTGACCGTCGTCGACTGACGCCGGTCTGCCCGAGACCAAGCGGTAGAACGAGGAGATCCGAAGACAGTGGCGGACACCAGCGACTTCAAGAACGGCCTAGTGCTGAAGATCGACGGTCAGCTCCAGCAGATCATCGAGTTCCAGCACGTCAAGCCGGGCAAGGGTCCCGCGTTCGTGCGGACCAAGCTGAAGAACGTCGTGTCCGGCAAGGTGGTCGACAAGACCTTCAACGCCGGTGTGAAGGTGGAGACCGCCAACGTCGACCGCCGCGACATGACCTACCTGTACCACGACGGCACCGACTACGTCTTCATGGACGGTGAGACCTTCGACCAGATCTCCATCGCCGAGGAGACCATCGGCGACAGTGCCCGGTTCCTGTTGGAGAACATGACCGTGCAGGTGGCCACGAACGAGGGCGCGCCGCTGTACGTCGAGCTCCCGGTCTCCGTAGAGCTCGAGGTCACCCACACCGACATCGGCCTGCAGGGTGACCGCTCCACCGGCGGCACCAAGCCCGCCACCCTGGAGACCGGCGCCGAGGTGCAGGTCCCGCTGTTCATCAACACCGGCGACAAGCTGCGCATCGACTCGCGCGACGGCAGCTACCTCGGCCGGGTCAACGCCTGAGCCGCGGGCCGGCCGATCCGAAATGATGTGACCGTGGCTGACCAGCCCGTGGACAAGAAGTCCACGTACAAGAAGCTCGGCGCGCGGCACAAGGCCCGCCGCCGTGCGGTCGACCTGCTGTTCGAGGCGGAGGCCAGGGACGTCGACGCCGCCGATCTGCTCGACGAGCGCGCCGAGCTCGCCGCTCGCGACCAGTCGGTCGCGCCGGTGCACGCCTACACCCGCACCTTGGTCGAAGGCGTCGCCGACGACCTCGACCGGGTGGACGGGACCATCGAGTCGTACCTGCAGGACTGGACCCTGTCGCGTCTTCCGGCCGTGGATCGCGCCATCCTGCGCATCGCGGTCTGGGAGCTGTTCCACGCGAGCGACGTCCCCCCGGTCGTCGCCGTGGACGAGGCGGTGGAGCTGGCCAAGGAGCTGTCCACCGACGACTCCCCGTCCTTCCTCAACGGCGTGCTGGGGCAGGTCGTGCTGGTTGCACCGCAGGTGCGCGCCGCTGCGGCCGCGACCAGGGCCCCGCGCCCCGAGTCGGAGGCGTGAACAAGTACCTCGGCTCGGCGATGCGCACTCCGCGCTTCGACACCGCCGTGATCGAGCCGCATCGGCGGTTCCTGCGGTCGCTGCACGACCGGAGGCAGCTGCACGAGAGTGGCGGCTTCACCGACGGCACCGGAGGCGCGTGCGTCATCTACGCCGAAAGCCACTATGCGGCAACGCAAATCGCATTCTCCGATCCGGTGCACCGCAGCGGCTCCTCGGAGCTCACGATCTACGGGTGGGAAGTCACGGCTCCGAACTGACGCGTCGACGCTGCGTCGGACCCCTGCCCGGCGTTTCCGCTTCCCGACTCGGCGCGCGATCCTGTCCGGTGGCACGAAGCCGGACGGTTGTGCCGCGGCACCCGTGCGACTTCTACCGAGACCGCGCGCATGCTCCCGCTGGTGGGTGTACGGCTGTACCAGCGGGAGCACCGGAACCGGTGGTTCCGCGCGTGAGACCGAACCGGGACGTACGTGTCCATCCGCTCTCGACGGCAATCCTTATACCTCGAGCGCACTCGAGGTCAAGGGCGGAGCCGCCTTCCGGCTAACTCGTCACCAGCAGCGCTGCGACCGCGCCGGTGGTGGCGACCGTCGCGAGCACGGCACCGGTCACGACGAAACGCCGCATGGGCACCCGCACCCCGTGCCTGCGGCAGAACTCCAAGCACAACAGTGTGGCGAGCGAGCCCCACGGTGTGACGAGCGGGCCGACATTGGTGCCGATCAGCAACGCGA
This sequence comes from Nocardia aegles, assembly GCF_052545135.1. NCBI lineage: Bacteria > Bacillati > Actinomycetota > Actinomycetes > Mycobacteriales > Nocardiaceae > Nocardia > Nocardia aegles. The sequence goes on from NZ_JBQWRI010000001.1 coordinate 803,998, forward strand.
GGAGTTGATCGCCGTTCTGCGCCGGGATCACCGCCTCGCCCGCGGTGTAGGCAGGCAGGTTGTTCGCGACATTGGACAGAGCCGCGCCCGCCGCGGCGGCCCGGAACGGGCCGGAAGCACCCGAGTCGGTGCCGATCAAGGCATGCATCGCGTCGCCGAGGCCGAATCGGCTCAGGGTCGGCACCACCAGGAACAAGCCGACCACGAACACGAGCAGCCGCCACGGGATGAGCGACAGCCGCAAGGCGCCGCGGTCGAACACGGCGAACGCCGCCGACGCGACGAGCGCCGCGACCGTCGCCGCGACCCCGATCCGGTCGCCGACGACGGGGATCGCGACGATGAACAGCAGACAGGCCCCTGCTGTCGTGTACAACAGCGAGCGCTCACGGAAATTCGCGGGCCGGACCGGCTCGGGCGGTACGTAGCGATCGGTTTCCCGGCATCCGCGCCGCCAGTACCACACCCACAGGCATAGCGCCGTCGCGGCGATCGAAACCAGCTGCGGCGCCCACATCCTCCCGGCAAATCCGGTCGCGGTGAGGGCCACCCGGTCGGCGGCGAGCAGATTCGTGAGATTGGAGACCGGGAGCAGCAGGCTCGCGGTGTTCGCCAGCCACAAAGTGGTCATGGCCAGCGGCAATGGTGGAATCCGGGCGGGCGCCGCGAGTGCCAGCATTACGGGGGCGATGAGCACGGCGGTGGTGTCGAGGTTCAGCAGGATCGTCGTGGCGGAGGCGAACAGTACGCACAGGCCGAACAGCGCGGGGTAGTGGCCGCGCCCGAGAATCGCGAGGCGATGGGCGATGGCGTCGAAGACCTTGGCCTGCCTGGTGAGCTCGGCGAGCACCATCACGCCGGCGAGAAACAGCAGTAGCGGGCCGATGCGGCGCATGTTCGCGACGGCCTCGTGCCGGGGCAGGAGCCCGGTGAGCACGCACAGCAGACCGGCCGCCAGCAAGCCGAGCCGGACGCGGTCCAGGACATTCAGCCGCCGCTCGGAGGTGGCCGCGGGCGGGTTCCGTGCGGAGGAATCGACCAGTTCGGGCACGAGTGCCATCATGGCAGCCCTGCGTTCGCGCCCCTTCCCAGCCGGAGCGGGCCATCCAGTTCGACTCACTCGTTGAACGTGCCGTTAAATAATGGTACGTTATATAGGTCACACAGGTCGGGCGTCGGCTCCGGCGCAACCGGCCCCATTGTTCGGGCGGACAACGTTGCGTCCCACGCAACTCGGTGTCCGCCCGCCGCCGAGCCAAGGATGTATTGCCCATGAGCATCGTCATCGGACTGGTATTCCTGTTCATCCTGGTCGGAGGCAGCCTACGGTCGGCCGAAGCCGGCTGTCAGAACACGTTGATGAACCACATGAAGAACATGTGGCTGTGCGCCGTGATCTCGTATGCCGTTGCGCTGACCGGCTTTTCGATCTTCCTGGCGCTGTCCTCCAAGACGCCGTGGCCGACGCTCGACGACGTGCGGAACATGCCGTGGTGGGCGCCGTTCGGTGGCCTGCTGGGTGGCGCGGCGGTGATGGGCATGATCGCCGTCGCCCGGCATGTCGGTGTGGCGACCTTCAGCGCGCTGGTGATCGTGGGCGAGATGGTGGTCGCCGTGATCATGGATCACTTCGGACTCATGGGATTCGACGAGCGATCCGCCAGCCCTCCGCGTCTGGTGGCCTGCGGGCTGATCACGCTCGCGATCTACCTGATGGCCGACGAACCCGCGGGCGACCAGCCCGGGATCAGCGTCACCTGACACCAGGACACCTACCGCTGCCGGTCCAGCCATTCCACTCTTCGCACTCTCCGAGGATTCTCGATGACGGTTCAGACCGCCGAAAAGACCCGTGCGCTGCCCCGCGTCACGATGGCACTCATCTTCGCGTTCATCCTGGTCGGCGGTGCGCTGCGCTCCGTCGAAGCCGGCTGCCAGAACTCGCTGAAACTCGCATTGAAGAACGTCTGGCTGTGCGGGGTGATCTCCTACGCCGTAGCGTTCACCGGCTTCGCGGTCTTCCTGACGGTGGCGCTGGTGGTCTCCAGGAACCGGCCGTGGCCGGCGAAGGCGGATATCCGGAGCATGCCGCGGTGGGCGCCCTTCGGCGGTCTGCTCGGTGGGGCCGCGATCCTGGCGATGATCTCCGTGGCTTCCGATGTGGGCGCGGGCACGTTCAATGCCCTGATCATCGCTGGACAGATGTTCGGCGCGCTCGCGATCGACCACTTCGGGTCGATGGGATTCCCGCGGCGCGCGGTGAGCTCCAAGCGCGTGCTCGCCTGCGTCATGATCATCGCCGGGATCTATCTCATGGCGACCTACTGAACCTCGGTGTGGACCTGGTCGACCGGCGTGTCCTGAGAGAAAGACACGCTAGCTATCGCAGCAGGTGGCGGAATCGGTCGGCTGGCGCCGATCCGGGTCCGGCGCAGCTCTCGCCACACTAGGATTTGCGCGAACGGGCGACACCTTGCGGCAATGTGGTGACCGAGGGAGACACAGTCGATGGAGCGCACGACCTGCCTGGTGGTCGGCGGGGGACCGGCCGGAATGATCCTCGGGCTGCTGCTCGCCCGGGCGGGTGTCGAGGTCACGGTGCTGGAGAAGCACAAGGACTTCTTACGCGATTTCCGCGGCGACACGGTGCATCCCACCACGCTCGACCTGCTCGACGAACTGGGTCTCGGCGCGGAGTTCGCGACACTGCCCGCGCGCAAAGTGGATCGGGTGCAACTGCCGATCGCGGGCGGCTTGCAGACGCTCGCCACCCTGACGCACCTGCCGGGCAGGCACAAGTACATCGCCATGGTGCCGCAGTGGGATCTGCTGGATCTTCTCGCGCGTGCCGCGGCCGCCGAACCCACCTTCCGGCTGCGGATGAACACCGAGGCCACCGACCTGGTGTGGATCGACGGCCGGGTAGGTGGCGTCGTCTACCGGACCGCCGACGGCGCGACCGGTTCGATCGAAGCCGATCTCACCGTGGCCTGCGACGGCCGCGCCTCGCTGCTGCGATCGGCGGCGGGGCTGCCGATCCGCACCTGGTCGACGCCCATGGACGTCTGGTGGTTCCGCCTGCCCCGCACCGGTACCGATCCCGCGGGCGCGCTGCCGATCGTCAGTACCCGGCGGCTGGCGGTTCTGCTCGACCGCGGCGACTACTGGCAGTGCGCGACGTTGATCGCCAAGGGCGCCGACGAATCCGCCCGCCGCGGGCCGGTGGCGGACATCATGCGCGGCCTGGCCGAGGCCGCTCCCTGGCTCTACGACCGAATCGATGCCTTGACCAGCTGGTCGGAGGTCAAGTTACTGGAGGTGAAACTCGACCGGCTGATCAAGTGGTACACCAACGGCCTGCTCTGCCTCGGCGACGCGGCCCATGCGATGTCCCCCGTCGGCGGCGTCGGCATCAACCTAGCCGTTCAGGACGCGGTAGCCGCGGCCAGAATCCTTGCTCCAGCGCTGCTGTCCGGAACGCTCGGCACCAGGGAGCTGGCGAAGGTGCAGCGCAGGCGCCGGTTCCCGACCGCGGTGACGCAGGGAATTCAGCGACTCCTGCACGCCTTCGCGATCGCTCCCGCCCTCGACGGGCGAATCGACATCAGCGGTTCCTCGCGCGCACCACTGTGGGTCCGCACCCTGCGTCGTATTCCCGTGATCCGCAGCGTGCCGGGCTTCTTGCTCGCTCGCGGTGTGCTGCCCGAGCACGCCCCACACTTCGCCCGGCGGTAGCGCTCAGGCCGGAGTGCCGGGGGACGAGGTAGGCGCGGTGGCGACCCACCCCGCGACGACCGCGAGACCTGTCGGGCGGTGAACGGCGAGGAACCCGAAGGGGCGGTCGAAGACCACCGAGACGACCGGCGCGTAGTCGTGCCGCAGGACCGCCGCTGCCGCGCGTAACGCGAAGGCCGTCACGGCGGCGGCCTCGAAACCTTCGTGGCTGAACCGGGCGAGCACTTCCTGCGCTCCTTGACCGACGCACAGTGGATACGGGGAGATCGCCGGAAAGTGGCCGTGGGTGCCGTCGGTCGCGGCGGTCAGCCCGAACCGGTCCGGCACGGTGAGCAGATCGTGGGTGGAGCGAACTTCGAAGGGCGGCAGCTGGATTCGCAGTCGACCGGTGTTGGGCACCACCGGTTCGGTGCGCACGTCCAGCCCCGGTCCCGTCGTGCCGAGCGGCAGGTCGGAGCGGATCGGAACACTGCCGGACAGTGCGGCCAGGCCCGTGTCGAGCACCGTGCCGGGCGTCCCGGTGCCGAGCAGAAGATGGACGTCGAGGTCGGTGACGCCTTCGACGACGACGCGGGTGACCGGTTCCGGTGCGTCCAGGATCGCGGCGTTCGTCAGATCGCGGCTGGTGCGGGACAGCCCGGGTCCGCGGTGCCCCTGCCATGGCCCGTTGTCCGGTGTCAGCGTCCCGACGTCGAAGGGCACCCGCCACCGAGTCTTCGCGACCAGCGCGGTGGCCAGCACCAGCAGTGTCTCGGGATCGACCGCGAGGGGGAAGCGTTCGATGAGCCCGTCGGTGTGCCGGGCCGCCCAGCTGTCGAGCTCGGACTGCCCGGCCAACCGCGCGAGCACACCCTCGGGGAGCGCCCGCGACCACGCCTCGTGTACTGGCAGGTCGCGGCGCACCCACACGCCGAGAGCGGCCGACACCGCCTCCGCGTGCCCGAGATCGTGCAGCAGCCGGAGCGCTCCGTCTTGCCCGTCGACCGCGGGTACGCCGGTCGCAGCCGTCAGTTCGTCGCGTGCCGGACCATCCGCCGCGGAGGCGAGCAAGGCGAGCAGCGGCCATACCCCTGCGCCGGACAGCACGAAGTCTCGTTCGCCCGCCGCGGCGCACCACCGTGCGGTGAGCGCGTTGGCGGCGCCGACATGGGGTTCCAGCGAAGTCCGCACGAGCCCACCCTAGCCACGAAGGCGGACCGTGCGGTGCTATCCGGACACGGTGGAGCCCGGACGCAGCACGATTTTGCCCAGCACCGCCCGGTCCTCCAGCAACCGATGCGCGCGGTTCGCCTGGTCCAGCGGCAGCACCGCCTCGACCAGCGGGTCGAGCCCGCCCGCCGCCGTGCGGGCCAGAACGGCGGCGCGGGCCTGGGCCACTTGATTCAGCCAGTCCGGTCCGGCGCAGCCGGTGAAGGTGAGTCCGCGCATGAGCAGGTCGCTTGCCGACACCTGCGCCGGTGCGCCGGACAACCATCCATAGCCGAGCATGCGGCCGCGCAAGGGCGTCATGAGATCGAGCAGGCGGGCGGCGCTCGCGCCGCCGATCGAATCGAACACCACGTCCACCGTTGCCGTGCCGAGTGTTTCGCGCAGCCGTGTGGTCCATTCCGGATCGTTGTGGTCGATCGCCTCGTCGGCTCCCAACTTTCGGGCATGGGCGGCCTTGTCGGGCCCACCGGCGGTTCCGATGACGCGAGCCGCCCCGAATTCTCTGGCCAATTGGGCCAGAGCGCTGCCGACACCCGTGGCGGCAGCTTCGATCAGAACGGTTTCGGCACCGGTGAGCGCGGCGGTCTCCAGCAGCGGGATCGCCACCGACCCGTTCATCAGCACCGCCGCGGCGTCCACGAAGGACAGGCTGTCCGGGATGGGCGTCGCGGATCCCGCGGGCGCGGCGACGAATTCGGCGTAGGCGCCGCAACCCTGGGTCGACACGACGACCCGCCGTCCGATCAGCGCCGGATCGACCCGCATGCCGACCTCGGTGACCACTCCCGCTGCCTGGAAGCCGAAAACCAGCGGCAGCGGCGCGTCGAGCTGGAACTCGCCGGAGCGCAGCTTGGTCTCGGGGTACAACACCGGGATCGCCTCGGCGCGGACCACCAGCTCGTCCGCGCCTGCCCGCGGTGTCGGAACGTCCGCGGCGACCAGCACGTCGGGGCTTCCGGGCGCCGTCATTACGATTGCCTGCATCATGAACTCCATAACTTGACCGACGGTCCAATTGACTCGCCAATTATATGGACCGTCGGTCAACTTTTCTGGAAAGCGGGTGCGATGGGCGACGGACGGCCCAAGGAGCGGGCGGACGCGGCGCGTAACCGGCGGGCGATAGTGGACGCCACTTTCGCCCTGCTGGCCGAGCACGGCGCCGAAGCGATCACCATGGACCGCGTCGCCGCCGCCGCCGGAGTGGGTAAGGGCACGATCTTCCATCGCTTCGGCAGCCGGGCCGGGCTGTTGCACGAGATGGTCGCGCAGAGCGCGATCGCGCTCATGGACGCGGTCACCAGCGGCCCGCCGCCCCTCGGTCCCGGTGCGCCCGCCGATGCTCGTCTGATCGCCTACTTCGACGCCATGGCGCGGCTGATGATCGCGAATTCCGAGCTGATGGTCGCCTATCGCACCGAGCCGCCGCATCCCCGAACCGCCGAATTCCACGCCTTCTGGGACAACCACGTCACCACGTTGCTGCGCGAAGCGCGTCCGGACCTGGACGCCGAAGTGGTCGGGCGGTTGCTGCTCGGCGCGCTGAGTGCCGAGATGGTGCCGACCATGGTCCGGGCGGGGGAGACGGAACGGCTGCTGGCCGCGGTGCGCGAGCTCGTCGAATCGGTGCTACGCGCGCCGTGACGACTCCCGCGGCATCGCGACCGGCGCGTCGATCAGCCTGCTCGCGGACCGGCCGCGGTTCGGATGGCAGCGTGTCGTAGTAGTCCGGACGGCAGTGCGCCGTGGCCCGCGCGGCGGGAACCGACGGGTGTGCGTTTTCGGCCCGATCCATATGTGCCGCAGGCGCTTTCGATCCGCTCCGCCACGCCGCGATCAGTCCGGCGACAGAATGGCCTCGAAGCGTTCGTCGGCTCGGTCGAGCTGATCGAGGATGTGCTGCCGGACGTGTTCGGCCAACGGCGTGTCCGGCCGGGTGACCAGATCGCGGTACACATCGGTGAGCGGCTGGTACTTGGCGGCGAGTTTCGCCATCGCGGGAGCGGTGGCGTAGAGGATGCCGACGCCGTTGTCGGTGAAGTCGGAGAGCTTGATGACGCGGGCCCATGGGTCGCGGTCCAGATTCGTCGCGACATGCTCGCGGTATTGCGCCTGCCGGTCACGCGCCGGATCCGGCTCGGGATTGGTCACCGCGGCCACGAGATCGGCCACTCGGGCGCCGAACCGATCGGTGAGCGCGTCCAGTGCGGCGTCGACGGTGGGGCCGGGGCGATCGGCGGCCAGTTCGGGGGCGTGGTCCTCGACCGAGTCGTGCAACAGACCTGCCGCGACCACATCGGGATCGCGGACCTCGTAGTGGCTGATGATCCGAATCGACACGCGCAGTAGATGACTCAGGTACGGCTCGCGGCCGTACCGATCGTCGCGATGCAAGTCGGCCGCGAGATCGAGTGCCGCGGCCAGGCGCTGCGTGTCCGGCAACTCGGCGATTTCCAGCAGTAGTCGCTCACGCAGCCCGGCCTCGCCGTAGACCTCGCTGATCGTGTGCAGCGGCATCACGGCCAAGACCCCCGCCCCTGGATTGCTCATGATGCCAGGCTAACCGGAGCGGGGGACACGTGACGGACGACGATCACTCGGCCGTGGGTACCAAGGTGTTCTGCCGCGCGGCGATGTGCCAGCGCTGGCCCTCCTTGACGAAGACGTACAGCGCGATCATGGCATGGTCTCGGTCGATGAGCTCGCCGTCCGGTGTCGTCGCCCACGCGCGTTTGTGCGCGATCGCGACGTCCGGGCGCAGGAATGTGATGTCGCTGATCTCGTAGCGGGCGTACTGGTCTTTGAGGAATCCGGCCAGACCGCTGCGGCTGGAGTCGAGCAGCGCGTCGAATCCGGTGATCAGCGTGCCCATGGCGTTGACGACTGCCGCGTTGGCGGTGAAATCCGCCGACAGCAGGTCGGCGTCATTGGTGTTGAATCCGGTTTCCGTGTTGGCGACGATCTGCCGGATCGCGACGATGTCCTCCGAGTGGTCGACCGTGGTGTCCTCGACCAAGGGGGGTGTGGATGCTGTCGTACTCATGCGACGAGTTTGCGACCTCAACGTTGGTTCAGGTCAAGGTGGCGCGCGGCCCGGGTCAGCGGACGCCGCGCGGGCGGTACTGGATGCTGATCCGCGGACCGATGGGTTTGCGCGTCTTCGGCACCGCGTGCTCCCAGGTGCGCTGGCACGAGCCGCCCATGACGAGCAGATCACCATGTCCGACAACGTATTTGAGGCTCGTGCCACCGCCGCGCGGCCGTAGCAGCAATGCCCTCGGCGCGCCGATCGACACGATCGCGACCATGGTGTCGTGGGTGGCGCCGCGGCCGATGTTGTCGCCGTGCCAGGCGACGCTGTCGTGTCCGTCCCGGTAGTAGCACAGGCCCGCGGTGCGGAACGGTTCGCCGAGTTCGTGCCGATAGTGCTCGCTCAGCGCCGTGCGCGCGTCGGCCAGCGCCGGATCCGGCAGCGGTTCGTGTTCCGCGTAGAACCGCAGCAGCCGGGGCACGTCGACCACGCGGTCGTACATCGGCCTGCGCTCGGCTTTCCACGGCACGCAGTCGACCAGACGGTCGAACAGCGCGTCCGCGCCCGAAAGCCAACCGGGCAGCAGATCCACCCAGGCGCCGTGGTCCAGCACGGTGCGGCGCGCATCGCGCAGCGACCCGAGTTCGGTATCGCCGAACCCGTCGAGCAGCGACCCTTGTAGGGGTGTGGACATGCGGCCGAGCCTACCGCCTATCGAACATATGTGCTAGCGACTCACGAATGGCGGCGGCCTGATCGCCGCTACGGTGACCGTGGACGCGGCTGTTCGCAAACGCCCGCGCGTCGCAGTGTCGGCGCCGAGGCGGACGGCGAACAGCGCTGGGCGCGGCAGGGCCGGCGGCCGAGCGCGGCCGCCGCCTCCCACGGCGGCCAGTGGCCCCGCTCACATGGGATATACCTGGTGAAACCAGGGGTCGCGGCGCTGCTACGCTGCTTGCCGTAAGACATCCTTTAACGGACCGTCCGGTGAGGCGGGGAAGGAGGTCGGCATGGCCGTGCCCGAAGAACGGGCCGCCAAGTCCGGCGCTGCCGAGACATCGCAGCGACATACCCCGGAATGGGTGGCGGCGGGGCGAGAGCTGTTGTCGGCTTCGGATGTCGGGCGGACCATCGCGCGCATCGCGCACCAGATCATCGAGAAGACCGCGCTGGACGCGGGCGAGCCGGACGCGCCACGCGTGGTGCTGATCGGCATCCCCACCCGGGGCACCACCCTGGCCGCGCGGCTCACCGGCAAGATCGAGGAATTCTCCGGGGTCCGCCCGGCTCTGGGCTCGCTCGACATCACCCTCTACCGGGACGATCTGCGCAGCCGTCCGCACCGACCGCTGGAGCGCACCTCGGTACCCGAGGGCGGCATCGAGGACGCGCTGGTGGTCCTGGTCGACGACGTGCTGTTCTCCGGTCGCACCGTCCGCTCCGCGCTCGACGGCCTGCGTGATCTCGGCCGCCCGCGCGCGGTCCAGCTGGCCGTGCTCATCGACCGCGGTCACCGGGAACTGCCGATCCGCGCCGATTACGTGGGCAAGAACGTGCCGACCAGCCGCTGCGAGGACATCTCGGTGCTGTTGACCGAACACGACGGCCGGGACGGCGTCTACCTGCACCAGGAGGAGGCGTGATGAAGCTGCCACACGCCGGCTCGCGGCGGGAGGCAAGCGCGTGAGGCATCTGCTGTCGGTCACCGCGCTGGATCGCGCCGCCGCGAACGAACTGCTCGACGAAGCCGAGCGGTTCGAACAGGCGCTGCTGGGCCGCGAGGTGCACAAGCTGCCCACGTTGCGTGGTCGCACCGTAATGACCGTCTTCTACGAGAACTCGACCCGGACCAGGGTCTCGTTCGAGGTGGCGGGCAAATGGATGAGCGCGGACGTGATCAACGTGAGCGCGAGCAGTTCCTCGGTCGCCAAGGGTGAGTCGCTGCGCGACACCGCGCTGACTCTGCACGCCGCGGGAGCGGACGCGCTGATCGTCCGGCATCCGGCGTCCGGCGCAGCGCACCAGATCGCGCGCTGGATGGACGAGTGGGCGGTCGCCGCGGGGCGCGGATCCGGCCCGGCGGTCGTCAACGCGGGCGACGGGACGCACGAGCATCCGACCCAGGCGTTGCTGGACGCGCTGACGCTGCGGCAGCGGCTCGGTGACATCGAGGGCAAGCGGGTGGTCATCGTCGGTGACATCCTGCACAGTCGAGTCGCCCGATCGAACGTCTTCCTGCTGGCCACGCTCGGCGCGGAGGTCGTGCTGGTCGCCCCGCGCACGCTGCTGCCGATCGGCGTGGAGAGCTGGCCCGCCCGCGTCTCGCACCACTTGGACGCGGAGTTGATCGGCGCCGACGCGGTGTTGATGTTGCGCGTGCAGGCCGAACGGATGAACGGCGGATTCTTCCCGTCGGCCCGCGAGTACGCGGTGACCTACGGGCTGTCCGAGCGCAGGCTGGCCCTGCTGGAAGACCACGCCGTCGTGCTGCACCCGGGCCCGATGCTGCGCGGCATGGAAATCGCGTCCGCTGTCGCGGACTCACCGAAAGCCGCTGTACTGCAACAGGTCACCAACGGGGTGCACATGCGGATGGCGGTGCTGTTCCGCCTGCTCGTCGGGACTCAGGAGGCCGTGGCATGAGGGCGCGCGGGAGGCAGCGCAGCGTGGTCACGCTGGGCCTGGCTCGGGCCGGAGAGGACGCAGTATGAGTGCGAACACGACCGTTCTGATCAAGGGCGCGCTGTTGTACGGCGAAGGCGAGCCGGTCGACGTGCTCGTCGCCGACGGGGAGATCCGTCGGATCGGTACCGATCTGGGCGTGGTCGACGCCGACATCATCGACGCGCGGGGCCAGATCCTGCTGCCCGGCTTCGTCGACCTGCACACCCACTTGCGGGAACCGGGCCGTGAGGACACCGAGACCATCGAGACCGGTTCCGCCGCCGCCGCGCTCGGCGGCTACACCGCCGTGTTCGCGATGGCCAACACCAACCCGGTCGCCGACTCGGTGGTCGTCACCGACCATGTGTGGCGTCGCGGCCGGGAGGTCGGCCTGGTCGATGTGTATCCGGTCGGCGCCGTCACCGTCGGCCTGCAGGGCGAACAGCTCGCCGAGATGGGCACCATGGCCGCGGGCGTCGGTGCGGTGCGCATGTTCTCCGACGACGGTCACTGCGTCTACGACCCGCTGATCATGCGCAGGGCACTGGAGTACGCGAACTCCCTCGGAGTGCTGATCGCCCAGCACGCGGAGGAACCCAGGCTGACCGAGGGCGCCATCGCGCACGAGGGGCCGACCGCGGCCCGGCTGGGGCTGGCCGGCTGGCCGCGCGCGGCCGAGGAGTCGATCGTGGCGCGCGACGCCCTGCTCGCGCGCGACGCGGGCGCCCGCGTGCACATCTGCCACGCCTCCACCGCGGGCACCGTGGAACTGGTGAAATGGGCCAAGTCCCAGGGCATCTCGATCACGGCCGAAGTCACCCCGCACCATCTGCTGCTGGACGACTCCCGGTTGGAGACCTACGACGCGGTCAACAAGGTCAACCCGCCGCTGCGCGAGGCGTCCGACGCCGCCGCGCTGCGCCGGGCGCTGGCCGAGGGCATCATCGATTGCGTCGCCACCGACCACGCGCCGCACGCCGAGCAGGACAAGTGCTGCGAGTTCGCCGCGGCGCGGCCCGGCATGCTCGGGCTGGAGACCGCGCTGTCGATCATCGTGCAGACCATGGTCGAGCCGGGGCTGCTGGACTGGCGCGGCGTCGCCCGCGTGATGAGCGAGCGCCCGGCCGCGATCGTCGGCTTGGACGAGCACGGCAGGCCGCTCGAGGTCGGCGAGCCGGCGAATCTCACGCTGGTCGACCCGACGGCGAACTGGACGGTGCGTGGCGAGGACCTGGCCAGTATCTCGAACAACACGCCGTTCGAGGCGATGACCTTCCCGGCCCGGGTGACGGCGACGCTGCTGCGCGGCCGGGTCACCGCACGGGACGGCAAGGCGCTGGTCGACCCGGCGGAGGTGTAGATGAGCGACCGCGGCGCAGCCGTACGAGGAGGTTCGTAGTGGAGAGAACGCTCTGGGTGATCGGGCTCCTGGTGCTGTTCGTGGCCTGCCTCTGGCTGATGTACCGGGGCTGGCGCAACCGCGCGGCGCGACAGGCCGAGCGCATCGGCGCGCTGCCGGCCGTGCCCGCCGAACTGGGCGCGCAGGTACTGGAGCCGACCACCGGCCTGTACTTGGGCAGCACCATCGCGCCGAGCTGGCAGGACCGGATCACGGTGGGCGACCTGGGTTTCCGGGCCACCGCCGAACTCACCCGGTTCGAAAAGGGAATTCTGCTCGAACGCGACGGCGCGACGGTGATCTGGATTCCGGAGGAATCCATCACGGCGGTGCGCACCGAACGCGGCCACGCGGGCAAAGTGATGACGGAAGATGGTGTGCTGGTCATTCGCTGGAAGCTGCCGACCGGAACCGAGATCGACACCGGTTTCCGCGGCGACGACAAGTCGGTCTATCCGGCGTGGCGCAGGCTTCCCGCGGCGGATCAGAGCGGGACGATGACGGGAGATGACCAGGGATGACAGGAGAAGCAGCACTCGTGCTGGAGGACGGCCGGGTGTTCCGCGGCCAGGCCTACGGCGCCGTGGGCCAGACGCTCGGTGAGGCGGTGTTCTGCACCGCGATGACCGGGTACCAGGAAACCCTCACCGACCCGTCCTACCACCGCCAGATCGTGGTGGCCACCGCACCACAGATCGGCAACACCGGCTGGAACGACGAGGACGACGAGTCCACGAAGATCTGGGTCGCCGGGTACGCGGTGCGCGACCCGGCGCGGCGCGCGTCCAACTGGCGCGCCACCACGACGCTGCCGGACGAACTGGAACGTCAGCGGATCGTCGGCATCGCGGGTATCGACACCCGCGCGCTGGTACGTCACCTGCGCACCCGAGGGTCGATGAAGGCGGGCATCTTCTCCGGTGACGCGCTCGCCGCCGCGGCGGAACTGGTGGACCGGGTCAACGGTCAGCCGTCCATGCTGGGCGCCGACCTCGCAGGCGAGGTGAGCACCGACGCGCTCTACACGATCGAGCCGGACGGCGAACACCGGCGCACGGTCGTCGCGGTCGATCTCGGGATCAAGACGAACACCCCGCGCATGTTCGCGCAGCGCGGCATGCGCGTGCACGTGGTGTCCTCGACCACCACGCTGGATCAGATCCTCGAGCTGAAGCCGGACGGGGTCTTCCTGTCCAACGGTCCCGGCGACCCGGCCACCGCCGACGCGGCGGTCGAGCTGACCCGGGGCGTGCTGGGCGAGGGCCTGCCGCTGTTCGGCATCTGCTTCGGCAACCAGATCCTCGGCCGCGCGCTCGGCCGGGGCACCTACAAGATGAAGTTCGGCCACCGCGGGATCAACATCCCGGTGGTGGAGCAGGAGACCGGCCGCATCTCGATCACCGCGCAGAACCACGGGTTCGCGCTGGAAGGCGAGCGGGGCGAGCGGTTCGATACCCCCTTCGGCACGGCCGAGGTGAGTCACGTCTGCGCCAACGATGGCACGGTCGAGGGCGTCCGGCTGGTCGACGGCCGCGCCTTCTCCGTGCAGTACCACCCGGAAGCCGCCGCCGGACCCCACGACGCCGCGTACCTGTTCGACCGTTTCGCCGGTCTCATGGAAGGAGCCTGATGCCTCGCCGCGAGGATCTCGAGCACATCCTGGTGATCGGTTCTGGCCCGATCGTCATCGGCCAGGCGTGCGAATTCGACTACTCCGGCACGCAGGCGTGCCGGGTGCTGCGGGCCGAGGGCCTGCGGGTGTCGCTGGTCAACTCGAACCCGGCGACGATCATGACCGATCCGGAGTTCGCCGATTCCACCTACGTGGAGCCGATCACGCCGGAGTTCGTGGAGAAGGTCATCGAGAAGGAGCGTCCGGACGCCATCCTGGCCACCCTCGGCGGCCAGACCGCGCTGAACACCGCGGTCGCGCTGCACGAGCGCGGTGTGCTGTCAAAGTACGGCGTCGAGCTCATCGGCGCCGACTTCGACGCCATCCAGCGCGGTGAGGACCGGCAGAAGTTCAAGGACATCGTGGCCAAGGTGGGCGGCGAGAGCGCCCGCTCGCGGGTCTGCTTCACCATGGACGAGGTCCGCGAGACGGTCGCCGAACTCGGCTTCCCCGTGGTGGTGCGCCCGTCGTTCACCATGGGCGGCCTCGGTTCCGGCATGGCCTACAACGATGAGGACCTCGATCGCATCGCGGGCGGCGGCCTGGCCGCCTCGCCCACCGCGAACGTCCTGATCGAGGAGTCCATCCTCGGTTGGAAGGAATACGAGCTCGAGCTGATGCGCGACGGCCGCGACAACGTCGTGGTGGTCTGCTCGATCGAGAACGTCGACCCGATGGGCGTGCACACCGGTGACTCGATGACCGTCGCCCCGGCGATGACGCTCACCGACCGCGAGTACCAGAAGCTGCGCGACCTCGGCATCGCCATCCTGCGCGAGGTCGGCGTCGACACCGGCGGCTGCAATATCCAGTTCGCGGTGAACCCGAGCGACGGCCGCCTGATCGTCATCGAGATGAACCCGCGCGTGTCTCGTTCGTCCGCGCTGGCGTCGAAGGCGACCGGCTTCCCGATCGCGAAGATCGCCGCCAAGCTGGCCATCGGTTACACGCTCGACGAGATCGTCAACGACATCACCAAGGAAACCCCGGCCTGCTTCGAGCCGACCCTCGACTACGTGGTCGTCAAGGCGCCACGCTTCGCGTTCGAGAAGTTCCCCGGCGCCGACGGTACGCTGACCACCACGATGAAATCGGTCGGCGAGGCCATGTCGCTGGGCCGCAACTTCGCGGAGGCGCTCGGCAAGGTGCTGCGCTCGCTGGAGACCAAGGCCGCCGGCTTCTGGACCCAGGACGACGGCGCCTGGACCGATGTCGATGCGATCCTCGAGGATCTGCGCACGCCCACCGAGGGACGGATCTACCAGGTGGAGCGGGCGCTGCGCCTGGGCGCGAGCATCGAGGACGTCGCCGCCGCCTCCGGCATCGACCCGTGGTTCGTCGCGGAAGTGGCCGGTCTGGTCGAGCTGCGCCGAGAGATCCTCGACGCGCCCGTGCTGGACGAACCGCTGCTACGCCGGGCCAAGCACTACGGCCTGTCCGATCGTCAGCTGGCCGCGCTGCGGCCCGAACTGGCGGGCGAGGGCGGTGTGCGCGCCCTGCGCCACCGGCTCGGGGTCCGCCCGGTCTTCAAAACGGTCGACACCTGCGCCGCCGAGTTCGAGGCCAAGACGCCGTACCACTACTCGGCCTACGAGCTCGATCCCGCGGCCGAGTCCGAGGTGGCGCCGCAGCGCGAACGCGCGAAGGTGATCATCCTCGGGTCCGGGCCCAACCGCATCGGCCAGGGCATCGAGTTCGACTACTCGTGCGTGCACGCGGCGCAGACGCTGTCGCAGGCCGGATACGAGACGGTGATGGTCAACTGCAACCCCGAGACCGTCTCCACCGACTACGACACCGCCGACCGTCTCTACTTCGAGCCGTTGACCTTCGAAGACGTGCTCGAGGTCTACCACGCCGAATGCGAGTCCGGCACCGTCGCCGGCGTCATCGTGCAGCTGGGCGGGCAGACCCCGCTGGGCCTCGCGCAGCGGCTCACCGCGGCGGGTGTGCCGGTGGTCGGCACCAGCGCGGCCGCCATCGACCTGGCCGAGGACCGCGGCGAGTTCGGTGACGTGCTGGTCGCGGCCGGGCTGCCCGCGCCGAAGTACGGCACCGCGACCACCTTCGCGCAGGCGCGCAAGATCGCCGCCGACATCGGCTACCCGGTGCTGGTGCGCCCGTCCTACGTGCTCGGCGGCCGTGGTATGGAGATCGTCTACGACGAGGACTCCTTGGAGGGTTACATCTCGCGCGCGACCGAGCTCAGCCCGGAGCATCCGGTGCTGGTCGACCGGTTCCTGGAGGACGCGATCGAGATCGACGTCGACGCGCTGTGCGACGGCGAGGAGGTCTACCTCGGCGGCGTGATGGAGCACATCGAGGAGGCGGGCATCCACTCCGGTGACTCCGCCTGCGCGCTGCCCCCGATCACGCTGGGCCGCAGCGACATCGAGGCGGTGCGCCGCTCGACCGTCGCGCTGGCCAAGGGCATCGGCGTGCGCGGCCTGCTCAATGTGCAGTACGCGCTGAAGGACGACGTGCTCTACGTGCTGGAGGCCAATCCGCGCGCCAGCCGGACGGTTCCGTTCGTGTCCAAGGCCACCGCGGTGCCGCTGGCCAAGGCCGCCGCGCGGATCATGCTCGGCGCCACCATCGCCGAACTCCGCAAGGAGGGCATGCTGCCGAGCGAGGGCGACGGCGGGCACGTCCCGCTGGACGCTCCGGTCGCGGTGAAGGAGGCCGTGCTGCCGTTCCACCGCTTCCGGCGCGCCGACGGCAGCGGCGTGGACTCGCTGCTGTCGCCGGAGATGAAGTCGACCGGCGAGGTGATGGGCATCGACGCCGATTTCGGCACCGCCTTCGCCAAGAGCCAGACCGCCGCCTACGGCTCGCTGCCCACCGAGGGCACCGTGTTCGTCTCGATCGCCAACCGGGACAAGCGCGCGATGGTCTTCCCGGTGAAGCGCCTGCACGACCTCGGCTTTCGCATCCTCGCCACCGAGGGAACGGCGGAAATGCTGCGCCGCAACGGGATTCCGTGTGAGCAGGTGCGCAAGCACTCCGAGGTGCGGCCGGACGACGAGCCGACGATCGTGGAGCAGATCCGCGACGGCGAGGTCGACATGGTGTTCAACACGCCCTACGGCAACTCGGGCCCCCGCGTGGACGGCTACGAGATCCGCAGCGCGGCGGTCGGGGTGAACATCCCGTGCATCACCACCGTGCAGGGTGCGGCGGCCGCGGTGCAGGGCATCGAGGCCGGCATCAACGGTGGCATCGGCGTGCGGTCGCTGCAGGAATTGCACTCGGTGCTGCGTGGGTGAGCCGCGACCGGACGGAACGGGTGAGATGAAGACCTTCGGCGACCGCCTGCGACAGGCGATGCGGCAGCTGGGGCCGGTGTGCGTCGGCATCGACCCGCACCCGGAGCTGCTGCGGTCCTGGGGACTGACCGAGGACGTCGAGGGGCTCGAGCGGTTCGCCGAGATCTGCGTGGAGGCTTTCGACGGCCGCGTCGCGCTGGTCAAGCCGCAGGTCGCGTTCTTCGAGGCGTATGGCTCCGGTGGCATCGCGGTCCTGGAGCGCACCATCGAGGTGCTGCGGGCCTCGGGGACCTTGGTGCTCGCCGACGCCAAACGCGGCGATATCGGGTCGACGATGGACGCCTACGCGCGGACCTGGTTGGCAGACGGCCCGCTCGGGTCCGATGCGGTCACGGCGTCGCCGTACTTGGGATTCGGTTCGCTGGCACCGGCGCTGACGCTCGCCGAGGCAGGCCGCCGCGGCGTCTTCGTGCTCGCGGCGACCTCGAACCCCGAGGGGGCGCAGGTGCAGCGGGCGGTCGCCGCGGAGGGCCGCACGGTGGCGCAGACCATGGTCGACGAGGCGGCGGCTCGCAACGCGGGCGTGGAGTTCGGTTCGGTCGGCGTGGTGGTCGGCGCCACGCTCAGCGACGCGCCCGACCTCTCCGCGCTCAACGGCCCGATTCTCATGCCGGGGGTGGGCGCCCAAGGGGGCGGTCCGGAAACGATCCGGAACCTGGTCCCCGAGCCGATGCTCGCGGCCGTCGTGCCGAACGTCTCGCGTGAGGTGCTGCGGGACGGACCGACCGTTCCAGCACTGCGTGCCAGAGTGCACGCGTTCCAGGACGCGTTCGCGTTCCTCCAGAAGTGACCGCGAAAGGCCGGCGCATCCGCGCCGGCCTTCGTCGGTTTCCGTCTCCTGTGCGTGCTGGTGTTCGCACACACGTGCCCATTAGCGGGGCCTGTGCGCGCTCCTGCGCTGATTTCGGGTCCGATCGGTGCACGGAATGGGTGCATCGCTCCTGGACCGATGTACAGGCAAACCCTTCGGCGCCGGATAACCGGGGTCATCGCGGCCCGAACGGCCGGATGTGACGCCCGACACGCGCAAAAAACATGCGACACGCGGACTATTTCCAGAAAGTTCCTGGTAGGGCGCGTGAGGGGTTGCTGGCGAGATGCGCTGCCGTGTCGCAACCCTTCCGCAAACCATTCGGTTTGTCGAAAAAGCCCTGCTGGTGGCATATTTCGCGGATTCGGCACCGCGATGCGCTCGGTGGCGCGGACGGGATGGGCGCCGGAACGCCGGGGTGCGGCCCCCATCCGGAATCATGCGCTGACCTGGGGGGTGGGTTCGCAATCGGCGGACGTCGTGGGTACGGTCGCTGAGACTGCCGGGTTACCGGCGGGAGTTGATGCAATAAACGATGAGACGGAGGAACCGTGGCCCTTCCCCAGCTGACTGACGAGCAGCGCGCCGCTGCTTTGGAGAAGGCGGCTGCCGCTCGCCGCGCTCGGGCGGAGCTCAAGGAGCGCTTGAAGCGTGGCGGCACCAACCTGAAGCAGGTCCTCACCGACGCCGAGACCGACGAGATCCTCGGCAAGATGAAGGTGTCTGCGCTGCTGGAGGCCCTGCCGAAGGTGGGCAAGGTCAAGGCGGCGGAAATCATGAGCGAGCTGGAGATCGCCCCCACCCGGCGGCTGCGCGGACTCGGCGACCGGCAGCGCAAGGCGCTGCTGGCCCGGTTCGACTTCGACGCCTGACGACGAGGGTGATCGAACACATGCGGAAGGGTCGGCTGGTCGTACTGGTCGGCCCCTCGGCCGTGGGCAAGTCCACTGTGGTCCGCTGTGTCCGCGAACGACTGCCCGACCTGGTCTTCAGCGTGTCGGCAACGACCCGGGCTCCGCGGCCCGGGGAGGTCGACGGCCTCGACTACCACTTCGTCTCCCGTACGGAGTTCGACGCGATGATCGAGGCGGGTGAACTGCTCGAGTGGGCGGACATCCACGGTGGGCTGCAACGTTCGGGCACTCCCGCGGGTCCGGTACGCGCCGCGTTGGCGGCGGGTCTTCCGGTACTGGTCGAAGTGGATCTCGAGGGCGCGCGATCGGTGCGCCGGGCGATCCCCGACGCGATCCTGGTCTTCCTCGCCCCGCCGAGCTGGGACGAGTTGGTCGCGCGACTGACCTCGCGCGGCACCGAGTCGCCCGAGGTGATCGAGCGCCGATTGGAGACGGCCAGGACCGAGCTGGCGGCCTGTGACGAGTTCGACATGGTTATCGTCAACGACGATGTGACCAGCGCCTGTGAGCAGTTGGTATCGTTGTTCGTTAGCACAAATTCGAGTTCGTGACCCCCACCTGCGCATGAGCGATCAGGCCACTTGTTTCATGCCACAGACGTTTCATGCCACAGACCACACAGCAGGAGTCTCCCTAGTGAGCAGTACGGACAGCAACACCGCGCCCGCCTACGACACGCCGGTCGGCCTCACCAACCCGCCGATCGATGAGCTGCTGGAGCGCACGTCGTCCAAGTACGCCCTGGTCATCTACGCGGCCAAGCGCGCCCGGCAGATCAACGACTACTACAACCAGCTCGGCGACGGCATCCTCGAGTACGTCGGCCCGCTGGTCGAGCCGGGTCTGCAGGAGAAGCCGCTGTCGGTCGCCCTGCGCGAAATCCACTCCGACCTGCTCGAGCACTCCGAAGGCGAGTGAGGCCGACTCGGTTCGCCGTGACCACGACTAGGCCGGAGGCGTAGTGACCCCAAGGATCGTCGTCGGTGTAGCCGGAGGCATCGCCGCCTACAAGGCGTGCTCTCTGGTCCGGCGATTCACCGAGACCGGACATGACGTCCGGGTGATTCCCACCACCTCGGCGCTGGAGTTCGTCGGCAAGGCGACCTTCGAAGCGCTGTCCGGCAACCCCGTGCACACCGGTGTGTTCTCCGACGTGCCCGAGGTCCCGCATGTTCGGCTGGGCCAGGAGGCGGACCTGGTGGTCATCGCCCCGGCGACCGCCGACCTCATGGCCCGTGCCGCGTGCGGCCGCGCCGACGACCTGCTCACCGCCACGTTGCTGACGGCCCGATGTCCGATCTTGTTCGCGCCCGCGATGCACACCGAGATGTGGGAGCATCCGGCAACCGTCGCCAACGTCGCGACCTTGCGCGCTCGGGGCGCGATCGTCATGGAGCCCGCGGCGGGCCGGCTCACCGGCGCCGACACCGGCCCGGGACGCCTGCCGGAGCCCGAGGAGATCTTCGGCCTCGCGTCGCTGCTCATGGAGCGTGCCGACGCGATCCCGCGGGATCTGGAGCGCCGCCGGGTCGTCATCACGGCGGGCGGCACCAGGGAGCCGCTGGATCCGGTGCGTTTCCTGGGCAACCGCAGCTCCGGCAAGCAGGGCTACGCGCTCGCGCGGGTCGCCGCCCAGCGCGGCGCGCACGTGACGTTGATCGCGGGCAACACGATCGAGATGGCGGCGCCCGCCGCCGTCGACCTGGTGCACATCACCACCGCCGAACAGCTGAAGACCGCCGTCGACAAGCACGCCGCCGGCGCCGACGCGGTGATCATGGCCGCGGCGGTCGCCGATTTCCGGCCGACCAATGTCGCCGCCGCCAAGATCAAGAAAGGCGCCGGCGAGCCCGACGTCATTCCGCTGACCAAGACCGACGACATCCTCGCCGGGCTCGTGCAGGCGCGCCGTGACGGGCAGTTGCCCGGCACCGCGATCGTCGGCTTCGCCGCCGAGACGGGTGACGAGCACGGCGACGTCCTCACCCACGCGCGGGCCAAGCTCGCCCGTAAGGGCTGCGACCTGCTCGTGGTCAACGCGGTCGGCGAGGGCAAAGCGTTCGAGGTGGACACCAACGACGGCTGGCTGCTCGGCGCGGACGGCACCGAACAGGCGCTCGATCACGGCTCCAAGGCATTGCTGGCCAGCCGCGTGCTCGACGCACTGAGTGTGTTGCTGCGCTGAGACCGGGCCGCGGCCCTGCCAGGATTGCCATCGGGTCCGTCGTTCGCGGCGCTGTCAGCGATTCGGCACCGCCGGGACACCGGGAGTTCAGCTGTCCGGTACGGCCGCGGCGTTGAGGTCGGCCCTGTCGGTGATTTGGAATAGGCTGAGATATAAGGGTTGCGTAGTCACGACATCGCGTTACTGTCGCAAGCCGATACGAGTAACCCGTTGAGGGAGAGGGAAGAACTGTGCGCACGTCCGGGAGCCGGCTTTTCACCAGTGAGTCCGTGACCGAAGGTCATCCGGACAAAATCTGTGATGCCATCAGCGATTCCATTCTCGACGCGTTGCTCGCGGAGGATCCGCGCAGCCGGGTCGCGGTGGAAACCCTCGTGACGACCGGTCAGGTCCATGTCGCGGGTGAGGTCACCACATCGGCGTACGCCGATATTCCCCGAATTGTCCGGGAAAAGGTACTGGAAATCGGATATGACTCGTCGGCAAAGGGATTCGACGGGAATTCCTGCGGTGTCAATATCGCGATCGGCGCGCAGTCGCCGGATATCGCGCAGGGTGTGGACACCTCCCACGAGGCGCGCATCGGCGGCTCCGACGACGAGATCGAGCGGCAGGGCGCGGGCGACCAGGGTCTGATGTTCGGTTATGCCACCAAGGACACCCCCGAGCTGATGCCACTGCCGATCGCGCTCGCGCATCGGTTGTCGCGGCGCCTGACCGAGGTGCGCAAGTCCGGCGTGCTGCCCTACCTGCGCCCGGACGGCAAGACCCAGGTCACCATCGAATACGACGGTGATCGCCCGGTCCGCCTGGACACGGTGGTCGTCTCCACCCAGCACGCCGCGGACATCGACCTGGACAACCTGCTCACGCCCGACATCCGCGAGAAGGTACTCGACGCGGTGCTCGCCGACCTCGAGCTGCCCAGCCTGGACATCTCGGACATCCGCCTGCTGGTCAACCCCACCGGCAAGTTCGTGCTCGGCGGCCCGATGGGCGACGCGGGCCTGACCGGTCGCAAGATCATCGTCGACACCTACGGCGGCATGGCCCGCCACGGTGGCGGCGCCTTCTCCGGCAAGGATCCGTCGAAGGTGGACCGCTCCGCCGCCTACGCCATGCGCTGGGTCGCGAAGAATGTCGTCGCGGCCGATCTGGCCGACCGCGTCGAGGTCCAGGTGGCCTACGCGATCGGCAAGGCGGCGCCGGTCGGCTTGTTCGTCGAGACCTTCGGCACCGAAAAGGTCGACCCGGCGCGCATCAGTACCGCGATCACCGAGGTCTTCGACCTGCGTCCCGGCGCCATCATCCGCGACCTGGATCTGCTGCGCCCGATCTACGCGCCGACCGCCGCGTACGGCCACTTCGGCCGCACCGACGTCGACCTGCCGTGGGAGCACACCGACCGCGCGGACAAGCTGCGCGCCGCCGTCGGACTCTGACCGACCAGGTCCGAGTGAACGAACCCGCGGCGGACGCCCCCGCCACCGAGGCGGACCGTCCGGCCGCGGGTCCCGCAGGCGTGGACCTGCCGATCGCCCGAGTGCTTCCGCTGCTCTCGCCCGCGCATCTCGACCGCGACTTCGACTACCTGGTGCCCCCCGAGCTGGACGAAATCGCCCAGCCGGGGGTCCGGGTGCGGGTTCGTTTCGCCGGTCGGCTGGTCGACGGCTATCTCCTGGCCCGAGCACGGCACAGTGACCACGGCGGCAAACTGATCAAGCTGGAACGTGTCGTCTCCGGCGAGCGCGTGCTGACTCCGGAAATCTTGGACCTGGCCGACAAGGTCGCTGCCCGCTACGCCGGCACGCGCGCCGATGTCCTTCGTCTGGCGATACCACCGCGTCACGCCCGCACCGAAGCCGGTCGCGCGGCGAAGTCGGCTGCGGCACGAGCCGCTTCCGCCGAGGACGCAAACGAGAACGCCGCCACCGCAAGCGATCCCGTGCAGTCGGCGGTGGCGAGTTCCGTGCCCGCCGGAGAGGTGCTCGTCGTATCGTCGGAATTCACTGTCGTGCAAGCTGATTCGGGCAATTTAGGCAGCGGTGCTTCGGATGGCGGCGCTGCGGCGGAACCGGATTCGAAGCGCGCGAGCATGCGCACCGGCCGACACGTACGCGTGCCGGAGACCGATCAGAAGTTCGACGCCGAGCCGTCCGCGCCTGCGCTTCCGGAGGCAAGATCGACCGGCGTGGGGGAGACGAGCGGCGACACCGAAAACCGAACCGAGTGTGCCGATCCGGCGTTTCCGGCCATCGATCTCGCGCCCTGGGAGCGATACGTCCACGGCGCGGCGTTCGTCGGTGCCCTCGCCCAACGGAAAGGGGCCCGCGCGGCCTGGCAGGCGCTGCCCGGTGAGGACTGGTCGCGCCGGCTGGCGGAACTCGCCGCCGTGGTGGCCCGGCAGGGACGCAGCGCGATCCTCATGGTCCCCGATCAGCGCGATCTCGATCGGGTCCTGGCGGAATGCGTTCGGCTGGTGGGGGACTCGGCTGTCGGGCTGTCCGCCGGTCTCGGTCCCGCGGCTCGGTACCGGCGCTGGCTGGCGGTGCTGCGCGGTTCGGCGCGGGTGGTGGTGGGCACGCGCAGCGCCGTGTTCGCACCCGCCGTGGATCTCGGGCTGATCGCGCTGTGGGATGACGGCGACGACACCTACGCCGAACCGCGGGCGCCGTATCCGCACGCCCGGGAGGTGGCGATGCTGCGGGCGCATGAAACCGGTGCGGCCTTCGTCGCGGCGGGTTTCGCGCGCACCGCGGAGATCCAAGCGGTCGTCGACTCCGGCTGGGCGCACGATCTGGTCGCCGATCGCGCGGTGCTGCGCGAAGCCGCGCCGCGCGTCAGTGCCCCCGGCGACAGCGATATCGCGCTGGAACGCGATCCGGTCGCGCGTGCCGTACGAATTCCGGGCGTCGCCTTCGCGGCTACCCGCGCCGCGCTGAAGGAGGGTGCACCGGTGCTGGTGCAGGTACCGCGCCGCGGGTACATTCCCGCGCTGGCCTGCGGGAAATGCCGTACTCCTGCCCGCTGCCGGCACTGTAGCGGGCCGCTCGCACTACCGGAAGCGCGCGGATCGGCAGTCGACCCCGGCGCGGTCGCGCAGAGTCCCGCTTGCCGCTGGTGCGGGATCACCGAGACCGCGTTCCGGTGCACCACCTGCGGGTCGCGCGCACTGCGCGCCGTGGTGATCGGAGCCGCGCGCACGGCGGAGGAACTCGGCCGCGCCTTCCCCGGCGTGCCGATCCGCGGTTCCGGCGGCGGCACCGTGCTCGACACCGTGGAGCCGGGCCCGCAGGTCGTCGTCGCCACGGTCGGCGCCGAGCCCGTGGTCAGCGGCGGCTACGGCGTAGCGCTGTTGCTCGACGGCTGGGCACTGCTCGGCCGTGCCGACCTGCGGGCCGCCGAGGACGCGCTACGCCGCTGGATGGCCGCGGCGGCGTTGGTCCGCGCGCACGGCCGGGTCATCGTCGTGGCCGAGCCCTCGATCCCGACCGTGCAGGCTCTGGTCCGGTGGGATCCGGTGGGTGCCGCGCGTGCGGAGGTCGCGGCGCGGGCCGAGGTCGGCTTCCCGCCCGCCGTCCGTCTCGCCGCGATCGACGGCACCGCCGACACCATCGCCGAACTGCTCTCGGCGGCGGACCTGCCCGACATCGTCGATCGGCTGGGACCGGTGCCGCTGCCGGACGGCGCCCGTAAACCGTTCTCCTCCGGCGATGCGCCCGCCGAGGTCGAACGCCTGCTGTTGCGGGTCGAGCGCCGATCGGGAGCCGCGCTCGCGCGTGCCCTGCGCGCGGCCCAAGCGGTGCGCAGTACGTACCGCTCGGATGCCCCCCTCCGTGTGCAGATCGACCCGGTCGACATCGGCTGACACCTCGGGACACTTCTGCCGCGCGCCGCCGCCGCTGCCGTCGTGGCGATATGGCGGAGTGATGGTCGCCGACGGTGCGCGGCTGCCGTATTGGATCGACTCGCTGGTGCGTCGACATCCGGACGTGGGTCGGGATGCCGAAAACCAGGGCTTGCTACCGATGCATTGACGATATATCGTCGATAGCATGATTCGAGCACGAGAGCCATGGGAGGCAGACATGGAACACCGAGAGCATCGAGAATTCGGCAGGCACGGTCGCGGGCCGCTGCCCGAAGGCTGCGAACACGGGCGGCGCTTCCGCCGCGGCGGGCGCCACGGCTTCGGCCCCGAGTTCGGGCCGGGGTTCGGGCCCGGCTTCGGCCCACACTTCGGTCGTGGTCGCGGTCGCGGCGGCCGAGGCAGGCGTGGTGACGTTCGCGCCGCCGTGTTGTTGCTGCTCACCGAGCGGCCCATGCACGGTTATGAACTCATTCAGCAGATCCGCGAGCGCAGCGACGACATCTGGCGGCCGAGTCCCGGATCGATCTACCCCGCGCTGGCGCAACTGGAGGACGAGGGCCTGGTCCTCATCGAGAAGGTCGCCGGGCGCAAGACCGCGAAGCTCACCGAGTCGGGCACCGAATACGTGGCCGCGCACCGGGACGAGCTGGGCGATCCGTGGGCGGACGTGCAGGAGGACGTCGGCGCTCAGGCGATGGACCTGCGCGCGCTCGTCGGACAGCTGATGGGGGCGGTGGCCCAGGTCGCGGCGGCCGGTACTCCGCAGCAGGCGGCGCGGGCGGCGCAGCTGCTCACCGAGACCCGCAAGTCCCTCTACCGCATTCTCGCCGAGGACGAGACCCCCGAGAAGTAGGGGAGGCGAAACACCCCTACCCCGCGCGCATTTCGAGCCGATCAGAGGGATCATTGTGAGATGCGACAGTCGAGCCGTGCGGGAACTTGGGGCGTTTCACACTTGGGTGAAGCCATGCTGGCATTTGTGATGGCCGGTGTGGCCGCCCTCGGTCCGGGCGTAGCGTCGGCCGAGCCGCTCGGCTTCCGCCCGCCCGACGTACCGACGTACGCCGCTCCGCCGCAGCCGGACCACCTGGCCGCCGCGTGGTATCAGAAGAGCCATCCGAACGCGGTCCCGAGCGGTACCAACGATTTCGGCTGCGTGCCGAGTGCCCGGCATCCGCGTCCGGTGGTGCTCGCGCACGGCACCGACTCCTCGGCCTATTCCGACTGGTCGGGGATCGCGCCGCAGTTGACCGCGGCCGGGTTCTGCGTGTTCGCGCTGAACTACGGCGGCAAGCCCGGCGGGCACAGTTACGGCACCGAGGATCTGGTGCTCAGTGCCTACCAGGTCGGTGCGTTCGTCGATCAAGTGCTCGCGGCGACCCACGCGGGCAAGGTCGATCTGGTCGGGTTCTCGCAGGGCGCCAACGTGACTCGCTACTACATCAACAAGCTGGGCGGTGCGCCCAAGGTCGACCAATGGGTCGGCCTGGCATCGCCCAGCTACGGCGGTGTGATGTATGGACTGGTGCCGGTCGTCGAGGCGGTCCCCGGCGCTCTGGACGCATTCGCCCAGGTGACTTCGCTCGCCGCCGTGCAGCAGGCGCAGGGGTCGCCGACCATGCTCGAGCTCAACGCGGGCGGCGACACGGTGCCCGGGGTGCGGTACGTGACCGTCGGCAGTCGGGTCGACGAGATGATCCAGCCGTTCGAGAACATCGCGTTGCGTGGGCCGGGCGCACGGAACATCGCGCTGCAAGACCTGTGTCCCGCCGACCTCACCGGGCACTTCCATATGGTGTACGACCCGTTCGTGCAGGAGTTGCTGCTCACTGTGCTGGATCCGGGCAGCCCGGCCCCGGTGTGCCGGCCGGTTCCACTCGGCACCGGTATTCCGCAGGTGATCATCGCGGGTCACTCCTAACGGATCCGCTCGCCGGTCTCGGTGTGGCCGGTGCGGATCAGCGGGACCGCTCGCCGCGACTCGGTAGGCGGTCGCTGGTCCGACCGATGCCGGACCGCTGGCTGCGGCGATGCGGCCCACGTCGGCGGCGTGGTCCGACCAGTCGGCCGAGCCGGACGTGCAGGGCCGGCCATGTGTAATTCGCCCGCCGCGTCGCTAGCTCACCCGGGCCACGCACCCGTCCCGGCATCTGTCGACGTCTGGCAATCCCGTCACCAGGGTGGGGTCCCGGCCGATCTTCAACGTCCTCGGGCAGGATCTGCCCCGCGGCTTCGTCCTGATGGCCGAACGCACGCGCGAACTTCATCGCTCCAGATTCGAGGCCGGTCTCCCGGGTATGCGCCGGATGTCAGCTTGTTCCGATATTCCAGGAGGTTGTTGTGGCTGAACATGGAAGCGGTGCTCGCGAGGGCATCGAGGGCGTCGTCGAAGACGCCAAGGGCAAGGTGAAGGAAGCGGCCGGCACCGTCACCGGCCACCAGGACCTGAAGGACGAAGGTCGCGCGCAGCAGGACAAGGCGCAATCGCAGCGCGAGGCGGCCGGAAAGGAAGCCGCGGCGGAGAAGGCGCGGGCCGAAGCGGACGTCGACGAGGCCCGCCAGTCCGCCCATCAGCACGGGCGGTAACCACGCGCCGGTTCGTCGCGCCGCAGGCACCCGCCGCCGTCAGCAGAGCTGGCGGCGGCGGGCCAGGTAATGACGGCATTCCGCGTTCGATGACGTGACGGGGCACTGCTACCCGCCACCGGCCTGCTTCAGGATTCGATTTCAGGGTTCGATTGCTGTGCAAGCCGCTTCACCCGGTATCGGGTGTCTCGGCGGCGAGGTCCCTAGGCGTATGGCTCGACGGTATGCACGTACTCGAGCCCGGTAAGACGCTCCGCCGTTTCCAGGGACGACGTGATGACCAACCGGTTGGCGCCGCTGTCCTCGACGACTTCCGCGCCGGATTTCCGCAGCCAATCGAAGAACTCCGAACGGATTGCCGTGAGAGTGGTGTCGTCGCCGAGGTCGGTCGGATTCAACAGGACCAGATATCGGCGGTCGTGCGCGGGCATGCGGCTCTCCTTTCGATCATCCCGGGGACTGGCAGGGATCAGGCTGTTCGCCACTGTCGCCGGCGAACCTCCGCCTTCGGATATCTCGGCGCAGCCACGACGTCCGCATGTTACGCGGAGCGGCGCTTCCGTGATCGCACGCGCGGCCGATCGACCGGAAGCGCGGATTCCGGCGAACCGGAAATGCCGCTCGATGGCGAACGACCTGAAGGGTGCGGTCGGACGTAGTCCGTCCTCAGCCCGCGCATGCCGGAGCGAAGGCGGAGGTGCGGCGCTCCCGCGCAGACCGCGCGGCGGTTCAGCGCGAAGGCCGGTCGGCCGCCGCCTTGCGGGCCGCGCCGACCGCACGCTTGGCGATGGCCCAGCGGTGCACTTCCGAAGGCCCGTCGTAGACGCGGAAGGGCCGTACTTCGCGGGAGAGGCGGGCCAGCGGCAGGTCGTCGGAAACGCCGAGTCCGCCGCACAACTGAATGCTCCGGTCGACGATGCGAAAGATCGCCTCGGCGGCGAATGTCTTCGCGATCGAGGTGGCGTTGCCCGCGTGGTCTCCGTTGTCGAGTTCCCAGCAGGCACGTACCAGCAGCGCGCGGGTGGCGGCGATGTCGATTTCGTTGTCGGCGATCATCTTCTGCGCCATGCCCAGATCGCCGATGCGCGCACCGAAGCCTTCGCGTTGGGCGACCCACTCGACGGCGATGTCGTGGCCCCGGCGCGCCGCCCCGAGCCAGCGCATCACGTGCGTCATGCGGGCCGGACCCAGCCGCACCTGGGCGTAGTCGAAGCCGCGGTCGACGGCGCCGAGCACCGCTTCGTCGGGTACGAGCATGTCCTCGAAGAAGACCTCGCAGTGGCCGCCGATCATCGCCCGGTCCAGCGTGGTGATATGCCTGCCCACGCGCAGGCCCGGGGTGTCGGCGGGCGCCAGGAACATCGTCGCCCCGCCCCGGTCTCCCGGTTCACCGGAGGTGCGGGCCATCACGATGAAGAATCCCGCCCCGTCGGCGCCGGTGATGAAGTGCTTGTGGCCGTTGATCCGCCAGCCGCCGTCGACGGGGACCGCCCGGGTGGCCAGCGCCGTCGGGTCGGAACCGGCGCCGGGGGCGGGCTCGGTCATCGCGAAGGCTGAGCGCACCTCGCCGCGGGCGAGCGGTTCCAGGTAGCGCGACTTCTGCTCCGGATCGGCGATGTGGGCGAGCATGTGCACGTTGCCCTCGTCGGGCGCCGCGATGTTGAGCGCTGTCGGGCCGAACAGCGAGTAGCCCGCCTCCTCGAACACCGGTGCGCGATCCGACATCGACAGCCCGTGACCGCCGTACTCGACGGGCGCGTGCGGCGCGAAGACCCCGGCCTCGCGCGCCAGCTTGTTCAGGGTGACGCGCAGTCCGTCACCGCCGGCCGCGGTGATGTCGCCGTGGTGTTCGTCCTCGATCGGCAGCACCGTCTCCCGCACGAATTCACGGGTGCGGTCGATCAGTGCCCGAACCTCGTCGGAATAGGTCAGATCGATCGGCATCGCGCATTCCTCCTCGATATTCGGAGCCTCGTCCTCTGACCGAACGATCGCTCTGTCTGAACACTGTCCCACCGGGCGCGAGTGGTGTCAAAAAGCGCAGTTCACAAGGTTATCAGGAGCTGTGGCGGAATTTCGATGTTCAGATATCCTGAACAATATGGATAACCAGGGGCCACCGCACGAGGCGATCCGCCGCGCGCGCCGCGCCGCGGGCCTGTCGCTGCGCGAAGTTGCCGGTCGTCTCGGGGTGAGTCCTGCGACGCTCAGCGCGGTGGAGACGGGAAAGACCGGAATCTCGATCGCCCGGCTCGCTCGCGTGTCCGATGTGCTCGGTGTGCCGATCGCTCACTTGCTCGGTGACGCGTCCGCCGCGGCGCCGCCGAGCTTCGTCCGGGCCGATTCCGAGCCGGGCGCGCAGGGCGGCTGGCGCGAGTTCGCCCCGCTGGATGTCGACCCGGTGCTGGCCGCCGCGCTCGCGTCGTTCGTCGAGATCGGCTACCACGGCACGACCGTACGCGCTATCGCCGGGCGGGCGGGCACCAGCGTTGCGGGCCTCTACCACCACTATCGCGACAAGCACGAGCTGCTGGTCCGCATTCTCGATCTGACCATGGACGAACTGCACTGGCGAGTGCGCGCCGCTCGTGTCGAAGGCCGCGACAGCGTCCACCGGGTGCGTCTGATCGTCGAAGCGCTGGCCCTGTTCCACACCCACCGCCGCGACCTCGGTTTCATCGGTGCCAGTGAGATGCGCAGTCTTTCTCCGAGCGAACGCGCGCGCATCGCCCGCTCCCGCCGCGATCTCCAAGCCATCCTGGACGACGCGATCGCCGAGGCGCACGCCGAGGGTCGCATCACCATTCCTCAGGTCCGGGCGGCGGGTCGTGCCATAGCCACCATGTGCACCGCCATCCCGCAGTGGTTTCGGGAGTCCGGCCCGGCGACGCCGGAGGAAGTGGCCGTGCAGTACGGCGATTTCGCCCTAGGGGTGCTCGGCGTCGATCCGGTGCGTTAGCAGCGCGTACGCAGCTTCGCATGCCACTGCGCGCGCCGGCTGAACGATGCTCCGGCGGCGACCCCACCTTGGTGGTGATCGGCATACCCCTTGGGGATCGGAGCTCAGCACTCGGGGGCCTGCTGACGGCGACGTATACGGCGGAGAGTAGGACGAGTCATCGCCAGTGAACCGGAGCATCCCATGTCGACTCTCACAATCGCCGCCGAGGCGGAACGGCGTGCCACGGTCTGGACCGAAGACGGCGTGGCGCTCGCGGTCCGCGAATACGGCCCGAGAAATGCGGACCTCACCGTCGTGCTATTGCACGGACATTGCCTGCGCAGTGAGTCCTGGACCTACGTTCGCGCCGAGCTGCTGCGCCGATACGCCGGCGCCAGGATCGTCTGCTACGACCACCGCGGCCACGGCGAGTCCGCCGCAGCGCCACGGCGGACCTACAACGTCGACCAACTCGGCCGGGACCTGCGCGAGGTGCTCGACGTCGTCGCCCCGACCGGACCGGTCGTCCTCGTCGGCCATTCGATGGGTGGCATGACCGCGCTGACCTACGCCGGCCAGAATCCGCATGAGATCGGCACCCGCGTCGTCGGAGTCGCCCTGCTCGCGACCGCCGCCGGGGGCCTCACCGACGTCGGATTCGGCCGTCTCCTGCGCAACCCGGTCGTGTC
Source organism: Nocardia aegles (assembly GCF_052545135.1). Lineage (NCBI taxonomy): Bacteria > Bacillati > Actinomycetota > Actinomycetes > Mycobacteriales > Nocardiaceae > Nocardia > Nocardia aegles. The sequence continues at coordinate 835,031 of NZ_JBQWRI010000001.1, forward strand.
CGCGTTCCAGGCCGCCGTCCGACTCGCGCCGGGAGCGATGCACCGGGCGAAGCTGCTGGCCTGTCAGCTGTTCGCCCCGCTGGTCCGTACCGCGGAATTCGGTGATCGCACGGTGAGCCCACGCGTGCTCGCACTCGCCAACGCGATGCGCAACGAGACGCCGATCGTCACGATGGCGAGCTTCTTGAGCGACCTCATGGTCTACGACCGAACCGACGCGCTAGCGCTGCTCTCCAGGATCCCCACGCTGGTGCTGTGCGGCTCCGCCGACCTGATGACACCCCCGTCGCATTCCGTCGCGATGGCCGCCGCAGTCGAGTACTCGGACTTCGTGATCGTCGAGAGCGCCGGTCACTCCGTGATCCTGGAGCAGCCCGGCCTGGTGGCGGCGGCCGTCGCGCGCCTGATGACGCGCGCAGGCGAGCGCGCCGACCTCACCTCCGCGGCGTAACGCCCGGGAACCTCACAGGTAGCGCTGGCGGAGTTTGCCCTTGACCAGCTTCCCGGTGGGCGTCCGGGGCAGATCGTCGGCGAAGTCGAAACTCCGCGGCACCTTGTAGTGGGCGATACGGTCGCGCAGATAATCGCGCAGCTCCGCGGCCAGGGCGGTGCCGGGCTCGGCACCCGGGGCGGGTTGGACGACGGCCTTCACCGATTCGCCCATCTCCGCATCGGGTACGCCGATCACCGCCACGTCGAGCACCTTGGGATGCAGGGCGAGCGCGTCCTCGATCTCCTGCGGGTAGATGTTCACGCCGCCGGAGATGATCATGAAGGCTTTGCGGTCGGTGAGGAACAGATAGCCGTCCTCGTCGACATAGCCGATGTCGCCGGTGGTGGTCCAGGTCGGGTGGTTCGGATGGACCGCCTCGGCCGTCTTCGCGGGGTCGTTGTGATAAACGAAGGGGGCCTCGTCGCGTTCGAAGTAGATGGTGCCGATCTCGCCGGTGGGCAGTTCCGCGCCGTCGTCGCCGCACACCCGGATAATGCCGAGACCGGCCGTCCCGACCGAACCGGGCTTGCGCAACCATTGCTCGCTGTCGATGAAGGTGGCGCCGTTGGCTTCCGTCGAGGCGTAGTACTCGTACAGGATCGGGCCCCACCAGTCGATCATCGCCCGCTTCCCGTCGACCGGACACGGTGCGGCCGCGTGCACGGCGACACGCAGGCTGGACACGTCGTAGCGGGCGCGGACGGCCTCGTCGAGTTTCAACATCCGGACGAACATGGTCGGCACCCATTGGCTATGGGTCACTCGGTAGCGCTCGATCGCGGCCAAGGCCCGTTCGGCGTCGAACTTCTCCATGATCACGAGCGTTCCGCCCAGCGCGTGGATAATGCCGCCGAAGCGCAGCGGCGCGGCATGATAGAGCGGGGCGGGGGAGAGGTAGACGGTCTCGGTGTCGAATCCGTAGAGCGGTCCGAAGATCGCTGTGTACGTGTCACCGGGCGCATCGCCGACCTGCCGCTCCGGCAGCGGCTGTTGGATCCCCTTGGGTCGCCCGGTGGTGCCGGAGGAATAGAGCATGTCCGCGCCGCGCGGCTGGTCCGGGAGTGGTTCGGGCGAGGCCGCCGCCCTGGCCTCCTCGTAGGACTTGTATCCCGGTACCGGGCCGCCGAAGGCGAGGCGGATCTCGACCGCGGGTGTCTGCGGGACGACCTGCTCGGCGGCGTCGGCGAGACCGGCCGATACGATCAGCGCCCTGGCCCCGCAGTCGTTGACGATGTAGCTGATCTCGCCGGGGGACAGATGCCGGTCGACCGCGGTGATGTAAAGACCGGTTCGCAATGCCGCCCAGTAGACCTCGTAGATCTTCGGGTCGTTCCCGGACAGCAGCGCGACGTGATCGCCCTTGCGCAGCCCCGCGTCGCGCAGATGCCGGGCCAGTCGGACCGAGTTCTCCTCGAGTTCCCGGTAGGTCAGCGTTTCGCCGCTCTCGACGACGGTAACAGCAGGTTTGTCTGGGAATCGGTCGACGTGTGCGCCGGGGTACATGCGGCTCCTCGGTGGAACAGGGCGGTCGTGGGTCCGGCCGCCCGGGCCTGCGCGGGCACTCCGGGATCCCGCGCCGGTATCCCCGGTGTCCCGCAGAGCGGGTGCTCTGCCGCCGACGATAGCCGAAAGTAAACGACGGTTCTGGGATTTTCACCAGATTCGCACTGCGCACCAGTGGTCTCCGCGCGGGAGCGGTGGCCGGCCGGTCCGACTGCGTTGGGGCGAACTCGGCTGCGCCGGCGCAACCCGCACCTGGATCGCGAAAGTCACCTGCGGATGGTCCCTGAAGTGGACGCGGCACTCGGTTCGGCGATCGCGGCAAAGATGAGGATTCGCCTGGACGTTACTGCTAGTTCACTGTTTCCGCTCTCGGCTGCGTTTACGATCGCCTCATCGAGGGGAAGGTGGCGAATTGCCATATCGCCGCACATCAGTGCTTGTCGTAGTCGTTTTCACGCTGTGCGCTCTGCTATCGGGTTGCGGGGAGGATCGCACGTCCGGTCCGGTCAGCGAGTACAACCCCGATGCGGGTGTGCTGAACATCGTGGCGGGCTCCGAACACGATGCGGTGTTCGCGCAGGTCGTGCAGCCGTGGTGCCGGGAACAGAAACTGACCTGCACCATGACCCGGCTGGGATCGGTGGACCAAGCCCGGCTGCTGGAGTCCGGGGACGCGCCCTACGACGGATTCTGGTTCGCCAGTAGTGTTTTCCAGCAGTTGGGTGACACCGGGCACCGCCTGCAGCAGGTGCAACCCATGTTCAGCACACCACTGGTGTTCGCCGGTCCGCGCAGTGAGTTGGACGCGCTGGGATTCACCGGACGGGATGTGGGCGTCGAGGAGATCCTCGCGGCGGTCGAGGCGAAGAAGACCACGACCTGGATGACGAATCCGACCCAGTCGAACTCGGGCGCAACCGTGCTGCTCGGCTTCCTCAACTACTTCGCGGGCAACGATCCAGGTGTGCCGCTGACCCGGGCGCAACTCGATTCGGAGCAGGTGCGCACCGGGATCACGCGGCTCACACGGGCTTTCGGTAAGACACCGCCGTCCACCGGACTGCTCATGGACGAATGCCTGGCCGCACCCCGGCAGTGCAAGACCATGTTCACCTACGAGGATCTGGTGATCGAGCGCAACCAGGAACTGGTGCGCGCGGGCAAGGAACCGCTGTACGTCATCTACCCCAAGGGCGTGCTCGCGATCTCGGACGCCCCGCTGGGATTCCTGCCACACGGCGACAATCCGGGGAAGCTGGCGAATTTCCGTAAGTTGCAAGACTTCTTGCTTGCGGCGGATACCCAGCAGCGTCTGGTGCAGCTGGGGCGGCGGCCGATCACCAGCATCGGGTTGTCGCTGCCCGGCGCACCGCGCGCGGTCTTCGATCCGGCGTGGGGCATCCGCGCGACGATCACCGAGCAGCCGATCACGTATCCGGCCGCTCCGGTCATCGACGCCGCGCTGGAGAACTACCAGACCGTCTATCGCACCCCCACCGACCTGATCTACTGTATCGACGCCTCCGGCAGCATGGCCGGCAACGGCGGCTGGGACGGGGTGCAGCGGGCCGTCGATCTGCTGTTCGATCCGGTGCAGTCGAGGAAATATCTGCTCCAGATCGGTCCGAACGACCGGACCGCGGTGCTGCTGTTCGATGACATCACCGCCCCGGCGCACTGGACCAGCGGCAATGCGACGCCGGAGTTGCGGAGCCTGCGCGACTCCGTTCGTTCCCGCAAGCCGGGCGGCAACACCGGCATCTACCGCTGCCTCGGCGCCGCAGCCGACCAGTTCCCGCGGGTGGCCGATCCGAATCGCAAACGTCTCGTCATCCTGATGACCGACGGCGCCGACACCGAAGGCGGCCGAGGACTCGACGACATCGCCCGCACCGGAGTCCCCGTAGTGGTCATCGGATTCGGCTCGGCGGTACAAGAGAACACACTCCGGACGATCGCCGAGCGCACCGGCGGGTCGTATATCACCACCGACGATATGGTGGCGGCGTTGCGCCAGGCCACCGGCTACCGGTAGGAGGGGCCGGTGCCGGGTAATGCCGCCGTGGTCGCGGCGCTGGTCGTGCTCGTCTCCGCTTTCCTCGGTCTGTATGCCGTGCTCGGATCGCCGCTCGGTGCGGCGCTGGTCGCGGTCGGCGCTGCCGTGCTCACCGGTGTCGCCGGACAATCGCTCGCGGCCGTCGCTCGGCGTAGACGACTGACGCGACGAGTATCGGAGACCAACCAGCGGGTGGCGGCGCTGGCCGCGCGCGTCACGGATACCGACACACGCGCCGCACTGCTGCGCGCCTGCGACACCATTCCGCGCCTCGTGGAGCACACCGAGACCGTCGATCCCGCAAGCCTTTCCATGACCGCGAACAAACTGCTGGACTACCTGGTCAGTGTGGAATCGGCGCTGCGGCGATATGTGGAGATCCAGGACCGCCCGTCGGCCTACCGTGACGCCGAGGCGCTGCTGATCCGTAGCCGAGGCGCGCTCGCCGGTTTCGAAGCGTTCGCCGCGCAGAGCGCCGAGCAGGTCGGTGAGGCCGATCTGGCGTCCTTCTTCCGGGACCTGGCCCACCTGGAACTCATGAATCCTTTGCAGCTTCCCCCGAGCGAGGAGCGATGAACAGATCCCGTCTCCCCGTCGTCATCGCGGTCGTGGTCGCCGTGATCGCCATTGCTGTGGGCGTCGTGGTGATCCGCGGCTCCGACGACACCCCGGCCGCCCCCCGGCAGCTCACCTGCCTGGGCGGGTCCGAGAAGTCCTCGCTCATGGCCGACAGCGAAGTCCGTGCCATCTTGCGCGACGAGTACGGACTCGAGGTGCGCTTCGACAAACGCGGCTCCTACGAGCTGGCGCAGCTACCCACCGACCAGCTGCGCAATCAGAAGATCGACTGCCTGTGGCCGTCTTCGGCGAGTGCCCGCAGCGTGTTCGAGGCGTCTCACGACACCGCCGCATTCCCGGATTACCGCGCCGAATCGGTGCTGGAGACCCCGGAAGTGATCTACGCGGGCGCGGCCGCCACCGACGCGCTCGTACGCGCGGGGATCGTGGCGCGCCGCGACAACAGCTACTACATCGTGGATTTCAAGCGCCTGCTGCTCGACTTCGTCCTGCCCAAGCAGAAGTGGTCGGCGCTGGGCGCGTCCGACCTCGCCGGTCCCATTCGGATCACCAGTACGGACCCGAAATCCTCGAACTCCGGTTTCACGCTGATGCAATTGGAATTGACGGTCATCGCATCGGGTGATGTGTTCCAGCCGCCCACGGTCACCGAGGCCAGGTCCGGACTGCCGGCTGTCCGCGGCCTCTACGACGCGCAGGGTCTGCAGTCCGACAGTTCCGACGGCGGTTTCCGGGAATGGCTCATCCAAGGGGCGGCCTTGTTGTACGCCGGATACGAGAACCAGATCCTGCAACAGCTGGCCGGCTACCGCGACAACGGCTCCGCCACCGAGGCACTGCTGGCAAACGCCCGGCTGCTGTACCCGGACCCGACCATCTTCAACAGCAATCCGATCCTCACCCTCACCGCTCCCGCGCAGCGGCTGATCACGGCACTCCAGGATCCGAAGATCCAGTCGATCGCCTGGAAGCGGTACGGTTTCCGCTCCGCCACCCAGCTCGGCGCGGCGCACACCGCCGACTTCGCGCAGATCCCGTTGGCCACCCAGCCGCGCTCCACGACGCCCCCGAGAGCCGACATCACCCAGCTCCTGCTCGCCTGCGTCCGCGATGGCCAGTGCTCCTGAGCGCCGGGCGTCCTCGGGCAGTTCGCGACGCACGTCGAGGATTCTGGTGGGCCGCAACCCGTCTCCCGGTGCTTCACGCGCGCGGTTCAGCTGACCCGCCGCGAATTCTCCGCAATCCGGATCGGCGATGCCGGAGTGCCGTACGCCCGCCGCCGAGACCTTCAGCAGCACCTGCCCGGGTCCGGGTCCGGCACGGTGACCAGTTCGGGAGTTCGATAGTGCGGCGCCTTCACCGCGCCGCCTACCCGAACGAGCTCACGTTGTTCACCTGGTTCGCTTGCGTGTAACCGCTCCACACGTACTCGCAGCTGAAGCCGCCGGAACCATCCCAGGTGATCGGCGTCGACTCGGTGCCGACATTCGTGATCCACAGGATGTAGATCTCGTGGCCGGCCTCGTACTCCGAGCTGGTCTGGCCGGGGGCGAGAATGAACAGCGATTTGGGCTTGTCCCATTCCTGCCGGTAGACCGAAACATACACGTCGGTGTCGTTGTACAACTTGTACCAGCCGGGCGAGCTCTTCTGGGCCTGCGGTTGCCCGGTCAGCGAGGACAAAGGCACGATCTTTTGCTTGGCACCCATGCCGGTATCGGTCATCGGTCGTCTCCCTTCAGGTCGTGCGTTCGACGGGAATCGATGGTGTGCACCACGGTCCCCGGTGCAGCATATGAATTCGCGGCCGGGACTTCCCTCATCTCTTTCGGATGAATTACTTCCGCATCGAGGAGCGGAGACGGTGCTCGGGATCCAGCTGAGGAAATCCGCTCCGGTGTGCGGCCGTTTCTGGTGTACTTGCTGGTGGTGATTCGCCTTGGACGACGACTACGAGATCAGCGCAGCGTCACGGGCGGTGTCGAGCCCGGTAGCGGTGCGCTCACACAGTGAGGACGAGACCATGGCCGAAAAGACTGCCACGACATACCAGATCATCAACTACGAGACCGGCCAGGCACTCGCGGTCGACGGCAACGCGGACAGCGTGACCATGCGGCAGCGTGCCGCCGACGACGACGCGCAGCTGTGGACCTGTCCGGTCAATCCCGAAGAGGGCGATTTCGACATTGTCAACAAGAAAACCGGCGGCCACCTCGCGGCGATCCGCGCGAATGGGCGGCTGCTGTGCAGCGACGAGCATTATGGCTGGGACATGCCGGAGTTCCCGGAGATCTCGCCGATCGCGACCAGCGACGACGAATTCGTCATCGGCGTTATCGGGAACGGCCGCCCGCAGCTGTTGATCAACCGGGAAAGTGATCGGGAGAAGTGGATATTCCGTAAGGTGTGACATCACCGGTTGGGGCTCGGTTGCCCGGCTGGGCCGAATCTCGGACGTATCCACGTACACGCGTATCGAGCACACGGACCACCGCGAGACGAGTCGTATTCCCGGCGCCGAAACGGTGCTCAGTCGGGCGGCTCCATCGCGTCGGCCTCCTCGTTGGGGTCTTCGTTCCGCGGAGTTTCGTAAGTTTCGAGATCCATGTCGTCGGGGTGAGTGGTATCGGTCGGGTCGCCCAGCTCGGGTGCCTTCTTGTTTCCTGGTTCGGTCACGTTCGTGGCCTACCCACCGATGTCGTCTTCACGCGCGATGGGGAACCGCATCTGCACCGCGAACCGTGCGGAATGACTGACAGGGCGAGGTGTCACAGGCTGAGCAGGACTTTGGTGGCGCGGCGCTGGTCCATCGCGCGATAGCCTTCGGCGGCTTCCTCGAGCGGCAGCGTGCGGTCGAAGACCTCGCCGGGATGGATGTCGCCGCGCAGGATGAGGTCGATCAATTCCGGCAGGAAGCGGCGCACCGGGGCAGGACCGCCGTGCAGGTGTACGCCGGAGAAGAACAGCTCCATGCCGTCGAGCGCGACATCGTGGCTGACTCCGACGTAGCCGACGTGCCCGCCGGCGCGAGCCGACCGGATGGCCTGTTCCATCGATTCCTGGGTGCCGACGGCTTCGACGACCGAATGCGCGCCCAGCCCGCCGGTGAGGTCCTTGATCCTGGCCACACCGGCGTCACCGCGTTCGGCGACGATATCGGTGGCGCCGAATTTGCGAGCCAGAGCCTGGCGGTCGGCGTGGCGGCTCATGACGATGACGCGGTCGGCGCCCAGCTGCCTGGCGGCCAGCGTGGCCAGCAACCCGACCGCGCCGTCTCCCACGACCGCGACGGTCTTGCCGGGACCCGCCTCGGCGGCCACGGCGCCGAACCAGCCGGTGCCGAGCACGTCGGAGGCGGCGAGCAGGTGCGGGATCTGCTCCGGCGTCGGCGTGGCGGGGACCACGACGAGCGTGCCGTCGGCCAGCGGGATGCGGGCCCGCTCGGCCTGCGTGCCGATCATTCCGATCGGTACGTTGTGCACGCAGCGGCTCTGATAGCCGGCCCGGCAGATCTCGCAGGTGTTGTCGGAGGCGAAGAAGGAACCGACGACGAAGTCGCCGACTTCGAGGGTCGTCACTTCCGGCCCGATCTCGGCGACCACGCCGACGTATTCGTGGCCCATCGGGGTGGGCCCCTTCAACTTTTCGATGCCGCGGTAGGGCCACAGGTCCGACCCGCAGATACAGGTCGCGGTGATGCTGATGACCGCGTCGGTGGACTCGACGATCCGCGGGTCCTCCCGCTGCTCGACGCGCACGTCACCGGGGGCATGCAGGACGACTCCGCGCATGATCCGGTCCTCCTTCACAGACGATGTCCGTTATCGATCGGCTCCGTGCGGGATACCGCTGACACCTCGGCTCACACCTGGCAACCAAATGTTGCTGCCGAAGGGGCAGTGCCGGCTCCACCCCTGACCCGCGCCGCGAGGGAGGCCCGCTCGGTGGATGCACCAGCGGGCCACGCCACCGGAACTCGGTTCACCCTCCGCTCGGCGCCGGCAGATACTCGCTCCTGGGCCCGCGCCCGATTCCTCCGCCTCCCGGCATCGGCGGAGTGATCGCCGGCCTCACCGAGATCCGGAACCCATCACTCGATGACGACTTCGCCGACCGCTGTTCGGGTGCGTGCGTACGTGATGGCATCCTCCGCGTAGGCGGAGGTGTCCGGTGCCGCGGTGCATTGCCGGAAGCGGCGTATCGCATCGTCGAGGTGCGGTCCCGGTCCGCGGTCGGCGAGCAAGACGATGATCGCTGCTCGAGTCCGGATTCCGGGATCGGGCCGGGCCGTCAGTTCCTCGAGGTAGCGATCGGCTTCCAGCAGGCGTAGCGCTCTGCGGGCGTAGGCGTGTACGCGGCGCGGAAGTTGGTCGCGGATGGTGTCGATGTCCGATTGCAGCGCGTGCTGACCAGGTTGTGCCGAGTCGACCCGCAGGGTCCAGGGCGTGGTCAGTTCATCGGGCAGTGAGTGGGTGTCGATCAGGCCGGGGCCGGTGGCCGATTCCATCGGTACGCGGGGCAGCCCCAGACGGGCGTTGCGCCAATTGCAGTACTGCCACCACGAGGTGGGGGTGGCCGTCAAAGTCAGCCCGAAGCCGAGGACTTGTTGTCCGTCGGTCCATGTGCGGGTGACCCGGGTGCGGCCGACGGAGGCGACGCCGCGCGCTTCGACTCGCGTCCAGGTGGGTTCGGTGCCGTGGAACCCGTACGGCTGGAGCAGTTTTCCTGTTTCGCGCAGAAGGCGGCGCAGTGCCGTATCGGGGTTGACCATACCCGCAGATTAACGACGGCATCCGACACGCTCAGCACGCCCGCGGCGGACTGCCGCCGGGCGGGATGGAGCGAAACGGGAGCACCCGGGTCGAGGCCGGACGAGGTGGCGCAGCGTCCGCTATCGCGGGTATCGACGGTGCAAATGCGGGTTGGCGTTCATGAGTTCACTCGTCCCAGGCTGGATTGAGGACCACCTGACCTTCCACTGTGGTCTACACAACTTGCGAAAAGTTTGCTGGGTGACGTCCAAAAGCGTTCGGAATCGGAACAGTGATTCGTGTCGCTCGCGCGGCAGCATTGACGCAGTCACGTTGTAGATGTGATCTACCTAGCAAAGGAGCGAACGGTGACAGTCGGAAACAGCGTCCGTGTCGGCGTCGATAGCGATTTCGTCATGACCATCGACGGCGAATCCGTGTCCGGAACCAGCGTCGCGGACGTGTACAATCCGGCCACACGCTCGGTGATAGCGCAGGTCCCCGTGGCCACGCGGGAGGATCTGGACCGGGCGGTCGAGGCGGCGCGCGCTGCGTTCGTCGGCTGGTCGGCCACGCCGCTGGCCGAGCGGCAGGCTGTCGTGTCCGCGATCGGCGACCGGCTCGAGGAGCATGCCGAAGAGTTCATGGCGCTGCTGACCGCAGAGCAGGGCAAACCGCGGGCGATGGCCGAATGGGAGGTTCTCGGCTCGGTTGCCTGGTTCCGTGAGATCGCGAAGCAGTCGCTGCCGGAGGAAGTGCTCGAAGACTCCACCGAACGGCGGGTGATCAGCCGCCACACTCCGCTGGGCGTGGTGGGTGCGATCGTGCCGTGGAACTTCCCCATCCTGCTGGCGGTGTGGAAGATCGCGCCGGCGCTGGTGGCCGGAAATACGATGATCGTCAAGCCGTCACCGTTCACGCCGCTGTGTGATCTGAAGCTGGTCGAACTGGTCCAGGATCTGCTGCCGCCGGGTGTGCTCAGTGCCTTGAGCGGCGACGACGAACTCGGCAAGTGGATCACCGCGCACGAAGGTATCGCGAAGATCGCGTTCACCGGCAGCACCGAGACCGGCAAGCATGTCATGCGCTCGGCTGCCGGCACGCTGAAGCGGATCACTCTGGAACTCGGCGGTAACGATCCGGCCATCGTGCTGGGTGATGTCGATCCGAAAAAGATTGCGCCGCAGTTGTTCTGGGCGGCATTCCAGAACAACGCACAGTTCTGCAACGCCGCGAAGCGGGTATACATCCACGACAGCGTCTACGAGGCCGTGCGCGACGAGCTGGTGGCTTTCGCGCGGACCGTCGTCGTCGGCGACGGCGCGAATGCCGAGACTCAGCTGGGCCCGATTCAGAACGAGCCGCAGTACCACAAGGTGATGGAGTACTTCGACGACTGCGCCGCCAACGGCTACACGTTTGCCCTGGGTGGGAAAATCGATCCGGCCGCGCCGGGATGGTTCGTGCCGGTAACGATCGTCGACTGCCCGCCGGAGGATTCGCGTCTCGTCGTCGAGGAGCCATTCGGTCCCATCCTGCCGCTGCTGCGGTGGTCGGACGAGGACGATGTCGTCGCCCGCGCCAACGACACGCTGTGGGGTCTCGGTGCCACCGTCTGGGGCGCGGACCTGGCGGCGGTCGAACGGATCGGCAAGCGGCTGGAGGCCGGGACGGTGTGGTTGAACGAGGTGCACCAGTACTCTCCCCACCAGGTGTTCGGCGGCCACAAGCAGTCCGGCATCGGCGCGGAGAACTCGCTGCACGGACTGGCCGAGTACACCAACCACCAGACGATCACCTTGAACAAGGTGGCCGGTGTGGTGTCCTGACGCGCGAGAAGGACAGGAACTGAGGAACAGAAGTGAAATCGACAGCAGCAATCCTGCATTCGGCCGCTACACCGGTGACCATCGAGGAGGTGGACATCGCTCCATTGGGACCGAAGGAGGTGCTGGTCGAGATGGTCGGCTCGGGGGTCTGTCATACGGACCTGGGCGTGATCGCCGCGCCGGGTGCGGGCCAGACTCCGATCGTGTTGGGACACGAAGGTTCCGGTGTGGTCGAACAGGTCGGCTCCGAAGTCACCACGTTGGCTCCAGGTGATCGCGTGGTGCTCACCTACAGTTCGTGCGGAAAGTGTGACAACTGTGTGAACGCCGTCCCGCAGCACTGCCGGGACTTCCTCGGCTTGAACATGGTCGGCAGCCGGCTGGACGGCACCACGCCGCTGAGCAAAGACGGTGCTCCCGTGCTGGGCGCATGGTTCGGGCAGTCGTCATGGGCACAACACTCGGTGGTCACCGAACGGAACGCGATCAAGGTCGACGACGATCTGCCCCTGGAACTGCTCGGCCCGCTGGGTTGCGGAATCCAAACCGGCGCAGGCGCGGTGCTCAACACGCTGAAGCCACGGCCCGGAAGCGCCATCGCGATTTTCGGTGCCGGCTCCGTGGGACTCGCGGCGTTGCTCGCCGCGAAGGTCGCCGGCTGCGCCACGATCATCGCCGTGGACATCCAGCCGTCGCGACTGGCGAAAGCGACCGAACTCGGCGCCACCCACACCGTGAACTCGTCCGAGGTCGACGCCGCCGAGGCGATCCGGAGCATCACCGGCGGACTCGGGGCGCACTACTCCGTCGACTGCATCGGTTTCGCCGCGGTGGTGCGCAGCGCTCTGGAATGCCTCCAGACCCCGGGCGTGTGCGCCACCGTGGGTTTCCAAGGCATTCCGAACGAGATCACCATCGACCACGGGCAGCTGCTGTTCGGTAAGTCGCTGGTCGGCGTCATCGAGGGCGACTCGGTGCCATCGGAATTCATTCCGCGCATGATCAGCCTCTACAAAGAAGGCCGCTTCCCCTTCGACAAACTGATCGACACCTTCTCGTTCGGTGACATCAACAAGGCCATCGACGCGGCTCATCACGGCCACGTCATCAAAGCCGTACTGACCTTCGACAACTGAGATGTGGCTGGCGAGCGAACCCGGCCGGGCTCGCTCGCCAGAAAGGAACAACAATGACCTCGTCGAAGCTCGAGCCGAATTCGGTGCAGGCCGAAGGCGCCGCCGCGGCCGATGCCGTATTGACCGCGCAACAACTCGGCCACCTCCGGCATTTCGACAATCTGTCCCGTCAGCTGCCGAACGACTGGTCGCTGATGCTGGGCAAGGCAACCGGCCAGGACGATTTCGGGGGATACCGGTTCCAGCTCGCCTACATGGCGTACGCGCTGGCGCTCACCCACGTGCACCGGCTGCCGAACGCCCCGGGCGTGTTCAAGCCGGTTTTCGAACGGATCATGGACAAGATCCTGCTGCCCGAGGTGTGGCTGTATTGGCGCGACTCCAGTCGCGGCGGCAATGTGTTCAACGCGCACCTGATGGACCGGCTCCACGAGGCGTGGGACCCGGTCGCCCGGGACAACATCATGTACAGCGCCTACGTTCAGTCGCTGTCGTTGATGTATCACTATCTCTTCGGCGACGATCGTTACGCGCAGCCCGGCGCGCTGACCTTCGAACACTGGTCGTTCTTCTGGGGCGGTGAGCCGAAACGCTTCGAGTACGACGAGAATTCGCTCAACGAGCAGGTTTACTGGCAGATGGTCGAGAGCGGCTATCTCGGCGTCGCCTGTGAGCCCAACTGCGTGTTCCAGATTTGCAACCAGCCTGCCATCCTGGGCTTCCGCATGCACGATCTGGTGTACGGCGGCAACGTCGCCGCCGAGGTCACCCGCAGTTACGAGCGGGCGTGGTCGCAGCTGGGCCGGCTCGATTCGACCGGTCGGTACAACATGTTGTTCACACAGGACACCCGCACCGTCGTGCCCAACGAGCTGTCCGCGCCATGGGTGGACGCGTGGTGCGGGGCAATGATGAATATGTGGAACCGGGACTTCGTCCGGGCACACTATCCCGAGCAAGTCGCGAAGTTGCTGGTGGACGGCCCGGACGGGACGAAGTCCGTCGGCTTCGCCCCGGACATGGAAGTCATGGGCCGTAAGGTCGTCAACGACACCTGCGATTTCGGCTGGGTCGCGGCGTGGGCATCGGAAATGGGCGACAGCGCGACGCTCGACGGCCTGCTCGCGCACGCTGATCGCTATATGAACCCCACGTGGCGCAACGGCGGACTCTACTATCCGAGAAACGATGTCCGCAGCGACGAGAACGGCAACCGTACCGAGGTCGAGCCGCTCACCGGTAACACCCTGCTCGGTTACGCGCGGCTGAATGTGCCGGACGGCTTGTGGAAGCTGTACAACGAGCCCTGGCACGCAGCGCATTTCACCGAGCCCGCCTTGACGGTCGTCGCCGACGACATCGAGGTGAGCCGAGCCCGTTTCGCGTCCGACTCGAGCACACTCACCTTCCGTATCCAGCGACACGATGATCGCAACGGCGACGGTTCGATCATCCTCGGCAATGTCGTCGACCGGGCGCATTGGTCGCTGCGAGAAGACGGCGTGGTGCTGGCGACCGGCCGATCGGGCGAACCGGTGCAGGCCGGTCGGCTTGCCGATGGTGGCCGGGACATCGACCTCGAGCACGTCGCGGAAGGACTCGCGCTCCGTGTCCCGGTGGGCGCACCGCGCACCTTCGAGCTCGAGGTATCACCAGCCGAAAGGGCGCAGCGATGAACACGAACTCGAGTTCATCCGTGCGCCGGTACATCAGCGGCGCGTTCGAACTCGTCGACCATGACGGTCGAGAGGTGAGCGAACGAACCTACCGCGGACATCACCTGCTGATCTTCTTCGGATTCACGCACTGCAAAATGGTGTGCCCGCGGGCGTTGCGCCGCTTGTCGGCCGTGCTGGACCGGCTGGGTCCCCTCGCGGATCGGGTGCAGCCGCTGTATGTCACGGTCGATCCCGAGCGCGACACTCCAGAGGTGATGAAGCGCTACCTAGAGTCCGACTACCCGCGCTTCACCGGCCTGACCGGTTCGGCAGAGCAAGTGGAGCAGGCCAAGAAGTCCTTTCGAGTGTTCTCGGCGATTGCCGTGGATCCTGATGACCCGGACGACTACCAGATGCCGCACTCGGCGTTCACCTACCTCCTGGACCGGGACGGCGCCTATCTGACACATTTCACCGACGCCGTCGAGGAAGACGAGTTGGTCGAGCGTCTGTCCGCGCTACTCCAGTGATGATGACGCCGGCGGCTCGGCGAGGCGGAAGGTGGCTGCTGCGCCGCCGGACCTCAGTGCACCGGCGGTTGGGTGCCCGCACGGTACTCGGCCCCTCCGAGCCGCCGGCCTCTTCTTCTGCGAGGGAGCGGGCATGACGCCCACAGTCACCACCACGTCTGATCGACCGATGGCCGGGATGGGCCGATTCGGCGCGATACTCGCCGCCGTGTCGGCGACGTCGCATGCGCTGATGCCCAACGGCCCGCAGCTGTACTCGTCGCTCGGAACGGCGCTGATCACGTTCATGGTCCTCGGCTGCGGGTTCTGCGCCTGGGAGCTGTGGCGCGACGCGTCCGTGCGGGCCTGGGCGGTAACCGGCGCGATGAACGCCGGCATGCTGGGATTTCATGTACTGCTCGGCAGTGATCATGCCGATCCGGTGCACCACGGCTCGAGGGTCGGCGAATGGACTCGGGCCGCTATGACCGTCGCAACCGTTGTGGCGGTTGCCGAACTGGCGCTGGCAATCGTTGCCATAGCGTCGGCGGCCGAGGCAGTAGTCCGCCGGAACGGAATCACCGGCGTGGTGGGAAGCCTGCCGAGTCGAACGCAGGACCGCGCGGTCGGTACAGTTGCGCCGGATCGTCTTCGGCCGGTTCGATGCAACGGCGTACGAGCAGTGTTACGAGGGATATATGCGGATGCTACTGGCCGGTGTCGTCACCGCCGTCATCGCGCTCGGCGCTTCGAGCGGCTGTTCGGCCACCGAGAGCAAGCCGACCGGAATGTTCGATCCATGTAAGGAAATCACGGACAGAGTGATCTGGAGCGCCGGGTTCGACCCGCGCACGAAGAAGGCCGTCGAGACCCTCACCGGTCGCTCAGTGAGGTGTCAGTTCTCCTCGGCGGGCGGTACCGGCACCTTGCACCTCGAGCATCCCAACGCGCTCGCTCTTCCCTGGACCTACGAGCGGTACCTCGCGTCTGCGCAGTCGGTCGCCAACAGCCCCGGCGGTCAGGCCCCCGCCGTCACGAAGATCAACGGTCGCGACGCTTACGTCGGTCCGCAGACCATGCTCGGCTGCGCGGTCAACCTCCGTACTGCCACCGGTGTTCTGACCGTCGAGGTCTGGTACCCCGACGAGGAGACATGCGCACCAGCGCAAAAGGTCGCCGCCACCCTTGAACCGAACATCGGTGGCCGCTGATCGGCCGAAAGGGTCGGTGTCTGTTCGGCCGGAGCGGCTACCGCTCGGCTACAGGGACATTTGACGAATCCCGGCGACGGCAGAGATACTCACCCCGCCGCCGACGACACGAGCGTTCCGGCGATGGCCCTTCGGCCGGTCACACCTGTGCCGGGTGCGTCGCGCGTGTCGGACTCAGCGACGTGCGAGGCAGACCGTTACGCCGGTTGTTACTCCGGCATCCCATGTGATCACCGACTCCGTCCCGGACGGGCAGTATTTGTCGGGGGATTCGTGCCGTTCGATCACGTCGTGTGTGGCTGCGGGATCGGTGCAATCGATCCGATGCGAGCGCGAGGCGGGTCCGGTGCCGCTGACCGAGAGGCAGTCGCCGACTACGGAATACAGTGCGGCGTTCTGATCGGCCGGTCCGAAACAGGCCGTGAAGACGAGATCGGTCTTGTCGGTGTCTGTCATGGAGGACGCGGTCGCGCCGAAGACATCACGGCACTTCGGCGATTCGGGCCGTACATAAACCATTCTCACCGTGAGGGCCCGTAGCGTGGCCTCGGGACTGTCACACGAGATCAATCTGCTCAGGTTTCGGTCGGTGCAATCGCCGACCACCGCGCTCCTGATGTCTTTCGGATCGGTCGGCGCGGCGCACACCACCAGTGTTCGTCCGCCCAGTGAGGGATGGGCGAATGCTTGACGCGCCGATGGATGCGCGCGGCACGCCTGATCGGTGACGGGGATCTGGCGGTGCAGTTCGGTGGCGACGACCCGAGAGCCGTGCGGACTCTGCCGGCAGGAGACGCGGGTTATCGAGTCACCCGCGCCCTGTACGTCTATGCAATCACCGGCCTGCAGTGCGCCGGGATCGGTGGTGTTGAACCTGGTCGGGGCCAGGCACAGTGCGGTATCGGGCTGTTCGCCCGCAGCAGCGGGTTCGGGCACCGCCTGGGTGGTGTCCTGGAATTTCATGCAGGCGGATGCCACCGGCCACACGATGTCCTGGCGTGCCGCGATCCGGTACCCGGCTCGCTCGTCGGTGCAGGCGTATTCCACCGGACGCTCGGATTCGATTGCGACGCAGTCGTTCACGGCCAGCGCGATATCGGTGGAGTGGTTCAGTCGGGCGGCGACCAGAACGGCGGCAGCGGCGAGCAGGACGCCCATCGTGAAGGCGACCGCCGTGAGGGCGAGCCGGTGGCGGCCGATGAATCGCTTCGCAGGCCCTGGCTGCGGAGGCTCCGCCAGTGGTAGCGGTTGAAATGACATCGCCTGTTGTGACTGCTGCATGGACGCAGACGTCGTTGTCTGATCGGTATGAGTGAGCCACTCGTCGTGCACGATGTCCCCCGAGGCTGAACAGAACAGTTTTCGATCCCCGCTCGATCACGGAGAAGCAGAGCTTAGCCGTCCGCCGGAGGGGGCGGCAAACTCACCGGCAACGGCGCGATATGCACGGCTGCCCCATGTTTCGACAAGCGACGCCAATACGGGCCATAGTTCCGCAACGAACCCGCAGACACCGCCGCATCCACCGACGCCACGTACGCGGCGAAGGCCGGAACAGCCGGATCGGCGGCGAGCGTTGATGCGGCGTCGACCTGTTCATCGGAAACGCTGAGCCGGTTTCATGTGGAGCGTCGAATAGGTGTTCGGGACGCATACCGAGTTGGTCGAGAAGCAGGCGGGCGGCGGCAAGCGCTGGCTGGTCGTTCCAGGTGAACGGTTTTGCCGCGGCGTCGCGTGTAGGGCCGCCGGCCGACTGCGCACTCGGGCACGCTGCCAACGCCGCGCCCCACGATCAGCGCCGTTTCCAGCGCGCCCAGCGAGAGCAAGCGAGAGATCGGACCCGAGCCGCGCGAAGCAGCCGCCACACCGAGGCGCTCACAGCGGGAATACGCAGCAGGGGATGGCCCGCCGGCCTCCGGCCAGCCGAGTACGTGAGGGTGCGGGTCGCGTGGCTCAGCGGGATCGCAGCGCAATTGACTGGAGCCGGTAAGCGACTGGTCGACACAAAGATCACTACACCTTAAAGGTGTCCACTTTCGTATACTTCCGCTGCTCATGTTCTGTCGGCTAACATATCACGTCAACCGAGAAATTAGAGAAGTTCTCCGCAGCCGGACATTTTCATAAAATCTCCCGATGGCTGCAAATCGACCAGTTAGGCGAAAGATCGCGTGAAGGCGGCCCAATTCTACTCGAAAGAAGACGTTCGCATAGAGGAGGTCCCGGATCCGCAGGTCGCTCCAGGGTATGTGAAGCTGAAAAACGCGTATTCTGGAATTTGCGGCTCGGATCTGCATGTCTACTACAATCCGGACAGTTCGGGCGTCGATTTCACCAAGCCGCACCCGATCACCGGTGCGCTTCTGCCGCAGATCCTCGGGCACGAATTTTCGGGAACCGTGGTCGACATCGGTGACAACGTGACCGGTATCGAGGTCGGCGACCGAGCTGTGGTGTGGCCGATCTATTACTGCGGCGATTGTTCTGCTTGCGATCGTGGCGCTTACAATATCTGCCGCAATATAGCGTTCCACGGTTTGAGTTCCGTTGGCGGTGGCATGGCTGGTTACACATGTGTGCCTGCGTCGATGTTGCACAAACTGCCACCTGCGGTGGACCTGCGACTCGGTGCGCTCGTCGAACCAATGGCAGTCGGATGGCACGCGGTGGAGCGCAGCGGAATTCGTCCCGGCCAGTCGGCCCTGGTCGTCGGTGCCGGACCGATCGGAATCGGCATATGGTTCGCACTACGTGCGCATGGCATCGAGCAGATTATCGTGTCCGAACCCAGCGCGGCCCGCCGTGATGCGATCGCGTCACTCGGGGCCGATCATCTGGTCGACCCGGCAGCGGAGCGTCTCGCCGACCGAGTCGGCGCCCTCACCTCGGGGCGAGGCGTTGACGTGGCATTCGACGCAGCCGGAATTTCGATCGGGTTGCAGCAGTCACTCGCGAATCTGGTGCCGGCGGGAAATCTTGTCATCGTGGCACTACACGAACATCCGGCACAACTCGATGCAACCGGCGTCGTGCAGTCCGAAACCACCATCACCGGATCCATGGCCTACTTGCCATCCGATTTCGATTCCGTCATCGAAGCTATGGAAGACGGCAAATATTCCACTGATGGATGGGTCACCGAGATTGCTCTGGATGAATTGGTCGAAGGGTTCGCCGAACTGCGCGCAGGCAACAGAATGAAAGTATTGGTAAAGCTCTGACCCGAGTTGGGAAATTCCCTGTGGTGCCCCACTTCGTCCGACGCCACTGTTCGACGAGGTCGCGCCGCATATAGCCGACCACCGTGATGGGGCCGCTGAATCCGATAGTGCCGGCTTCAGGAAGCAGGCGAGGATCCGCGCGAACCCGACGGTGCGTGTGCGGTCGGAGGGGCGTGCTTTCAGTGGTGCCGGCTCATTCACGCAGGGGAAATGTAACCACGGGCATGCGATAGGACAGCATCACCCAGTGCCCAGGCTTTGCCGCTGGTGAGTTGGGCACGAGATCCCTCCGATCCGGTGGTGGGATTCACCGCATCTGCCCCCGCGTAGTGTCGA
Source organism: Nocardia aegles (assembly GCF_052545135.1). NCBI lineage: Bacteria > Bacillati > Actinomycetota > Actinomycetes > Mycobacteriales > Nocardiaceae > Nocardia > Nocardia aegles. The sequence goes on from NZ_JBQWRI010000001.1 coordinate 854,316, forward strand.
AACCACGGTGACACGGAGCGGGAGGTGGGTGATGCGGCCGACGTGCACGCTCGCGGCGCTGCTGGGCGCCGTGGCCGTGGCGGTGAGTGGATGCTCGGCCTCTCCATCGCCGGGCCCCCCGCACACCGGTGAGCTGCCGCTGCGGCGGGTCGCGCAGTTGGGGTTGACCGGCGGGCCGGTGCGATTCGACTACACCAGCCTCGATGCCGGCCGCGGGTTGCTGTTTGTCGCGCACATGGGCGCTGGGGAGGTGGTCGAGGTCGATGTGCGCGCCCACCAGGTGGTCCGCACCATCCCCGATGTACCGGACGTACACGGTGTGATCGTGGTCCCGGACATCCACCGCGTGTATGCCACCGCGACCGGCCGCAACCAGCTGGTCGCGATCGACGAGGACAGCGGCGCGGTCGTGTTCACCGCCCCGACCGGCGAATACCCCGACGGGCTGGCCTACGACCCGGTCCGCCATGCGGTGTGGACGACAAACGAGCACGCCGGTACGGAGACCGTCGTCGATGCCGACACCGGCGCTGTGCGCGCCACCGTCGCGGTGGGTGGTGAGGTCGGCAACGTCGTCTACGACCCGGTCACCGACCGGATGGTCGTGGCGGTCCAGGGCCGCAATGATCTGGCGGTGATCGATCCGGCGAACTTTATGGTGACCGACCGGATTTCGACTCCTGGCTGCGACCATCCGCACGGACAGGCTCTGGACTCGGTCGGTCGGCTGATGTTCGTCGGCTGCGAGGCAGGCGCGGCCATGGTCACCGTGGACTTGACCGCCCGCGCCGTCACCGGCCGCGACCCCGTCGGCGATACCCCTGACGTGCTGGTCTACGACTCCGGTGCACACCGGGTCTACGTGGCGGCCGAAAGCGGCTGGGTCAGTGTGTTCGACCGCCGCGACGGCCACACCGTCGCCGTCGGTGCCGCGCACCTGGCCGACGGCGCCCACTCGCTGGCGGTGGACCCCGCCACCCACCACAGTTACTTTCCAGTCCCCAAGGGGCCCGATGGTGCGCCGGTGTTGTGGGAGTTCGAACCCACCCACTGAACCGGCTGGTGAACCAGCCACTTTCGACGACAAGGCCGTGCCATGGCTGTTTCGACACGTCGACACCCTGTCCACGCGGCCGCGCCGGCCGCACTGCCGGCGATCACCGCGGCCGGAGGATGCGCGCACACCGACAACCCCACCACGCCCGCAATCACCCCGACCGCGGCTTCCCACCAACCGGTGGCGACCACCGACACCGACTGGAAACCCGTGACCGACGCTCTCGCCCACACCGGCAAACTCGGCGACGACAACACCGCCTACCACATCTCGCTGGTGCGCACCGATCTTCAGGTCACCCCCAAAGGGTGTGCCTGGCGTGCGCTCGCATCAAGTGCCGGTGATTCGGCGGCGAATATCGGTGGGTCCGGCCGATTGCCGCCACTGGCAGGATGAGCACATGCTCATCGCTATCGGAGGACTTCCGGGCACGGGTAAGACCACGCTTGCGCGTTTGCTGGCGTCACGGATCGGCGGCGTGCACCTGCGGGTCGACACCATCGAACAGGCGATCGTGCGGTCAGGTTTGGCTGAGCATCCCGTGGGGTCCGTCGGTTATGTCGTTGGATATGCGCTTGCCGAGGAGCACCTTCGGCAGGGGCTCACCGTGATCGCCGAATCGGTGAACCCGCTGTCGATCACTCGTGACAGCTGGCTGGGTGCCGCCCAGAGCGCCGGCGTCGCCGCGGTCGAGATCGAGGTGATCTGCTCAGATCCGGCCGAGCATCGGCGCCGCATCACCTCGCGCTCGGTCGACATCCTTGACCTGCCACTACCAGGGTGGCAGCAGGTTCTCGATCGCGATTATCAGCCGTGGGATCGGGACCACGTCATCGTCGACACAGCCGATGAAAGCCCCGATCAGTCGCTGCTGCGCCTGCTGGGGCAACTCGAGCACCTTGGGCTGGTGCGTGATTCATTGCTCAACGAGGACAGCTGATGTTCGGCTCCGAGGCCGACTGTCGCCGCGCGTTGAATCGGCGTGTTCGCCACGGGTGACCGTGAAGATCGGTAATAGCGTTGCGCCTGCGGTGATTTCGCGCGGCTTGGGTCCGGATGGGGGAATGCCGGATTGCCGGCTGATAGTCCATCGTGCCCGACCCGTGCCTGTCGGGTCCAGCGACCGGGTCATCAGATACAAGCAGGCGACGCGGCCTGCTCTGTGGGGAAGTGTCCGCGGGCGCGGACAGCACGCCGATAACGGATGTCGAGCGACTCGATCGCGGTGGTCGGGCAGATCACCCGGCGAGCGATCGAGCCGGGTGAGCACCGCCGTTTCGGCGAGAGGCCAGTCGTGTCTTACGTCTGTGGAACGTGGAAACCCCTACGGGTCCGGCTCGGCGCAGCCGATGCCGGTGACCCGACCGTGAGGAAGGCCGAACGCCCGGCGGGATCGGGATGACCCGAGAAGCGAATGCCGGCGGCCGCAAGGACGACGGGACTCTGAACAGCCATTTCTCACAATCAGGTAAAGATTCTTTAACCATCAGAAAAATCTAAATACTTGAAGACAGGACATTGAACGAGAAGTACACTCTGCCTCAGTCGCCGGCTTCGGTCCGGCGGACACCAGTCATAGCAGGACCGTTGCCCGGTCGAGGTGACGACGAAGGAAAGAAATACGATGACTCAGTCACACAGTGCTGTACCGACAAACATCGTGTACACAGATGCCGAGGTACTCGTCAGCTCGAAGCAGACCGGTGAGGCGATCTTCATCAACGACGGCCGGGTCGCCGCCGTCGGTTCCACCGACGAGGTGCTGGCAGCGGCCGGCGCCGGCGTCGAGCGGCAGAGTCTGGACGGGGCGACCGTAATTCCGGGCCTCGTGGACACCCATCCACACCTGTTGCACTTCGCGGCGTTCCGAGGCAGCAGCGTCGATATCATCGACGCGAAGAGCCACGACGACATCATCGCAGCCATTCGCGAAAGCGCTGCGCAGACGCCCAAGGGTGAGTGGATTCAGACCACACCGATCGGCGAGCCGCACTACTTCGTCCGCCGTTCTTGGCGCGATCTCGTCGAAGGCGTTCTGCCGGATCGGCATGTGCTCGATCGCGCCACCAGTGACCACCCGGTACTGATTCAGGCATGGGCTCCGCGGGTGCCCAATATCGTCGCTCTCAATTCTCTTGCCCTGCAGGTACTCGGAATCGACGCGTCTACGCCCGACCAGGTTTCGAACGTCTGGATCGAGAAGGACGCCGCGGGTAACCCCACCGGCATCCTGCGGGGGAGCGTCACGTCCTACTACAACCACGATCCCTTCTTCAGCGAACTCCAGACCAAGATGGCGCCCCTGATTCGACCGGAGCTGGTGCCACCGGCGATGATCCGAGCGATGGCGGAGTACAACGCCATGGGCATCACGACCATTTACGAAGGTCACGCGATGGACTTCCTGCACATCGAGGCGTATCGCGCGTTCCGCTCCCAGGGACTGCTGACCCTTCGTGTGCAGGCCGCGCCCGAACTCGAGAGCAATGCGCTCCCCGGCGACCGCACACTGTCCCTCCAGGAAGTTCGCGAAAACCTCGAACGCGCGCTCGCCATCCGTAGCGTCGACGACGACTGGCTGCGCATCGACGGCATGACCGCCACGATCACCGGTCCCTGTTCGGTCGGACTGGCCCGCTTCGATGCCGGATATAAGGACCCATTCGGAGCGACCACCACGGGCAATCGCCAGATCGACATCGAAAAGACCAGGCTGTTCTACGAATTCTGCGCCGAACACGGGCTGCGGCTCAACGTGCTGTCACTGACCCCCGACGAGCACGAGGAAAACATCGCTCTCACCAAGGAAGTGATGGCCAAGTACCACCTCGATCAGGTGCCCTGGGTGATCCAGCACGGCGAGCTCATGCGCGCCGACCAGGCAAAGAAGTTCGCGGAGCTGGGATTCAGCCTCACCGCGAGTACAAGTTTCACCTTCGGCAAGGGCGACATGATCGCCGAACGGTTCGGCTCGGAGGCACTCGAACTGCTGAATCCGCTGCGGCACATGGTTGATTCGGGGATACCGTTGGCGGCGTCGATGGACTGGGGACCGGCGAACCCGTTCGAGCAGATGCAACTCGCTGTGACCCATCAGATGTTCCCCAGCGGGCGGTTCAATGCCGGACCCGGGCAAGTCATCTCCCGCGCCGAGGCTTACGATATGTGGACCGTCGGCGGTTCGGCTGTACTCGGCTGGGACGGGATCGGGCGGCTCACTCCCGGCAGCCACGCTGACCTCGCGATCATCGATCGCAATCCCATCACCTGCGACCTCGACGCGCTGCCCTCGACTCAGGTGCTCAGGACGACCGTCGGCGGCCGAATCGTGCACGACATCCTCCACTAGGCCATCCGCTCATCGTTCGCTGCCGCGTTCGGGGATGGCGGGCGCCATCCCCGAACCACTTGTTCCACCCCTTGCGCGGCTGAAGCTCGGCGCACCCTCCGATATTACGGTTAGTAAATTCTTGTAACTAATTGTCTATTTTGCATACGCAACGTTCACCTCTGTCGTAAGGTTGCCGCTACCCGGCCGGAAGCAACCTCTCGAGGAGCAACATGATCACCCTCGGCCTGCAGGTCGAAACGTTTCGGGTGTCATTCCCTGCCGATTACGGCTACCGCGCCCGCTCATCGATGCCCGCGTAAGTGTTCGAGCAAGAAGGAAAAGTGCATGACTGAGATGGCCGACCTGATCGTCACCAATGCCAGGGTCTATACCTGCGATCCGGGCAACGAATGGGTCGAAGCATTCGCCGTGGCGAACGGCAAAATATCCGCCTTGGGGTCCACCGAGTCGGTGGCCGCCTTTGCTACATCGGATACGGAGATCATCGATGCCGGCGGGCGAATGGTGATGCCGGGCCTCTGCGACGGCCACGCACACCTCGGCTTGGGCGGTGCGCAGGTCGCGTGGGAATTGACCATCAGCCCCACCGCCGACGTGAACGACATCCTGACGCTGGTGAAGTCCCGCGCCGCCACGCTCGCTCCGAACGAATGGGTGATCGGCAGCACGATCGGTAGTCCGGTCATCGACGAACTCGCCAAGGGCGGTTACCTGGAAGCTCTGGACGAGGCAAGCGCGGGTCGACCGGTTCTGCTTCGCGACGACTCGCACCACAACCGCTGGGTGAATTCCCGAGCGCTCGAGCTTGCGGGTATCGGTCAGCAAACACCGGACCCGGACGAAGGCACCTACGTGCGTGACGCCTCCGGAAAGCTCACCGGTGTTCTGTACGAGTCCGCGTGTGCCGCGGTCGAGGAAGCGGCTGCACGGTCGATCGAGAATCCCGCCGAGCGCGACATCGTGTCACTTCGCGAAGCGGTGAAGCTCCTGAATTCCTTCGGCATCACCGCGATTCAGGACGCGGGCACCTCCGAACGCGATCTTCGCGCGCTGAGCACTCTGGACGACAGCGGCGAACTCACCGCCTGGGTGGTCGGTTCACTACCGGCCCGGCCATTCTTCGGCGAGGAGTTCGTGGGCGAAGAGTTGTTCACGGCCTCGCGTGCGTACCGCCGCACGCATGTCCGTCCCGATTTCGCGAAGCTGTTCTTGGACGGCGTTCCGATGACACGGACCGCCGCACTACTGACGCCATACGTATGCCATGGGGCCCACGAAGATCCCGAGGACACCGGCCCGCTGTTCTGGACCTCCGAGGAGCTGGTGGCGACACTCGAGCGTTGCCGTCAGCTGGGCTTGGGCGCGAAACTTCACGCCACCGGAGACGGTTCGGTGCGGCAAGCCCTGAACGCGATCGAGATGATCCGCAAGGAGCACAGCGACGGCCAGATTTTCCAGATCGCTCATGTCGCCTACATCGACCCGACCGACCTGCCCCGGTTCGCCGAGCTGGACGTTGTACCGGACGCTTCGCCTTACATCTGGTTCCCCACGCCTTTCGACGAAAGCATCGCTAACCAGGTTCCGGCCGAAGTCCTGGACCGAAACTGGCCCTTCAAGGATCTACTCGCTAGCGGGGCATGCCTGACGGCCGGATCGGATTGGCCGGTGGTTCCGATACCGAGTCCATGGATTGCCATGGAAACGATGGTGACCCGGGCCAATCCGGACCCCTCGGTACCCGGTCTGAACAATCCGGCCCAACGCATAGATGTCCGCGACGCGATAAACGCATTCACACGGAACGCCGCTCGTGCCATCGGACTCGGCGACAGCATCGGTGTACTCGCGACAGGGCGGTCCGCGGATTTCCTCGTCTTGAACCAGAACCTGTTCGACATCGCACCGAACGAAATCCACCAGACCCAGGTCGAATACACCTACTTCGAAGGCAGAAGAATCTACGACCACAGCGTCGCCTGACGATCAGCCGAGAGCCTCCGACGCGTTCGTTGTGGCAGCGCCGAGGAACGCTGTGGTGCAGTACGTTTCGTCGCGGCAGCACCGTGGATCGTGGATGACGAGTTGTGGGCGGTTATCGAACCGCTACTTCCGATCGAACCTGCCGGGCCCCCCGGACGGGTCCACCACGGTCCACGGCTGGTGTTCCGAGGGATCTTGTTCGTGTTGTTCACCGGGACCAGGATGCGCCCGCACGTGCGCCGCCCGCGAAAGAGGACTTCGCAGGGGCCACTCCGCCAACCTTCCGCAAGGGCGTGGCGACCGCGGTCGATCATGCCGTCGACGACCCCGAACGCGCCCCCGGCACGCTCCGCAACACTCGCGAGGTGCCAAGATCTACTACATCGACAGGCCCGAGATCAGGTCCGACCTGACGTGGCTCACGTGTGTGCCGGTTGGATGACGGAATCGTCGCGACGGTGTGGGTGGTGATCTCCGGAGGGGATGTGACCACTACGCACACGTGCTGTACCAGCGAAAACCATTGGTCGTGGGTGGCTGACTGTCGCAGGTTGGAGCCCTTGGCAGGAGGCGCAGAACATGGGCAACTGGAAAAGGCCTGGTCATCGCGGGCACTTAAGCAATGCGAAGGCGAAAGATATTCGCGCACGAATACGGGCAATGCTGAACACGCGGCGTGACGATGAATGGTTGGTAAAGGGCGGAATCCCTGGAAGCTACTTGAGTGGACCGTTTCATGCAAGGCGATGAGAACGAGAGGGTATTTGATGATGAGTCTTCGGATCCGTACCATCCAGGGCCTGTTGCTCGCCGCATATTCTTTACCGATTTCGACGGCAATCCGGGCGACCCGGATGATGTTATGTCCGTAGCTTTGGATGGTGGCTGGGTGCAACGTGAGCCCGAAGCAATCGAATTGTTGAATGATCGAACTGCCCATCCTGCTGATCGAATGCTGGCCTGTTGTGCGCTCGCGTTATGGGGATCGCCCGTTCCATGGCCTGCGGGCTATCGGTATGGAAAGTTCCGTGGTATGAGGTAAGAGCCATTGATCTCCTCTCCCTGAGTCGCTGGCCGTTATCCGCCCTTCATGCCTGAACAGGATCGCTACTGTGCTCTGTGCAAGAACGCTTCTGCCTCGCTTTTTATACGTGCCGGAGCCGGCTCCCACGCGGGGGTTCGCATGAACTGGACGAGTTTCTCTCGCTTCTCCGCCACCGAAGCGTTGGCCGATACGTCGATCTCGGACCAAAGCTCAGCCAATGTCTGTGCGGGAATACTCCATCCGGCGGCGCGTAACCAGTCCTCGTTTCGCCATTCTGTGCGGTTGACAACTTCGTCGTTTCCTAGGAAAAACCGCTCTTCGACCACGGTCATTCCTGCCTCTGTGGCCGCAGCCTCCGCTTCGGATCGCCAAGCGTCCAGATCGGCGGCTGAGGGCACGACTTCGGATTGCGCGTCTATGCTGATCGACCACAAATCATTGTCGTCGCGCCAAAGATTTATCATCATTGCTGAACCAACAGTGCCGGGCAAGTCCCGACTGCCGAAATGCTCATCCTCGCGATCACTCAGCCGGCCGATGCGAGCGAGGCCCAGTGTGTGCCGGAGTTGGTCGAGCCCTGTCTGATTCAGTTTTCCACTCAGGGTCAACCGAAGCCGAGGCTTGAACCCGCCCATCATCTCTCTTCTCCATACATGCCATCCAGCATAGCCGACCCCGGTCCGCCGAGCACGACGAATTCGTATTGCCAAAGGCATCCGATTCCAGTACGAGGAAACGCCATGATTCGTTCTCGCGGGAATCGCGCGGCGAGTATGAGGCCAGGGTTCAGATTGCCACTGAGCCAGTCGGCGGCTATTCGACGGCTCCCCGTCCATGACGAGAGCGGCCGTTGGAGCGGCATCTCCATTTCGGTTCCTTCTGGTTGCCGAGCCCATTGCGGACGTTCCTGCTCCGGCCAAGAATAGCCGCGATACAAAACGAGATTGTTCACGCCCAACCGGGCCAATTCGTTCTGTGTGAGTTCGTATTGGATACGCAGGAGTTCGCGATGAACGGCTCCATGGTGGGCGACCTCACGGGCGACTCTGTCGCGTATCCCATCGGACATCGGCCAATCCAGCACGGTGTCCAAGCCGAATTCGACTATCGCAGCTTCTTGTATGGCGAGAGAGCGCACATTCGTTCCGTTCGAGTCGTGCGCCCAGGCCATGATCAACTCGCTCACCGCCATTTCACGGAGAATGCGCTCGGCTTCAGGGGCGTCCAGTGGGAGAAGATTGTCCGGCGTGTGTGATGGCCTGCTCGGATCCAGCCCTGACCGGTGTAGGAATTCTCCGCCCATGGAAGCGTAGCTGGAATTACGCAACGCTATCACGTAATTTCCGTCTCCAATATGGGCTACGGCAGACGGATCCACGTGTGCTGCTGAACCGGCCGCAACCAGGCTCTCTGTCGGTGCTGTCATTTCATCGGTTACGGATTGGATGACGAGTGTCTTGGCTTCCTCTGAGCTCGTAACCGATCCATTGTCCGTCACAATCTCGGTACTGAAGTTCTCCGGCCATTCTCGTTCGGTGACCGCTGTGGTATCCACGGCGGAGCCGAATTCTCTGCCCGACTGGTCATCCGAACCGAAGCTCGCGTGCACGGTTTCGCCACCGGAAGCGCGATGGACGATCCAATCCGTGTCCTGGAAATGAACGAAGAACCCCCGGTGTGATACATCCGCAGGGCCGCTTTCGTCGAAGACGGCGTAGGACATCTCCCTTCCTGTTCGAGCGGTCCACTCCATCGCCCATCGGAACAAGTGGGGGAATTCAGTGAGGACAAGCCGCTTGTTCAGGTATCCGTGATCGCGGGTGAGCGGACCGCTGTATCTTTCGGGGTCCCAATTCTCGACCGCCCGACGGAACATTTCTCCGGACGAAAAATTCAAATCGAAGTCGCTCGGCTCCTCCAAGCCGAGCCTGTGCATGGAATTGAAAGGTCGCCCGACGGGCCGGTCCGGATCATCGACCAACCATTCTCTCAGTAGATCGAGCGCCTCGGGGTTGTCGGAGAGTGCCTCTTCGGTGGGCAGTTGTTTGTGTGCACCGGAAAAGAAATCCAAACCCGATCCGCGCATGCGGATATCGACCTGGTCAAGGGAAATCCCATACCGTGCGAGTGCCTCCAGGAGCGAGATGCGCCATTCGTTGTAGACCGAACTGAGCGACGCGCCCGCGACATCGGCTCCGGACTCTGCTCACCCCACCGAATCATCATCGGAATTGGTCATTCACACGACCACCACTGGACGAAATGAGGCGTCGTGGCAGGTCAATTCCATGGGTCGTTCAGTCCGCACCTCAGCCACAATTCGAGAGGTCTTGGCCAACGCCGAGCGCAGCAGCGCGGAAGACAAGCTCACGGCTCAGATCGGACGCTCTGGGGGACGGAGCACCGACCATGGCGGCCATGGCCTGGGCCACCGGTTCATGAAAGACCAGCGCGAGAAGAACATGTTCCCCCAAGATGGTAACTTCAACACTTCAGCTTACAAGAAGATGGAGAATGAATGGTCTGATTGGGTGAGGAAGGGTGCTGAGGTTGAACTCGAAATAGGGTTCTTTCAGGCAGATGGCAAACCAGTTAAGGGAACTGAACGACCTGAGCGAATCGATGTTCAGTACATTGTCCGAAACGACACTTGTCGGAAACTGTACGGAAACGAAATTTCATTCGAAAATGAGCCAAGGCGAAAGTTCGATCGTCTGACTGCGCGTGAAATAGAAGAACTTTTAAATCGTGAGATGGAAGAAATCGTCGAGGGAGCTCGATCGTGACCGATCCAAGTTTCGACATCCAAGCTGCGAATGATATTTCGATGTCGGTCTGCGAAATAATAATTCGGAGCTATAGGGAAGTAGAATGGGATTCCCTGGCGCTGGTAGCAAATCTAGATGGCGCGGCATCAATGTATGGCTATACATACACTGATAATGGCGAATTTTCGGCCAACGTGCCAGCTGGCGTCGGATTTCTGGAAAAGATGAAGGAATTCAGGGAGGCTACAGGTGTCCGCGGCGAGAATGACTGGAAGGCATGTCTCATTCAGATCAAGCGGGCTGACATGAGTCTGAATGTCGAATACGAATATGATGATGCCGACCGATGGCGCGTAACGCCTGACAACTACGCGCAAAGGATCGAAGAGCTGCGTCCACAGTAAGGTAATCTCAGCAGGGTAGGCGATAGTTTTCGCGTGCTGTGACGCAGGGCAAACGGCGTTCTCGCTTGACCCCAACTGATCTGCACTGACGGCACGCCGCTGCGAATGCGGGCGGGCGGGCACAAGCACTTTCAGGTGCCGATGAAGGTTCTCATGCCAAAATCACCCCCGGAGTGCCCGCTGCCCGCCTGAGTTGGCTCACGTTGTCGTGGTTGGTGGGTTCGGAGTTCGTTGACCTGGGGTGATGTTGGTTTTTGGTGCCTGTTTCGGGCACTAACGGGGTCGTCTAGTGTTCGGGTGGTGGCGTGGATTCGGCGGGTGCGGACGGCGTCGGGGGCGACGGCGGTGCAGATCGCGGAGTATGTCGGGGGCTGGCGGCGGATTGTGGCTGATGTGGGGTCGGCGTATACCGAGGCCGAGCTCGGGGTTCTGCTGGAACGGGCCCGTGGCTTGCTCGAAGACGCTGCGCAGGGGGTGCTGGAGCTGGGGGTGGAGCCCGTGGCGCGGGCCGCGGGGCTGGTGGGTCGGGGTGAGGGCGGCACGCTGTTCACTGCTGGCGCTGCCGACGAGCCTGTCGAGATGGTGGCGTCGGGCCGGGTGATCGGGACGAGTTCACGGTTGTTGTTCGAGGCGCTGGCCGGGGTGTACGACTCGTTGGGGTTCGACGCGGTGGGCGATGCCGTGTTCCGGGACTTGGTGATCGCCCGGATCGTGGAACCCACAAGCCTGCTCGACACCGGGCGGGTGCTGGAAGACCTCGGGCAACAGCCGGGCTCCTACGCGACGATGAAACGCACCCTGGCCCGCTGCGCTGGTGGCCGCTACCGCGACCGGGTCGCCGAGGTGTGTTTCCGCAATGTGTTGACCAGCGGGGAGGTGTCGCTGTGTTTGTATGACGTGACGACGTTGTATTTCGAGGCGGAGAAAGAAGACGACCTACGGAAGGTGGGCTATTCCAAGGAACGCCGCGTCGATCCGCAGATCGTGGTGGGGCTGCTGGTCGACCGGCACGGGTTCCCTTTGGAGATCGGTTGCTGGGAGGGTAACAAGGCCGAGAAGCACACGATCGTGCCGATCATCGCCCAGTTCCAGGCTCGGCACCAGATCGAGAGTATCGTCGTGGTCGCCGACGCGGGGATGTTGTCGGAGCAGAACCTGGCCGCGCTCGACGCAGCGGATCTGCGGTTCATCGTGGGCTCGCGGGTGACGAAGGCCCCGATCGATCTGGAGTCCCATTTCCGTTGGCACGGAGAGGTATTCACCGACGGTCAGGTCATCGACACCGTCACCCCGAAACACGGCGCCAACCTCGACAACGACGCCGCGGTCCGGGCCGAACCGGTCTGGAACCCCGACACCCATCTCGGGTCGTGGCGGGCGGTCTGGGCCTACTCGACCAAACGCTACGTCCGCGACAACCGCACCCTCAACGCACAAGAAGCCCGTGCCCGCGACGTCATCGACGGGACCAAAAGTGCTCGGACCCCGCGGTTCGTCACCACCAGCAAAGGCCACACTATCCTCGACGAGGCCGCCCTGGCGCGGGCCCGCCGCCTGGCCGGGTTGAAGGGCTACGTCACGAACCTGCCCGCTGATCTGATGCCCGCCGGTCAGGTGATCGCCAGCTACCACGACCTCTGGCACGTCGAGCAATCCTTCCGGATGTCCAAAATCGACCTGCAAGCACGGCCGATGTTCCACCGCACCCGCGACGTGATCGAAGCCCACCTGACCATCGTGTTCACCGCCCTCGCCGTCGCCCGCACCGCCCAAACCCGCACCGGCGCAAGCATCCGCGCGATCGTGCGTCAACTCCGCGTCCTGCGCTCAGCGACCATCGCCATCAACGGGACCGAGCAAACCTTCCCGGCAGCCATCGACCCCGAACGGCAGGCCCTCCTCAACGCCCTCACACACAGGCAACGTCAGGCACTAACCAAATGAGCCAACTCGGGCTCGACTACGTCGCTGGCGTTATCCGGCGACACCGCGCCGCGATCGGGTCGGTGTGGCGGCGGCTCAACCCGGGCCGACAAGCCCTGCTCGTCCTGGCCTACCTGCGCAAGGGTGAAACCTTCGGCGACCTGGGTGCGGGTTTCGAGGTCTCCACCACGACCGCGTGGCGCTACGTCGAAGAAGCCGTCGAACTGCTGGCCGCACGATCACCGGATCTGCGAAAGGCTTTGCGGCTTGCGAAGACCGACGGGCATGCCTACCTGATCCTCGACGGCACGGCGATCCCGATCGACCGGGTGGACGCCGACCGCCCCTACTTCTCGGGGAAACACTGCTACCACGGAATGAACGTGCAGGTCATTGTGACTGCCGACGGTGACATCGTGTGGGTGTCGGGCGCGTTGCCCGGCAGTGTGCACGACCTGAAGGCGGCCTGGATCTGGCGGATCCTTTACGAGCTCGAGCAGGGCGGGTGGATTACCCTGGCCGACAAAGGATATCAAGGCGCAAATGCGCTGCTGACCCCGTACAAGGGAAGGAACAAGCCGAAGTCACAGAAAGTCGCAAACCGTGCTCATGCGAAGCTGCGTGGCCGCGGCGAACGAGCGAACGCCCAGCTCAAAACCTGGCGAGTACTGCGGAAACTCCGGTGCTGCCCCGATAAGGCCGGACGACTCGTCAAAGCGATCCACGTGCTACAAAACCGCGAACTTCAAGCCGTCCGACAAGGATGAAAAAGGCTCACGGGATCGTGCAGGAAAAATTCAACTGGGAAGAAGTTCAACCCTCGCCGCGCGGCGAAAACTTCGAAAGTGAATGGTAGATGGCTATTCTCCTATATGTCAGGAAGAAATCGGAATCCGAAAGCATCGTCGTCTACGATTTCGGAGGAGACTTCGAAAACTTCACCAGAAAGTTGACAATCGACAAGTTCTCGGAACAGCCGCGGCCGGACGACGGAAGATACGACGGGCAGTTCTATAACGCTGCGAGAAAAATACTCGGCCTCAAACTGGAGAGGGGGCAGTGGCCAGACCGTGGAATGATCGCGAGCTGACCTCAGTTTTTTTGCCGCGCCGCATCTGCTGCTCGATTTTCGAATAGGCGACTGTATGGTTATGGCCCGGCGCGACCTCCCGCTGAACAAAATAAGGCGTCGGACGGAAGAACTCAGAAGTATTACCGCAAGTCGAGGTTGACTTGGTTTTCTGTCTTTTACGGCAACGGCGGATCGATCAATTCGATGGTACTGGTTGAAGGTCCGGATCGATAATGTTGAGGGCGTTCGCATAATCCGTATTAGGATTTTGTATCCACCTCCGTATAGAATCGAGAAAATCAATCATTGACAGCGTGAGCGAATCGGTAGCTATTGCAAAAATTCGAGATGCTTTCGACCGCGCGGTTTCAAGCGGGCTGGATCCTGCGGAAGTATGCGGAGCTACCGACTCGGAAATAGATCAGATGGCGTTGATACAGAAAGCATCTGCTGTTCCCGCAGCCGCCCGTGAGATGTTGAGATTGATCGGCAAGCGCTACGGAAAATTTCAGATTGTCGGCGACTTTGATATCGATGCTCTGGACGAAGAATGGAAGTCTATGGTGCTCGAATTCTTGGAACAAACTCCGAAGGATAAAAACCCGCTATCGGACCCCGAGCGGATGCTGGTGATCATGGACTCTATGGGCGCACATGCTGCGGTGGTAGACGGAGCAGATCTCGCGAAGCCGGATCCGCCCGTATGGGGCATCGCGGAAGATGGAGAGATCACTCCTTACGGTTCGGTGACATCGTTCTTCGCCGCCATGGTCGATAGCGTCCAAGATTTAATTGAACAGAGTAGGGGTGCTCGCGAATTACGTGAACGATAAATTTTTTTCCGTCAGACCAACGGGCCGAAGATCCGTTCCCGAGCCTCCAGCGGCGACGACCCGGTTCTGAAAGAAGAAATCTGCAGCCATGGGGCTGCTCGCGACCCCATCCACAAGCCTGACTCTGATCGATACCCTTATGAAAGGACGCCGACCTCCAACGCTGGAAACGACGCCGAAGTCAAGATATTCGAAGGCCTTGGTGACCGACTGACCCGGGATTCAACAGGCAAGCTGAGAATCGTTTTCGATCGTCCTAATGGTGACTATTTGCCTGTAAATAGGGTGATCTGTGGTTCCTGTCAAGGTGTATTAAAGGAATTTGCTAACGAGTTCCCGGGTATAAGGGTTGGGATCCGCGACATGTACGGTAGTCTTCTTGCAGAAGCAAATTGATATCTGGAAGTGAGGTAGTATTAATATCATGAGCGATGCGGACGCAGCAGCGGTTGCCGAGATACGGTCTATATTCGATGAACTGGTTCGCTACGGCATGGACCCGAGTCGTACGGCGGGTTCGATCGATGCCGCAATTGACGAAATGGCGGCGTCGCAGAATGTGCCGACTGTGCCGGCGGCGGTTCGTGAGATTCTCAGGCTGATCGGCGCGCGAACAGGCATGTTTCACTGCGTAGGCGACTTCAATATCGGACTGTTGAACGGCGAATGGAAGGCCATGGTGGTGGAGTTCTTGGAGAGTATCCGACCGGACTCAACCCGATCACAGATATGGAGCATATGCTTGTATTTCAGTATTATGAGACCGAGGCTGCGGCAGTGATCAACGGTCCCCATATTGCTGAACCGAATCCCCCGACGTGGGGTGTGACAGAGGGAGGGAGGGTAACCCCCGTCGAATCGGTCACCGCCTTCTTCCGTACTTGTGCGGACAGTGTCAAGGAATTGATTGATACGGTGACATAGTGTGAAATCGAGGTAGCGCAATCATGCCGACGGGTCACGTCCACTGAGTCTTTTGCGGTAACAGCGCCGTGGGTGGCGTGACCTGCGGCATGCCGGAAGTTGTTGGGGTGCAATGGAAGAGCGGTTGCCGGTAGTCTATCATACGCGTCATATCTGAACCTTGTTGGAGCGAGTGATGATCGGTATTGTTGGATCCGCCGTGTGCGATGGGACTCATGTTGTTAGCGATCCCTGGATTCCCTTGGATATTCAATGGCTTCCCGAGCCGTCGGATCAACCGCTCTATATCATGATCTCTGGTCTGCGCGGGGGAGAGGTTGAGCTCAAAGCTGATCCTGAAACCGGTGCGCTTGTGCAAGCTATCGTACTGATAGCGCCCCCCTTCTCTGAGGTCAACGCTATCGGTAGACCTCCGATCGATGAGGCCCCGCGGTACGGAGGGTGCCTCGCGCCCGTCATAACGAAAGAGTTGTGGCGGAAGTCGGGCTGTCACGAAATTGATTGGCATCCGCGCGCAGGGGCGACAGCGAATTTTTCGGAAGATCTTCACTTCTATATCGATGATCAGTTCGCTTGCCTGCGCTTTTCGGAAATCGCCGCGACACGGTATATCCGGAGCGGATCGGTGGTTGTGGGGATCTCGCAAGACGGACATCTTTCGGAAATATGGACATTTGGGAAGCGGGCATCCGAGTAAATGTTCGAATACCACGGCTGGACCACGGTCCAACACTCCGCTGGCGACGAGAGTGGCGCTCAGTTCGAAGGGGCTTACCGTGCGACAGAAGAGATCGTCCGATGTTTGAGATCCGGGCAGGGAATGGTTGATACTCGGATTGTAAACGGTTCAGCTCAACTGCACCTGGCAGGGCTTCTGAACCACTGTGGTACCGAGGGTAAGGAAATCATTGACTCGTTTAGAAAGATTGGTACTGTGGCTCCCGGTTCGTATGGAGTCATGTATATTTGGGATGATGAAGACCGTTCCGGATTGATCAACGAATTTCAAGTAATGGTTATGAAGCGGGGGCAAGTCACTGTTGTCCGCGACACGCACCTATCGCCTTGCGTTCCGGCGATCGAGGATGAATTCTGATGGCCTTGTCAAGGGTGCGCGGCATATCTAACAGTCATTGCCGATCGACGGCCACCCGAGTTCTTCTGCACCATGAGTGACGCGGACGAAGCGGCGGTTGCCGAGATACGGTCTATATTCGATGAATTGGTTCGCTACGGCATGGATCCGAACGAAACGGCGGGGGCGACCGATGCTGATATCGACGAAATGGCGGCCTCGCAGAATGTGCCGACTGTGCCGGCGGCGGTTCGTGAGATTCTCAGGCTGATCGGCGCGCGAACAGGAATTTTCCAAGACTTAGTACTGCAACGGCACTCGGTTTGGTTATCGTGCCTGTGTGGTGATGGATGTGGTTGCAGCGGAGTTGGATTCGTTGTTGGGGAGGATCGGTGGGCGGTTCACGAGGTCGGAGCCGCGGGGCAGGGCTCGGGATTATGTGGCTGGGTTGGTGGCGGGGTTGGAGCGTAAGAACGGGTGGACGTTGGCCGAGCGGGCCGGTGAGGTGAGCCCGGACGGGATGCAGCGGTTGCTGCGGCGGGCGGACTGGGATATCGACGGTGTCCGTGACGATGTGCGCGCGTATGTGGGCGAGCGGCTCGGTGACCGGGACGCGGTGCTGATCGCCGATGACACGGGGTTTCTGAAGAAGGGGCTGCGTTCGGCCGGGGTGCAGCGTCAGTACTCCGGCACGGCCGGGCGGACCGAGAATTGCCAGATCGGGGTGTTTCTGGCCTATGCGTCCGGGCGAGGTCACGCGCTGGTGGATCGGGAGTTGTACCTGCCGGAGTCCTGGACCGCCGATCGTGAGCGCTGCCGTAGTGCCGGGATCCCGGACGAGGTCGAGTTCGCGACCAAGCCGCGGCTGGTGATGGCCATGCTCGAACGGGCGATCGCGGGCGGGGTCCCGTTTCGCTGGTTCACCGCCGACGAAGCCTACGGAGCGGTGAAGTATCTGCGGTTCTGGCTCGAACAGCACGACATAGCCCACGTGCTGGCCACCCGCCGCAACGACACCCTGGTCACTACCGGGTGGACCCCAGGCCCGCGCCGACGAACTCGTCGCTGCGCTGCCGGCCCGTTCCTGGCAGCGGATCTCGGCCGGTGCGGGTGCGCACGGACCTCGTGACTACGACTGGGCCAGAGTCCCGATCAGGGTGTTGTGGGCGCCCGGTCGCGGGCACTGGCTGCTGGCACGGCGCAGCGTCTCGGATCCGGCCCAGATCGCCTACTACGTCTGCTACGGGCCACGCCGGTCCGCCATCGCGGATCTGGCCTGGATCGCCGGAACACGCTGGCGTATCGAGGAATGCTTCCAACAAGCCAAGAACGAGGCCGGACTCGACCACTACCAGGTCCGCAGCTGGCGCGCCTGGTACGCCCACATCACCTTGTCGATGCTCGCTCTCGCATGGCTCGCTGGCTCGAAAGCCCTTGCCGCAAAAGGGGAACCAGCGACGACGGTCAAGACATGATCGCGCTTACGTTACCGGAGATCCGTCGCCTCACCATCAGCCTGGTCCTCGACACCATTCGCGACGCCGGTCGGGTATGGGCCTGGTCGAACTGGCGCCGCCGACGCCAGCACCAAGCCCGCTTATCCCACTACCGGCGACGAGGACATTCACTCACCTGAGTGCCGTTGCAGTATTAGTACTGCAACGACACTCGGGTGAGTCCGTGCTGGTAGATCTGTGGTGTGGTGTTGGATCGTGCTGTGGCGGAGTTGGATTTGTTGATGACCCGGGTGGGTGTCCGGTTCACTCGGGCTGAGCCGCGGGCTCGGGCGCGGGAGTATGTGTGGGGGCTGGTAGTGGGGCTGGAGCGGAAGAACGGGTGGACTTTGGCCGAGCGTGCGGGTGAGTCGGGGCCGCAGGGGATGCAGCGTCTGCTGCGGCGAGCGGACTGGGATGTCGATGGGGTTGGTGATGATGTGCGTGGCTATGTCGTGGACCGGCTGGGTGACCGCGATGCGGTGCTGGCGGCCGATGAGACTGGGTTGCTGAAGAAGGGAGTGCGCTCGGCGGGGGTGCAGCGGCAGTACTCGGGCACGGCCGGGCGGATGGAGAACTGCCAGATCGGGTGTTTCTCGCCTATGCGTCGCCGCGCGGGCATGCGCTGATCGACCGGGAACTGTATCTGCCCGAGTCCTGGACCGGCGACCGTGAGCGTTGCCGGGCCGCGGGGATCGGTGAGCAGGTCGGGTTCGCTACGAAACCACGGCAGGTGATTGCGATGCTGGAACGGGCCCTGAACGCAGGCGTGCCGTTCGCGTGGTTCACCGCTGATTAAGCCTACGGCCAGGCCGGCTACCTGCGCGACTGGCTCGAATCCCGCGATGTGGCCTATGTACTGGCCACCCGCTGCGACCAGCGGGTGGCCACCCGCGCCGACCGGGTGGCCCGGGTCGATGAACTGATCGCCGAGCTGCCGGCCCGCTCATGGCGGCGACTGTCGGTCGGCGCCGGTGCACACGGGCCCCGCACCTACGACTGGGCTCGCCGCTTATCTCCCGACCGTCTGCTCATCGATCGTTTTCTGTCAATAGGGTCACAGGCAAGTGGGTCAACCGACATTTCTCCAGCCGGCGCCACCCGCTGATCGCTTCGAGCGTATGCGGGATTCGCTCCAGATTCTTGCTAGATCTGTGGCGGCTGCCCCAAACAGGCGCGTCACCTAACAGCATCTGGTTCTATGCAGACTAAACAAGATTTGTTGGAATTCGCCACCTATATAGATCGAAAGAAGGGTGTTTTCTTCGATCCGCCGGTGCTATAGTATGACGGCATGTCATTCTATATAGTAGAGCCTGAAGTTGCGGGTGGGCACGGGCCTGGGACGGAGTATGATCGCAGTCCCCGGATCGGTTCTGTAAATAAGCTAGAGTATGTTTTTTCGGATTGGCTTGGTGATGCTTTGGTTACGAGCACGCCGTGTTTCCTTGTAACATCCGACCTCCGTGAAAAGATCGAATCCAGTTTTTTGACCGGCGTAGATTTTGCAGATCTCATGGTTTCGGTTTCGCCCGAAGGCGAAGAACTGATGGATAGGCCGCTGCCTGAGTGGAAATGGCTCGTATTCACTGGTAAAGCGTACTTGTCCGACTTCGGATTAAACGATGATCTGGACCTCGTGGTCTCTTCCAAGGCACTTGCTGTCTTGCGTGAAGCGGGGATCGAGCACGCGGATGTCGTGGAACTGGAACAGGAGGGGTAGCCGGTGCGGTGAGATTCGAGATGCTAGTGCCGTGTCCGCGAAGGTTGATGTGGTGATCGGTCGGGGTGGTGGGTTGCTCATGTGTCGGGGACCGGTGATGTCGCCTGGCGGAGGTGGTGCTGGTGGCTGGCAAGCCGGATGTGTTCGTCAGAGCGGTGTTCCCGGAGGAGGGGCGCAAGCTGGCGCAGATTGCTCGCCGGAGCATCCAGCCGGTTCGGCTGCGGCGGGCGGTGGTGGTGATGGCGTCGGCTCAGCGTCAGCCGGTCGGGTTGATCGCGACGCTGATGCAGGTCTCGGAATCGTATGTGCGGTAAATGGTTCACGGCTTCGACGCCGAGGGGTTCGATGCTTTGGACCCAAAATTGGACACTGTTGGCGAATTCGGTTGAGTCCTCATGCGGCGGGCCGGAGCGTGGCGAAGTGTGATGTTCGTGTTGGGGCGAAAGGTGTTGTCTCCCACCAGCTGTTGAGGCGGTTGAGGTTGAGGCCAGCCGCGGTCAGTAGGTGCTGCAGGCGTGTTTTGGGTAGTCCGCGATAGCGGGATCTGCGCAGGCCGCAGGATCGGATGCCTTGGGCGATGGTGCCTTCGACCCCGGCGCGGTGCTGCCATTGCTGGGTTTGTTGTTCAGCGCGGCCGAGTTGGAGGGCCTGATGCTGGACACGCTGCCGGAGTGTGAGCCGCCGGCCCGTCGTGGATCGGGTGCATTGCTCGCGAACGGGGCAGGATCGACAGGCCGAGCCGGGGAACCGAATCCGGATGACCTCAGCCCCGACTTGGGATCGGTCGGTCTTCCACGCTGCTGAGATTGTTCCCTGCGGGCAGGTGACCTGCTCATTGTCCCAATCGATCGTGAAGTCGGACAAGCTGAATCCGTCTCCGTTGGCGGCCTGCCAGCCGGTGGCTGCTTTGACCGGTCCCAGGAGTTCGATCCCATGTTCGCGTTTGCTGGTGATGAGCAGGTCGGCATCGACGTATCCCGCGTCGACCAGATGCACCCCGGGCAGCGGATCACGCTCGGCCAGCCCGGTGTGGATCGCCGCGGTCATGGCCATGTCGGGGACCGGTGCCGGTGTGGTGGCGATGTGGGTGATCAGGTGTGGTGCGTCGGGCTCGCAGGTCTCGGTGAGGTGGACTTTGTAGCCGTTCCAGGACGCGTCGCGTTTGGTGCCGGTGCGGGCCTGATCGTCGTAGGGCGAGCAGTAGCGGATCGCTGCTGGTGGCAGGTCCTTCTTGTCGCGCCAGGTCACCACGTCGTCGATGACCTGGTACTGCTGAATCCAGATCCTGCGCAACAGCTCGACTGCCGGAAGCTGCCGCAGCCACCCGGGAGCGCTGCCGGCGGTTACGGCGGCAAGCAGGTGCATACCATCGGCACCGATCTGGTTCGCGTGCGCGGCGCGGGCAGCCCATCGACTGGGATATCTCGCGTCCTCCGACCGGGCGCTGTACCGGTCGAACCATTCCGGGGCAACGACACCGACCAGCCAATCCGGGGCGGCAACGGCCAGCATGTTCAGTGCCGCTCGCAGTGTCTCGGTGACGAACTGCAGCCGGTTCAGATCCCGCACCGCCGCCAGCACATGCGTGGAATCCGTGCGCGCCCGCGCACCGCCCTTCATCAGCCCCGCTCGGCGCGCCGCTTCCAGAACCGCGTCGAGCACACGATATTCCAGGCCACCGGCGATCAGCCGGGATCGGAACTCGCTGAGAACCGAGAAGTCGAACCCGGGATCGGTCAACTCCAGCCCCAACGCATACTTCCAGTCGATCCGCGCCCGAACAGCTTGCGCCGTTTGACGATCAGTGAGCCCCTCGGAAAACTGCAGAACCGATACCAGCGCCAACAACGCCGGTGACACCGCAGGCTGACCACGACCCGAGAACGCCTGCGCGAACTCCGCATCAGTAAAGATCGAACCCAGCACGTCCCGCAGCCGGACGGCCGGGCACTCATCGGGGAACACCACCCTCGTGACCCGCACCGTCTCCACCGGAACCACATCCCACCCGCGCGGACGCAACGACACCCCAACCTCCATCAACACCAACCACGACCACTTGACGTCGATCATGCCGAACTGGCTCCGGTGCAACCGAATTCGCCAACAGTGTCCAAAATGGGGCGGGGACAGGCCGAGCAAGACCATCAGGCGATGCGTGATCGGATCTGTGTGATCGCTCGGTGTTGTCTCCTCGATCTGGGCTGGCCGTTCGCGGCGTGGAGCTTGTCGAAGCTCGTGGATGTGTTGCGTATCAATGCGATTGTCGAGATCGGTCGGGAGACCGCGGCAGATCCTGCGGGCCGGTGGGGTGTCGTGGCAGGCGACGACACCGTGGGAGGGCAGCAACGATTCCGATTTCGTTGCCACGATGAACCTGGTTCTGCACCTGTATGACCATCCGCCCGCCGATGGTCGGGTGATTTGTGTCGACGAGTTCGGGCCATTGAACCTGCAACCGAGGTCCGGGCGTGGCTGGTTCAGCCGACGCCGGCCAAAGCGCCTGCGGGCCACCTACAACCGCACCCAGGGTGTTCGGCACATGTTCGGCGCTCTGGATCTGGCGTCGGCGCAGTTGTATTACCGGATTCGGAAGCGGTGGGCGGAGTTTCTCGTGTTCGTGACGTCGCTGCGGTCTCGCTGGCCGGGGCAGAAACTGGGTCTGATCTGTGACAACTACTCGGTCCACAAGCGGCCGAGGTGCGGGCGTGGTGCGCGGCCAACCAGGTCGAGCTGGTGTTCCTGCCAACCACGGTCGAGCACCAGGTACGGCGGTTGCGGCAGCGGATCTTCGCGGCATCACAGGTAGGGGACCTGAAGAAGGTCCGGAATTTGCAGAAGCTGATGCTACCGACGCTGCGGCGCAAGCGGGCCGAGGTTCGTGGCGCGGACCCACTACGTCGACCGGCTCTAGACCGTGCCCGACAACAGATCGGTCTTGCAGCCTGGGCACTGGGCGAGGACCCGAAACGTGGGATTTCTGTGAGATGGGTCGAATCTCAGCCCTTGACCACCGAACGGAAAACCCCTTCCGACCCAGGTCGGAAGGGGTTTTCTTCTGTCGGGCTGACAGGATTTGAACCTGCGGCCACTTACCCCCCAGAAGCTCGGACATTCTATTTACGCACGTCACACACGATGCGCATGTAAATCGGATTCCCCTACGACCTCGGGTTGTTCGTAGCTGCGCAGGCCGTGTGGTCCCCAAATGGTCCCCAACTCCCACGAGGTCACGGCACGATCAGCAGTTGGCCGGCCTTCGACTGGACGATGGAGAAGTGTTTGCGGTCCAGCGTGGCAACGGCGGTGACCGGGAATCGTTCGGCCACGGCGACGACGGAGGCGTCCACCGTGCCGAGCGGCAGATCGGAGTATTTGTCCAAGAGTTCGCAGATCCGTTCGAGGTCGGCGGATGTCATCTCTACGACGGTGAACAGGCCGTCGGCCACGTCTCGGACGAACTTCAGCTCGGTCGCGGTGCCGCGGCGGCTTTCCAGCAGGAGGCATACCTCGGTGAACACGGGTGCGGGTACGAGCAGCGGGCCGGGAGCGTTCTCGAGTAGTTCCCGGCAAACCGCGTGTTCATTGTCTCGGTGGTTCATCAGGGCCACGAGCGGCCCGTGTCGACAACGATCACTCAGCCGTGCCCCGGTCGAGTTCTTCCCGAACGATCTCCTTCGCCCGTTCCGCCAGGTCAGGCTCTCCGCTGAACGTCCCTGTGCAGCTGAATTGCCGAGGAGCTGTCGGGCGTACCAGCTGGCGGAGGAACGCTGTCGCGGCCTGCACCTGGTCGTCGGGCACGGCTTCAGCCAGCCGAACGAGCTCCTCATGAGTGGCGCGCATGCTGACCAGTGTAGTTCCGACGAATCCCACCGCAGACCCGCCCGCGTCGACACACGGCGACAGACCGGTGCACAGCAGCCGGAACCGGCCACCCTCGACCGGCAGGCCACGAAACCAGCAAGTCACGGCACCAGACCGACATCGAGGAAGTCTCGTCACGGTCGACCGGCCCCACCCGGTAACCCGGACGCGCGCTCTTGCGTCGGGCCGCGTGGGGGCCGGATTCAAACCGGCGCTCTCCGGCGTGCTACCAATTGGGATGAGGTGGACGCGCAGCTGGGCTACGAGAGCCTACGGCGACACGATCTTCGGCACACTGGACTGACCTGGTTGGCCGACGCCGGGGTGCCCTTGCGTCGGCTTCAGCCAGATCGCCGGGCACTCAGATCCTCCGCATCACCCCAGCGGTACCTGCACCCGGACATGCAGGGCTTGCAGAACGATGGGAACTTGCTGTCACTGCATCTACGGTCCCCAACTACGGATAGCCAGATAACAAGAAATCCCCTCCGGACCAGGTCGGAGAGGATTTTCTCTGTCGGCCTTCTTGGCACGCTTTCAAATCCCTTGCGCGCGGCTCAGCTTCGCAACCTCGTGAAGATCCTCGATACCACATCACCGCGTCCACCAGCGACAACGCCGATCCGTCCTCGTCGCCTCGATCAGCGCTTCGCTCCCGAAACCCTGGCTGAGATCGCGGCCCTGTACGAATCCGGCTCTTCATCAAACCAACTCTGCAAGCAGTACGACCTGTCCAAGGGCAGCCTCATGAAGATCCTCCAAGACCACGGCGTACAGACTCGCTTTCAATCCATGACGACCGACGAGATCACCCAGGCCGCGAAGCTCTACGAAGCAGGCGACTCCATCAAGACCATCGCCCACAAACTCGGCAAGGCGAAGGGTAGCGTTTGGAAGGCATTGACAAGCAGAGGGGTTCAAATGCGGCCACCGACGAGGTAGACGGATTGTATGTGGCCCAGGCATTGCGCACGGTAACGAGATATTTAGCGCCGACTCTCAGAACTGCTCAATTATCGTTGTCGGACCTCGGGTACGCCCGCTTTGTCCAACATGACAAATAGATCAGCAATCTTTCCGGTACGGGCACGAGGTGCAGTTGTTGTGAAAATCAGCCGCTGGGCAGCCCGAGACAAACCAACGAAAAAGGTCGAAATTGACTCACTACGGTTGCGGTCATGGCTCCACCATTGTTGGTCATCCAGACCCAGAAAGAAGACTGTATGATATTCAAGGCTCTTGCTGCGGTGAGCTGTAAGTAGCACTACCGCCTCGGCTGCTTCGAAGCGCTCGATGACATCGTCCCACAGTCCTCCAGTGTCAGCTACGTTTGCTAAGCGTGAGTTGATAGCGTCAATCACAACATCTAGCTCCTCTCCGGATGCTGCTGCCTTGACGTATCGGGCCAAAGCTTGTCCATCTACCAGTTCAATCAAACGGGCGATAGCCCTTTCCGCAGAATCCTTTGCCGGAGGGTTAAGTTCTAGCCATTCGCGAAATAATCTCGTAATCTCGGCAAGCGTCTCTCCGACATTACGAAGGGCAAAGTCATCATCAAGATCCCCATGAATACGGGCTAGAATTTCTGAGACCTCACGCCATATCGCGGCCAGGCCCAGTGGTTGGGTGGACAAACGAAAAAGACCCAAGAGGAGACGAGTGACATCATGCTTCAGGAGATCCTGTAACCTCATCTTCCCGACCGCTTCGTCGTCGTTGCGAACATTTATATTGTGGAGCGCGAGCCTTTCGCGAAATGGCGGCTCGAATTCGGCGATCTTCTGTCGTGCGAGCAGTGCGAAGTCCTTTGGCGTGCGATCGGTCGCAGCTATATCCTGTGCTATCCAATCGGCTATGAAGGCGGCTTCTCGATCAGCGCTCGTGAACTGCCATATCACTGCTGGATCGTGCCCAGTTTCAGCGGTAGCTTTCGAGATCGCGGGTGTGCTGTGAGCATCCAGCGCACTGGCCACAACATGCTGCAACTGAACTAGCGCATCGCTGGAGCGAAAGTTCCATGCCAGAGGGTAAGACGTGGCATTGAAGGCGGTGGTGAAGCGTTCAACGGCCCGAGGCAAGGCGCCAGCCCAGCCCATAATTCTTTGTTTACTGTCGCCAACTGCCGTCACTATGGGGCCATTGCTAAAGACCAACTCCACAAAATTGAACTGAGCGCTTGTAGTGTCCTGGAACTCGTCTATAAAAACGAACGGATAAGTAGCCCGCAAAGCACGTCTAAGCTGAGGTGCTGAGCGCACAATTAATTCCGCGAGTCGGTTGATCATAACGAAATCCACATATGCGGCACCCTCACGGAGGTATCGCGCGTGCCACCATGCGCGAACCGCATACTCTACAGGATCCGCAGGTTCCTCGACCCACACTTCCTTTGGCAATTCGCGTCCACCGACAATATTTGCCAGGAATTTCGCCGGCTGAACTGCGGCAATCTGATGCCGCAGTGCTACTGGCGCTGCGGATGCCGTGTCGGTTAGGAACCGGCCGACCTCAGAGTCCGTGGTGTATCGGATCTCGTAATCTTCCCTTTTTCGCCAATCCGCAGGGAGTGCAGGAGAAAACCGATCTAGTAGCCCCTTCGTAAAAGCGTCGAAGGTCATTGATACAAAGCGATCGGCGTAGTCCGGGACTCGAGTGGCGACTCTGCGTCTGAGATTGGCGGCCGCATCCCGTTTGAATGAGATTGCCAGGATTCTATGTGGCCAAGGGCAAATTCCAGTTTGTAGAAGGTACGCAGCCCTTTGTGCGAGGAATTCAGTCTTTCCCGCACCTGGTCCAGCGACAACTGCCACGTTTCCGCTGTCCCGCAGCGCATCCCATGCCGTGGGCTCTAGATCGTCAATCTCGATCGGCTGCCAGTCTGCGCTCGGAATGAAGCGACTTAAGTTCGGGGCACGCAAATTCTCAGCAGAAGATACGGTGATACGTGTCATATCCCGACCTCGCGTCGGATATACCTTATAAGGGCAGTGATTACACTTGGCGCGCCATTCCGCAACTCCTCGTCGGTCAGACGGCTGAGTGCCCGCAGGTGGCTACTTGGCTTCGATCGGTTGACGAAAAGATATCGATACCAGCGCAGGCGCTCAACCCGAATAGGGTCGGCCCAAAACAGTGGCTGAGTGGGCAACTTTCCGATCACAGTATCTGTTGCATCGGATGCTTGCGGGCCATTCTCGTCAGCTTCAAGAGCCTTGTATGCATTCGGGTAGCGGGAGAGCATCGTATAGTCAAGATCGAGAGGAGAGCCGAAGAAGATACCAAATTTGCGCAGATGTTTGAGGATCGGCTTTAACGCTTCAAAATCTAGAGTGTCCGCAATATCCGAAACATCGTCGTATCCTTCCAGAGCAGTTAGTGGATCAAAACCGTTGTCAATCAATCGGTTGCAAGCGTCTCGCAGACGTGCTGGACCAGCGCCAACGCGACCGTAGTCGAGGTCAAGCAGTGTCGCGTGCGGAATCTTGAGGTCGTTGAGTAGCTTCCACATGTGATTGGTGTGCCGCCCCCCGAGCGGCACTACCGCCACAAACGATGAGTCGAGCGACACCCCCTGCGCCTCAGCAATTCTGGGGATGACAATTTGCTCAGTGTCACCTTCCCCAAGCACAACGAACTTGGCGAAGTACAATTCTGGATAGGCATGCACTGCCTCACGCAGATACTTTCCTGCTTCAGTGCCGTCAGTTGGCAGTGCAATTTCATGGACACCCGCAGATGTGCTACCAGAGTCGATGCGGAAATGGCGAACAGCTTCGGGGCGAATGCGGGTGAAGACACTCGCTGAATGGCTGGACAAGATTACCTGTGTCGCCTCGGTACTGCTCAACTCCTGCAACTGATTCACTATGCGGGACAGGAAGAACGGAGACAAGCTGTTCTCCGGCTCTTCAACTGCTATCAGAGTGAGGTTCGGAAGACGGGCAGGCTCCAGAGTAAATTCATTATCATGATCACCATTTACCACTGCGGCTTCGACATCGAGAGTTGCGGCTGTAAGCGCTAGATACAGTAGTGACCGCTGACCATCGCTCAGTAGCCGCGCCGGTCTTGGTGAGCCTGTAGGATCGGGCTCGAAAACCAATTCAGAATTGCGGACCAACTGGTTCAGCTCACCGTCGAGCAGTCGAAGTCTTGGAAATGCACTTGTGCCTGCATCGTGCAGCTCTTCCCACCGGTTGGTTAGCGCGTTTTCGACAGCCTCGACGACTGGCTCTTTCGTAAATTTATCCGCGACTTCGGCGGCGCTGTCGCTCACTAAATCGCGAAGTTCCGTGGACCATTGGGCGGCTCGCCACAGTCGACTGCGCAAAAACGTTGTTACCTGGCGGGCTCCATCCCGCGAAGCGGGAATGTATACTATTTGAATACGGCTTCGTTCCGCAGGAGTGAGCGGTGCCCAACTATCTTCACCATACTTCTCGGCAAAAGTATTGACGACTCTGCGCGTATCGGTTATCGCGCCGTCCACAGTGCCGTCGTCCACCCATTCGGCGTCCAGAACAATCCTGACCTTCAGGTCCGACTCGTCTGTGGCAGCCATGCGCTTAAAGAACTCGGGGACGGCACGGCTCGTTGCTGGCAGTGTCGAGTTGGTTGATTTATTGTCATCGTCGGACTGGTCCTCGGCATCTAACTCAGGGAACGCAAGTACTACCTCAACAGTCAGCTGCCGTGTCGTCGGAGCTACGGTCTCATTGGCTGGCACATGAAAATCGTCTACTCGCACAGTCCGCTCGTGTGTCGTGATACCGAACAGCCGCAGAAGTGCTTGGCAAGCGGCAGTCTTGCCGGACCCATTTGGACCGACGAACGCGGTTAGGCCATCATCGAATCGAATGGTAGTCCGACCGGGTCCGAAGCACTGGAAGTTGTCCAGGGTGACACTCTCGATGAACATGGAGACACGTCCTGTTTGTGGAGGTGAAGAGCATTCGCGGAGACCAGGATAGCGACAGTCCAGCGAACATCACACTCGACCTCGCAACGGCAGTATTACCGGACGGTCGGTACTTTTGAATTGAAATTCAGGGAGGGTCGGGTGCCGACACTCAGAATCACTCTTCTCGCCATCGCCCCGAATCCGGCACCAGTACTCCGGCGCGGGTCAGCATGCGGTGCGCAGCGGTTTTGGCTGGGCACTCGCCGACTCGACAGTCAAGGTGCACCTGCATCGCGGAGTGGGCAGCGGTGATGCTGGAAGCCGCCCACGTGGTGTTGGCGCAGGAGACTCGGTCGAGTAGTGAGGCGTCCAGCATCAGCGCGCCGTTCGTGGTGTCGCCGGAACATCAAGTGCCGTGCGACCACGGGGCGACACGGCGAACGAAGTTCCTCGTTTGCTCAGTGTCCAGGTGCGCGGACGCGTTCCGGCTGAGGGGTGAGCGAGGAATCCGCAGTAGTGGAGCCATCGCACCGCGGCCTGGACACGTCGCGCAGCGAGACCGGTCGCCTGAGCAAGTTCGCTGACGGACAAGTGTCGGGTATCCCTCAGCGCCCTCATGACGCGAGCATCATCGATGTGCATACCGCTGAGTCCCCTTCGTCGCGTCGTCGGTCAGGCAACCCGCGACCAGGAGGAGAGTCACCAGGCACGGGCGCCTGGAGGAACGGTAAGGATGCGGACAGCGCGCGATCAACGAGTGTGCGCCAGTGTGCGTCCACGGTGGAAAATCGTTGACGCGCAGTAAGAGCCATGGCGAGTATTGGTCTGCGACACAAGCAAACTCACGCACAGCAGTAGCAGGGGAGTTCATCATGCGCTTACGTTTCCTCGGCAAGAACACCGGCACGCACCAATCACCGACGCTGTACCTCAGCGACCGGCAGACTTACGTGGTGCAGGGCTGGCGCGTGCCGGATCAGCCGGAACTCATTGAGATTCCGCACCCGCTGCTCGGATTCCTGGAACGGGGCACCTGCTTGGGCACGCCGCTCCAAGACACCGGGCACGGTACGTTCACCCTGACGGGTACACCCGTCACAGATGCCGAAGCACTGGCGCAGATGGACATTCCATCGCATGAAGCCAGCGTTGAGGTGCCGATCGGAAAGGAGCGCCGCCGGGATGTACTCACTGACGGGTGAGGAACTGGACGAGCTGTTCCGCTCACCGTGGCGACGAGCATTCCACCTCGAACTCCAAGACAGCTATGCCGTATCCAGCGAGTTTGAGCCGCTTCGTCAGTTCCTGGCCGGCGAAGCCGAGGATGCCGAATGGCAGCAAGGCTGGCTGGACCTCGTTGCCGAGATCACCGTGACCGGCAAAACTGTTCAGCGCGTCCGCGTAGTCACCGAGCCGCACACCGACTACACCCGGTGGGCGCTGGCGGTGTCGCCTCGCAATATCGCGGCGGGAGAGGACGTCCGCTGGTTGCCGCGTCACGCCATCGATCCCGCATTACTGACCGGCGACGACTACTGGCTCTTCGATGACCATCTGGCAGCGTTCAGTGTCTTCACCCGCAGCGGCGAAGGCGCAGGCTTTGCCGTCACGACCGATCCGGTGGTCGCGGCTCACTTCCGGGCAGTGCGCGATCGGATCTGGTCGCTGGCTGTGCCCCACAATGAATACGTCCAGGCATCACATCGGTGACCAACCCGCGGGCGGCGAAGGAGGCACTCGGACAACGACTGCGCGAGATCCGCCGAAGTGCCGGTCTGACCGGTCGCGCTCTGGCGGGACTGGCAGGCTGGCACGAGTCCAAGGTGTCCAAGATCGAGTACGGCAAACAGACACCCACGGAGTCCGACCTGCGCACGTGGTGCGATCACGCCGACGCGGCTGCGCAACTGCCCGACCTGATCGCCACCCTGCACAACGTCGAAGCCGCCTACCTCGAAGTCCGGCGTATGCGGGTGCCGCAGTGGCAACGGGTCATCGGCAAGATGGAAGCCGACGCCGAACTCATTCGCTGGTTCGAGCCTGGTCTCGTGCCGGGACTGCTCCAGACCTCCCGGTACATCCACGGTGTCCTCAAGACGGTCGAAGCTCTGTACGGCGGACCTGACGTCATTGAGGCATCGGTGGCTGCCCGATTACAGCGGCAGCAGGTGCTCTACAAAGGTCGTCACCGCTTCCACTTCATCATCGGGGAACAAGCACTCTGGTCGGTCGTCGGCGACGCGGAGGTCATGGTCGAACAGCTCGACCGGCTCCTCACTGCCATGACATTGCCTCGGGTCGTGCTCGGCATCGTGCCCCTCCGCGCCCCATACCGAGTGCCGCTAATGAACTTCGCGATCTTCGACCGCGCCATGGTGCAGGCAGAGACCATCTCCGCACAGCTGACCGTCACCCAGCCCCGCGAGATCGGGCTATACGAACGGGCGTTCAACGCCGTGTCGGAGCAAGCGGCAATCGGCAACGCCGCACGTGAGCTGATCACTGCGGCGATGTCGCTCTACCGGCAGCAACTGGACAACGGTTTGCCAGGGTGAGTAGTGAACTGGCACCTACACCGTTGCGAGCAGACCGAGGAATTCCCGAACTTCGGGCACCGTGGCGTGAGGGCGGACATCCACCGCGACGGCGTTCAGTGTCGAGCGCAACCGTGTCGACGACATGCCGCCGATTTGCTCGAAGTGATCCACCAGGCGTTGACATCCTTCGGCGATTTCACCGCCCTGGATGTAGTTCTCCGCCATCTTGATGCGCCAGCCTGCATTCTCTCGATCCTCTCCTGACCGGTTCGTCGCCAGCATCTCCGCACACAGTTGAATCACAAGCTAAGAGCACCTCATTTGCAAAATCTGCGTAGCAGACCGGGACTGCGTGGCAACGCGGTTGCGGTTTTAGTCAGAGTCGAAGGTGCCGGTAGTCGGCAGGCCACGTAGAACATTGGCAACTGGAGAACGCCTGATCATCGTGGGGGAATATCCACTCCGTACGTTTGGCTGGACACCCCGGCCTGTGTTCCTATGTCCAGATACCAGCACGGGCGTGGGAAGGAAAGTGGAAGACGATGCGGAGAGATTTCGCGACAAGTTCGGGGCGCTGATGTCGGGATGACCCTGACTCTCGGACCGATCATGCAGAGCGCCGGCATCGACCCCGTGGACACGCAGGTGATTCGGCACGCCTATGTCAGGGAGCACCAAGACACCGGCATGCCGGGCATCCACGCAGACTCATCGGACGAAGAGATCCTGGCGTACACGAGCCAGCAGTCGACGAACCCCCGGATCTTCCCCGCCGTCCCGCCGCGCACTTGGATCGTGTTCATCCGCGAAGGCGGCGATCGGGCGCGCCTGTGGTCGGTGGTGGAGAACCGCGGCGAGGTCTCGAACGATGGCGCGCTCCGAACATTCGACCTGGTCGTCTCAGACCGCATGGCCGACCTCAGCAACCGGCTCGTCATCGGCTGGAGGTCGCCGCGTACCTGGAGACTCAACGGCCCCACGGCCGCCGGCTATCCGGTCACCGAGATCGCGGATGCGCAGCCGGTGCCCTTCCCAGGCTTCGACCGCCTCGTCCTCGACCACACGCAGCTGCAGGCGGTGATGCGCGAGCACAGGTACGCCTCATGGCGCACTGCACTCTCATCGGTGGTGGGTGTCTACCTGGTCACGGACACCCGGGACGGCCGCCAGTATGTCGGCAAGGCCGACGGCACAGAGAGCATCCGGCAGCGCTGGAGCGCATACGCGGCCAACGGCCACGGTGGCAACGTCGAGCTGCGCGGCCTCGACCCGAACAGCTTTCGCTTCTCGATCCTGCGCGTCTTCGACCCCGCGACGCCCACCAGGGATATCGATGCGGCGGAGATCCACTTCAAGGTCGCCCTCGATACGCGCAGGCACGGTCTGAACCGAAACTGACGGCCTAGGTCGGGAGTGTCCGATTAAGTCTCTGACACTCCCGGGCGGTGTAGCTGCAACGGGTTTGTGGCGGCGATTTCATAGAGAGTCGCAGGTACCGGTACTCGGCAGGACACGCAAAACATGGGCAACTGAAAAACGCCTGGTCATAGTGGGTGCGTATCCGGTCTGACGATTTGCGGTGCGTCCGCAATCGCCGGGCACACTGATCCCAGGATCACGCAGCGGTACCTACACCCGGATATCGCGGCATTGCAGGAGGACGGCAATCAGCTGTCGCGGCACCTGCGGGGCAAGTCTGGCCCCAGATTGGCCCCAACTCTGCGGGCGGTACCGTAGAAAAAATCCCCTCCGATGCAGGTCGGAGGGGATTTCTCTCTGTCGGGGTTACCGGACGGTATTTGAAACAGTGGGAACCGGACTGGTTGAAGACAGTCATCGCCAAGGTGGATGCCGCACCGACCCGCAGGAATTCGACGGCAGGTAGCAGCGCGGTGAAACCGCGGCGGTTGGATCGTCGGCTGTCTGCTGCCATCATCGCCGAGGTGGTCGAGGGCTACAGAAGTGGAGCATCAACCAACGCGCTGTGCGAGCAGTACGAATTGTCGAAAGGCGGGCTGCTGTCGATCCTGCGGGAACATGGGGTCGAGATGCGGAACCAGCCGATGACCGAAGAGGAAATCGACTGGGCGGTAAAGCTTTACACTGAGGGGCAGTCGCTCAACGCTATCGCGCGGAAGCTCGGCAAGGCCAAAGGAAGTGTGTGGAAGGCGCTCAGGAATCGACGAGTGGAGATGCGTTCATCTACCTGGTAAGACCAGCGGCGTTGAGGGGTTCTTCCGTGGAACGGCCAACCGCATTAGCAGCCCTGGCCACGGCAAGGGCTACATCCCGAGGCTCGCGGCAGCGTCTGAATAGGCCAGCGATCTTGTACTTCTTGTTGACTGGATTAAACGGCCTGCCATGACGAGGATCAAAAAGCCAGTTACATATGTCATCTGATAGATCGTCTCGAAGATAGTCGAGCACCTCCCTTCTCAATTTTGGAGTCCAGTAGTTATCTTCGTACATGCGGAGCAAGAGCTGTGCATTGATGTCGCTCACGCGGATTGGAGGCTCAATATGCAGCCAGTCGCGATTGTTGTTCGCGGCAGTATCTTTAAAGAAGGCGTCATCGATGGGCATGCCTGACCGCTGACGATCGCGAAAATTATCTAGCCATATCTTTTGTTTTTCTTCGGCTGACCGAATGGTAAGGTCTTTAGTGCCACTAATTGCCGCATACATTTCGTGAGCAGCATCTATAAGCCGCTCCGTCTCGGGTCCACTTAGGCTCATATACATTTCGCCGTAGCGGGCATCCACCGTCTTTTCGTACTCTTTGATGAGAGCCATGAGATCAGTGTCTGATGAAATTGAATCGAAAGTTGGAACGCGATCCTTGTAGTCCTCGATCACCCTACTCGTTGCGTGGCGATACGACTTTGCATCGAACTCGCTGTCACACTGTGCAGCGTGAGCCTTTGCCAGGAGTTCCAGGCTCATGGATAGCATGAATGGTTCGACCGTGAACAATCCACGATGCCTCTCGTCTCGATTGTCCATTAGTACATGAAGACACGCCAGCCATTCCTCACCTGAGTGATAGTAATCCAAATAGCTAAACCGGTGACCGGAAATCTCGGGAATTGAGGAAGATTTTGCTATTCTTGCACTCATGTATCTTATTTTAGATCAAACGTCGAAAAATGAAAGGCGGATCACCGAGCATCCAGGGTAGAAACGTACCTCACAGCGACAACGAACGCTCGGCAGAACCACCGCCGACGTCTCGAAACGGTTAGCCTACAGGGTTGTCATTGCGATATCGTCCAACCTCTACAATCCAATCCCAACCAAATAGCTATCGACGTTCTGCTTCTCACCCAGGTTCGCAGGCCATTCAAAGGCCCCATCGCTAAGCCTCGCCACTGCGGCACTATGAAGCTCCGCAAACGGTTTCTGCCACTGACTCTGCTGTTGTGATACTTCTTTCAGAGCTTCGATGAGTTGGTCGATGAGGATCGCGTTCTCGGTAGGCCATTGGGGGCGATCTCTAGTTGCGCCATCTCTGGTGTTTGCATTAGCCGTCCGATATGGAACATCGCGCCACTCGGTCAGATGGAGCGAATGCACCTCTATCGGGTGCTTCATACTCTTCAGATAGGTCGACAGACCCGAGCTGATCGATATACTGGTGGAAAATCTCGACAGAACTACGTCCGTTGTACGTGGCCCCTGCTTGGTGTAGAAGTCTATAAGAGAGCGCGCGTGAACGTGAATGCTATCTTGAATCATAGTTCCCACTTCGGGGAGCAATAGGTTGGCCTCTTTGATATGTGCACCAGTTGGGCCAGCGACACTCCAGGCATAGCCGGCCGTCGCCAGGCATCGGTAATCATAGATAACGTGCAGAAAGGCATCTTTTGCGTCTATTGCCATAGCTACATTATATATCCTGTTGCCGATGGATCATGGACGTTCACGGTGCGGGCCTCGCCTAGTTCCATCATCCTCGCCACTTGAAAGCATCGGCACTATGCAGAACCTCGAATGCAAACTGCCGAATGAGCGCAAAGTGACCATTATCCGGAGAGATCTCAACACCTTGGGGAAATGGCGCGGGACCGGCGTAGGTCAAGTTTCCGGTGATCGTGAGCGCCCATTTCCCCGAACACAGCACCTCGTAGTACGGCTCAAGGTCATCGACGTGTGCGCCACCGTCCTTGTTGGCCATGCTCCAGATGATCTTGTACCGAGTGTAGTTCGTCCCGTTGTACTGGAAGACAACTTCTTGCTTCCACCATGTATCGAATGAAACTGCATGGAGAAATTCAGATTGGCACATCGGAATCATCGTGACCGGTCGCGGACTGCTCAGGTCGATCCGCTCGCTGAGGTAGTCCTTCCAGGTTCCAAGTCCTCTGGATGAACTCAGCACGTCGCAGCCTCCGTGCCCCAGCATGACCATCAAGGCGTCGCTTCTCGCCGTCTGATGAAAGAGCACCCGGAGCGCAACGGCCATCCGCAGCGCCTCATCTTCGTGTCCCTGGTCGTACAGGATTGCCGAACGGTCAAGGAAGTTCAGCTGTTCCACTAGTTTCACCCGCAACCGCTCAGGCTGAGACGAAGTAGCCACAGACCGTGCACCTTTCGCCACTCCAGAGCCGGGAGTGACACGGCGGCAGCCAACGCCGGTGCCAGATCAAGCATGCCCCAACGCGGTTGCCAACAGCAAACCAATTGCGCCGAGCTGACGGATACCAATCAGTGAGCCAAGCACCAGTTGCGTACGCCCGCTGACGTCGGCGCGCTTCAGCAGCTGTCATTTCCTCGACCGGTGAAAGAGCGGAGTGGTGCCACGGATACGTACCTTCGGGATGTCCTGCCGAGATGTTCGAGTCGGTGGTGCACCGAATCACGGACTTCTTGTGCGCCCTGATAGCGCTGATGGAGCAAGCTCTTGCTCAAACCGATGAACGGTCCTGCCGGTGAGCTGCAATCTGGTTCTTTACAGCGCCGCCCAAACCTCATCCCTGACGTGTTCCGAAAGATCAGTCGCCTTTTCCCGGTAATCAGGATGACGAAGGCCCATGAGGCTCAGCCGAAAGACCAGAAGCGTATCTAGGTACCGCTTCGTGCGTACACGCTGGCACTGACGGCAGCGCATCGTGGCATCGAACAGGTAGCCCATAGGCGAATAGCCCACGATCTCTACCTCTTCGATGTACCAGGACCGTGGATGCAGATGGAGGCTCATGCCGCCGCCCCGCTCACATGCTGTTGTTTGCGCTTCTTCGGACTCTCGGCAATCACCTGGTCCAGCCAAGCCACGAGGGCTATGGCATCCGGATTGTCTTGCAGTGCATCGCGCAAACGGACGAGCAACCCGCTCTTTGCGTAGTTTTGCCACGTCTGGTCGAGACGAT
The DNA here is from genome assembly GCF_052545135.1 of Nocardia aegles. Taxonomy (NCBI): domain Bacteria; kingdom Bacillati; phylum Actinomycetota; class Actinomycetes; order Mycobacteriales; family Nocardiaceae; genus Nocardia; species Nocardia aegles. The sequence continues at coordinate 890,635 of NZ_JBQWRI010000001.1, forward strand.
TGCCGTAGCGTGGTGGCACTTCGTTCCATCCCACGCCACGGGCAAATTTGTAGCGGAATCCATTGAGATTGCGGCGTCTCTGGGCAAGCTGATGCTCTTTCCACGGGCGGAACACGATTTCGCCTCTTCGGGTTCCAATCTTTCGAGGTGGTATCGCCGACTCAATGAGCCGCCATTCGTCGTCAGTGAGATCAGATTCGGCCGGGCCAAATTCCCAGTGCCACGCCGCAAGGAGTTCCGGTGGCGACAGCACGCGCACTAGATCATGCGGTGTCAACGCACGCCTTTGGTTCGCCGCCAGGATCCCGTGTAGCTCGTCGTGATTGCTTGCTTCTGCAACTGCGCGCCACTCGGCCAAAGTGGAATGGGCCTCCAACCACACGATGGTGTCGGCAGACTCCTCCCCAGAGGGCCAGGTGTCGAGATGGCCGATCAGATCGTGAAGTGTCGGAACCGCAGCCACTGCGGCGTTGCGCACCTCGAAGGCCACTTCCCAAGGTTCCAGGTGGAGCAGCTGGTCGACTTGTTTCTCAACGTCGACGTCAGCAGCGGCACGGTCTTTGGAGTGAAATAACCAATCCCGAACATCCGCCGGTAGATCGTGAAGGACGTACCGCCTCACTGCGGCGCGAAGCTCATCGGTCCATTCCTGGCCGTCAAAACCAGCATCTTGCCCCTCGGCCATATTGTACTCGTAAATGTTTCCGAATTGAGCATCGAGAGCTTTAGCGAGGAGTTCGTATTTGGGATAATCGGGGTCCATTGCTATTATTTTGACAGGTTACTGTTATTATGCAAGTCTTCGCCGATGTTGATCTGGCGATCGACAAGCTGCGCAATTAGCACCAGGAGTCCACCCACAGATCCTACTTTTGTTGATTCAAACTGGATCATCTCGCCATCTCCGTCGAATCGGCTCACGCTCCATCCGCTGTGGTTGGCGCGTTTCCATGCAAGCAGGTCATCCTTATCGTTGACAAGCAGTCGACCACCGTCATCGAGCGGAATCTCGATCGACTCGCAGCCGCCGCCAGTGTCGGCGATGCTAGCGTCATAGCCATGCTGGGCGAGCGTGCGTAGCACGTCGGCATATTCAGCTTCGACGCTGCCGCTTCGTTCATCCTGAGTTTTCATTGTTTTGTCCATATTGAGTTGTCCCCGCTTACTCGGATGACACCCATACCCGTAGTATTAGTTGCATCCGTTGCTTATTATAGAACACAATGCGAACTAATACTACGGGTCTCTGTAACTCTTAGTCGTAGTTGTTTACTGTTATTGGTGAATGAATGCGAAAGAAGCTCGTGCCCTCCGATCGTTTGGCAAAAATATTGCCGCTCTTCGGCGCGCCAGTGGATTGACGCAGGAGCAACTTGCCGAACGATCAGACCTGGCGGTTGCTACGATCGCTTCGATCGAACAAGGCAAGCGCTGGGCCAGATTGACAACCCTGCAACGACTAGCCAACGCGCTACGCGTGACAACGGCTGAACTACTCAACCGCTTGTAGCCCCGCAGACACCGGCTATCCGAGCGGGTTCCATCCTGCCCATGGCCGCGGCCCGCGTTCCCCTCGGATGCACGCCAGCCGATGAAGCGCCTGCCCCTGGTAGGCGGGATCTGCTGTTGCCGTTTGCGCCGCCATCGTGGTCATCCGTAGTTCCCGGATGTCCCGCAGCAGCTCGAACCCCTCCCAGGTGGCGACATCATGGCCGTACACCTCGCAAAACGCGGCGTATTGCTCTGCGGTGATCCATCCGAACGAACTGTGCTTGATCGCCGTGTGCACCAGATCCCACTCCGGTGGTCCGACCGATGTCCGCTCCAGATCGAGGAGGACGGCCTTCCCGCCTTCCATCGCGGCGACGTTGCCGATCCAGGCATCACCGTGGATCACACACCAGGGAAGGCCGTCCGGAAGCGACTCCCACCGTTGCCGGAGATCGGCCAAATGTTCTTGGAGCCAACGTCTATCGGGATCAGACAGGGTGTGGGCGGCACTGATCCGCTCGTCCAGTCGCACGAACGGCGCGATTCTCCCGAGGTTAAGTTCGGTGGGAATCGGCAGATGGTGGAGCTGCTTGAGCAGGGCAGCGACCTGCGTCGGGGTGCCATGATGATGCTGCGGTAGCTCGCGCCAGAAGGTAATCGCGTGGCCTTCGACCTCGACGGGCTGGTCGACATCAGGAACAACCTGCACCGCTGGAACGCCGGATTGCTGCAACCAGCGAGCCACGTTGACCTCACGCCGCGCTGCATCCAATTGCCCCGGGCGACTCACCCGAGCGACAACCGATCCTGGCAGCCGGTAGATGGCATTCTCGCTCACCTGAATCGGTTCGGCATGGTCCACGTCCAGGCCGACCGTGGTGCCGGCCGAACGCACGATCGCCAGCCAATCGGTTCCGGTCACGTCCGTCATGCGGAAACCAGCGTGCTGTCGATCTGCGAGCGCAGTTCATCAACCTCCGTTGTTTGGGCATGTGGCTGGGTGAACATGCGAAGCTCACGCAGATCATCCGCCGCCCGGCGGGAACGAAGGTGTCCAGCGTCGCCGAGCGCAGTCTGGCCGAAGGAGGCAGCCTCTACCGGATCGCCAGTGGCCATGGTGAGCGACGCCAGCTTGATGCCAGATATCGCCCGCGAACGAACGAAGGCGTCGGTGTGTCCGGCAACGGCAATCTCCAATCGTTGCCGTGCCTCACCGACGAACCGACCTTCGAGTGCCACATCGAATAGGGCATGCCCGGTATCGCCGGAGTGCTGGGCATGGTCGTAGTAGGCCATCCAGGGCGGGTCGTTCTCCGGCGCCGCCTGCGCGAACTCCTCGTCAGCTTGTCCAACCGCTCGCACGGCTTCGTCGGTGCGGTGCAGTTTGGCCAGCGCTCGGGCTCTTGCCGCGTGCAGCATGGCCCGCTCCGTCGCCGTCAGTCGATCAGCCCGGACCATAGCCAGTTCGATGAAGGTGAGCCCATCGTCGGGGTGCCCGCACCAGATGGCCTGACGAGCCATTGACGACAACACCTTGCCTCGAAGGTGCCAGTTGCCGACCTCTTCGGCGCAGGTCAGCCCGAGCTGAAACATGCTGCGGGCATCAGCGTGCGAGTAGGCATCGAAGGCCATGAACCCGGCCGTATGTCCGAGGAACCCGACCGCGCTGTGCAGGTCCATGCGGTGCTTCTCGGCACAACTGGCACCCAGCAAGTTCACGGCATAGCGCAGCTGGGCCGAGACCGCTTCTCGAACCAGGCCACCGCCGTAGGTGTGATCCCAGGAGCTGAACTCGCGCGCGGCAGTTCGCACCTGCTCGATTTCTGCCAGGCCGACCGTCGACGGGACAGGCGTTGGTTCAAGCTGGGCCAGCAAATCCAGTAGCGGCTGTTTGGTCGCGACCGCCGCAGTGACGCCCAGCGCGGCGCGAACAAATTCCTGGCGTTTCACATCACCGAGCGTAGCGCCGGACTTTGCTGGCAGCTTGAACCAAAGCAGCTCGGGCGGCACTTCCAGCGCCTCCGCCCAACGGATCAGTTTCGACAGTTGCTCGGGTGCTGGCCCCTTCTCGATACGGCTGAGTTGGGCCTGGGTGAGGCCAAGCCAGGTGGCAACCAGCTCCTGCGGCAAGGGCCGATGGTGAAATGGGTGCGTGCGGTAGGCGAAGATCACCCGGCCCATGTGCCAAGTGGCGAGCGCATCGCGCATCTGATCGGTTTGCCAGAAGGCTGGTGGTACCGGCGACGGCTGCTGTCGTTCATTCCGGAGCGCGATTTCGCATGGCGCGCAACGCGATTCAAGATTGTACCGATTGAGCCTGCTCCCACAACGAGCGCAGTACCGCTCTGTCTGGGGTCCCCGCGTCATGATGGCCGCTCCCGGGTTTTCCTGGGTCTTCTCGCCGTTTCGCCTTGGTCGCGTGACCCTACCAGCGCTTGACAGGCGACGCTATACGTTTCATACATACCCCGAATACCCCCTTGTCGTGGCCCTTTTCACCCCAGAAACCGACCCTTGGGCGGGTCACGAAAACCTTGCCGAGGAAAGGGGTAGGCCGTGGCGTTGTCCCTAGTAGTTCCCATCTTTGGTCCGCCAGCAGCGGGCAAAACGACGCTGACGATGCAGCTCGGATCGGCACCTGGGCGCCGGGTGTTCCGACTGCGGGAGCATGTCTCGCAGGAGGTGCTGGCCGCAACGGCGGTTACGCCGGAGCAGTTGGGGTGGATCGACGACTACACCGTCGCCGCAGCACTCCGCTCCTACTTCGAGACCGTCAATGCGGACCCGACGGTTCAGGCAGTGCTGCTCGACAATTTTCCCGGTTCCGCGGCGCAGGTTGATCAGCTGCTGGCGATCCTGTCGTCGCTGACGCCCTGCCACATCGAAGCCATCGAAGTGGTGACCGACGTCAAGACGCTCCGGCAGCGCGCCCGGAACCGGAAGGTCTGCCATCGCTGCGAGCGTGACCCGATTAACGATCCCCGCTTGCCGGCGATCCCGAGTGATGCCGACCCGTGGCAGTGCGGCCGGTGCGGGGGCCTGCTGCATCCCCGACGCGGCGATTCACCGCGGCTGTTCAAAGCGCGTATGCAGCGCTACCACCAGGCGGCAGTCGGCATCCGCGATGGCTTCGCCCGTGCCGATGTCACCCTCACCCAGCTCGACACCACCAACACCATCGACGGGGCGGCGAATCTGCTTGCCCCGCTGCTTATTTCCGGAGTGCACCACGATGACAACCGTTGATCTGCCTACCCCTGGCCTGCGAGCCAACGGCGACCGCTATGGCCATGCCCGCATGCCCCGTGGTGCCGACGTTCCTGAACCGGACCGGATTGACCGCGTCGCGTACGGCCGGTTCCGCAACGTCTACCTCTACATCACCGAAGCGTGCCAATTGCGCTGCGAGCACTGCTACATGGGTGAGCGGCTGGACCGCGCGCTCAAGATGCCCTTGCCGCAGATTGTGGACACCCTGACCACTTGGCGGCGGATGGGCGGTGACAAGCTGACCATCCTCGGTGGCGAGCCGACGCTGCACCCGCACTACTGCGAGGCGATTCGTCTCAGTCGGAAATTGGGCTACAAGCACGTCATCACCACGACCAACGCCCAGAAGCCCGCGCTCAAGAAGTTCCGCAAGCTCGAACCCGAGGATTTCGCCTACATCCAAGTCAGTTTGGACGGGGGTAGCGGCGACAGCCACGATGCGATCCGTGGTGCGGGGACCTTCACCCAGGCGCTGGAAACCACCGCCGAACTGACCCGCCGCGGTTTCGACACCCGCATCATCTGCACGGTGAACAAGGCAAACGAGCAGGACGTGCTGCAACTGCTCGACATTGCCGATCAGCTCGGGGTCAGCCTGGTGAAGTTCCATGTCTTCTCGACCATCGGCACCGGGCACGGCAACTCGGAGATGGCCATGAACCCGCGGGAGTGGGTCGAGTTCTGTGACGACCTGAACGTTGTCGCACCGCAGTACAAAACGCGGGTGTGGTACCAGCCGACCTATGCCCGGCGTGACCAAATGGAGCGCTACGCCGCCGAGGGCTACCAGGGGTGCATCGGCCGGACCCTGGATCGCATCTCGATCTTCCCGGACGGACGCTGCTACGTCTGCTCCTACCTGTTCGACACCGAGCTGCACTTCGCCCAGATGGTCGACGGTCAGGTGCAACTGAACCACGGGGTTAATGAGTTCGACCTGTTCACCAGCGCGCTGGCCGAAAGCTCTTGCGGCGGCTGCAAAGCCAGTGCCTGTCAGGGTGGCTGCCCGGCCGAGGAACTGGTGATGGGCAAAGCGTCTTGTGCTGCCTACGACGACATCGTGCCGGTCTGCCGGTTGTGGAAATCCAGCGCCAAACCCGAAAGCGAGTCTGCCTGATGGACGCCATGGACACCCTGGTCGAGAAGCTTCGCGACCTGGATTGGAACGACATCGACGCCGTCGAAACCGCCTGCATCGAAGTACTCGACATCTTGGTCGAGGACCCCAGCATCGTGCGCGGTCGAATCACCGTCCTGCCCACCAGGCCGGAGTTGTTCACCCTGTGCGAGCACTACGACATCCTGGACAAGCTGGTGCTGCACGATGACGCCGAGGCCGGCTTCCGCGTTCGATTGCACATCTTCCTGCCCGGCTACTTCGACCGGCCACACAATCACCGGTGGAGCTACGCCAGCCGCATCCTGCGCGGCCAGTACCGGCACTACCTGTTCGGCAACGCTGAAGTGGATGAGCATGTCGATCCGGCCAAACTGCCGGTGCTCCAGGCACGGGAGGAACTCGTCGGCTCCAGCTACGCCTTGCACCACTCGATGGTGCACGCCGTGGTAGCCGAGCCCTACACCGCCTCGTTGGTCATCCGTGGCCCGGCTGTCAAGGATCGCTTCCTGGTGATGGACCGCCTGACGAACGAAGCCTGGTGGCAGTACGGGGCCAGGCAGGAAACCGAAGAAGACGCCGAACGGAAGCGGATGACGCCCGAACGCCTCGACTGGCTGATCGGGCAACTGGACGAGTGGAAACTGTTCTGAACTGCGCAAACGATCAAGATCGACTGTCGGTCCCTCGGATTACGCTCTGCCCGTGAGCACACAGAGCACGAAGAAGTGCAAATACTGCAATGGGCCGGTCCGCTACGTCGATAGCCCCATCGAAGGCCACGGCGCTGGCGAACCGGCTCGGGTGGACCGGATGTATCACTGCCTACGCGGCTGCGACATGTCGCGCCTCACGGGCGAGTGCGGTCATGACATGCATCGGATTAGCTAGCGTAGCGTGACTGCTGACGCTGGAGACCACCGCCAGCGACGACGGCCTCCAGCTCCGCCAGCGTCGGCAGTGGGGCACTGTGGTGTCGTGCGCACCGCAGTGCCCCACTCGCCGACCCGAGCACCATACTGCTCGCCATCGACCACCCCTCCCGCAGGCCATAGAGCAGCCCGCCTGAGAACGCGGCGCCAGCGCAATGGGTATGCCGCACCGTCACCGGAAAGGCAGGCGCGGCAACTTCGTCCGTGCGGCTCACAGCTACCGCACCATAGGCTCCAGCCGTCACTACCGCCCAGGCCGCGTTGCTTTCCGCCAGCAGTGATCGGGCGACGGTGAACGCTTCGGCGTGGACGCTGTCATCGACGTTGGTTTGCACGAGCAGCTTTTCGTAGCCGGCCGCCGCGGACCGAATCCCATCCGACAGCGGCGATCCGCCGAGGTTAACGAGCACCGGCACCTGCGCCGCACGCGCCGCTTCAATCACTCGCACCGCCGCTGTCTCGATGAGCTGGTAGGCATCGAGGTACACGAACGATGCCGTGGCGATCGGTGACAGGTCGACAGCGGCGAGCTGCTTTACCACCCCCGGCAGATGCGCGAACCAGGTCCGGGTGTGGTGCTGATCAGCAATCACCACGATCCATGGCGTGACGACTCCGGGATGGGACACGGCGGTCGCCGTAACATTGCGGCGCCGCAGCCAGGTTCGGACAATCCGGCCGTCCTCATCGTCACCAATATCGTTGGCTACGAGAGTGGTTGGCGCATCCAATGCCGCTAGCGCCGCCGCGGCCATCGGACCATCGGCAGCGATGGACTGCTCGGTGGCCCGTACCTCGGCACCGTGGTTGGCAACCGGAAACAGCGGCACGCTCCAAAGTTCGGCCAGGGCAAGGTATGAAACACAGACGATCGGGCCGTCAGCACATGCCGCCATCACGACTACCAGCCGTAGACCGAGAAAGGTGTGCTCTTGGCGATGTGCTGCATGGCTGTGCTGCAGTAGTCAATCATATGGTCGGGCAGGGCATCTGCCGCGAACCACTCAAGCGCGCTGCACTTGTCCGGCTCCAGGTTGGTGGGTTCACCCTGCCAGCTGCGCACGGTGAAGAAGAACGCCATCCGGCCGCCCGAGGACGAGTTGTGCATGATGTGGCTGAACTGCACATCAGCCGGAGCGATCGTCACGCCGATCTCTTCTTCGGCTTCACGGATCAGAGCGTCGATGACGGATTCGCCGGCCTCAAGGTGGCCCGAGGGCAAATGCCATGCCCCATCTTCGAATCCGGTGTTCTGACGTTGACCGAACAGCACCTCGTTGCCGCGGCGCAGCAGCAGATGGACATCGCCGGTGACCTTGTGACGCTGGGGCTTGGTTTCGTGACTGGATTCAGTCGTGACGCTCATACGGGCGCATTCCCTTTCACCTGGATTATATCGCTGACCTGGACTTTTACCGAACTTCGGGGTGACTCACGCCGAGCCTAATCCCTTCGTGACGTCCGGCCTATACGCCGGACGCATAACGCGGCGAGCCAACGCGGTATAGCCCCTGACCAGGGGTTACGCGAATTCTGGACCGCACCAGCCCGCCGGACAACGGCCAAACCGCAAGGGAGGCAACCGGAATGAGCAGCAGGCCGCGTCACATTCACATCGAAAGCGGTGCCCTCACGCTCGACTACCAGGCGAGCGCCGAGCAAGCCCAAAGCGTGGCGAACGAGCTGACCAGCAGCGGCTACGCCGACCTGCAGCTGGTGGTGACCATCGACGACAACGTTCCTGATGGGTTGCCTCTGTTGCCTTGCGCGGAGCTGTGGGAGTGAGCGCCACAGGAAGGAGCCGAACATGTCGTCACATCCCGGGCGGCACAGGACCTTTGTGCAAGCTGACGGCAAGCTGGCCGAGTTCATGTGCCAGGTGTCCTTGATGGAGCTAACCGTCGAACGTGCCCGAGAGCTTCGGTACATCCACCGGTTTCACCATCCGGACGAGTGCATCGTGCACTTGGAGGCCGCGTATCTGTTGCTTATGAGCGAAGACGACTGCTGAGTGGAATGTCGGCCTCCCTCGTCATGATCCTGTGGCCTGCTTCGGTGTTCTTCACGGCGGTGCTGAGCTTCCGGGTTGGTCGGTGGTGGCAGTCGGTTCGGACGGAGAACCGTCACACTGTCGCGTTCATGCGGCGTCACAGTGACGCTACGGATTCGACTGACGCTTCAGGCGACGGCAACGGCGATGACGGTTCCTGGCTGCCGAGGCCGCCGGCATCGGCGCCGGAGGAGTGGATGGAAGATCAAGCGTGCGGGGGCTATTCGGATGATCCGCAATCCGAGATGGAGGCTGCAACCCACCCGATAGAACAGGTGCTGGCCAAGGGCAAAGCTGGACGATGGTGGCGGGAGGATGAGGACACGGCGGTTTTGCCGCGGTTGCAGGACATCCGGCCTCCGCTGCGGGCGACGCCGATACGTCGGCCGCCTTGGGTGTGAAGAAGGCGTGGCGATAATCTACCGTGACTTAGATCGGCCATCGAAAGACAGAGGCGCTACTGCGTTGCAATGCGAGATTCGTTCATCGTCATTGTGCGGACACTAAGAGCGATGCTGGGTCATTAATCAACTCCTCGTCAATCATTGCAACAAATCTAGACCTCGGTTGATCCATGTCAATCAAATCGACGCGATCGATCCGATTGAGAAACTTTCTGTACAGTTCATCAACTATCGCTTCATCACGCGCAAGCCCAAGCTTATCATGCAAGTATGTTAAGACGAGAGCTGCGTTGTTCGCGGTACGTTCATCTTGATATACATCCTGGGCCGAGAAGAAAATACGCCTTACAGCCTCGACTGACGAAGCATTGAAATTGTCACGCAGTATCGACCCAGTCAAATGCAGCAGCTCTATTCTATTTACGACATGCGGGTTGTCGTTCGTGGTCTCTAGGAATTTCGTGAGATCCCCATAACCAAGAAACCGAGCGAGCTCGTCCTCTTCTCTCCCGGTGTGCAGCTTGAGCCATTCTTCAACAGCTAGGGCTTCCGCATATAATTCTAAAGATTCCCGCCTAGAGCCGGAGCTCATCAACATTACCGCGCCCGAAATGAAGTTGTTGCGTGCGACTACCGCGTTTTCAATGCCATCAGGGATCAGTAACCAGTACATCCAGGCTCGCGTCAGAACGAAATTCGCTTCAGCTGGTATCGTCATACGAGGAACCAGATAATCTAGCTCCGCTGTCGCAACGTTTCTCCACTTATCAGCGCGTTTGCCGTCACCGAGAAGGGCCGCACACTCCATGCCATTACGGGCAATCTCAAGCTTTTCAGCGGTTGTCAAGTCGTGCCGATCCAGCATGCGCTCAAATATTCCCTCGGCGATCCGGAGGTGTCCAAGCTGTTTATAGGCGAAGGCGCGTGCCATCATGAGCACATACACATCGTATTCTGTCACGTCCGGCCTCTGTGCCACTTGTTCACAATATATATCCTGCCATGCTATGTAGCCTTTATAGTCGTATGCTGCGCTACAAGACAGGTACTTCGACTCTACATGATTGGCAACAATCGTGGTACGGGTATGGCGAATCCTGGTCCCATTATTAATGGCACTCTGCCGTGACATCTCTCCGGAACGATACAGATCGAAACCCCACGCCGACCGTTCCAGTGGATGGAAGCATTGCAATATAGCGTCATCGTAGCGAGCCATGAAAAGAACCAGGGCTATATAATGAAGCGCATCGCCGCGTTGATTCAACCCGTACCGTAAGTCGGCCGCAGCGATATTCAAGAGCCCATCATCGAATCGTCGGAATTCGTCGGCGTGTATAGAAGTCACTACGCGCAGTAAGACCGGCGACCATGCAGCACTCGCAGCAACCATTCGATGTGGCAAGCGAAGATAGTTTGGCGGTTCACGGGATTCGCGTTGCTGCACGTACGCGTCAATACCAGCGACGTAGACGTCCCAGCGGTATTTCTTGCCAACTTCCCGAAAAAGTCGAAGCGTAACGCCGTGAACGACGATGTCTTCCGGATTTACCTTGACAAGAAACCGGGATTGGAGGATGCGCATCGCAACGATAATGAATGATGCGCTAAGCGGTTCCATGCATCTTTTCTGCACCAAACTTGCGACGATATCAGCGACGACCGCTCTAGAAATAGTTGTCTGGTCCAGATGGGCAAGTGTAGCTAGGCATAGAGTAACAACCGCGTTTTCGTTCTCGATGCGAGAAAAATAGCGTTGGTACAGTTTATGAACAGATCGCTCATCCGTTCCTGCGGTCTCCAAGAGCCTTACCGCCTCAATTTCGACGCATTCGCTCATCTCATCGAGAGACATTTCTGCTTCCGAGAACATGCCAAGACAGTCCACGATAATCCGAGGCTTTCGCCCGACAGCGGCAGCGAAGCGCTGCGCTTCCTCCTCGGTCGCGGCCGATCGGAATGACTTTACTATTTGGACCGCCACATCCGAGGTTGGTGGATCGACTTGTATTTCTGAGTGTGTAATATTCTTAGGGATAATCCGTTCCTCGGCAGTCACTATCGTTCGGTGACTTGCTAGTACAAGCTCTCTTATGGACAACCAGTCGGAAGCGTTGTCAATCAGCAGCACAGATAGGGGTGACAGTGATTGAAGAAACTCCGCAAATTTCTTGGTAGTAGTTGCCATGTCGATCTTAGATGATGCCAGGTACTGACTCATCGAGTTTAGAAGAGCATATTCAGAAGAAGCATCCACCGCCACCTTCTTAAAGATCTTCGATTCAGGCTGCTCTTTGAGTGTCTCGATCGCGATGGAGGATTTTCCGTTGCCGCTATCACCCGCTATTAGGAGAACCCGACCCTTGCCATTGATCCAGCGCCTTAATCGGTCCTGCTCCTCGAAGCGCTGGAAAAACGGCAACTCTACTGGTACAAGCTCGGTCGGCGCGAGCGGATCTGCGGCATTACTGGAAGATTCTTCCCATGCGCGCTTGAGCTTTTCTTCTGCCAACAATTCGAGCAGCCGGGTGGCTAGATGCGGTCGAGCTTTCTCGACGTATCGCTGCACGCTACGCAGCGACGGTGCTTTGCCATCAATCTTCGCACAGAAGTCGGACGACTTAATATTGAGGTATTCCGCCTTCTTTTTGCCATCAATAGCGCCCCCTAAATCTTCTTTTTGGAGGTTCAGTCTAAGCCACAATATTTGTCTCCAGGTGGCTTGTGTTTCACCCAGACTCGGCTCATTGGGATCGGTGCAGAGGCTTCCGTCGAACTCATCTCCAGCCGCTTTCCGTAACACCGCTATTATAGCGTCATAATATTGCCCCGGACCCCATAGGTCGGGGCGAAGATACTCAACGACTTCGGTCAGGTGGCGTAGATTGTCGGGATCAGAAGTATCGCCAGTCTCAAATATGCGATCTTGAAATAGCTCTTGGGCCGCCTTACGATCTGCTGGCAGCTTTCCGATCTCCTTGGTCAGCGTGGCCACCGGGTCGTCGGCCGAATCGATGTACATGAGGGCATCGTACGGGCTCGCAGCTTGTCCGGATAGCTAGAATGAGGACGAATGCCGATTAGCCTACTCTTCGTAGCCGAGCGACCGATAGTCATGTAAGAACCAGTCACGAATGTCAGGGCGCACCCATTCGCTATGGGCAATGTTATATACAATCTCTGACACATCGCCTAATCGGTCGGCGGGATTATTGTGATGGTTGCGCATTATTCTCAACAAATGGCCTGCGGTAATCAATATATGCTCGTTATCGCCGTTTGCATGCTCTACTCTAAGAAGATCTTTCAGTTGGTAGGTGCTTAATTCCTGTTTTAGATCTTGCAGAGGCGAAGTTTCGTCACTCGCCATGCTATACAGAACTTCCCGCGCCTTTTCCGTGTCTTTATATACTAAAGCAGTAAGACCGTGCTGCATATCTGATGCAATACCGTCCGCACCCAAATCATAAATCTTCGAATGCATTGGATCTTCATCGGGAAGACTGGCGATGACGTCTGTCACGGTGTGGAAATAGACGATCTGCTCCGCCGTAAGCGAAGACAAATCAACTCCCGGAGGTGCTCGCTCGGGTAGTTCACGTTCAGGCAGCGGCGGTGTTGGTGGAAATTGCTCTGACATATCTAATACGCTGAACATATATAAGCACAAATTATATGGAAATTCAAATAATTTCTGCCTAGCTTCCGTTGAGCAAGTCGCATGGCGGGAATGTCGGGCAACGGAGTACCCCGCCACTTCAATTGGCGGGGTACGTGGCGGGGATGTCGTATCGCACACCGGGGACGTCTTGGCATTGTGGATGTATCAGGTTCAGCTTCGAATCTGACCCCGGCGCTCCGCTATTGGCGCAGCACACGTTCCTTGCACAACTCCACAGTGTGAACCTCATAAACCATTTCGGGAACCTGCCCATGAACCATGTAAGGAGGTGCCCATCCGTGGGTACCAAAATGACCCCCGAAACCACCGGCCTGGATATGGCCGAGTCGCTGTATCCGGTCGTTCCGGAGAGTGATGACGTGAAGGTGGCGAGCGAAATCTTCGCCTTCGCCCATTCCCGTCTCAAGGAGTTGCGCCGGGATCTGGATTCGGTCCTGTCCGAATGCGAAGAAGTGGCCCCCTTCGCCGTGAGCCACACGAAGCGCCTCGGCGAACTCCTGACCAAGGCCCACATCGGCTGGTTCATCCACTGGCCGCACGAGTAGCTCCGACTTCAAGCCGTTCCGGGGGGCGCCAGGCTCGTCGCCTGGTGCCCACCCCATCCCCATTTGAACTTTCTGAAGGAAACCATGTCTCCACCCACCACCAGACGCAGCCACCGCCTGCACCGCCACATCACCGGCCTTATCGCCAGCGCGGCAACCCTGGCCGCTGTATCCGGCCTCACCGCCTGCGGTGCAGATCCCACCCCGACGCCTGCCCCCATCGTCATCGTTGCTCCGGCAACCTCGGCAGAACCCCTTCCGACCATCCCCAAACCTCTTGAGGCAGAACTCATCTCCTACGCCAACCTGGCCACGAAGCCCGGCGACGCCATCGTCCGCATCGTCACTTCGGTCGACGGTCCAGTCATCGAGAGAGACTTGACGCCCCTGCGCGGCAAGGACGTCGAACACGGTAGTGCCAAGGATCGCAAGATCCGCGAGAACATCGCGACCCTGAGACAGGATCTCGCCGCCCTTCAGGCCCCGGCACCCGGGTTGGATGTGGCTGGGCCGCTCGACGCCGCCAGCCAGTATCCCGGCTCTCGCATTGTGGTGGTGTCCTCCGGCCTGAGCACGGTTGCCCCGGTAGATTTCACTGTTCTTGGCTGGAACTTCGACCCCGTCCAAGTAGCGGATTCCGTCCAGCGCCAGGGACGCCTGCATCTGACCGGCCACCATGTCACCTTCGCCGGCCTCGGCGTGACCGGCGGCAGCGTACAGCCTCGGCTGCCTGCCTACGGGCGTCGGTTGCTGGAAGACCTGTGGATGCAGATCTGCAAGAAGGCTGGTGCCGCTCGCTGCGACATCGCCGAATCCGAACCGGTGGCGGCACCACCGCGGGCAACCCTGTCCGTACCGATCGTGCCAGTGCCAGCTGTCTACACCGACGCCGACGGATGCCCGCGCTACACCCAGCTGGATGATCAAATCCTGCATTTCGCTCCGGACAGTGCCGCGTTGTCAGCCTCGGCCGATGAAGTGCTGCGCCCCCTGGTGGAATCCGCCAGACGCTGCCGAGTGCGGCAAGTGGATGTGATCGGGCACATCGCTTGCACGACACTCGACGGCCGCGACAGCAGCAACCTGTCTGGCCGGCGGGCCGATGCTGTGGCATCGCAGCTTGTCACCCTGGGCCTACCACCGAGCCTGCTGGGCCAGGTGGTTGGCCGCGGGGCGGACGAGCCGGTCATTCCCAACCTGACGCCCGATGGTCAGTTCATCGAGTCGGCGGCCGTGCTGAACCGGCGGGTGGAAGTGACGCTGTGGCAGTGACACACACGGCTCGTATTTCACCCTGAGCACCGCTGTATTCCTCTGCGCCACAGGGCTTATCGCTAGCCCAGGTGCCACCACTGCTGCCGGACTGCACCACTATTCCTCCACTTCCACCTCCTCCCCATCAACACCGAAGGAGTTCCTATGGCTCGTCCCTTGAACCGGAGAGCCCGGTCAACACCCAGAACGGCCAGCTCGTCACCGCCATCCCCGGCGTACAACCCGCCCCAGGTATCCAAAGCGGACGTGCGGACCGCACTACGCGGCCGGTCGTTGTCCCGGAGACAAGCTGCCCCGATCGTGTGGGCGTTGTTCCGGGAACAGCTGCGGATCAACAAGTCTCGCTCCGCCGATCGCGTGAGCTACCTGGAGGCCGAAGTCACCAGCGAAGGCATCCAGGCCGCCACCACAAGTCGGGATGAGGGTGTGGCCCGTCTCGGCACGCTCATTCAGCGGGCGGTGCAACTGAGGGGCACTATCGCCGTCGTGGAGGCCGACATGGCCCGTTTGGCAACCCGGCCCATCACGGGTGCCCATGACGAGCTGCTGACGGCCACGGAGGGCGAACAACGCCAGTCCGCCGTGGATACGCAGATCAGGAAAGACACCGTCTCCGGCAGTTTGAAGCATCGGCGGGTGCCGAAGGCCATCCGCCTGGCTGCGCTGCTGGTTCCGATCGTCGACCTGCCGGTGTTCACGTTGTTCGCCGGGGACATGTTCAACGTGGCATGGGACCAAGTAGCAGAAGGACGATCGCTCCTGCCCGCCATCACGTCTATCGTCTTCGGACTGCTCGCCACTGCGGGCTTGGCTTTGGCGCTTCATGTCGTGGGCTTCGATCTGCGCGGTACCAAGGATGCCCAAGGGCAGCCGAATCTGCCGAAGGGGCGCGGTGGTCTGGTGCCGCGGCTGCTGATCGTCGCTGCTGCATTGATCGGCATCGGCGCCAGCGTCGTGATGGGCTTTCGGGTGATCCGGGAATCCTTGGCCGCTGAGGTTGGCGTGCCCGGCGCGGTGATCCTGGGTCTGTTCTTCGCCTGCGTGGTAGCGGTGCTGAGTCTTGTGGTGGCCGTGGCGGTCTTCCGCGATGGTTCGGTGCTGACCGATGAACTGTCGCACCTGTCGCGGCAACTGCGACCCATACGGAAACAGCGGGAACGGCTGGAACGGAAGCGGGATGAACTCGCGAACCGGATTGACCTGCTCATCGCCAAGGGACAGCAGGTGCGGACGTTGACGAAACTGAAGATGGCCCGGCCCATTGCAGGAGCGGATCAGCTGCGCGCTACCGCCCGCTCCCTGCACCAGGGATGCGGCTGGGGCGTGGAATTCCTCCCGGCCCAGCGGGATTCGTTCGGGTTGTTCGCTCCCGCCACGCTGGTGGATACGTCAGTGCTGGACGAGCTGGTGGCGCGACTCGAAGGGTTGGCCGTGCGGCGGGATGTAGCCGAGGCCGGCGGCAGCGGGCCAGCGGGCAGCTCGGCTCACCCCGCCCCGAACGGACTGCCCACGCCCGCGATTGCAGGCGCGGCGGTGGCGGATCAGGCCACGGCTGGCGGCATCACCGACGCAGCAGCCTGATCAGTTCCGTTCCCAAATTTCACTTCTAGCAATTCCTGCGGTGCTGCCGTCATGCCAAAAACAGGCGGCAGCACCAGTAGGCACAACATTTAAGGAGCCGTTCAGATATGAGCGATACATTTAACTCGGGTCGGCATGAATCGAAACCTGATCCGCTGCCCTGGGAATTCGACGGCGGTATTCCCGAAGGTGACAATCCCGATGTCACACGCCACCTGGCGGAGTCGACGGTGGCAAAGCTCGTTGCCGTACTGCATGAGATTGTCGATATGAACGAGGTGCATTCCGAAATGGCACCGAGAACGGCAACAAAGGTGTCTACCCTCCTCATCGTCCTTGCCGATGAGGTACTGGCGTGGGTGCGCAGGTGGCAGGCATGAGCGGCCACGAACAGCCTGGACTCATTGACCGCCTGGTCGGGGTATGCCTGAAGGTGCTGGGCGCGGCTATCGCGCTGTACGTTGCGGTCTACCTGGTGCAGACAATTCTCTGGCCGTTGATCCTCATTGTCGGCGGTGGCGTATTGGTCTGGCTGGCGGTCGTTGTGATTCGGACACTGCGAGAACGCTGGTAGCCGATGTTCTAAAGCCTGTAGTCGTACTGTTCGCTTCGGTGTTGCGAAATTCTCTCATTTAATTGTCAGTTAATTTCTCATCCACATAGTGGAAGAGAGCGGCAGTGACAGACAGGGTGGGCGCGACTCGCGCCACTGCTCGTCATGGCCGCGAAATCATCAAAGGTAATTCTACGAAGGGGTGAAGTATGTCGAAGAACAACAAATTCAACTACCGGAGGCCGGAAAAGGGACGTAACCGGCCGAATCGGCCGAAGGGCCAGGAGCGTCGCATCACGGTGCGCAGTGTCCGGAAGACGGCACCGGATCTTCGTCTGCTGGGCCGAGCCGCGATTGCAGCGGCGCTCGCGGACGCGTCGGCTGATGATGCCATCCAACCGACCGGCAACACGAAGGCGTCGCCCACCGCCGAAACCGACACCACCCCTACTGCTCAAGCAGCTCAGCAGGAGATTGCCGATGACGAATGAGCAGCTCCCTCTACCGATCACCCCAACAACCATCCTGTGGCAGTACGTGTTCTGGCCGAGTCCGTTGACGGAAGCCGCGGCGGCAGGACTGCTGCGGCATTGGGCCGCCCAGCACCATCGCCCGAAGGTCATCGTCGAAGCCCGCGCCGATCAGGAGGGCATCCGCTTCCTGATCGGCACCCAGCGCCGTTACGCCGAGACACTTCGTCACAGCATCGAGCAGTTGGTACCCGGCAGCATGGTGACCGACGCACCGCAGGAGGGTCGGTCACCTGTACGAGCCTCGCGGCGATTGGGACTGTCCGCCACGGACTGGCCGCTAGAAGCGGCCGACCGGCTTGCTGCCGAACGTTCGATCTTGTCTGCCCTGACGGCGGTGGCCGAGGGGGAGGAGCTGGTTATCCAGATCGTGTTGGGGCACGGCCGCCAGCCTTCGCTGCCCTCGACGGAACGTCACGACACCAGCCAAAGCGTGCTGTCGAAGGTACTCATCGGCATCCAAACCGACGACCGTCCAGGTGCGACCCAGGCGGCAACGCGCAAGTTGGGCCAGCACGGTTTCTCCGCGACGGTACGGATCGGCGTGTCGGCGCCTGCGGCCGGCCGTCGGAAATCCCTGCTGCTGAACCTCGCGTCAGCCCTGGCCACGGTGAACTCATCCGGGGTGCAGCTGCGCCTTCAAACCGACTCGGTTGACCGCCTGAACCGTCCGCGTACATCCTTCTGGTCTTCGTTCGTTCCCGCCCCACATCTGAGCGTCCCGGAGATTACGCTGCTGGTGGCCTGGCCGATCCGGGAGAAGGATGACGTCTCGCTGCCCGGTGTGCCGTCGTCGCATCCCCGACCGATTCGACCGACCGCGGCAGTGCAGAGTGGAGAGCGAATCATCGCCTTGGCTAACGCGCCGGGTTCGTCAGGGACGATCGGTTACAACACAGTCGATTCGCTCAAACATACAGTCATCAACGGACCGACCGGCACCGGAAAATCAACGCTGCTAGAGAATCTGATCGTGGCCGATATGGAGGCCAATCTGCCGGTAGTGGTGATCGAGCCCAAAAACCTGATTGACGATGTCCTGGAACGGATTCCAGCGTCACGCCGTGATGACGTAGTGATCATTGACCCACTCAGTGACGCACCTGTCGGGTTGAATCCACTGGATCGTTCAACCGGCAGTGGCCGGGAGCACCTGTCGCCGGATGTCATCGCGGACAGCATGTTCGGCACCTTTCGTTCCCTCTATGGGGAATCGCTCGGCCCGCGGAGCGCCGACATTTTGCGTAATAGCCTGAAAGTGCTGGTGCGTCGGCCGGACGCCAGCCTGATCATGCTGCCCTTGATCCTGACCAACCCAGCGTTCCGGCGCCCGTTGGTGCAGGCCGCGGTGCGTGATGATCCGTTTTCCAGCGGGCCGTTCTGGCAGTGGTATGAGGGTATGACGCCCGAGGCTGCCGCGAATGTTGTTGCACCGCTGAGTAATAAGATTCGCCCCCTTCTGGATCGGCACCTTCGGGCGGTACTGGCCCAGCAGCGGCCCCGATTCAATACTCGTCAAGTGTTGAATGACCGCAAGATCCTGCTGGTGCCGCTCCAGAAGGGCATCATCGGGCCGGAAGCGTCGCAACTGCTCGCGGCCGTGGTGCTCTACGACCTTTGGCAAGCGATCTTGGAGCGGGTCAGCGTGCCCGAAGGGCTACGGATACCCACCATGATCTACATCGACGAGGTGCAGGAATTCCTCAATTTGCCAACAGATTTGGACGAAGCGCTGGCACTGTCACGCAGCCTCCACGCTGGGTTTCATCTGGCGCATCAGTATGAGAAACAGCTGCCTGCCCAGATGCTCAATGCCTTCCGGAACAACGCGAGAAATCGTGTCGCCTTCGCTCTCAGCGCAGACGATGCGAAGGCGACGGCTGCCGGGCAATCCGTTCTGACGCCAGAGGATTTCACGGCACTGCCCGCGCATCACGTCTACGCCCGCCTCGTCCGTAACAACACCTTGCAGCCCTGGGTGTCCGGGGTGACACAGGCACCACCTCCGGTAACGAGCGATCCAGAGGCAATCCGCCGACTCAGCCGGGAACGCTACGGTCGACCGATTCAGGAGATCGAGGCTGGATTCTCACGTCTGTTGGACGATCTGGGCGCGGATGGACGGGGTAACCGAACGCATCAGCGGCGGAGGCGGTCATGACCGAGTCCTGCCAACTCACCGCCGGAACCTGCCCAGCCGAATCGGGGTGCGGGATGGACCCAGCCGCCGTCTGCCCGCTGCTGCGACGCGATCATCTCGCTCACCACATCGGTGATCACTTCGCGTTGTCTTCCAGCCGTGCATCCTCGCCGGTGGGTGGCGAATCGGTCCGCGTTCGTGCAACGACTGATGCTGGTTTTTCTTCATCATCCCCTCGTCCCCACGGCCCCAGCAGGCCGATTCGTATCCGTCATGATGCGGCGGCGATCGGCGCGGCACTGAGCGAGCGAGACTGGGCGGTTTTACGCTCCGTGGACGAGTACCGGTTCCTGACCGTTCGGCAGCTGCACGATCTGCACTTCCACGAACTCAGCCCGAGTTCTGGACTACGAATTACCCAGCGGGCACTGGCCCGGCTACGGCAGTGGCGAGTACTCGGCACCCTCGAACGGCGCATCGGCGGACTGCGGGCCGGATCGAGTGGCCTGGTGCACTACGTCGACGTCATCGGTGACAAACTGCTGCGAGCTGAATCCGGCCGCACGGTGCGGCGGCGCTACACCACACCGAGTCGAACCTTTCTCGATCACACGCTGGCCGTGGCCGAAAGCCGCATCACACTGCTCACAGCTCAACTCCACGGCAGGCTGGAAGTGCTTCGCGCGGATGTGGAAACGGCGGCGTGGCGCACTTACCAGGGGCTCGGCGGTGCGCTGCTGACACTGCGGCCGGATCTGTACTTGGAAACCGCCGGATCGGTGGGCGGCGAGTTGGTGAGTACCTGGTTTCTGGAGCGCGACATGGGCAGCGAGAGCATCCCGACGCTGGTCAAGAAATCTCGGGAATACGAGAAATACCGCAGCACCGGCTTTGAGCAGGAAAAGAGCGGCGGTTCCTTCCCGCTGATCGTGTGGTGCATGACTGCTGCCCGGACTGTCACCGCCGAACAGCGACGCAGCGAACTGCGCGAGCGGATCGAACGCGATACCCGTCTGCCCGCCGAATTGTTCCGCGTCATCTCGCCGGACCAGCTCATCGAACTCGTTCAGAAAGGGGGTGATCTATGACCCGACCCGCACCGCTTCGGCGCTACAAGACGATTCTGGTCGATCCACCGTGGGATGTGCTCCAACGAGGCCACTACGGCGCCAGCGAGCACTATCCGTTGATGACGGTGGAGCAGATCAAGGCACTGCCGGTCGATGAGTTGGCCGACGCGGATGCACATCTCTGGCTGTGGGTCACCAACGCCACCTTGCGGCACGGCTTCGAGGTGATGGAGGCATGGGGCTTCACCTACCGGTCGCCGCTCACTTGGATGAAACCGCGCCTACAACTCGGCCAGTACCTCCGCAACATGACCGAACATGTGCTGTTCGGCACGCGGGGGCGAGCGTCGGTCAACTTCCGGGCGCAACCCACCTGGTTCATCGCCCCGGTTCAGGAGCACAGCCACAAGCCGGAAGAACAGTTCGCGATCATCGAAAGAATCAGCAGCGGGCCATATCTGGAGCTGTTCGCTCGACGCCACCAACCGGGGTGGGACGCATGGGGAAACGAAATCGACTCGGACATCGAGATTCCCGGCTACCCGGTGCCCTCGGATCGGAGCTTCCGATCGAGAGAAGCCGCATGAACACCAGGATCACGGTTCGGGCTGGCCCCGTGGGCAGGTAACGGAGTCGTCCTCGTCGGTGGAATGCGGCTGGTCGTTCGAGCGCCATACCGGCACTCACCAGTCGCACCTACCGAGGAGGTAGCTGCCATGTCCATGCCGGACAACGACTCCCAACGCAAGACCATGGCTATCCGGGTAGACCCGGACATCCATGCGGAACTGAGTCTGATCGCTCAACTCCGCGGCCACACGCTGGCAGACGAACATCTGCAAGCCGTGCTGAATCACATCGAGAAAGCACGAGAGGAGGCCGACCTTGCGGAGCGCGCAGAAGAAGCGATAGCCGAGATCGAGCGCGAAGCAGCAATCCGACGAGATGCGATCAACCGGCTGCGACGTTCCAAGCCCGCGACAACCCCCGAGGCGAGCGAACCCAGCAGCACGGAACCGCCGGCTTCATCCCAGAAGCGTGGACGGCGCACCGCTGATCCGTCGACGGACTGAGCCAGGCACTTTCTTCAGGCCATGATGCTCGATTTCTGAGCACCAAGGTTCTGACGATTCCGATGGCTCAGCCGTGAGGGAAATCGAAGGTTCGGCAGGTCGGGAGCGTAAATGGTCACCGCCATTTTCCTCCTGCCTGCCGGGCTTCGGTGCCCTTCTAGAAAATGGTTTAAGGATGCAAAATGCACATCGATTGCACACTTCTAATTTAACCTGAATTTATCGTTTCATTTATTGATTTTCACAACTAGGCGAGTTATTCTGCGGTCAGAATACGGAAAGGCGGGAATTAAAAAGTGAGTTAGCGGTGAACTGGCATCGAGTGTGCGAGAAGGGAGGTGAAAATGAACACAAAAAAAGACAAAGTGGTTGAGGCCAGTCAGATGCTCCGGCTATTGGCTGGGGTTGCCATACGGATAGCCGATGGCGAGCCAATAAGCAAGAAGTGGCTGATCGATCAAATAGACAGCCCATCCCAAACTGGTGATGTGAACCGGTCGAGTTCTCAAGGTCCGCTGTTGACTGTGCCTGAATCGGCGAACCAATTGCGTATTAGTCGGTGGAGTATCTATGACCTGATCCATCGACGGCAGCTGCTATCCGTCAAGATCGGTCGTCGGCGGTTCATTCCGAGCAGCGAGCTACACCGCTATGTGAACTCACTGCCCTTAAGCGGAGGACAATTGTTATGAGCCGCCGCGTCAGGGGTGGAGGCAGCGTCTATAGGCGCAAGGATGGCCGATGGGAAGGCGCGGTATATCTGCCGACGGCTAGTGGTGCCTCGCGGCGAATCCGGATCTACGGAAAGACCGCCAAGGAAGTCAGCGACAAGCTGACGGTTCGGGTGGCCGATGTTGAGCGAGGTATACCTGCTCCTGAACGTTCGTGGACAGTTCGCGAGTATCTGGATTACTACCTCGCCGAAGTTGCGCCGAAAAAGTTGCGGCCATCAACCGTTGCGGTTTACGAGAGCATCGCCCACCTCTATGTAGAGCCATTATTCGGCTCACAATCGCTGACGCACCTGAGTGTTTCCGGCCTCCAGAAAGTAATGGATGAGCAACTGACCAGGGGTATGACTACATCAAGGGCCGTTCACGTTAAGACGGTGCTCATGTCGATGCTGACCCACGCGATGCGCGAAGATCTTGTAGCACGCAATGTTGCAAGACTGTTAAGTATCGGGCAATACGAACCGAAAGCGTTCACACCGTGGAGAGCTGATGAGGTAAGCCACTTCCTGAAGTCGAATCGCACTGAACGGCTGTATCCGGCTTTCCTCATGCTGTCTCTATACGGTATGAGGGAAGGCGAAATTCTTGGTCTACGTTGGTCAGACATCGACTGGGATCATGGAGTAGTCCGTGTCCGTCAGCAACTTTTGTCTGTGCGCAACAGGTTGCAAACAGGGCCACTGAAAACCAAACGAAGCAAACGGGATCTCCCGCTTCTCGCGCCGATTCGGCAAGCGTTGATCGACTACCGGAACGCCATTGCCGATCTCGGTATTCGACCGGTAGATGATTGGAATCTAGTATTCCGGACCGAAAGCGGAGAGCCTATGAAGGCTAGTAACTTTGCAAGCCTATTCCATAAGCTTGCAAGAAAAGCTGGTCTTCGACGTACGAAGTTGCATGGATTCCGGCACTCGGCTGCAACCATCCTCAAGAATTTTAGAGTTCCCGACAAAGATATCCAAATGATACTTGGCCATGCCCGGCTCGCGATCACTCAGGATGTCTACGAGCATGGCGACCTTGAAACGCAGATACATGGCCTGACTCGGCTGGAGCGTGCGCTATTGCATGAAGGTGACGGTGCGATTAGCCGTCAAGATTCACCGTCAAACCAGCATTTCGTTGCAGGATCGACATCATTTCAATCTGTTGAAATGTCATCAAAAGTCAAATTCGGTGGAAGTATACCATCTTTTGCCCCTCTTGCCTCAGACCCCGCCCTTACCCCAGTTATTCACCAACTCCGAGCACGAACAAACGTCCACATTTTCGGCACTTTAGCCGTCAGATTCACCGTCAAAAATGGTCACCACCACGAGCCGAATCCCGTGCTGTGGCAATGGATATCACTACGTGATGCCCTTGCTCCGCAGCCCAGACGGTTTGTCGATCGCCTTGCCATCACCGCCTCGACCACCAGGAGCCACGATTGAGAAAGAGCAGTACCCCACCGGAAGATCTCACCGTTCCGGGCGCACGTAAGAAATCTATCCTCCTCCTTCGCGTCTCCACCAAAGACCAGCTTACAACGGCTGTCGATATAGATCCTGACGGCCTCTCCATTGGCACCCAGCGTGCCGTGTCAGAAGACAAGTCGGAGAAGCTGAATGCTGACGTAGTAAAGGTCTTCATCGAACCGGGGTACTCGGCCGGGAAACTGACGATCGACGAGCGGCCCGTATTCCAGGAGCTGCTGACGTTCGTACGGACCAACCCTGACATCGACTATGTGATCGTCTACATGCGCTCGCGGATCTTCCGCAACCGCTACGAAGCAGCCATCGTGGACTACCAGCTCAAAAAAATGAGTATCCGCCTGATCAGTGCCAAGGAGGACTTCGGCGAAGGACCGTATGCCGAAGCCATCGAGGGCATGGTCGACGTGATGAATCACTTTACCAACAAGATTCAGGGCCTGGATATCCAGGAGAAGTTGCGGCGCAAGGCGGTTGATCTCGGTGGCACCATTTCCCGCGCCCGGCTGGGCTACCTGAACGTGCGGGTGGATCACGAAGGCACGCTGGTCAACTCTATTGCGGTTGATGCGAAGCGGGCACCGTTGGTGCGCAAGGCGTTCGAGCTGTATGCCACGGGCAAGTACCCGATCGAAAGGCTTGAGGCCACTATGGCCGATCTGGGCCTTACCACCAGACCGACGAAACGCTACCCGGAGCAGCCCGTATCAGGCAGCAAGCTGCATGACATGCTCAGCGATCCGTACTACGTCGGGTTCGTCGTCTACAAGGGCGACATCTATCCCGGCCGGCATGAGCCGATCATTACGCCAGAGTTGTTCGAGCAGGTGCAGGAAGTGATGAAGGCCCGCAGCGGCCGAGGCCAGCGGGATCGGGTACACCACCACTACCTCAAAGGCTTCCTGTTCTGCGATCGGTGCCACCAGCACGGCCGGACCAGCCGCCTGATCTTCGCTGAGGTCACCGGGCGCGGCGGCATCAAGTACCAATACTTCGTCTGCCGCGGCCGGGAGGATGGGCTTTGCAATCTGCCGCATCTTCGCGTCGAATTGGTCGAGCAGGCCATCATCGACCACTACGAAACCCTGTGCCTGCCGGACGACTTCGTGCGTGAGCTTTGTAGCCTCCTGGACGAAACTCTGGCCGATGAATCCGCCGGTGTGAAGGAACGCCACGCCGCCTTACAGCGGCAGCTGAAGAAGCTGGATCAACAGGAAGACCGTCTGGTTGCCGCTCTCGCCGACGACACCATGCCGACAGGCAAGATCAAGGCGAAGATTCAGGAGATCACCATCCAGCGCGCCCGTATCCAAGCGGGACTGACCAACACGGCGGCAGAACTGAGTCTTGGTGTTGGGATGCTGCGGGACGCGCTCCGTCTGGTCGCCAATCCCCGCCAGCTGTACCTGGGCGGCACGGACGCGATCCGTCGCCTGCTCAACGAAACATTCTTCGAGCGGTTCTACCTGGACGACCCCGACGTGGCTGCGGACGAGAAGACGCCACTCTTCACCGAACTGCACGATGCTCACCGGGCCTACCGACACCGCACGGGTACCGCTCCGGTCGGTATCCAGTTGGCTGTCGGACGAGCCGAGCATGAATCCGGGGACAGATCGAACAGGGCGAAACGGCGGAAGCTACCACCTGCCTCAGATCCAACCGCTGAGCAGCAGGTCAACGAGGGAAATGCCCCCGGAAACGACTCGGGCCTTACCCTTGCCAGTGTCTTTTCAGTCACTGGTTCAGGTAAGGCCGCGCTGGTCGGGCTGACAGGATTTGAACCTGCGACCACTTGACCCCCAGTCAAGTGCGCTACCAAACTGCGCCACAGCCCGTCGCGTCCGCTGTGCGGGCGCTCGAAGAGATTACCGCACCAGGCTGGAGGGGTGCTAATCGCCTGGTCAGAGTGGGTTGAAGTGTTGGGTTGACGGGGGTGGATCGCCGATGGGGGAGGGGCGTGCGGTCGGCGGCAGTCGTCCACGTGGTCTACCGCCCATTGGGCGAACGTGCGGGCGGGATCGCAGGCACCGCGGATCCCAGCCCATGAACTCGAAATCGGTCGCGTGTGCAACGATGTCGGTCGGCGCGGACATACGTCAAAGCGAGTCGCCCTCCGGCGACGACTGCGATGGCACCTGCACGACCGTCAAGTTCGAACGTTTGCGCAGCGTGAAACCGAGCGTCGCGTACAAGCGGATCGCCGCGGTATTGTCGGCGCGGGCGTGCAGGAACGGTGTCTCACCACGCGCGCGGATGCCCGCGCCGACCGCGCGAACCAGGCGGGTGGCGAAGCCATGGCCGCGGAATTCGGGATCGGTGCATACGGCGCTGATCTCGGTCCATCCCGGCGGGTGCAGCCGCTCCCCAGCCATCGCCACCAGTTCGCCGTCGACCCGCAGACCCAGATAGGTGCCCATTTCGATGGTCCGCGGCGCATACGGGCCGGGTTGGGTGCGAGCGATCAGCGCGAGGATCTCGGGCACGTCCGCCGCGGTGAGCACCTCCAGTTCCGGGTCATGGGCGACGTCCAGCGCGGTGCCGTCCATCTGCACCGAGTCCAGGTGGTTCAGCACCGTCCAGCCGTCGGGCGGCTCGTGGCCGAAGCCGCGCAACGCGGTGCTGGCGCCCGGTCCGAGCAGCGTGGCCAGGTCGGTCCAGTCTTGTTCGTCCAGCCTCGGCGGGTGGCCGACGAACCTGGCGACCTCAGGGTCGTAGCGGCCGATCCGTCCCACCCAGCTGGCGAACCGGTGGTGCGCACCACGCAGCGACGCCCGCACCGGGTCGTCGAGCGGGTGCAGCGAGGTATCGACGTCGACAATCGACTCAGTGGTCACCGCGCACTCCTCCACAACAGCGTCCGACGAGAGAACGTTAGCGAGGCGCATGATCGTCGGACACGGGTTGCGCTCAGCGCGATTCCGGGGCATCGACCCGCCTGGTGGGGTAGCCGGGGAGCAGGTGCGCCGTCCTCGTACCTGGGCTACAACGCATCGCCCGACCGATCCCGCGGCGGGGAGTGCCTCCGACTCGCGCCGCGAGCCTTGCAGGTTGAATGCGCTCGCGCACTTCGCATTCCGCATCCGACCGGCAGCTGTCGCGTCCAGCGGCATCGACGTGTAGCGTGGCTGGCCGGGCGGCGCGGATAGGAGCGGACTGGTGCGTGTCCATCATCTCGATGCCGGCGGAACTCGTCCCTTCGGAGGCCGTTTGTTCGACGGCCGGCCGGGGTTTCGGCGTGCGGCCGCCGGAGCGTCTCATTGCTTGGTGATCGAGCACTCCGCTGGGCTGGTCCTGGTCGACACGGGTTACGGCGAGCAGGCGCTGGCCCGGCCGGATGTCTGGGTGGGGCGTGAACTCATCCGGCAATCGAATCCGGTGCTCGACCAGCCGATCGCCCGGCAGATCGAAGCGCTCGGTTTCTCCCGCGACGACGTCCGGGACATCATCGTGACGCACCTCGATCTCGATCACGCCGGTGGCCTCGCCGATTTTCCGCAGGCCACCGTGCATGTGCACCGCGCGGAACTCGACGCCGTCGCCGGGCCGTTCGGTCGGCGCGAGAAGTTGCGGTATCGGCCGGTGCAATTCGAGCACGGGCCCGCGTGGTCGGTGTACGACGAATCCGACAGCGACGCGGAGCACTGGTTCGGTTTCCAGGCGGTGCGTGCACTGCGGGGGCTGCCCGCAGAAATACTCGTGATTCCACTGGCCGGACACACACGCGGTCACGTCGGTGTCGCCGTCGACACCGGAGACGGCTGGCTGTTGCACGCCGGTGACGCATACACCTACCACGGGCAGATGCGTGCGCAGCAGTCGATGCCCTTGGGTGCGCGTCTCTTTCAGTGGTATGTCGACACTCGGCGGCAGTCGCGGATCGAAAACCAGGAGCGGCTACGTGAACTCGTCCGCGACAACGGCGACGCAGTAACAATCTTCTCCGCCCACTGTGCGACGGAGTTCGAACGTCTCCGCGGTTGACGCCCGGCGTCCGCGGCGCACGCGTCGTCGGTGATCCAACGCCAGGGATCGACTGGTGTCCGCGGTCGGGTTCAGCGCCGGAGGATCCCGCGTCGCGTTGCGGAAGAGCTTTCGGCGAAGGCTCGCCCGTGCCCTGGCGAGCAGCGGTGATTCCGGCGCCGGTGCGACAGCTCCCCACTATTGAGACACGGGCTGGTACGAGCGCGCGCGGTGCCCAGCTGCGGCTGGGCGGACGTGGCCCGACATGCGCGCCGACGGTCGAGGCGCGAGCCGTAACCAGTACCGGTATGTGCGGGACATGCTCGTCGACCGGCTGATCCGCGGCCGCCCGTACGGCGCGGTGCGCGTGCAGGGCTGGGAGGATTTCGACCGCCGCGCCGACCGCGTCGTGTGCATCGGAGCACTGGAGCACCTTCCGGTGGACCGCCACAGGGAGTTCTTCGACTTCTGGCCTCGTCCGCCGGACGGCCGTGTCAGCGAGTCGCTCCGGTCGAGAACAGGTCGTCGTCGCCGCTCGACGGACTCATGTCGGGTGTGCCGGGGTCCGCGGCCCATTGGACGTCGTCGCGCGGACGCCGGATGGGCAACGCCAACCGGCGTCTGCGGAGCTTGAGGTTGATGAGCGTCATGTCGCCGTGGTAGTGGTCGAGGACGCGACGGTCCATGACCGTACGCCACAGCGGCGGGATCGCGGCGAGCACCACCATGGTGGCGTAGCCCGCGGGCAGCTGGGGCGCCACATCGCTGCTGCGCAGGGTCTGGTACCGGCGGCCGGGGTTGGCGTGGTGGTCGCTGTGGCGCTGGAGGTGGAACAGGAAGATGTTGGTGACCAGGCGGTCGCTGTTCCAGCTGTCGCGCGGCGAGCAGCGAGCGTAACGGCCGTCGGGGCGGCGGACGCGCAGCAGCCCGTAGTGTTCGACGTAGTTGACGGTTTCCAGCAGACCCGCGCCGATCAGCGCTTGGATAACGAGGTATGGCGTGATTGCGGGGCCGAAGGTCACGATCAGGCCGCCGAACAGCACCGCGCTCATCGTCCAGGCCTGCAGGAGATGATTGCCGGGGCTGAACCAGCGTTTGCCGTTACGGGCCAGGCGCGTGCGTTCCAACTCCAGCGCCGACCGGAATCCGCCCACCATGGTGCGCGGTAGGAATTGCCACAGCGATTCACCGAAGCGAGCGCTGGCCGGGTCCTCGGGCGTGGCCACGCGGACGTGGTGGCCGCGGTTGTGCTCGACGAAGAAGTGCCCGTATCCGGACTGGGCGAGCGCGATCTTGGCCAGCCACCGTTCGAGATGTTCGACGCGGTGGCCGAGTTCGTGTGCGGCGTTGATGCCGATACCCGAGACGAAGCCGAGGGTGACCGCCAAGCCGAGTTTGTCGGCCAAACTCAGCTCGTGGCTGGCCCACATGTAGCCGGCGATCAGCAGGCCGACGAATTGCATCGGCAGGAACAGGAAGGTGCACCACCGGTAATAGCGATCGTTGGTCAGCGCCTCGTAGTCTTCGTCGCGAGGGTTGCTTCCGTCGTCGCCGATGACCCAATCCAGCAAGGGGATCACCCCCAGCACGATGATCGGGCCGATCCACCAGAACACTTCCAGTCCGGTGTGTGCAACCAGTGTGGAAGGTAGCAGCGCGCAACCCGGGGCGATCAAACCCAGAATCCACAGGTAGCGCTTGGGGTCGCGGGCTCGCGTGTGCTCGAAGATCGTCATAGTCATCTCGCCGATCCGTGAGGACGACACTCAACCGACAGTTCCGACTGCGGACAACACCTGAACCATGCGCGCCAATCCAGGATAACTGGAAGTTCGCTGAGTGGTAGTGAACTGTGGAAACCGTCGTCTGAGCGGGTAATCCCCGGCGTATGAACGCGATCCGACGATCGATCGGCCGGCAGGTGTGCGAGGCGAATCCTGAGCGCGTTGCCCGTTCGATTCGGCGTGGTGTGGCCGGGATCGGGACCGGTGCGCGTTTGTGTCACAGCGACGTCGGAAGCCTGGAGGCCGTGCCGATTTGGGCAGCGAAGTTTCGACATCCGGTCGTCGGACAGTCGGAGTTGCCGCGCCGGGTACGGGTCGATTCCTGCCGGATGTCCGAATGTCACCGGTGTGCACTCCTGAGTGGCTCAGGCCGGCGGGGGTGAGCCAACTCCGACATTCGAACCTTTCTGTCCCGAATTCGACCCAGCTGACCAGCGATTAAGAAGCAAACGTCCTGCAAATCGTGCGCCGGAATCGAGATCCGGGGCACTGGGAGATCTGGGGAGTGCAGCCCGCCCAGCGCACGAACATCCGCGCTTCTCCGGGCAGGCAGGTCGGCCGCGGCTCGGTCGTGAAACCGGGCCGCGGCCGACCATCGTGCATGAAGCTCACGGCACTACGAGCACAACCGCTGTGCCGGCCCTGCAAGTCAGATACCGAAGGTATCCGAGTGTGTCGTGCTTTCGCAAATCAGGGCAGCGCCCCGCAGTTGGAGGCAGTGGGCTGGCCCGCGAGTCGTTCGTTCATCCAGTCCTGCGAGGCGCCGAGTGACGGGAAGAATGTCAGCACGTGGGTAACCCGCAATCCGGTGATGACGCTGGGTATCTCGGCATTCGCGTCCAGTTGGATCGGCGCGCCGCCGCCGCACCAGCTGCTGGCCAGTTCCCGGACGGGCACGTACGGCGCGCCCTCGTCGGCCTGGTTGGAGGCGATGAGGACGGGCACTCCCGGGGTCAGCGTGCCGACCCGCTGGTCGTTGAACGCCGCCTTCAACACCGGGGACTGATCGATCACCGCGTTCAGTGGCTGCCCGCTGGTGGTCCACTGCGAGGTGTTCGGGAACTGCTGGGCCAGTCCGAGCGGCACGGCGCACTTGTCCATCGACTCGCGCATGATCGCCTTACCGGTGTCGTTGAGTTCGGCGTCGAGCACCGGCCGGGTTTCGGGATAATCGGCGGCGATGCCGTTGAGGATCCACGCGAAGGCCGGTCCGAGTGGGGCTCGTCCGTCGTTGAAGGCGATGAAGTACTCGTCGTCCACCACCGGCCCGCCGACGTAGGCGCCCCGCACGTTCAGGTCGGAGGCGTAGCTCGGCTGCAGTTCGGCCGCGCCCGCGGAGGCCATGCCACCCTGGGAGTATCCGTACAGAACGACGGGCGAGCCGGGATTGAGGCTGGTGCCCGGCAATTGCAGCGCCGCGCGCGCGGCGTCGAGGACCGCGTAGGCCTGAGATTTGCGGTTGAGATAGTCGTGCACATCCGGTGTACCCAGACCGTGGTAGTCGGTCACCACCACCGACATGCCGCGGGCCAGCAGCGTGTAGATCGCCAGTACGTCGTATTCGACGATCACGTCGAACGGAGGCTGGTATTGGATGAATTGCGCCAGCAATTTCGACGGCGCGCACTGATCGCCTTGTCCCTTGGTGCCGACCGCGTAGGAGACCAGCGGTCGTTCGCCCGGCCCGGTCCACGGCTGGGACGGCTCCAGATAGGTCCCCGTCACCGCGGTGCGCGCACCGTGGGTATCGCTGCTGGTGTACATGATGCGCGTCGACGTCGCGGGGATCTGCCCCGGCTGCCCCGGGACCGAGATCGCCAGCCGCGAACCTTCGGTGCGGATGATGGAGCCCGGTGCGCCCGCGAGTGTCGCGGGCGGGATGTAGAAATCGTCGCCGGCCACGGATTCCCCGGCCGGTTCCGTCCATGCGTGTGGGGCGGCGACCGCCCCACCCCCGACCACGAGGAGGGTTCCCGTCAAAGCTGTGGCCAATCTGAGTATTCGGCTCCTCACGATGCGATCCTTCCTGCGATTGGGATACCCCTGGCATCTAGAATCGGATACTGAGAGTATCTGTAAGGGGTCGAAATTGTCCTGGAATGGCGATGAGTGTCGGCGGCCTGCGGGGGCGGAGCGTTCACGGCCGACGCGAGTGCAGCGCCAGGCGCGGACGCGCGCCGTTTTGATCGCGACCGCCAAGCGGCTTTTTCTCCAGGACGGTTATCAGGCCACGACGCTGGACAAGGTCGCGAAAACCGCCGGTTTCACCAAAGGCGCGGTCTATTCGAACTTCGGCACCAAAGACGACTTGTGTCTGGCGGTGCTGGACGAAATTCACGGTGAGCGAGCGGCGGAGGTCGCCGAGATCATCGCCGCGCCCACGGCCGCCCAGCGGCTGACGCGAATGACCGAATGGGCCGAACGGGTGGTCGGCGAGCCCGGCTGGACGCAGTTGGAACTGGAGTTCAGTGTGCACGCGCGGCGTGACGAGCATCTGCGCGCCGAGCTGGCGACCCGGCTCGACAACATCGTGGGCATGGTCGGCGCTGCTCTGCGGGCGAGCGACGATCTCGATATCCCGATGCCTCGCGCCGACGCCGCTGTCGCCGTGCTGGCCCTCGGTGTCGGGCTGGGTCTGTTCCGGTCGATCGATCCCGGCATTCCGGTCGCGGGAATGATCTCCGCGCTGCGCGCCATCGCAGGGTTGTCGGCGGACGGCTGATCGAGCGGCGCGCGTCCGGTCCCGCGCGGCGGCGCTGCGTCGGTCTTGCGGTCCCGCCGTACCGCGCTAATATAAGTCTAGTCTTATCAAAGGAGGTTGTTATGGCGCTGCTGACCGATCCCGCCGCCATCGCCGGGCTGGTGACCCGCGAAGTCCGTACCGGATCCCGCGACGGCGTACCCACCCGAATCGCTGTCGCCCGGCGGGACTACCCGACCGATCGAGCGGATCTCTGGGATGCGCTCACCGATAGCGAGCGAATCCCGCGGTGGTTCCTGCCGATCAGCGGCGATCTACGGGTCGGCGGCCGCTACCAGCTGCACGGCAACGCCAACGGTGTCGTCGAACAGTGCGACGCGCCGGAGCGGTTCGCCGTGACCTGGGAGATGGGACCGCAGGTTTCCTGGCTCACGGTTGTTCTCACGCCGACCGCGGCCGGCACCGAATTGGAGTTGCTGCACGAGGCGCCGATCGCCCCCGAATTCTGGGCGCAGTACGGACCGGGCGCGGTGGGCGTGGGTTGGGATCTGGCGCTCATGGGTCTCGGGCTGCACTTGTCGAGCGGAGATCCGGTGGATCCGGCCGAGGGGCTCGCCTTCCCGACTACGCCAGAGGGCCTGACGTTCGTCCGGACGGCGGCTCTCGGCTGGGCGGCGGCAGCCGTCGGTGACGGAGACGACCCGGCGGCCGCGAACTCGGCGGCGCTGCGGACCATCGACTTCTATACGGTTACCCCCGAGGACGGCTCCGAGGCCTGATGGATGGGTCCCCGGCGAAGATTTTCGAGGCGCTCGGCGATCCGGTCCGCCGGTTCATCCTCGAAATGGTGGCAGCCGCGGAGCAGCCCGCGGGCGCGCTGGTCGCCGCCGTACAACAGCGCACGCCGATCTCTCAGCCGGGCGTCTCCCAGCACCTCAAGGTGCTTCGCGACGCGGGGCTGGTGCGGGTCCGAGCCGAGAGCACGCGACGGATCTATGCCCTGGACCCGGCCGGTGTCGATGCGGCCCGGGCCTGGCTGACCGGGTTGGCGGACCCGATGCGCCAGTTCGCTCAGCCGCTCGACGCGCTCGCGACGGAGATCGCTCGTGGAAGACGAGCGCGCCGCGGCACAGGGAGCGGCCGGGCCGGCGAAGCGGATTCCGGCAGTCGGGCTCGCCACGCCTAGTGGTGCGGGTCGATCCGCTCAGCAGCGGCCGAACACGACCGCCGCGTTGTGGCCGCCGAATCCGTACGAGTTGTTCAGCGCGTATTCGATGGTCTGGGTGCGTGCGCTGCCGTGCACGATGTCGAGATCGATCTCGGGATCCCGGTTGTCGAGGTTCAGCGTGGGTGGCACCACCCCGTCGCGCACGCTGAGCACGGTCAGGGCGGCTTCCACCGCGCCGACCGCGCCTACGGAATGTCCCAGCGCGGA
Organism: Nocardia aegles; assembly: GCF_052545135.1. NCBI lineage: Bacteria > Bacillati > Actinomycetota > Actinomycetes > Mycobacteriales > Nocardiaceae > Nocardia > Nocardia aegles. The sequence goes on from NZ_JBQWRI010000001.1 coordinate 924,443, forward strand.
TTTGGGCGCGTAGACCGAGGGATGGTCGCCTACCGCCGCCCGGATCCCTCTGGCTTCGGCCAGGTCGCCGAACGAGGTGGCGGTGGCATGGGCGTTGACATGGTCGATGTCCGTGCCGCTCACGCCTGCCGTCTCGAGTGCGCGGCGCATCGCGCGAGTGTTTCCCGCGCCGTCGGGATGGGGCGCGACCATGTGGTAGCCGTCGGCGGTCAGGCCCGCGCCCAGCAGCCGGGCCAGGGGTTTCGCACCCCGCGCGCGTGCGTGATCCTCCGACTCCAGCACGAACAGCGCGGCGGCTTCGCCGAAGACGAAGCCGTCGCGGTCCCGGTCGAACGGGCGTGACGCGCGCTCGGGCTCGTCGACCCGGGTGCTCAACGCCCGCATCATCGCGAATCCGGCCACCGCCAGGGCGTTGATGCGGCTTTCCACGCCGCCGGCCACGATCATGTCGGCTTCCCCGAGGATGATCGACCGCCACGCGTGTACCAGTGCCTCGCATCCGGAAGCGCATGCCGACACGGGCGTGAGCACGCAGGCTCGCGCACCGAGCTCCAACCCGACCACCGCGGCGGCGCCGTTCGGCATGGCCATCGGCACCGCGAAGGGAGACACCTTGCGATAGCCGGATTCCCGCATCAGGTCGTGGGACTCGATGATCGTGTCAGCGCCACCGAGACCGGTGCCGATGCAGACGCCGAGCCGATCGGGGTCGACCTCCGGCCTGCCCGCGGTCGCCCAGATCCGGTGGCCCATGACATAGGCGACCTGCTGGATGTAGGACATGCGGCGCTTCTGCACGCGGCTGAGCTCATCGGTCGGATCGAGCTCGAACTGGCCGCCGATGTCGACCGGGACATCGGAGCGCTCGAAGTCGGGACCGCGCATTTTGGCGATCCCGGTTTCTCCGGCGAGCAGTCCCTTCCACGTCGCATCGGTGTCGGCGCCGACCGCGGTCGACATCTCGACAGCGGTGACGACCACACTCCGAAAACCCCCGTTGCTGCTGGAGAAGCTCGCGAAATCGGACATCGAACTCCTTCTTTCGGCTAGTCGGCTCGGATGCTCCAGCGAGGCTATGTGCGCGCCGGAATCCCGGGGTAGTAGTCCGAGTACCGATCACCGCAACGATCGGCCCCCAACTACTGCCTCGAGGTGTGTGCGGTCTCGCCGACGTCGGTTCCGGTGTTGTCGTGTATGACTGTCGCCGGGCTGGAGGCTGTGCGTCCTGCGGAGACTGTGGTGATGCCCGGGTACGCGTCCGACGAAACACCGCCGCCGGAACCGGCGCTGCGAGCACTACCCGAGGCCCACGGCCGCGGTGCGCGCTCCGTACCGAACTTCCGCGCACGTCCGGATCATCAGCCCGCGGCGGAACCAGGCCCGGGAACCGCGGTCTCGGTCTGTGCGGCGGAATCGGTGCGTCGCCGTTCTTCCCCGGTCTCCTCGGGCTGGTCGCCGTCGTGCAGTGCGCGCGGGACACCGAAGAGTTTCAGCAACGGCGCCGTCATCGCCGTGGTGATCAATGCCATCAGGACCAGTAGCGAGTACAGCCGCTCGTTGATGACGCCGATCGTCAGGCCCACGTTCAAGATCACTAATTCCGTCAACCCGCGGGTATTCATCAGTGCCGCGAGGGCCGCGGATTCGGTGCGGCCGGCGCGGCCGAAACGAGCCGCCACATAGGTGCCGCCGAGCTTCCCCGCGAGCGCGGCGAACATGATCGCGGCGAACTCGCCGATACCGGCGCGATCGAGGGTGCCCAGATCGACCTGGAGACCCGCCACCACGAAGAACGCGGGCAGGAAGATGCTGCTCAGGAGCTGGGCGCCGCTGTCGACGGCCGCTCGCAACCGCCGAGGGAAGACGACCCCGAACAGGAACGCGCCGAAGATCAGGTGCAACCCGATCCATTCGGTGGTCGCACCCAGCAGCAGAGCGCCCGAGACGCCGATGAAGACCATGGTGGATGGGTTCTTCTCGGATCCGGCGCCCGCGAGGCGATCCAGCGCGGGACGCACCGCCCACCACAACACCACGACCAGCGGAACGAACAACAGCAACCGCCAGTGGTGACCGAGGCCCGGCCGGGCGACGCCGATGACCACCGCCAAGACACACCAGGCGAGAACGTCGTCCAGTGCGGCGCAGGTCATGGCCGACTGGCCCAGCCGGGTGCCGAGCAGCTTGCGGTCGTGCAGGATCCGGGCCAGCACCGGGAACGCCGTGACGGCCAGCGCGCAACCGATGAAGAGTGCGAAGTTCAACCGGTTGCCGCCGTCGTGCCGGGCCAGCGCCCACACCGCGACGGCGGAACCGAGCGCGAACGGGGTGAGGTAGGCCGACAGTGCGATCGCCGTGACCGACCGCCGCCGCCCGGCGACAGACCGGAGATCCATCTCGAGGCCCGCTGAGAACATGAAGATCATCACGCCGACATTCGCGAATGCGGTGAGATACGAGCGGATGTCGTGCGGGAAGACTGTTTCGGACAAGTGCGCCCCGAGTACGGTCGGGCCCGCGAGTATGCCTGCCATGATCTCGCCGATCACCGGAGGCTGGCCCAACCTCTGCGCCAGCCATCCCAGCAGACGCGCCGCGGCCACGATCGCTACGAGATCCAGTAACAAGAAGATCATCTGGTCGCTCGGCAACGCCTCGACTCCGTTCGACACCGAGGACCTCGCGGGAGCGGATTCGACACGGGCACCGGGCATCTCCGTAGCGCATCCACCGCAGCGCCGAACCCCGGAACATGGACTGCCTGCGCTGAGACGATATCGCACCGGCCCGGCGTACGAGGGCGGAGAGTGATCCACCACACGCTTGCGCGTATTCGGGACACCGACCGGCGCACGGTGTGCATTCCGCCGCGAAAGATTCGGTCGATGGCTGTTCTCTGATTCCCGAACTGCCCGTGGGACTGTCGCCGGGCCGCCTACACCGGAGTGCCTCGCTACTCGGTATTTCCGTGGTGGCGGGGGTGTGGTTCATAGTTGGTGCACCGGTCCCACGGCGAAGGAGATCATGGTGCCCATCGCGAATTTCGGCACGAAGGACGATCCTGGTTTCGAGCTGGCGCAGAGTCCCGATCTGATCGTGGTGCGCACGCACAGCGGTCGCGGGATCCGGCGGCAATGGGGGTCGGTGCGCACACCCCTCGGTGCTGAACTAGACGACGCGACACTGGTGCAGGCCTACCCGGAGGCGGGGGTCGAGGTCTACCGGCTGCCCGCGGGATCGAGGTCGGTTCAGGAGCGCAAGCCGGTGCTCGACGCCGCGCCGGAAGTGCGGTTCGCCGGGCACGTCCTGGTGGATCCGGGCACTGGGGAACCGGTGCTCTATACCGAGAACATCTTCGTGAAGTTCGTCGACCGCGTCGACCGCGAGCATTGTCTCGCCGTGCTGGGCGCGACGAATCTGACTGTGAAGCAGACGGTTTCGTACGCCACCAACGCGTACTTCACGGCGGCGCCGGAGGGTACCGGCCAGCAAGTGTTCGACATCGCCAACTCGCTGCTGAATCGCGACGACGTCGAGTACTGCCATCCCGAGCTGATCCGCAGCCGCGCCAAGAAGACGATCTTTCCCCAGCAGTGGCATCTGAAGAAGACCACCATCGGCGGTGTCACGATCGACGCGCACGCCGGAGTGGAAGCCGCCCATGCGATCACCCGCGGGGCCGGGGTGACGATCGCGATCATCGACGACGGTGTCGACATCGACCATCCCGAATTCGCCGGTGCCGCCAAGATCGTCGCGCCACGGGACGTCACCGTGAAGACCGGCGATCCGCGCCCGAAGGACAGCTTCGGCACCGGACCCGACAACGGTGACAATCACGGCACCGCGTGCGCGGGCGTGGCGTGCGCCAACGGCACGGCCGGAGCATCCGGAGTGGCGCCGGAATCCGCGCTGATGCCGATCCGGCTCGCCTCCGGGCTCGGTTCGCACGCCGAGGCGGACGCTTTCCAGTGGGCCGCCGATCACGGTGCGGACGTCATCTCGTGCAGTTGGGGCCCGGCCGACGGCGCATGGTTCCAGCCGAGCGATCCCGTGCACAACCGGGTCGTGGCGCTGCCCGCGAGCACCAGACTGGCGATCGAACACGCCGTCACCAGCGGCCGCGGCGGAAAGGGCTGTGTGGTGCTGTTCGCGGCGGGCAACGGCAACGAGTCCGTCGACAACGACGGCTACGCGAGTTTCTCGAAGGTCATCGCGGTCGGGGCCTGCAACGACACCGGTAAGCACAGTGTCTACAGCGATTACGGCAAAGCGGTCTGGTGCGCGTTCCCCAGCAGCGACATCGGGTACCGCGCCTTCGAGCATCCCGACCCGCTGACGCCGGGGATCTGGACGGTAGATCGGCACGGTGCGGACGGCTACAACCCCGGCACGGCGGCGTCGGGCGATGCGGCGGGCGACTACACCAACGACTTCGGCGGCACGTCCAGCGCTTGTCCGGGCGCCGCCGGGACGGTGGCCCTGATGTTGTCGGTGAATCCCGATCTGACCTGGGACGAGGCGAAGAACCTGCTGAAAGGCGCCTGCGACAAGATCGATCCGCAGGGCGGCGGCTATGGGGCCGACGGGCACAGCGAGAAGTACGGGTACGGCAGGATCAACGCCCTCGCCGCTGTGCGAGCGGCGCGGCCCACGGAAGCCGAGTCCGCCGCCGAAGCGGTGCTGGGCGTGGGAGGAGACTGAAGGGGTGGCGGCGGACGATGCCCGGCTGATCGTGGTGGACGCGGCGAATGTCATCGGTTCGCGGCCCGACGGATGGTGGCGCGACCGCTCCGGTGCCGCTCGGCGCTTGCTCGAACGGATGACCGGATTGCCGGCGCGTCTGGCGGAATCCGCCGAGGTGATCGTGGTGCTCGAGGGAGCGGCGAAGGCCGCGGTCGATGCGACGCATCCGGAGGTCGGCGGCCTGCGGGTGGTGCGGGCGGACGGTTCCGGGGACGACGCCATCGTCGGTGTGGTGGCCGCGGCTCGCGGGGCGGACGGTAGCCGCCCGATCACTGTGGTGACGGCGGACCGGGAACTGCGTGACCGGGTGGCGGCCTTCGGTGCGGAGGTGGTCGGTCCGAGCTGGCTGCTCGGTCGCGTCGGCTCGTGACACGGTCAGCGCCGGGCGCAGTCGGTATCGCATTGATGACGCCCGGCGTTTCACCCGTCCGTCCAGTCCGTTTTGCGGCACTCTGAGCGGTATGACCGCCTCCGACGTCGTGGGGATGCCGTTGCTCTACCTGGTCGAGATCTCCGAGCCAGGTTACTTCAATCGGCCGTGGTGGAAGATCGCCAGCACCGGCGCGCCGAGTCAGGTTCGTGCCGCGCTCGCCGAGCTGGCCGTCCGGGTCGAGCGGGACGTTCAGCGCGCGGGCGGCGCCGGTCGGTGCTGGTACCGCTATGACGTGCGGTGGTCCGACGGCGCGGTGCTCGAATGTTTCCAGGGAGCGATCCGATCGATCCTGATTCCCGGTGAGTTGCGCTGCCTGGCCGTCGCCCTGACCTCGGCGACGGCCGTCGATCTGCGTTCTGCCGAGCGTCCGTGGTACTGAATCGCCCGCCCGGCCGACGTGAGTAGAGCCCCCTGGCTTTGCGGCGACCGGACGTCTGCGTCGGGTACCGCGCTGCGCTACGGACCGCTGTAGCATCGGCCGAGGTGCCATTGCTCCAGCTCGAGTCGGTAGCGGCGACTTTCGGGGGGCCGGGCGGACGATGAGGGCCGGCACGGTATCCGCTGTCGCGGGTGCGGGTTGGAGCGCCGTCGACGGGGTCTGCCGAGCGGGTCGACGGGCGCTGTAGGCGTGTGACTGCCAGGTGAAGGTTCCAGCGGCGATTCGGCTCATGCCGCGTGCGACCGGTCTGCTCCCATCCCGGACAGCACCGTGCCGCCGAGCCGATCGATGCCGGCTACCGCGGTGGACGAGGCCGCCTGCCTCGCCGCCGACCGTAGCGCTCGCATCGGAGGTAGTGGACCGTCATGATTCGCTCGATCGTGCGAACCGCGACCGCGTTGACGGTCGCCGCCGGTATGTGGTTCGCGGGGACTCCGGTGCCCGTGGTCGCGGCGGCGCCGCTGGAGGTGTTCGTGACCGGCGGCGGGATCTCCGGACGCGCCGTCGATGGGATCGTCGAATACCTGGGCATCCCGTTCGCCGCGCCCACCGGGGGCGAAGCGCGGTTCGCGCCGCCACGCCCCGTATCGCCGTGGCCCGGTGTGCGCCCTGCGCGCGACCACGGGCCGCAGTGTCCGCAGACGGGATACCTGCCCGGCATACCGCCGCTCGGCTCTACCGGCGAAGATTGTCTGACCATCGACATCTACGCGCCGGACGGCGCCCGCGACCGCCCGCTCCCCGTCATGGTGTTCTTCCACGGTGGCGGCTATCTCGACGGCTCCAACAGCGAATACGACGGGCCCACCCGGATGGCCGCCGACGGCGACGTCATCGTGGCCATCCCCAATTACCGCCTCGGGCCGTTCGGCTTCCTGGCGCTGCCCGAACTGACGGCCGAATCCGGCGGAGCCACCGGAACGGTCGCCATCATGGACCAGCAAGCCGCGCTGCGCTGGGTGCGCGACAACGCGCACGTCTTCGGTGGTGATCCGGGCAATGTCACGATCTTCGGTGAGTCGGCGGGCGCCGTGAGCGTCTGCACACACTTCGCCGCACCCGGTTCCGATGCGCTGTTCGCCAAGGCGATCATCCAGAGCGGTCCCTGCGCCCAAGCGCCCTTGGCCCCCAGCGACCGGGAGGATGCTTTCGCGCGCTCGCAGCGCTACGCGGACAGCGTCGGCTGCCGCGACGCCGCAACCCGGCTGGCCTGCCTGCGCGCACTGCCCGTAGCGACACTCCTGGACTCGCCGAGCGCCCGATCCGAAGGCCAGAATCCGATCTGGTTTCCGAGCATCGACGGCGTCGTCATCACCCGGACACTCGACGCCGGCTTGGTGGGGGACGCCAGGAAGGCGCCGGTCATGATCGGGACCACCAGCGCGGAAGGCGGGCTGATCATCGCCGAAACCGACTATGCCCGCGGCCACATCCCGGACGCGGCGAGCTACGAACGTTTCGTGCGCCAATCCTTCGGCGTCGACGCCGATCGAGTCCTGGCCCGATATCCGCTGGACCGATTTCCCTCACCGTCAGCCGCCCAGAGCGCGGTGATCACCGACAGCGGGCTCGCGTGTCCCACGTTGTCCACCAGCCGAACGGCGCGCGGTGCCGGGCATCCGCTGTGGCAGTACGAATTCGACCAGGCGCCGCTCGGCGACGCCAATCCGGTTCTGCCCGGCGCCTTTCACTCCGCCGAACTCTACTATTTGCTCACCCGATTCATGGGCGTGCCGATTCCCTGGACCGGTGCGTCCGCCGCTTTCGCCGTGCAAATGCAACGATGGTGGACCACCTTCGCCCACACCGGTGACCCGAACGCGCCCGGTTCGCCCGAATGGCAGCCCTGGCCGGAGTCGACCGGCGCCGATGGACCCGCCCTGCTCATGCGGGCGACCGGCAGTTTCATGACGGAGGACTTCGCGGCCGGACACGATTGTGCCTTCTGGGCGGAGATCAACCGCTGATTCCCTCGCCGAGGCTGCTGATCACGGTCCGGACCGGTCGAACACGAGATGCGGGCGCGGCTGTTGCTCGCCTCGCCGAGGGGATCCCTCGTGATCTTGCCGCTCCGCGTCGTGCTGAGTTATGGTCGTCGCCATGACTGCCGGGTCGGCGACACGCCGCGCACAGAACGGTCACCCGGCCGCGCAGTGATCATTCGGCGGGCCAGGGGCCCGCCGGCCTTCTTCACGAAATCCCATGTCACTACAGGGACGCCGGAAGGAGGTGAACACATGTCCCATTCGGAATCGCCGCAGCGCGGATGGCCGGAATTCGTCGCGGCCCACGCCCGGGGCGGAGTTCTCGAGGCCACCGTCGTGCGGATCGTGCCGTTCGGCGCGTTCCTGGAGATCGCTCCGGGAATTCACGGATTGCTGCACCGAACCGAGTGGTCCACCGAACCGCGGGTCGGTGCCACTCTGACGGTGCGCATTCTCGATATCGATCCCGAGAAGCAGCGAGTCGCCTTGGCGCACGCTGAATAACGCTCGGCACGGGTGTGCCGGGGCAGACTCCACCTGCCCCGGCACGATCCCAAGGCTATCCGGCCGGCGAAGCGTTCGCGGTGGATCGGTCCGGTGCCACGTCGGTCCGCGATCGGGGGTGGCTCCGGATCGGGTTCCTACGACGCCGGGGAGCGGCCTGCACCGGATCGGTGCGGGCCGACGCCGCAGCTGGGAACCCGTTTCGACGGGAATAAGATGATGTCGTCACCGCATGCGGTGTGCGGTCGGGACGTCCGCCTCGACCGCCGGGATCACGGTGAGACGCTGCAGGCAGGAGCATACTGACGCGATGGACGAATCGGGCGACCGAATCGTGGACACGGTCGAAGGCGCGGTAGCCCGGGTGGTCGGTGCCGGGACCCCGCAAGCCACGGGAAGCTTCCGGTTCTGGTTCGCCGATCAGCGGTGGGAGTGGTCGGACGAAGTCGCCGCGATGCATGGCTACGAGCCCGACACGGTGACGCCGACGACCGAGCTGCTGCTCGCGCACAAGCACCCCGAGGACCGGGATCATGTCGCCGAGGCGATCGAGAAGTCGCTGCGTAACGCCGAGCCGTTCTGCAGCCGTCATCGCATCATCGATACCGCCGGAGTACCGCACCACGTGCTCGTGCTGGGCGACATCATGACCGACAAGAACGGCACCGTGGTCGGCACCGCGGGCTACTACGTCGACCTGACGGTAACCATCGCCGAGGAACGCCAGGACCTGCTCGACGACACGCTGCCGCGGCTCGTCGAAGCGCGCGCGGTGATCGAGCAGGCCAAAGGTGTGTTGATGCGGGTCTACCGGATCAACGCCGACCAGGCCTTCCACGTGTTGCAGTGGCGTTCGCAGGAGACCAACGTCAAGCTGCGTGACCTCGCCGCCCAGCTCATCGCCGAGATCGACCGCCTGCCCCCGGCTCCGCCGGCGGTGCAGACCGCTTTCGACCATATGCTGCTCACATTGCACGAGCGTGTGCCGAAGTCGTAAGGGCACCCGGCGCGGATGCGCGCTATGAGCCGCGCAGCACGGCGCCGACCCCGTCGCGCAGGCCCGCCACCGCGTCGACCAGGACGATCTCGGCCCCGATAGACAGCGCGGCGACCGGAAGGGCCTCATCGGCGCGGCGCATCTCACCGGCCGAGCCGTTCGTGGCCGGGCCGATCAGGGGGTTTGGGGCGGATCCCGCCGGCACCGAGCGGTCGCCCAGCGCGATGCGGTCGAGCAGCAGCCGCTCGACGGTGGCGGCGCGCAACGCGCTGGTGGTCGCGGCCAGCCCGGCCACTGCGAGGCCGTCCGGGCGCTCGATCTCGGCGGTGAAGCGGTCGAGGAGCCGGCGGCGGCGCTGCGCCGCCACCCGGTGCAGGATCTCGCGTACTTCCACGTCGAGCGCTTCGGGATCCGAACTCGGCGTCAGGGTGCCGGATTCGGCGTCGACGACATCCCGGCCCTTCGCGTCGAACACCGCCCGCAGTTGCGCGCGAGCCAGGGCTTCTCCGGCGAGCACGACGACTTCCGCGTGCACGGTGTCGGCGAGCCGGTCCAGCTCGCCCGCGAACTCGCGGACGTTGCGGCGCGTCGTGTCCTCGACCCACCGCCGGATCGTGTGATGCGACCAGTGGTCGCGCCGAGGCTCCAGCACCGGATGGCCGGCGCCGCGGAGGGGCGGCGTCGCTTCGCTGCCGTGGCCGTCGAGTGCGTACAGCTCCGAGCCCAACCGGCCCACGAGGGCGACGACATGCGGTACTTTCTCCGCCTGCGCTTCGATCAGCGGCAACAGGTAGGGCAAGGACGATACCCGGACTATCTCGATGTCGGGCGGGCTCGGCAGGCGTTCGTCGGCCAGCACCTCGGTCTCATCGGCGATGAGCAGCCTGCCGCATCGCCCGCGCGCCGGCGGATGCAGTTCGATCGCCTGCGCCAGCAGCCGCCGGATGCGGGGCCGGGCTCCGCTGCGGTCGAGTTCGGCGTCGATCGAGCGCCAGCGCAGCTCGGTGCCGCGCGCCGCGTCTTCGGTGTCGTGGGAACTGTCGAAGCAGACCGATGCGAAAGGCCCGCGTTTGCGGATTATCCGGCGGAGGTCGGCCATCGTCATCCAGGTCTTCCCGGCCACCAACGCCCGCGCCGATGGTTGTCGCGGCCATCCGCGCCCACCCGGTGCGTGGGCCTCGGCGCCCGGATGACTTCGTCGTGTGTGCCGACGGATTCGGTTCGGTGAACCACATTCGGCGGGTACCCGGGCGTGTCGAGCCGAATCAGCGGACGCGGGTGCGCCGGCGCGGCGCGTTCCGCGTGCGGCGGACCGTCACACGGTTGGCGGCAAAGGATTTACGAAAGCCTCCGGGCCCGGCGGGCGTGGTGCGAACATCGCCCACTGAGGCCGGGCCAACCGTCGCCGTCGCGACCGCAGCCGCGAGGAGTAGGCGGCATGTGTTTCATCACCCGTCGCTTTTTCGGTTTCGGGTAAGAAAGCCGGTCGAACCGGTATTTCCACTGTTCAGCGCCGTAAAATATAAACAAGCGACCGATTGGTTTCCGGATCGTACACTGAAAAAACCGTTTGTTTCAGGTCTCCTGTGGTAAATGTTGGATGTATCGGATCGACAGCGCGGTCATCCGATAAACGGGGCGAGGAACCCGCGCTGCTCGACGTTCAGCCGATTCGAAGCGCTTTGTCGCGACACTACCGGCGCGCACGACACGAGGGCTCTCCGCAAGTATGTGCACGGCGACGTGCACCAGCGCAGAGGAACGTCATCGTGATCGAGAAACCCGAAGCGCCCGTCGCGGACGACGAAGAACGAGATCGGATCGTGTGGCCCGACCCCAGCCCGCTGAGCGGTTGGTGGGCCGAAGTCATGGCGCATCGCCGGATCACCCGGCCGCACGCCTCGACCGCCGACCCGCGGCACAACTGACGAGCCGCTGGTTCGTCGGATCCGCCACGAGATGCGGAAGGCCTGCCGCCGCCGGCCGGCAGTACGCCGACGGCGCGTAATTGCGGGCGTGCAGCGGTTATACAAACCGTGCCCGAATACCGGTTGCGCAGAAGTTTCCATGACATCGCTGTTCGCATGACGAATGTCGCTTGTGATGCAAACGGCGGGCCGGGACGATTCGACCGAACCCTGCGCGTTTACGGCGACATCCGCATTTTGCGGCATGCGAAACCGAAGACTCGCTCCGAGTTGGCTCGACTTTCCGAGGCTGTAGCGAATGACTCCACCCATGACCGCCCCGCGAATTCCGAGCAGGTCCGACCTGTGATTCGCAGGGTCGCCGCACCGTTTCCGCCACCGCGTCGGTGGCCGCCAATTGTTGCCAAGCGCTGTGAGCAGCAAGCCTTTTGGGTCTGCCGACATGATCGAGCTACGGCTGCGGCCGGGGCCACCGCGAGCGATGATCCGCGGTGTCGTCCCTATCCGCTCGGCGGCGGCTGACCGGCTTCGACGCGCGACCGCTCGGGTGTCGCGCTGAGCGGCTCGGCCAATTCCTCCAGCGACCGCCCTTCGGCCCGCACCCCATAGGCCAGTTCCACCAGACCGGCCGCGAACATGGCGAGCGCGCCGATGGTGAACGCCAGGGCTGTCTTGCCCGGCTCGCCGTCCGCGGTCAGCCCGGCGAACACCAACGGTCCCGCGACACCGCCGGCGACAGTGCCGATCGCGTAGAAGAACGCGATGGCCATAGCGCGGGTCTCCATCGGAAAGATCTCGCTGACGGTCAGATACGCCGCGCTGGCGCCGCACGACGCGACGAACAGCACCGCGGTCCAGCAGGCGGTGAGCGTCGTCGCGGTCAGGTAGCCCGCCGCGAAAAGCCATGCCGTGCCCAGCAACAGCACCGCCGAACCGAGGTAACTACCCGAGATCATCGGCTTGCGCCCGATCGTGTCGAACAGCCTGCCCAGCAGCAGCGGTCCCAGGAAGTTGCCGAAACAGAGGATCGCGAAGTAATAGCCCACCCGGTCGTCCTGGATGCCGAACGATCTGGTCAGGATCAGCGCGTAGTTGAACGTGATGGCGTTGTAGAGGAACGCCTGCCCGATGAACAGCGCCAACCCGAGCGCGCTGCGCCGCGGATAGTGCCGCACCATCACCGCCCCGATCTCCCGGAAGGAGATGCTGCGCCGCTGCCTGATCCGGATCCGGTGCTCGGAGACGTCGGCGAGCGAGGCGCCCGTGTCGTCCCGCACGCGCGCTTCGATCGCGGTGACCGAGCGTTGCGCGTCGTCCTCGTGACCGTGGATGAACTGCCAGCGCGGGCTCTCCGGCACATGCCTGCGCACCAGCAAGATGATCACGCCGAACACGGCGCCGAGCGCGAAGGTCAAGCGCCAGCCCACATTCGGCGGGAACAGATCGGTGTTCAGCGCGACGATGGACAGCAACGCGCCGCCGACCGCGCCGAGCCAATAAGTGCCGTTGATGACGATGTCGATACGGCCGCGGTACTGCTTGGGGATCAGCTCGTCGATCGCGGAGTTGATCGCCGCGTATTCGCCGCCGATGCCGAAACCGGTGAGGAAGCGGAACAGGACGAACCACCACATCGAGAACGACAACGCCGTCATGGCGGTCGCGAAAAGGTAGACCGCCAGCGTGATCAAGAAGAGTTTCTTGCGGCCGAACCTGTCGGTCAGCCAACCGAAGAAGAGGGCGCCCGAGCCGGCGCCCGCCACGTACATCGCCGCCGCGACACCGGACACCTGTGCGGCCGTGATGGCCAGGCCGCTTCCCGGTTGTGCCAGCCGGGCGGCCACGCTGCCGACGACGGTCACTTCCAGCCCGTCGAGGATCCAGACCGATCCGAGTCCGATCACGATCATCCAATGCCACCGTGACCAGGGCAGGCGATCGAGTCTGGCCGGGATGTCGGTCGATATGGTCCGCACGGGTCACCACCTTCGCGAGCTGACGGTCGGATACCCCGAGCTGCGGCGGCCAACCGTGCCGGTGGGCTAGGCTCGGACGCGAGTGAAACGTGTTCTAGAAAGCGGCCTGTCGATGAAGAGCATTTTTGCGCTGTGGGGCGTTGGTGACCTGCTCGCGGCGGACTTCGCCCCGCGCTTGGCCGGGGCCGCCGCGGTGCAGGCGAACATCTCCGACGCGGCGGTCGAGACGGCGATGCTGCGCATCACGACCTTCGACACGCCGGTGCAGGCCGTCATCAGCATCTGGTGGACCGACGGGCCGTGCGTGGAAGATGCCGAGCGGGTGCTGAGCGCGGTGGCCGAGCGAGTGGAGGGCTGGCACGTCGAGGAGGCGACGCCGATCCCGCCGCCGGTCACCGCCGCGCTCGAGCGTGCGCCGGGCCTGTCGAACGTCGCCTTCCTGCGCAAGCCGGACGACCTGTCGCATGCCGAGTGGCTGGATCGGTGGCGCAACCACCACACCGCCGTCGCCATCGACACCCAGGCGACCTTCGGCTACGTGCAGAACCTCGTGACCGGGCCCGCCACGGCCGGTGCGCCGGACATCGCCGGGATCGTGGAAGAGTTGTTCCCAATCGAGGCGCTGACCGATCCGCACGCGTTCTACGGCAGCGGCGGTGACGGGGCGGAACTGGCCCGCCGCATCGACCGTCTGATGGGCAGCGTCGCGACGTTCGGCGGCGACCGGAATCTGGATGTCGTTCCCACCAGCCGGTATCGGTTGCGCTGAGCGGTTCGGCGGCCGGAGCCCCCGTCGAGTGCGCCGTGCGGGCACGGAACGATCTGTTCGCCGCGCCGCTGCGGGCCCTCGGCACATCGGCGCGGCGATCGCGGCCTCGGCCGCTGTGCACCCATCATCGTTCGCGCTCACCCGGGCGGCGTTGTCCGCGCCGGCGAAATTCTTCGGCGTGGGGAATCGGTAATGACTGGTGCTCCGGCCCCGAAGGTGACAGGCTTAAGCGGTGACACAACCTCCGGATACTCAGGCGGCTGGGCCTGACCCGACGGCCGACAAACTCGACGCGGCCGTCTTCAAGGTCGCCGGCGTCGTGGTGCTCGGCGCGATCATGTCGATTCTCGACATCACCGTCGTCAGCGTCGCGATCCCGACCTTCCAGCGCGAGTTCGACACGAGCTACGCCATCGCGGCGTGGACCATGACCGGGTACACGCTGGCGCTGGCCACCGTGATCCCGCTGACCGGGTGGGCGGCCGACCGCTTCGGCACCAAGCGGCTGTACATCATGGCCCTGACCTTCTTCGTGCTCGGCTCCCTGCTGTGCAGCACGGCATGGAACATCGAATCGCTGATCGCCTTCCGCGTGATCCAGGGCCTCGGCGGCGGCATGCTGATGCCGCTGGGGATGACGATCATGACCCACGCGGCCGGTCCGCAGCGGGTCGGACGGGTGATGGCGGTGCTCGGCGTCCCGATGCTGCTCGGCCCGATCGGCGGCCCGATCCTGGGTGGCTGGCTGATCGAGAACTTCAGCTGGCACTGGATCTTCCTGATCAACCTGCCGATCGGCGTGATCGCCTTGACGCTGGCGTTCATCGTGTTGCCCAGCGACAGGCCTGAGCCGTCCGAGTCGTTCGACTTCATCGGCATGCTGCTGGCCTCGCCCGGCCTGGCGCTGTTCCTGTTCGGCGTCTCCTCCATCCCGGAGCAGGGGACCGTGCTCGCGGCGCGGGTGCTGATCCCGGCCGTCATCGGCGCGCTGCTGATGGTCGCGTTCGTGTTCCACGCCGTGCGCACCGAGCACCCGCTGATCGATCTGCACCTGTTCCGCAACCGCGCGCTCACCTTCGCGGTACTCACGATGGTGCTGTTCGCCATCGCGTTCTTCGGAGCGGGTCTGCTGCTGCCGACCTACTTGCAACAGGTGCGCGGGGAGTCGGCGCTACAAGCCGGTCTGCTGGTCGCGCCGCAGGGCATCGGCGCGATGCTCAGCATGCCGATCGCCGGCCGTTTCGTGGACAAGATCGGCCCGGGCAAGATCGTGCTGGTCGGTATCACGCTGATCTCGATCGGAACGGCCTACTTCGTCCAGCTCGACGCGGACAGCTCGTATCTCCCGATGATCGGCGCGCTGTTCGTCATGGGACTCGGCATGGGCTGCACCATGATGCCGATCATGACCGCGGCGATCCAGACCCTGACCCACCAGCAGGTGGCGCGCGGGTCGACGCTGATGAACATCGTCAATCAGACCGCGGGCTCCATCGGCACCGCGACGATGTCGGTGGTGCTGACCAACCTGCTGAACAACCAGCCGCTGGCGCGTCCGGCCATCATGGCCAACTTCGATCCCAGCCTGGCCGGCCAGCTTCCGCCCGGGGCCGTCGACACCGGTCTGCAGCAGGCCGCGGAAGCGTTCAGCCACACCTACGTGGTGGCGCTGGTGCTGATCGTGCTCACCCTGATCCCGGCGTCCTTCCTGCCGCGCACGAAGACGAAGAACCCGCAGGCGGCCGACGCGGCGACGGTGGTGCACGCCTAGCAGTCGCTCGTCCCGGGATCGCCGGTTCGTCCAGTGGTCCCGGGGCCGAAGCGATCTTCGGCGGGTGACGGCCGAGGTCAGCCGTACAGGGCGATGAAGCGGTCCAGAGAACGTTCGATATCGCCTTTGACCGCGCGGGCCACACCGGATCCGATCGGGCCGAACAGCGGCGCGCCGCCGAGTTCGATGTCGACGGTGACTTCGGAGCCGGAGCCTTTCGGGGCGACGAGCAGTTGCAACCCCAGTTTGGTGCCGCCTTTGCCCGCGCCGGTGAGTTGCAGGCGGCGCGGTGGCTCGGCGGCCCGCACGGTCCAGGTCACCCGGTTGCGCAGACCCTTCACCGAGGCGATGCCGACCAGTTGGGTGCCGACGGTCAATTCGGCGGGAACCTCGCCGCGCCACGCTTCGTGCATGGTCAGCCATTGGCCGAGTTCGGCGAGGTTGGAGGTGTGCGTCCAGGCGTCCTCGGGCGAGATCGGAACGTCGACCGAGACCTTCAGCTTTGCCATGGGCGCATGGTATCCGGCTCCGGTGGTCTGCTCGGTCGCGCGGGCGGCCGGTTCGGGCGGGCTCGCGGCGTCGAGGTGAACGCAACCTCGCGGAATCGAATTCGAGAACCCGCCAATACATTTTTTCGCAGCGGCAGCGAACGCTCATTCGGCCTGCTCAGCGCGGCCGCCACGGCCTCGGCCCGCCACCGCGCGACCCCGCCGATTCCGGCGCTGGTCCGCGGCGCGGGGCTGTACGCAGGGCAAATGGTCCGCGGGATGCGCGGCAGCCCAACATTATTGCGCAGCTATGTCGCGATCTGCGGCACCTATCAGCCCAGTTCCGGGAATCCGGAAAGTGTCGATGGGATCGGCGGAGACTTCGTCGGAATGCTGCTAATGTGCGGATGGTCGGATTCTGGTTACCCGTTCGGACACGATCCGGGCGGTCGGCGATTGACATGTAATCGCCTGTCCTGCGGGCACTGTGCGGTAGGCGCTCTCCGTGAGCGCCGGTGCCGTCGCGGGGTTTCCGGTACTCCGACGCGGACCCCACCGACCGGTCCGTTCATGGTCGGCAGGCGAGGGAAGGCGAGCGAAGCAGGATGGCAATGGGCCGATTCCTCGAGACCAGTCAACGACGAAAGAACTGATGAATCAAGATATCGCCGTGGTGCTTTCATGGATCCTCGCCGCCGCTTCGGTGATCGCCGTAGCGGGGGCGTTGTACGCAGTACAGTATGCCAGAACTCAGCGGGCCAAGGCCGAGGCTCTGGCCAGGGAACAGCGCGCGACAGAGGACACGCTCGAGCGGTTCGCCGCCACCACGCTACCCGCGGTGGCCGAGTCGATCCGCGGGTTCGAGTCGCAGGTGCCGCCGGTCGAAGTCCAGGCCGGCATGGAGAATTCGCGGCTCGCGCAGATCCTGCGGTGGATCGCCGAGCGGTACGCCGACGATCTGAGCCTGATGCGCTCGGAGACCAGGGACCTGACCAACAACGAAGCGCAGCAGGCGATCAAGGCGGCCGAGGAGACCGCGCGCGGCGAGGTCGCCGCAGCATCGCGCCAGGCGACCAGCGCCGCGGTCCGCTCGTTCGGCACCTCGGTGGTCAGCCTCGGCGCGGACGTCAGCCAGGTGGTGAGCGCCGCGCTGCGTGAGCATCGCGACGACGCGGTGTACGAAACCCTCACCCGCATCGACCACACGGTGCAGCAGATGATCCGTCAGGCGCAGTCCTACGTGATCGTCTGCGGTGGTCTGCCCGGACGCCGCTGGCCCGCGCAGACACTGACCGACGTGGTCGGCGGCGCCATCGGCCGTGTCCGGGAATACCTGCGGGTGCGGCCCAATCAGCTCGACCGTGTCGTGATCAGCCGCGCGGTGGAACCGCTCGTGCACACGCTGGCGACCCTGCTGGACAATGCGTTGCGGTACTCGCCGCCGACGTCCTATGTGGACGTCAACTTCCAGGAGGGTCACCACGGAGTCACCGTCATCATCGATGACGCCGGCGTGCGCATGAACGCCGAGCAGATGGAGGAGGCCCGCCAGGTGCTCGCGCACGAGCGGCCCGTCGACATCCACCAGCTCGGCCCATCGCCGAAGGTCGGCTTCCCGGGCATCGCCGCGTTGGCCCGCCGCTACGGTTTCACCGTCTACATCGACGGCCCGAACGTCTACGGCGGCATGCGCGCGATGGTCTACATCCCGGAGTCGCTGCTGGTCTCCCCGCAGAACGTCCAGGAGGTCGCGCCCGTGACCGAGGCAAAACCGGAGCCGGCCACGGTTCCCGCGCAGGACGCGCCGAGCGAACAGCCCGGCGAGAACGAGCCGGCGCTGTCGGTGAGCGAGATCACCAGCGGCGGGCTACCCAAGCGGCGTCGCAGAACGGTCGCACTCGCCCCGGTGGGGCCGCGCACCGAACCCGGCCTCGCTCGCCCCGAGATCGCCGCAGCTTGGCATACCGGCTCCAAGAGCGGCCGCGCCGCCGCATCTGATGACACGGAAGGGATGACATCCTGATGGCCACACCCGTGACCGACAGCAGCAACAAACTGGGCTGGCTACTCGAAGATCTCAGCATCACGGGTGTGCGGTTCTCGGTGTTGCTGTCCGACGACGGCCTGCGGATCGCGCACTCCACGGGGATCGCCCGCGACGAGGCGGAACGCTTCGCCGCGGCGGCCTCCGGCCTACGTTCGCTCGGCAAGGCGCTCGGCGAATTCTGTGGCGACGCCACGAACGGCGTACGGCAGAACATCACCGAGTACGACCAGGGGATGATCCTCATCACCGCGGCGGGTGAGGGCGCGCTGCTCGGCGTTGCGACCACCAACGACATCGACGTGGGCCTCGTCGCCCACCGGATGAACGAGCTGGCAGGCCGGGTCGGACGCGAGCTCGGCAGCCAGCCGCGCAGGCGCGTTGACGGTAGCGAAATCGCATGATCGAACGCAGCGAGCGAGTCAGAGGTACTGCGCCGCTGGGCAGCACGGAGCCGACTGAGAGCGAGGTGCCGTCGTCATGAGCAAGCCGCGGCGCGATCCGGACCTGGTCCGGGCTTATGTGCGCACCGGGGGGCGTACGCGCCCCACTCGCGAGCTGGACCTGGTTACCTTGGTCCTGACCGCCAAAGATCCGCTCCCCGGCGCGTCGCCCGATGCGCGCCGGGTCATGACCCTGTGCAGCCGTCGGGGTGCGCTGTCGATCGCTGAGATCGCGGCGTACCTCGACCTTCCGCCGTCCGTTGTGAAGATCGTCGCGTCCGATCTCCTGGATGGTGGACACCTGGTCACCCCCACCCCGGCCGAGTCCCTGCCGGAGATCGCTCTGCTGGAGGAGGTACTCAATGGGCTCCGTGCTCTCGCCGTCTGATCGCGCCGTCGATTACGTGCCGGAGACCGTGACCCGCTCGGTGAAACTGCTGGTGGCCGGCAACTTCGGTGTCGGCAAGACCACGTTCGTGAGCAGCGTCTCGGAGATCAAGCCGCTGCGCACGGAGGAGACCATCACCGAAGCCAGCGTCGGCGTAGACGACATGGCGGGGCTGCCGGGCAAGTCGCAGACCACGGTCGCGATGGACTTCGGCCGCATCACGCTCAGTCCCAAACTGGCGCTCTATCTGTTCGGCACTCCGGGCCAGCAGCGTTTCGTCCCCTTGTGGGAGGAGCTGGCCCGCGGCGCGCTCGGCGCGCTGGTGCTGGTGGACACCCGTCGCATCGAGAAGTCCGACGAGGTCCTCTCGGTGCTGGAGGAACGCGGCGTGCCGTATTCGGTGGCCGTCAACCAGTTCGAAGGCGCCAGGCCCTACCCGCTCGACGAGGTGCGCGATGCCCTCGACCTGGAACCCGGCACCCCACTGACGTCGCTGGATGCCCGGGACCGCGGCACCTGCCTGCGTTCGTTGATCACACTGGTCGAATTCTTGTTCCACCGTTTGGAGTCTCGCGTTTGACCGCGCCACAGTCCTCTACCCACCCCACGCACCTATCCGGCGGCGCCTGCCCGGTCGCACACAGATCGCCGGTCGACACCGCCGGTCCGAGAATTCCGCTCTACCACGAGGGATTCGCGGCCGACCCACACCGGATCTACCGGGAAATGCGCAGGCGCCACGGTTCGCTGGTCCCGATCGAACTGTCGCCGGGGGTGCCCGCCACGCTGGTGATCGGCTATCAGGAAGCCGTGCGGATTCTCAACGATCCCGAGCATTTCTCCGCCGATCCGCGCGTCTGGCAGAAGAACATCCCCGAGGGCTCGCCCATCCGCCCGATGCTGGAGTGGTACCCGAACGCGCTGCGCAACAGCGGCGCGGCGCACGCTCGCTACCGGGGTGCGTACGTCGCGAGCCTCGACGCCATCGACCTGCACGAGGTGCACTCGATGGTGGAACGCCTCGCCATTCCGCTGATCAACACCTTCTGTGCGGCCGGGTCCGCCGATCTGGTCGCACAGTACGCGTTCCCGCTCGTCGTCGAAGTGCTCAACCGGGTCGTGGGCTGTTCCGCGGAACTGGGGCAGCGGGTCGCGACCGGCCTGGCGATGGTGTTCGACACCGTGGAGGCGGCCAAAGGCATGCAGATGCTCTCCGAGGCGCTGATGGAGCTGATCCACCAGCGCCGTGCGGAGCCGGGCGACGACCTCACCTCCCGGATGGCGCAGCACCCGGCCAACCTCGATGACGAGGAGATGCTGTCGAACCTGATCGGCCTCTACGGCGTCGGAATCGAGCCGCAGCAGAACCTGATCACCAACACCTTGTTGCTGATGCTCACCGACGACCGTTTCGGCGGCGACATGCTCGGCGGCGCCCTGTCGACGCGAGACGCGCTGGACGAGGTGTTGTTCGACGACCCGCCGATGGCGAACGTCTGCATCACCTACCCGCGCCAGCCCATTCTGATCGACACCGTCTGGTTGCCCGCGCACCAGCCGGTGCTGGTCAGCCTGTCCGCGTGCAACAACGATCCGACGATCCGCGGCGGTGACCGCACCGGCAATCGCTCGCATCTGGCGTGGGCGGCCGGACCGCACGCCTGTCCCGCCAAGTCCGTCGCGTCCGTGGTCGTCCAAGAAGCCATCGACCAGCTTCTCGATGCTCTCCCCGAAATGCGGCCGGCCCTGCCCGCGGATCAAGTGGTCTGGCGCCCGAGCCCATTCCACCGGGCGTTGGCGGCACTGCCGGTTGTCTTCCCTCCGTCCACTCCGTTGATCATGGTGTAGGGAGAAGCGTCTTCCCCTCCAACGGCCATTCCGAGCTGCCGGTGTTGCCGGAGGCGGCGGAGTAGGTCGGCCTGGAAAGCATCTCGATCCCACCCCGGCACGGCGCTCGGGGGTCTGGTGCCGGGACGGGCCGCCCGCGTATCCCTCGCGGATACGCGGGCAGAGGTGTGACACCGCAGGCGTGCGCACGCGGAACCCACCCTCGTGTCGGTTCGGTGTACGAGATATGCTGTGCTGCAGCAAAATACGGCTCAGAGTCGAATTCGCCTGCCGGTGCTCTTCCGGAAATCCGGTCTTGCGGGTTTATGCGCCGCAGCCCGAGGTAGTGCGGCACCCTGGCCGTACCGCTTTGCGGCGAGCCTACCTCGCCGCTTCCGATCCAGAAGGAGGTTGCCGCTCAGAGGTCGTCGTGCACGCAGCTGCTGCGGGTGTGCGCCGGCTTGTCACCGATTCCATGCTTCACGTCGGCCTACGCCGTCGCGGCGCGCCCGCGCCGGTGATCGCGTTCGTCGCATGTTCGTTCCTCTGGAGTTTCGTCTATTGACCACGCCACACTTCCCGACGTCCACTTCTGTGAATGGATGCCCGGTCTCGCACGGCTCGCCGATCGACACCAGCGGTCCCCGTTATAAGTTGTTCACGCAGGAATTCGCGGAAGATCCGCATCAGGCATACCGCGAAATGCGCCGCCAGTACGGTTCGCTCGTTCCGGTCGAGCTGTCGCCGGGCGTACCCGCCACCTTGGTGATCGGCTACCATACCGCACTGCGCATCCTGAACGATCCCGATCATTTCCCGGCCGATCCGAGGGTCTGGCAGAAGGGCATCACCGGCGAGTGCCCGATCCTGCCGATGCTGGAGTGGCGGCCGAACGCGCTGCGCAGTGCGGGCCCCGAGCATCTGCGCTTCCGCCGTGCGAATGTCGCCGGCCTCGCCGGGGCGGACCTGCACGCGCTGCACGGAACCGTCGAGCAGATCGCCATCCCGCTGATCAACGCCTTCTGTGAGGACGGCGCGGCGGATTTGATCAGCCAGTACGCGTTCCCCCTCAGCTTCGCGGTACTCAACTCGATGCTCGGCTGCACACCCGACATCGGCCAGCGGATCGCGACCAGTATGGCTGCCCTTTTCGAGGGCGTCGACGCGGACAAGAGCAACGCGATGCTCACCGAAGCGCTGTTCGAAATCGTGCGGATGAAGCGCGCGGACACCGGCGACGACATCACCTCCAGGCTGTTGCGGCACGAAGCCGGGCTCGACGACGCCGAGATGATCCATCAGTTGGCCACGCTCTACGGTGCGGGCATCGAGCCGATGCAGAACTTGATCGTCAACACGCTGCTGCTGATGCTCACCGACGAACGCTTCGCGGGAGACTTTCTCGGCGGGAGCCTTTCGACCCGGGATGCCCTCGATGAGGTGTTGTTCAACGACCCGCCGATGGCGAATTTCTGCGTGAGCTATCCGCGCCAGCCGATGCTCATCGATGATGTCTGGCTACCCGCGCACCAGCCGGTGCTGATCAGCATGGCGGGATGCAACAACGATCCCGCGATCGGCGTCGGGCAACGCACCGACAGCCGTGCCCATCTGGCGTGGGGTGCGGGACCGCACGCCTGCCCGGCCCAATCGGCCGCGTACCTGGTGGTCCAGGACGCGATCGATCAGATCCTCGACGCGTTGCCCGAGATGCGGTTGGCCGTGCCGCCCGGTCAATTGAACTGGCGGCCGGGGCCGTTTCATCGTGCGCTGGTGTCCCTGCCGGTCGTCTTTCCGAAATCCCCGCCGCTGACCGTCTTCTAAGGAGTCACGATGGACACTCAACCCCTAGTGCTCGACCCGACCGGCGCCGACATCCAGGGCGAGTCCGCGCGTATTCGTGCGCGCGGGCCGGTTGCCCTCGTCGAATTGCCGGGTCGCGTGCGTGCGTGGTCGGTCACCGACGCCGACGTGCTCAAGCGGTTGCTGGCCGATCCCCGGGTGTCGAAGGACGCCAAGCAGCACTGGCCCGCGTTGATCGGCGGTGAGATACCACAGGACTGGCCGTTGTTGCCGTGGGTGGCAGTGAACAACATGTTCACCGCGTACGGCGCCGATCACCGCAGGCTGCGCAAACTCGTCGCGCCCGCCTTCACCCACCGCCGCACCCAGGCGATGCGCCCGATGGTCGAACAGATCACCGTGGATCTGCTCGACACGCTCGCGGCGACGCCGGCGGGCGCAGCGGTCGATCTCAGGGAAGGTTTCGCCTACCCGCTGCCGATCCAGGTCATCAGCGCGTTGATGGGCGTTCCGCAGTTCCTGAATCCCGGGCTGCGTCGATGCGTCGACGGGATCTTCGATACCGCGTTGGGAGTCGAGGAGGCCCAGGCGAACTACATGGAGATGTACCGGATCCTCGGTGAGCTCGTCGCGTATCGGCGGGAGACGCCCGACGACGACATGACCAGCCTGCTGATCTCGCACCGGGACGAGGAGGACGGCTCGCAGCTGACCGAGCAGGAGTTGATCGACACGCTGCTGCTCGTCATCAGCGCCGGGCACGAGACCACGGTGAACCTGCTCGATCAGGCCATCTTCGCGCTGCTGACCCACCCGGACCAACGTGCGGAGGTGACCGAAGGGCGTGCGGCCTGGAGCGATCTGATCGAGGAGGCGCTGCGGTACCAGGCGCCGGTGGCGCACCTGCCGCTGCGCTTCGCCACCGACGACATCGAGATCGACGGCCTGCGCATCGCCAAGGGCGAACCGATTCTGGCGTCCTACGCCGGTGCGAACCGCGATCCGAAACTGCACGGCCCCACCGCCGACGAGTTCGACGTGCGGCGAGCAACCAAGGAACATCTGGCCTTCGGCTACGGGGCGCATCACTGCCTGGGCGCGCCGCTGGCGCGGCTGGAAGCCGAGATCGCGCTGCCCGCGCTCTTCCAGCGCTTCCCGAACCTGCGCTTGGCGGCCGATCCCGCCGAACTCGGGACCGTGTCCAGCTTCATCTCCAACGGGCACATCAAGCTGCCGGTGTACTTGGCAGCGGATTAGCGGCGGACCCGCGCCTCCCGTCACGGCCGGAGGCGCGGGTCAGCGCAAGGCGTCGACCGGGTCGGACGCCGCGGCGGGTGTCCTGGCGCACCGGCGCCGATCCGGTCGGCCGGAGCGCGGATCGGTGATCCGGGCCTGGGGAGGGCCCGCGCGGTGTTGCGTGCCTGGGCACGATCCGTGCCGCCGAACCGCGGCGGGGCCAGCGGCAGAAATGCGCTCGCAATGTGGCGACCGCCACCATGGATTTCCGGTGTCGGCACGGAAGTCGTTGTGGTGGACTATCATCCACGGAAATGTAGATCGGAAAGAGCTGATCTACCCGGCCGTCGGATGGGTACCCCACCCTGGCCGGCGTCGGCGTCTCAGACGACTTGCCGCCGCGGTTGTAGGGTGGGCGCTGCTCGTCCCGGCATGTTTGCGCGACGGTCGCGCGGGCATCCGGGGAAGACGCCGCATCACGCTGGGAGGACCGATGGCTACCGAAGACCGGACCGCAGTGTTCGACGCGGTGGTCGCGGCGGCGGACTATCCCGTGTTGCTGGTCACCGTGCAGGCGGACGGCCAGCGCGCTGGTTGTCTGGTCGGCTTCGCGACGCAGGTCAGCATCGAGCCGCGCCGGTTTCTGATCGGCCTGTCCAAGAAGAACTACACCTATCGGGTCGCGCAGCACGCCGACCGGCTCGCGGTGCATTTGCTCGGCACCGATCAGCTCTCCCTGGCGCGACTTTTCGGCGGGGAGACCGGCGACGACATCGACAAGTTCGTGCACTGCGACTGGGACGCCGGTCCCGGCGGCATCCCGGTGCTCAGCACGGTGCCCGGCTGGTTCATCGCTCGCATCCGCGACCGGTACGACCTCGGCGATCACGTCGGTATGCTGCTGGAACCCGAGGACGGCGCCGTGCTGCGGCCCACCGCGGAGACGCTGCACTATCACTCGGTGGCGGATCTCGTTGCGGGCCATACCGTCTGAGCAGGTTCTGCGCCCCGGCCCGTCGCAGCTCACCGCGTTCGTACCACCGGACCACAGCAGAGGCACGTCGGCGCGACGGCCCCGGGAGGCGAAAATCGACGCCGACGGCTCGCGCCTCCAGCCGCAGCGGATCGCCGAATCCCCCCGCGGGCGGGCGGTCGCCGGACCGCCACTCGAGCGCTATCGCGGCGAGCGCCGGTTGCGCTCCGGTGCGGTGTGGTTGTCGAGCAGGAACGCCGACATCGCCGCGGCCACCGCGGCGGGCTGGTCGAGCATGGACAGAACGTACGCGTCGTCGATTTCGACCAGCCGCGCCGCGGGAATGAGTTCCGCGAGCCGGCGGCCGTGCTCGCGCGGCATCACCTTGCCCGCCGAAGACCACAGGATCAGCGCGTCGCCGCGGAAGTTCCGCAGTGCTTCGGTATCGGCGATCAATTCGTGTTTCGGGAACGCCGACTTGGTGTAGGCGAGGAGATCCCGCCGGATCCGGGCGTCGCGTAGCCCCGGCTCGGTCCAGCCGTGCACCAGCGCGTCGGACAACGGGCGCCGCGCCATCCAGCCGAACAGCAACGGCGAACGGCGCAGCCACCGAACGCGCAACTGCCGCAGCGCCAGCGAGATACCGCCGGGGAGACGCGCGGCGACGGTGGCCATCTTGCCCGGTAGACCGGGGGGAAAGTTGTCGAACGCCTCGCACGGCAGCACGATCAGCCTGCCGACGCGTTCGTCCAGCCCGTAGGCGGTGAGGAACAGCGCACCGCCCCAATCGCTGTGCACGAGCGTGACCTCGCGCAGGTCGAGTGCGGCGAGGAAATCGGCGACCAGGTGATTCAGGCCGCGCAAGCTCAGGTCGACGCCGGGGCGCAACGGCAGTGGATGGGCGCCGAGCGGCAGATCCGGCAGCACGTACCGGAAGCCTCCGGGCAGGGCGTCGAGCACCTCGTCCCAGAGCGTGTGGTTCATCAGCAGGCCGTGCAGCAGGACGACCGGCGGTCCCTCCCCGCGCTCGACGTAGTGCACCCGGCCTGCCGGGAGTTCGATCACGGGCATGTCCGCCTCCATCCGAGCGATCGCTCTAGAGTATTTGCTCTAGTCTGGGAGGGTGGCCGAGAAAATGTCAACCAGCACCCGGGAACGGCTGATCACCGCGATGGCCGAGCTGCTGCGCACGCAGGGCTACGCGGGCACCAGCGTCAAGCAGATCACCGTCGCCGCTCGCGCCCCGATGGGATCGCTCTATCACCATTTTCCCGGCGGCAAACCGGAGCTCGCCGCCGCGGCGCTGCGCACGTCGGGAGCCGCGTACCTCCAGTTGCTCCCGTTGCTGTTCGACGCCCACGACGACTTGCGCGAAGCCATCCCGGCCGCCTTCGCGGCGGCCGCCGAACAGATCGAGCACACCGGCTGGATCAACATGTGCCCGGTCGGCACGGTGGCGGGCGAGGTCGCCGACAGCGAACCCGTGCTACGCGATGTCGCCGCCGAAGTCATCACCTCCTGGATCAGCGAGGGCACCGACTACTTCATCCGCCGCGGCTTGTCCGCCGCGGACGCCCGCGACCTCGTCCTCGCCGTTCTGACGAGCCTCGAGGGCGCTTTCGTGCTCAGCCGCACGCTGCGCTCGACGGAACCGTTGCTGGCGGCGGGCCGGTTCTCGAGCGCCCGCATCCAGCAGGTGCTGGCCGGGGTACGCGTACCTCCGCCTTCGCTGCGGCCATGCGCGGACTGAGGACGGACTACGTCCGGCGGCGCCTATTATGCGTACCTCCGCCTTCGCTCCGGCCATGCGCGGACTGAGGACGGACTACGTCCGGCGGCGCCTATTATGCGTACCTCCGCCTTCGCTCCGGCCATGCGCGGACTGCGGTTAGCCGACGCCGATTTCTCGGCCACCGACTCCGGAGGTGAACTCCTTCCAGCGCCATGGCCCGCCCGCGTCGCGAGCCAGCGGCGGGGTGTCTTCTCCCGCGCCCGCCCGCAGCCCGGAGATCAGGTGCCGGAGTGCGTCGACGGCGGTGAATCGCGGCGTCCAGCCCAGTTCCGCCCGCGCGCGGCCGGTGTCCATGATCGGCAGATGCATCACCCCGTCCAGCAGGTCCGGCGTGGCGGGCAGTGTCCGCGCGTGCCAGCCCAGCGCGAGTGCGGCGCGGATGAGCGCGGGCGGAACCGACACCACCCGGGCGTCGAAGACCGCGGCCAGCCAGGAGCGATCGATCACCGGTTCCGCGGCCAGGTTGAACGGTCCACGGGCGTCGGTCGCGATCGCGAGCGCGTACGCGCGGCCGACGTCGGCGCTGTGCACCGCCTGGAACCGCAGGCCTCGCGGAATCGGCAGGATCGGAGGGAGGCCGGGCCGCATCAGGCGATTCGGCAACAACGGACCGGCGAACAGACGCCGCTGCTGACTGGCGGTGTCTCTGCGGAAGATGAACGCCGGGCGCATGCGAACCACGCGGCGATCCGGGTTCTCGGCCTCGAACCGATCCAGCAGCCGTTCGACGTAGGCCTTCTCCCGCATGTACGCGGCCGGCGGCCAGCCGTCGGTCGGCCAGCTCTCCGGCACCGGCTCGTCGCTCTGGCACGGGGAGTACGCGCCGACCGAAGAGGCGTAGACCAGAGCGGGAACCTGGGCCGCGGCGACAGCGCGCAGCACGCGTTCGGTGCCGCCGACGTTCGCGCGCCACGTCACCATGGGCTGGTGGGTGGGCTGGAACAGCCAAGCCAGATGCACCACCACGTCGGCGCCGTGGAAATGGGACTCCAGGTCGTCGGTTCGCACATCCGCGCGCACCCACTCCACACCCGCGCGAGGTTTGCCCGGCACGCGGCGCGCGATCCCCACGATCGAACTGACGCCCGCTTCGGCCGACAGTGTCTCCAGCACGCTCGTTCCTACGTTTCCGGTGGCACCGACCACGACGACGCGCATATCTGCTCCTTGGCTCGGCGACGAGGTTCGACAGCGACTTACCCAGGATGTGGGCGACGACACCCAGTTGGGGTGAATCGGATTCCGCTCGGCCCGGCCGGGTAACCGCCGAGTGTGGTTGGTCCGAAGGCGTGGCCGGGACCGCGTCACGACAGGCCGCTGCGCATGTCCACATCCACCAACCCAGGAGAAACCCATGGAACGCGGAAACAGTAAGCACGGTCCGCTGCGCGACGACGAAATGGTTCACGAGCTGCAGGGCACCTTGCGCGGCAACCGGTCGAGCAGGGCGGAGGAATGGCACGACCCCGAACCTCCGGCAGACGATGACACGCTGATCAACGAACAGGTGCAACGTACCGAACGTCGCCGGCAGTAGGTCGCGCCCCGGCGTACCGAGAATCGGTGCCGGGAAGCCACGATTCCCGGTGACTGTCGAATTCCCGGTGACGATCGAACAGCATGACCGTCGAAGAGCGCGGCGGACGGGAGCCCACTCGAGCTCCCGTCCGCCGCTCATCCGAAAATCACATATTCGATTGCGCGAGACGGTTGGCCAGGAGTTCCTTACCCATGCGGCCGCCCTTGCGGCTGTCGGCCTGCGCCTTGCGGAAGAACTCCACCAGCTCGGTGTCTCCGGCACGTTCCGCGTCCTGGATGAACGTGTCCAGACGCAGTGCGTTCTCGAGGGACGCCTCGACGAACCAGATCAGGTTGTAGTCCTTGTCCCTGGTGCCGGTGATGGTGCCCGTTTCCTGCTGCTTGGTCATCTCCACTCCTTTCGCTTCGTCGCCGAGCTCAGTCCCGTCCGAGCGCGTGCGCCAGCTCCTTCTTCGTCATCTTCGAGCGGCCTTCGACATTGCGCTGCTTGGCCTCGTTGTACAGCTGGTCGCGTGTCGGCCCTTGGGCGCCGCTGTGCGAACGCCGGCCGCCGCGCCGCTGTGGGGACGTGTCGTCGGTCGAGGTCTTGCTCGCGGTCTTGGACTGCCCGGACTGGGCGCGGTTCTTGTTGACCGTGCGAGCGGCGATCTCCTTCGCGCGTCCGGTGCCCGCGCCCCGGGATTGCGCCGAATCCTTGATGTGCTCGTACTGTCGTTCCTGCTTGTCGGTCCAAGCCTTCGGCATGTCATCACCTCCTGTATGTGCGGTCTACCCCGGGAATCTCCGCGCAATCCGGAACGGGCCCGGCTCGTGTGCCGGGCCCGGCCACACGGAGCTTCCGTGAGCGCGACCCGTGTGGATGTGATGACCGGCGGCCGGGGTCAGCAGGTACTGGGCGCCGGCTCGCCGCGAACCCGGCCCTGCAGCCACGGCAGCACCGAGGGCGCGCCGAGTACCGCCGCGGTCAGATGCTCCACGTCGGGCACGCGCACTGTCTGCACGGGTACTCCGGCCGCGCACCAATGGCGGTTGGTGTTGTCGATGGCGTCGATCGGAATCAGCGTGTCGCTCGGTGAATGCCATTCGAAAATCGGCATTTCCGGGGCCCTCGGGTAGAGCTCCACACTGTTCTCCTCGACCACTGCCCACGCGGCGGGCGTGTCGAAGACCGAGGTGGAGGTCACGTAGTCGCGCGCGCTCCCGTTCATGCCCGCGGCGAGGATGTCGTTGGTGCAACTGTTGGCCATCTCGTCGCGCAGTGCCAGGCCGCGCTCGTTGAGCGACCGGCTGGTCGGCACCTCGTCCGGGTATTCCCGTTCCAAACCGATCGCCGTCGCCATGGCCAGGCCGAACGCCGGATGCGGTTCGAAACCCAGCGCTTTGGCCATCGTCACCAGGTTCATCGGGGCGCCGCCGATGGCCGCGCCCGCGAGCCGCAGATCGGGCGCATAGGTCGGTTGCAGCGCGGCCGCCCATGCCGTGGCGAGACCGCCGCCGGAGTAGCCGGTCATCACCGTCGGGCTGTTCTGCAGCCCGAGTTCGGGTACCTGTTTCGCCGCGCGGATGCCGTCCAACGTGATCTGGCCGCCCAAACGCCCGGCGCCGAGCGCGAACTGCGGTCCGAGATGATCCGGTAGCGCGACACTCCAGCCCTGCGCCAGCAGGACGTTCAACATCGGTGTCGTCAGCGACAGGTTCATGTCGTTGGTGTAGAGCAGGTGCGACACCGCGCAGTGTGTGCCGAGCGAATTGATGAAGTGCTGATACGACAGCAGCGGCATACCGGGCCGCTGGCCGATCGGGGTGAGGATCGTCGTCGTCGCCGAGATCGGCGCACCCCGCGAATTGGTGGACCGGAACTCGACCAACCGGACAGTCGCGCCGGGGAAGAGTGCCAGTGGCGGCAACACCCGCACGTCGAGTATGTCGCCGGGGCGGTGTGCCGCCAGATCGGTCGGTGCGGCGTAGAAGGGGTCCGGATCTGGGTGCGGATAGAGCGGTTCCGCGGTTGCCGCCGTCCCGAGCAGGAGAGTGAGTGCCATTCCGCCGACCGCGCCGAGGACACGGGCGGAACCGACGCGTGCACTGCGGAGAGAACGAAGAAGCGGACGAGTCACGACCTTGACCTCCAGGGGTAGTTCCGCGCATTCGCCGAACAGTGGTCTGCCTCAGCTTGCCTTCGTCGGCAAACTATCAGCAACATTGAGCGGTGAGTTCGGAATGCGTGAAAAACGTACTGGCCTGGAACACAACTGGGGAGACTGTCATACCTTCGGCGAGGTATCGTGATTTGCAGCAACTAGCCAGCCACTAACGGGTGTCCCCTTGTGTCCGAAGGGGAGACCGCACACCCACGCCGGGATCCGATCCGCCGTGGCGGCCGTGTCCGGCGGTGCCCGTTCGATGTGCCGCTTCGCGATCGAATGCATCCCGACCAGGGGTTGCGATGTGCGGCGAGCACGGCTTGGCTGGATCACATACACAGCGACGAGGTACAGGGCGAAGGAAGGAGCGGTCATGTCCAAAACAGCAACCGAGAAGGTCCGCGAAGCCGGGTCCGAAGTGCCGGAGACGGCACGTTCCGCGCCGGACGCGAAGACCGAATCGCCGACCGGCTCCGAGGCCGCGACCACCGAGCGCGGCGGGATGCGGGTCCCGATTCCGACGCTGGGAATGCGGATGGCGCGAGTTCCGCTGCCACCCGGGCCGCGCACCGTGGCGACCGGGGTTTCATCGGCGACTACGGCGGTGCGCAACCGGGTACCCGATCGGGAGTCGTTGCTCTATTTCGGTGGACTCGGGGCGGCGGCGGTCACCGGATTGGTGTCGTGGCCGGTCGCCGGAGCGATCGGCGTCGGCGTCTGGGTGGCCGAGCATGCCCGTCGTTCGCCGGTTGCCGCGGGAGACGGGGCCGAAGGATGACCTGATCGATACCGACTCGGGATCCGGCTGCTGTGCGAGCGTGACGAAATCGTGGCGCCTCAGCCGCGCCAGCTGTCGAGGACGCGCTCGACGGTGGGCCGGATACGGGCCCTGGCTTCCGCGCGGGGGACGCCGGTCATCAGGAGGTGGTCGTAGTCGGTGTCGCGGTGGCGAACCGAGGCGATGACGGCGAGGGTGAGGGCCTCGCGGGACAGGAGTTTTGCGGCGGCGGTGCGGCCTACGCGGCCGCTGCCGCGGACAGCGGCGTGTTCGGCGATCTCGGCGGCGCGATCGGCGGGGCAGCCGGGGAACAGGCGCCGGATCTCGTCGGTCATCCGGGCGCGGTATTCGACATCCTGGACGTCGCGGCGCACACGGTCGCGGTCGCGCCGGCGGGAACGGGCCTCCTCGTCGGCCAGGCATTGCTGTTCGGCGCGGGTGAGAGCATCCTCCTCGACGAGTATGCCGAGCCGCTCGTAGCGCTTGCGCCGCCGGTTGAAGCGGACCACCACGGCGGCGAGGGTGCTCTCCTTCTTGGCGCGTCGGCTCAAAGCAGCATTCCCGGCGGGCAGGAATTCCAGATGGTCGAGGTCGGAGCAGGTAAGGCACAGCGGACCGGCCGCGGAGGTGATCAGATACGGGCCGGTCTCGGCGCATTCCGCGCACGTCCACGGCTCCACGGCCGCGACCACCGTCAGATCCGGGGCCTGGTTCTGGCGTCGGACGACCTGCTCGCGTCGCGCCGGGGTGAGTTCCGGCGAGAGCCAATGCACCCGGAACACCGCGTCCTCGCCGTCGTCGGCGAACCGTAGCTCCTCGCGATCGCGCCCGCTGGACAGATACGCCGCGGTGCTCGCGGTGAGCCCCTGCTCGCGGGCCCACTCGCCCAGTAGTTCCGCCGCTTCGGACATCCGCCGCCCGTCCACCGCCGCGACCTGCTCCAGCGACCGCACCTGCCCCTGCCGCCAGCGATCGACCTGACCGGATCGCACCCACCCCAGAACGGCGAACACATCGACCGCCGACACGTATTTGCGTTGGACCAGCGCCGCTTCGGCGGCCTCGACCACGCGCCGACGCAGCTTGGACACGGAGTCGAACCCTAGCGCACGCCACGGCGGATGGTGGCAGGGGCGTTCCTCTGTCTCGCTTGTGGTTCGGTGAACCTCGTGGTCAGGTGACTGTTCGGATCGGTAGCGTGCGGGGGCCGCGCATCGAGATCGATTCCCGGTAGGGCGGAGCATCGTCGATCAGTTGGAAATCGGGCATGCGGCGCATGAGTTGGATGAACAGCACCTCGGCTTGGAGTCTGGCCAGCGGTGCGCCGACGCAGAAGTGCGGTCCGTGGCTGAAGGCGAGATGGCGCGGTGTCGGATGGTTGCCCGCGAATCGCAGCACGTCCAGGGTGTCGGGGTCGGCGAATGCCGCGGGGTCCCGGTTGGCCGAACCGACGAGCAGGATCAGACCGGTGCCGCGTGGCAGTGTCTTCCCGGCGAACTCGACGTCGCGCAAGGCCACGCGGGTCGGGAACGGTACCGGAGTGTCGAAGCGAAGGAACTCTTCGACCGCGAGCCGGCTCGAGTCGGGATCGTCCCGGAGGATGGCGCGCTGGTCGGGGTGGCGCGCGAGGGCCAGCACGCCGCTCGCGATGAGATTCATCGTGGTTTCGTGCCCGGCGATGAGCAGCAGCACAGCCATGTCGACGAGGTCCGCGAGCGGTAGGGGTGTCTCGGTCGCGAGTTTCGTGAGCAGGTCGGTGCCGGGCTCGGCGCGTCGGCGCGTGATGAGGTCGGCGAAGTACTCACCGAAAGCCTGCACGGCATCGGCGCGGGCATGCTTGTCGTCGTCGGACAGCAGTGCGTCGGGGTCCAAGCCTCGGCTTATCGCGGACGTCCACACGCCGAACCGGGCATGGTCGGCCGGCGGGATGCCGAGCATCGTGCAGATCGTCGTCAGCGGCAGCAGGTAGGCGATGTCGGTGACGAAGTCGATTTCTCCGGCCGCCGCGGCACGGTCGAGCAGGGTGATCGCCGTGTGGGTGATCTGGTCGCGCAGTCGGGCGATCGCGCGGGGAGTGAAGGATGGCGCCACCATCGCGCGCAGTCGCGTGTGTTCGGGCGGGTCCATCAATAGGAACGAACCGGGAAGCGTTCGTGGGTCGACGCCGGGCCGGAACGGGTTGATCCCGGAGAAGTAGCCGTGTCCGAATGCCGGGTCGCCGAAGATCGCGTCGCAGTCGGCGTAGTGCGGCACGAGATAGATACCGGGCCGGAATTCGTGCAGTCGGCCCGCCGCCCGCAACGACCGGTAGGCCGGGGCCGGGTCGGCACGAAGTTCGGGGGAGAACGGGTCGAGGGTGTCGGTCATCGCGTGGCCCCTTCGACCGGCCGGAAGCGGGTCGGCAGCGCCGAGAGGCCGCGGACGACGAGATTCGGCTTGTACGGCGGTGTGTCGGTCAGTGGCTCGAGGACGGCGACCCGCCGTATGAGGGTTTCGAGCAGGATCCGCATCTCCAGCAGCGCCAGTGGCGCGCCGAGGCAGTAGTGGATGCCCAGGCTGAACGCCAAGTGACGCGGCGGCGGTGTCGACCGATCGTGATAGCGGGTGACGTCGAGCCGGTCGGGGTCATCGAAGACCCGCTCGTCGCGATTGCCCGAGTTGATCAGCACGACCACGCCGTCACCGGGCTGGAAATCCGCACCTGCCACCGTCATCGGTCGGGTCGCGGACCTCGTCGTCAACTGCACCGGCGGCTCGTAGCGCAGCAGCTCCTCGACCGCGCTGGGAATGAGGTCCGGATCGTCGCGCAGCAGTGCGAGCTGGCCGGGGTTGCGCATGAGCGCGAGCAGACCGCTGCCGATCAGGTTGACCGTGGTCTCGTGCCCGGCGACCACCGTGGTGACGCAGGTGCTGAGCAACTCCGTCTCGGTCAGCACGTCACCGCGGTCTTCGACAGCGCCGAGCGCGCTGAGCAGGTCGTCGCGCGGATCCGCGCGCCTTTGGTCGATCACGTGACGGAAGAAGGCCATGAACTCACGGGAGGCGGTGCTGCGGGCCTCGTGCGCTTCGGGCGTCATCAGCGGGTCCGGGTCGAAGCCGCGGGCGAGGTCCTGCGACCAGCGCAGCACATCGGGATGGGCCGATGCGGGAACGCCCACGAGTTCGCAGACGATCGACAGGGGCAAGGGGTAGGCGATGTGCTCGATGAGGTCGAACTCGCCCATCCGCAGAGCGTTCGTCACCAGATCGTCGACGAGCTGCTCGATTCGCGGCCGCAGTCCCGAAACCATGTGGGGGGTGAAGGCTTTCGAGACGAGAGTGCGCAACCGCGTATGGTCCGGCGGATCCATCCAGAGGAACGAGGTCGGCATCTCCTCCGCGGCGCTGTCGGCGGGCACGCTGGGATGCATTTGCGCGGCCTCGTCCGCGTGGCTCCACGCGGTATTCTGCAGCACCGCGGCGCAGTCGGCGTAGCGCGTGAGCAGCCGCAACCCAAGCGGTGTCTGGTGCACCGGGCCGGCGGCGCGCAGTTCGCGCGTCGGGGTGTACGGGTCGTGCCTGCCTTCGGGCAAGAACAGTCTCGCCAATGGACTCGACTCGACCGCGGACCCTTCTGCTGAATTCACGTCGGAAGTGCAACAGCGGGTCATGGCGACATTGTGAATTATTTGTGAATTGCCCTCGATAATAGCTGTGTTCGATGGCGTGATAGCGCATCCCGTTCCGGCACAGTGTTATCGGTTGATAGGAGCGTCCGATATCGGTGGGAATACACGACTGTGCCGTCGACGATTCAGTGGGTGAATTCCGATTCGCCGCACGCCGTCGTTCTCGGCGCAGGCATCGCAGGTCTGCTCACCGCCATCGTGCTCACCGAGCATTTCCCCCGGGTCACCGTGCTCGAGCGCGACGTTCTGGTCGGCAGCGAGCCGCGCAGGGGAGTCCCGCAGGCCAGGCATCTGCACGGATTGATGGAGGGCGGGCGCGCCATCATCGAAACGCTCTGCCCCGGACTGACCGACGAGATCGTGGCGGCCGGTGCGCCGACCACGGAGGTGCTGGCCGGCTCGCGCTGGTATCTGAGCGGCCTGCGTGCCGCGCCGACCGATACCGGCCTGGTCACCTTGCTCGCCAGCCGCCCGCTGCTCGAGTCCGGGTTACGCCGCCGAGCGGCCGCGCTCCCCGGGCTGACAGTGCGGGAAAGTATGGCCGCCACCGGCCTTGTCGCCGAGGCGGGACGGGTCACCGGAGTGCTGGTGAGCGAGTGCGGCGGCCCCGCCGAGGCCATGGCCGCCGACCTCGTCGTCGACTGCACCGGGCGGGCGTCGCGCGCACCCGAGTGGCTGCGGGCGATCGGCGCGCGGGCACCCGAACAGGACAGCGTGGTCGTCGACCTGGGCTATTCGTCGCGTACCTACCGGCGTAAACCCGAACATCTGGAAGGTCAGCTCGGCGTGGTCGTCTCGACGATGCCGGGCCGGCGTGGCGGCGGCGCGATCGTCGTCGAGGGCGATAAATGGCACGTGACGCTGGGAGGGATGCTGGGAGATCACCCACCCACCGATCACGACGGCTTCACCGCGTTCGCCGCGACTCTGCCCGTTCCCGACATCCATTCCATCGTGACCGACGCCGAACCGTTGAGCGACCCGGTGCCGCACAGATTCCGCGGTTCGGTCCGGAGGTACTTCGAGCGAATCGCGAAGCATCCGGACGGATTCCTCGCGCTCGGCGATTCGCTGTGCAGTTTCAACCCCCTCTACGCGCAGGGCATGACCGTCGCGGCGCAGCAAGCGCTCGCGCTGCGCGCGTGCCTGCGAAACGGCACCGCGGCATTACCCGCACGGTTCTACGCCCATGCGGCGCGCTACGTCGACGTAGCGTGGCGGATGTCCACCGGCGCCGACTTGAACCACCCCGGTGTGGCTGGGCAGCGCACCGCGCGAATCCGAGTGCTGAATTCCTACCTGGCGCGTGCGCACCGTGCCGCGCACGTCGACCCGGCTGTCGCCCGCACGTTCATGCGGGTCGCCAATCTCGTCGATCCGCCCGAGACATTGCTGAAGCCCGGGACCGTCGCACGAATATTGTGGCAAGGTCGCGGCGCGGTGCCGCGACCACCGCACGATCAGCTACCGGATCCGCGGCCCGGTTCGCAGTCCGAGCGGTAACCGCACCTCCTCCCGGCGACCGGCGTGCTCGCCGGGTCGGTCGGCGTGGCGACCGATTCGGAGGTCGCGGTCCGGATCGCGGCCTGCGACCGCCGGTCGTGTCCGCCGGTCGTGTCCGCCCTACCGCGAGGCCGGAGGTGAACCGGTCGATCCGGCCGCGGCACGGGTTGCCACCAGTTCGGACCACCGAGCGCAGGATCGGCGTGCTCGCGTACACAAAGGTGTTTACTAGGGAGCGGTTCGGTTCGTGCACCCTTCGATCGCGGTTGGTGGTGTGTATGCCGGTGTGGCGTCTTCGCGAGTTTCACGATGATGATCTGGATCAAGTGATCCGGATCTGGGAGCAGAGCCGTGTCGGTACTGCGGGTGAGCCGGTGTTCGCGTTGGCGGAGGTTTTGGCGGCCGTGCGGGCGGGGCAACCGGCGGTGGTGGCCGAGGTCGGCGAAGAGCTGGTGGGCGTGGCGGTCGCGCAGATCCAGGGCGAGCGTGCGTGGGTGCTGTTGGTGGCGCTGGGTGCGCAGTGGCGTCGGCGGGGCATCGGCAGTGCGTTGCTGACCGAGCTGGAGCGGCGGCTGCGCTCGACCGGGGTGCGCCGGATCTGCGCTCTCGTTCCCGAGGGTGCCACCGGGTCGGTCGCGTTCGAGAATTCCGGCTATGCGCGCAGGACCGGTCTGATCTTCTACGAATTGCTGGAACCGTTGCCGCCGGCGCAGTCCGGTTTGCTGACCGAGCTGGGCGGGCGGCTGTTACCACCCGGGTTGTGGCAGTCGATGGCGGGCATGGACCGGGAGAAAGAGGTCATCGAACGGCGGATCGTGCTGCCGCTGGCGCATCCGGATGTCGCCGAACGTTATCGAGTCAGGCCACCGAAGAGCGTGATCTTGTTCGGACCGCCTGGCACGGGAAAGACCAGTTTCGCGAAAGCGGTCGCCTCCCGGCTGGGCTGGCCGTTCGTGGAGTTGTTCCCGTCTCGGCTGGCCGCGACGGCCAGGGGTGGTCTCGCCGCGTCTCTGCGTGAGGTGTTCGCGGACTTGGCCGACCTCGACGAACTGCTGCTGTTCATCGACGAGGTCGAGGAGATCGCCGGTGTGCGCGAGGGGACGGCGACCAGCCCGGCGCATGGAGTGACGAACGAGTTGCTCAAACTTATTCCGGTGTTCCGAGAGGACTACAGCCGGTTGCTGGTCTGCGCGACCAACTCGGTCCGTTCGTTGGATTCGGCGTTCCTGCGGCCGGGCCGGTTCGACTACGTGATCCCGATCGGGCCGCCCGACGAGCCGGCGCGCAACGCGATCTGGCGGCGGTACCTGGGCCCGGCAGCCGAGACCATCGACATCGACCGGCTGGTCCGCGCCACCGTGCACTTCACCCCTGCGGATATCGAGTACGCGGCCCGCGCCGGCGCGCAGTCGGCGTTCGAACGCGCGATACGCGAGGAAACGAGTGAACCCGCCGACCTCGAGGACTATCTGGCCGCCGTCGCCAACACCCGCCAGACGCTGACACCGCAGATCCTGACCGCGTTCGAGCAGGACCAGGCGGACTACACCCGGCTGTGAGACCCGGCCATTACGGCAGCGGGCAATCCCTGGAGGTGCAGTTGTGAGCCGGGCGATCTGGGGCGGGAGGTGGGCATGCGGGTTACGCTGGATGAGTGAATGCCCTGCAGCGGCTGCTGCTCGGGTCGGGGCGGTTGCCAGAGGATCTGCGTGCGTCGCTGGTCGCGTCCGGCGATGTCGTGTTCTTGGCGGAGGGTCTGACCGGTTCGGTCACCCGTCGCGTTGTCCGATCATCCGGTCGTCTCGTGGAATGGGAGCGGCAGGCGGTCTCCGGTGCGATCGCGGTTACCACCGACCGACGAGTGGTGGTGTGGGCGGGCCGGTTCAAACACATCGATGTGCCGGTGACGCATCCGCGTTGGGCGACAATCGAGTTCAGCATCGACCGACCGGACCGAGTGTGCTTCACCTACGACCTCGCGGTGATCGATCAGGGGCAGTCGGGACGGGCGGACGTGCGATTGAAAACGTCGCAGGTGACGCGACTCGCTCGGTTGGTCACGCGACCGATGTGAGGCCATCGAGCGGTCGCCCGGCATGGTGACTCGGCGAATATTCGGCTGTTCGCGCGGCGACCTGGCTGTATATCGGCCACACCTGCGGAATCGCTACGAAAGAGTGTCCTATCACCCGATCGAATGTCGAAATGCAACCGGTTGCCGTCGGGTGGCGTTCATCGGGCGCTGGTCGAATAGCGGGGCAACGTTCGCAGGGAGGAAAAGCCATGACCAGCATCGACACTCACGCCAACGGAACCGTGGCGTCCCGTGTCACCGAACTGACCACGGTTTTCGAGCGGGGACTTCGCGAGAACCTAGGAGTCGGCGCGTCTCTGGGCATTCGACTGGAGACGGCGGGTGACGGCTACACCCGGTACTACCTCGATCCGAACCCGGCCACGATCAACGCGATGTTCACCGTGCACGGCGGTGTGCTGGCCACCTTGATGGACACGGCGATGGGTAGCGCGGTCTTCACGAAACTCGGCGACGGCGTGGCCTATACGACTCTGGAGCTGAAGCTGAACTTCATCCGGTCGGTGACGCTGGACGGTTCCCGGCTGACGTGCGAGGCCAACGCGGTGCACGTCGGGCGGCGAACCGCGACGGCGGAGGGCCGGATCACCGACGCGAACGGCAAGCTGATCGCGCACGGTTCGACGACCATCCTGGTGTTGCAGCCCGAACACTGAGTACAGCGGGCGGCCCGGCTCCCGGAACACGATCGGGAGCCGGGCCGTCCGGTGTGGAGGCTCAGATCCGGCGGCGAGTGCGGCCCGGACCGTATGGTTTCGGCGCCTGAGGTGTAGATGTTCAGCCGAGTGGAAGCGCGGCGCGGTCGGTCCAGCGATACTGGCGGCCGTCGCGGCGCAGCTCGACAAGGTCGATCTTGCTCACACTCACGGTGACCGGTGGTAGGTCGCGCAACGCGGCGACCTCGGCGATCAGCGCCGCGGAGTCCTGAGGTCGGTTGATGTAGCCGATCCCGAGGTGTGGCCGGAGTTCGGTGGTCTCGGCCAGGCGACTCGTCGGCCGGTGCACGGCGGTCGCTGCACGCAGCGCGCGGTGCAGCGTGAGCAAGTTGTTCCACGGGGTGACCGAGAACCTCAGTGCGCTGCGTGATCCGGTCAGCGGCCCGATCTCGACGTCGAATGGTGCGATGTCGGCCAGCCGTGACCGTGCGGCGTCAGCGATGCCGGTGAGCTGTTCGCTGGAGACGTCGCCGACTTTGCCGACGCTCAGCAGTGTGATGTGCAGAGCGTCGAGGGGGACCGGGTCGATCCCGTCGTCGGCGAGACTCTTCTGGCACTGCTCCGCGAGATCGGTCAGCGCAGGTGCATCGAACGTGAGGTACCAGTAGTAGCCCGACTGGCCGGGCGCCCAGGCCTTCAGGGTCCAGTGGTCGTGCAGGTTCCGGAGTTGGCGGAACGCCGTCCAATCGTTGGTACGGATAGCTGACGGGTCGGACGTCGATGCGGGCTGCGGCAACGGGAATGGGCGCTTGGCGGGGACCACGCCGCTGAGTGTACGGATTGCGGGAGACCGAGCACCTGGTCAAGGTGATCGACCGCGCGGTCTACACCCACAGCGACGAGTTGGTGCGTTTCATCGGCGAGTGCCGATTCCTGCCTGTGGACCGAACACCAACGGCCCGGCTCCCGGAACAGGAGCCGGGCCGCGCGCTGTCGAAGCTCAGGCCAGTGAGCGGCATTCGTCGATGAAGCGCACCAGTTCGTCGAGACGGTCGCTGCGGGCGTCCACTGCGCGGTCGATGACCTTGACCAGGTGCTCGTAGGCCTCGGTGTGGTCGTAGGAAGCCACGTCGGCGATCTTCAGCGCCCACCGCCAGTAGCCGCGCATGGTGTCGGCCAAGGGCATGCGGAAGGTCGCGATGACCTCGCGGATCGGCTCCACGGTCGCGTCGCCGTGCACTCGCAGGTAGCGGCCGACGACGTCGGCCATGAAACTGAAGTGCCGGGCCTCGTCGCGGGACAACCGCGCCAGCACCTCCCCGAGCACCGGGTCGTCGACCACGTCGCGCAAGTGCTGGTAGTACATCTGCGTCGCCTTCTCCTGCACCAGCGCGTACGCGAAGAACTGCACAGGATGCCGGTAGGGCAGGTCGAACGGTTTCTGCCCCTCGATCGCCAGCTCGGCGCGCAGGGCGCCGCGCTCGGCCATCCCGGACGCCACCTGGTAGCGGCTCAGCGCGCGTGCGTGGGTGTCCTCCTCCAGCGCCCAGCGGACGGTGAAGTGGTAGAGCTCGCGGTTGTGTACGAACGCGTCCCGATCCACCGTGTCGTCCACGGGGAAATAGCGGTGGTAGACGTCGAAGTAGCCGGGCAGGTGGTCCTCGATGAGGGTGACGAACCCGACCGCCGACCGCTGGCCCTCGGTGAGCCTGCCCGCGTCCGCGCGGGACCAGTCGACGGCGGTCTCCACGTCCCAGGCCCGCGTGGCGGGGGAGGCCGCGAGGAACCCGTCGACAGCGGCGACCAGTTCGTCGACCGGAATCGGCGCCGATTCGATATTCATCTGTTGCTCCTGCGGATCAGCGGGCGTTACGGCAGGTCAGCGCGTAATGCTTGGTGGTGTAACCCCATCCGGCGTTCGCGATCTCCAGGTAGTGCCGCAGCTTCGCGGCCAAGCCGGGCCCGTGCGCGTCGATGCGTTCGGCGGCGGCGTCGACGCCTGCGATCCAGTCGTCGATGGTGCGGCGGTAGTGCTCGGTGAGGTCGTCCACCGCGATGATGGAGAATCCCGCGTCCTCGGCGGCGGTCACCAGGTCGGAGAGCGGACGCAGATCGCCCCACCCGAAGATGTCCGCGCGCACGAATTCCGTGCCGGCCTTGGCGTCGAACGCCGTGCGTGCGGCCGCGTTGCGGAAGCAGCTCTCCGACACATACAGCGTGCCGCCGCGGCGCAGCACCCCGGCGGCGCGGCGGAAGACCGCGCCGAGATCGGGCATGTGCACGATCGAGCCGAGCAGCGTCACGGCGTCGAAGCCGCGCGCGGGCAGGTCCAGCCGCTCGAAATGGCCGACCCGGGTGTGCACCCGATCCGCGAGGCCGCGGGCGCGCGCCTGCTCGGCGATGTAGTCGTGCTGACGCGGCGCCGGGCTGATCCCCGTCGTGTCGCAGCCGAATTCCGCCGCCATGAACAGGATCAGCGAGCCCCAGCCGCAGCCCACGTCCAGCAGGCGCTCCCCGCCGGTCAGCCCGAGACGGTCGGCCACGAAACGCAGTTTGCGCCGCTGCGCCTGCTCGAGGGTGTCGGACTCGGATTCGTAGAGCGCCGAACTGTATTTGCGCAGCGGGTCGAGGAACTGGCCGAAGATGTCGGGGTCGAGGTCGTAGTGCTGGTTGGTGTCGGCGGTGACCGGCTGGTCGGTGACGGTCACGCCGCCGCCTCGCGCAGCGCCTTGCCGACCGCCGTGACGACATCGTTCAACGAGGACAGGCCGAACACGTCCTGGTCCTCGAGCTCGATGTCGTAGGTGCGCTCGATCTTGGCGACCATGCGCAGCACGCGCACCGAATCGACGCCGGCCATGCCGCGCAGGTCCAGGTCGGGGCGCAGCTCGGCCTCGGGGATCCCGGTCTCGGCGGTGGCGATGCCGGTGACCGTGCGCAGGATGTCGTCGGTGGTGTGGGTGGTCGTCATGACGTGACTCCGTTCGGTGCGAGCGCGGTGCCGATGGACAGCGCGTGGGAGAGCGCGGCGACATCGTCGTCGCCGAGGGTGAGCTGATGGCGCACGTCGTCGAGCGCGAACGGCTGGTAGGCCGCGGTGGAGCTGGCGCACACCAGGCCGTCGGCGTCGCGGATCTCCGCCGACGTCTGGATCGGGCGGTCCGCTTCACCGCCGGAAAGCATTGCGACGCAGTGGTATTCGCGTCCGACGAGCAGGGGAGTGAGGAATCGGGTGCGCTGCGTGACGGTGAACGCCGGGTGGTGGCGAGCCAGGACGATGAGGTTGCCCATCACCTCGTCGCAGATCACGCCGATCAACCCGCCGTGCACCACACCCGGGTAGGACTCGAACTCGCGCCCGAGCCGGAACCGGGCTTGCAGCCCGTCCGGATGCGGGGTGAACCGCAGGCGCAGGCCGGTCGTGTTGTGCGGCGAGCAGCCGAAGCAGTGGTAATCCGGGATCACCGACCAGGGCACCCGGACGGTGTCCATCCCGCCGTGCTCGGTGTCCTCGAAGGCGCTGTCGCGGTCCACGGCGCTAGGCGATCGCGTCGGCCAGGGCCCGGCGAACCTTGGCGTTGCTGGACAGGTCGAGTCCGGTCATGTTGCCGAAGGTGCGCCGGACCTTGTCGTGCAGGACATCCAGCTCGCCCTCGGCGGCGACCTGCTCGAGGAACAGGTCGAAGCCGGTGTCGATGGTCTCGTGGTCGCCGAGTTCGCTGATCCCGGCCTTGAACGTGCTGACCGGGTGCTTGATCTTGGCCTCGGAGCTGTACACGTACAGGGTCTCCAGCACCGACGGCAGTTCCTCGGGTCGCCGTCGCAGCCGTTCGGTGGCGTAGTGGATGAACTCGCGCGCGTGACCCGCCTCGTCACGACTGGCGTTGAGCAGCAATCCCTTCAGCACGGGTTCGGCGACCCAGCTCGCCACCGCCCGATAGATGTGGTTGACGGTGAGCTCGGAGATGATGTTGGTGGCCAAGGTCGCCGAGGGGGTGGTGCCCGGCGAGTACGGCTCGCGCATCGAATCGACGGCCTTGTCGTCCACGCTCTCGCCGAGCGCGCTCAGCCAGGAGCGGAACGCGTAGTGGTGCTGGACTTCCTGATAGCCCCATACCACCGCGAATGTGGAGAAGTCGTAGTCGTCGACGAACTCGTTGAGGAATCCGTGCACCGCGGCGATCACGTTGGATTCGCCCATCGTCGCGCTCTTGGCCAGGGTGATGTACTCGGGGCGGACCAGGGACTTGTCGACGGCGTCGAGATCGAGGTCGGCCAGCTTCCAATGCAGGCGCTCGTAGTGGCGGAAGACGTCATAGCTGTGCACGAAAGGCTCCGGTTCGGTCGGGATTACCTGCGGTGGGTGATGAGATCGCGGGCGGCGAGCCGCTGGAGCTTGCCGCTGCTGGTACGGGGGATGCTGCGCGGTTCGACCAGGTGCACCTGGACTGCGGCCAGGCCGAGTTCGGCGGCGATCCGGGCGCGGATCGCCTCGGTCAGCGCGTCGGCGTCGGCCCCGGTGTGTTCGGATTCGGCGATCAGCGCGATCACGTCCGCGTCGTCCGGGTCGATCGCCGCCGTGCACCGGCCCTTGTACACGCCGTCGAGGTCATGCACGGCCGCCTCGACGTCCTGGGCGTAGTAGTTCACGCCACGCACCGTGATCATGTCCTTGCATCGGCCGGTGACGAAAAGCTCGCCGTCCCGCAGGTAGCCGAGGTCGCCGGTGCGCAGCCAGCCGCCGGTGAACAGGCCGGCCACTCGTGCGGGTTCGGCGGTGAGGTAGCCGTCGGTGACCGCGTCGCCGCGAATGAGGATTTCGCCGACTTCGCCGTCGGGCAGGTCGCGGTCCTCGTCGGGGGCGACGACGCGCAACCGCATCCGCGACACCGGCGAGCCCACTCCGGCGACCGGCCGGGCGCCCGATGCGTCCGATGGAACGGGTCGGGCGACTGCGTCATCCGACAGCGCGGCGCGATCCACCCACTCGAAGACGGGCGCGCGGCCCAGCGGCGGGAAGGTGACGGCGAGGGTTGCCTCGGCCATGCCGTAGACGCCGAACATCGTCTCCGGGCGGAATCCCGCGGGAGCGAAACGCTCGCAGAACGCGACGACGACGTCCCGGGAGATCGGTTCCGACCCGTTGAACGCGATCCGCCAGCGGCTCAGGTCGTAGTCGGGCACCCGCTCGGCGGGCACCGCGGCCAGCAGCGCCTCGTAACCGAAATTCGGCATCGCGGTGATGGTGGCTGCGCCGGCGGCGAACTCGGCGAGCCAGCGGGCCGGATCCTTGACGAACGACAGCGGAGACCACACGTGTGCGGGAATGCCGCGCAGGATCGCCGAGAGCGTGCCGAACAGGCCCATGTCGTGGAACAGCGGAAGCCAGAAGCCGCCCTGATCGTCCAGGGTCAGGTCGATGCCGGTGCGGATCGATGCCAGGCCGCTGAGGACGTTGTGATGCGTCAGGCGAACGCCTTTGGGCGTCGCGGTGCTGCCGGAGGTGAACTGGATGACGGCGGGATCGTCGCCCGTCAGCGCGGGAAGAGCCTCCGCCGCGGCGGCGTCGTCGGCGGCGTCGGCGGCGGC
The DNA here is from genome assembly GCF_052545135.1 of Nocardia aegles. Taxonomy (NCBI): domain Bacteria; kingdom Bacillati; phylum Actinomycetota; class Actinomycetes; order Mycobacteriales; family Nocardiaceae; genus Nocardia; species Nocardia aegles. The sequence goes on from NZ_JBQWRI010000001.1 coordinate 968,957, forward strand.
GGCGAAAAGAACTGTGGTATCGACCAACTCGACGTTGAGCGAGTCGCCCAGCAGAGCCGTCAGGTCGGCGAAGCGGTGCGACACCAGCACCGTGCGCATGCCCGCCGCCGCGATGATGGCGGCCAGCTTCTGCGGGTAGCCACTCGCCGCCCGCGCGCCGGCGGGCAGTGGAAGGGGAGTGGCGGCGCCGCCCGCCGCGGTCACACCGAACAGGCAGGTGAGGAACTCGGGAGCGTTCGGGCTCAGAATGCCCACCGGTTCGCCGCGCCGCACCTCGCGCCGGAGCAGGGCCGCCGCCGCGACCAGCGACCGCCGGTGCAGTTCGGCGTAGTTCACGGTTTCGGACACCGACCAGAACCTGGCGGCCACCGCGGGATGGGCGGCGGCGATCTCGGCGAGGCGGTCGTGCAGGGTGACGGCCGATTCCGCGGAATTCATGTCTGCCACGGAAACAGCGAATTGTGACGGTGCATTGAACTCATTGTGAATTGACGTCGGCGATAAACAAGCACGATCATCCGATCGCACTGCGCGATAAGGTATTTCGGCTATGGTCCGATAGGAACGGGCGATCGTCGCCGCACCCGGCCGGTCCCGCGCAGCACGATGGACGAGAAATTTCTTCCGCGTCCCGGAATTGTCCGCAGCGATCCGGCGGATGTCATCCTTTTCCGCGCCGCGTCCATTTCTACCCAGGAGTCGCCGGTGAGTTCCGACCATTCCGCGGTCGAGGAAATGACCTCGGTTCAGCTGGCGGTTGTCGAGAGCATAGCTCCGCATACGCGGCACGATCCGTACCGCAGCTACGAGGTGCTGCGCGCGGCCGGCCCGTTCGTGCCCGGCCCGCACGGCACCCACCTGGTGACCCGCCATCACGAGGCGCAGGCGATCATGCAGGACTCGCGCTGGAGCCACGCCGAGGAACCGGATCTGCTGCACGGCGACAGCGAGGTCGAACTGCCCGGCTCCTTTCTCTGGATGGAGCCGCCGGAGCACACCCGCTTGCGCGGACTGGTGAGCAAGGCGTTCACCGCGCGCACCGTCAGCGGTATGCGCGAGCGCGCCGAGCGGCTGGTCGACGACCTGATGGCGAAGATGCTCGCCGAGCGCGACGTCGACCTGCTCGAGGCATTGGCCTATCCGCTGCCGCTGACCATGGTGTGCGAACTGCTCGGCGTGCCGCCCGAGGCGCACGGGCACGTGCGCTCGATCTCCGCGGCCATCGCGCGCGGCCTCGACCCCGATGTGTTGCTGTCGAAACCGGAGTTGGACGCGCGCACCGCCGCCGTGCACGCCTTCGGCGAATTCTTCGGCGACCTGGTCGAACAGCGCCGCCGCGCCCCGCGCGCCGACTTGATCACCGCGCTGGTGCAGGCCGACGACGCGGGCGCCCGGCTGACGCGCACCGAATTGCTCGGCACGCTGCTGATCCTCGTCGTCGCCGGGCACGAAACCACGGTGAACCTGATCGGCAACGGTGTGCTGGCGCTCATCCGCGACCCGGAGCAGTTCGAGCGGTTGCGCGGCTTCCCCGAGCTGTCCGAGCCCGCGGTGGACGAGGTGTTGCGCTACGACGCCCCGGTGCATCTGACCACACGCACCGCGCACGACGAGATCACCGTGTCGGGAAAGACTTTCGCGCCGGGCGAGGCGGTGATCGTGCTGCTGGCGTCGGCCAACCGCGATCCGGCGGCGTTCCCGCGGGCCGACGAGTTCGACATCGCGCGGTATGCGCAGGGTCGAAAGGCCGAGCGGCACTTGTCCTTCGGGCTCGGCCTGCACTACTGCCTCGGCGCGCCACTGGCCCGGCTGGAGATGGGCGTGGTGCTGCGGGCGATCGCGGGCCGGGTGGCGGCGCTGTCCCTGCTCGAGGAACCGCTGTACCGGCCGAACGTGGTGGTGCGCGGCATGTCCCAATTGCGTGTCCGGATGGAGGCCAGATGAACACCGTTACGCCCGCCGATGTGACCTTCGATGCTTTCGATCCGAGCGAGCGCGCCGACCCGTACCCGGCCTACCGGCGGGTACGGGACGCGGCGGCGCTGTTCCCGTACGCGTTCGGCGACGTGCCGGTCACCTTGGTCACCCGCTACGAGGAGTGCGCCGCGATCCTCACCGGCGCCGACTGGGGGCACGGCTACGCGGCGGGCATCAGTCCGTTCCGCGACACCACGGCGGCGATTCCCGGTTCCTTCGTCCGCATGGACCCGCCCGAGCACGGCCGCTACCGCAAGCTGGTCGCGAAGGCGTTCACGCCGCGGCTGATGGCCGAGATGGTCCCGGTCGCGGGGCAGGTCGTGCGGGAGATCGTGGACGCGGCTCTCGTCCGCGGCGAACTCGACGTGCTCGACGATCTGGCGGTGCCGCTGGCGGTGGCGATGGTGCCGGTCCGGCTGCTCGGCGCCGACCCGGCCGACGGACCGAAGTTCCGGGAGTGGCAGCTGGCCATCGCGCGGGGCAGTGACCCCGACTCGCTGCTCGGGCCACGGGACGTGGCGGCCCGCACCGCCGCGGCGGTGGAGTGCATGGGCTACTTCGCCCGGCTGGTCCAGCGGAAGAAGGAGCACCCGACACCGGATCTGTTGAGCGCACTGGTCGCCGCGAGCGCGGACGGCGACCAGCTCACCGAGCCGGAGGTGATCGGCATGGCCCTGCTCACCCTGGTGGCGGGGATGGAGACCTCGATCAATCTCATCGGCAACGGCATGCTCGCGCTGCTGCGCAACCCGGACCAGCTCGACCTGCTGCGCAACCGGCCCGAGCTGATCGCGCCCGCGCTGGACGAGATGCTCCGCTACGACGCGCCCACCCAATTCACCATTCGCGTCGCGCTGGCCGACACCGTGGTCGGCGAACACCAGTTCCGCCGGGGCGACGGAGTCGTGGTGCTCACCGCGTCGGCCAGCCGGGACGACCGGGTGTATCCGGACGCCGACCGCTTCGACGTCACCCGCTACGCCGGAAACCACCCCGCGCGCAAGCATCTCGGCTTCAGCCTCGGCATTCACTACTGCGTGGGCGCACCGCTGGCGCGGATCGAGGCCGAGGCCGCGATCGGCGAGCTGCTCGCCCGGGCGCCGCGGCTCGCGCCGGCGTCCGAGGTGATCGAGTACCGGCCGAGCCTGATCCACCGCGGCATCGTGTCGCTGCCGGTGACGTTGTGAACGGGACACCGCACGCGGTCGTGCTAGGTGCCGGCGTCGCCGGGCTGCTGGCGGCACGCGTACTGGCCGAACACTTCGCGCGGGTCACGGTGTTCGAGCGGGACGGTTTCGACGCCGAGGGCATGCGCAAAGGCGTTCCGCAGGCGCGGCACCTGCACGGCCTGCTGGATCGCGGCCGCACCATCATCGAGGAATTGTTGCCCGGATTCACCGACGAGATGACCGCGCGCGGCGCCACCCGGGCCGAAGCCCTGGTCGGAACCAGATGGTATGTGGGCGGGTTGCGGGCCGCGCCGGCCGCGACCGGGCTCACGTCGCTGATCGCGACCCGGCCGCTGCTGGAATCCGTGTTGCGGCAGCGTGTTTCGGAGCTGCCCCAGGCGCGGCTCGTGGCGGGAACCGCGCGCGGCTTGATCGGTGACCGGCACGGCGTGCGCGCGGTGTCGGTGTCCGGTGCTGCCGGCGTCGAGACGCACGCCACCGACCTCGTGGTCGACGCGACCGGCCGCGGCTCGCGGGCGTCGGTGTGGCTCACCGCGCTCGGCGCCGAGCCACCCAGCGAAGAGCGGCTCGAGGTGGATCTGGGTTACGCCTCGCGGTTCTACCGGCGCATCGAAGGCCAGCTCGACGGGCACGCGTCGGTGATCATCTCGACCGGAGCGAACGGCCGCGGCGGCGGTGCGGTGCGGGTGGAAAACGACCGCTGGCACGTGACGCTGGCCGGCATCCTCGGCGACCATCCGCCCACCGACCCCGGCGGCTTCTCCCGTTTCGCCGCCTCGCTCGCCGCGCCGGACATCCTCGATCTGATCACCCGGTCCGAACCGCTCGGCGACGCGGTGCCCCATCGCTTCCGCGCTCCGGTACGCAGGGGTTACCGGCATCGTGCCGAGGTGCCCCGTGGCTTCCTGCTGCTCGGCGACGCGCTGTGCAGCTTCAACCCGCTCTACGCCCAGGGCATGGCGGTCGCAGCGCAGCAGGCGCTGGCGTTACGCGTGTGTCTGCGTGCCGGCGGACCGACGCCCGATCTCCCCGCGCGGTTCTACGCGGCGGCGGACAAGGCGCTCGACGTCGCCTGGCAGCTGGCGGCGGGAGCGGATCTCGCGCATCCGGATGTGGTGGGGCCGCGCACGGTGCGCACGCGGCTCACCAACGCGTATGTGGCCCGCGTGCACCGCGCCGCGCACGTCGACCCGCGAGTGTCCCGGACCTTCCTGCGGGTGGCGAATCTGGTCGAACCGCCCGCGGCACTAGTGCATCCCGCGATAGCGGGACGAGTACTGCTGCGCGGCCGCACCCGTGCGGCCGCACCGAACATTCTTCCCACCGGTCCCGGACCCCTGCGCGCACCGGGTTCGTCGCCGGACCCGCGGCTGTCCATCCCTTCCGATCGCTGACCCACTTCGACTACCGGCAGCACCGACCGGCGTCGGTGCTCCGCACAGGAGGAACTACTCGACATGGACTCGTCAACCGCGGGTGCGGCTGTCGCGGAACCGGATTCCGCCGTCCAGACCGCCCTTATCCAGCTCTTCGGTCCCGAAGGCAGGCCGGATCCCTACCGCCCGGCCCGGGTGTTGCGCGAGGCGGGCCGGCTGCACCAGACCCCCTTGGGCCACTACGTGCTCACCCGCTACGAGGACTGCGCGGCGGTCCTGTCGACCACCGCGTGGAGCCACGCGGAGGAGGCGGCGATGATGCATCCGACGGTATCGCCGGACGACGCGCCCGAGGAACTGCCCACCTCGTTCCTGTGGATGGAGCCGCCGGACCACACCCGCCTGCGCAACCTGGTGACCAAGGGCTTCACCCCGCGCATGGTGACCAGGCTTCGTCCGCGGATCCTGGAACTCACCGAGCAACTGGTCGACCAGGCCTTGGAGGCAGGGGAATTCGACCTCGTCGAGATGATCGCCTACCCGTTGCCGCTGATCATCGCGTGTGAGCTGATCGGCGTGCCACCGGAGGCCTACGACCAGGTCCACCAGTGGTCGCAGGACCTGGCGCGCGGCTTCGACCACGACTACACGCTGCCCGAGGAGGCGCTGAAGGCGCGCAGCGCGGCCTCGCGCGGCTTCATGGGCTACTTCCGCCAGCTGCTGAACGAGCGCCGTCGTGACCCGAAGGACGACCTGCTCAGTGTGCTGTCCCAGGTCGAGGATCGCGGGGACGTGCTCACCGAACAGGAGTTGCTCGCCACCTGCATCACCACGTTCGTGGCCGGGCACGAGACCACGGCCAACCTGATCGGCACCGGTTCGTTGCAGTTGATGCGCAACCCCGAGGCGATCGACACGTTGCGCAAGCGACCGGAACTGGTCGCGACGGCACCCGACGAACTCTTGCGCCTGGAACCGTCGGTCCAGGTCACCACGCGTGCCGCGACCCGCCCGATCACGCTGGCCGGTCACGACTTCGAGCCGGGCGAAGGCGTGGTGGTGCTGATCAATTCGGCCAACCGCGACGACGCGGCCTACGCCGATGCCGATCGCATCGACGTCGCCCGGTACTCCGATCCGATGAACCCGGCCAAGAAGCACCTCGGCTTCAGCCTGGGCATCCACTACTGCCTCGGCGCGCCGCTGGCGTTGCTGGAGATGGAAGTGCTGCTGGAGGTGCTGTTGCGGAAGGTCCGCGACATCGAGTTGCTGTCGGACACGCCGCCGTACAAGCCGAATGTCGTGATCCGCGGGCTGGAGGCGCTGCCCACCCGCTTCGCAGCCGTGTGAGTCCGTCGCCATCGGGCCGGACGCGGCCCGATGGCAACGGTCAGCTGCCGACCACCTCGATCTTCGCTTCGTCGACCTTGATGTTCTGGTCGGTCGGGTTGCCCTGGGGTTTCACGGTGATGCGCGACGTCTCGATGCCGGCGGACTCGAGTTCGGCCGCGATGTTGTCGCCCCTGGCCTTGGCCACGGATTTGGCGGTGGCGGGGTTCTCGTCCTGGGCATAGGTCGTGATCTCGACCTTGGCGTCGTTTCCTTTCAGCGGGACCGCCGCCACTTTGATGGTGGCGACATCCGCTCCGCTGAGGTCGGAGCTGCCGCTGTCGAAGGTGATCGGCGCGGCGGCCAATGCCGCGTTGATCGCGTCCTGGATCGCCTGCTGCGCGGTGTTCAGGCCCGAGCGCACGGCCGAGGAGGCGGTGGCGGCCAGGCTGCTGCGCAGGGGGTGGGTCTGCTCGGTCGTCGTCGCCGAGGAATTCGAGCCGTCATCGGACCCGCACGCCGCGGTCATGAGCAGTGCGACGGCCACAGCGGCGATTCCGCTGACGCTTGTCCTGGATATCATCTGCCTACTCCTGTTTCGGTGGAGAAATCCCATGTGCGTCATTCGGTGCGATGCGTGGAATAGCCGGGGAACGGGCCCGCACGCATACAACTGTCCAATGGTGCCGGTGCACTCGATCCTTGCACAGGCACGCGGCCCGGAGTGTCGTTTCGCGGGTGCGCACATTTCCCGGTCACGATCAGCGCAATTGTTGCCGGAATGTACGCGAGTCGCCATGCGCGGGGCGTAGCGTCGATTCGGCGAAATGCGTGGTTCGCCTGATCCGGCGATCACCGGCTCGGAACGGGCCGGATATCGAGACGCAGCGGACCACTCGCGCGAATCCGCCCCGTCGCGGCCGGGCGAGCAGAGGAAGTGAAGTGCGGTGCGGTCGGTGAAATTGTCCGTGGCGTTGGCCCGGGAAGTCTCGCTGGCACGGAGCCGGGCAGCGACCGGATGGCTGCGCGGAACGCCGTACGGCCGCACCGTGCGCCGGGTGGCCGAAGGCTTCGCGGAGATCCAGATCGTCGATCGGTCGATGGTCCTCGCCGCGCAGATCTTCACGTCGGTGCTTCCGGTGATCATCGCCGCGTCCGTGTTCAGCGGTTGGCATGCGGCGGCGGACACGATCAACGACCAGCTCGGGTTCGATTCCGGCTCCCTCGGCGCCGGCACCGGCACGACGTCGACCGATCCCACACTGGCCGCGTTCGGTGTGGTCGGTCTGCTCATGGTCGTGCTCGGCGGCACGTCGTTCGCCCGGGCACTGGCTCGCGTCTACGCGGCCGTGTGGAAGGTGCCCGCTCTCGGCCCCCGGGACGCGTGGCGCTGGCTCGCCGCGCTGCTCGCCGTCGCGATCGCGGTGGCGCTGGTCGGGCAGACCAGGGAACTCACACGCATCCGCTATGCGGGTGGGCCGCTCGCCCTGGTCGGTGAGCTGGCCGTCTGGGCTTGCGTCTGGACGGTCGCGCCGTTCCTGCTGACGAAGGGAGCGCTGAGAGGGCGGCTGTCGTGGGTGTCGGGAGTGCTCACCGCGGCCGGTCTGACCGCGATGCACGCGGTGGGGCGGGTGGTCCTGCCGCGGACCACGGCGAACGCCGAAGCGCATTTCGGTCCGCTCGGCCTGGCTTTCACCACGGTCAGTTGGCTTTTCGTCCTGTCGGTGGTGATCGTGGGCGCGGCGTCGGTCGTCGAGGCACTCGCCCTGGACGAGACCGCCCTCGGCGCCTTCCTGCGCGGTCCGCAGCAGAACGGCCTGTGAGCGTCCGCAGACGAAAGTCGTTGCGCACCAGAATTTTTCGCGGATTACCAGTCGATCAGGCCGAGTTCGTGCAGCCTGCGGAAGACCAGCATCGAGCCGGGGGCCACATGGTCCATGGCGGCGTACTCGCTCACGGTGAAGTAACGCAGCTCGGCGACCTCGCTGGTGGGTCGTGGCTCGCCGTCGAGTTCCGCGGTGAAGCACGTCATGTGCAACGGGGTGCCGGGGGCGTGCCCGTACGCCTCGGCGTGGAACACGCCGAGCTCGTCGTAGGCGACGACGCCGACGCCGAGTTCTTCGCGCACCTCGCGGTGCAGTGCGGCCTCGGGCGTCTCGCCGGGGTCGATCTTGCCGCCGGCCATGTAGAAGACGTCCTTGCCGACCGAGCGCGCCTGCAGCAGGCGACGATCCCGGACATGGGCCAGCGCGGCGGTGCGAATCACCGGCCCACTGTACTGAGCGGTCCGAACGCGGCGCCAACCGAATTCGGCCCGAGGTATGCCGGAGCGGCGACCCGGGTGGATTCCGGGGAACGTGCTTGCGGCCGGCGATTCCGCTGCCGTGTCGATGTCCGGATGACGCGGACGATGGGCGGAAGGTGCTTCGTGCGGGAGCGCTTCCCGGGGGCCGAAGCCGAGCCGCTGTCGTTCGATCAGAGTTGTGCGGTTTGCTCGCACGGGGGCAGGCCGTCGGCCTGGCGGAGCACTTCGGCGACGGACTCCAGGTACAGCAAGGTGCGCAGCGAGACGCCGTTCACGGCCTGTCCGAGTCGGCGCAGGGCCGAATTGTCCAGGTGCGCGATCACTTCGGCGTCGCAGGCCCGGTCGGGGCCGGGATCGTAGACGAAATAGTTGGGGTCGAGCCCGAACACATGCGCCAGCCCGGCGCGGGCCTGCTCCGGGAGCGTGGCGACCTGGCCGCGTCGAACTTTCGTCAGGTGACCTGGTTGCAGGTCGTACCCGGCTGCGGTCACCCATGTCTCGACCGCATCGTCGGCGAGCGGGCGCCCGTGCGCACGCTCCCACATCTCGAACGCTAGGTTCAGCCGGGCAGTGATATCGATGTCCACGACCGCCTCCACCTTCTGGCGACATAGCCTCTTGACGGGTCACACATTGACTCGACCGTAGCGTGGGAGTGGTCGATCGCCGCGATTTCACGGCAAATGTCCGGTTGCCTAGGGGGCGGAACGTACTCGATCCCCGATTTCCGGGGATGGCGAGCTCTAGGAGATGGGTGTGCGGTTGAGTTCCGAGGAAGCCCGCAAACGATTCGCGACCAGTCCGGTCGCGCGGTTGGCGACCGTTTCGGCGCAACTGCGCCCCCATGTGGTCCCCATCGTCTTCGCGGTGGCCGGGGAAGTCGTCTATACCAGTGTCGACGCGAAGCCGAAGTCGACAACGGCGCTGCGCCGACTGGACAATATCGCGGCGAACCCCGCGGTCGCCGTGCTGGTCGACCGCTACGGCGACGACTGGACCCAGCTGTGGTGGGTCCGCGCCGACGGAGCGGCCCGCATCGCCGACGGGGTGGAGGCGCAAGCGGCGATCCGCCGCTTGACCGCGCGCTACCCCCAGTACGAACGGCAGCCGCCACCGGGTCCGGTGATAGCCATCGACGTGGCGCGCTGGTCGGGATGGTCCGCCCGCTGAGCGAGCCGCGCCGGTTCGAGTACAGTCCGATTCGCGGTCTCCGGGTGCGGAGGTCGTCGAGCCGAACCACCCGTCGAGCCGATCGTGAGGATCGCATGCCCTCGAATTTCGCGCTGAAGGCCATGAATACGGCGCATCGCGTCCTACTGACGATCAGTTTCGGGAGGCTGGGCAACGACTTCGCCGGCATGCCGTCGCTCGAGCTCACCACCACCGGCCGCAAATCGGGTCGTCCGCACGCGGTGATGCTCACGGCGCCGATCGTGGACGGCGACACCTACGTCGTGGTCGCCTCGCGCGGCGGCGACCCCGCCCATCCCGCGTGGCTGCTGAACCTGCGCGACAACCCGGACGTCGTCGTATCGGTGCGAAGCGGGCCGAAGGTGCCGATGACGGCACGGGTGGCCACCGCCGAGGAGCGGGCGGTGTTGTGGCCCCGGGTCACCTCCGCGCAGCCGGTCTACGCCGGTTATCAGACCAAGACCACGCGCGAGATTCCGCTGGTCCTGTTGACGCCGAAGAACTAGCGACGCGATAGGGCCACCGGGCGGGGATGCGGGCGTGCCTGCTCGAGTTGCGCGGCGACCGGAAGAATCGTCGTCTCGCCGTTCGTGGGGCCGACCAGCTGCACCGACAACGGAAGCCCGTCGTCGCCCACCCCCGCGGGCAGCGAGGCGGCGGGGTGGCCGGTGACGTTCCACAGTTCGGTGTAGGCGACCATCGGAATCGAGGCGAGCTGAGCTCGTACCGTATTCGCCCCGTCGAGCACGCCGAGCAGGGGCGGGCGGATCGCGATCGTGGGAGTCAGCAGCAGATCCCATTCGGCGAAGACGCGGTCCATCGCGCGCGTCAACGCCTCGCCGCGCCGGATCGCCCATTCGACGACCGGCCTGCGCGCCCAGGCACCGACCGCGACCGTCTGCTTCGTGCGGCGTTCGAGCAGTTCCGGATGATCGATCTCGGCCAGTTCGGCGCGCACGCCGCCGAAGAACTGCGGGAAGAATGCGTGCATTGATTCCGGGTAGCGCGGGTCGACCTCCGCCACCGTGTGGCCCAGTTCGGTGAGCAGTCTCGCGGTGTCGCGGAGGGCGCGCACATGGTGCGGATCGAGTTTCGCCATGAGGGCGTGCGGCTTGGTGCTGTAGCCGATGCGCAACGGCCGGGCCGGTTCGCGTGCCGCCGCCTCGAACGAGGTCGCCGGTTCCGGCGCCCGGAATCGGTCGATGGGGGTAGTGCCGCGGATGACGTCGTAGACGACGGCGGAGTCCAGCACGCCGCGGGTCAGCGGCCCGGCGGCGCCCAACGCCCACCACAGGTGCTCGTTGGGGGACATCGGCACGCGCCCGCGTTGCGGCTTGAGACCGAACAATCCGCAGCATGCCGCCGGGATGCGAATCGACCCGCCACCGTCGCCCGCGAGCGCGGCGGACACCAGTCCGGCGGCCACCGCCGCGGCGGACCCGCCGCTCGATCCGCCCACCGAACGGCTCGGGTCCCACGGATTGCGGGTCACGCCGAAGGTGCTGGACTCGGTGAACGGCCACTGCCCGAATTCCGGCATCGTGGTCTTGCCGACGATGATCGCCCCGGCCGCGCGCAGCCTGCGCACGACTTCGGCGTCCGCCACCGCGGGCGTGGCATTCGCCCTGGTGCCGAAGGTGGTCACCACGCCGGCGACGTCGAATTCGTCCTTCACCGCGATCGGCACCCCATGCAACGGGCCGACCGCCTCGCCCGCTGCCCGCGCACGGTCCCGCTCGACGGCCTCGGCCCTGGCCTCGTCCCGGAGGACATGGGTGAAGGCGCCGAGAGCCGCCGCGGCGTCGATTTCGTCGAGCGTCGCCTCGACCAGTTGCTCCGCCGAAAGTGCGCCCTGGGCCAGCAACTCGCGCTGTTCGAGCACACCCGCCGCCACGACCTCCCGCAGATCCATCCGCCACCGCTCCTTCCGAGCCGCGCGACGTCGCGGCTGCCGCCGATGCCGATGTTGTCGACCGTAGGCAGGCCGGCGACCGTTTCGCAATGGGGTACTCGCGGACCAGCCCGACGACCGGGGTCAGGAGGTCGCCGGGCCTTCCGTCGCGGCGGGCCGGGTACGCTCCAGCCTGGAATGCCCGCGCGAGTAGGTGAAGTAGACGATCAAGCCGACGACCAGCCAGATCACGAAACGCGTCCAGGTCTGCCACGGCAGCGACCAGATCAGATACAGCGAGAACCCGATGCCGGTCAGCGGGACGACCGGCATGAACGGCAGGCGGAACTCGCGCGGTTCGTCGGGGCGGGTGCGCCGCAGCACGATCACCGCGACGGACACCACGATGAACGCCATCAGGATGCCGATATTGGTCAGCTCGGCCACCACGGTGATGTCCAGCAGCCCGGCCATCAGCGCCGATCCGATGCCGACGATCCAGGTCACCCGGGTGGGCACCTTCCGGACCGGATGGGTCTTGGCGAACCACTCCGGCAGCAGCCCGTCGCGGCTCATCGCGAACCACACGCGGGTGACGCCGAGCATGAAGGTGAGTACCACGGTGACGATGCCGACGATGGCCCCGACCGCGATGACGTTCGCGACGCCCGGCTGCCCGACCGACTCGAACGCGGTGGAGAACCCGCTGGCCGGGCTGATCTCGGTGTAGTTCTGCATGCCGGTGAGCACCAAGGTGGCCAGCACGTAGAGGACCATCGCGATGGCCAGCGAATAGATGATCGCCTTCGGCAGATGCTTCTTGCCCTCGATGGACTCCTCGGCTGCGGTGCTCATCGCGTCGTAGCCGAACACGGCGAAGAAGACGGTGGCCGCGCCCGTCCACACCGCGCCGGCGCCGAACGGGAAATAGGGGGTGTAGTTAGAGCTGTCTATGTGGAACACGCCGAGCACGATGATCAGCACGACAAGGGCGACCTTGATCCCGACGGCGACGGCCTCGAACCGGCCGACGCTGCGGATGCCGCGCGCGAGCAGCCAGGCCGTGCCCAGGCAGAACAGCATGGCGAACACGTCGACGACGTGGCCCTCGCCGGTGCCCGAAGCGCCCATCATCCACTCGGGCAGTGCGATGTCGACCTGTTCCAGCAGGAATCTGAAGTACCCTGAGACGCCGATGGCCACCACCGCCGCGACCGCGACGTATTCCAGCAGGAGATCCCAGCCGATGAACCAGCCGGCGATCTCACCCAGCGACACGTATCCGTAGGTGTAGGCGGACCCGGCCGTGGGCACCATCCCGGCGAACTCGGCGTAGCACAGCGCGGCGGCGGCGCTCGCCACACCGGCGATGAGGAACGAGATCACCACCGAAGGTCCGGTGACCGAGTGCGCCACCGCACCCGCCAAGGTGAAGATGCCCGCGCCGATGATGCCGCCGACACCGATCGCGGTGAGCTGCCACAAACCCAGTGACCGCGACAGCTGTTCGTCGGCCGGAGCGGCGGCGGTCTCGACCTCGCCGAGCGGTTTGCGGCGCGTCATCTGGCTGCGTAAGTGGCGGCCGACCACAGGTACCGTTCGCGCTCTCGCTCAGCGGTCGCGGCCGAGTGACCGCAGGAAGAACGCGATATTGGCCGGGCGCTCGGCCAACCTGCGCATGAAATAGCCGTACCACTGGTCTCCGTAGGGCACGTAGACGCGCAGCGTGTGACCGGCTCCGGCCAGGCGCCGCTGTTCGGAGTCGCGGATGCCGTGCAGCATCTGGAACTCGAAATCACCGGACTTCCGGCCGCTTTCCCGCACGTGACGCAGCGCCGCGTCGATCAGCGCCGGGTCGTGCGTGGCGATCATCGGATAACCGGTGCCCTCCATCAGGACCCGCAGGCACCGCACGTAGGACTCGTCCACCGCTGATCGGCTCTGATAGGCCACCGCCGCGGGTTCACGATAGGCGCCCTTGCACAAGCGGATCCGTGAACCCGGACCCGCGAAGGCGCGGCAGTCCGCCTCGGTGCGTTTGAGATAGGCCTGCAGAACTGTGCCGAGCCACGGGAAGTCCAAGCGCAGCTCGCGCACGATCGCCAGCGTCGCTTCGGTGGTGGTGTGGTCTTCGGCGTCCACGGTCACCCAGACTCCGGCGGCCTTCGCCGCCGTGCAGATCTCGTAGGCGTGCTCCCGCGCGATGGCGTATCCGTTCTGCGGCAGCGACTGGCCCAGCGCGGAAAGCTTGAGCGAGACCTCCAGCCGCGGCACCGGAGCGTCGTCGGTGGCGCCCAGCTCGGCCAGCGCCGCCAGCAGCCGCAGGTAGTGCGCGACGGTGCCGCGAGCGCGGTCGAGATCGGTGGTGTCCTCGCCGAGATAGTCGATGGTCACCGAGCGGCCGGAGCCGAGCAGTGCCGAGGTCACGGCGACCGCGTCGCCCTCGGTCTCGCCCGCGACGAAACGGTCGACCAGCTTCTTGGTGGCCGGGATGCGGGTGATCGCGCGCTCCATGCGCGGGGAACGGGAGGCCGCCAGCACGGCGGGCCGCAGCAGTCCGGAGAAGGCCATCACAACTCCTGGTGCGGGTAGCGGTGGTCGGTCGCGGGGACGAAGGTTTCCTTGATCGTGCGAGCGGAGGTCCAGCGCAGCAGGTGCTGTGCCGAGCCTGCCTTGTCGTCGGGGCCAGAGGGGCGCGACCCGCCGAAAGGCTGCCGGCCGACGACCGCCCCGGTGGGTGTGTCGTTGCTGTCGTCGGTGTGGCCGCCGGTGGCGATGGTCAGGCCCGGGGTGCCCGGCGCGACGCTGCCCACCGGTTCGTCGACCGGCGGGGGCGGGGACGCGACGGCATCCATGGGACCTCCATCTGTCAGATGAATTTTCGGTACTGGGTAGTCAACACCGGAAAACTGCCCAGATAATGAGCAGATTGAACAAAGATGAAGCAAGTGTGTTGTCGAGTTGTCCGAAGGACGGAAACGTGGGCGCGGATGGTGACGAGCTCGCCGCGGAGGTCGACCTGTTCGCGCTGGCGCAGATGATCGCGGACAACGCTGGCGGGATGGTGTCGATCGAGGATCCGCAGTCGCGTGTGCTCGCGTACTCGGCGTCCGACGAGACCGCCGACGAGTTGCGCGTGCGATCGATCCTCGGCCGCGAGGGACCGCGGGAGTACCTGGCCCTGCTGCGGCAGTGGGGCGTGTTCGATCGGTTGCGTGACACCGACGAGGTCGTCGACGTGCCCGCCCACGACGAGTTGAACATCAAGCGCAGGCTGGTGATCGGTATCCGCAGGCCCGCGGACGCGCAGGCCCGCGCTCCGCGCGTGCTCGGCGCGATCTGGCTCCAGCAGGGCGCTCGGCCGTTCGAACCGGACGCCGCGGAGATCCTGCGCGGCGCCGCGGCCATCGTGGGACGCCTGATCTCCCGGAGACTGGACGCGCCGACCACCGAGGCGCTGCTGATCGGTCGGCTGTTCGGCGCTGGTGCGGCGGTCGATGCCGCGGCGGTGGCGAACGCGCTGCACTTACCGTCGGCCGGTCCGGCCGCGGTGATCGGTTTCGCGCTCACGGCGGGGGAGCAGGCGCCGGGCGCCGAGCCTGCTGCGCTGGGCGCACTCCGCTTGCGCGCCAGTTCTTTTCGCGGTGATTCGGTGACGACCGCGATCGGTGACCGCGTCTACGTGCTGCTGCCCGGCTACCGATCCGCGCAGGCGGTGACGGCCTGGACCGGTCAACTGATCGAGCAGTTCGACGCACAGCGGTCGCTGTCGCTACGGGCCGCGATCGCCTGCCCGGTGCCCGATCTCGGCGGGGTGGCCGCCGCGCGCGCCGAGGTCGATCGGGTTCTGGACCGCACCGCCGCATCGCCCGCGAGCCGGGTGACCACCCTCGCCGAGTCGCGGACCGCGGTGCTGCTCGGCGAGGTGCTCGACCTGATCGGATCACGAACGGAACTGCGGGATCCGCGGCTCGGTGCGCTGTTCGACTACGACCGCAAGCATTCCGCGAGCCTGCGCGACAGCGTCGAAACCTACTTGCGCGAACACGGCGACGTGCGCGCCGCCGCCGCGGTGCTGTGTGTGCATCCGAACACGCTGCGTTACCGGCTGCGCCGGGTCGAGGAGATTCTCGGCATGGACCTCGACGACCCCGCCGACCGCCTGCTGCTGGAGATCCAGCTCGCCCTGCACCGCAGCCCGGGCCCGCCCGCGGCATCGGGTTGACGGCGGCCCGGGCGAGTCGCGACCGCCGTGCGTCGTCCGCTCACCCGGGAGAACACCGGGTCACCGACGGCGTTCGCGGCGTGGCGCCGACCGCGTCCGGCCGGAGCGGGGAGTTCGTCTTATCGCGCCCGTTCGAGTTGCCGTCCCGACGAGTTCGGAGCATCCTGGATGGTCACGGGCATGGATAGCACAGCCCGTTCGCCCTTCGGGGCCAGTTCACTCATCCGCTACGGTCTCGGTACGGTCCGTCCGATCGTGGTTCATCGTCGGTTACTTGATGGCGCTACCGTTTCCGATACGCGGAAAAAGGAGCCGGCGGCATGGAGTTCCGACATCTGGTTTCGTTCATCACGATTGCCGAAGAGCTGCATTTCGGCCGCGCAGCGCAGCGCTTGCATCTCACGCAGCCAAGTCTCAGTGCCCAGCTGCAGAAGCTGGAGAAATCGCTCGGCGTGCAACTGGTCGCACGCAACTCGCACGAGGTCAAGCTGACCCC
Organism: Nocardia aegles; assembly: GCF_052545135.1. NCBI lineage: Bacteria > Bacillati > Actinomycetota > Actinomycetes > Mycobacteriales > Nocardiaceae > Nocardia > Nocardia aegles. Next base: position 984,937 of record NZ_JBQWRI010000001.1, read on the forward strand.
AGCGGGCCGGGAGTTCGAGTGTCAGGCCCGGCTCATCGTGGCGCAGATGGACCGCGCGGCGCAGGCCGCGAAGGCGACCGCCGAAGGGCGGGCGGGCACCCTCAACATCGGTTACAACCTTCCGGCCAGCAGACATGTGCTGCCGGAGGCGCTCACCAGGATGACCGAGCGACATCCCGACGTCGTGGTGTCACTGTGGGAGAAGCGCACCGGCCCGCAGTTGGCCGCGCTCTCCGACGGGTCACTCGACCTCGCCCTCGTCTACGGCCATCCCAGCACCACCGATTTCCGGTACCGGCGGCTGCTGCACCGGGTGCCGCTGGTCGCCGTGGTCGGGCGCAGGCATCGGTGGGCCGACCGGCCCGGCGTCCCCTTCGCCGAGCTCGAGGGTCAGGAGTGTGTGCTGTTCGCCCGGGAACAGTGTCCGGCGATGTACGACTCGATCTTCCGGGCGGCGGCTGATTCCAGGATCTCCCTCGCGGTGGCGCAGACCGCCGACGACCCCGGTGCGACGGCGCACATGGTCTCGGTGCGCCCGCTGGTGGGGTTCGCCTCACTGCCGCGGGCGATTTCGATGGGCATGGGCGCAGCGGGCACCGCCTCGGTCGCGGTGAAACTGTTCGATCCGGTGCCGACGCTCGATTTGTACGCGGTGTGGCGTGCGGACGAGTCGAATCCTGCGGTGGACTTTTTCCTGGAGTGCATCGATTGTCCGGAACCGGCGCAAATCGATATTGCCCGCGCGGTATCGGCCTGACCACGTCGATAGGTGATGACATTCGCGCGGTAGGAACCGCGATATCGGCGGCGCGGTAATTCCGCGCCGCCGACCACAATTCGACATTGTGAACACAGTGTCTGTCATCGCAGTGTCGGTCGGTGAGAATGGTTACGATCTACCGGAATCGGCGAGTTTGTACTCGGTGATTTCCGGCGCCGCTGCCGAGCATCCGGACCGGCTTTCGCTGTGCGACGCCGACGGAACGCAGCTGACCAGCGCCGAGGTGGACCGCAGGGCCCGCGCCCTGGCGTCGGCGCTGGCCGAGCGCGGCGTCGCGGCGGGTGATCGGGTCGCGGTGCTCGGCCGCACGAATCTGGCCTGGGCGCTGCTGGATTGCGCGCTGCTGGCCCTCGGCGCGGTGGTGGTACCGGTCTACCCCACCTCGTCACCGAGTCAGATCGAGCACATCCTGCGCGACAGCGGCAGTGCCTATTTCGCCGCCGAGAGCGCCGAGGATGCCGAGCGGCTGCGCGCGGCGGGCGCGGGCGAGGTCTGGGTCTTCGAGCAGATCGCGGACTGGGCCACCGGCGCGATCGATCCCGGGCTGGCCGCGCGCATCGCCGCCGTGCGGCCCGACGACCTGGCGATGATCGTGTACACCAGCGGCACGACCGGCGTGTCGAAGGGCTGTCTGATCACCCATCGCAACATGTTCGTGTCCTCGTCGAACACGGTGCGCCGCACCGGCGCGATGTTCGACGGGACGACCGTGCTGGCCCTGCCGCTGTCGCACGTCTTCGGCCAGACCATCTTGTTCGCCTGCCTGTTCGGCGGCAGCCGCACCCACCTGCTGCCCGGCATTCCCGACCTGGTGCCGACCTTGCCCGTCGTGCGGCCGACCTTCCTGGCGATAATTCCCTACGGCCTGGAGAAGATCCGCAAGTACTGCCGCACCCTGCTCACCGAGGCCGAGGAGCGGGAGGCGGTACAGCGCGGTCTGGAACTGGTGCGGGCGCAGGCCACCCCGGAACCGTCGGCGCATCCGGTGGCGGCCGCGCTCGGCGGCGAGCTGCGCTACGTCATCTCCGGTGGTGCCTCGCTGGACGATTCGACGGTCGGGTTCTACGCGGCTTTCGGCGTGCTGTTGCTGAACTGCTACGGCCTCACCGAGGCCGCGACCGCCGTGACGGTGAGCGCCCCGGAGACCAACCGGATCGGCACGGTCGGCAGGCCGATCCCGGGGACCTCGGTGGCCATCGCCGCGGAGGACGGCGAGGTGCTGGTCGGCGGACCGCACGTGTCGCCGGGGTATTGGGGCGCCGCGGCCGGCCAGTCGACGGTGGACCCGGAGGGCTGGCTGCACACCGGTGACCTCGGGGAACTCGACGACGACGGATTCCTGCGGATCACCGGACGCAAGAAGGAGATCCTGGTGACCTCCGGCGGCAAGAACGTGGCGCCCACCCCCCTGGAGGATCGGATCCGGCTGCATCCGCTGGTGTCCAACTGCATGGTGCTCGGCGACGGCCGCGATTTCGTGACCGCCCTGGTGACGCTGGATCAGGCGCAGGTGCAGCGCTGGCGCGCCGCCGAACCGGACGGCGACCTCACCGCCGCCGTGCAATCAGCGGTCGACGACGCGAATTCGCTCGTCTCGCGCGCGGAATCGATTCGGGCATTTCGGATCGTGGACGGAGATTTCACCGTCGAGGCCGGATTGTCGACTTCGTCACGAAAACTGCGCCGCGCCGCGATCGCCGAAGCCTACGCCGCGGATATCGAACTGCTGTATTCCACGCCCCGGCCCGCACGATAGCCGCGGCCGATCGGCCGATGAATCAGGGCCCGCCGCGGTGGTCGAGCGCCCGGCCCGGCCACAAACTCGAATCGGAATTCGACTACCGGAAAGTGATGCGAAACATGTACGACGTTATCGTTGTCGGAACTCGGGTCGCGGGCGCCCCGCTGGCCATGCTGCTCGCCAAGAAGGGCTACCGTGTGCTCGCCGTCGACCGCGCGAGCTTCCCCAGCGACACTCCGTCGACCCACTACATCCACCAGGCCGGGCTCGGCTTCCTGAAGTCCTGGGGTCTGCTGGACGAGGTCGTCGCCACCGGCGTTCCGCCGATCCGGCACATGAACTTCTCCTACACCGACATCGTCATCAAGGGCTTCGCCGACCCCGCCGCCGACGGTGTCGACGCCGTCTACTGCCCGCGCCGCACGGTGCTGGACAAGATCCTGGTCGATGCCGCGGGCAACGCCGGCGCCGAGGTGATCCAGGGCTTCACCGTCTCCGAGCTGGTCTTCGACGGCGACCGCGTGGTCGGCATCCGCGGCGCGATCGGCGACGGCGCCGAACAGGAGTTCCGCGCCAAGCTCGTAGTCGGCGCCGACGGCTCGAACTCGACGGTGGCCAAGGCCGTCGGCGCGCAGGAATACGAGGGCTCGCCCGGGGCGTGCTTCGTCTACTACTCCTACTACGAGGGCGTCGACTGGGGCATGCAGCACCGCACCGGATTCGGCGAGCAGCAGTTCGCGTCCTGGCCGACCAACGACGATCTGGCCTTGGTCGCGGTGATGCGCAAGCGCGACCGGTTCCGCGCGTTCCGCGCCGACCCGGACGCGGGCGTGCAGGAAGTCGTCGACCAGATCGACCCGGAGCTCGGCGTTCGCCTGCGGGACACGGGCAAGCGGGTGGAGCAGTTCCGCCCGATGCTGTACCCGGACAACTACCGCCGCCAGTCCTTCGGACCCGGCTGGGCGCTCGTCGGCGACGCCGGCTACCACAAGGACCCGTTCACCGGCTGGGGCATCACCGACGCGTTCAAGTACTCGCAGCTGCTCGCCGACCACGTGGACGAAGGCCTGTCCGGCGCACGTCCGATGGACGAGGCGCTGGCGCAGTACCAGCGCGAGCGCGACGCCCAGAGCGCCAGCACCTACGAGCTGACCCTGAGCATCTCGGAGCTGTCGCTGACCCCGTACTACGACTCGGTGTTCCGCGCGACGTCGCTGGACGCCGATTACACCAAGCGCTTCTTCGGGCTGATCTCGGGAATCTACCCGCCGGACAAGTACTTCGGCGAGCAGGAGCTGGCCGCGCTCTACGAGAAGCTGAACTTCCCCGCGGCGGCCCGGCACGTCAGCAAGGACGGAGTGACCGCATGAGCGCTCCCGTGCTGACCGCGCTGGGCGACAGCTTCGTCGAGGGCCGCGGCGACGCCGCGGCCGGTGGCGGCTACCGAGGCTGGGTACCGCGCCTCGGCGGCCAGCTCGGGTTGCGGCCCGCGGCGGTGCGCAATCTCGGCGAGCACGGCGCGACGACCACAGTCGTGCTGGAACGGCAACTGCGTGTCGCCCTTGCGGGCCGCTCCGGCCTGTTCGGCGTCGTCGTCGGGGTCAACGACCTGGTGAGCGATTTCGCCGAGGATCGCTTCGCCCGCAATCTCGCCGAGTTGTTCGGCGCCCTGCGGGCGGGCGGCGCGACGGTGTTCACGGCCAGCTACCCGGACATCCCGGCTCGGCTGCCCGTGCCGGACGGCTTCCGCGCGTTGCTGCGCGAGCGGTTCGCCTTCGCCAACGTGGTGCTCGCCGAGGTCACCGCCGACACCGGCACGCTGCTGCTGGATATCGCCGCCGAGCCCGAATGGGAACGGCCGGAGATGTGGACCGCCGACGGTCTGCACCCCAGTTCCCTGGGCCACCACCGGTTCGCCGCGAGCGCGGCCGAACTCGTCGCGTCGCGCACCGCGACCACCGTGGCCGCCTGACCACCCATCCGGTTCGAGAGGAATCTCCGTGACAGACGACAGACGCCTGGCGCGCAACCCGATCGCCATCGTCGGGATGTCCGGGCTGCTGCCCAAGGCCCACAACCACCGAGAGTACTGGCAGAACATCGTCGACGGCGTGGACTGCACCACCGAGGTCCCCGAGTCGCGCTGGAGCCTGGACGACTACTTCGATCCCGACCCGGCCACGCCGGACAAGACCTACTCGCGCCGAGGCGCGTTCCTGCCCGACATCGAGTTCGACCCCTTGGAATTCGGGCTTCCCCCCAATCAGCTCGAAGTCACCAGCACCATGCAGACGCTCAGCCTGGGCGTCGCGCGGGACCTGCTGCGCGACGCGGGTGCGGTGGACTCCACCTGGTACGATGCGAGCCGCACCGGGGTCGTGCTCGGCACCACCGGCCCGGTGCCGCTCATGCACCCGCTGGCCGCGCGGTTGTCCACGCCGGTGCTGAAGGAGGCGGCGCGCTCGGTCGGGCTGTCCGACACCGACGCCGACGCCATCGCGGATCGGTTCGTCGCGGCTTTCGCACCGTGGGAGGCGAATTCGTTCCCCGGCCTGCTGGCCAACATCACCGCGGGCCGGGTGGCCAACCGGCTCGGCCTCGGCGGCATCAACTGCACCGTCGACGCGGCGTGCGCGGCCTCGCTGGCCGCCCTGCGCACCGCCATCGCCGAACTGCAGGACGGCCGCGCGGACATGATGATCACCGGTGGTGTGGACACCGAGAACACCATCTTCATCTACATGTGCTTCAGCAAGGTGGGCGCGCTGTCGTCCAGCGGGCAGATCAGTCCCTTCTCCGCCGACGCCAACGGCACGCTGCTCGGCGAGGGCATCACCATGCTCGCGCTGCGCAGACTCGAGGACGCGCGGCGCGACGGCAACCGGATCTACGCCGTGATCCGCGGCCTGGGCTCCTCCAGTGACGGTCGCGCCAAGAGCATCTACGCCCCCCGCGCGGGCGGTCAGCGCGTCGCGCTGGACCGCGCCTACGCCGACGCCGAGATCTCGCCCGCCGATGTCGCGCTCATCGAAGCGCACGCCACCGGCACGCCCGTCGGCGACAAGACCGAGCTCACCGCGCTGAAGGAACTGCTGACCGACGCGACGCCGGAGCGGGCCTTCGCCGCCCTCGGCAGCGTGAAGTCGCAGATCGGGCACACCAAGGGTGCCGCGGGCACCGCGAGCCTGATGAAGCTGGCGCTGGCGCTGCACCAGAAGGTGCTGCCCGGCACCATCAACGTCGCGGCGCCCAACGCCGAGATCGCCGCCGCCGACGCGCCGTACTACGTGAACACCCGCACGCGTCCGTGGATCCGCGACCCGCAGCGCCCGGTGCGCCGCGCGGCGGCGTCGGCGTTCGGTTTCGGCGGCACCAACTTCCACGTCGTGCTGGAGGAGGCGGAGGCCGATCGCGCCGCGCACCCGGTGCTGCACCGCACCGCCCAGGCGCACCTGTGGCACGCGCCCGACGTGGCCGGGCTGATCGATGCGGTGCGCAGCGTCGCGCCATCCGACGGAGCCGATATCCCGGAGAACCACGCGCGCATCGGGTTCGTCTCGGTGGACGAGGAGAACGCGGCGCACCTGCGCTCGCTCGCGGTGGACGAACTGGTCCGCAACCCCGACGCCACGAACTGGGAGCACCCCGAGGGCGTGTACTTCCGGGCCGCCGCGCTGCCGGATCGTAAGGCGGGCGCGCTGTTTGCCGGACAGGGCAGCCAGTACGTCGACATGGGGCTGGACGCGGCGGTGAACAAGCCGGCCGTCGGCGCGGCGTTCGACGCGGCCAACGAGGCGTTCGCGGGCGCGCCGGTGCGGTTGTCGTCGGTGGTCTTCCCGCCCCCCGCGTTCGACGACGACGCGGCGGCCGAGCAGGAAACCGCCTTGCGCCGAACGGAATTCGCCCAGCCGGCGATCGGCGCGCTGTCCGCGGGGCAGTTCACCGCGCTGGCGGACTACGGTTTCCGCGCCGACGGGTACCTCGGGCACAGCTTCGGTGAGCTGACCGCGCTGTGGGCTTCCGGTGCGCTCACCACCGCCGATTTCTACGCGCTGGCTCGCGCGCGCGGCGTGGCGATGACCCCCGAGCCGGGTGTCGAGGCGGGCACCATGGTGGCACTCGGCGCCTCCCGGCAGACCGCCGAGGAACTGCTCGACGGAGTCGAGGACGTCTGGATCTGCAATCACAACGCGCCCGACCAGGTCGTGGTCGGCGGCGGCGCCGAGGGGATCGCGGCCGTCGTCGCGCGCTGCGGCGAGCGTGGCGTGGCGACGCGGGCGCTGCCGGTGTCCGGTGCGTTCCACACGCCTTATGTCGCCCACGCCACCGCGGCGTTCGCCACCGCGGTCGCCGAGGTGCACATCGGCGCGCCGGACGCACCGGTCTTCGCCAACACGCCCGGCGTCCGCTACGGCGACGACGTGGCGGCCAACCGGGCGGTGCTGACCGAACAGCTCGGCAAGCCGGTCGAATTCGTGGCCGCGCTCACCGCGATGCGCGACGCGGGCTGCACCGTGTTCGTGGAGTTCGGGCCGAAGCAGGTGCTGACCTCGCTGGTGCGGCGCACCCTCGGCGACGACGTGGTCGTCATCGCGACCGACTCCGGTCCGATCGGCAACAGCGATCTCGCGCTGACCCGCGCGGCGGTACGCCTGGCCGTGCTCGGATTCGGCCTGCACGGCATCAACCGCCACACCGCGTCCGCACCGGAAGCCGCCGTCTCCGGCCGCGCCATGACGGTGACCATGTCGGCGCCGGAATACGTGCCCGACACCCGGCGCAAGTCCTACGCCGCCGCGCTCGAAGCCGACTACCGGCTCAGCGTGCTCGCGGCGGCTCCCGCTCCGGTCGACAGCGTGGTCGATCACCAGCCCGCGCAGCAGCGGGCCGTGCCCACCGCTTCCACCGCAGCAACGGAGATCCCCGTGTACCCCACACCGCAGCCCGGCGACGCCGGTTCGGACGCGCTGGAGAGCGCGCTCGTCCAGCACCTGCACACCCACCGCCAGTTCCTGGACGGTCAGCTGGACATGGCTCGCGGCCTGGCGGGCGCGCTCGGCGACGGCAGGCTCGACGCAGGCACCGTCCGTGCCATCGAGGCGGTCAAGGAACACGGTGTGGCGATCAGCCACAGCCACGCGCGAGCCAGCGAGGTGCTCGCCCAGTTGGTCGAACTGGAAAGCGGCTTCGCCCCGGTGTCGCGGCCCTCGACCCAGGTCACGCGCCCCGTGCCGACGCCGCGCGCGGCGATCGAGCCCGCGCCGGTCCGTCGGCCGCTGGCCACCGCCACGGTCGTGGACGAGCCCCCCGCAGTCCGCGCGCCGGAACCTGTTGCGGCACCGGCTGCGGCGGCGAACGGGCACACCGCGCCGGCGGCTCCGGCGACCGAGAACCAGCTGACCGGTGAGGCGTTGCGCAGCGCGCTGCGTGAGGTGGTCGCGGAGAAGACGGGTTATCCGGTCGAGATGGTGGATCCGTCGATGGATCTGGAAGCCGATCTGGGCGTGGATTCGATCAAGCGGGTTCAGGTGATCGGCGCGTTGCAGGAACGTTTCCCGCAGCTGCCGAACCTGGGCCCGGAGCAGTTGGGCACGGTGCGGACGCTGGATCAGATCGTCGAGTTGCTCGGCAGCACAGCGCAGCCCACCGCCGCGCCGTCCGCGACGAACGGCACCGCGCCCGCGGGCACCGACGCCCAGGTGTCGGGTGAGGCGTTGCGCAGTGCGCTGCGTGAGGTGGTCGCGGAGAAGACGGGTTACCCGGTCGAGATGGTGGATCCGTCGATGGATCTGGAGGCCGATCTCGGCGTGGATTCGATCAAGCGGGTTCAGGTGATCGGCGCGTTGCAGGAACGTTTCCCGCAGCTGCCGAACCTCGGCCCGGAGCAGCTGGGCACTGTGCGGACGTTGGATCAGATCGTCGAGTTGCTCGGCGCCCCGGCCGCCGGATCGTCCCCGGCGGCGAGCGGCGCCGCCGACGCTCAGGTGTCGGGTGAGACGTTGCGGCGTGCGCTGCGTGAGGTGGTCGCGGAGAAGACGGGTTATCCGGTCGAGATGGTGGATCCGTCGATGGATCTGGAAGCCGACCTCGGCGTGGATTCGATCAAGCGGGTTCAGGTGATCGGCGCGTTGCAGGAACGATTTCCGAATCTACCGAGCCTCGGCCCGGAGCAGCTGGGCACGCTTCGCACGCTGGATCAGATCGTGGTGGAGCTCGCCGGCGCCGCGGGCGGTGATGTCCACCCAAAAGCTGAGGCCGCGGCGGGAACGTCGCGGCACGCCGTCGAACTGGTCTCGCTGTCTGCGCCGGATCGGGCGGTAGCGCCCTACCGGGACGGGGCACGGGCGGTGCTCGTCGATCTCACCGGCGACCCGGGCGCCGGCTCGGACGCCATCGCGGCGGCGCTGACCGCCCTCGGTTGGACTGTGCGACAGGCGCATTCGGCAGACGAGCTCGACGACGAGCCGATCGACGTCTGCCTCGCCCTGCTCGGCGGCGCCGCCGATTGGGCCTCGGCGCAACACCGCCTGACCGACGGCATCCTCCTGGCCGGCCGCGCCGTGCCGCTGCTGCGCGGCGGATCGGGCCGAACGGCCTTCGTGACGGTGACGCGGCTGGACGGAGCGCTCGGTTTCCTCGGCAGCGCGCAGCCCGAGCACGCGCTGCTCGGCGGCATCGGCGGTGTGGTGAAGACCCTGGCCGCCGAACAGCCGGAGCTGTTCTGCCGGGCCCTCGATGTCGATCCGGCCTGTTCCGCGGGGCAGTTGGCGGATCTGGTCACCGCCGAGTTGTTCGATTCGGCCCGCGACACCCTCGAGGTCGGCATCGACGCGGCGTGGCAGCGAAGGACTCCGGTGCCGAGCGGACACGCGCCCGCGCGGACGGTGCTGCCGGTCCGCACGGGCACGGAGCAGGATCCCACCGTGCTCACCGCGGAGGACGTTCTGCTGGTCACCGGCGGCGCCCGTGGCGTCACGGCGACCTGCGTGCTGGCGCTGGCCGCCCGGAGCGAGGCGCGTTTCGTGCTGCTCGGGCGCTCCGAGCCGGCCGCTGAACCCGACTGGGCGGCAGGTGTTCTCGATCCCGATCTCAAGGCCGCCGCGGTAGGTGCGCTGGCCGGTTCCGGCGCCAAGCCGCGCGATATCGAGCGTGCCGTGTCCGGAGTCCGTGCCACTCGCGAGATCCGGGAGACGCTGGCCGCTCTCGGCTCCCGCGCCGAGTACCTCGCGGTCGACGCCACCGACGAGCAGGCGGTCGCCGCCGCGCTCGCGCCGTGGCGGGACGCGATCACCGGCGTCGTGCACGGAGCGGGAGTGCTGGCCGACTCCATGATCACGGACAAGACCGCCGAATCGGTCGCGCGGGTGCTCGATCCCAAGATCGCCGGGCTGGCCTCGGTGCTGCGCGCGGTCGGCGAACTGCGCCACCTGGTGCTGTTCACCTCCGTGGCCGGGCTGTTCGGCAACGCGGGCCAGGCCGACTACGCGGCGGCGAACGAAGCGCTCTCCCGATTCGCGCTGAGCTGGCGGGCGCATCAGCCGAATTGCCATGTCACCGCGATCGACTGGGGTGCGTGGGACGGCGGCATGGTGACGCCCGGCTTGCGGGAACACTTCCGGACGCGCGGTGTCGAATTGCTCGACCCGCAGGTGGGTGCGGCGGCGTTCACCGAACAGTTCACCGAGGCACGCGCCGCGGACACGGTCGTGCTCATCGGACCGGCGAAGTCGCTGTCGGACCCGACGGCGGTGGCCGCGCCGGTGCGGGGCCGCCGGACGATCAGCGGGATCACCGCGGACCCGATCATCGCGGCGCACCGCATCGGTGAGCACATCGTGCTGCCCGCCACCTTCGGGCTCGGCGCGATGATCAACTTCGCCGAACGTGGCCTGCCCGGCCGCACGGTGGTCGGAGTCGAGGACTTCCAGGTCCTCAAAGGGATCGTTTTCGATCGACCGCTGGACGAACTGGAACTGGAGATCGTGCCGGAAGAGGGCGTCGCCACGGTGCGGGCGACCGTGCGCGGCGAGAACGCCGTCCACTTCCGCGCGACCCTGCTGCTCGCCGAAGCGACGGGTCGGCCACCGCACAAGCCGGTGCCGAGCGGTTCGGTGGGCGAGGCGACCATCTACCGCGACGCCGTCCAGTTCCACGCGCCCGCGTTGCAGGGATTGCGCCGGGTCCGGGCGGTCTCGGACGACGCGATCGTCTTCGACTGCGAACTGCCCGCCGCCACCGTGGCGGGCGGGGCCTACGCCGGGCGGTTGCACGACCCGGTCCTGGCCGACCTGATTCTGCAGGGACCGCCGGTGCTGGGCCACCGGCTGCTCGGCAGTGCCTGCCTGCCGCTCGGCGCGGGGCGGATCGACTACTTCCAGCCCCTGCCCGCGGGTGAGCCCTTCGTACTCACGGTGGACAACCCGCGCGCCGGTCGGCTCGACGCTCGGATCGACGCCACCGCCACGACGGCGGACGGCACTGTACTGCAACGTTTCTCGGACGTCACGGTGGTGACGACACCCGATCTGACGGAGAAGTTCCAGACCTCGGTGAGGCGGTGGATGGCATGACAACCCTGGAATTCGACGGCGTTCCGTTCGATCCGGTGACAGCGTTCGCGCAGCCACGGGAGAGCGCGGACGGTGCGTCGTCGCATCGGCCGGGTACCGACGACCCGGGCACGCCGGCGAGTCCGCGCGCCGGGTACTCGGAGCAGGCTCCGATCGACACCGCGACAGCTGATCTCGCGGTCACCGGGACGCATCGCGAAGCCCCGGTGGTGCATATCGACGGCGTCGCGTCGCGCGCGGCCGGTCCGCTCGCCGAAATCCGCTCCGGTGTGGTCGCCGCGCACCGGGCGGCGTTGAGCGCGCAGCTGGCGATGCAGCGCGCGGTGTGGCAGCGAGCGCTGCGCCGTTCGGGTGTCGCCGCCGAGGCGACGGGTCACGCTGACCGAGGCATCCATGCCGAGGCGGCGAGCGCGGCCTCCGGTGCCCGGGGCGAATTCATCGCCGCCGAGTCCGCCTTCAAACCACTGGCCCGCACCGACCGCACCCACCTGGATCGAGCGGACCTGCTGCGGCTGGCCGAGGGCGACCTGAGCGGCGTCTTCGGACCCGCCTATCGGCGCTCCGGCAGCGCGGCGGCGGCCCGGCTGGCCGGGTCGACCCGACTCGCGCTCACCGAGGTGACGCGTATCGAGTTGTACGGAGGCCACGGCGACGGCAGCGTGCAAGCACGGTTCGACGGCGATCCGCGCGCGGCGGCGATACAGGCCGCGGAGGTGTTCGCGCTGTATCTCGGCATGCCGCTGGTGCTGTCGGGCAGCTCCCTGGTCGGCGAATGCGCGGGCGCCGTCGCGGATGTCGCCTCCGGCGCCATCACCTTCACGGTGACCGGGCTCGACCTGGTGCCCCGGCCGCACGTCACCGGCACGGTGGTCGTGGCCGGCGCGGAAGGGGCGCTCGACATCACGGTCACCGTGGTAGAGCGTCCGGGCAGCGGGGTCGGCCCCGGCCAGGTCTCGGAGAGCCTGCTGCTCAACGAGTTCCACATGGCGCACCTCGCCCGAGGTGATCAAGAGATCGCCATGGGTCCGGAATTCGCGGAGTACACCGGCGTGCGGGCGACCCGGTTGCCGACCGGCGGCCTGCTGCTGGTCGACCGGGTGCTCGATTTCGACGGCAGGCGGGGGAAACTGGACGGCGCGTCCTACACCACCGAATACGACTCACCTGCCGACTCCTGGTACTACGGCGACACCGCGAACGACTCCATGCCGCATTTCGTCTACATGGAGACCTCGTTGCAGGCGGCGCTGCTGATGGGTTACTACGCGGGCCCCACGCTCACCCAGCCCGGCACCACCCTCAGCCTGCGCAACCTGGGCGGCACCGCCACCGTGCTGCGGCAGATCGACGTGCGGGACAAGACGATCCGCCAGTCCTCCCGGCTGCTGTCCACCACCATCCTGCCCGGCTCGTCGCTGCAAACCTTCGACTACACGCTCAGCGTGGACGGCGAACCGTTCTACACCGGCGAGACCATGTTCGGCTACTTCAGCGACGAGGCCTTGGCCAACCAGACCGGACTCGACGCGGGCCGTCCCGCGCCGACCTGGCTTGCCGAGCACCCGGGTGCGCGGGTACGCACCATCGACGTCGCCGCCCGCCGCGCCGACCCGGCCGCCCGCCTGTGCGCCCGGCGCACCCTGGCGCTGATCGATCGGGTCGAGGTCGTCGACGGCGGCGGCAGGTACGACTCCGGGTATCTGCACTCGCTGCGCGAGATCGATCCGTCCGACTGGTATTTCGCCCGGCACTTCCACCTCGACCCGGTGATCCCGGGCTCACTGGGTGTGGAGTCGGTGATCCACGCGATCCAGGAGTGGATGCTCGACGCCGGATTCGCCGACACGATCGGCGATCCGGTCTTCCGCATCCCCGCCGACCGGGCATTCAGCTGGCGTTACCGCGGGCAGTTCCTGCCCACCGACGGCACCGTCGAACTCGAAGCCCACATCAAGGAGATCCAGCGCGGCCCGCGCGGCGTCACCGTCGTCGCCGACGGTTCGCTGTGGAAGCCGGGGCTGCGCATCTACGAGCTGATCGACCTCGCGGTCGAACTGGTCGAGCGGGAGGAGCGCTGATGACCACGTCTGCGGCCGGTGTCCTCGCGGACACCGCCGACGGCATCACCGCCGTCCTGTCCGACCTGACGCGTCCGTGCTGGATCGTGCGCCACGACGGCCGGGCGGGCGCGACCTCCGACGAGCGCACCGCGGCACACGCGCAGGTGCTCGCGGCGGTGGCCCCGCTGCCGCCCGAGCAACTGGGTGATCGGCGGTTCGCCGCCGCTCACGGTGTGCGGGCGGCCTACGCGGCGGGTGCGATGGCGAACGGCATCGCCTCACCCGCCTTGGTTTCGGCGATGGCACGGGCGGGGTATCTCGCCTCCTACGGCGCGGCGGGTGTGCCGCCCACCGCGGTGGACGCCGCACTGGCCGAGCTGAGCCGCACGCTGGTGGGAAAACCCTTCGCCTGCAACCTCATCCACAGTCCCTCCGAACCCGCCCTGGAGCGCGCCATCGTCGACGCCTGCCTGCGGCACCAGGTTCGCTGCGTGGAGGCGTCGGCGTTCATGGATCTCACCGGCGAGGTCGTGCGCTACCGGGCGGCGGGGCTGTCCGTCGACCGGCAAGGCCGCGTGCAGGTGAGCCATCGCCTGATCGCGAAGGTCTCCCGGGTCGAGGTGGCCGAGCCGTTCCTGCGTCCGGCTCCGGCGCGGCTGTTGCGCGCGCTGGTGCAGGCCGGTGACCTGACACCGGAGCAGGCCCGGCTCGCCGAACAGGTGCCGATGGCCGACGACATCACGGCCGAGGCGGACTCCGGCGGCCACACCGACCGCAGACCGCTGCTGGTGCTGCTGCCCGAGATCATCGCGGCACGCGACCGGCTGGCCCGCACGGTGCCCGCCGCCGCGGCCGTCCGCGTCGGCGCGGCGGGCGGCATCGGCACCCCCGCCGCCGCGGCCGCCGCCTTCGCGCTCGGCGCGGCTTACGTGGTGACCGGTTCGGTGAATCAGGCCACCGTGGAAGCGGCCCAGTGCGACACCACCAAACAGCTGCTCACCCAGGCGGATTTCGCCGACTGCACCATGGCGCCGTCCTCGGACATGTTCGAGCTCGGCGTCCAGGTCCAGGTGCTGCGCAGGGGCACCATGTTCGCCACCCGCGCCCAGCGCCTCTACGACACCTACCGCGCCTACGACGGTATCGACGCGATCCCGGCCGAGTTGCGCCGCGATCTCGAGGCCACGCTGTTCCAGCGGCCCCTCGACGCCGTGTGGGGGGACTGCGTCACCTACTTCACCGAACGCGATCCGGCCCAGCTGGCCGGCGCGGACGCGGACCCGAAACGGAAGATGGCGCTGGTGTTCCGGTGGTATCTGGGGCTGTCGTCGGGGTGGAGCATTCGCGGCGAGGCCGGTCGCGTCGCCGATTACCAGATCTGGTGCGGGCCGGCGATGGGCGGATTCAACAACTGGGCGGCCGGCAGCTATCTGGCGGCATTGCGCAACCGGCACGTCGCCGACATCGCCGACCAGATGATGCTGGGCGCGGCCTACCTCACCCGCGTTGCCCAGCTGCGCACCGCGGGCGTGCGGCTACCCGCCGACTGCGCCCGCTTCGTACCCCGCCCGCGGGAGCGACGATGACCACGCTGGAGACCGGTCCGGACACCCGGACCGCCTGGCTGGTGTGCTTCGAATTGCACGGTGACCGTTTGTCGGCCGACTGCCCGGCCATGATCGTCGCGCCGGCCCGCCTCGACGGCGGGTCGGCGGCGCGGTCGCTGATGGCCGCGGCGGCACGGTGCGGCATCTCGTCGCGCGCGACTGCTCGTGCCACCACGACCGAATTCCTGCACGACATCCTCGATCATCCCCGTCTTCGCGCCGCGGATCACGACACCGCCCTCATCAGGACCCTCACCACGGTGTCGCGCGTCGCCTCATGAAGCCGCCGCCGTCGGACGCGGTGACGGCCCGCGTCCGACGGCGGCGTGCGCCTCGCCATTGAAATGTCAGTAGCTTTTGGCCACGAAAATTGTCAGTGAACTCCCGCGTGTCGGTGACGGGTTCGTGATCGAATTCCACCCGATGAGGTCAGTGAGTTCGTTCTGCGGCGGCCCCAGGTCCACAGATACAGATGACTTCGAACACTGACACCGGCGTTCGGAAAACGACCGTCTGCCGAACACGACTACCCCCCTGGTCAGCGCCGGTGTTGTGACTCGCACCGGCAGATGGCGGTGTTCTCGCACGATCATGTGGCGCCGATGAGACCGAATGCGGGTTCGGGGTCGGAGTGTCGGGAGGTCCGATAATGCCGGGTTAAGGCGTTCACGTGCAGGTCAACAGCAATTCAAAGGCGCTGTGCAGGTCGGACCCGTCGAAGATTTCGGGTTCCACGCCCGACGCGGTGTGACGCCGGATGGTGTAGTAGTCAGCCACATACCGCAGATCGGCCCAGGGTTCCCTGGCGTGAACACGGTCCAGCACTCGCCCACATCGCAGGCATTCGAGCCATGGAACGACGAGCAGGCCCGTCAAGGTGGAGTCTGTGATGCCGAGTCGGCCGGGTTCTACCGGCGATGAGGATTCGTCGGGCAGCAATCGGATCGAAGGTCCGACATCGGAATCTCGTGCACATGCAACGATTTCGTCGTGCCGTGCCAGTCGTTCGCCCCATTGCTCGGCCAGCACTTCGATCTCCGCGCGCGTTCGGTCGCTGATAGGCACCTGGTGCTCAATCAACTGTTGCGTCAAGATCCATAATCCGGCCTCCTGTCGGCCAGTCGACCGGCAGTCGCGGAAGTTCTCGCCGGCTTCGGCCGATGGCAGCAGTATGGCCAGTTGCTCCCAGAGGTCCGCCTCGTATGCTTCGTAACGGCTATCGCCACCCACGACCGCGACACTAATGGACGAAAGGTTGGCGCGAGTTCACCAGGTCACGCCCTGCCCAACGCAACACACGCACATGTCGCGGTCATCGGCGCCACCTGACGGTGGGAGAACACCGCCATCTACCGCTGCGAGTCACAGCCGGTGTCCGCGCAGGAAAAAGTGTTCGGAAACCCGTTCTTTTACCGGTACCCTCCCGGAGGTTGTCGAACACGTTTACCGAACGCTCGGAGGATCACGGATGGCGTTTGTCGGACTTGTGCGGGTCGGCACGAGCAAGCAGGAAACCCAGCGTCAACACGACGACCTCGCCCCGATCTGCGTGCGGGTATTCGAGGAGAAGATCAGCGGCACGCTCGCGGTCGCCGATCGGCCCGGTCTGCGGGGCGCGCTGGACTACATGCGCCCAGGCGACATACTCACCGTGCAGGAGGCCGACCGGCTCGGCCGCAACCCCCTCGAGGGCCTGATCGTTCTCAACGACCTTTTCCGACAAGGAGTTTCGGTGAAGATCCGGCACGGCATCGCCGCCGGGGAGCACACCGAACGCAGCCGCGCGATCCTCGCCCGCCACGCCGAGGGTCAATCGCTGCGCGAAATCGCCCGCGGGGTCGGCGTCCGCCTCGCCGTGGTCCACGGCGAAGTCAAAACCGCGCAAGCGACCACCACCCCGTGAGTCCCGACACGGGGAGCATCGCCGAGTCGCCGCAGCAGCGCGCGATCCGGCATGTTGCCGCCTCAGTGCGGGGGCCTGCGCTGGATCCCGCTCTGCGCGTCACGCTGAACTTCCACCCCGACCGCATCGTGGCAAGGCAGCAGATCCTGGCGAAGATGGCCGACGACGGCGTCTATCTGTCGCAGTTCGCCACCGGAGTCAGCAACGGCGGCCTGACCGCGTATCCGGGCGGGGACCGATGGCACTGGGAACATCGCATCTTCGCCGGCGCCTACGACCACGTCACCGCCACCGAGCGGCCCGTCTACGGCGCTTTGAACTTCCGTGATCAGCCGCACGGCGGCGCGCCACGGTTCGGTTCGTCGTTCTTCCGGCTCACCGCCGAAACCCTGGCACGAACCACATTCTGCTACCCGGACAGCTCCACCGAACCCACCGATTTCGCTGTAGCCGACCACTTCTCGCTCATCGAACTGGCCGAAGCAGGTGGCCTCGACATCCTCGACGGCCACATCGAGGCACACGTTCACGGACCGGTCCGATTCGAACGCGACGTGGAGGCGCTCGTCCTGGATCCCAGCTACCGCAACACGTCCGTAGCCCAGGCAGCGACACGGTTGCCGTGCCGGATCGAGTGGCACCCAGGATTCCGACTCAGCGTGGACCAACTACGCCGTCACCCCGCGTTCCGGGGGCCGCGATACGTCGAGCTGGGTGCCCAGATCGCCGTCGACGGCCAACTGGACCCTCGAATCATCGGAGACGCTGCGCGCACCAACCGGCACGACCCTCGAGACCTCAAAAAGGTCTGGCACTACCTGGCACGCTTCGGCCAGGTCAGTGAAGGAGCCCATAACGGCTGTGAACACGCGCACTGACATCCTCATCTGGCATGCACTGACATTTCGGTGGCGAAAACTACTGACACCGAGTGGCGAATCCGCTGGTCAGCTACTGACATCCTGATGGCGAGGCGCACGGTGTGCTCGTCCGCTCACCGAGCCACGGTAAAGCGTCGCTTCAGATTCGTGGAGGGGGTTGGGTCACGGGTGAGGTGCGAGGTCGATACGAATACTGTCGTCGTTGTCTATGACGAAGATCCGATCGCGGTTCGCTTTCGTCCACTTGTGGGGAATCAGGAAGAAGCGGTCCGGCGTGCGCGCCAGCAGTAGGAGACCGCTGTACGCGTAGCGGTATTTCTCCCCGGGTGCGGTGATCGGGACGACTTGGGAACCGCCGCCTTCGATCGCGAGCCGGTCCACACTGAGCAGCAGAACGACCGGGCGCGTGGCGAAACCGGTCTCCACGGTGATCCGGGCGTCCCGTAGGGCGCGCTCATGGGCGTAGGAACCCACTGCCCACGAGAACCCGAGGAACCCCAGAGCGAGCAAGGCCAAGATCGGCAGCCATGGGGTGGATCGTGAGCGCCCGCGACCGATACCGCGGCGGCCGAGAACGGCCGGATAGGTCTCGCGTAGTGCGATGGCATAGCCGAGCAGCGACACGGCGGCGATGAGCATGATCGGTATGTACGCTCCCAGCCACGGCGGTAACCGGTCGCGGACGATGACCAGCAGGGCGAACACTGTCGCGAGAACGGCACCGCCGATCAGAACGGCCACAGCCCAGCGCCGGAGCATGGCGCGGGGCCGCCGGGTACGCACGGCAACGGCGAGCGGGATTCCTCGAAGGCCGTAGCACGCGAGTACTGCCAGCAAGGCCATGGCCACGGGCCAATAGCTGCTGGTGAGGCTGCCGATGAGATAGTCGGGCACAGACAGGCCGAGCATGCCGACTTCCACTCCGAAGTAGCCGTACCACGCGCGTGTGTATACGACGCCGAAGTAGTAGAGCACCGCCGCGATGATCGCGCCTTGCGATGCGATGGCTCCGGCCGCTGTCGATGCCAGGCGGAAACCCCGTGAACCGGTCGAATCAGCGCTTTCCCGGGTCATTTACGAGGCTCAGCGGACGTCGTCGGGGGCGCCGGCTTCGGCGTGGTCGTGATTTCGACACCGTTGGCCGCTCGGCCCGGAGAGATCGGTGCGGTCGGCGGGATGGTCGTAGGCGTTGTGGAGGGCAACGTCACCCCCGTCGTGGTGGCTGCCGAAGAGATCGGCACCGTTGACGGGATGACCGGCTCGGTCCGGACGGGCGCCGTCCCGGATGACTGCTGTGCAGTGGCCGAAGGCGCGGAGGTGGCGGTTTCCCCGTCCGGCGCGGCGGTCACGGTGCCCGCCGCGCTCGAACTCGGAGCGGAGGTGGTCGATGAGATCGTGGTCGAGGAATCGGTGGATCCGCAGGCCGCCAGCCCGCAGAGCGAAAGACCGAAAAACACTGCAACAAGCTGCGATACCGATCGCATCGAGCCCTCCTCGGGCCGTGGGAGACCGGCATGATTATTCCACGAAACAGTTGCGCCAGTGCCGATTCGAACCGGGGACCCGGGCCCCGCGGGCCGGCGTTCCTATTTCAACCCCGACCGCACGAACGCGTTGACGATGTGCCGTTGCAGCAGCAGGTACATCAGCAGCACCGGCAGACAGGCGAGGCTGGCCAGCGCCATCATCGGACCCCACTGGTCGCCTTCGGTGCCCATGAAACTGCGCAGACCCAGCTGGAGCACGCTGTTGGACTGGCGCAGCACCACCGCGGGCCAGAAGTATTCGTTCCACGCGTTGATGAACAGCAGAATTCCCAACGCCGCCAGCGCCGGCCGCAGATTCGGCACGACCACCGTCCACAGGATCGACCAGGAGGAGCGGCCGTCGATCTTCGCCGCCGCCACCAGCTCCTTCGGGAAACTCGCCATGTGCTGGCGCAGCAGCAGCACCGCGAGCGCCGAGCACAACGTCGGCAGCACCACGCCGATCAGGGAATTGATCAGCCCGAGCTTGGTCAGCAGGACATAGTTGGGCAGCATCGTCACCTGGAACGGCACCAGCCAGGTGCCGACGAACGCCAGGTACAGCAGCTTCTGGAACGGAAAGGTGTACATCGCGAACGCGTAGGAGGCCAGCAGTGCGATCAGCAGCTGCCCGGCCGCCGAGAGCGCCGCGACGAAGAAGGTGTTGCCGATCAAGCCCACCACGTCGACCTTGTCGGCCGCGTCGGCGTAGTTGGCGAACGAGATCGGCCAGGGGATCGGCGACAGCGAGGTGACGTCCTCGGGTCGCCGCAGCGACGTGGCGAACAGCCAGTAGATCGGGAACGCGCACAGCACCGCGGTGACGGCGAGCAGCAGATGACTTCCCGCGGTGCGCAATCGGTCAATCGTCATGGAAGGCAACCTTTTCCGAGATCCATACCAGCACGCCCGCGATCACGCCGAACCCGGCGAACAGCAGCACGCCGGCGGCGGCGCTGAGCCCGGCGTCGAAGCTGTGGAAGGCGTAGTCCCACAGCAGGTAGTAGATGTTGGTGGTCGCTTGCGCGGGACCGCCCTGCGTCATCGAGTCGATGAGCGGGAAAGTCAGCGTGGGACTCAGCAATACCGTGGTCAGCACCAGGAACAGCAGCGTGGGCGACAGCAGGGGCAAGGTGATCCACCGGCGGATCTGCCGGGCGCTCGCGCCGTCCACCCGGGCGGCCTCGTCGTAATCATTGCTGATGCCCGCCAGCCCGGCCCAGATCACGAGGACGGCGAAGCCGAGCAACTGCCATCCAGTGATCGCGATGATCACCCCGTGCGCGGTATCCACGTCATAGACCCAGTTGCGATTCGAATGCAGGATCTGATCGACGAAGCCACTACCGGGATGCAGCAGCCAGCGCCACACCGCCGCCGCCGCGACCGGCGCGACGAGGAACGGCGCGAAGACGAACGCGTGGTAGACCGTCCGCGCCCGGCCGTGCACCCGCCGGCTGGCCAGCGCGATGAGCA
Source organism: Nocardia aegles (assembly GCF_052545135.1). Classification (NCBI taxonomy): domain Bacteria; kingdom Bacillati; phylum Actinomycetota; class Actinomycetes; order Mycobacteriales; family Nocardiaceae; genus Nocardia; species Nocardia aegles. The sequence goes on from NZ_JBQWRI010000001.1 coordinate 1,005,482, forward strand.
GCGGGAGCACCACCGTGAACGGCAGCATGCCCGCGATCAGTACCGCGGTGCGGCCCACCGAGTCCCAGAAGGCCGGAAGGCCCAGCAGCCGCTCGTAATTGCCCGTGCCGACGGGCTTCATCGGCGCGGTCGGCAGCAGATTCCACGAATACGTGGACAGCTCGACCGCCTGGACCAGCGGCCGGTAGATCCACACGACCAGCAGGATCAGCGCGGGCGCCAGATACAGATAGGGCACGGCGGACCGCCCCGCCCGGCGGAACCGGGCGGGGCGGTGCGACGGCGTGACCGGGTCGGGGCCGGACGTGGTCACACTGTGGGATTCGACGACGAACATCGAGTTACCGGGCCTGGGCCATCAGTGCGACCAGCTGGTCGAGGTATCCCTGTTCGTCCCGGTCGTACACGGTGTCGGCGGGTGTCGCCTCGATCGCGGTGGCGACGAAGGTCGAACCGAGCAGGTCGATTCGGCTGTAGCCGTATCCGACCAATCCCCGGTGACGTCCGGCGGGCGCGATCGTGTCGATCCGGTAGGACATCGCCGGACCGATCCAGACCGGGATACCCCCCAGCGCGGCCGCGCCGGTGAGGTGGTTGTGCCCGCAGATGATCATTCCCACGTCCGAACCCGCCAGTACTTCGGCGAGCCGCTGCGGCTCTTCCAGCCGCAGGTACTCGGTGGCGGCGACCGGCGACGGGATCGGCGGATGGTGCAGCACCAGCAATGTGCCGCGGGCCGCGGGCACACGCAATTGCTCTGCGAGCCAGGTCAGCTGGTGCTCCTCCAGCCGTCCGTCGTGCCGCCCCGGCGTCGAGCTGTCCAGCGCGATCACCCGCATACCCGCCACGTCGACCACCTGGTCGAGGGTGGCGTCGGGATCGACCGCGGTGGGAACCGCTCCGAGCAACTCGGTCGCGAAGGCGGTGCGCTCATCGTGGTTGCCCATGACGTAGACCGTCTGCGCACCGAGTTCCTCGGCCACCGGCTCGACCGCCGCACGCAGCCGCCGATAGGCCTCGGGCGAACCGGCGTCGGCGATGTCACCGGAGAGCACCAGCGCGTCGATGCGCCGCCGCGAGGCCCGCAGCTGCTGCAGGACGTGGGTGAGGTGGGCGTAGGTGTCCAGCTTCCCGTGCACCTGTTCCCCGGCAGGCCGGATGTGGGTGTCGGTGAGCTGGACGATCGTCACCTCGCTCATGACGGTGGCATCAGCTTGGCGCCCTGGTCACGGGCGGCGGTGAGGGTGGACTGCGGATCCTTGCCCTGGAACACGATCGATTCGACAGCGTCCATCATGCCGTCACGGATCTGCAGGTAGTTGTTGCCGGGCATGGAGACCCACGGTTCCAGGTTCGCCAGCTGGGCGACGTTCGGCTGCAGCAGCGGATTCTGCTTGGCCCACGCCTGCAGGCCGTCCGGGTCGTCCATCAGACCGGTGCGCAGCGGCAGGTAGCCGATGCCCGACGAGATCTTGGTGTAGGCCGACTCGCTGGTGAGGAACTTGATCAGCTCCCACGCGGCGCGCTGCTTGGCCGGGTCGTTGGACAGAATGTGCAGCGAGGCACCCGAATTCGTCGGCACCGTCGGCTTGCCCGCGAAGCTCGGCATCGGAGCGGCGCGCAGGTCCCACTTGTCCTTGGCGCCGGTGGTGAAGGTCGCCTGGATCGCGCTGGTCTCCAGGATCATGCCGATCTCACCGCGAGCGAATGCCTCGTAGCCCTGCTTCTGGTTGAGCTTCGGCATACCGCCGGAGTTGACCAGCTGCTGGCTCATCGCGGCGACCTCGACCGCGGGCGCGTCGGCGAAGGTGAGCTTCTTACGGTCGTCGGAGATGACCCGGCCGCCGTTGGAGCGCACCATCGCCTGGAAGCACCAGTCCTTGGCGGTCTTGGTCAGGCAGTCGACGTAGATGCCGTCCTTGCTGGTCTTCTGGTGGATCGCCGTGGCGGCCTCGGCGACCTGCTGCCAGGTGGCCGGCGGATGCGCGGGATCCAGGCCCGCTTCGGCGAACAGCGAGGCGTTGTAATACAGAACCGGCGTGGAGAACACGAAAGGCACGCCGTAGGTGTGGCCGTCCCAGTCGGCCAATGTGCGTGCCTTCGGCGCGAAGGGATACTTCGCTCCGTCGAAGTTGTGCTGCACTTCCTGCTTGCCGACCAGGGTGTCCAGCGGCTTGGCGCCGAGCTGGTGGATGGTGAAGTCCAGGTCACTGAAGCCGAGCTGCGCGACGTCCGGCGGGTTGCCCGCGACCATCTGGTTCTGGATGCTGGAGATGGTGTCGGTGGCCGGGTTCGGGCTGTTGCCTTGCGGCTTCTGCGCGGTCACCTTGATGTTCGGGTACTTCTTCTGGAAGTCGCCGATCAGGGAGTTGAAGGTGTCGGTCCACGCGCCGGCGAGTCCGTAGTTGTAGGACTCGAAGACGATCGACACCTGCTGGTCCGGCTTGAGCTCCGGAACCTGCGCACTGTCGGACTTCGAGTCGTTGGTGGTGCTACCGAGTCCCCCACAAGCGCTGAGCGCCAAGGTGGTAGCCAACACCAGGCCCAGGATGGGCGCGGTGCGTTTCACGGTGTTTCTCCTCATCGAGTAGGGATGTTCGAGGTTCAGGCGACGGCGACGGGTTCGCCCGCGCTGTCGATGGGGGCGTCCTGGCGAGTCTCCTGCCAGGTCAGGCGCAGCCCGGAGGTGGCGTGGAACAGGTGGATGTGCGCCGGGTCGGCCCGCAGCGCGATGTTGTCGTCGACCGTGACGCCCGCGGGGCGCGGCGCTCGGGCACACAGGACGCGATCACCGGTGGTGAAGTGGATCAATTCCTCGCTGCCGAGGTTCTCCACCATCGTCACCCGGCCGCGGATGTCGGCGCCGGCCGGATCCAGGCGCAGCTGTTCCGGGCGGATGCCCGCGACAACTTCCAGATCGTCACCGAAATCCGCCCCGTCGATGGCCAATTCGGTATCGATGCCGTCGGCCACCACGCGCAGCGAGCCGTCGCGCACGGTGACGACGGCGGGGAACAGATTCATCGGCGGTGCGCCGAGGAATCCGGCGACGAAAGTCGACCGGGGGCGGTCGTAGAGTTCGGTCGGCGTGCCCACCTGCTCCACCCGGCCCTCGTTGAGCAGGGCGATCCGGTCGGCCATGGTCATCGCTTCGACCTGATCGTGGGTCACGTACAGGAACGTCGCGCCCAGCCGCTGGTGCAGCCCGATCAGTTCGGCGCGCGTCGCGCTGCGCAGCTTCGCGTCCAGATTCGACAGCGGTTCGTCCATCAGGAACGCGCCGGGGTCACGCACCATGGCGCGCGCCAGAGCGACGCGCTGCCGCTGCCCGCCCGACAGCGCGGACGGCCTGCGGCGCAGCAACTCGGTCAGCCCGAGCACTCCGGCGACCTCCGACACCCGCTCGGCGATCTTCCCGCGCGGTGTGCGCCGGGCGCGCAGCGGGAATCCGATGTTCTTGGCGACGGTGAGGTGTGGGTAGAGCGCGTAGCTCTGGAACACCATCGCCAAGTCGCGCTGCTGCGGCGCGTGGTGTGTGATCTCGTTGTCGTCCAGCAGGATCCGGCCGTCGGAGGGATCCTCCAGACCAGCGATCATCCGCAGCAGTGTGGATTTGCCGCAGCCGCTCGGGCCGAGCAGCACCATGAACTCGCCGTCGGCGATGTCGAGGCTCACCTCGCGCACCGCGTGGGCGGCGCCGAATCGCTTCGACACCGCTTCGATTCGCAGTCGTGCCACTGTCGCCCCCTCAGTCCGGCAGCTCGCCCGCGACGATCCAGGTCGCCACCCGGGCCGCGATCGCGGGGGAGTCCTTGATCCACAGGAAGTGGTCGCGATTGGACACCGGCGCGTCTTCGTCGATGTGCCAGTGGGTCACCCGGGCGTTCGGCATCCGGGAGACCAGGAAGTCGACGTTGGACTTCGGGCCGAGCACGTCGTCGGACAATGAGATCGCCAGCACCGGCGCGGTCAGGTTGCGCAGCAGGGTGTTGTACCGGCGCTTGCTGCCCTTGGGCCGGTAGTAGCTGGTCAGCGAGTGCATCGACCAGTCACGCATGACACCGCCCGGCATCGGGGCGGGGATGAGCACACCGCCGGGCCAGTGGCCCTTCCAGCGGGAGACCAGGCCGATCCACTGGATCTGGCTCAGCGCCTCCCACCAGCGGCGCGCGCCGAACGCCCACCAGAAGACCGTGCCGGTGCCGATGACGGTGACGCCGGCGATCCGCTCCGGCTCGGCCGCGGTGAACAGCAACGCGAGCTGCCCGCCCAGGCTGTGCCCGAACAGATGGATCGGCGCCTCGGGGAACCGCGCCCGCACCGCCGCGACGAGAGCGGGCAGGTCGGTCTCGATCATCTCGCGGTAGCCGAAGTCGCGGTGCAGCCCCAGCTCGGGCTTGGCCTCGCCATGCGCCCGTAGGTCGGTCATCGCCACCGAAAGCCCCTGCGCATGAAGCTCTTTGGCGAGGAACAGATAGTTCTTCGCCTTCATCGCCATGGCGGGCAGGATCAGTACGACGGGTGCGCCCGGCTTCTTCGATTCCAGGAAGCGAACGGTGAAGGTGACACCGTCGTCGGTCTGCACCGTGGTCGATTCCAGTGTGGTGAACTCCGAACGGTTCTGCGGTGCCGCGGTGGTCATCGCTCGTCCTCCGCGATGGTGATGTCGCAGACGTAGTCGAAGGTGAACTTCGCGACGACCACATCGCTGTCGTCGAGCAGCGCCGCCTTGCCGGACAGCTCGAAGCGCTGCGAGGCCGTCGCGGCGAGCACGTCGGCGAGTTCGCGCTGGTCGACGGTGGCGATGGTGCGAATGCGGCCGACGGCGGGTTTGCGGTAGGACGCGCTCGCGCCGCGCAGCACCAGCCGCTCGACAGTGCGCAGGCGGGTGGCCGCAGCGCCGACGAACGCGGCCGCTCCGCCGATGTCGGCCGCGGTGAACAGCGCCCCCGCGTGCACGGTGCCCATGTGGTTGCCGACCGTGCCGACGGCGGGGATCTCGACGACGGCGCGTTCCGGCCCGATCTCGGTGATCAGCGTGCCGACGTGGCGGCCGAACGGAACCATCTCCTGCGACACCGCCCGCAGGTATTCGTAATCGACCGCGTCGCAGTCGAGTTCGGGATAGGCCGCCGCGAAACCGGCGATCTCACGCGTGGTCATGACGTCTCCTTCAGCGTTTGGTGCGCAGTGCGCGGCGGGCGATGGACCAGCGCAGGACCTCGGAGGGTCCTTCGTAGATCCGGAAGGCCCTGGCTTCGACCAGGAATCGAGCGACGAGGTGGTCCTCGCTGACACCGAGTCCGCCGTGCAGCTGGACCGCCCGGTCGAGCACCCGCCAGACCGCTTCGGAGACGAACGTCTTGGCGATCGACGCCTCGTGCCGGGCCTGCGAGGAGGTCGGTCCCTGGGCGTCGACGGTCTCGGCGGCGGTGCGGATCACGCCGCGCGCGGCGGCGATGTCGATCTCGTTGTCCGCGATGAGTCCCTGGGCGATGCCGTGCTCGGCGATCGGAGCGCCGAACGACATGCGCGTGCCGATGTGCTCGATGGTCAGCTGGTGCGCCCGCACCGCGAGCCCGAGCCAGTTCATGCAGAACACCAGCCGCGAGGGCGCCAGCCGGACCTGCGCGAGCGCCAGGCCCTGGCCGACTTGGCCCAGCACGGCGGAATCGGGCACCTCGCAGTTGTCGAAGGTCATTTCGCAGTGGCCGCCGGGCGCACTGGTGCGGTCGAGCGTCGGCATCCGGCGCCCCACCCGCAGTCCGGGATTGTCCTGGTCGACCAGGAACATCGTCGGTCCGTCGCCGGTGCGCGCCACACAGATGGTGAACGCCGCACCCTGCGCGCCGGTGGTGAAATGCTTGGCGCCGTTGATGACCCAGCCGGAATCGGTCTCCTCGGCGACGGTCCGCAGCATCCCGGGGTCGGATCCGGCGCCGGGGGCGGGTTCGGTCATCGCGATCGCGGAACGGACCTCGCCCGCGGCCAGCGGCGCGAGGTAGCGCTGCTTCTGCTCTTCGTTCGCGACGTGCGCGAGCAGGTGGATGTTGCCGTCGTCGGGCGCCCACGCGTTCACCGCGATCGGGCCCAGCAGGCTGGCCCCAGCCGCTTCGAGCACGTGCGCCTGGGCTCGGGTGTCGAGGCCGAGGCCGCCGTACCGGGGATCCGACAGCGGCCCGAAGACGCCGGCCTCCTTGGCCTTCTTCTGCAGCTCGAGCCGCAGCGCGTCGTCCATCACCCGCCCGTCCACGACGACTTCGCGTTCCACCGGAACGACCTGGTCCCGGATGAACTGGGTGGTCTTGTCCACCAATTGCGCCACAGTGGTCATGGCGTCAGTCTCGGTGCGGCGCGTGTTCGGGGGAGGGGGCGATAGTCAACGTCGATTGTGCGAATCGACTGCCTATTTGTCCGCTGCGTGGGCGGCATATCTCAGCGACGGTGATCGCGGAGACGTTGCCGGGCCAGAGGACGGATATGACAGACACAGCGGTGCGAGTATGGCGCCGCCGCGACGAGGCCGCGGGCGTGTTCGCGCTCGACCTTGCCCCGGTCGACGGCGGCGAACTGCCGTCGTGGACCCCGGGAGCCCACATCGATGTCGCGGTCGGCGCGGCGGGCGTGCGGCAGTACTCGCTGTGCGGCGACCCGGCCGATCGGGCACGCTGGCGGATCGCGGTGCTGCACGAACCGGACGGGCGCGGTGGCTCGGCCTACCTGCACCGCGCCGCGCAGCCCGGCTCGGTACTGCGCGTGTCGGCGCCGCGCAACAACTTCGAACTCGTCGGCAGCGACCGTTACGTCTTCCTCGCCGGAGGCATCGGTATCACGCCGATCCTGCCCATGGTGGCCGCTGCGGAAGCCGCGGGTGCTCGCTGGTCGCTCTATTACGGCGGCCGCACCCGAGAGCACATGGCATTCGCCGACACCATCGCCGATCGTTTTCCGCAGGCAAAACTGCTGCCGCAGGACGAACACGGCCTGCTGCCGCTGCGCGAGATCTTCGCCGACCTCGGCGACACTCCTGTGTACTGCTGCGGACCGGAGCCGCTGCTGGCGGCGGCGGAATCCGAAGGCGCGCGCGCCGGGGTGCCGGTGCATGTGGAGCGTTTCGTGCCGCGGCAGGTGCAGTTCGCGTCGAACGAACCGTTCGAGGTGCGCTTGGCGGCCAGCGGCAAGACCTTTCGTGTCGGGGCCAACCAATCCATCGCCGACGTCCTGGAGGCCGCCGGGATCGGCATCGTCACTTCCTGCCGCGAAGGCACCTGCGGCAGCTGCGAGACCGCGGTCGTGTCCGGCGACATCGAGCACCGGGACGAACTGCTCACCGACGAGGAGCGGGCGCGCGGCGACACGATGATGCTGTGTGTCTCGCGGGCCAGGTCGGGCCCGCTCGTCCTCGACCTCTGACCTACCCGCCGCGACCGCGGCGGGTATGCGGCGCGCTCGTCGCGACCGCTTCCCGTGGAAAACCGAGAGGAAAGAAACAAGGATGAGGAAAATCGTTGCGGTGGCCGCGGGCTTGGTCGCCGCAGTCGGGATCGCTGCCGGCTCGGCCGGTGCGCAGCCCGGCAGCGACGACGCCGTCGACTTCACCGCCTACGCCACCGACACCCAGTCGATCATCACGACCGACGCCGGTTCCATGGTCGTCGAGGACGGCACGTTCAAGATCAAGGCCGTCAACGGCACCGTGCTCACCGGGATGCCGCTGAAGTTCCGGGTCGATGACTTCGAGTTCCCGATTGTGGCCGACATCGCCGACCACACCGCCACCCTGACCCCCCAGTTCGACACGGCGCACGCGGCCTACAAGCCGGTCGCCCTGCCGTTCGAGGACAAGGCGCCGTGGAAGAACGACTACGACCGTGAGCAGGCCGCCTGGTCCCGCCTGACCAGCACCATCTCCATGGGCGCCACCCTCGGCACCCTGGTCGGTGGCATCGGCGGCGGCGCCCTCGGCTGCGTGCTCGGCGGTATCGCCGGCGCGACCGTCGCCTCGGCGACGATCGTCGGCCTGTTCGGCGCGTTCATCCCGGCCGCTGCCATCGGCTGCCTCGGCGGCATCATCGCCGTCGGTGCCCTGGGCACCATCGCGGGCCAGATCCTGGTCACCGCCCCGGTGGCGATCGGCGCCGCCATCCAGTACTTCTCCACTATCAACCAGCCGTCCATCCAGGCGAAGTAGATAGCGGCGAAGAACCCGACGTCTCGTTCGTTGGGGGACACCCGACCCCGTCCGGCCTCACCGCCGGGCGGGGTTTCTCCGTTACGCCACCCGAACCCGGTGTGGCGCATGGGCTCGAAAGTGCGTGCAGGCGACGGCCCCTCGTCGAGCCTGTGAACGTGCGCGTGCGGAAGCCAGAAGCCGCGCCCGAACTACTGAGCGGCTCGATGGCGTCTCGGGTGTCCCCGCGAGTTCATCGAGGATCGAGCTCGGCGAGTTGTTTTCGGTTGAGGCGATCGGGTTGTTCGTCGAGGATGGCGTGATGTCGGAACTGAAGTTCGTGCGGCGAGTGGACGGGTTGACCTATGAGTTCACCCGCGACGGGGAGACGCATGGTTTTCCGTCGTACCAGCGTGTCGATCTCGACCTCTGGTGTCGACGACTGCCGGACTTCGGGTGGGTGGTGTGCTCGGAATCCGGTGCGGTGTCCAGCCGCCCGCTCGACGACGCGGGCCGAGGCGACCTGCCGCCCGAGGGCGTGTGGGTGAGCCGCGCAGGCGACCACTCGTATGTGTACGACCTGATCCGCGACGACGGCGACGTCACGCCGACACTCTCAACACACGACTGGCATATCGAGGCCAGGGAGTTTGCTCGCCACGAAACCCGTCGCGGACGCCGGTTCGCATACCCGGATCTTCGTCCCGAGCGCACCGCGTTGGCCGTGATCGACATGGTGCCGCTGCACGTCTCCGACAATCCCTACTGCCAGGCGATCGTGCCCAACATCAACCGCTTGGCCTCCGCATTGCGGGTTGCCGGCGGAACCGTCGCGTGGGTCCTTCCCGCAACCGGGGAACCCACCGAACGGGCGATCGAGTTCTTCGGCCCGAAAATCGCCGAAACCTACAGCAATGCCAAGGCTTCCGGTCCGCTACCCATTCGGCTCTGGCCCGAGCTGGCCACCCACGGCGATGACCTGTTCGTCGACAAATCCGCGTTCAGCGCCTTCTTCCCTGGTCGTTGCCTCCTTCCGCAACTACTCGAACAGCGAGACATCGATACGGTCCTGATCACAGGAACCGTCACAAACGTGTGCTGCGAGTCCTCGGCGCGCGACGCCGCCGCCCTCGGCCTGCGGGTGATCATGGTCGCCGACGCCAACGCCGCCCGCCGCAACCGAGACCACAACGCCACACTCCACACCATCTACCGATCATTCGGCGACGTGCGTCCGACCTCGGATGTGCTCACCATGATCGACGCCGCCACGCGGATCTGATCGACAGTCACGGTTCGCCGACGCAACGGCGCCCGTCCGGCGCCACAGCGGACGAACTGGAGAGATCGAAGCCGCATGCGCGGTAGCTGCCCAAGCCCTGGCTGTCGGCCTTAGCCACCGAAGCGAGCGAATCACCCGGCGTGCTCGAGACTTCCGAGCTAGCCTCCCGGCAAAGACTTCGGAGGCGCGGCGGCTGGATGATGCGCTGGCCACCCTTTACCGACGGGACCAGCTATGACACGGGTGGCTATCACCGGCCATCGAGGACTTCCCTCGGACACGACCGCGCTGGTAGAAGCCGAGTTGCGGTCGCAGATCTCCGCTCGTGCGGACGGCGAGCTGGTTGGCGTGAGCTGTATTGCAGACGGTCCGGACAGCTTGTTCGCGAGCGCGGTGCTCGAGGCCGGCGGCTCTTTGCTCGTAGTGGTGCGCCGGCGCGGATGTACCGGGACAGCCTGCCACGTGAACATCATCGTCTGTATGACGAATTATATTCGGCCGCAACAAAAGTGATCGCGCTGGATCGAGAAGAGTCCGACTCCGAAGCACACCAGGCCGGGAGCGTGCGAATGCTGGAGGAGGCGGACGAACTGATCGCCGTGTGGGACGGTCTGCCGGCACGGGGGTACGGTGGCACAGCCGATGTAGTTGCGGCGGCACGCAAGCGGGGGATGCCGGTAACTGTGGTGTGGCCCTCCGGGGCCCGGCGAGACTGACCACGCCCGCTCGGTACCGGCTGTGATGCAGCTCGACGGTGGGAGGTGTCGTCGAACCTGGAGAAGATCGGGCTATGGGTGTCGGTGAGTTGATCCGTGAACTCCGGAAGGCGCGGGGATGGTCGCAGGGACGGCTGTCCGACGAATTGGCGGCTCAATCTGGGGTGAGTATTTCTCGGGAATACATCTCGAGGCGTTGGGAAAACGCTGACACGGTACCCAGCCGGTTCTGGTTGCGCCATCTATCGGCGGTGCTGGACGTGCCTCTGGCTGTGTTCGAGAACGAAGGCGTGAACAGATGGCATCTCCTGGCTCAGGTGGCCGCGACCAGCATCGCGCCGGGAGTGGCGTCCGATCTGCTGGCCGCCGGTTTCTCGGCGCGGCTGGATCGTGCTGGGCCGAGTATCGAGGCGTGGCAGGAGAAGCTCAGCGCCTACGGCACCGACTACATGTCTCTCGGGGCGGCGGATATCCAGCGGCGCTTGGCCATCGACCTGGCGATCCTGCAACAGCAGTTGGACAGTCCGCAGATGTGGGGAGCTGCCGCCCGGCTTATGACGCTGTACGCGAAGACGTTTCCGGGATCGGACGGCTCGAAGGCGGTCACCTGGTACCGAATGGCCGCCGAGGCCGCGGACCGTTCCGACGATGAGCAGACCCGAGTGTGGGTGCGGGGGCGTGCGGCGATAGCCCTCGGCTACGAGGGTGCGGCGCTGGGAGTCGCCGATCTCTTCGCCGATCAGGCGCTGGCGTTGTCGGACAAGCCGAGTTTGGGGCGGCTCAACGCGATCATGGGCAAGGCTCATGCGGCAGTGTTGCGAGGCGATGGTGAGACGGGGGGCGCCCTCGCCGAAGAGGGACGGCGGGTGTTCGACAAGTCGGGCTCCTACGAGCAGACCTCGGACTACGCCGTTCCGTGGTGGCGCATGAACGTCTTCCTTTCCCTGCTCGCCGCGCGGCTCGGAGATGAGAAAACGGCAGTCGCCGCGCAAGAGCAGGCGCGAAGGGAGCTTCCAGCCGAGTTACCCCGGTTCGCAACGCATCTGGAGATGCACCGCGGTCTGATGCTGGTCCGAGCGGGTGATCGAGCCGAAGGCGTTCGGACCGCACGCAGCGCGATGGACGCACTTCCGCCCGAGAAGCACTCCCTGACCCTGCGGATGCTGATGGACGAGATCGCCGGGCGCAGCGATGGTGCGGTCTGAACCTACGCACATGGAGTGCTCCGCGTGCTCACAACATGTTGCTTTCCGCGTGACAAGCGGAGCAGTCTGGGCTGCGGGGCCGTTCGAGCGGACCGCTTGGTAGCGTCGGCAGCGGCGACTCGGTATTGGATAGCCGGTCGGAAAGTCGAAGGGGGACGGGTGGATACGGCCCAGCGCTACGAGTTCTTCGCCGAGTACGAGGTACGAGGGCATTCACCCTGCTACGAACAGTGGTGTCGCGGAATCGCCTGTGACACTGATGTTCTCGGGTTGATCGAGCAACTTTCTCCGGAGAAGCGGCAACCGAACCTCGTTCTGGGTGCGGCTCGTTACGTCGGTGTCGAACCGTCGGACTATTCCGATTTCAAAACGTGGCTGACGCGGCACTGGGCACAGGTTGCCGAGGTAGCGTCGGTGCGGCGTACGCAGACCAACGAGGCCGGGCGTGCGGCGGTCCTGCTGCCGGTGTTGGCGGGCATTCCGGGGCCGCTGTCGTTGATCGAAGTGGGAGCCTCGGCTGGGTTGTGTCTCTATCCCGACCGGTACAGCTATCGCTACGACGACCAGGTGATCGATCCGGCTGGTGGAGTGTCGCCGGTGGTGCTGTCTTGTGCGACGTCGGGCAATCCACCGTTGCCTGCCGCTCTCCCGGCAGTGGTGTCGCGGGCCGGAGTGGATCTGAATCCGCTCGATGTCGACGACCCCGAGGATGTGCGGTGGCTCGAATGCCTGGTTTGGCCCGAACAGCGGCATCGACTACAGCGATTACGCGCCGCGGTCGGCGTCGCTCGGACGGAACCGCCCCGATTGGTCACCGGTGACCTACTCGATACCGTCGCGGATCTGGTTGACGCCGCCTCCTCCGATACCACCGTGGTGGTCTTCGGCAGCGCGGTTCTGGCCTACCTCGATGCCGATTCGCGCCGTGCGTTCGAGGCGACAGTGCGGGATCTACGGTGCAAGTGGATCGCGAACGAGGGTGCCGGCGTGATCGAGTCGGTCGCCAAGCGACTTCCCCAGCCATCCGACGCGACTCGGGGCAGCTTCGTCATCAGCCTCGACGGGAAGCCGCTTGCCTACGCGGGCGCGCGGACAGTCGCTGGCCTGGATCGACAGCACCGAATCGTCTTCGATGCGACGCTAGGGAGATTGCGACAGTCACAGCGGCGGAGCTGGGGGCGACAAAGAGACATCCTCCTGATGAGGCGCCATCTCGCGCTCGGCCACCAGCGAACCATCGCCCGATGCGGACGGTTAGTAGGAGGTGATGATGTGTCCGGTTGTCCAGGTACCTGAACGCTGAACGTCACCGTGGGTGATGGTTGCCGGGCGTGTGGTCGGGTCGAGTGGGATGAATTGCTCGATGGATCCCCAGTCTCTGTCCCAGTCGTTGTCGAGGTAGGCGGGCATGGTGCGTGCGGTGAACAGCAGTTGGGTCCAGCCGAGCGGGCCGCCGCCGTCGTGGCCTTGCCAGAGGTTTGTGATGGTTGCGCCGTTGCGGTCGGGCAGGATTCGGTATTTGGGCAGATCGGCGACCCCTGCGTGGGTGGGCAGGGGATTCTGGCACGGGAAGTGCAGTCCGACGGCCCAGTCCAGCAGCACGGGTGTCTTCGAGCCGACGACGGTGTTGAGGGATTTCGTCTGGGGTACGCGCGGTGGTGTCACGGCGAGCCACTGGTCTTTGTCGAGGTCCTTGTCCTCGGCCACGAGGCGTACGACGTCAGCCGCTACGGGCAGTTGGTCGAGTGGTACGCGCAGGTTGCGCCACATGGGCGAGGGGCCGATATCGATCGGCAGGACGCGGCCGGTGGCAGCGATGCTGCCGTCGGGTTGGCGGCTGCCGTATTCCAGTTCGAGGTTCTGGCCGGGGTGGACGACTCCGTCGGAGTCGATGGAGCGAATCCTTCCCGCCACAGCGATCGCGATGATGTCCCCGCGGCTTCCGTCGACGAGATCGGGCAGTCGGTACCATCCGGTGGTGAGCGTGGCGGGAGTTTGGCTGCCATCGCGGTAGCTTCCGAGCACGGGTGTGGTCGCCGGATCGAGACCGAACGGCAGCGCGACGTTGCCGAGGTTGATCCCGCTGCCGCGTGCGGTATCGGACTCCGATCCGGCGGATTTCGCGGCGTCGCGCAGCTCGTCCTGGTCGTCGGAGACCGAATTGGCTCGGCCGGTGGTGGACTCGACCTCGTCGGAGGTGAGTACCGGCGCCACTCCGTTCGGGCTGAACCCCACGCTGTCGCTGCCTGCCGGCGCGGAGCCGAAGTCACCAGACACCGGAGACAGCATGGAGGCATTGGGATCGGTTTCGACCAGCACGTCGTCGGCCAAACCGCAGCCACCGGTGAACGCGGTGGACAGGTTCGATTTCGCGAGTGAGTACGAGGGATATTGCGCAACAGCCGCTTTGACGAACGCCCCCACCAGGAACACCACCATCACGGCCGCCGACACCGCCAGCACGGGAACCCGGGACAGACGTGCGGCGATCGAGTGCTCACGCAGCCGGGCATGCGGCCGGATGTGGAACCATGCCGCGGTGGTCAGGGCCAGAAACGACAACCCGGCCGCGAAGCTCGACAATCCCTTGCCCGCGAGGGTCGGTGGTTTGTCCCACCACGGTATGCCCCACGAGGACACGTACCAATAGCCGTTGGCGCCGACGAATGTCAGAGCCAGCGCGAAGAACAACGCGGCGGCGAACAGCGCGCGATTTCGGAGCGGCCGCATGACCGTGGGGCCGACAGCGACGGCGGTCAGCGCCGCGACGCAGGTGGCCAGACCGGCGAACACCCCGAACTGGTGAGTCCATTTGGTCGGCGAGAACATCATCAAAACCATCGCCGCGATGGTGATACCGACAACGCGCCGCGATGGCCCGACCGCTGTGCCGGGGATGTGGCCGCCGCGGCGCAGCATCGTGACCACGCAGACGGCCAGCCCCAGCACCATCATGAACATGCCGAAGCGGCGCGTCAGCCACCCGTCGGAGTTGACCTGCAGCAGGTACTGATACCGCAGGAATTCGAAGAACCAGGACTCGCCCGGCCCGATCAGCCCATGAACGTGGGACATCTCCAGTACGGCCGCCAGCGTCCGATCAGTGAAGATCACTGTCAGGATCACCAGACCGGAGGCGAGCAATGGCAGCAGTTGCGACAGATATCCGACGGTGCGGGCACGCTGCACCACGACCGCGGTGAGACTGCGTGCCCCGGCGAGCAGGGCGGCGACACAGATCAGACCCGACGGTGCGACGGTCAAGGTGAGAGCGGCGATGATGACCGCCGCGGCCGCCGGAAGCAGCCGGCGGGTCGCGATGGATCGTTCGATGGAGACCCAAGTAAGCACGACACCCATCGCTACGAACGGCTCGGCGCGCAGTCCGTTGTTGTAGGGCAGCCAGAACGCCAGGAAAACCAGCGCGGCCGTCCATACCACGATCTTGTCGTTGCGTACGGCCGCGCCGAGGCGCGGAAGGATCTCCCGACTGATGACCCACCACGTGACGACCGCGGCGGCCAAGGTCGGCAACCGCACCCACGCGCTCGCTGTCGAGATATGGGTCAACCAGGCGATCACGTCTGTGTAGGGCGTGTAGAACGGGCCTTCGTCCACGCTGAACCAGCGGTAGTAATTCGACATGTACCCCGAGGACTGCGAGCCACGGGCCATCCCGAGAATGTAGCCGTCATCGGAGGTGTTCGCGCCGATGAAATGCCACACCGACAAGATCGCGAACACCACCCCATCGGTCGGGCGAAGCCGCCACCACCGTCGCGGCAGGAACCGCCGCGTGGACCGGCCATCAATGTGGTCCAGACGGTGTAGCGCGACCAGCGACGCCAACGTCAGCAGAAGGCACACCCCGATCGCGGCCGACTTGAGCGGTGTCGGTGATGTCGAGAACCGGGAATCGATGTGGATGTCCACCCGCATCCCCTCCGGCGCGACACCGGCCAAGTCGGTGAAGACACCCACTACCTGTGGTCGCACATCGGAGCCGATCACGTTGCCGGGATCGGCGCCGCCGACCAGAGACACCACCGCCCGCGTTGCCGACACCTCGATCGCCAGCGCGCAGTCGCGCACGCGGATCGACTCCGAGGACCCAGACCACAGCAGCGTGCTGCGCGACACCACATCGACCCTGCCGGGCCGATCCGCGGTAGCGGGAACCACTTTGACGACGAACCCGTACCGCTCCATATCCGCCGACTGCCGAGGAATGGTCGAGACGACGACGCCGCCCGTATCCGCTACAGCAGCCAACGCCGAACAGGGCACCCGGGCAGAAAGCTGAACAGGCGCGTAGGAGACCAGCGGCGCCGCAACACTGCTCGCTACTCCCGCCTGCGGCCAGGCGAGCGAGGCCACCTCCATCCGGACCGGCAGGAACGGCACAGCCACAGCCAGCACCACGCTCAGCAGCCCGGTGATGATCGCGACGACTCGGATCCGATCCGGGCGACGCTCGCGCTCGATCTCGGCCCGCTCTACGGACGGCCGCCCCGCCTGCACCACTGTGTCAGCCACGGAGCCCGATCGTAGCCCAGTAGCCGAACCGCGAAACTCGATGGCACAGCGGACAGGCGGCTCTTCTGTGACCTGATCGTGCGACCGCAACCTCCACCCGACCAGAAGCCGACCGCACGGTGAGCCGATCGAGCGGCGAGGGTTTATCGGTCGCGGGATACTCCGCGGGCGCGGTCTTGTCCGTGTCCGGTGCCGCCACGCACCACGCTCGGCGCGTGACCGGGTGGCTGCCGCACCGCAGCTTGTGGGTGATGGGCCTGCCCCAACCACAGAAGTCTTTCGACCTCCGACAGACGCCCATTTTGCAAGAAGTGTCCGGCATGGTTGGGAAGAAGCCCAAGACCGATGCAATCGTCATGGGAAATACACGCAACCGACCTTTCGCGGGTGCGCCATGGTGAACGCGTCGGCCCAGCACTACGACGACAAGGTGCGGGCCATCACCACGCGGCACCTGCATCGCTATCTCGACCTCTTCACCGGCATCGCCGTCCGCGCCGGAGTCGAGGATCCGGTCTTGCTGGGCCGTCAGTTGCTGATGCTGGTCGAGGGCGCGACCGTTGTCGCGGCGATACACGGCCCGGCCGGTGTCGGCGGGCATGCTCGCGCCGCCGCGGCGGCCTTGCTCACCGCGGCCACCTGAGCGGATTTCGATCCCCGCATCCGATCGCGGGCTGAACTCGCATCACTGGCCGCTGTCGGCCGGGTCGCTGTCATCCGCCACCGATTCGTGCTATCGACAACCCATGACGCCGATGCGCTCCTTCTACGATGTCGTGATCGTCGGTGGCGGCCACAACGGTTTGGTATCCGCCGCGTATCTGGCGCGGGCGGGGCGCTCCGTGCTGGTGCTCGAGCGGCAGCCGCATGTCGGTGGCGCAGCGGTGTCCGAGCGGGTGTTCGCGGGCTTCGACGCCCGGTTGTCGCGGTACTCGTATCTGGTGAGCTTGTTGCCGCGCTCGATCGTGACGGATCTGGGCATGCGGTTCGAGACGCGGCGGCGGGCGGTCTCGTCCTACACGCCGGTGGGGGAAGAGGGCTTGCTGGTGTCGTCGGCGCACGCGCGGACGGAGGCGAGTTTCGCGCGGTTGACCGGCTCGGATAGGGAATTCCGGGCGTGGCAGCGGTTCTACGCGACCACGGGGCAGCTGGCCCGAAGGGTTTTTCCGACCCTGACCCGCCCGCTTCCGTCGAGGGAGGCGTTGCGGCGCATCGTGGACGATGCGGCCACCTGGGAGGCGCTGTTCGAGCGGCCGCTGGGCGAAACGATCGAGTCGACGTTCGCCGACGACACGGTGCGCGGCGTGGTGCTCACCGATGCGCTGATCGGCACGTTCACCCACGCGCATGATCCGTCGCTGCGGCAGAATCGTTGCTTCCTGTATCACGTGATCGGCGGCGGGACCGGCGACTGGGACGTGCCGATCGGCGGCATGGGCGCGCTCACCGACGCACTGGCCACGGCCGCCCGAGAGGCAGGTGCGGAGATCGTCACCGGCTGTCCGGTGACGAGCATCGAAACCGACGGCGCCACAGCGGAAGTCGCTCACGCGCACGGCAGGATCGGAGCGCGTCACGTCCTGGCGAACGTCGCAACGTATACGCTCGCCGGGTTGCTCGGCGAATCCCTGCCGCCGAAGCCGGAAGGCGCACAGTTGAAGATCAATATGCTGCTGCGCCGCCTTCCTCGGTTACGCGACGCCGAAGTCGATCCGCGGGAAGCCTTCGCCGGGACTTTCCACATCGGGGAGTCGTACGCCCAACTCGACCGAGCCTACGGCGAGGCCGCCATCGGCCGGATCCCGTCCGCGCCGCCCGCCGAAATCTATTGCCACACCCTGACCGATCCGACGATCCTGTCGCCGGACTTGGCCGCGACGGGCGCGCACACCCTCACCCTGTTCGGATTGCACGCTCGCGAAAAACTTTTCGCCGCCGATCCTGCCTCAGCGAAAGACGAGTTCGTTAAATCGACCTTGGCACAACTGGATTCGGCGCTCGCCGAACCGATCGCGGACTGCTTGGCGACCGATGGAAACGGCATGCCCTGTCTGGAGGCGAAGACGCCGACCGAACTCGAGCGTGAGGTCGGCCTGCCCGGTGGACACATCTTCCACCGGGACCTGGCCTTCCCTTATCTCCCGGAGGACGCCGACCCGGCCGATCCCGCCGCCCGGTGGGGCGTGGCGACCGGCCACCGCAACGTGTTCCTGTGCGGTGCCGGCGCCATCCGGGGCGGCGGCGTCAGCGGCATTCCCGGGCACAATGCCGCGATGGCCGTGCTCGACGCCGGTCAGGCGGGCTGACCGCGCAGCGCGATCTTGGCGGTGCGGCCCGGCGTTTCGGTGGCGACGGCGGCGTCCGCCGCGGCCTCCAACGGATAGGCGGCTTCGATGTCCAGCCGCAGCTCACCGCGGGCGGCCAGATCGATCAGCTCGCTGATGAGCCGTCCGCGCTGGTCGGCACCGATCTCCTCGATCCGCTTGGCGCCCCAGAAGCCCCTGACCGTGACTTGGCCGAAGATGAGACTGCCCGGATCGAGCCACAGCGGCTGGCCCGAGAGCGCGCCGAAGGAGATCAGCTGACCACCGGGCGCGAGCAACGCCAGCTCGTCGGCCGCGGCGCGACCGCCGACCTGATCGACGGCACGACTGATGGGGGCACCGGAGGTGACCGCTTCGACCTGGTCGCGCCAGCCCTCGCTCTCGGTGTCGAGCACCGGTTCGTAGCCGAGTTCGCGCAGCGCCGCGACGGAACCGGGGCCGCGCACGAGATTCAGCACGCGCAGGCCGCGTTGCCGGGCGAAGAGGTTGACGAGCCTGCCGACCGCGCCATTGGCGGCATTGATCGCCAGCCACTCGCCGGACCGCAGCCCGAGGTCGTCGATGAGCATCAGCGCGCTCAACGGCATGGCCAGCAGCTGGGCCGCGGTCTCGTCGGAGACCGTGTCCGGCAGCGGAATGACCTGGCGGGCCGGGACCACGAAATACTCGGCCCACACGTTGCTCGCACCGGACACCGTCACGCGCCGGCCGACCGACATGTCGGTGACGCCGGGACCCACCGCGTCGACCCGTGCGACCGCCTCGCTGCCCGGGATGGCGGGCAACTCGGGCCGGTAGCCGTACACGCCGCGCACGATGGCCAGATCGTGATTGTGGATCGGTGACAGGATCAGCGCGAGTCGCACCTGGCCCGGACCGGGCTCGGGGACCGGGCGTTCGGTGGTGGTTAGTACGTCCTTCGGTGCACCGAACCGTTCGATGACTACCGCACGCATATCCGTTCCTTCTCGATCAGTCGTCGGCGACGAGGACCTGGACGTCGATGTTGCCGCGGGTCGCGTTGGAATACGGGCAGACCTGGTGTGCTTTGTCTGCGAGCGCTTGCGCGTCCTGCCTGGACAGGTGGGGCAGCGATATCTCCAGGGTAACCGCGAGGCCGAAGCCGCCCGCGTCGTTCGGCCCGATTCCGACCTTGGCGCCGACCGCGGAGTCGTCGACGTTCGCTCCGACCTGCTTGCCGACCAGGCGCAGCGCCGAGTGGAAGCACGCGGCGTAGCCGGCCGCGAACAACTGCTCGGGGTTGGTGCCCTCGCCGTCGCCGCCCATTTCCTTGGGAATCGACAGATTCAGGTCGAGCTTGCCGTCGGTGGTGCTGGCGCGGCCGTTACGTCCGTCGCCGCTGGCCAGGGCCTCCGCGGTGTAGAGGATCGGCATGTCTACTCTCCTTCGTTCAGCTGAGACTTCAGCGAATGGGTCAGTCGGCGCAGAATGTCGCGCAAGGCGGCGATGTCGTCCATGGACAGGCCGCTGGCCTCGGCCATCTGGGCCGGGATGTCGGCCGCTTCGGTGCGCAATGCGCGTCCGCGGTCGGTGAGCCGGATGTCGACGCGGCGTTCGTCGGCCGCCGACCGCCGCCGCTCGATCAGGCCCGCCGCCTCCAGCCGCTTGAGCAGCGGGGAGAGCGTGCCGGAATCCAGATCGAGCGCATGGCAGACGTCGCCGACACTGCGTTCGTCGCGTTCCCACAGCGCGAGCATCACCAGGTACTGCGGGTAGGTGAGCCCGAGCTGCTCCAGCCTCGGGCGGTAGACCGCGGTCATCGCCCGGGACGCCGCGTAGAGCGGGAAGCAGGCTTGCTCGCCGAGGGTGAGGTGATCGGTCATGAGTAATAATGTAGGGAGCAATTCAATTGTGCACAATAGAAATAGCGGTGTCGCTCGCCACAACAGGCTGCGGGCGGTGCGGCTCAGCGGGCCGGGAAACGAAGGACGCGGTCGTCACCGCTGACGGGTTCGCCACGGCCGTCGGTGTTGGAGGTGGTGAGCCACAACGCTCCATCCGGTGCGACCGCCACGGTGCGCAGCCGGCCGTACCGGTCACGCAGTTCGGCACGGGGTTCACCTGTGTGGCCGTCCACGAGCGGCACGGTCCACAGCCGACGGCCGCGCAGCGCGGCGACGTACAAGGTGTCGCCGGTGATCGCGATCCCCGACGGTGAGGCTTCCGCGGTGGTCCAGGTCAGCAGCGGATCGGTGAAACCGCGGGCGGCGCCGCCCGATCCCTCGACATCGGGCCAGCCGTAGTTGTGGCCGGGCTCGATCAGATTGATCTCGTCGAACCGGTCTTGCCCGAATTCCGCCGCGAACAGTCGCCCGTCGCGGTCCCAGGCCAGACCCTGCACGTTGCGGTGGCCGAGGCTGTAGACCAGTGAGCCGGGATACGGATTTCCCGGAGCGGGGCGGCCGTCGGGAGTGACGCGGAGGATCTTCCCGTTGCGGCTCGCCGGATCCTGCGATCGTCCGGATTGCCCGGCGTCGCCGGTTCCGGCGTAGAGCATGCCGTCCGGCCCGAACGCGATTCGCCCGCCGTTGTGATTGCCGGCCTTCGCGATCCCGTCGACCAGAACCTCAGGTGGGCCGTCGAGCCGGAACCGGACGATCCGGTTGTCCGTCGCGGCGGTGAAATAGGCGTAGACGTACCGGCTTTCGGCGTAATCGGGCGCGACGGCGAGCCCCAGCAGCCCGCCTTCGCCGCGAGCGGCGACGCCCGGCACCTGGTACACCTGTTCCGGCGCACCGCCGGCGCCGATGCGCAGTACCCGTCCGGAGTCCCGCTCGGCGACCAGCGCCGCCCCGTCGGGCAGGAAGGCCAGCCCCCACGGCACGTCGAGGTCCACGGCGACTTCCTCGGCGGCATCGAGGTCGGGGCGCCCGGCGGGATTGCTCGGCGCGGCGGTGGCTGCCGCCGGAGGCGTGCCGGCCGGCCCGGTCGAGGTCTGGTCCGCGCATGCCGGCAGCGCCGCCGCGAGCAGGAGTGCGGCGAGCGCGGTGCACGCATGGGGCAGTCTCGGCACCGCGCGCCTGCTCTCGCGAGCGTGCGGACGGCGAACGCATCGCGACCGCAGGCCGGAATCCGGGTCCCGGAAAGGGCTCCGGACGCCGCGCGAACGGCCCGATCCGGTCCGCATCAGCCGAGATACGTTCCGTACCAGTCCAGTACGCGGCGCCACGCCTCGGTGGCGGCCGTGGCGTTGTACCGCTGACCGGTGTCGTTGAAGAAGGCGTGGTCCGCGTCGGGGGCGGTGAAGATCTGATGCGGGTTGCCCGAGCGGGCCAGTGCCGCTTCCGCGGCGGGCCGGGAGGCGTTCACGCGGGCGTCGGCCGCCGCGTAGACCCCGAGCACCGCGGCTTTCGACGCGGACAGATCGCCGTTGTCCGGGAACGGTCCGTAGAACGGTGTCGCCGCGGCCAATCGCGACGGGCCGGAGGCCAGCAGCAACCAGGTCAGCCCACCGCCGAAACAGAAACCGGTGGCGCCGAGCTTCTTTCCCGCTACCCGGCGCTGAAGTTCGTCCAACCCCGCGCGCAAGTCGGCGACGAGCTGGTCCTGCGGGATCCGGCTCAGCTCGGCGGTCGCCTCGGCCGGATCGGTGAACGTCGCGGTGCCGCCCCGTGCGGACAGCAGGTCGACCGCGAGCGCGCAGTATCCGGCGCCCGCGAATCGCCCTGCCACCGAACGGATGTGGTCGGTGAGGCCTTTGTTCTCGTGGACCACCAGCACCCCGCCCCGCGGCTGCGGCGCCTCCGCCCACGCGGCGTGCAGTGTCCCGCCGGGACCGGCGAAAGTGACGGCGCTGGTCGCGAGAGCGGTGGCCGAACCCGGTGGCGTCGGGGGCGACGGGGGTGTCGGGGGCGAGGGCGAGTAGTCGGTGATCCCGGTATCGGACTTCGCGCAGGCGGCCAGCAGAGTGGCGGCGGCCGTGGCGCCGAGCCCGAGCAGCCCCAGCCTGCGCAGCGCCTCCCGCCGAGCGAGCAGGCCGTCGGCGTGATCGGACGCGATCTCCTCCGCGATGTAGCGTTGCAGCGGCGTCATGCGTTCCACCCTAAGCCGCGGCGCACGCGGCGGCGCGGCGTTCACCGTCTGTTCGCCCGCGACAAACCGACCCGACCGCACCTCCCGCGTTATTCGCCGGCCGATTGCTACGTTGTCGCGCAATTGGGCGATGGATGGTCGGTCCGCACACCGGTCGAGGGAGCGAGATGGCAGCGGGGCGTGGCGTGAGACGAACGACGAACAGGGCGATCCGGATGGTGGCCATGGTCGCGGTGCTGGCGACCGTGGGTTTGCTGTCCGTGCCGGCGGCCGCGGAACCATCGGTCGACGCCCACAATGTGGGGTGGACCGCGTTGCACGACGGTCCTCAGCCGTATGCCGACGTGCACATCGACTGGGATGTGCCGATCCGGATGAGCGACGGTGTCGTGTTGAAGGCCAACGTCTACCGGCCGGTGCGGCCGGGCGGCGAGGTGGAGCGGCAGCCGCTGCCGACCATCGTGAACCTCACGCCGTACACCAAGCTCATGACCAACCTGATCGACACGGCGCTCGCGGTGCCCGGCTTGCAGCCGTTGACCGTGCGGCTGGTCAACCGTGTGAATCTGTCCCGCACACCGGTCAGTGGTTTCGGCGATCTGCTGCACGCGGTCGACGGCGGCACCGTGCAGACGGTGCTCGGTCTGGATCGCGATCTGATCCGCTCCGGATACACCCAGGTCATCGCCGACGTGCGCGGTACCGGCTTCTCCCAGGGATCGTGGGACACCCTCGGCGAGCGCGAACAGCTCGACACCCGCGAGGTGATCGAGTGGGCGGCGGCCCAACCGTGGTCGAACGGCCGGGTCGGGATGAGCGGCGGCTCCTATTCGGGCATCAATCAGCTGCGCGCCGCCGAGAACGCCCCCGCGCCCTTGCAGGCGATCTTCCCGGTGGAACCGGGCAGCGACCTCATGCGCGACGTCGTCGCACCGGGTGGCGGCGTGGGGACGACGTTCCTTCCGATGTGGCTCAGCACGGTCAACCAGCTGAAGCTGATTCCCGACGTGCGGTCGATGTTGACCGGCACCTTCGACTGGGGGTGGCTCCAGGAACGGATGTCCGATCCGGCCAGCAACGTGGATCTGCTGGCCCAGGCGCTGCTCACGCCCTCGCTCGACCATGTGCCGCCCGCGCTGGCCGACGCGCTGGACGAGAACAGCTATTTCCGGCGCGGCATCGAGGGCCATCCGGAGCACATCACGGTGCCCACCTTCGTCTACGGCGGCTGGCACGACATCTTCGCCAACAGCGCGACCAAGCTGTACAACGCGATTCCGCTCCCCGCGGGCCGGAAACAGTTGGTCGTCGGCGACACCTATCACGCGAATCCCGGTGCGGGAACCGGTGTTCCGGGTGCGCCGCCACGGCTGGACGTGTTGCAGCGCGTGTGGTTCGACAAGTGGTTGAAGGACATCGATCACGGCTTGGGCGATTTCGGGCCGATCACCGTGTGGGAGCAGGGCGGCGGCTGGATCTCCCTCGGCCAGTTCCCGCAGAAAGACCTCAACCATCGCCGCGTGTATCTGTCGGCCGAGCCGAGCGGCACCGCGGGGAAGGCCGTCCACGACGGAACGTTGACGATGACCGCCCCCGCCGAACGCCAGACGCTGACGGTGGCGCCCGGCATCGCCTCGGCGTGTTCCCGCGACACCGCGCAGGGCTCGGCCGGGATGGCCGCGGTGGTGGATGTGTGCGCGAAGGACTCGCGCATAGCCGAGCGCAACGCGCTGACCTTCACCAGCGCGCCGATGACCGAGCCCACCGTCATCTCGGGGCCGGTGAACGTGCACCTGAACACAGTGCACGACGCCGGCGACGGCTACTGGAGCGTCACCATGAACGACGTCGCGCCGGACGGGACCTCGAAGGTACTGTCCACCGGACAGCTGACCGCCTCACTGCGCGACGTCGACGAGCAGAAGAGCCGCCGCACACCGACCGGCGACCTGACCGAACCGTTCAACCCGATCACCTTGGACAGTGTGCGGCCGGTGGTTCCCGGTGAGCCGGTGGCGCTCGACATCGCGGTGATTCCCACCCAGGCGGTGCTGCAACCCGGCCACCGGCTGCGGATCGACGTCTTCGCGGGCAATTCGCCGAAGGCGCTGGCCTTCCGGCCGATGCTCAACAACACCGAGCTGAAGCCGCAGCACCTCGCGCTGGATCCGTCGGCGCCGAGCTTCGTCGTGGTGCCGACCAACCGTCCGCTCGACTGAGCGTCACGACAACTGCGACTGCACCTGCGCGGAGATCAGCTCCAGATGCTCGAGATCGGTCAGATCCAGCACTTGCAAGTAGATGCGGCTGGCGCCGATCTCGGCGTACCGGCCGATCTTGTCCACCACCTCGGCGGGTGAACCGGCCAAGCCGCTGGACTTCAGCTCGTCCACCTCGCGGCCGATCGCCTCGGCTCGGCGCGCCACCTCGGCGTCGTTCGCGCCCACACAGGCCACCAATGCCGTGGAGTAGACCAGGTCGTCGGCGGCGCGGCCGTATGACTCCGCGGCGGCGCGCACCCGGTCGAACTGGCGTGTGGTGTCCTCGATCGAGGCGAACGGCATGTTGAACTCGCCGGCGTACTGCGCGGCCAGCCGCGGGGTGCGGGTGGCGCCGTGCCCGCCGATTACCACCGGGATCGGGTCCTGCACCGGTTTGGGCAGGGCAGGAGAGTTGGTGAGCTGGTAATGCTTGCCGTCGTAGCTGAAGGTGTCGCCGGGTTTGGTCGCCCAGAGTCCGGTGATGACGGCCAGTTGTTCCTCGAGCCGGGAGAATTTGTCGGCGGGGAACGGGATGCCGTACGCGGCGTGCTCCTCGGCGAACCAGCCGCCGCCCAGGCCGAATTCGACTCGGCCGCCGGACATCTGGTCGACCTGCGCCACCTGGATCGCCAGCGGGCCCGGCAGTCGGAAGGTCGCAGCGGTCACGAGCGTGCCGAGGCGGATCCGCTTGGTCTCCCTGGCCAGGCCGGCCAGCGTGATCCAGGCGTCGGTGGGGCCGGGCAGCCCGTCGCCGCCGCCCATGCTCAGGTAGTGATCGGAGCGGAAGAACGCGTCGAAACCCAAGTCCTCGGCGGCCTTGGCAACGGTGAGCAGGGTAGTGTAGCTCGCACCCTGCTGCGGCTCGGTGAAAATGCGTAGTTCCATATCGATGACCCTAACGGGTCGGCCGCAGGGCGAATCGGGCGCTCGCGGCTGTGGGCTCGAGCCCCGGACCGGCTGAACGCGATCGGCCCGGTGTGGCGGTGGATCGGGGAGCGTGGTCAGGGGGCGGAGCGATCGGGCGGTACAAGTGTCGCCGAGGACAAGTCCGCGCACGGGAGATCGGCCCCCGGAAGGAAGAAGGGTTCGAGTGCACGAGGTACCGGTGCTGGTCGTGATGGGGGTGTCGGGTTCGGGAAAGACGACGGTCGGTGTCCGCTTGGCCGATGAGCTGGGGGTCGAGTACGCCGAAGGCGACGATTTCCACCCGCCCGCGAACACGACGAAGATGGCGGCGGGGATGCCGCTGGACGATGCCGACCGGGCCCCTTGGCTCGACGCCGTCGCCGCCTGGATGGCCGAGCGATCCGCACACGGAGCCGTCGTGAGCTGTTCCGCCCTGAAACGGGACTATCGCGACCGGCTGCGCGCGTCCGCTCCCGATGCGTTCTTCCTGCATCTGGACGTGCCGCGGGAGGAACTCGAGCGCCGGGTGGCCGGACGTCGCGGGCACTTCATGCCACCGAGCCTGCTGGATTCGCAGCTGGCCACTCTGGAGCGGCTCGAGGCCGACGAGCACGGCAGCACCCTCGACGCGACACTCCCGCCCGAGGACGTGATCCGGGAAGCCGTGGCGGCGCTGAAGCGGTGAGCTCTGCCTCGTTCAGAGGCCACCGAGGCCGGACAGTGTCTCGAAACCGAGATCCAAACCCCGCCACAGAGCGTCTATTTCGGCGGTCACGGCAGGCGCCGCGGCCGGATCTCGCAGGGCGAGTCCGTTCCCGAAGATGACGACGTTGGCGCCCGCGTCGGCCAGCCGCAGCAACGGGCCGGTTGCCGCGCCCTGGCCGAGCACCGAGTCCAAGCCCTCGCCGACGAAGTAGAAGCGCCACAGCGGCCCGAGGTCACCGCCGTAGACCGCCTTGGTCTCCTCGATGATCAGCGCGCCCTGCTGGGCGATCGAGTCGACGATGCGGAAATAATCGCGAGCGTTGGCCGGGGTGCTGCCGACCGCCGCGACGGAATAGGACAGGTCGACGGTCAGATGTGCGTCGTACCCGGCCATCGCCACCCGCGCGGGTGACAACTCGCAGCGGCGGGTCAGATCGAAATAGTGCGCCCACTGCGGTTCGGCGGGTGCGCCGGTGAATTCCGCGTGCAGCGCGCGCAGAAAACGCGACAGCAGCTCGAGACTGATCCGGTGCGCCCATTCCGGGTCGTCGAACGACGCGGGATCGCGCTGGAGTGGCAGGACGGCGGCCTGTTCGACCGTGTCGAGCCCGAGGGCGAACACTCCGCGCGGGTCGCGGTGGCGGACCAGTATTTCCGTGATCCGTCGGTGCCGGTCGATGGCCTGCTCCAGCTGCCACAGCGCCGAGCCGGACTGTGCTCCGGTGTCGGACAACTCGGCGATCACGGCTTTCTCGGCCGGTGTCAACGGTGTGCCGCAGGCCGGATCGGCCGCTGCCACAGCGGTCGCGGGCCGTACTGCGATGGTGACGAGTAGTACGGTGACGAGCAGGGTGAGGGTCGAAAATGACTGCTGTGCAAACCATTTCGAGTTGCACGCGGGAATGTTCGCCATGCTGGCTCCGGAATTCGTGAATCGCGAACTGGGGTCGGCCGAAGCGGGTACGCGTCGGCGATGCGCCGCCGCCGCAAGAGGTAAGGCGTTGGCACACGGCGGGATCGAAGCCTAATGGGTGCGGTCGGGAGCGAAGGCGGAGGTACGCATCATGGGCGCAGCCGGACGCAGTCCGTCTTCAGCCTCGCGCATGGCCGCAGCGAAGGCGGAGGTACGCCTGATGGGTGCGGTCGGACGCAGTCCGTCTTCAGCCTCGCGCATGGCCGCAGCGAAGGCGGAGGTACGCATAACGGGCGCAGCCGGACGCAGTCCGTCCTCAGTCCGCGCATGGCCGCAGCGAAGGCGGAGGTACGCCTACCGCGCCGCGCCCGGTCAGCGAGCCGCGAAGCAGGACCCGGAGGGCGCGCCCGGCAGGCAGATTTCGGCGATGGCGGAGACGAGCAGCCACGCGCCGAGCACCAGCGAACCCACGGCGATCGTGCCGAACACGAAAACCCACAGCAGGCCGGGTAGCCGGGTGAGCCGGGCGAGTTGATCGGCGTCGGAGTCGACCTCGTGATAGCGGGCACGTTGCTGTCGGGAACGGCTTCGTTGTAGCTCCAGCACCGGACGCGCTCCGGCGAACAGGAGGAACCAGGCGCCCAGATACGCGAAACCCGCTTGCAGCGTATCGGTGCCGAACCAGGAGACCACGAACACCATCGCTCCGACGCCGAGCACGGTGCTGGCGCCGTAGACATTCCTGATCTTGATCAGGAGCGCGGCGAGCAGCACGATGGCGGTCCAGAGCATCAGCGTGATCCGGCTCGCGCCCAGTAGCGCGGCGAAGCCGAGACCGAGCAGTGGCGGTGCCGGGTAACCCGCCATGGTGGTGAGGATCATGCCGAGGCCGTAGGGTTTGCCGCTCGACACGGTGAGCCCCGAGGTGTCCGAATGCAGTCGGATGCTGTTGAGCTTGCGGCCGGTCAGCAGGGCGACCAGGGCGTGCCCGCCTTCGTGCGCGATGGTGACGATATTGCGGGTCAACCGCCAGATGGGGGCGTAGCCCACCAGCACGAGCGCCGCCACCGCGGCCGCCACCACCAGCCACCACGGCGGTTGCGCTTGCGTCGTCGTCAGACGATCGGCGACGGAAGCGCCGCGCTCGAGGAATTCCGCTCTGTCCACCGCCGCACCTTAACCGCCCGCGGACTGCCGCGCTCGGGCCATACGTTCCCCGCGATCACCGGCGCGAGGACCGCAATGGACCGGATCGTGACCGTGGCGCGCATCCGCCGCGACCCGTCCGGGAGCCGCCGGTGCACCACCCTGCCGATCGCGACGGGCACCAGCTGGATGGCGAGACCTGCGCGACTTTGCCCGGTCGCAGTCCGACCGAACCCGCGCCGGCGGCACCGCGAAAACCGTTGCACACATTCGCGTCCGCTCTTCGCCGCACCGCCCGGATCCTGGGGACCGACGTGATCGAGTCGCAGCGAGGTGGCCGGCGCCGGTCAGGCCGTGACGGTCACCCCTCGGGCCGCCGATTTGCGGGCTCTCGTCAACAGGCGCAGCGTGGTGACGGCGTCGTACGGGTCGACGGGCACCGGTGCGCCGTCGAGCAGCGCGGCGGCCATGCCGGAGTAGAACTGAGGATACGCGCCGGGCGCGGTCGGCACGGGGGTGAAGTCCGGTTCCGAGCCCAGCACGCCCCAGCGGTCGGGATCGACCGTGCCCCAGCGGGAATCGTCTGCCGGTCGGCGACCGGATCGGAGTGCGTCCTCCTGCGGGTCCAGCCCGTAGGTGACATACCCGGCTTTCGACCCGAGCACCCGGAAACGCGGTCCGAGTTGCGGGGCGACCGCGCTCATCCAGAGGTGGGAACGGACTCCGCCGCTGTGGGTGAGCGCGACGAACGCGTCGTCGTCGGTGCTGATCCCGTCGCGCCGCTGGTCCAGCTCGCAGTACACCGACGCCACCGGGCCGAACAGGGTCACAGCTTGGTCCACTAGGTGGCTGCCGAGGTCGAGCAGAATGCCCGCGCCGTCCTCGTCGGTGCCGACCTCCCGCCAACCGCCCTTCGGCACCGGACGCCACCGTTCGAACCGGGACTCGAAACGTCGTACCCGGCCCAGTTTTCCGGTCTCGACGCATTCGCGCACCGTCCGGAAGTCGCCGTCCCAACGCCGGTTCTGGAAGACGGACAGCGCCAGGCCGGACCGCTCCGCACGCCGGACGAGATCCTCGGCGTCGTCCACCGTGACCGCGAACGGCTTGTCGACCACCACCGGCAGCCCGGACGCCAGCGCCTGCCGGGCCAGCGGCGCGTGCGTGCGATTCGGTGTCGCGATCACGG
The DNA here is from genome assembly GCF_052545135.1 of Nocardia aegles. Taxonomy (NCBI): domain Bacteria; kingdom Bacillati; phylum Actinomycetota; class Actinomycetes; order Mycobacteriales; family Nocardiaceae; genus Nocardia; species Nocardia aegles. The sequence goes on from NZ_JBQWRI010000001.1 coordinate 1,034,888, forward strand.
CCAGATCGATGCCGTCCGCGTTGGCGAACAATTCCTCGGCGTGCGCCACCACACGCACACCGGGGTGTTCGGCGCGCGCCTGGTCGGCACGTTGCTCCGAGGACGTGACTACCGCCGCGACCCGCATCCGGGGCTGCGCGGCGATCAGCGGGGCGTGAAAGACCGACCCCGCCAAGCCGTAGCCGACGACGGCGACCTCGAGGATGCTCATGCCCCCGACGCTACCGCGCCGCCGACCGCGTTCGGTGCCGGCTGGTACGCGCTGGTCAGCGGGCGGCGCATCGCCCGATCACAGCAGGCAGCGGTGCTGCGAACGTGCCGACAACAGCCTGAGCGACACGCGTCGGCTCAGTGCGGAGGCGCGGCGAAGTACTCCTGCTCGGGCCGCCCGGTGCTGCCGTAGCGCAGACTCATGCGCGCCGCGCCACCGGCCACGAGCGCGGCGAGATAGCGCTGGGCGGTGGCCCGGGAGATACCGATGGCGCTCGCGACCTCGCCTGCGGACAGGGGTGCACTCGCGTCGAGAATCGCTCGCAGGACAGCGTCTTTGGTAGGGGACGGGGCGGTTGCCGACGGGCTCGCGGTGACCGAGGGACGCAGCGCGTGCAGCGCGGCGGCGACCCGGGCGTTGTCGACCTGCGGCACGGCGAGAATGCGCCGGTAGCGGGCGTAGGCGGCGAGCCGGGCGGCGAGTTCGGTATGGGGGAAGGGCTTGACGAGGTAGGACACCGCACCCGCCGCGACGGCGGCGCGGACGGACTCGCTCTCCGTCGACGCGGTGAGCACCATGGCGTCGCAGCGCAGCGCACGGACGAAGTCGATGCCGGATCCGTCCGGTAAGTAGACGTCCACCAGCGCCAGGTCGATCGGCTGCGCCGCGACGAGTTCCCGCGCGGCGGCGAGGGTATTGGCGGTTCCCGCCACCGTGAAACCCGGGATGGCCTGCACGATCCCGGCATGCAGGTGCGCCACGCGGAAGTCGTCGTCGACGACAAGAACGGTCAGAGACGGCGGGGCCATGACACCTCGCTTTCCACGAGCACCCCGGGCACGCGTGCGATGAACTCCGCACCGGTGAGCGGCGGCTCGCCACCGCGGGGACTCGACAGGCGCACGTCGCCGCCATGGGCGCGGGCGATCTGGCGGATCAAGGCGAGTCCGACCCCGCGCCCACCGGGGACGCCACGGTCGTCGCGGGTCGAGATCCCTTCGGTGAAGAGCGTGTCCACCAGATCGGGCGCGACACCGTCACCGCTGTCGGCGACGGTGATGTGCAGTGTCGAACCCTCCTGCACCAGTTCGACTTCCACCTGGCGTACCGGCCGGTCCGGGGCCCGCACGGCCTCCATGGCGTTGTCCAGCAGATTGCCGAGCACGGTGGTCACGTCCACCGGATCGGCGAGATCGCCCTCGACCCAGGTGTTGGGCCCGAGCACGAGTTCGACCCCGTTCTCCCTGGCATGCGCGGCCTTGGCGGCCAGGAAGGCCTGCAGGTACGTGTCGTGGATGGCATCGATGCCCGGCGTCGCCGGACCGAGTGGACCCGCGCCGATCAGTTCGTCGGCCGACCGCGCCGCTTCCTCGACGTGCCCGCTGTGCAGCAGCCCGCTGATCAGGTGCATCTTGTTGGAGAACTCGTGGCGTTGCGCGCGCAGCACCGTGCTCATCGACTGCACCGCGTCCAGCTGCCTGGTCAGCGATTCCACGTCGGTGCGGTCGCGCACCGTGAGCACCGCGCCGAGATCGCGTCCGTCCCGGCTGACCCGGCGCGCCGAGACTATGAGGACGTTCGCGCCGACCGTCGCCGAGGTGGGCTGCTGATCGAGGTCGCCGAAGACCTCCAGCACCCGCGGGGTGAGCCCGATCTCGTCGACCGGGCACCCGATATCGGGTGCGATGCCGAGCAGCCTGCGCGCCTCGTCGCTGACGAAGGTCGTGCGCCACTCCGCGTCGACGGCGAGCACGCCCCCGCCGATGCCGTGCAGCACCGCGGCCTGGCCGCGGACCAACTCCGCCAGCTCGTCCGGCTCCAGCCCGAGCGTCAGCCCGCGCCACCGGCGGGCGAGCAGGACCGATCCGGCGATGCCGATCGCGAGCGCCACCGCGACCAGCCCGCCCGCGGTGCGCAGATCGCCGAGCAGTTGCTCGTGCACCGCGTCGGTGGCGATGCCGACGCTGACCGCCCCGACCACACGATCGGAACCGGGAGCGATGACGGGAACCTTCGCGCGCACGGAGTCGCCGAGCGTGCCGCGTTCCTCGGTGATCGACTCACGGCCCGCGAGCGCCTCGGACGGATCGGTGCTGACGTGCTCGGCGAGCCGCCCGGCGTCCGGATGCGCCAGGCGGATGCCCGCGTCGTCGGTGATCACGACGAACAGCGCATCGTTGCGCTGGGTCGCGTCCACCGCGAGCCGCTCCAGCGGACCGGTGGCCAGTTCCGCACGCGCGCCGGGATCGACCGCGCCCGGCGCATACCCGGCCACCTCGCCGCGCACCACCGGGTCGGCGGCGACGGTGCGCGCGACGGCCAGCGCGCGCTGGCCGTAGGCGTCGCGCAGCCGCTGATCACTGAGGTAGCCGAACACCACGAACGCGACCCCGAGCGTCAGCGCGACCACCAAGATCTGCGACAGCAGAACCTGGGTCCGCAACCGCACGGCCCGCGCGCCCTCAGTGGCCATGGCCGCAGCATAGGCGCAGACCATCGCGTACGCCGCATGAGCAGAATGCGCAAAACCCGCATATCCCGCGTTTGTGGCGGTTGTGCGCACAAGCTCCGCCGTGTGACCGGAGACACGTACCTTCGCCCTACCCGATCTCGCAGGAGTAGGAAGCAATGACGCAATCCCTCATCGAGCTGCGGAACGCGACCAAGCGTTTCCCCGGCACCGGCGGTGGCATCCACACCGCCGTGCGCAATTTGAACCTCGCCGTGCGCCCCGGCGAATTCCTCGCCGTCGTCGGCCCGACCGGATGCGGCAAGTCCACCACGTTGTCGCTGGTCTCCGGGCTGGAGCCGGCTTCGGCCGGACGGACGCTGGTGCGCGGCAAGGACGTAGACGGCATCCCGGACGGCATCGGCTACATGTTCCAGCAGGACGCGGTGCTGCCGTGGAAGAGCGTGCTGGACAACGTCGCGCTCGGTCCGCGCCTGCGCGGCGCGTCGAAGGCCGAGGCGCGCGCGAAGGCGTCGGGCTGGGTTCGCAAGGTCGGTCTGGCCGGGTTCGAGAGCTACTATCCGCACCAGCTGTCCGGCGGCATGCGCAAGCGCGTGGCGCTGGCGCAGACGCTGGTCAACGAGCCGGAAATCCTGCTCATGGACGAGCCGTTCAGCGCACTGGATGTGCAGACCCGCCAGCTCATGCAGGACGAGTTGCTGCGGGTCTGGGCGGGCACCAACGCGGCGGTCATCTTCGTCACCCACGATCTGGAGGAGGCGATCGTGCTCGCCGACCGGGTGGTCGTGATGACCGCGAGCCCGGCCACCGTCTGCGGGGACTTCACCGTCGGCTTGGCGCGGCCGCGCAGTGTCGAGGACGTGCGGCTGACGGCCGAGTTCCGCGACATCTACAAGGAGATCTGGCAGACGCTGCGCGATCAGGTCGAGGCGGCCCGGGCGAAGGGAGCCTCCCGTGTCGCATGATGTGCTGGTAGCCGACGCCGCCGACGCGCCCGCCGTGGCGAACGAGACCGAGGAGCAGATCCTGGCCAGGGTCCGCACCACCGCGCGCCGCGCCCGGATCCGCACCTGGGGCCTGCGCGTCGCGCTGGTGGCGCTGTGGCTGGGCGCATGGGAGCTCACCGCCACGGTGTGGATCGACCCCTTCTTCTACTCCAAGCCGTCGCTGATCTGGGCGCGGTTGGTCGAATGGTTCACCGAGGGAACGCAATTCGGCTCGATCTGGTTGCAGATCTACACCACCGTGCAGGAGGCTGTACTGGGCTTCGTGATCGGTACGGTGGCCGGCGTCGTGCTGGGTGTGCTGCTCGGCCGCAGCCGGTACTGGGCCGAGGTACTCGCGCCGTTCATCAAGGCGCTCAACGCCGTTCCGCGCATCGTGCTGGCGTCGTTGTTCATCATCTGGTTCGGTCTGGGGCTGAGTTCGAAGGTCGCGACCGTGGTGGTGCTGGTGTTCTTCGCGGTGTTCTTCAACGCGTTCACCGGTGCTCGGGAGGTGGACGGCAACGTGATCGACAATGCCCGCATCCTCGGCGCCGGCCGCAGGCAAGTGCTGGTGTCGATCGTGCTGCCGAGCGCGACCACCTGGATCCTGTCCAGCCTGCACACCGCCTTCGGTTTCGCACTGATCGGCGCGGTGGTGGGCGAATACGCCGGCGCGAGTAAGGGGCTGGGCCTGCTGATCAGCAACGCGCAGGGCACGTTCGACTCGGCGGGTATCTACGCGGGCATGATCATCGTCACTGTGGCCGCGCTGATCGCCGAGTGGGGGATCGGCATGGCGGAGAATCGGTTGCTGAAATGGCGGCCCTCGCAGTCGACCTCGAACCACGGGATCTGAGCATGAGGCATCGCATACAGTTGGCCCTCGTCGCCGTCGTGATCGCGGCACTGCTGATGGCCACCGGATGCCGGGACTCCCGCACCATTCCGATGGCAGGCGGCCGCCCCCAGATCACCATCATGGTGGGCGGGCTGGAGAAGGTGATCTACCTGCCCGCCGTGCTCACGCGGCAACTCGGCTTCTTCGAGCGCAACGACATCGACGTGAAGCTGCTCGGCGAGCAGTCCGGAGCCACCGCCGAGACCGCGTTGCTCACCGGCGACGTGCAGGGTGTGGTCGGGTTCTACGACCACACGATCGATCTGCAGGCCAAGGACCAGTGCATCCGTTCGGTGGTGCAGATGTCGGACGTGCCGGGTGAGGTCGAGCTGCTGTCGAAGGCGGACGCGGACCTCACCTCGGTCGCCGACCTGCGCGGCAAGAAGCTGGGCGTGACCTCGCTCGGCTCCTCCACCGACTTCCTCACCCAGGCGCTCACCGGCCAGGTCGGCATGGGCACGGCCGACTACACCCGGGTGAAAGTCGGTGCGGGACAGACGTTCATCGCGGGGATGAACCACGGCGGCATCGACGCGGGCATGACCACCGACCCCACCGTGGCGCAGATGGTGAACTCCGGCGACGCGCGAATCCTCGTCGACCTGCGTACCGAGGCGGGCACCAGAGCCGCTCTGGGCGGGCTGTATCCGGCGACGTCGCTGTACATGAGCTGCGCGACGATCGAGGCCCATCCGGACATCGTGCGTAAGCTCGCCGCCGCGTTCGTGCAGACGCTGCAGTGGATCCGGACGCACACGCCCGAGGAGATCGCCGAGAAGATGCCGCCGCAGTATGCGAGCGCGGGCAAGGACCTCTACGTCCAATCGATCCGCGACTCCATCGGCATGTTCAACGGCGACGGACTGATGAAACCCGAAGGCGCGCAGAACGTGCTGGACATCCTCGGCAGGTACTCGAAGAACGTGCGGCCCGTGCGCGATCGCATCGACCTGTCCGCGACCTACACCACGCAGTTCGTGGAGGAGGCGTTGCGCGCGCCGCGACAGTAGCGGCGCCGGTGACCAGGTGCGGCCGCCCGGGATCGTCCCGGGCGGCCGCCGTGTGCCGACACCTGACCGCGCTTCTCGACTCGCGGTCCGCAGGCTCAGCCGTCGGCCCCCTCGACCGCCCGCAGTTCGGCCTTCCATTCCCGGAAGCCTTCCTCGGTGCGGCCGCGGCGCCAATACCCGGAGATCGACGCCGCCCACTCGGCGGAAACGCCGCGATCCTTGCGGATGTAGCGGCGCAGATCCTTCATGACCGCCTCGGCCTCGCCGTGGATGAACACCTGGACCTGCCCCGGCGTCCACGGCGCGCGGCGGACGGTCTCGGCGAGCACCTCGCCCGGTGCCCGCACGCCGCGGTGCAGCCAGATCAGCTCGATGCCGTCCGGCTTCTTCAACGGCAGTTCGTCGTCCGGACCAGCGACTTCGACGAACGCCAGCCCGGTCGCCTCGCCGGGCAGAGCCTCGAGCGCTGCCGCGATGGCGGGCAGCGCCGCCTCGTCACCGGCCAGCAGATGCCAGTCGGCATCCGGGCGGGGGGCGTAGGCGCCGCCAGGGCCGTAGCAGTCGATGGTCTCGCCGGGCCGGACCGCGGCAGCCCACGGTCCCGCGATGCCCTCCGCACCGTGGAAGACGAAATCGACCGCGATCTCCCCGGCCACGGAATCGACGGACCGGACGGTGTAGGTACGCAGCACTTCGTTCCCGTCCTGCGGGAAGATGAACTTCACATAGGAGTCGGTGAACTCGCCGGGGCGGAACGCGGCGAAGCCGGGCCCGCCGAGATGTACCCGGATCAGATGCGGGGTAAGCCATTCGGTGCGCTGCACCGTCAGCGTGGTGCGGGGACGTGCCAAGAGAACCTCCGATATGAATAATTAGGATTACCTTACTCACCCTACCCGTGTTCCGCTCAGGCTGCGGGCAACCGCTGACGGCGCGCCCCCTGGGCGAAAGGATGATGCCCATGACGCAGTTCGTGCCGACCCCGACCCATGCCGTGCAGCAGCGCTACCGCGACCCGCGACCGGTCGAACCCGCGCAGTGGAACCAGGTATTGCAGATCCTGCACGAGCATCGCTCGGTGCGCCGCTACCTGCCCGACCCGGTGTCCGACGCCACCCTCCGGCTGCTGATCTCCGCCGCGCAGTCCGCGCCGACCTCGTCGAATCTGCAGGTCTGGAGCGTCATCGCGGTGCGTGACCCGCAGCGCAAGGCGCGCCTGGCCGCGTTGGCCGGCGACCAGTCTCACATCGTGCAGGCGCCGCTGTTGCTGGTCTGGACGGCCGATTTCGCACGCCTGCGCCAGCTCGCCGAGGATCGGGGCGCGCCGCTGGAGGGCGCGGACTACCTCGAATCGAGCTATGTCGGATTCATCGACGCCGCACTCGCGGCACAGAACGCGGTGGTGGCGGCGGAATCGCTGGGGCTCGGCACTGTCTACATCGGCGCACTGCGCAACAAGCCGGAAGAAGTCGCCGTCGAGCTGGGGCTGCCGCCGCAGGTCTTCGCCGTCTTCGGTGTGGTGGTCGGTCATCCCGATCCCGCCGGGGACGCGCGGGTGAAGCCGCGCCTGCCGCAGGACGCCGTCTTGCACCACGAGACCTACGATCTGGACGCGCAGCGAGCGCACGTGGCCGAATACGAGACTCGGATCGCGGAATTCTATGCCGAGCAACAGCTTTCGCACTCCTGGACCGAACGCGTACTGGCTCGGCTGGCCTCGGCGGCGGCGCTCAACGGCAGGCATCGGCTGCGCGAATCGCTGGCCAACCACGGCTTCCGCTTGCACTGACCCGCTCAGGCCGCGACCTTCTCGGTGAGCAGCTCGAACGACCGGGCGCGATCGTCGATGTCGTAGACCAGCGTGTTGATCATCAGCTCGTCGGCCTCGGTGCGCCGCAGCAGATCCTCGAGCCCGCCACGCACCGTCTCCGGGGAGCCGAGCAACTGCCCGGCCCGGCGCTGCCGGATGAACGCGCGCTCCTGCTCCGACGGCTGGAACGCGGCCGCTTCCTCCGGCGTGGCCAGCGCCCGCGGCGTGCCGCGCACCAGGTTCAGGAAGGCCAGGTCGCGCGGACCGGCGAGGAGTTCGGCACGCTCGTCGGTGTCCGCGCAGATCGCGGCGACCGCCACCATCGCGTACGGACGTTCCAGGCGCTGCGATGGCCGGAAGTGCTCGCGGTAGAGCGCGAGCGCGGGCTCGGTGTTGTCCGGGCTGATGTGGTGTGCGAACGCGAACGGGATTCCGAGCAGAGCTGCGACCTGGGCGCTGTAGCCGCTCGAGCCGAGCAGCCAGATCTCTGGTTCCTCGCCGCGTCCCGGCGTCGCTGCGATGCCGCCGGGATCGGACCCGCGGAAGTAGCCCAGCAGCGCGGCCAGTTCCTGGGGGAACGACTCCGCCGACAGTCCGTCCGCGGTCCGTCGCAGCGCGCGGGCGGTCGCCTGATCGGTACCCGGCGCGCGTCCGATGCCCAGGTCGATCCGCCCCGGATGCAGCGCGTGCAGGGTGCCGAACTGCTCGGCGACCACGAGCGGTGCGTGGTTGGGCAGCATCACCCCGCCGGAGCCGAGCCGGATGGTCGAGGTGGCGGCGGCCAGGTGAGCCAGCAGCACGCTCGGCGCCGAGCTGGCGATACCGGGCATGTTGTGGTGTTCGGCGACCCAGAAGCGGTGGTAGCCCAAAGCCTCGGTGCGCCTGGCCAACTCGGTGGTCGCGTCGAGCCCCTCGCCGACGGTGCGGCCGGACTGCACCGGCGCCAGATCCAGTACGGACAGCGGGACGTCGATCATCGGGTCTCCTCCACAGTGGCGATCTCCACTGCCAACGTCCCCGGTCCCCGGTGTATTTCGCCGGTCGGCTCAGCCGCGCGCGATCGCGCGGAACACCTCGATGGTCTCCTGCTCGTCCCGGGTGGTGCCGTGGTCGCCGAGCTCGACGATGACGATGACGATGACGATGACGGTGCGGCCGGGCGGGTCGGGGTAGACGTACTGGCCGTAAACACCGACGGCGGTGAGATCGGCGCCGTCCCCACCGGTCGGGTGCCACCACTGTGCGCCGTAGGGCCAGTCGCCCACCTGGTGAACGGGGGTGCGGATGCGTTCGATCCACGCCGGCGGCACGATCTGCGCGTCGCCCACGCGGCCGCCGTCAAGGACGACCTGCCCGATCTGGGCGAAGTCGCGGGCCGTCGCGTTCAGGCATTGGAACGACGGCGGTGCGCAGCGCGTAGCGCCACGGTCGCGTGCGCCGGGACGCCGGTTCGATCATGGTGGGAACCCATCGTCGGGAATCCGATGAGGGCATGCCGGACGCTCGCCCGGTAAGTGCCCACCGTCCGCGGCGAGTCGGCCCGGAGACGACGCGCAGGCGGACGCAGCGGTAGCGTGGCCAGATGATTCCAGGGCGGACACGCGATGATCCGCCGTCCTGGGTTCGGCGCACCGGATCGTCACATCGCTGCCCAGCGAGGGAAGGACCGCAGCATGACAGCCTCCGACCGTCACCTCCACGGCACGCAACCGTCGGTTCCGGTGGACAGCGGCGACTCGGAAGGCTATGCCCGGGGTCTGAGCCCGCGCACCATTCAGATGATCGCCATCGGCGGCGCGATCGGCACCGGTCTGTTCTACGGCGCCGGCGGCGCGATCGAGCAGGCGGGGCCCGCCTTGATCCTGGCGTACCTGGCGGCGGGCCTGGCCATCTTCGTGATCATGCGGGCGCTCGGCGAACTGCTGACCTACCGGCCGATCTCCGGCAGTTTCGCCGAGTACGCGCACGAGTTCCTCGGCCGCTTCGCCGGTTTCGTGACCGGCTGGTCGTACTGGGCGGTCTGGGTGGCCACCTGCATGGCGGAGATCACCGTGGCGGGCAAGTACGTGGAGTACTGGTTCGACATCGCGCCGTGGGTCACCGCCCTGGTCGTGCTCGCGGTGATGTTCGGCGCCAACCTGATCTCGGTGCGGCTGTTCGGCGAGGGCGAGTTCTGGTTCTCCACCATCAAGGTGACCGCGATCGTCGGCATGATCCTGCTCGGCATCGGCGTGCTCCTGTTCGGGTTCGGGCACGCGCCGAATCCCACCGTCACCAATCTGTGGGCCGACGGAGGGGTGTTCCCCAACGGCATCGGTCAGTCTCTGCTGGTGTTGCAGATCGTGCTGTTCGCCTATGTCGGGGTGGAGTTGGTCGGCGTCACCGCCGGTGAGGCGCGCGAGCCCCGCAAGACCCTGCGCACGGCGATCAACACGCTGCCCTTCCGGATCGGGCTGTTCTATGTCGGCGCGCTCCTGGTGATCATGTCGGTGTCCAGCTGGCGCGACTTCCACGCGGGCAGGAGCCCGTTCGTGGCGGTCTTCGAACTGATCGGCATCCCCGGCGCGGCGGGTATCGTCAACTTCGTTCTGCTCACCGCGGCACTGTCGTCGTGCAACTCGGGGATCTACTCGACCGGCCGCATGCTGCGCACCTTGTCGCTGCGCGGCGAGGCGCCCGCTCGGCTGAGCGCACTGAGCCCGAACGCGGTGCCCTACGTCGGGATCACCGTGTCGGCGGCGGCGATGGTGATCGGCGTGATCGTCAACATCGTTTCCCCGGACAAGGCCTTCGCCTACATCACCTCGGTGTCGACCATCGGCATTATCTTCGTCTGGGGCGTCATCCTGGTCTGCCACCTGGTCTACCGCGCCAAGGTCGCCCGGGGCGAGCTGCCCGCGAGCGACTACCGGCTGCCCGCCGCGCCCTACACCACCGTGCTCGCGCTGGCGTTCCTCGGCGTGGTGGTCGTGCTGCTGCTGTTCACCGACAGCGGGCGCACGGCGCTGGTCGTCGGCGTGGTGTGGGCGGTGCTGGTGTCGGCCGGGTACTTCGCGCTGCGCGCACTCGGCAGCGCCGGCTCGCAGACGGACGCCGCGCGCACCAGCTGACGGTCGGTTTCCGCTAGGCGGCGAGCAAGAGCGCGGCGGCCCCGATCGTCTCCACCGCGCCGTAGAACCAGGTGGGATAGAACGCCGTGCGCTCGTCGAGCACGGCCGACACCACCCGGCCGAGGGCCATCCCCGCCAGTGCCGCGCCGATCGCGACCATGATCCCGCCGCGCAGCGCTGCGAGGTCGAGGGCGGCTACCGCGAGCGCGCCCGCCATCGCCAGTCCGAAGCCGCCGTAGACGGCGCGCACCTCGTAGCGCCCGCTCGCTTCGGTGAGCCGGATGCCGAACGGCCGGATCAAAGCGACGGGCGCGGCAAGCGCGTAGACCCCCATACCCAGGAAGAACACACCGACTATCACGCATACGGCCTGCGCCACCGCGACCTCCAGATTCTCGTTCGACAGGAAAGCTGAGCATGCTCCAGGGCCTGCGCTTCCGAAAAACCACTGCCTCGATCAGGGATTGCCTCGATCATGCACTCACCGACCGCCGGGGCATCATGGCCGAGGCGGCGAGCATGACGACGGCCATCGCCGCGATCGCGATGAAGACCAGATGCACTGCCGAGGCCAGTGTGGCGGGCTCCGGGTGATCGGTGTGGCCGACGCGCGAGTTCACGATCGCGCCGAACACCGCGACGCCCACCGCACTGCCGATCGAGCGCGCGAACATATTGGCCGAGGTGACCACACCGCGCTCGGTCCATTCGGCGCTGGTCTGCGCGGCGATCAGAGTCGGGGTCGCGACCAGTCCCATACCGGTGCCGATCACGAAGCAGGACGCGGCGACCTGCCACAGCGTGGAATGCTGCGTGATGAACAGTGTGCTGACAGCGCCGAGGACGGCCAATCCACTGCCGATCAACGCGGTGGTACGGAAGCCGAACCGCAGGTACACCTTTCCGGCCTGGGACGCGGCCAGCGGCCACCCCAGCGTCAGCGCGCCGACCGTGAGGCCCGCGACCAGCGCCCCGGCACCCAGCACGCTCTGGGTGAAGGTGGGGACATAGGAGGTGGCGCCGAGAACCATGGCGCCGACCAGCACCGACGCCAAACTGCTCGCGATCACCACACGCCGGGTGAACACCCACAGCGGGAGGATCGGATTCCGCGTTCCGCGTTCCACCAGCCCGAACAGCGCGAGCACCGCCACGCCACCCGCGAAGATCCCGATACTCTCCGGAGACGACCACGCCCATGCCTGACCGCCTTCGAGCAGTCCGAGGATCAACGCGCCCGCGCCGACCGTCAGCAGCGCCGCACCCGGATAGTCGACGCTCTGCCGCTTCCGGGGCGCGCTCTCGACGAAATTGCGCACCAGCATCCATCCGGCGAGCGCGGCGAGCGGAAGGTTGATCAAGAATATCCAGCGCCAGCTGACGTACTGTGCGAACAGGCCGCCCAGCAGCGGTCCCGCCACACTGGACATGGCCCACACGCTGGCGATATAGCCCTGGACCTTGGCGCGCTCGGACAGCGTGTACAAGTCGCCCGCGATCGTCATCGTCATCGGCTGGATCGCTCCCGCGCCGATGCCCTGGACCGCTCGGAAGATGATCAGTCCGAGCATGCTGGTCGCGAGGCCGCACAGCAGCGAACCCAGCGCGAATATCGCGATACCGAACAGGATCACCGGTTTGCGGCCCACGGTGTCGGCGAGCTTGCCGTAGATCGGCACCGTCACCGCCTGCGCCAGCAGATAGATGGAGAACAACCAGGGGAACTGCGCGAAGCCGCCCAGACTGTCGGTGATGGTGAGCACCGCCGTGGCGATGACCGTCGAGTCGAGTGCGACCAGCGCGGTCGCCAGCATCAGCGAGCCGAGAATAGCGCCGCGCTCGGAGCGGAAGCCCACGGATACTGTCACGGTTTCGGTCGCCATCGGCGGCCCCTCTCGTTCGCCTGTCTAAGCACCTGGAACGACCGCATCGGGTTCCCAACTATTCCCACCGGACCGCCGTGCGACCACAGGATGGTTGGCCTCATCGGTGACCGCCGCGACGTAGCCGCCCTCGGTGATGTCGCGCAATTGCGGATCGCCGCGTCCCCTTCGGCGAGTGGCGAACGTGATTCCGGTCCGTGCCCACGGTATCGCGACGAGGGCGCGAGGCCGGAATCACCTGGCCGACTGTGCGGGAGTGTTCCTGCTCAGAGTGCGCTACCGGTGCCGGGCAGCAGCCGGGCGATGCCGGGCCAGTAGCCGAACGGGCTGCCCCAGTAGCCGAACGGGCTACCCCAGTACCCGTAGCCGCCCCACCCGCCGTAACCATCCCAGCCGCCGTAGCCGCCGCGACCCCACCCGTCGTGCCGGTGCCACGCGCCGTGGACCTCTTCGATCTGACTCGTCTGCGCGGCAGTCGGCTGCGCTACGGCGGGCGCGGCGACCGCGGCAACGGGGGTCAGCGCGAGCGCTGCGACCATCGCCACGCGGGCGACCGCTTGCCGGACGCGTCCGTTTTCGACGTCGTGAATCATCGGTAGTTCCTCACTTCGGTATGTCTTCCTCCGGTCGGTGACCGATTCGAAAGGTCATCGACCCGATCTCGCCATCGACAATCGTACCGTTATATAACGGCACATTCAATTCGGTTGGATGGCGCTGAACTCGGGGCACGCATGTCGACGCTCGTACTGCCCGGCCGCGCTCGGTACGGTCGGGGCAGCGGACACTCGAGAGGAGTCGACTGATGGCGACCAGTGCCGACATGCTGACCGACGCGTACCAGCGGATCCGGGAGGTGGTGCACGAAGCGGTGGACGGACTGGCGGAGGACATTCTCGCTCGGCGGATCGATTCGGGCGCCAACTCGATCGCGTGGCTGATCTGGCATCTGACCCGCGTGCAGGACGACCACATCGCGGATGTGGCCGGTGTCGAGCAGGTCTGGACCGCCAAGGGCTGGTATGACCGCTTCGGTCTGCCCCTCGACAAGGGCGCGACCGGCTACGGTGACCGGCCCGCCGACGTGGCGGTCGTCCGAGCGTCCGCCGAGTTGCTCGCGGCGTACTACGACGCGGTGCACGAGCAGACGCTGCGTTTCGTCCGGACGCTGGCGGACGCCGATCTGGACCGTGTCGTCGACACCCGATGGGATCCGCCGGTGACGCTTGGTGCGCGGCTGGTCAGCGTGATCTCGGACGATCTGCAGCACGCGGGCCAAGCGGCGTTTCTGCGCGGCGTGCTGGAACGGACGGGATAACCGGCGGCGACTCGTGCGAGACACGACCACAGCGGAACCGCCCGCGGCGCGTCGGCACCGCCCTCATGCCGACGGGGCCGTTGTTGCTGCTGGCACGTGTCGTGCAGGTTCGAGCGCATGCGCCCGGCGTCAGCCGAACAGGCCGCCCAGCACACCGCCGCTCTGGCCGGCCTCCTGCCCGCCGCCGGTGCCTCCGACGAAACCTCCTGGCGGCAGCTCCGACGGCTGCACGATGACGAAGCCGCGGCCGGAGAACGACAGCGTCATCCCCTCGCCGGTGCTGCGGCCGATCAGCCTGCCCAGCCCGAACGAATCATTGCGTTTGATGCCCGTCTGCAGGCTCGATGACCAGGCCACCGCCGCCTGCGGATCGGCGTAGGTGGGCTGGTCGACATTGAGCACCACGGGCGTGCCGTGGGTGGTGATGGCGATGCGGCCACGGCCGGTGAAGACACAGTTGAACAATCCGGCGTTGCCGGCGAACCCGGCGGCGCCCTGCACCATCCGGATGTCGTAGCGCAGGCCGGAATCGAAGGCGAGCACGTTGGCACCGTTGATGGTGAGGCCGTCGGTGCCGTCCAGGTCGATGGTGTGCACATCGGCGGCGCCGTTGGCGACGAACAGGTCGCCGCGCCCGGACACCTTCATCAGCGGCACGCCCTCACCGGTCAGCCGCTGCTGGATCGCCCGGCCGATCCCGCCCGCGCCGAGCGCCTGGAAATGCAGATCGCCCTGGTAGGCGACCATCGATCCGGCGCGAGCCAGGACCTCGCCGTTCACGGCCACCTTGATCATCTTGCCGCCCTGCTTCTGGATGCCCGCACCGGTGACTTCGGCGTGGCCGGCGGTGAACAGTTCGCTGTGCATCGGCAGCGCTCCTTGCTGAGGTGAAGGCATCGGTGGCGGCGGCACCGCGGCGGCCGGTGCGGAATAGGCCGGTTGGGGTGGATAGGCGGGTGGGGGCGCCTGCTGGTACGCCGGAGATGGCGCGGGATGGTACCCGGGGGAGTGCGCGGGTCGATATGCCGGTGGGGGAGCCGGTGTCGAGGCCGGCGGGCCCGGCTCGTCATCGATGTTCACGCCGAAAGCCGTTGCGATACCGGCCAGGCCGTTGTCGTACCCTTGGCCGACCGCGCGCACCTTCCACCCGCCGGCGCGGCGATAGATCTCCACGCACACCACGGCGGTTTCGGTGCTCAGCCCCGTCATCGGAAAGGCGAGCGTGCCCGACGAAGCCGCGATGGTCGCGCGCAGCGAGCCCGCGGCGGCGAAAGTGGGCGGGCCGCTGCCGTCCAGGCTCGCGGTGACCACCACGCGGTCCACGTCACCGGGCAGCGCGCCGGTCTGGATGTCCACCGCATCGCCCGCGCCTCGGCCGTGCCGGTAGGTGACGCCCGGGGCGACCGGTTGATTGAAGAATACGAAATCGGCGTCGGAGCGAACGCGCCCCGCGGAATTCAGCAACAGCGCCGATACGTCGACGGGAGCCGAGCAGGTGACGGTCACGGTCAGCCGGTCGCCGGGCGCGGGGCGGTTCTCACCGCGGGCGAGATCGGTCACGGCAGGCCGTCCGATCCGCGGCGGCGTCGTCGGATTGACATGCGATTCACGGGCTCCAGTGTGTCGTGCGCCCGCAACCCGCGCCAACCGCGTAGCCGGCCCGAGCGCGCACCAGGCGTTTTCGTCGTCACGCGACAGCGCGGGGCCACTATCCGATCATCGCAGGCGACCAGGACGACGGTCAGGGCGAGCGCGACCGTGGCGATGATCGCGGCGACCTTCGCGGGCGTGCATCGCCCGAGCGGGACCGCGGTCCGTCCGGCTGCGACGGCGCATCCCAGTGACCCGACAGAGCCCGGCCGGGTCCGCCGGGCTCTCGCGGGATCAAAGGACTTCGGCGTACATGGTTCCGTCGAGGATGCCGAATTCGACCTGTCCGGGGAACAGGGGCAGCGCGCCGGTGGCGTGTTTGCTGTGGTTGAGCGCGATGGTCTCGGTGGCCCACCGGTGCAACGGCTCGGGTAGCCGCAGAACCCGGTGGTCGGTGCAGCGAACGTAGGGATAGGTGATCTCGCCCGGCCGAGCGAGCGGGTTGTGGATGTCGAGCGCGGCGATGTCCAGGACCAGGCCGGTCTGCTTGGCGGAGGCGACGGTCGGAGGCTGCAGTTCGATGTCGTCCATGACCGAAGACGGTAGCTCGCCGGATGCCCCAAGCGGGTGATTCCCGCTGAATGTCCTTCGGATTTCATGGGAAGTGGGGACGGCGAGGTTCATCGAATAGGGTGAACCCCACCGCTACCACCAGCGATCGCGGCCGGCTTGGGCGTGCCGGTGCCGCGCCGGATGTCCCGGAGCCACCGGGACGGTGACGAGCCTAAGCGACGCTGAAGATTCGCGGGAGTGTTTCCGTCGAATCGGCAGGAGTAGCCGACCGGCCGGTATTCGGTGGCGACCGGCCGGTAACCGCCGTCGGAACGACCGGTCTCCGGCCGTGCGGCTTACCATGCCTGCGGCGTGAAACCAGCTGTGCGCGTGGAGTATCCGGCACGGCTACGTGCTGTTCGGTTTACTTCAGGAGGGTGGAAGACGTGCTCTATGTAGTCATCGCGGCCATTGTCGTGGCATTGCTGGCCGTGTCGGCCGTGGCGATGGTGTGGGATCCGCGCCGTCGTACGGAGTCGGACGAGTACGACTACGAGTACGACCCGAACGAGGACGGCGCTTCGGCGGACGAGTACGCCCGCTCGCGCGGTGTCGAGTGGCCGCGCAAGCGGAGCACCTGATCGATCGGGAACGACCGCTTGGCCGACGTGCGTGGCGCCCGGCCGAGTGTGCCTGGGCGCCATTCTGTTCGGTGGACTCGCTCGAGGAAGCGGTTCGGGTCACGCCACGGTGAAGTCGCGCCACTGCGCGTGCAGGCCCTGCCCGCGCAGCGACGTGCTGCGCCCGTCTTCGATCGGATGCAGGGTGATGATGCCGAAACCGATCTGAATCGTCTCCGGCAGCCGCGCCGCGCGCGTGGTGTACACGGGAACGTCGTCGACGTACCAGCCTGCCATGCCCGCGGCGCGGTCGATGGTGACGGCGTAGCGGTGGAACTCGCCGGGCTTGATGTCGACTCCGGCCAAGGGCGCGTGCACCACGTGCGTGAACGCCTCTTCCGCCGGGACGACGCCCGGCACGAACAGCCGTTCGTGGATGGCGTACGCGTGCCTGCTGGTCGCGATCAAGTCGAAGACCTGGGCGCTGCTCATGTCGAGGACGTTGAACGCCGCGAAGCCGTCGCGGTAGTCCTCGCCGGTGGCGCCGATGTTCTCCGCCGCCATCTCCACCGCGAAGGTCCGCGGTCCGCCGGTGAGAGCGAAGGTTTCGGTCGACACCAGCAGATGCTTCGGGTTGTCCAGGATCTGGACCTCGGCATGGGATCGGGTGAATGCGTCGATCCGCACCGATACGGCGCCCTCGCCGACCTCGGTCTGCGCGGCCGGGTCGGCGTAGCGCCAAGCCTGGTCCGGTCCGAGCGGGACTTCGAGGAAGCGCCACCGATCCTCGCGTAGCTCCGGTCCGGTCAGGTCGTCGTATGTCATCGCGGCAAGTACCTTTCAGCCGATTCGTTCGGTGGGATCCGATGGGTCGTCCTCGGTCGACCGGCGGCGCAGGGCGGTCACGACGCCGTTCGACGATCCGGACTTGTAGCCGACACCGCCGAGCAGCAGACGTTCCTCGGTCAGCCGCGGCCGCAACGCGGGGCCCATCGGCCACCAGTCGTCGAGTTCGACCAGGCCGGGCTCGATCAGATCCAGATCGCCGAAATACGAGGCGATCTGCTCCCGAGTGCGATACCAGCCGGAGCCCAGACCCATTTCGGTGAAACGCCGTTGCAGTTCGATGGCCATCTCGTGTGCCTCGCCGCCGTCGGCGGGATCGTAGAAATGCGTGATCGCGACGTAGGATCCGGCGGGCAGCGCATCGATGTACTGACGCATGATCCCCGCCGGATCGAGATCGTCGTCGACGTGATGCAGGATGCCGCAGAGGATCAGCGCCAGCGGGCGGGTGAGGTCGAGGTGCCGGGTGACCTCGGAGTGCGCCAGCAGAGTTTTCGGCGCGGTCAGATCCGCGGGCACGAAATGGGTGAACTCGTTGCGCTCGAGCAGCACGCGGCCGTGGATGTTGCACACCGGATCGTTGTCGACGTACACCACCCGCGCCGTGGGATTCTGCTGTTGGGCGATCTCGTGGGTGTTGCCGACGGTCGGCAGGCCGGCGCCGATGTCGAGGAATTGGCCGATGCCGACGGTGCCGGCCAGATAACGCACCACGCGGTGCAGCCAGCGGCGATTCATCCAGGCCACATCGCGCTGCCGCGGCGCGACCTCGGCGACTCGGTCGCGCACGTAGCGGTCGACTTCGTAGTTGTCCTTGCCGCCGAGGGTGGCGTCGTAGACGCGGGCGATGCTCGCGCGTGTCGTGTCCACACCTACCGGCGCGCGGACACCGGTCTGGAGAGCGGGATCGGACATGGAGACCTTTCTAGTTCCGTCGTCTGGCCCATCAGCAAAGACCTGGTCCGGCACCGGCTTCCTCGAGCGCTGGTGCACCTGCCGGTCGGGCTCGAACCGGTCCGCCCCGCCGAGGGCGTTGTCGTACACCCGTGCGATACTGGGTATCTCCAAGTCCACACCCGCTGGACGGGTCGATTCCGCTGCCGACGTCATGGCGGTCCTCCTCCGCGTGGCCACCGTCGGGGGCGACTTTACGCACAGCTGTCCCGGCTCGCCTGGGAATCCGGTCAGGATATAGCGTTGGCGCTCTTGTCGATCCGAACGTGCGCAGCCGATTCGCGGCACGCGCTCGCGTCTGGGCCGGTGTCCGGGCCCGGCCGAGTAGGATCGTCGCCGATGTTCCGACAGCTGTGCCGGTGGAGGCACTACGCCGCGCGGTCTGACCCCCGATCGGCCGGAGGCATGCATGACCAATGACGAAGACAGTGGTGACAGCGCCGAATTACCTGCCGCAGAACGTGGTCCGACGGTTCTGCGGATCGCGCTCGGCAGCCGGCTGCGTCAGCTGCGCGAGGGCTGCGGAATCAGCAGAGAGGCGGCGGGCGACGCGATCCGCGGATCGCACGCCAAGATCAGTCGGCTGGAGCTGGGCCGGACCGGGTTCAAGGAACGCGATCTGCACGACCTGCTGAGCCTCTACGGAGTTGTCGACCCCGCTGAACGCGAAACGTACTTCGAACTGGCTCGGCGGGCCAACGACCCGGGGTGGTGGCAGCACTACAGCGATCTGCTCCCGGCGTGGTTCGAGACCTACATCGGCCTCGAACAGGCCGCGACCACGATCCGGACCTACGAGGCGCAGTTCGTCCCCGGGCTGCTGCAGACCGCCGATTACGCGCGCGCGGTGATCCAGCTGGGCAACACCGACGAGACCGAACGCCGCGTCGCCATCCGCATGCGCCGCCAGCAGATCCTCTACCGGGCCCCGGCTCCCACGCTGTGGGCGGTCATCGACGAGAACGCGCTACGCAGACCCGTCGGCGGAGTGGAGGTGCTGCGCGAGCAGATCGAGCATCTGGTCACAATGGCCGACCGTCCCAGCATCCGGCTCCAAGTGCTCCCGTACGCGGCGGGTGGGCACTCCGCCGCCGGCGGCCCCTTCAGTATCCTTCGGTTCCCCGAGCCCGAGCTGGCCGACATCGTCTACACCGAGCAGCTCACCAGCTCCCTGTATTTGGACAAGCAGCGCGATGTCGAGCTGTACATGTCGGTGATGAACCGGATCAGCGTGGAGGCGTTGTCCCCGGGCGCGAGTGTGCGATTTCTGCGCGAGCTGCTCACCGAGATGCACTCGGGCGAATAATCTCGATCGCGGAGCGCCCTATCCGTGCTCGGCGTGTGTGCGGTCGCTCCGCGCGGCACGTTTGCCGAGGGGATGATTCGCGACCGAGGAACCGCCGCGGCGCACTGTCGGTGGCGAGTTGGGGCGGTATGTTCGCAACCGGTCGGTCGGCTGGATTCGCGCGCCGTGCTGCGGGAAGTGGAGCTTCCGAATCGAATCCTCGTCCTGCGGTATGAAATCCCTTGTCCCCAGCGGTAACTCGGCAAAACGCCCGCCAGAGATCGGTAACATTTCGATATCGAGACGAGGTTACCGATACTCGTTCGTTATCTTATCGCAATGCTTTCACCTCCATTTTCGAGGCTTTCGTAGCCGGTTGCGCGTATGCACATGCACGGGCGCGTGTACGTACCGATGGACGATCACCGATGCGACGTGGCCGCTGTGATGTGGCAGTATCCCTGTCGAGGTCGGGGTCTGAGGATCGACTCGGGCACTGGCTGGTTCGGCCGCGGCGGCCCCGACGCGAGTTGGGGCCGCCGGCGGAGCCCGTCGCGAACCGCTCCGAATGTCCGGAGTGCCGGGAGTTCACGGTGCCGGCGTGCTCCCAGCGGGCCGATCGGCTGATGTGCGCCGCGCGTCCCAGAGCGATCGGCTCAGGGCGCCCATGTGAGGCGGCCGCCCTCGAAGTCCTGGGCTTTCCCGTTCTCGAAGTCGTACTCGTCGCTGGTGGGGTAGCCGTATCGCCCGGCGTCGCCGCCCGCGGCCTCCCAGCTCTCGCGGATGGACCCCCAGACGACATGGGCGCCGGTGCGCGGGGCGTAATAGATGGCGCCGCCGCCGAACAGGTTGTAGCGGCCGTTGCCCGCGCGGGCAGGAGATTCGTCGGTGATGGGGAACCCGAGCGGGCTGCTCTCCCAGCCGTAGGAACCCCACTTGTCGCGGATCACACCGCCGATCTGATGCGCTGCGGTGCCGAGCGACCAATAGATCGAACCGTTCTGGAAGACGTTGTAGCTGCCCGGTTTCGATGGTGTCGCCGCTTCCCGCGTCACGGGGTAGCCGAGCGCTCCGCCCTCGTAACCGAGATTGCCCCATTTCTCGCGGATGGCGCCACCGACCTGATGTGCGCCGGTGTCGGGGTGAAAATAGATGGACGAGCCACGCTCGAACGCTTGGTAGCGGCCGCCGCGGGCAGCGGAGTCCTCGGGTGTGACGGGGTCGCCGAAGAACGCAGGCCCACCGGCCTGGTCGTACTCGACTTCGATCGCCCCGCCGACGTCGTAGGGGCCGATCGGGCGCGCCGTCGCATCGGGTGCGATGCCGGCGAGCAGGATGCCGAGCGCGGCGACGATGGCGAGCGCGCCGCGGGTGCGCGAGCGGTTCGGGCGACGGTGCCGTGCCAAAGTGAACTCCTGTGCATCTCGGGTGGGTGCGGGATGGAGCTGAAGCTGTGGTCGGCGTGCGAAGATCAAAGTACCTCGCCGCGTCGCGATGTGGAGCAATACGAGGTACTCGAACGGTCTGGTGTCGCGGTGCGGTGGTCCGCGGCCGTATTCCTCCGCGAGTAAGGACAATTCGGCCAGGTGGGCGCCGATCGGTGCGGCTCGGAACTCGCCGCTGCGCCGACCGCCAGATCGCGGACCGGCTGACCGGAGTCGGTGAGCAGCGGCGCGGACATCGCCGACGCGGCGGCGTTCTTCCTCCGGCGACGGGCGCTGGATTCCCGGCCGGACCCTGGGAATGAATGAAGGGCGGCCTGTTCTCGGTTCGGAATCGCGGTGGTGATCGCCGGACACGATCCGGCATGGTCGGACTACGTCCGACCGCACCATTAAGGTGGGCGCATGGTCGAGTCGACGCGAATCGTGCTTGCTTCCCGGCCGGTGGGTGCGCCCACCACGGAGAATTTCCGGACCGAGACCGCGCAACTCCCCGCCCCGGCCGAAGGCGAAGTTCTGCTGCGCACCCTGTACCTGTCGCTCGATCCGTACATGCGCGGCCGGATGAGTTCGGCGAAGTCCTACGCCGACCCGGTCGAGGTCGGCGCGGTCATGGTCGGCGGGACCGTGGCCGAAGTGCTCGAATCCCGCGACCCTTCGTTGGCCGAAGGCGATCTGGTACTGGCCTATTCGGGGTGGCAGTCCCACGACGTCGCCTCGGCGCGCGGGCTGCGCAAGCTCGACCCGGGCAAGGCTCCGATCTCGACCGCCCTCGGCGTGCTCGGCATGCCGGGCTTCACGGCCTACGCGGGGCTGCGCAAGATCGGCAAACCTCGGCCCGGCGAGACCCTCGTGGTCGCCGCGGCCACCGGACCGGTGGGCTCGGCGGTCGGCCAGATCGCCAAGATCGGCGGCACCCGCGTGGTGGGCATCGCGGGCGGTCCGCGAAAGGTCGCCTATCTGAACGAACTCGGCTTCGACGCCGCGCTCGACCACCGTGCCCCCGATTTCGCCGAGCAGCTGGCGGCCGCGGTTCCCGACGGCATCGATGTCTATTTCGAGAACGTCGGCGGCGCGGTGGCGGACGCGGTGTATCCGCTGTTGAACACCTACGCGCGCGTGCCCGTCTGCGGGCTGATCGCCAACTACAACGCCACCGGCGCCCCGGAGGGTCCGGACCGGCTGCCCGCCTACTACGGCCGGATTCTGACCAAAAGCCTCACGGTGCGCGGATTCATCCAGAGCGAATTCGTCCGCGAGCTGTACGCGGACTTCCTGCGCGAGATGGGCGAGTGGGTCGCCGACGGCCGCGTGCGGTACCTCGAGGACGTCGTCTCCGGCTTGGCCGCCGCCCCGGAAGCGTTCATCGGCATGCTGGAGGGACGCAACTTCGGCAAGGTGGTCGTCCGGGTCGCCGGCTGATCAGCTCGCGACCGCGCCGCCGCCGATGCCGAGGTAGACCACCATCAGCACGAACAGGAACCAGCCCGCCCCCTGCCAGATGGGCCAGGTCCGGCCGCGCCGCCACTGCAGGTAGGTTTCGACGAAGGCGCCGATGCCGCCGATCAGCAGGACCACCGCCGGCCCGAGTACCACGGCGACCTGCGCGGCGGTGTCACACAGCAGCTTGTCCGCGTCCGGGCACTCGCGCTGCGCGGCCCACAGCACGGCCAGCAGGAAGACCAGCGCGGCCGCGGCGAGTACCGAAGTGACGTAGGTCGCGGCACGCCGGAACCCGCGCGGATCGCGCCAGCGTTTCTCGACGTCGTCGACCATGTCCACCACCTCGCCGTCCGTGGCCGCCGGTATCTCCGACGTGAGTTGCCGAACGGCGGCGGCTCAAACGCCGCTCAGGGTTTGCGCCCGACGCCGGCCAAGTACCAGGCCGACCGCGCCGCGGCCGAGGTGACGTCCGGGTCCGGACGCCAGGCTTCCACCGGCACGACACCCGGCTCGACGAGTTCCGTTCCGGCGAAGAAGGATTCGGTCTCCGCGTGGCTGCGGGGCTGGAAGGCGATACCGGCCTGCTCGGCCGCGGCCGCCGCGCGTGCCATGGGTCGCGGGCCGAAATCGCCGGTGAAGTGGGTGAGCACCAGGTAGCTACCGGACGGGGCGGCGTCCAGCAGTCGGCCGACGACGTCGTACGGATCGTCGCTGTCGCGGAAGAACATCATCACCGCGACCAACAAGATCGCGATGGGCCGATCCGGATCGAAGGTATCGCCCAGGGCCGGAGCGTCCAGGATTGTGCCGGGATCGCGCAGGTCGGCGTCGAGGAAGTGCTCGTGTCGAGTCCGGTCGACGATCCGGCGCGCACTCGCGCGTGACCGTCCGGCATGAAGACTCCTTCCCGGGCGCCGCCGGACCGGGGCGGCGCCGCACCGCTGTCGCCTCGAAGGCGACCTGGCGCTTACGAATTACGCATCGACAATAGGGCGGCGGGTCCGCGGCAACCGGCAATTCGGCCGATTGGTCCGTTTCTCGAGAGAGTCGGTGGGCGGCGGCGAACCTGGTCGAGATGTCCTGCGCGGTGACCCGCGCGAGTTCGGTGAAGAACGCCGACACGTTCGGGAACCATCAGCGTCGAATGCGCACAACGGTGTGTCGCGGGGAATACGCCTTTGCCATGCGGTCTAATCGATCTTGTCACGCGTTTTCCGGCCACGATCCGGAAAGCGGGATACGATCGCGACACGGACCGCCGGATAGGCGGCCGTGAGCGTCGCGGTGCCCGTGGCGCGCCGAACTTCCGGTAGCGCAGCTCTTTCTCTCGAATTGTCTTCAGCATCACTTCGGCATGCGAAAAAGGAGCAGGAACGTGAGCATGATTCTCGCCGCGCTGCACGACACCGTGATCGCGCAATTCGAAAATCCGACCGCAGAAGAGCCGCCGCTGGCGGACAAACTGATGCAGATGGGCCGCTACTTCACCTGGTTGGTGCAACTGTCCGGCATCACGGCGATCACCTACGGCGGAGGCAGGTTCGCGTGGGAGAAGTGGAACGGCGGCAGCCTGGAGTCGCCGAAGATGGTGGCCAGCGCGATGGCCGGCGGCGCGGTGGCGACGAGCGCGGGCACGATCATGAACGCGATCATCGGCTGACCCGAACCGCGCGGCCGCCAGGTCGCGCGCCTGCACCTGTTCGTCTACCTGATCGCGCTCGGCAAGCGTAAGCGCCTGTGGGGCGAGGGTGTCGACGCGACAAAGCTCGCGCTCACCGAGCATGAGGTCTGACGCCAACGGCGTGGTCCACATCGCCTACGGCCCGGCCGAGGGTTGATGTCACGCGGACGGGCGGCCCGTCCGGGCCGCCCGGGTGCTCCGCTCGCCGCCGACCGGGCGAGTCGATCCGGTGGTCAGCGCCCTCCGGTGCAGTAACCCTCGGGGGTGTACTGACACGGGCGCTCGTTGCGTCCTTGGTAGCCGCCGTGGTTGCCGCTCAGAGCGCGCTCTCCCACGCCGGAACCGCGCCGGTCGGAGGGGTTGTGCGAGTACCGGTCCGCGGTGGTGGCGACCGTGGGTTCGGGCGAGGCGACTGCCGCCGCCATGACGACCGCCCCGCCGATCACCGCCGCGGCCACCATTCGACACACTGTCACGCGCTTCCTCGTGTTGTGCATGTGCATTCATCCCGTCAGTTAACGTGCCGTCAAATAACGATACATTGATTGGTGGACCATATCTGGTGGCAATCCCCAAGTCTGGGAGATTTGGGATGTGAAACACCCTGTATCCAGATCGCCCTGGTTCGACTGTGGGGGGGTGTTCAGTGGAAGATCACTCGACCGGCGGCCGTGGCAGGTCCGTTTCGCGCGCTCGCCGCTTGTGCTTCCAGCGGTCCGGATCGGCCTCCAGGGCGGCGCGGTCCCAGTGGCCGAGGTCGGCGGCGGCCTCGTAGGTGGTCTCGAGGAATTCGAGCAGCATGCGTTCCGGGGCCCGGGCGGCGCGAACGGCCTCGTACGGCAGGAGGAACTGGCCGTTCTCCCGGCTGTAGCGGGCTTCTCGCGGGCCGACGGAGTGATCGGCGAATCCCGGGGGTTCAGGGTACGCGTAGGCGTAGAAGGCGCCTTCCGACCCGCCGCCCGGCCAGAAGCCGCAACTACTCAGTTCGTGCGAGTAGCCCTCGACCATGACCCAGTCGCCACAGTTGGGCGCGCCACCCGGGTGTCGCGGAGCCGCGCGACCGGAGAACCGGGTGCACGCCAAGTCCATTGCGCCCCAGAAGAAGTGCACCGGGCTCACTTTCCCGATGAAGCGCGCGCGGAATTCGTGCATCACCCGGTCGGCGGCGAGCAGTTGTCGCCAGAACAAAGTCGCGGCACCGGCGTCGTAGGAGCGATGCTCGTAGTCCTCGGCGAACGGGATGGCGGGCTCCACCTCGTTGGGCCTGGCCTGAATTCGCACCGGAATCCCGAGTTCATCGAAAGCGGCGACGGTTTCGTCGTAGAAGGCCGCCACCGGTTTGGGTTCCAGCGTGACCTGCCGGGTCCGGCCGTCGCTGGACCTGATGTGCAGCCGATGATCGAGGAAGTCGAATTCGACGTCGAAGGATCCCGCCGGGTGCGCGATGGCGGAGGTGGTCAGTCCCCTCGGGCTGACGTAGAAGGTGACCTGCCACCAGTGATTGACCAGCGGAGCATGCGAGAGTCTGATCTTGCCGATGATCTGCGTCCACATGTGCAGCGTCTCCCGCGTGGGGGTCCAGTCATCGACGCGCAACGCCGGCCACGTCCCGGGCGTGGCTTGTGTGCCTGTCACTGCCGCACCTCCGTTGTCTCGGGATTCCCGGTGCCAGTGCCGCATGCGGACGCCTGCGATTGCTCGGCGCAACGCTGTTCCTCCGCACCGTACCTGGCACACCGGCGTCCGATGGCCAGAACTGTCCGACCGTTGGCAACCGTTTGGCAACACTACTGGCGGCCTCGGTGTGCGCCACCGAACTCGCTGTGGGCCGCGGACAAGCTCGCACCGGAACTACTGCGCCCCGATACCTGGGTCTGCGCGGCTACCCGGCTGCACCACTCGCTTCGAAAGCGGTGGCGACGATCGAGCGCACGTGCGCCATGGTGGCCGCGCCGGTTTCGCGGGTCACCGAGGTCATGTCGACATCGGGGAGCCCGCAGGCGACGGCCCAGCGCCACGGCTCGAGGTCGCCGTTCACATTGAGGGCGAAGCCGTGACTGGTGATCCCTCGGCTCTGGCGCATGCCGATGGAGACGATCTTGCGGCCGGTGCGGCGGGTCCACACTCCGGTGAGCAGTTCGGAGCCGGGCGGAGTGTCGCGGCGTTCGGCGGGAACGCCCACCCGGCCGAGTGCCTCGATCAGGCGGAGCTCGACCTCACGGATGTAGTCCACCACCCCTTCGCCGGAATCGAGCCGGACGATGAGATAGCCGACCAACTGGCCGGGCCCGTGATAGGTGAGCTGACCCCCTCGGGTGGTCTGCACGACCGGGATGTCGTGGGCCGGGTCCGGCAGGTGCTCCTGCGGCGTCTTCCGCCCTATGGTGTAGACCGGCGGATGGCTCAGCAACCACAAGGTGTCCGGCCGCGCGCCGCCGTGGCGTTCTTCGACCAGCTGTCCCATGCGCTCCATCGCCCTGTCGTAGTCGACGAGGTCGTCCTGGATCAGAGTCAACGGCCGGGCTCGCATGCTGCGACGATATCGCTCCCTGCCGCCCGGGCACGAGCGGCCGTTCCCCGAAGCGATCGACCCGTGGCCGGGTGCGATCGGGCTCGCCGCCGCCCGCGTCACGCCGCTGGGCGACTAGGACGTGGCGAGCCGACCGGTGCGCCGACGCACCGCAAGCGGCAATACCAGCAGGTACAGGCCGGAGAACAGCAGCAGGGCAAGCGGCAGCAGCGGCAGGTAGGAGACCCAGACGATCGGCTCCTCCTGTGCCAGGGCGACGAATGTGGCGATAACGGTAGCGACGAAGCCGATGCCCGACCAGCGATGCAACTGCCGGACCCGCGGTGCCGACGCGACCTGCCGCGGCGAGGAGTTCCCGGCCGCCCGGCCACGCAGCCGGGCGGCCCACGACAATCCGAATACGCCGAGACCGGAGAAGAGCAGCAAGGCGAGCGGGGGCAGCGGCACATAGGAGACCCACACGGGACCCTTCAACGCCAAGGCGACGACCGTGACGGCGATGGTCGCCGTGAAAACGACGGCCAGCCATCGGTGTGTCTGCCGAACCCGTCTGATCCAGTCCATGAGTCCTCCTCTGTATGCGATCGGCTCGCGTCCCAACGCTAACCGCGGCCCGCTGACCAGCGCTTCTCGATTCCTGATCGTTCGGCCTGGCGGCGCCGGGAACCCACCGCGGGGACCGGCACCATCTTGCGTGTCACAAAGCGGCGGGGCCCGGTGTCCAGGGGCCCCTGGTTGCCCGCGCCGCTGCTCATCGCGCCCGATGTGGCCGGTCAGCGGCCATCCGGCGCTGATCTCGCGGCGATATGGCGAGATCGACACCGTCGTGGCGCTGCGCGTCGACGACGGACTCGTCACCGGACGCTACGCCGTGCGCGGTCCCGAGAAGCTGTCCCGTATGCGGCGCAACACCGCGCTTCGCCGCCGAGTCGGGCAGCCGGTCACGTCGTATCGGGTCGCAGTATCGCCGGACCGTACCAGTGGCAGGCGAGCAGTGCGAGCTCGACGTCGAGCCGGTCTTCGGCGATAGGCCTGCCGCGTCGCGAAACTGCCCGGCCCACCCGGTATTTCACCGAGTTGGAGTGGAGGTCGAGCTGTGCGGAGGCTGCTTTGTAGCTCGATCCGGTGCGGAGGAAGACCTGGAGCGTGTCGCGCAGCCGCGCGTCGTTGTCGGTGTCGGAGGCCAGATCGCCCAGCACGTCGCCGACCCACTCCCGGACTTCCGCGATGCTGCCACCGAGCAGGGCCGCCACCGATATTCCGGGGTCATCGGCCGCGACCACGTGGTGTTCGGTGTCCGTCTGCGCCAGCGCGACCGTACGCGCGTCCTGGGCCAGGCGATGAGAGCGGCGGAACCCGGTCAGTCCGGGGGCCATCGTGCCGATCGCCACGCACGGGGCGTCGTGTTGCGAGGTCGCGAAACCACGGACGTCGGCGATGGCATCGGGTCGCGCCGAACGGTAGGGCAGCCACGCCCAGCCGCTCAGCTGATCGTCGGCGACGAACAGGGGGCCGCCGGAGGTTTCGGTGGTCTCGGCCGATTCCCGGACGAACCGTTGCAGCTCGCCGAGTTCGTCACCGCGGTCCCCTGTGTCGGGATACCACACGATGAGCGCCAGGTGATGCCAGCGCAGCGGGTAGCCGATCTGCTCGGTGGCGCTGTCGACGTCGACAAACTTCTTTCCCGTCAGCAGCTCGCGCACACAGAGCGCGCGCACACTGTTGCGGGTGTCCAACCACTGCTCGCGCTCTCCTTCATAGACCACGACGACCTGTTGGATCACCTGGTCGAGGTAGGTGAACAGTCGGGTGGTGATCGCCCGGCCGACGACGAATCGATCGACCGGCGCGATATCGGCGGCGGAGTGTAATTCGGCGAATACCAGTTCGGTAGCCCGCCGCTGTCCGACGTGATAGGCGCGCACCAGGGCATGGAGCGGGACGCCGTGCTGGGCCAGACGCCTGGTGTACTCGGTCGCGGCAGACGGGAGGTGGGTGCGTTCGGCGGGGATGTCGTGTTGCAGCGCGTGCAACATGGTGTCGACATTGCCCTGCACGCTGGCCCGCAGCAGTTCGACGGTGTGGACGTCCGCGCGCAGCTCGGGTACCTCTTCCTCGAGCGAGCTATGGATGCTCGCGCTGATATCCGTCACCCGCTCGCTCATGCGGGCGGCGATCGTCGCGATACAACGGTCGACCTCTACTTCACCGTTGCGACGAAAGCTCGTCACCAACCGATCGTATTCCCCTGGCCGTGAGCACGGTGGGCTTGCGCCGGTCGATATTGTCTTCCGGCGACAAGGCGGGCGACGAATTTCATCGTTGCACGACGGTGGCGATCCGAGCTGGGCTTTCTACCGTGGTAATCAGCACCCACGCCGCTGCCGAGGACATCGCATGACGCTTTCCACCCTTCCGGACCGTCGCGCCGTCGCGGCCCCCCACGCACCGGCCATTGCCGACGACGGCGCCGCACTGAACAACTGCGAATTCCTGGTCGCCGTCCAGCGTGCGGCGGCCTGCCTGCGCGCCGGGGGCGTCACGACCGGTGACGTCGTCGCGATCATGCTGCCCGGCGCCGTCGAGCTGGTGGTGTCGCTGTTCGCGACCTGGCGGCTGGGTGCCACGGCGGCCGTGCTGGACCCGATGGAATCCGACGCGCAGACGGGCCACCGGATAGCCGACGCCGATCCCAAGGTCCTCATCGTCACCGAGCGCCCGGCGGGAATCTCTCGGTCGATCCGGGTGATCCCGCCCGGCGCGGCGCTCGGCGCGGGCGAACGCGACCTCACGCCGGCGGAACAGTCCGGCGGGGAGGCACTGGCGCTGATCACCTACGGCGGCGACCGGGCCATGCTCGACCACCGGCACCTCGGGGCCATGTGCGAGTTGGTGATCACGGTCTTCTCCCTCACCGATGCCGACCACAGCATGTCGACCCTGCCGATGCGGCAGATCTACGGCATCTTGCTGGGCGCTCTATCGCCGCTGGTCGCCGGAGGCCGCACCACCCTGGTGGGTCCCCTCGACCCGACGTCTTTCCTGGAACGGATCGAGCGAATCCGGCCCACTTACGCGTCGGCGTTGCCGAACCTGTACGCGGCGCTGTCGGATCTGCCCGGACGGACACCGCCGGACACCTCGTCGGTGCGTTTCGCCCTGTGCTGTTCGGCACCGGCCGGAATCGACCTGCGCACCAGATTCGAACACCGCTATGGGATACCCATCGTCAACGGATATGGGCTGAGACAGGTCATCGCGCGAGCACACGCGACCCGTTCACCGGCCTCCGAACCGATCAGCACATCCCGCACTGCCTGACATATCCCACAGATCGGCGATCCGCGCGGCCGATCACAACGCAGGTGTCGACGGCGTCAGTGCGCGCCGAGCGCGTCGAGGATCATCGGCCGCGCGGTCGCGAGCGCTTGCTGCCAGTAGGGCCAGGTGTGTGTTCCGTCGACGGTGTCGACGCGCGCGGTCATGCCGAGCTCGGTGAGGCGATCGCGGAACATCTGGGCGGCGATCGTCGTCATCGACTCCAGGCCCATCGCGTTGACCGTGTTCCCGACTCCGAACGGCACGTCGAGCGGGCCGGGCAGGCCATTGCCGGTCGAGACGTATATCGGCAGTCCGCGCAGCAGCTCCGCCTGCACGGTGGCATCGTTGCGGCTCCAGGCCGGATCGCCGACCGGCCCCCACATGTCGTCCACGTCGAAGTTGCCCTCGTCCCACATGGCGGCGCGCATCGCTTCGTTCCAGAGCGGGAACGTCGGGTGCAGGAACCCGGAGAAAGATCCGGCGAACTGGAACTGGTTGCGATGGTATGCGGCCAGTATCAGCGCGGCGTTGCCGCCCATGGAGGCTCCGACGATGGCGTTGTTGGTTCGCGAGACGCCGTATCGCTGCAAGTAGGCGGGCAACTCCTGGGTCAGGAAGGTTTCCCATTTGTACGTCGTCTCTTGACCGTTGGTGCTACTCGGCCGATACCAGTCGGTGTAGAAGCTCGAGTGTCCGCCGACCGGCAACACCAGGGTGACGTTGTCGTCCTCGAACTGGCTCAGGGCGTCGGTATCGGTCGTCCACTGACTGTGGTCGGCGGGCGCGCGCAGGCCGTCGAGCAAATACAGTGCCGCGCTGCCGCCGCGAGCGGCCCACTGGACCTGGACTTTGATCGGGCCCATGCTGGACGGCACGGAGAGTTCGCTGAAACCCCGCGCCGGTGCGCGCAGTATCGGTGCGTGGATCGGCGCGGCGGCGGCCGCAGCCGCACCGACGGACGATATGAGCACAGCCGTTGCCACGACAGCGCCGGTCTTCCTCATCCGACCGCGAATGCCCCGCTGCTTTCCGGACCGCGCACCTGCGCCCACCCGCATACCTCCTACCCGCGTCCTGTCGGTGACGAGAAACCGAATCTGCTGTCGCTCAGGCGAATTGCTTTCTGCACCGGCACCGGCACCCACGACCGAGGATTCATCCTACGTTGTGCCCGATCGGCTACCGGGCTTCGTCCCGGCCGGGCATGGGAAGTCCGGACCTGGAGCGGTGTGGGCAGCTCACCGACCTCGGTATGCCGCTGTGGCAGCTCGGACGATCGGAATCGTCCGAGCGGGAACGCTGGTGAGCGACTTGTTCAGATGGTAGCCCGGAGATTGCTATGCGGCGGACCTCCGGCGTGTTGACATGCGGCGTGTCGCGACCGGTCAGCGCCTACCGCAGGCCGGCGCCGATCGAGCCGAAGAACTCGGTGGTACTGGTTGCCGCGCCGGGTGCGTGGCGACTGCCGATCACTGGTCCGAGTGGGGAAAACCGGTCGCGCACGGCCGTTCCCGCCGCGGAACGCGCGTCGGCACTGCCGTGTTCGCCGCAGTGATCGAGCGGGCAACCGCCGAGGGTTACCCGAAGAGGCGAGATCAGGTTGCGCCGTTCGCGGCCGAGCTGAGGGGCCGTGAACACCCGGCGACGCAGGCACGGCACAATCGACACCGTGCGCATCTTCCTGGCCGGTGCGACCGGCGTGATCGGGGTCCGCTTGCTTCCGCTCTTGATCGAGGCGGGGCATGAGGTCGCGGGGATGACCCGGTCGGCGGGAAAGGCCGATTCGCTGCGGGCGCTGGGGGCCGAGCCGGTGGTGTGCGATGTGTACGACGCCGACGCCCTGACCGCCGCGGTGGTCGGGTTCGGGCCCGACCTGGTGATGCATCAGCTCACCGACCTGCCCGACGATGCGGCGTCGCTGCCGGAGCGGGCCGAGGCGAACGCACGCATCCGTACCGAGGGCACCCGCAACTTGATCGCCGCCGCGCGGGCGGCCGGTGCGAAACGCTTTCTCGCCCAGAGCATCGCGTGGGAACCGCCCGCGGGCCGGGGCGCGGTGATCCAGCAGCACGAGACTGCCGTGCTGGACTTCGACGGCGTGGTGGTGAAGTACGGCCAGTTCTACGGTCCGGGTACCTATTACGAGGCCGAGCTGCCCGCACACCCGCGCGTGCACGTCGACGACGCCGCGGAGCGGACCATTCCGCTGCTGGACGCCTCGAGCGGGGTGGTGATCGTCGCCGACGCCTCCTGACGGCGGTCAGGAGGCGCAGCGGCCGGTGCCGACCGGGCGGTCGCGGCGCCATCCGTGGTCGAGCCGGTCGATGACTTCCAGCAGGCTGGTGGCGAAGCCGACGTTGCTGCTGTTCCCGTCGGCACCGAACGCGGTGCCCAGCGCGCGGCCGTCGCGATCGACCAGCGGCCCACCCGAATTGCGGTGCTGGAACGAGCCGTCCCGAGGTGTAGATCTCGCGTTTCCCCGACAATCAGCGATCCGACGTGCGGCAACCAGGTGGTGCTAGGCCGTCGGCTGGGTGCCCAGCGCTCGCCGGGCATACGCACGCACGTCGGCGTCGGTGTCGTCGATCGCGGCGCGCAGCGCGTCGTGCGCGGCCGGCAGATCCAGCCACCCCGACAACGACAGCACCGCCGCCTTGCGGACGTCGAGATGCGGATCGTGCAGTGCCGCAGCCAGGATCGGCACCGCGAGGTCCGGGTCGGCGCCCGCGAGCCCGCGCGCCGCGCCCACCCGGATCTGCCAGGCCGAGTGGCGCAGGGCGGCCTCGAGCGCGGTGATGTCCGGGGGTTCGGCCCCCAGCTGCGCGAACGCGGTCAGTGCCGCGGCGCGGACCAGCGGGTCCTGGTCGTCGGCGAGGCGGCGGATCACCTCGGCCCCGCCGTCGCCGATGGCGGCCAGCCCTCGGGCGACCGCAACCCGCACCTCCCGGTTGCCGTCGACGGCCAGGGTGGCGACACCGTCCCGGTCGTTCAGCGAGACCAGCGCGCGGACCGCCTCGATGCGGACGCGATGATCCTCGTCCGCCAGCGCCGCGCGGTAGTGCCCGGGCTCGCCCGCCCGCAGGGCGCGCAACAGATCGATGACCGTGGACCGGACGACCGGATCGGGCGAACCGAGTCGGTCGGAAAGCCCCGCCGCCGAGGGCAAGACCTCGACGAGCTCGCGCAGGCTTGCCGCAGCGGCGCGCCGGACCGAGGCCGCCGCATCGTCCAGCGCGTCACTCAGGGCGGTCGCGAAGCCTTCCGGCGTGTGCTCGGTCAGCACCGCGACCGCCGCGGCCCGCACGCCCGCGTCCGGATCCGTCAGATAGGTGGACAGTTGTGCCACGGTGGGTTCGTCGAGAGCGAGTAGGGCGACGATCCGAGGTGACGGGGGAGTGGCCGCCTGCGACAGCGAGCCGGCCGCGGTGCGATCGGGCTCGGCGCCGGCGGCGGTGTGCGGCGCACGGCCGACAACTCGGTGCGGCTGGTGCACCGGCACGGCCTCGGCATCGGCCGCGGGC
This sequence comes from Nocardia aegles, assembly GCF_052545135.1. Lineage (NCBI taxonomy): Bacteria > Bacillati > Actinomycetota > Actinomycetes > Mycobacteriales > Nocardiaceae > Nocardia > Nocardia aegles. The sequence goes on from NZ_JBQWRI010000001.1 coordinate 1,068,369, forward strand.
AGGTCGTCGAGCCCGGGCACCGCAACCAGGTACGGCGCTACCGGTCGCTTCAGGAACGCCATGGTTCCGTCCGGGTTCTTGCGCAGGTTCAGGTGATATCGCCATTCGACATCGTCGCGTTCAGGTAGGTCGGCGCGCTCGTGGTAGAGGCCCCAACGGGATTCGGTCCTGGTCAGTGAGCTGCGGGCGGCCATCTCGGCGCAGTCGCGGATGAACGACACCTCCACCGCGCGCATCAGCTCGTGCGGGGTGCGCGCGCCGATGCCAGCGATCTCGGCGCGCATCCGGTCGAAGGTCTCCACCGCGATGGCCAGCTTGGTCGCCGTCTTGGGCGGCGCGACATAGTCGTTCACGAAACGCCGCAGCTTGTATTCGACCTGCGGTTGCGGCGGCCCGTCCGGTCGGCGCAGCGGCCGGTAGATCAGCTCGTGCGCGGCGGCCAGCTGGTCCTCGGGCAGCTCGGCGGGCGCGGCCACCTCATCCAGGGTGGACGCGGCGTGCGCACCGGCCAGATCGCCGAAGACGAACGCGCCGATCATGTAATTGTGCGGAACGCACGCCAGATCGCCCGCCGCGTACAAGCCCGGCACCGTGGTGCGGGCGTGTTCGTCGACCCACACGCCGGAGGCGGAATGTCCGCTGCACAGACCGATTTCGGAGATGTGCATCTCGATATCGTGGGTGCGGTAGTCGTGGCCGCGATTGGCGTGGAAGGTGCCGCGGGTGGGGCGCTCGGTGGTGTGCAGGATGCCTTCGAGCGCGCTGAGCGTCTCGTCCGGCAGATGCGACACCTTGAGATAGATGGGACCGCGCGCCGATTCGATCTCGCGCTTCACCTCCGCCATCATCTGGCCGGACCAGTAGTCGGAGTCGACGAAGCGTTCGCCGTCGGCGTTGACCTGGTAGCCGCCGAACGGATTGGCGACGTAGGCGCACGCCGGGCCGTTGTAGTCCTTGATCAGCGGGTTGATCTGAAAGCATTCGATGCCGCTGAGTTCGGCGCCGGCGTGGTAGGCCATGGAGTAGCCGTCGCCCGCGTTCGTCGGGTTCTCGTAGGTGCCGTACAGGTATCCGCTGGCGGGCAGCCCCAGCCTGCCGCACGGTCCGGTGGCCAGGATCACCGCCTTCGCGCCGACGGCCACGAATTCGCCGGTGCGGGTGTGCAGGGCGGCCGCGCCGACGGCGCGTCCGTTGTCGGTGAGCACGCGCACCGGCATGAGCCGGTTCTCGATGCGGATCTTCTCGCGCATCTTGCGTTGACGCAGCACGCGATACAGCGCCTTCTTGACGTCCTTGCCCTCGGGCATCGGCAGCACGTACGAGCCGGACCGGTGTACTCGGCGCACGGCGTACTCGCCGTACTCGTCCTTCTCGAACTTCACGCCGTAGCGCTCCAGCCGCTGCACCATGGCGAACCCGCGCGTCGCGGTCTGGTAGACGGTGCGCTGGTCGACGATGCCGTCGTTGGCGCGGGTGATCTCGGCGACGTAGTCCTCCGGTTCGGCCTTGCCCGGGATCACGGCGTTGTTCACGCCGTCCATGCCCATGGCCAGCGCACCGGAGTGCCGCACGTGAGCCTTCTCCAGCAGCAGTACGTTCGCGCCTTGCTCGGCGGCGGTGAGCGCGGCCATCGTGCCGGCCGTGCCGCCGCCGATGACGAGCACGTCGCAGTCCAGCCGAATTCGTTCCGACAGCGGCGGAATGTTCACAGTTTCTCCAAGATCTCGGCCTTCGTCGCGGCCCGGTCGATCGCCTCCCGCGGACTGGGCACCGGCACCAGCGCGCGCAGCGTGCCGCCGCCGAGCACGGCGATGCGGTCGCCGAGCAACAGGGCTTCGTCGAGGTCGTGGGTGACGAAGACGATGGTGGTGGGGTGGGCGCGCCAGGTCTGGATCAGCAGGCGCTGCATGGTTTCCCTGGTCTGGGTGTCCAGGGCGCCGAACGGCTCGTCCATCAGCACGGCGCGTGGCGCGGCGGCCAGGCTGCGTGCGAGCTGGACACGCTGGCGCATGCCGCCGGACAGGTCGCGTGGCAGGTAGTCGGCGTAGCCGGTGAGCCCGACCTCGTCCACCCAGTGCAGTGCGGTGGCTCGTCGCTGGGCCCGCGGTGTGCCGCTCAGGCGTAGGGCGAGTTCGATATTCTGCCGCACCGTGCGCCACGGCAGCAGCGCGTCGTCCTGGAATACCAGGGCGCGGTCGGCCGCGGGTCCGCTGACGTGGTCGCCGTCGGCCAGGACGGCTCCACCCTCCGGGGTGCGTAGTCCGGCGATCGCGCGCAGCAACGTGGACTTGCCGCAACCGGATTTGCCGACCACGACGAGGATTTCGCCCGGCGCGATGGACAGGTTCAGTCCGTCGAGCACCGGTTCGCCGCCATAGGCGATGCGAACGCCGGTGATATCCAGGCGCATTCCGGTCGATGCCGGTGCGTCGATCACTGTGGTCATGCGTCGACCTCCCTGGGCAGCCAGCGGGTGATGCGGCGACCGGCCAGCTCGACCAGTCCCGATGTCGCGAAACCGAGGACGCCGATGGTGATCATGCCGACGAACACTCCCGGATAGTCCACGATGGTGTACGCCTGCCAGGTGCGGTAGCCGACGCCGAGACGTCCGGAGATCATCTCCGCGGAGATGAGGCAGATCCACGCGACGCCGACGCCCACGGACAGTCCGCTGAAGACGCCGGGCAGGATGCCGGGAAACACCACGCGGGTGAGCACGTCCAGCCGGGACGCGCCCAGCGTGCGCACCGCGTCCTCCCAGATCGTGGGCAGTGCGCGCACCGCGTGCCTGGTGCTGACCAGCACCGGGAACAGCGACGCGGTGAACGTGATGAATACGATGCCGGATTCGTCGCTGGGGAACAGCAGGATCGCGACCGGCACCAGCGCGATGGCCGGGATCGGGCGGACGAGTTCGGCCAGCGGGCCGAAGGTGTCGGCGAGCAGCCGCGACCGGCCCAGCCCGATGCCCACGACCACGCCGACCACCGCGGCCAGCCCGAAGCCGGTGACGATCCGGATCAGCGACTGCGCGATGTCCAGGTAGTACTGGTCGGAGCGCAACTGCGTGCCGAATTCGGCGACGATCTCGCCGACGGTGGGGAGGGTGTCGAATCGCAGGCCCGCCCGCACGTTGTTGGCCGTGAGCAACTGCCACAGACCGACCGCGATGGCGACCGAGGCGATGCGCACCAGGCGCGAGCGCCAGGCCGACCGCGACGTCGGGGCGGCATCCGATCGGATCGCGGGTTGGGCCGTGGCCCGCACTGCGGGGGCGGCGAGTTCGCTGGTCATCCGCGTACTTCCGTGACGGCTTGGTCGTAGCCGACCGGCGTGGCGGACGGATGCGCCTGGCGGTAGCGCTGCGCGGCCGCGGCGGTGGTGAAGGGCAGGTAGGCGGCGCCGTCGCGTAGCCAGATCGACTTGTCGGCGAACCAGCGGGTGCCGAGCTCGGCATCCGGGACGTAGGCGGCGCGGATCGTCCGGCCCTGCGCTTTCGCGGCTTGGACGGCGCGCAGCAGGCAGGTCGGGTCCGCGGCCGGTTGCGGCTTCGCCACGCCGTCCACCCACAGTTCGCCGGCCAGCGCGGGGTCCTGTGCCGGTGTGCCGCAGACCGGGTCGGTGCCGGTGACCCGGGTGGGGTTGGCGGTGGTGGCGAGGTCGCGGTCGTAGTCGCCCCCGGTCTCGGCGTACGCCTTGCGCAGCGGGCCGTCGTCGGCGAACCGGTCGATGTCGAGGTCCGCGAAGTCGCCGATCGACTTCAGGTAGGCCACATCGCCTGTGAGCGCGTCGATCAAGCTCGGCTTGAGTGTGGTGTCGAAACTCGTGCCGCCGGGACCGTTGTAGAGGTACACCACCTCCTGCGGCAGTCCGGATCCGTCCGCGACGATTTTCGCTGCTTCGAACGGCTTGTCCTGAAGGAACCGGGTGGCATCCAGTTGCGCGGCCAAGAACGCCTGGAGCACCTCCGGGTGATCGGCGGCGTACGCGCGCCGGGCCACCACGCCGTGGAAGGTCGGCACGCCGAGTTCGGCGCCGTCGTAGAGCAGCTTGGCCTTGTTCTGAAAGACGACAAGGCCGGGCCACGCGACGAACTGCGACAGCGCGCCCACCTGGTGGGACTCCAGGGCGGTCGCGCCGACCTGCGGCTGCTGGTTGAGCACTTCCACGCCCTTGGCCGGGTCGATCCCCGCACGCGACAGCGCTTGCACCAAGGTGCCGTGCCCGGCCGAACCCACACTGGCCGAGATCTTCTGCCCGGCCAGGTCGCCGATGCCGGTGGCGGTCGAATCGTTCGGCACCACGACCATGTTCAGCGCGCCCTTGGGGTTGTACCCCGTGACCGACACCAGCTCGGTCCGCGCTCGCTCGTTGGCCTGGGTGCGGGAGCCGTTGATCAGCAACGGATAGTCGCCCATGGAGCCGATGTCGATCTTCTCGGCCACCATCTGCGCGGTGATCGGCGCGCCGGTGTCGTAATCCTGCCACTCGACCTGGTACTTCGCCCCGCCGTTGTCGGTGATCTGCTGTAGCCGCCGCTCGAGGTAGCCCTGCGCGCGCAGCAGGGTGCCCGCGGTGACGGTGTTGATGGTCTTGGACTGGTACCCGACGACCACCTTGACGGTGCCCGCGGGGGTGTCGTCGGACTGCTCCAGCGAACATCCGGTCAACGCGAGCGCGGCGGCGAGCAGGACGGGAGCGAATTTCACTTTCATCGGTCTTCCAGATCAGCGGAGCAGGTAGGGCATGTTGACGGTGACGGCGCCGGTGGGGCAGCGGGCCGCGCAGGGACCGCAGTACCAGCACTCGTCCACATGCATGAAGGCCTTGCCGTTGTCGGGGTTGATGGCCAGCGAGTCGAGCGGACAGATCTCGACGCAGAGCGTGCAGCCCTGGATGCACAACGACTCGTCGATGGTGACGGGGATATCGGCGCGCTGGTCGACCAGTGCCATCTAGAGGACCTTCCATTCGGGGGTGCTGCGGGTCAGGCTGCCGCGCATGGTGATGCGGTCGCCGCGCATGCGGATGTACTCCAAGTCGACCGGTCGGCCGTCGTCGAGCCGGGTCAGTCGTTCCAGCATCAGCAGCGGCGCGCCGCCGGGGACGTCGAGGGTGGAGGCGGTGTGCGGGTCGGCGGGTACCGCTTCCAGGGCGAGGTCGGCCGATCCGAGCGACTGGCCGCTGATGCGTTCCAGCAGCACGAAGACATCGGTGTGCTCGAGGTCGTGGCCGAGTACCTCGGTGCCGATGTCGGGTACGAGGTAGGTGAGATCGAGGCTCAACGGCAGATCCGCCAGGTAACGCAGCCGCTCGAGGTAGACCACGCGCTCGCCCGGCGCGAGGCCGAGCCTGCGGGCGACGGCGGGTGGTGCGGCGACGTGCATCGCGGCGCGCACCTCATTGCGCACGGTGCCGTGTCCCTTGAAGGTCTCCTGCAACCCGAGCAGCGCGTCGAGCCCGTGGTCGTACTTGCGGGTGGCCACCCGGGTACCCACCTTGGGCGCTCGGTCGATCAAGCCCTCGTCCTTCAACAGTGCCAAGGCGTCCCGGACGGTGTTGCGGGAGGCTCCGTATTCGGCGGCGAGCTCCTGTTCGCGCGGCAGCGCGCCGTCGAACGCGCCGGCGTGCAACTGGTGGCGCAAGATGTCGGCCACCCGCCGCGCTTGATCGGCGCGCAACTGCCGCACCGGCGTGGGTTCCGCCGCCACCTTCTCCGCCTTTCTGTCGCTGACCTGCACGAATAGCGACGATAATGCGGTTGCGGCCGCGCCCGTTCCGGCGTCTGCGCCAGGACAAATCAGGGGATGTTATTGCGCCGGGTGCCGCGCGGCCCGACCTGGCGATATACGCGGTTGTCCGGCCAATCCGCCAGGTCGGACGCGATCAGCCGAATTTCGATCACAGCGATTCGAAATCGGGTTCGTGCCGGCCACGCCGTACGTATCTACGGTCGCGGACCGTAAGCGTTGATGAACAGCGCCGGTCCAGCGCCGAACACACGCACGCGGTCCACGGCAGGCCGGGCGGCGGGTGTGGTGTGGCCGTCGCCGGGACCGATCCAGGCGGTGGTCATCGTGACGTCCTCCGGCTGGAGCGCGGTCGGGCGTGCAGCGTGCTCCGGGGGCGCGCCGCAGGCGCGCGGTCCGCGCGGCGAGCCGGACGATGTCATGGTGTGATCGCGTCGGGGATGCCCAGCAGCGCCGCCTGGACCTGGTGCAGCCGGTCGATGTCACCGCGAATGCCCGCGACGTTGTCGTTGTACAGGAACGCCTCGCAGAGCCGCACCAGCGCGTAGGCCAGCAGCGGGGGGTCCAGCGGCGGATCGTATCCGTCCTCTTCGGCGGCGCGCACGATCAGCTCCTCAACGGCGGCGACGACCAGCGGCTGTACCGGCCCGTCGCTCGCGGTGAGGATGCGCAGGCCGGACAGCGGCTCGTTCTCGAAGTAGTGCCGGAACGGTTCGTTGTCGGTCATCCAGCGGTTGACCCGGTACAGCACATCCAGGATGCGCCGAGCGCCGGTGGAACGGCGGCGGGCGTCGGCGCGAGTGAGCAGCGCCTCGAACTCCCCGGCCAGCACGGCACCGAGCACGCCGTCTCGGGAGCCGAACCAGCGGTAGACCGAGGCGCGGCTGAGCCCGAGTTGCGCTGCGATCGCCTGGATGTCCACGCGCTCTCCGGCCAGGAACGCTCGGCGAGCGTGCTCGATGACCTGTTCCCTGGTCGCGGAGGCCGGGCGGCCGGGAGGACGGGTGGTCCGCCGACTGGAATCGATCACCGCGGAATGGTACATCTTCTATTGCATGTATCGAAACATGCGGTGCTTAGAACCACGACGCGCATCTGCGAGGTGGTGGTATCCAGCCCGGCGAGCAGGTCCAGCGCTGGTGCGGTCTTCGGCAGCCGGCTGTCAGGGCTGTCCGGGCTTCAGCACGATGAACAAGCCGTTCGCCTCCGCGCACAGCCGGTCGCCGTCGTGCAGGGTGGCCCGCACGTAGACCTTGCGCCCCTCCTGCCGTTCGGCCCACGCGCGCACCTTCAGCTCGGTATTCAGCGGCGTGACGGAGCGGTAATCGACGGTGAGCGACGCCGTCCTGGTCACCGCGCCGGAACGCACCGCCGCCGCCAGGCCGAGCAGGTCGTCGAAGGCGATGGCGATCTGGCCGCCGTGGGCGGCGCTGTTGCCGCCGAGGTGGAAGGTGCGGAAGGTGAGGCGCGCGTCGACGCCGTTCTGCGGGTCGACGTGGTCGATGAAGAACGGGGGCAGGGTGATGTTGCCGCGGGCGGGCAGGTCGAAGCGGGTCCAATTGGGCGTCGACCACTCGTCCACCAGGGCGGCGTCCAGCTTGTCGTTCAGCTCCTTGAGAACGCCGATCGCCTCCACCGCCAGCTCGTCGGAGGGCGAGGCCAGCCGGACGCGGTCCATCAGGCCGCGCACCTGCTCGATGAACTGGCCGTAGTGCGGCCCGCCGCGGGAGATGTCGTCCGTGGCGGCCTCGTGGGCGGCGATCAGCTCGGTCAGCGGCCGGAACCCGCCCTCGTGGTGCTCCTTGCTCGGCAGCGAGTCGCCGGCCTGCGGTTCGTTCATAAGAACAAGTTATCGGTTGCCCGCTGAATGCTCGCCGCGCGGGTGCTGTGTCCGTCGCCCCGGGCCGTCACCGCGGTGTACCTCCGCCTCCGCTGCGGCCGTGCGCGGGGTTGAGGACGACCGCACCCATTAGGCTGGTGCGCAACCGCATATCGCTGTTTTCCGGGTGGTATCGGCCTGGTTCCGGCGGCCGGAGACGCGTGGCGGCCGTGCTGGATCTCTGACCGCTTCGGCTGGCGAAAGGCTCTGTGCGCATGGGTATCACCGCGGTCGTGTTCGACATGGACGGCGTCCTGATCGACTCCGAACCGGTCTGGGAACTGGTGCGGCGTGGCTACGTCGCGGAGAAAGGCGGGCGGTGGCTGCCCGACACCCAGCAGCGGCTGATGGGGATGAGCACAGCTGAATGGTCGGCCTATCTGAGCGACGAACTCGGTGTCGGCGAGCCGCCGGAGACCGTCGCGCGGGACGTGATCGAGCGGATGTCCGAGCGCTACACCGAGGGCGTGCCGCTGCTGCCGGGCGCGGTCGAGGCCGTGCAGCGGATCTGTGAGCACTGGCCGCTCGGGCTGGCCAGTTCGTCGCCGCGCGCGCTCATCGACGCGGTGCTGGGCCGGACGGGGCTGATCGAGTACTTCTCCGTCACCTTCTCCACCGAGGAGGTCGAGCGGGGCAAGCCTGCGCCGGACGTCTATCTGACGGTCGCGACCTTCCTGCGTCAGCGGCCGAGTGACTGTGTCGCCATCGAGGACTCGAGCAACGGCCTGCGCTCGGCCCACGCGGCCGGGATGCGGGTGATCGCGGCGCCACGCCCGGAGTACCCGCCCGCTTCCGATGCGCTCGGCCTGGCCGCCAAGGTCATCTCCGGTCTGGACGAACTCACTCCGGGGCTGATCACCGGCTGAGCCGGCGCCGCGGCAATGGTGGTTGGCTCCGGCGTCCGGGAACGGATCAAGCGGCGTTACCACCGTGGTGCGGTCAGTCGGCCTGTGCGCAGGCCACTGCCCGGTCGAGCAGGAGAGCCCGCTCGGAAGTGTTGCCCGTCAGTTCCGCCGCACGCGTGAATTCGACGCGTGCCTGCGCATACCGGCCCAGCTGGGCGAGCAGGTCACCGCGCACGGCGTAGCGCAGGTGATAGTCGGCGAGGGCGCCCGCGGCGACGAGCGCGTCCACCAGCTCCAGTCCCGCGACGGGGCCGTGCACCTTGCTCACCGCCACCGCGCGATTCAACTCCACGACGGGGGAGGGAAAGCGTTGCGCGAGAACGGCATAGAGTCCGGCGATCCGCCGCCAATCGGTCTCTTCCGGCGTCGCCGCCATCGCGTGCACCGCGGCGATGGCGGCTTGCAGCGCGTATCGGCCGGGAGGCAGACCGCGCTCGCGTGCCACGCTGTTCGCTCGCGCGAGGGCCGCCAGTCCGCGCCGGATCAGCAAGCGATCCCAGCGTGCGCGGTCCTGGTCGTCGAGCAGCACCATCTCTTTGCCGGTTCCGGCGCGTGCGGGCAGCCGGGACGCCTGCAATTCCAGTAGCGCGACCAGGCCGTGTGCCTCCGGTTCGGCGGGCAACAACTCACCGAGCATGCGGGCCAGGCGCAGCGCGTCCTGGCACAGCTCCACACGGACCCAGTCCTCGCCTGCCGTCGCGGCATAGCCTTCGTTGAAGATCAGGTAGACCACGGCCAGCACCGACGCCAACCGTTCGGCCAGCTGGGGCCCGTGCGGCACCTCGAAAGGGAGCCGCTTGTCGGCGATGGTGCGTTTCGCCCGCACGATCCGTTGCGCCACGGTCGTTTCCGGCACGACGAACGCCCGGGCGATCTCCTCGGTGGTCAGCCCGCCGAGCAGCCGCAGGGTCAGCGCGACGCGCGCCGGTTCGGTGAGCACCGGATGGCAGGCGGTGAACATCATCCGCAGCAGGTCGTCCTCGACCAGGTCGCCGTCCGCAGCCGGCGGCGGTGGCTGCTCGGTCACGAGGTCGCGACCGAGCAGCTGCAGCTTGCGGGCGAAGGTGCGGTTGCGCCGCACCATATCGATCGCCCGGTGCTTGGCGGTGAGCATGAGCCAGCCACCCGGATTCGGCGGCACGCCATCGCGCGGCCACTGCTCCAACGCCGCGACCAAGGCATCTTGCGCCAGTTCTTCCGCGGCCCCGATATCGCCGACCACCCGGGTGAGCCCGGCGACCAACCGGGGCCACTCCATCCGGGTCACGGCTTCGACGGCGCGTCGCGCCGAATCCGCGGACGGCTGCCCGCTCATCCGCCGCGCCCGCTCAGGCCGGCTCGGCGATCTGCCGGACCTCGACCCCGATATCCCATTCGGGTCCGTGTGCGGCGAGGAAACGGGAGGTCCATTCCACCGCCTCCTCCTTCGACTTGACCTGCAGAATGCAGTATCCGCCGACGATCTCCTTGGATTCGGTGAACGGTCCGTCCAGCACGGTCTGCTTGCCGCCGGACTGGGCGACCCGGGTGGCTTCGGTGATCGAGTGCAGGCCGTTGGTGTCCAGCAGCACGCCCGCCTTGGTCATCTCCTCGATCACCTTGCCCACCTGTTCCAGCAGCGCTTCGTCCGGCTCCGGGGAAGTGGCGGGGTCAAGGCGGATGAGCATCATGTATCGCATCGGGGCATCCTCGGTCGATGTGGTGTCAGGATCGGTCGATCCTCACATCACTGCATCGAACGACCACCGCCCGAATCGACAGACCCGGCCGAATTTTTTGCGAAGTCGACGTCCCGGCATGCTCGCTCAGCGCCTACCGCGGCCATGCGGAGGGTTTTCGGGCGGCCCGCGCGGTCCAGCGGCCGTCGTCGTGGCGGACCTCTACCGGGTGTGCGAAGGCGGCGGTGACATTCTCGGTGGTGATCGTCTCCCGGGCCGGGCCCGCCGCGACGGCGTGGCCGCCCGCGATGAGCAACGCGTGCGTCGTCGTGCTGGGCAGTTCCTCCAGGTGGTGGGTGACCAGGATGGAGGCGACGTCGGGATGGGTTCGGTCCAAAGTGTCGAGGGTGTCGAGCAACTGCTCGCGAGCGGCGACGTCCAGACCGGTGGACGGTTCGTCGAACAGCAGCAACCGGGGTTCGGCGATCAGCGCTCGGGCGATGAGGGTACGGCCGCGCTCACCCTGGCTCAGCGTGGGCCAGACCTCCTTCGCCTTTCCGGACAGACCCACGGTGTCGATCATCGCGTCGGCTCGGTCGAGCTGATCAGCTGTCGGGGTCCAGCGCATGGGGATGTCGATCGTCGCGGTCAGGCCGGTCAGCACGACCTCCCGGATGGTCAGCGGCGAGCGCAAGGGATGGCGCGGATTCACCTGCCCGATGCCGCGGCGCAGCTGCTGCAATTCGACGCGGCCGAGTTCCGCGCCGAGCACTCGGACCGAGCCCGAGGTCGGGAAGGTGACGGCGCCGCAGAAGCCGAGCAGCGTGCTCTTGCCCGCGCCGTTGGGGCCGAGCAGTGCCCAGCGTTCGCCCGCGCGCACGGTCAGCGAGATCCCGCCGATGATCTTCTTGCCCTCGCGGCGGAAGGTGACGTCGGTCAGTTCGAGCACCGGTTCGGTCACGTGAAAGCCTCTTTCAAAGTGGTCAGGTGGGCGCGGCTGTACTCCGCAGCGGTGGTGGGGTTGCGCGCGGCGATCGCGTCGGCCAGCCGCTGGTGCGCGGCGTGATCCGCGGACTCCGACGGCACCGGGCGGATCTCGAGCATGTCGATCATCGCCAGGCGCAGCCGGGGCAGGAAGCTGTCGAACAGCTGGGTCAGCACGTCGTTGTGGGCGGCCACGATGACCGCCCGGTGGAACGCCATATCGGCGTCGACGTGCTCGGCCACCGATTCGCCGTGCGCTTCGCGCGCGGCCAGTGTCCGGCGGATCGTGCGCAGGTCGGCGGGGGTGCGCCGCTGGGCGGCCAGCGCGGCGGCCTCGGCCTCGATGGCGATGCGCGCTTCGATCACCGAGGCGATGGTGGCGCGGCGCAGCACGGCATCCCATTGCTCGGTCACCTCGACCGCGGTCACGAAGACGCCCGCGCCCTGCCTGCTGTCCAGCACGCCTTTTCCGGCCAGCTCGCGGATCGCCTCGCGCAGCGTCGAGCGTCCGACGCCGAGCTGCGCGGCCAGCGTGGTCTCACCGGGCAGGCGGTGACCCAGGGGCCATTCGCCCGCCTGGATCCGGGCGAGCAGCATGTCGGCCGCCTGGGCGGCCAGCGGGTGACGCCGTACCTGAGAGATCATCTACTACCCCGCTACTTGTCTGAGGAGTTGGCTCAGTCTAGCCATCGTGCGCACCCTGCTTCTGCTCAGCCCCCACGGCGAGGCCTGAACGCGGCGACGGCGCCGAGCCGAGCACCGAGCTCGCACTGCTCGTCGACAGGGTCACCCGCCGCACGCGCCACAGCGGTGGCCCGGTCGCGGCGCTAACCGGGGCACTGGCCGCGGTGGGATTGCTCGGCCTGATCCAGTAGAGGATCGAGCGAGACCGCAGCGCCATCGGCTACCTGGAATGCCGCAGCGGCGAACATGCCGGGTGGTCCCGCGGCCGAGCCGATTCCGCCCAGGGCCGCGCTCGGGCGCAGCGCCCGGCGTTGATGACCTGACACCCGGTGCCGCGTTGGTCGAGTCCTGGGGCGATGGGATCTGTGCGGTCGGTGCCATCATGCGCGCTGCGCACCGGGGTCATTCCCAGACGGTGAATCGCTCCGCGGGCTCGCCGCCGAGGTGTCCGGCGGGCAACTTGCGGCCGCAGAGGACGAGCAGCAGGTCTTGGGCGTGTCCCGACAGTACCGTGCCGGATCCGTAGCTGAAGTCCAGGTCGTCGGCGCGCAGTTCGATGCCGCCCAGTTCGGCGCCGAACAGTTTGACGGTCCTGGGATCGACCGTGTCCAGTACCAAACGCATCCGATCCTCGGGCACCCGGCGGTCCAGGCCCAGCGCCACGGTGATGTCCAGCCCGTGGATCACGTCGTGGCTCAACGCGTTGGACAGCCCGCCGCCCGGCGGCCGCCAGGGGTGATCGACGTTGTCCCACAGCGATTTCAGTAGATCCGAGGTGCTGAGCGTGGCGGCGTCCATCCGGGCGGTGTGATCGGCCATGCGGTTGAAGTTGCCGAACGCCGCGATCATCCCCAGCGCGAAGCGTGCGCTCGACAGGCGATACGGCATCGTGATGTGCGCGGCCACTTCGCGGACCCGCCAGCCCGCGCAGAGGGTCGGCGCGTCCCAGCTCTCGGCGTCCAGTCCGGCCAGGAGTTCGGCGAGTTCCGTCCGTTCCGCCGTCACCGCCCTCCGCACCTGGGTATCGGTCATTCGTCTACCTCTCTTCGACGAGGGTGATCCAACCCCTCCGGCCGTCGAGGCGCCACCCGGCGACGAAAATCAGCTACCCGGAAACGGGGTAGCCGCATATTCCGGCGCGCGGGGATCGCGGTGCGGACCGGGTCAGCCGTGGAGCGCCTGGCGGGCGCTGCGATACGCGGCCCGGAGCTGTCGTCCGGTCGCGGTGTCGTCCGGTGGCGGAATCTCCGCGACCGGGCAGGCGGGCCAGGACGGCGGCCGGGATGCGCCGCTGAGCGCCCATGCCGCTTGCCGGGCAGCGCCGAGCGCGACGTACTCGGCCGGCTCCGGCACCGTCACCGTGACGCCGAAGACCTGTGCGGCGATCGCCGCCACCAGCCGGGAGCGCGCCGCGCCACCGATGAGCAGCACCCGCCGCGGCGTGACCCCGCCGATCTCGGTGAGGTGGTCCAGCGCGTCGGCGAGATGGCACAGTAGACCCTCGAAGGCTGCGCGGGCGACCGTGCCGGGTCGCATCGCCTCCGGCCGCAACCCGTGCAGGCTGCCCGTGGCGTGCGGCAGGTTGGGCGTGCGTTCACCGGCGAGATAGGGCAGCAGGACCACACCGTCCGCGCCCGGCGGCTCCTGTGCGGCCAGCGATTCCAGCGTGGGGAGGTCCACGCCGAGCAGATCGGCGGTCGAGGTCAGGATGCGGGCGGCGTTGAGCGTGCAGACCAGTGGCAGAAACGCGCCGGTGGCATCCGCGAACCCGGCGACCGCGCCGGTTGCGTCCGCGGCCGGACGGTCGGTGCGAGCGTAGGCCGTCCCGCTGGTGCCGACGGAAACCACCACGTCGCCATCGGCGATGCCCAAGCCCAGGGCGGCCCCGGCATTGTCCCCTGTGCCGGCGGCGATCAGTGCGCCCGACGGTGTGCGCCCGGCGGGCTGGTCCGGGCCGAGGACTCGGGGCAGGGCCGGGCGACGTCCACGAAAGGCCATGGCGAGCAGGTCCTCGCGATAACCGCCATGGGCGGGCGACCAATAGCCGGTGCCGGACGCGTCGCCCCGGTCGGTGGTCGGATCGAGCATGCGTCCCGGTCCGCCGCCCCGCAGCCGCCAGGTCAGGTAGTCGTGCGGTAGCACGACGTGCGCGGTGCGGTCGGCGAGTTCCGGCTCGTGGTCGGCCAGCCAGCGCAGTTTGGCGACGGTCAGCCCGGCCACCGGCACGCTGCCGACCGCATCGGCCCACGCCCGGGGGCCGCCGAGGTCGGCGATCAATTCCTGCGCCGCGTCGGCGGAGCGGATGTCGTTCCACAGCAGTGCGTCGCGCACCGGGACGCCCGTCGCGTCCAAAGGCACCAAGCCCTGCTGCTGTCCGGCGACCGCTATCGCGTCGACGCCGTCGAGCAATCCCGCGCTCGCCGTCCGCAGCGCGTCCCACCACGCGGCCGGGGCGACCTCGGTCCCATCCGGGTGCGGGGCCCGCCCCTGAGCGAGAATCTCACCGCTGTCGGCGTCGCAGACCAGGACTTTGCAGGCCTGGGTGGAGCTGTCGACTCCCGCCACCCTCGTCATCGGGCGGCCCCCGATCGAAGCCCGCTGGCGTCGCCGATACGGCATGCGCCGCGCGGGAGACGCGGGCGCATCGAGACCTCGGACGAAACCGGTGGCCTGTCGCGGACGAGCCCGCCGCGCGATCCGGCGAACCGTCCGACCGTCTGGAGCACCTCCATACCGACCACCTTGCACCCGAGCCGCCCCCTACCGGAGCATTTCGGGTATCCCGCCGCCGTATCGGGCAGACTGGCGCGATGAGCATCGACCCCACCGCCGTGCGTATCCGCACGGGAGACGGGACGCAGCTGCCGGAATTGACCGAGGACGCGCTCGGCGACCTGCTCGGCGAACCGGCCGGGCCGGAACACACCGTGCTCGAACTCAGCCGTGCCGATCTGCGCGACATACGGGCCAGGTTGCTGCCCGACGGCGTCTACGAGCTCGAGCACCGAGCCGGTTCGCCGACCGAGTCGTTCCAGATGTACACCTCCGACCCGGTGCTGGTGCGCGATGTGTTGTGGGCGTGGCTGGCCGACGATCCGTGGTGGCGCGACTCGGTCGCGTGGTTCCCGGTCGACCCGGCGATCGCGGAACTGCGCGCCGTGCAGGACGAACTCGCCGGACTGCTGGACGGCCTGACCGGGATGGACGATCTCACCGCGGGCATGGACGCGGCGCTGGCGCGGGCCGACGAACTGCTGGCATCGGAGCTCCCGCCGGATGCCGACCGCCCCGCTCAGGCCTGATACCACCAAGCGGTGGTCGCCACATCGGCGTCCTCCAGCGGGAGATAGGTCTCGGCGTCGCGCCATCCGAGGGCCTGCACGGTGACGCGGAGTTCGCGGTCGAAACAAATCGGATCGCGCACATGCCAGCGGTACATGCCGAAGCGTTGATCCGATCGATAGATCTGCTCCGGCGGCAGCACTTGATGCAGCCCGAGATAGGGCGTGGAATATGTCCGATATGTCCCGTCGAGGTCGAAATTCCAGGCGCCGCCGAAATAGTCCTCGGTGCCCGTTCCGCAAATGGTGGGATGCTCGGCGTCCCCGTCGAGGAAGAACTTGACCTCGCCCTCGCCCCACCACCCCGGTGCGCCCGGGCGGATGGCGAGGTAGGTGCCGACGTAGCGGCCCGGCCCCGGCACCGAGTCGAGAATCGTGTGGACGGCCGGATTCCCCAGACCGGTCGTTCGCGTCCATCGGGTGTGCAGGTACCCGGCGTCGTCCGGCACATCCTGCTCGGTGTAGGTCGCCTGGTAATACACCGGAACCTCACGGCCGCAGTGATTGTCGAGCGTGATGCGCGCACGGTGCCGAAACGGCATAGCCCAGTAGCTGTTCAACCCACCCGCGGGCGCGACGACCACCATCTCCGAACTCAGCAGGGCCGTCTCGCCCCATCCGTTGCAGAAGAAGTCGCCGAGGGGTGACTCGATCGCGGGCTGTGCCGCGTCGTCCCAGGTCATCCGCAGTGTCAGTCCGCGGAGGACGGAACGTTCCGTGGTCAACCAGAAATGCCGGAACACGCCGGGTCCCGACACGTCGGCCAGCGTGGCGGTCTCGCCGTGGGCGAGTGCGATCGAGGGGGAGATCTTCCACCCCGGGCCGAGCAGCCGCGCCGCGTGCGCTCCGGTGCCCTCGGTCGCCCGGGCGCCCGCGCCGGGCGCCCCGGTCGGATTCTCGGCGCTGACCGACCGCGTTCGCGTGCCGTCCAGCCGCCACAGTTCACCTCGCGGCGCGGTCACAGTCCGGGCCACCCGTATCGGGGTGCGGTCGGCGCGAGCCCGGCCCGGTGGGCCGTGGCGGTCCCGCCGGCCTCGACCAACTGCCGGGTGTCGGCCTGCTGGACAAGTTCCCGGCGGAACTGGTCCATGTCGAGCCACAAGATCTGCTGCACCAGGTCTTCCAGCGCCTCCGACGCCAGCGCGCCCGCCGCGGAATAGACGAGCAGGCCGTCGCGGAAGGCCATCACTGTCGGATACTGCGTCACCTGCGCGGCAGCGGTCAACGCGACCTCGTTTTCGGTGTCGACCTTGCCGTGCACGATCTGTGGATGCCGCTCGGCGGACGCCTCGTACACCGGAGCGAAATACTGGCACGGCCCACACCAACCGGCCCACCAATCCACCAGCACGATCGGATGCGACGTGACGACGGAGTCGAAATTGTCCTGGGTCAGGGTGATCGTGGGCATGAGATCCTCGTATCGTTCCGTGGAACAACTCTGCATCGTCGCACGGATATTCGTCGATCAGGAAGCCGCCCCGGCCCGGTGCTGTTCGGCCGCAAGGAAATGCGCGATAGTCGTCGTTCGATCGTACAGATCGCGGTAGTGGCGGTAGTACTCCGCGTATTTCTCGACGCGCTCGGGATGCGGCCGCACGGTATCGACGACCGGATTCCACGCCGAGGTGTCGATCCCGGCGGCTTCGGCGGCGAACAGGGCATCGCCGAGGCTCGCCCCGACGGTCTCGGCGGGCAATTGCTGGGGCAGGCCGGTGACATCGGAGACTATCCGGGTCCACAGCCCGCCTCTGGTGCCACCGCCCACCGCGACCAGACGCCCTGCCTGCCCGCCGGCTTCGGTCATGGCCTCGAGGTTGTGCCGCACCCCGTAGGCGATGCCCTCCAGAACCGCGCGGTAGAGCTCGGCTCGTCCGTGCCCGAGGGTCAATCCCGCGACGATGCCGCGAGCGTCCGGGTCGAACAGGGGAGTGCGCTCCCCGGCGAAATAGGGCAGCGCGAGCAAACCCCTGCTGCCCGCGGGCACCTCCGCTGCCGCGGCGACCAGGTCGGTGAACTCGCCGCCCACGAGTTTGCGCAGCCAGTCGGTGACCGCGCCGGAGGTGGCCATGCCCGCGGCGAGGGTATAGGTGTCCGGCCAGGCGCCGCAGGTGCCCCAGAGGCCGGGATGCGGGCGCGGGTCGGTGAGCACCTGCACCAGGAACATGGTGGTGCCGTACATGATCATGGCGTCACCCGGAGCGCGGACGCCGACGCTGGCCGCCTCGGCCCAGGCATCGATGGTCCCGGTGGTGACCGGCAGTCCCGACGGAAGTCCGGTGGCGGCCGCCGCGTCGGCGCTCACCCGGCCCACGATCTCGGCGGGCCAGGCCAGCTCCGGCAGCCTCCAGCCCGGCACGATCCGCTCGGCCCAGTCGCTCGCCCACGCACGCTCGCGCAGGTCGTAGAGGGGCACACACTGACTGGCCGAGTGGTGGTCGAGAACGTACCGGCCGGTGAGCCGGTGCACCAGGAAGGAACTCGCCATCAGCAGCATCGCGGTGCGTGCGGCGACGTCCGGCTCGTGCCGGGCCAGCCACCGCGCCTTCGGTCCGACGGCCTGGCTGGTCAGCGGCGACCCGGCCCGGTCGAGTACCGCTCGCGCGCCGAATTCGTCGTTCAGCTCGGCGATCTCGGCGCTCGCCCTGGTGTCGACGCCGTAGAGGATGGCCGGGCGCAGCGGCCTGCCTTCCGCGTCGGCGGGCAACAGGCATGGTCCGATCCCGGACACCGCGAGACCCGCGAGCTCGGCGCCGTCGGCCGCCGCCACGAGCTCACGGGCGAGTGCGAGGAAATCCGCCCACCACACCTTCTCCGCGTCGTGCTCGACCCAGCCGGGGCGCGGCATGGAAATCTGACGTGCCCGCTCGGCCCTGGCGGTGATCGTGCCGCGCGCATCGGTGAGCACGCCTTTGGAACTCGAGGTCCCGATGTCGATGCCGAGGAACATCGTCACCGCGTGAACTCGTCCACGGTGACGTCGAGCAATTCGCACGTAGCCCGCACGGCTTCCCGGTGGTCGCCGGGCACCGCGTGAATATGGTCGGCGCCGAACCGGTTCAGGAAGTCCTCGGCGCGCGCGTCCAGCAGGGCGAATGCGTGCGGCCACTCCCGGGGCGATTGTTGCATCAGCGCTTCGTTGGTCTGTTCGTCGTAGTGTTCGAAATCGCCGAGCATCAGCTGCATGCGGTAGTCGCCGTCGAGCCGGGTGAGCCGGGCGAGCGTCATCCGGCCCGGCGCGGCCAGGTGATGCACCGAGGCGCCGCCCGCCGGAAAGAAGAACACCTCCGGATACAGGTACACCTTCGCCAGGTTCTCCGCCGGATCGTCGCTGCGGGCGGCGACCATGCCCACCATTCCGGGCTGGACCGGGTCGATATTCGACAGCAACAGCAGCGGGCCGGGTATAGCGCCCGCCGCGGCGACCGTGCGCGCTACCGAACCGGCCAGGGCGTTGTCGCTGATCGGCGCCGCGCCGCGGACCACGTCGTGCCCCGCCGCCGTCAGCGCGGTCACGAGCCGGTCCTGATGCCGGTACGGGCCATGCCGGTCCCTCCCGTAGGGTGGGTGATCGGAAGTTCGACTCGCTCAACAGATACCAGCAGCGACCGCGCTCGCAGACGCGTTTCGCCGAAATAACGCTCGGTTCGGAGATTCTGGCTCAGCGGGGGACCGCCTTCGCGATTCGCGCTCGTGGGAAGCCGAGCGGCGCCAGATGAACCCCGCCCTGGCCCCAGCCCGCGCTGGTGATCCACCAGCGGCCGTCCTCGTCGACCACCTCGGCGGCGTGCGCCGCGACGTGGCCGACCTTGTCGCCGATGCGGAAGTGGAAGGCGTTGTCACTGCGAAAGACGTCGGTCCCGACGTAATGCGGGCGCGGACCGATGAACAGATACCACCAACCGCCGTGCCGGAGGACGTACGGCGATTCGGTATTGCCGGCTTCGGTGCCTTTGGCCGGGTCCGTGTAGGCGATGTGCCGCTCGCCCCAGTGCACGAGGTCGGTGCTGGTGCGGTAGGCGACGATATGGTGACCACCGGCGGGGGCGCTGGTCGCGCAGTAGTACATCACCCATTGGTCGCCCACGCGCACCACCATGGGGTCGCGAGCGTCGTAGCCGTCGCGGAACAGCGGACCAGCCGCGGACCGGGTCCAGTGGAACAAGTCGGGTGAGGTCGCCGAGTTCATCGCGGCGGCGGTGCGGTCGGCGCCACCCGCCGCGTAGAACATGTGGTACCGCCCGTGGGCGCGGAGCACATAGGGCGCCCACAAATGCGTCTCACCGTAGTCCCGATCCACCTTCAACGCAGAGGCGTGTTTGGTCCACGGTCCGTGCAGCCGGTCCGCGGTGGCGTGGGCGAACTCGATCTCGTCGGACGGGTCCGCGGGCTCGGGGTGGGTGATCCCGAAAAGGTGCCACCGCCCGGAATCGTCGCGAACAATCGTGTGATCGTTGATGTACCAGGCTCGCGGCTCTCCGGCGCTCGGGTCGTAGATCCGCGCGAAAGTCCCCGCCCGGACCACCTCCCGTGTCGCCATGAATTCATGATGCCGGGATCGCGTCCCCGGCGGCGGGATCATCGGCAACGAATTGCGCCGCAGGTACTCCGCGGTCGGCGACCGGCCTCCGCCGGCAACTCCGCCGGTGTCCCGGCGAAAACGATCTCGCCACGGTACCTACGTCCCTGGCAGGTCCGGCACACCGTGGTGACCGGGGTACGCCAGGCCGGTGAAGATCACCGCGGCGCCGTCGTATTCGCCGCGCCGTCGGAATCGAAACTGAACAGGCCCGGTCGTAGGTCGTGCCGCCTGGCGGAAAAGCTCACACAGCGGGCGACGCGGCCCGTACGCTCGGCGACGCGAATCCGGTCGGACATCACGTCACGAATGTGATTGTCACCGGAAGCGAAGCGGACCGCGTGAGCGTGTCGTCCAAAGGGCTCGGCCTCGCCGCCGACGGCCGATGCGGAAGCCTGACCGATGAAGACGTGGTGGTGCGGGAACCCGCGGATTGCGGATCACTTATCGCAAAGTCATTCCGCGCCGCACTCCGATGGGCGGCTGATCGCCGGGCGGCGCGATTGTCGCCGCAGCGGTGCTTATCGATCTTGTGGTGGCCTGAATCACACTTGTGTCATTCGTGCCCGAGTCTCGCTGTCCGCACGCCTCTGACCTGCGAAAAAGCGCGCTGGTCAGGCGATTTGACGAAGCGTTATCCGCCGCGTAACTTATTCCAAGTCAGAGCGACACGGACACCGACCCGGAGCCGAGAAGCAAGGCGGAGACGCCGAGCGGAAGGACTGGGAAACGAGGTAGGACGAGGAGCGCCTGACAATCACACTAGCTCGATCGGGAGTCCGATTTTGATCGGATGAGCGAGTGGGCTAAGCTGGAAAAGTTGCTTCACGGAAGGTCCGGAGTTATTCGGTCTGGATGTGTGTGCGTGTGTTCTTTGAGAACTTAACAGTGTGTCGATGAATGTCAGTGCCAAATTTTTTTGGTTTCGGCTCTTCATACCCCCGTGTGGAGGGTCGGATGTTTTTGTCAGCTTTTTTGCTGGCGATTGTTTTTGCTGGGTTTTCGGACTCTGGTTTTTACTTTTGATTGCGCCCCTTTTTTGTG